>NZ_JAHXYV010000009.1:0-107123 GCF_019969775.1 Stenotrophomonas sp. OVS01A | reverse complement strand
CTGCGAGTGTCAGCTCCAGCAACTGTTCGGGCGGATCAAGGGAGATTCCGGCGTGGGCGCCAAGCTCCATGGCGATCGTCGAGATCCAGGCTTACACGGCGGCCCACGCCGGCTCTCGACACCTACGGTGCCAGATTCCAATCAGATAAGGCTTGGGCGCGCCATCCATGGCGCTTACACCCCCGCAACCGGACCCACCCCGCCTTCGACAGTTGTCCGCGACCTGTCGGGACGGCGTTCTGTGATGCTCTTGGTGGGTGTCGACCTTGGTCGACACGTAGATCCACGCCACGCGTGGATGCTCTTCGTTTCAATTGTCGAGATATTCGATTCCGATGAAGATTCATCCACGCACGAGGTGGATCCATCAGACACCGGAAATCTGTCAGAGGTGGGGCGGTGTCGGAGTGCGGGGTGTCCGCGGCATGGGCCCGAGGCATGCCTCGGGCGGGTTGGGCAGGACGCCCAACCCCGGTCTTGCCGTGTGCGCAGGACAGCGCACACGAGCAAGCGGCTGCCAAGCCTACAAGGACGTACTTGCGGCGTCCCCGCAGTCCGACACCGCCCCGCCATCCCACGGAAGCCCGCTGTAGCTGTAGCGGTTGCTGTTGCTGTTGCTTGAAAGCATCTGCAGGTGCAGGGCGCAGCCCTACTTCGCCCAGCCTTCGATTTCGCCGTGCGCGAACGGTCCGAGCTTGGCCTTCATCATCCGTCCCTGTGCGTCGAACAACACGCTGTAGGGCAGCAGACCCTGCGCGTTGCCCAACTGCACGCTGGCATCGCGTGGGCCGGGGGTATCGAGCACGATGGGATAGTCCACCGGCACTCGCTGCAGGAAATCACGCACGCCGTCCGGCGTATCCAGTGCCAGGCCCAACACCTGCACGCCGTGCGCGCCCTGGCCCTCGGCAAAGCGGGCCAGTTCGGGCATCTCTTCCACGCAGGGGCCGCACCAGCTGGCCCACACATTGACCAGCAATGGGTGGCCCTTGAAGCGTTCGCGGATATCCAGCGCGTGACCTTCAGCATCGGCAAGCACCAGCGCCGGCAGCGGATCACCGGGCCGCAGCATCGGCAGCGCCGGCGGCGATACTGCCACAGGCGCTGCAGCTTCCGTCGCCGGCTCCGGCGCCAGCCGGTTGCCGGCCCACAGGCCAAGACCGGCAGCCAGCACTGCTGTCCACAGCAGCGCTGGCCGTTGCCACTTCATCGCGCGGTGCGCAGCAGTGCTTCTTCCACCAGCGCCTGCGTCAGCAGGGTCGGCAGCACCGTCGGCGGGGCGCCGGGGCCGTACACCACGTACAGCGGCACGCCCACGGCCTTGTGCTCATCCAGGAACGCGGTGATCTGCGGGTCGACATTGGTGTAGTCGCCACGCATGTACACCGCGTTGGTGCGCTTGAGCAGTTCCTTGAACTCCGGGCGCGACAGCACCGCGCGCTCGTTGGCCTTGCAGCTCACGCACCAGTCGGCGGTCATGTTGACGAACACGACGCGGTTGTCGGCGCGCAGGCGGTCCAGCATCTGCGGCGAGTAATCCACCACGTTCTCGCTGCTCGCCTGCGCGGCACGTGCCGGCGGTGCCAGCTGGGTCACCGCCCACACCGGCACCAGCGCGGCGATCACCAGCAGCACGCCCAGCAGCCCGGCCGCGCGCTGGCTGCGCCAGCGGCTGCGCTCGAACAGCCACAGGCCGCCGGTGAGCAGCAGCAGGCCACCCAGCGCCAGCGCCATGCCATCCACGCCGCGCTGCTTGCCCAGCACCCAAAGCAGCCACAACGCGGCGGCGTACATCGGGAAGGCCAGCACGTGCTTGAGGGTTTCCATCCACTGGCCCGGCTTGGGCAGGCGACGGGCCAGCGCCGGCACGAAGCCGATCAGCAGGAACGGCAGGGCCAGGCCCAGGCCGAGGAACAGGAACACCAGCATCGCCGCCACCGGCGGTGCAACGAAGGCATAGGCCACCGCCGGGCCGAAGAACGGTCCCACGCAGGCACTGCCGACCACGCAGGCCAGCACGCCGGTGAAGAAATCGCCGGCCGGGCCACTGCGTCGCGCCAGCGACTGGCCGAAGTTGCCGATGCCGCCGCCCATGGTGAACACGCCGGACAGGCTCAGGCCCACCGCGAACATGATGTAGGCCAACGCCGCGACCACGCCGGGATGCTGCAGCTGGAAACCGATGCCGACCGCATTGCCGAGCATGCGCAGGCCGACCATCAGCGCGCCGATCACCGCGAAGGCGACCAGCACGCCCAGCGTGTACCACATGGCATGGCTGCGGGCGCGCTCGGCGCTTTCACCGCTCTGCGCCAGGCTCAGCACTTTCAGCGACAGGATCGGCAGCACGCAGGGCATCAGATTCAGCACCAGGCCACCGCCCAGTGCCAGCAGCAGTACCCACAGCAGCGAGCTGTCGGTTTTCGGTACGCGGCTCGGAGCCTTGGTACGCAGCGCATTGTCCTGCTGCGCGTCGGCGGCGAAGGCATCGCGCGAGCCGTTGCTGGCGTCGGCACCACCCGTGGCGGCCGGCGCGTCGTTGGGCACGGTCGGAAGCAGGCGCAGCGGTGTGCCGTTGGCGCCCTCGCGGGTGCCGGCAGTGGCCGAAGCCGGCAGCGAACGAATCACTTCGTCGCGTGCGGCAGGTGCATCACTGGTGGCGTTGGCCTTGCCGGCGGGGATCGACAACTTCACCCGGCGGGTCATCGGCGGGTAGCAGATGCCATCGGTCTGGCAACCCTGGAAGGTCACCACCAGCGTGCTGTCGACCGCCTCGGCGCGGCTGCGGCGCAGCAGCACCGGCACTTCCACCTGGTTGAAATAGACCGCCACATCACCGAAGTGCTCGTCGCGGTGCGACTGCGCCGCCGGCCAACGCGGCTTGTCGGCCAGTACCCCGGCGCTGCCTTCCAGCTTCAGCGAGGTGCGGTCGCGATACAGGTAATAGCCCGGTGCCGGGCTGAAGCGCAGCAGCAGGGTATTGCCATCGCTGGTGATGGCATCGAAGCCGAATGCCTGATCCGACGGCAGCGGCAGTGCTTGGCTGTTGCTGGTGCCCGGCAGCCGCAGGCCACCGCCACTGCCGGCGCCGGCCAGCGGGTTGTTGAATGCACTGGCGCCGGTGGCGCGTGCGGTCGGCAGCGTGGCCGCCGCACCGCCTGCACCGGGCAGGGTCACCTGCACCACGCGCTTCTGCGGCGGGTAGCACACACCAGCATCGGCGCAGCCCTGGTAACGCACTTCCAGGCTGATGGTGCCGGCGGCATCGGTGGGCGCGCCGGGCAGGGTGGCCTGCAGGCGCTCGCGGTAGGTCTCCACCTCACCAAAGAAATCGTCGTGGTGCTTCTTGCCTGCGGGCATCTGCAGCGCAGCGGCGTTGAACGCCGGATCGGCCTTCACCGTGGTGCGGTGGCGATACAGGTAGTAGCCCGGGGCGATCTTGAACTGCAGTTGGATCTGGCCACGCTCGGGCGCGCTGGCGGTCAGCGCGAACGCCTGGTCCACCGGCAGCAGATCCTTCTCATCCAGCGCGAAGGCCGGCAATGAAAGCCACAACAGAGCGCACAAGGCGGCGCCACGCGCAAACAGAGTCTTCAATCAGTGTCCTCCCGGGTCTGTGCCCGGATCCAGTCCAGATACGCCGGCAGGCCGGCCCGGGTTTCGACCGCGATGCACTCCGGGAGTTCATACGGATGCAGTTCGACGATCCGGGCGATGGCGTCATCGACACGGCTTGCGGTGGTCTTCACCAGCAGCTGCAGCTCGGTGTCGGTGGTGACCTCACCCTGCCAGCGGTAGGTCGACTGAGCGCCGTCCAGGCGGGTCACGCAGGCAGCCAGATGCTCGGCGACCAGCGCATGCGCGATGCGCTCGGCACTGGCCCGGTCCGGGCAGGTGGTCAACAGCAGCAGGACGGGATCGACGGTCGACATGACCGTCGAGTATAGGGCCGTCGCCGGGGCAGGGCCCGGCGACGGCAGTGAACCGCAGCGTTGCGCGGTCAGTTGGCCAGCTGGCAGGTGGCCGGCTTGGCCGAGGTGAACAGGCCCGGGGTGGCCCACTCGGGGTGGTCGATGAAGGGGTTGCGGTTGCCCTGGAACGAGTAGATCACGTCATTACGCGCCTGCTCGGCGGCATCCGGCGGATCGGACAGGTGCCAGTCGATCAGGGTCGACAGCAGGCCCATGTAGGCCGGCGAGCTGCTGGTCTTGACGATCTTGCTGCGGTCGTCGGTCAGTTCCAGGTCCGGTTCGGACTGGCCGGTGGCCGCATCCTTGCCACCTTCATAGCGGATGGCCATGTACATCACCGCGCGTGCCATGTCGCCCTTGCGATGGCCCCACACCTCGAAGGTACCGGCATTGCCATCCGGTGTACGTACCCAGTTCGAATTGCCCGGGTAACCACCGCTGCCACCGCCGTGGCCGTTGTTGGCTTCGGTGGCACGCTCGCCGCAGTTGGCATCGCACTTGCCGAACGGCTTGTTGCCGCGGTCGGCATTCCACTGTGCGTCGGTCAGGTACAGCATGTGGGTATCGGTGTAGGGCGCGTACGGCAGGCCCTTGTCACCGGTGGTGCTGGCAAAGCCCAGCGAGTTCGGCCAGGTGTGCTCGCGGTTGTACTTCAGTCCACCGCCACTGCCTGCACGGTCGGTCACCTTGGCGAAGCTGTGGTTGCGGTAGGCATCAAGGATCCGGCCACTGTTGTTCGGATCTTCGTCGGCGATTTCCAGGATGGTCCAGGTGCTGGTGCCCGAGCCACTGTACGGATACGCGGTGTGGCCCTTGATGGTGGCGTGCAGCGAGCAGCGCAGCTGGCTGGGGCTGCTGGTGTTGACCTTCGAGTAGTAACCGGCCGGTCCGCCGGGATTGCCCGGGTCCGGATTGCCGGTGGTGGTGGCCACGGTGAAGGCGATGCGGCTGTCGGTCGCCGGGCGGGCACCCTGCGCATCGGTGATGCGTGCGGCACGGATGTCGAAGCGGCAGGCTTCACCGGCGACCAGCGCGGTGTTGGTCGACAGCTTCACGCTCTTGCCGCTGGCCGGCCAGGTCAGCGGCACGCTGCCCGAAGTGCCGCAGGTCAGTGCGAAGGCGCCGCTGGCGAGGTTGACCGTCTCGCTGAATACCACTTCCAGGTCGGCGGCGGCAGGGAAGGTGCTGCTGCCCTGTGCCGGCGTGGTGGTGGACACCGACGGCGGCGTGTTCGGGCCCGGGGTACCGCCGCCACTGAAGGTCTGGTTGTTGTTGCAGCTGCCGAAGGTCTGCCTGGCCGATTCGGCCCAGGTGAAGTGCGCGTACTGGCTGCCGCTGCCGGTCAGCTGCAGCGAGGTGCCCGCCGCGGTGCTGTTGGTTTCGGCAACCGGAATGTTCTGGCTGGTCATGCCGGCGGCGGGGCCACCGGAAGCGGTGATCGCGCCCTCGTAGCTGAGGAACTGGACCACCTTGCCGCTGGCGTCGACCAGGGCGATGCCGTCGTTGGCACCGTTCTGCAGGCCGTTGCTGGGGTAGGTGACCACCGCCAGGGTGGCGCTGCCGCAGCTGGCCGCGGTTCCGGCCGGCACCGCGTTGTTGGCGTAGACCGTGGCGGCCGACGGGTTGCTGCCGTTGTAGAGGTACAGGCGGTAGCCGGACAGGTCTTCGCCGGCGGTGGCGACCACTTCGATGGCTTCGCCGACGTCACCGGCAGCGGTGCTGTCGTCGTAGTGCAGTTCGTTGATGAAGACCTCGGCCTGGGCCGGCGCGGCAGCCAGGGCCAGCAGGCAGGCGGCGGCGAGCGGGGACAGCAATCGCATCGACTACTCCTTGTGATTGGGAATGCCGGGCCACCCTAAAGCCGATCCGGTGACACTTTGTCGTAAATGAACGCCAGATATCTGACAGTGCGACGGCGGTCACCAAATGGTGGCCAATTCCCCCTTGGCTTGCCGCGACGCATCCCTATAAAGGCGTCCGCGCGGGGATGGAGTGCCGCCGGGCCGCCGGGAAAAATTTCGGGGGCGGGCCTTGAAAGGCCTCCGGAGGTCTCCATCTCTGTCGTGCTCCCGACCTGTCGGGCTTTTTCACGCGCGTTGCTGGCAGTCGCCTGGTGCGAGTGCTAACATCGCCGGACTTTTTCAGACCAATCAATAACTTAAGAGGTCCCACATGAGCATCAAGCCGCTGCACGACCGCGTTGTGGTCAAGCCGATCGAAGCCGACGAAGTTTCCGCCGGTGGCATCCTGATCCCGGACTCCGCCAAGGAAAAGTCCACCAAGGGTGAAGTCGTGGCCGTGGGCCCGGGCAAGCCGCTGGACAACGGCAACGTGCGCGCTCCGTCGCTGAAGGTCGGTGACAAGGTCATCTACGGCCAGTACGCCGGCAGCTCGTACAAGAGCGAAGGCGTCGAGTACAAGGTCCTGCGCGAAGACGACGTGCTCGCCGTCATCGGCTGAGCGTCGGCGCGACCTGCTTCATCCCCTGATTCCAACACCCAGCCGCCGGGCATGGCCCGGCGCTACCAATGAGGTAAACGCAATGGCTGCCAAGGATATTCGTTTCGGTGAAGACGCCCGTTCGCGCATGGTGCGCGGCGTCAACGTTCTCGCCAATGCCGTCAAGGCCACCCTGGGCCCGAAGGGCCGCAACGTCGTGCTCGAGAAGAGCTTCGGCGCCCCGACCATCACCAAGGACGGCGTGTCCGTCGCCAAGGAAATCGAACTGGCTGACAAGTTCGAGAACATGGGCGCGCAGATGGTGAAGGAAGTCGCCTCGCGTACCAACGACGACGCCGGCGACGGCACCACCACCGCCACCGTGCTGGCCCAGGCCCTGATCCGCGAAGGCGCCAAGGCCGTTGCTGCCGGCATGAACCCGATGGACCTCAAGCGCGGTATCGACAAGGCCGTCGTGGCTGCCGTCGCCGAGCTGAAGAACATCTCCAAGCCGACCGCTGACGACAAGGCCATTGCCCAGGTCGGCACGATCTCGGCCAACTCGGACGAGTCGATCGGCCAGATCATCGCCAACGCGATGAAGGAAGTCGGCAAGGAAGGCGTGATCACCGTTGAAGAAGGCTCGGGCCTGGACAACGAGCTGGACGTGGTCAAGGGCATGCAGTTCGACCGCGGCTACCTGTCCCCGTACTTCATCAACAACCAGCAGTCGCAGACCGCTGACCTGGATGACCCGTACATCCTGCTGCACGACAAGAAGATCTCCAACGTCCGTGACCTGCTGCCGGTGCTGGAAGGCGTCGCCAAGGCTGGCAAGCCGCTGCTGATCGTTGCCGAGGAAGTCGAAGGCGAAGCGCTGGCGACCCTGGTGGTCAACACCATCCGCGGCATCGTCAAGGTCGTGGCCGTCAAGGCTCCGGGCTTCGGCGACCGTCGCAAGGCGATGCTGGAAGACATGGCCGTGCTGACCGGCGGCACCGTGATCTCCGAGGAAGTCGGCCTGTCGCTGGAAAAGGCCACCATCAAGGACCTGGGCCGCGCCAAGAAGGTGCAGGTCTCCAAGGAAAACACCACCATCATCGATGGCGTGGGTGACAAGGCTGCGGTCGATTCGCGCGTTGCGCAGATCAAGACCCAGATCGAAGACACCTCCTCGGACTACGACCGCGAGAAGCTGCAGGAGCGCGTGGCCAAGCTGGCCGGTGGCGTTGCAGTGATCAAGGTCGGCGCGTCGACCGAAATCGAAATGAAGGAAAAGAAGGATCGCGTCGACGACGCCCTGCACGCGACCCGTGCAGCCGTTGAAGAAGGCGTGGTCCCGGGCGGCGGCGTTGCCCTGGTCCGTGCGGTCTCCGCACTGGCTGGCCTGAAGGGTGCCAACGAAGACCAGAACCACGGCATCCAGATCGCCCTGCGCGCGATGGAAGCCCCGCTGCGCGAAATCGTTGCCAACGCCGGTGAAGAGCCGTCGGTCATCGTCAACAAGGTCAAGGAAGGCACCGGCAGCTTCGGCTACAACGCCGCCACCGGCGAGTTCGGCGACATGCTGCAGTTCGGCATCCTGGACCCGACCAAGGTGACCCGTTCGGCGCTGCAGAACGCAGCCTCGATCGCTGGCCTGATGATCACCACCGAAGCCATGGTTGCCGACGCTCCGAAGAAGGACGAGCCGGCCATGGGTGGCGCTGGTGGCATGGGCGGCATGGGTGGCATGGGCGGCATGGACTTCTAAGGTCCGCTGCACTGCTGCAATGAAAAAACCCCGCCGCAAGGCGGGGTTTTTTTGTGGGTGGCGTGTTGCCGCCAATGGGCACACGCCAATGGGTCCATACCCATGTGTCCATGCCAATGAATCCATGCCCATGGGTCCACGCCAGTAGATCCACGCCATGCGTGGATGGCGTCAGCGCACGAACACCTTCTCCGCGCCGTACTCCCAGTCCCACGGCACTCCGGTATCGCCCAGCACGAACGCCACCAGTGCCGGAAACGCCGCCTCGGCGCGGACATCGTTGCCCAGCATCACCACGCAGCGCTGGCCCTGCTCGATGCACACCAGGGTGTTGCCCACCGCGTCATCGTGGCCGCCCTTGTAGAAGCCGGGCCCCTGCGGCCCGCGGAAGGTGACCACGCCCAGGCCGGCTGCCAGGTCCCTGCGCCGCTCCGCTACCGGCAGTTCCGCCTGCAGGGTCGGAAACTGGCTGGCCGTGGTGATCGGCAGCTGCGGACGTACCAGCTCCTGCCGCATCGCCGCTGAAAGGCCTTCGCCGCGCACATAGCCCGCTGCGAAGTTGGCCATGTCGGCGATGGTGGTATCCATCGAGCCGGCGGCCCGCACCCGGCTGCGCTCGTCATGCGGCTCGGGCGTGCCATCGGCGGTCCAGCCGTCGGCCAGGTTGGTGGCGAAATCCTCGCGCCACATCATGCTGGTGCGGGGCATGCCGAAGCGGTCGAACACGCGGCGCTGCATCAGCGCGCCGATGTCCTGGCCAAGGCGCCCCCGTTCGAGCACGAACTGCAGCAGGATCAAGCCTTCGCCGGAATAGCCGTAGCGGCTGCCCGGATCGAAATGGAATTGCAGCCTGCCATCCGGTTCCAGAAACGCGAAGTTGGCAAAGCCGCTGCCATGATTGAGCAGCAGGCGCGGGGTGAGCCGGCGCCAGCGTTCGTCGCCGGCCAATACGCTGTAATCGGCGTAGTGCTTCGTATCGACGGGGTAGTCCGGCAATGGCTTGTCCAGATACGTGGCAATGCCGGCGTCCAGCGCGATCACCTGGTCCTGTGCCAGCTGCGCGACCAGGTGGCCAAAGGCCATCTTGGTCAGCGAAGCGGCGTACATCACGGTGTCGGTACGCAGCGGTTCGCCGGCGGCGTTGCGCTCGCCATAGGCGGCCACGTGCACCACCTTGCCAGCGTCGATCACCGCCAGCGCCATGCCACGTGCGTGTGCGGCCTGCATCAGCCGTTGCGCCTGGGCATCAATGCGGGCTGGCGATGGCAGCGGTGGTGGCGCAGCGACTACGGCCATCGGCAACAGCGTCAGCAACAACAGGACGACACGGCACATGCGTGGAACTCCTGGCGGGACGTGGCGCGATGCTACCGCAGCTTTGGCTGCCGGCGCCTGTCGACCCCATCCAGGCCCCGGGGCGGCGCCGCGTCATGCCCTGCGGCAGCCCGGTCCGGACTTGCGCCCTGCGGGTTAGAAAATATAATAAGGCGCCTAATCATCATGGATTTGATGGATGCTTGAAGCAAAACACACGGCTCTCCTCCAGGAGGCTGGCCGTCGCGGCGATCCCCACCTGGCCCAGCTGCGCCTGTGCTTCCAGCTGCTGGCCTTGTCCAGCGCGATCGACCGTGACTGCGCTTCACGCCTGGCGCCGCACGGCCTCAGCGAAGGCCGCTTCGTGGTGCTGTTCCTGCTGCACGGGGCTGGCGGCACCTTGCCTCCGCACGCGTTGGCCGAGCGCGCTGGCGTCACCCGCGCCACCATCAGCGGGTTGCTCGATGGCCTGCAGCGTGATGGCCTGCTGCAGCGGCGCAACGATGCCGAGGATGGCCGCCGTCTGCAGATCGTGCTGACCGCGCGCGGCAAGCGCCTGGCCGGCGATCTGTTCGACCAGCACACACAATGGATCGGCGGACTGTTCAACGGTCTTGATTCCAGCGAACAGGTGCAGTTGTCGCTGCTGTTGGAAAAAGTCTGGCGACACACCGACGCAGGCCAGGAAACAGGCACATGATCGGCACCATCGGTACGGCACGCCTGCAGGCACTCAATGCGGGCAGCGTATCCAGCACGCACCTGGCCGAGTGCCTCGCAGTGGATTTCGCCACACTGCTGCAGGCGGTGGCACCAACCTTGCCCCAGGCATCCATGCAGCGCATGCGCGCCGCTGCAGGCAAGGGAATCACCCAGCGCATGGCATTGGCCGCAGCGCTACTGCGCGAGGCAGGGCAGGGCGACGTGCAGCGCAGGCAGGCGCATCCATCCGATACCGTGCGCGGATGGGCGTGCTATCTGATTGGCAGTGACCCGCAGGCGGCATTGGCCGACAAGCTGCAGGCCATGCGTCCTCTGGCAGATGATGCGCACTTCGGTGTGCGCGAATGGGCATGGTTGGCCTTGCGCAGCGATATCGTCGCCGAGCCGCTGGAAGCGCTTGCCCTGCTGCAACCCTGGACGCTGCAGCGCTCGCCGAATCAGCGCCGCTTCGCCTGTGAGGCGCTTCGCCCGCGCGGTGTATGGGCCACGCACATTGCGCTGTTCAAGCAGCAACCCGAGCACGCGTTGCCCCTGCTGGAAGCCCTCGCTGACGATCCCGAGCGCTATGTGCAGGACTCGGTCGGCAACTGGCTGAACGACGCAGGCAAGAGCCAGCCCGGATGGGTGCGCGATGTATGCGCACGGTGGCAGTCAACGCACGACAGCGCAGCCAATACATACATCCGCAAGCGCGCGCTGCGCTCGCTGTAGCGCCGTACCGTTCACCCGCGTTTCCCGGTAGTGCCGGCCGCTGGCCGGCAACCCCATGACCTTCAAGGGAGACCCCATGCGCCCCCGCTCCATCGGACTGCATTCCGGCACCCTCGTGGCACATGCGCGTGTCATCCATTCCGGGTAAAGATGGCGTTCGGCCGTGTCCACCCGCAGGGAAGTCGAGCATGCAGAGCAAGATCCAGGTGACGTTGTACGGAGCGCTGGGCAGCAGTCCAGCGCTGCAGGTGCCCGGCCTGGAAGGGCCGGTGGTGGCCATCCAGGAAGCCACCCTGCGGCAGCTGGTGTCCGATCTGTATACGGCCAGGTCCATGCTCAACCCCGAACAGCTTGATGAGGCCAGGCAGGAACTGGACCGCGTGGTGGAGCGTTGGGTCGACATCCACGAGACGCTGCTGCTGGATGTGGAAGTGCATGGCGGCCGATAGTCCGCTGAACCGCGCCCGCAGTTGCGGATGAAACAGTTGGCACCCGCCAAAACCCTGTGTTATCAATAGATCCCATGAACGCAGCCCACGCCAGCTTTTATTGGTATTACTTTCCGAAGCCCCCGGCGGAGGAAGGATTGCGCTCACCCTGAAGAAAGCTTCAGACGCATTCCCGAAAGCCGCCAGCGAACCTGGCGGCTTTTTTCATGTCGCCACGCTGCGGACCCCCAACGTTCCGTAGAGACCCCTTACCATGCCCCCGCACACCGACGACCTGCGTATCCGCACCATCGAACCGCTGACACCGCCTGCCCAGCTGCTGGCGATGCTGCCCTGCGATGACGAAGCCTCCGACACCGTCAGCGCCTCGCGCGCCGCCCTGCACCAAATCCTGCATGGCCGCGACGACCGCCTGGCGGTGGTGGTCGGGCCGTGCTCGATCCACGATCCGAAAGCCGCCATCGAGTACGCACAGCGCCTGAAGCCGCTGCGCGATGCGCTGGCCGGCGAGCTGGAAATCGTCATGCGCGTGTACTTCGAGAAGCCGCGCACCACGGTGGGCTGGAAGGGCCTGATCAACGATCCGGACCTGGACGGCAGCTTCAAGATCGACAAGGGCCTGCGCATTGCCCGTGGCCTGCTGCGCGACATCAACAAGCTGGGCCTGCCGGCTGGCGTCGAGTTCCTCGACGTGATCTCGCCGCAGTACATCGCCGACCTGGTGGCATGGGGCGCGATCGGCGCACGCACCACCGAAAGCCAGGTGCATCGTGAACTTGCGTCGGGGCTGTCGTGCCCGGTCGGCTTCAAGAACGGCACCGACGGCAACGTCAAGATCGCCGCCGATGCCGTGGGCGCAGCCTCGAATCCGCATCACTTCCTGTCGGTCACCAAGCAGGGCGGCACCGCCATCGTCTCCACCACCGGCAACCCGGATTGCCACGTGATCCTGCGTGGTGGCAAGCAGCCGAACTACGACGCGGCCAGCGTGGCCGATGCCTGCCAGGCGCTGGCCAAGGCCAAGCTGCCGACGCGCCTGATGATCGATGCCAGCCACGCCAACAGCCTGAAGAACCACGAAAACCAGCCGAAGGTGATCGAAGACATCGCCATCCAGCTGGAAGATGGCGAGCAGCGCATCGTCGGTGTGATGGTCGAAAGCCATCTGATCGGCGGTCGCCAGGAACTGGTGGAAGGCCAGCCGCTGGTCTACGGCCAGAGCATCACCGATGGCTGCATTGATTGGGACACCACCGTGCAGGTGCTGGAGCGGCTTGCCGCTGCCGTGCGCGCCCGCCGTGAGGTAAAGGTGTCCGAAGCCGCTTGAGTGCGGCACGTGTGTGGATGGCGGCCAGCGCCTGCGGGGGTGCGGCCGCGATCAGGGCCGGTCGGAGTTGGAGACCGGCCCGTCTGCACCGGCGATGCGCCTGGCGCTGCGTATGTGCGACAGCGCCAGGTACATCGCCGGGGTGGTGTGAAACCCGCTCCGGCGATGGCCGCAGTAGACCCACGCCATGCGTGGATGAAGCCACCTCGCTCACCGCCCCGCCCGTACTCGCGCCAACGCCAGATACATCGCCGGCGTGGTGTACAGCGTCAACCACTGGCTGACCAGCAACCCGCCCACGATCGCGATACCCAGCGGCTGCCGCAGTTCCCAGCCTTCACCGTTGGCCAGCATCAGCGGCAATGTGCCCAGCAGTGCCGCCAGCGAGGTCATCAGGATCGGCCGCAGGCGCAGTCGTGCCGCTTCCATCACCGCATCCTGCGCGCTCAGCCCGCGGCGTTCGCCGGCCAGGGCGAAGTCGACCAGCAGGATCGTGTTCTTCATCACCACGCCCACCAGCAGGAACAGGCCGAGCAGGGCGATTAGGTTCAGTTCGTTGCCGAACAGCCACAGCGCCAGCAACGCCCCGATGCCGGCCGACGGCAGCGTGGACAGGATCACCAAGGGCTGCAGGAAACTCTCGTAGAGGATGCCCAGCACCAGGTACACCGCCAGCGTCGCACCCAGTACCAGCCACAACTGGCGCGAACGCAGCTGCTCCAGGCCACCGGCCTCGCCGGAAAGCCTGGCCTGCACCGAGCGCGGCAGCATCAGTTTGGCCATCGCCGCATCAATGGCCCGGGTGGCCTGTTCCAGGCCCACGCCCGGCGCCAGCGCGAACTCGATCCAGATCGAGGCGAACTGCTCGCTGTGATACACGCGGTCCGGCGCCATGCCATAGCGCCAGCTGGCGATGCTCGATAGTGGAATGCGCTGGCCGCTGCCATCGATCACCTGCAGCCGTGCCAGCGTGCCCGGGTCCTGGGTGTGCTTCGGGTCCAGCTCCATCACCACCCGGTACTGGTTGAGGCTGTCGTACAACGTGGCGACCTGGCGCTGGCTGAAGGCGTTGTTGAGCATGTTGGCCACAATGCGCAGGTCCACGCCGTGGCGCGCCGCTGCCTCGCGGTCGATGTCCAGCATCACCTGGCGCATGCCGGCCTCGCCCTGCGCTTCCACGTCCACCAGTTCCGGCAGGCCACGCAGCGCAGCAGCGACCTTCGGTGCCCATTGGCGCAAGGGTGCGGTGTCCGCTGACAGCAGCTGGAATTCGTATTTGCCGCTGCTGCCGGCGCCTTCCAGGCGGATGTCCTGGTCCACCCACAGGTACAGATTACCGCCGGGCAGCTTGGGCAGGCGCGCGCGCAGGCGATCGATCACCTGCTGGCTGGAGACACCGCGCTCGGCCAGCGGCTTCATCTTGATCATGATGAAGGCGTTGTTGACCCCGTTGCTGCCACCGATATACCCGATGATGTCCTCGATGGCCGGGTCGGACAGCAGCAGTCTGCGGTAGGCATCGATCTTCGGCTGCATCGCCTGGAAGGACAGGCCGTCATCGCCACGCGCGAAGCCGCGCAGCTGTGCGGTGTCCTGCTGCGGAACGATGCCCTTGGGTACCTGCTCGAACAGCCAGGCGTTGAGTGCGATCACTGCCACGAAGGCCAGCAAGGGCCAGCGCAGGTGACGCAGGCTGGCCTGCAGGGTGCGCAGATAGGCGCCACGCACGCGCTCGAACAGCGTATTGCTGCCGCGCTGCCAGCGCGAGGGTTGTTGCGCGTCATCGACGAACAGGCGCGCACACAGCATCGGCACCAGGCTGAGCGCCACCAGCACCGACACCGTCATCGCCGCTACCAGGGTCAGCGAGAATTCGCGGAACAGGCGCTCGACGAAATCGTCCAGGAACAGGATAGAGACGAACACCACGGCCAGCGCCAGGTTCATCGACAGCAACGTAGCGCCCACTTCCGATGCACCACGCACCGCCGCCTGCCAGCGGTCGGCGCCCAGCTCGCGATGGCGCGCGATGTTCTCCAGCACCACGATGGCGTCGTCCACCACCAGTACCGCCGCCACGATCAGGGCCATCAGCGAGAGCGTATTGAGCGAGAAGCCCATCAGCGCGATCAACGCCAGCGTGCCGAACAGCACCACCGGAATCGCCACGCTGGGTACCAGGGCCGCACGCCAGTGGCCGAGGAAGCCGAGCACCACCAGTACCACCAGCGCGATCGCCAGCAGCAGCGTCACTTCTGCTTCGTGCAGGGTGGCGCGGATCACCGGCGAGCGGTCCATCACCAGCTGCATGTCCACCGTGCTGGGCAGCAGGGCGTGCAGCTGCGGCAACTGCGCCTGGATGGCATCGACGGTGGCGATGATGTTGGCGCCGGGCTGGCGGCTGACGATCAGCAGCACGGCGGGGCGTTCGTTGTGGAAGCCACTGGCATAGCGGTCCTCCACGCCATCGGCGACGGCAGCGACATCGCCCAGCCGCAGCAGGCGGTCATCGCTGGACTTCAGCGCCAGCTGGCGATACTGCGCGGCCTGGCGCAGCTGCAGCGGCGCTTCCAGTTGCCAGTGCTGCTGCGCGCCTGCGACCGCACCCAGTGGGCGTACTGCATTGGCGCGGCTGATCGCCTGTGCCACGTCTTCCAGTGCCAGGCCTGCGTGATTGAGAGCATTGGGGTCCAGCGACACGCGAACCGCCGGCAGCGCGCTGCCGCCCACCTGCACTTCGCCCACGCCCGGCACCTGCGACAGCTTCTGTGCCAGCACAGTCGAACCCAGGTCGTACAGCTGGCCCGGCGAGAGCGTATCGGAGGTCAGCGCCAGCGCCAGGATCGGCGCCTGCGACGGGTTGACCTTGCGGTACTGCGGCATGCCCGGCATGCCGCTGGGCAGCTGGCCGCGGGCGAGGTTGATCGCGGCCTGCACTTCACGCGCGGCCTCGTCGATGTCGCGGCCGAGCACGAACTTCAGTTCGATCTCGGTCTGCCCCTGGGTGCTGGCCGAATCGATGCGCGAGATGCCGGGCAGGCTGCCCAGCGCACGCTCCAGCGGCGTGGCCACGGTGGCCGCCATCGATTCGGGCGAGGCGCCGGGCAGGCTGGCACTGACTTCAATGGCGGGATAGTCGACCTGGGGCAGCGGTGCCACCGGCAGCAGGCGCAGCGCCAGCAGGCCGGCCAGTACCAGTGCCACCGCCAGCAGGAGGGTCGCCACCGGACGCTGCACGCAGGCCTGTGCCAGGCGTGCCACAGGGGTCATGCGCTGGCCTCGCCAGCGGTTGCCGGTGCTGTCGCACGGCGACGCTGCAGACGGTCGAAGGTCAGGTAGATCACCGGCGTGGTGAACAGGGTCAACACCTGGCTGACCATCAGGCCACCCACCATCACCCAGCCCAGCGGCTGCCGCAGCTCGGCGCCCGAGCCGCTGGCCAGCATCAGCGGTACCGCGCCGAACAGCGCGGCCAGGGTGGTCATCAGGATCGGCCGGAAGCGCAGCAGCGCCGCCTGGTGGATCGCCTCACGCGGGCTCATGCCGCGCGTGCGCTGCGCGTCCAGCGCGAAGTCGATCATCATGATCGCGTTCTTCTTCACCAGGCCGATCAGCAGCACGATGCCAATCACTGCGATCAGGTCCAGGCTGCGTCCGCTCACCCACAACGCGGCCAGGGCGCCCACGGTCGCCGAGGGCAGGGTGGAGAGAATGGTGATGGGGTGGATGAAGCTCTCGTAGAGCACGCCCAGCACGATGTACATCACCACCACCGCCGCCAGGATCAGCCACAGCGTGCTCGACAGCGAACTGCTGAAGGCCGCCGCCGCGCCCTGCAGGCGCAGCTCGATGCTCTGCGGCAATGCCACCTGTGCCTGCGCGGCATGCACGGCATCCACCGCTTCGCCCAGCGATGCGCCGGGCGCAAGGTTGAACGACAGCGTGGCCGCCGGGAACTGACCGACATGGTTGCGCAGCAGCGCCGTTGGCCCCTGCTCGACGCGCGCCACCGCGCCCAGCGGCACGGTCTGGCCGTTGCTGCTGCGCACGCGCAGGCCGCTGATCGCCTCCGGCCCCGGTTGCCGCGCGGGATCGGCCTCCAGCACCACCCGGTACTGGCTGGCCTGGGTGAAGATGGTCGAGATCTGCCGTTGCCCGTAGGCGTCGTACAGTGCGTCGGCCACCGCTTCCACACTCACGCCAAGGCGTGTGGCGGCATCGCGGTCGATGCTCACCCTGGCCTGCCGGCCCTGCATCTGCAGGTCACTGGCCACATCACGCAGCGCCGGCGATTGGCGAAGCGCGTGCAACAGTTTCGGCGTCCAGGTTTCCAGCGTCTGCAGGTCCGGCGTGGTCAAGGTGAACTGGTACTGGTTGCGGCTGATGCGGTCTTCGATGCCCAGCTCCTGCACCGGTTGCAGGTACAGGGTGATACCGGGAATCCTCGCCACGCGCTGCTGCAGCCGCGCCATCACCACGTCGGCGCCCTCGCGCTCGCCGTGTGGCTTCAGTTCGATCAGCAGGCGGCCGGTGTTGAGGGCGGCATTGTTGCCGTCCACGCCGATGTAGGAAGACAGGCTGGCCACGGCCGGGTCCTGTTCAATGGCCGTGGCCAAGGTAAGCTGGCGCTCGCGCATGGCCTGGAACGAGATCGCCTGCGGGGCTTCGCTGATGCCCTGTATCAGGCCGGCATCCTGCACCGGGAAGAAGCCCTTCGGCACGGCGAAATACAGCGCCACCGTCAGCGCAAGCGTGGCCACGGTTGCCAACAGCATCAGTGGCTGGCGCTGCAGTACCCAGCGCAGCTGGCGGTCGTAGAGGGCGATGATGCGATCGAACACGTCGCGCTTCGGGGTCGGAGCCCTGACCGGATCCGACCCGGGCGGGGTCAGATTCCCGTGGGGCGCTGACCCTTTGGCATGTGGTTTCAGGAAGCGCGCACACAGCATCGGCGTCAAGGTCAGCGACACCAGCAGCGAAATGCCGATGGCCACCGCCAGCGTCACTGCGAACTCATGGAACAGCGCGCCCACCAGGTCGGCCATGAACAGCAGTGGGATCAGCACGGCGATCAACGAGACCGTCAGCGACACCAGGGTGAAGCCAATCTCGCTGGCGCCCTTCAGCGCCGCTTCGCGCGGGCTTTCGCCGTTTTCCAAGTGGCGGGCGATGTTCTCCAGCATCACGATCGCATCGTCCACCACGAAGCCGGTGGCAATGGTCAACGCCATCAGCGTGAGGTTGTTGAGCGAATAGCCGGCCAGCAGCATCACCGCGAACGTACCGATCAGCGACAGCGGCACCGCCACGCTGGGAATCAGCGTAGCCGGCAGGTTGCGCAGGAATACCCAGGTGACCAGCACCACCAGCGCGATGGCCAGCACCAGTTCCTTCTGTACGCCGCGCACGGACGCGCGGATCGATTCGGTGCGGTCGCTGAGCACGGTCATCTGCACGCCGGCCGGCAGCGTGGCCTGCAGCTGCGGCAGCAACGCACGCACCTGTCCGACCACGGCGATGACGTTCGCGCCGGGTTGGCGCTGGATGTTCACCAGCACCGCCGGGGTGGTGCCGCTCCATGCCGCCAGCTGGCGGTTCTCGGCGCCGTCGGTGATGGTGGCGACATCGCCCAGCCGCAGCGGTGCGCCCTCACGCCAGGCCAGCACCAGTGCGCGGTATTCGGCAACGCTGCGCATCTGGTCGTTGGCATCGAGCATCACCGCACGGATCGGGCCATCGAAGCTGCCCTTGGGTAGGTTGACGTTGGCTGCGGCAATCGCAGTGCGGATGTGGTCCATGCCCAGGTTGTTGGCGGCCAGCGCGGCCGGATTGACCTGGATGCGCACGGCGGGGCGCTGGCCACCAGCCAGGCTGACCAGGCCCACACCCGGCAACTGCGCCAAGCGCTGGGCGATGCGGGTATCGACCAGGTCATGCACCTGGGGCAGTGACAGGCCCTGCGAGGTCACCGCCAGGGTCAGGATCGGCGTGTCGGCCGGATTGGCCTTGCGATACACCGGCGGCACCGGCAGGTCGCCGGGCAGGAAGCTGCCGGCGGCGTTGATCGCCGCCTGCACGTCCTGTTCGGCCACGCCCAGCGACACCTCCAGGCCGAACTGCAGGGTGATCACCGATGCCCCCCCGGAACTGGTGGACGACAGCTGCTTCAGGCCGGGGATCTGCCCGAGCTGGCGCTCCAGCGGCGCGGTGATGGTGCGCGTGGTCAGCTCCGGGCTGGCGCCGGGGTACAGCGTGGTGATCTGGATGATCGGATAGTCGACCTGCGGCAGCGCCGCCACCGGCAGCAGGCGATAGGCCAGTACCCCGGACAGCAGCAGCGCCACCATCAGCAGGGTGGTGGCGACCGGGCGCAGGATGAAGGCGCGCGAGAGGTTCATGCGCCGGCCCTGGTCGATGCCTCCTCGGTGATGATCTCCACCGCGGTGCCGTCTTCCAGCCCGTCGATGCCTTCGATCACCACCTTGTCACCAGCCACCAGGCCGGAACGCACCGCCACGCGTCCGTCGTCGGCCGGACCGAGCACCACCGAGCGACGTTGTGCCTTGTTGTCCTTGTCGACGATGTGCACGTAGTTGCCCTGGCTGCCGAACTGCACGGCGGCATCGGGAATCAGCAGCGCGGGATGCTCACCCAGCTGCAGGCGCACATTGACGAACTGGTTGGGGAACAGCGCCTGGTCGGTGTTGTCGAACTGCGCGCGCAGCTTCAGCGTGCCGGTGGCGGTATCGATGCGGTTGTCGACGCTGGACAGGGTGCCGCTGGCGAGCTGCCGTCGTTCTTCGCGGTCCCAGCTTTCCACCGCCAGCGCCGGCTGCGCCTGCACCGCATCGAGCAGGGCGGGAAGCTCCGGCTCGGGCACGGTGAACAGCACGCTGATCGGCGCCGTCTGCGACAGCGTGACCAGGCCTTCGGTATCGCTGGCGTGCACCAGGTTGCCTACGTCCAGCCGGCGCAGGCCGACACGGCCGCTGACCGGGGCGATGATGCGCGTGTACTGCAATTGCAGGCGTGCTTCGTCCACCGATGCCTGGTCGCTGAGGCGGCGCCCCTGCAGCTGCCGCACCTTGCTCTGCTGGTCGCTCAGTTCCTGTGCCGACACGTAGTTCTGTCGCTGCAGTTCGCGGTAGCGCTGCAGCTGGCGCTCGGCATTCTCCAGCTCGGCCAGGTTCTGCTGCTGCGTACCCTGTGCGTGCGCAAGCTTCACTTGGTAGGGGCGGGGATCGATCTTTGCCAGCAGGTCCCCGGCGTTGACCTGCTGACCTTCCTGGAAATGCAGGCGCATCAGTTCGCCGTCCACGCGGCTGCGCACCACCACGCTGTGCAGCGGAGTGACCGTACCGACCGCCTTCATCCGCAGCACCAGCGGCTCGGCGCTGGCGAGGGCGATGCGTACAGGCACCGTCTTGCCGCTGCCGGCTTCGCCACTGCCCGCCTCGGCCTGCGGCCACAGCCACCACGCCAGGCCAGCGACAAGGGCAAGACCGGCAACGACCAGCAACAGGCGGGCACGACGTGAGCGGGAATTTTCGGCGACAGACATGGGCATCCTGCGCCCTGCGCGCACGCAGGGTCATGCGGGCCCGTCGGCACCACGAAGGGCCACGGGCAGCGGGGGAGGGGATTGTCTGGCGGGGCCGCAGGCGCGGCGTGGCTGGATGCCGTCGCGCGTGCGACGGGGCGCCAATGGTAGCGGTTTACGCAGGCCGTCGCCGCGTGACCTTGGTCATGCCACCCCGCCGGTAGTGCCGGCCAGCGCTCAATGCACTTCGTCGTGGTACACGAACTTCGGCATTTCCCAGCGGTAATGGATCGCCAGCAGGCGCACGGCGAACCCGCCACCTAGGCAGCACAGGATCGCCGTGGCATCGGCCACGCCCCAGTGCAGCAACAGCAGATACACCGCACCGGTCAGCAGCGAGATGATGGCGTACAGCTCTTTCTGGAAGATCAACGGCACCTCGTTGCAGAGGATGTCGCGCAGCACGCCGCCGAAGGCGCCGGTGAGCATGCCGGCGATCAGCACGATCGGCAGTGCATGGCCGGCCTCGCGCGCGATCGAGCAGCCGATCAGGGTGAAGGCGATCAGGCCCAGGCCATCGAGCACCAGGAAGGTGCGGCGGAAGTGGTGCATCCAGCGCGCCAGCCAGGTGGCGATCAGTGCGGCGCACACAGTGAAGCCAAGGTACTCAGGGTGTTTCACCCAGCCCAGCGGATAGTGGCCAAGCAGGATGTCGCGCAGCGAGCCGCCGCCGAGGGCAGTGACACAGGCGATCATGACCACGCCGAACAGGTCCATGCGGCGGCGGCCGGCAGACAGGGCGCCGGTCATGGCTTCGGCGGAAATGGCGATCAGGTAGATGACGGACAGCAGCATGGGACAGGCTCCGGGCGCGGTGGGGCCGGCCATGCGCATATACCGCCACTGCCTGCGCAATGACGGGATGACGATGACCGGTGCCGCTCCCGCTGTCCTTTTGCCTGAGAGTTCAGCGGCGTGAGCCGCGTGCCCCTTCGGCGGATCGTCCCGGGCGTGCCCGGTGACCTCTCTCCAGCTCGGCGAGTCGAATGCATGGTTGGTGGGATTCCAGCCCACCGGCCTGAGCGATCATGGGAGCCTGCGCCTTCGGCGGGCGCCAGCGCGGCGCCTCTCTCCTGCATTCGGTCGCCAGTATATCCGCTGCAGTGCAGCACGGCATAATCCGGCAATGGTTTCGCCCTCCCGCCCGTGGTTCCTGTACCTGCTCGAATGCCGCGACGGCAGCTATTACGCCGGCATCAGCACCGACGTGCAGGCCCGCTTTGCTGCCCATCAGGCCGGCAAGGGGGCCCGCTACACCCGGTCGCGGCCGCCACTGCGGGTCCTGGCGGTGCGTGAGTACCCGGACCGGGCAGCGGCCTCGCGTGCCGAATGGGAGCTCAAGCGGCAGCCGCGCGAACGCAAACTGGCGTGGCTGTTGCAGTAGATCCACGCCATGCGTGGATGGGGCGCATCCGGCCATGCCATGATCGCCCAGCCCTCAGCGCTGGAGACCCGGATGTCCACCGTTGCCCTGTTGTTCGCACTTTCCGCAGCAGCAAGCCCCGCCGCCGACGCCGCCACGATCGCAGCCATCGAAGCCACCTGCCACGACTACGTCGACGGTCAACTGGAAGCCGACCCGCAGCGCGTCGCCCGCTCCCTGCATCCGGACCTGGCCAAACGTGCGGTGCTCGGTGATACACCGGACGAGCGCCTGGGCCTGCGCCGGATGTCGAAGGAAGAGCTGGTTGCGCTGACGAAGCAGGGCGCGTTGAAGTCCCCGAAAGATCAATGGGATCGCCGCTGCACGGTGCTGGACGTGACCGGCAACGCCGCATCGGTGCGGCTGGAAACCCCGTGGTTCGTCGACTACTTCCACATGGGCCGCTTCGAGCAGCGCTGGGTCATCGTCAACGCGCTGTGGTACCCGAAGCCGAAGGCGGAGTGACGCATGCGTGCTGCGGGCCGTGCATGGATCGCGCTACTGCTGTTGCTGGCCTTCGTTGCCCTGCTACCGGGGCTGTTGTACCTGCTTGGGCTCGCTTGGGTGGAGGGCTGGCCGCAGCCCGCCGACCGCGCGCCCAGTGGTGTGGCGGCATGCAGCAGTGAGCCGCGCATGGGGCACCAACCGATCAACCCCTGGAGCTTCACCGCGCAGTTTTTCGACAAGGATGCGATGAAGAAGAAGGTGCCGGATGTCGAGCGGGAGGCCTACTGGATTGCCCGCCGCCACCTGTGGCGGCAGCCGCAGCACGACATGCTGCGCTGGCATCTGAGCAGCACCGCGTTGGCGATCTGGATCACCCGGCATTGGAGTGCCGCACAGATTGCCGATACCGCGAGGAAGGAAGATTTCTGCCGGGCATGGTCGAAACGGCGGGTCCCGGGCGGTCCCGTGAGGCAGTAGAGCCACGCCGCGCGAGGCCGCGCCTCATGCAGCCTGCAAGG
The DNA here is from genome assembly GCF_019969775.1 of Stenotrophomonas sp. OVS01A. Classification (NCBI taxonomy): domain Bacteria; kingdom Pseudomonadati; phylum Pseudomonadota; class Gammaproteobacteria; order Lysobacterales; family Lysobacteraceae; genus Stenotrophomonas; species Stenotrophomonas sp. OVS01A. Next base: position 84,448 of record NZ_JAHXYV010000009.1, on the reverse strand, counting down.
GGATTCATCCACGCATGGCGTGGATCTACTCTCAGGCGTAGAACTCCTGAGAGTCGTGGCCCTACTGCTTCGGTCGCCGATCATCCTGATCATCACCGAAGATGATGACCGCGCTGCGATCTATGTCGTTTCCGGCACTCGAATCTGCACTCAGGTCGTATGGGCTGCCCGCTGTCGATTGGTCTGTCGGATGGCTGCAACCGTTGAAAATCGAGATATCTCCACATGCTGTCCCACAGACCATATCGGCATAGGTCTTCGTGCGCGGGGTGGCAGATTCGTTTGATCGATCGATTTTCGGCAAACTTTGGTGTCCGGTGTTGCCCCGTAGGACGTCGATGCAATCGCAGATCAGATCTATCATTTCGAGCGAATCACCCAACATCGCTGGTGCACTGGATGATGTTGAAGCCACCAACAAGGTGAATCAGTTTCTGAATGCCAGGATCCAACAGGTAAACGTCATTGACTTGGAAGGATGGCGACTGCTGGTGGGCGTGACGATCCGCAACACCAACGCCATTGGAATCTTCAAGCGCGCGAGGCGATTTCCTTCCGATAAGGAATTCGAACTGAGTATCTCCATCCCCGTGCCCGGCGTCGACGATGCGCAGTACGGTTTGCCTGGCAATGCCCTATGTGGAAAGGGCTTATTCTCTCCCGTGAATGATGCGAAGTTCCATGTCATCAGCCCGCAGTATTCAAAGTATCAGGGGCTACAGGAATATGTCGTGGGTAGCGCGGAACGTGCTATCGACATGGCGTTTGAATTGGGCTTCAGTTGCAACGGAAAGGTGATTCGATATGTTGCTTGATGAGTGCGGCGGAAGGCACAGCCATCATTCCTGACTGCGGCTGCTCAAAATGCACGGGGGGCTGACGCGTGGCTGAAGATGGGGGAGGTGCGGGAACTCATCCACGCATGGGGTGGATCTACTGCTGGGGCGGGTCAGAGCCCTTTCCTGCGGAAAGGGATCCGACCCCATTGCACGTGCACCCTACCGCTTCGGCCGCCGGTCTTCCTGATCATCTCCAAAGATGATCCGCGCGCTGCGCTGGTAGCTCCAGTACGCCACCGCCCAGTTCAACAGCACCACGACGCGGTTGCGGAACCCGATCAGGAAGAACACGTGCGCGGCCAGCCAGAACCACCAGGCCAGCACGCCGGACAGCTGCAGCTTGCCCAGGTGCACGATCGCGGCCATGCGGCCGATGGTGGCCAGGTTGCCGAAGTCGGCGTACTTGAACGGCCCGGGTGCTGCCTTGCCATGCAGGCGCGCGCGAATGACGTCCGCCACGTACTTGCCCATCTGCTTGGCGGCAGGCGCAACGCCCGGTACCGGCTTGCCGTTGGCCTGGTTCAGTGCGGCCAGATCGCCGGCCACGAACAGTTCCGGGTGACCAGGCAGGGTCAGGTCGGGCTGCACCTGCACGCGACCGGCGCGGTCCAGCGGCACGTCCAGCGTGCGCGCCAGCGGTGAGGCGGCCACGCCGGCGGCCCAGACCACGGTGCGCGCGGGCACGAACTGGTCGCCCAGCTTGAAGCCCTGTCCATCGATGTGGCTCACCGGCGTGCCGGTCATCACTTCCACGCCCAGCTTTTCCAGCTGCCGGCGTGCCTTCAGCGAAAGCACTTCGGGGAAGGTGGACAACACGCGCGGACCGGCCTCGACCAGCCGCACCTTGGCGCTGGCCGGATCGATGTGGCGGAATTCATTGCGCAGCGTATGCCGGGCGATTTCCGCGAGGGTGCCGGCCAGCTCGACCCCGGTCGGGCCACCCCCCACCACGGCAAAGCTCAGCCATGCCGCCTTCTTTTCTGGGTCCGGTTCGGCTTCAGCGCGTTCGAACGCCAGCAGCAGTTTGCGGCGCAGGGCGATGGCATCGTCCAGCGTCTTCAGGCCGGGCGCATCGTCGGCCCATTCGTCGTGGCCGAAGTAGGCGTGGGTGGCGCCTGTGGCCAGCAGCAGGCTGTCGTAGTCCAGCGTGCTGCCATCGGCCATGCGCACCTGGCGGGCCTGCTTGTCGATGGCCACCACTTCGCCCAGCCGCACCTCCACGTTGCGCTGGTGGCCGAGGATGTGGCGCAGCGGTGCGGCGATATCCGGAGCGGACAGCCCAGCGGTGGCCACCTGGTAAAGCAGCGGCTGGAACAGGTGGTGGTTGCGACGGTCGACCAGGGTGATGCGTATGCGTTCGCGGGCCAGCGCACGGGTGGCCCACAGGCCGGCGAAACCGCCGCCGACAACGACCAGGTGGGGGACGCGATCACGACTCATCGACTCACTCCAGGGGGGCATGGGGGAAGTGCCTGGCATCTTCGCACGGCCGCTCCTTGTCACGTCAGCGTGCATCGGGATCGGCGATACTCGGGTTCAGGCAACTGCCCGTGAGGAGTCCATGAGCGAACCGGAAAAGCGCATCGCCCTGTTGATCGACGCCGACAATGCACCGGCCTCGAAGATCGACGAAGTCCTGGCCGAGGTCGCGCGCTACGGTGTGGCCAACGTCCGCCGTGCCTACGGCAACTGGAAGAGCCCACGACTGAAGGGCTGGGAGGCGGTGCTGCACGAGTACGCGATCCGCCCGATCCAGCAGTTCGCCTACAGCAAGGGCAAGAACGCGTCGGACATGGCGATGGTGATCGACGCGATGGATCTGCTGTACGCGCGCAACCTCGATGGCTTCGCGATCGTGTCCAGCGATGCCGACTTCACTCCGATGGTGATGCGCCTGCTGACCGATGGCGTAAAGGTGTATGGCTTCGGCGAAAAGAAAACGCCGGAACCCTTCGTCAACGCGTGCTCGAAGTTCACCTACCTCGAAGCGTTGGGCCAGACCCACGCCAGCGTGCAGGATGTGGAGCAGGCAGCGAACGAACAATCATCGAACGGACAGGCGCCCAGCGAGCAGGCCACCAGCGATGATGCGCGCCCACGCAAGAGCGGGGCGGAAATGCGCAGCGACACGCGTCTGGTGAAGATGCTGCGCCGTGCGGTGTCCTCGGCAGAAGGCGAGGATGGCTGGTCGCACCTGGGTCCGGTCGGCAGCCAGATCGGCAACCAGGCCTCGTTCGATCCGCGCAACTACGGTTACGGCAAACTCAGTGACCTGCTGGCGGCGATCGGTTTGTTCGAACTAAAGAAGGACGGTAAGTCCTCCTACGTACGCGCGCTGCCGAAGAAGAACCGGTAGCGCCGGGCGTTGCCCAGCGTGTGCCGGTCGCGCAGCACTGCAGAAGACATGGTGTGGCTACAGCGTACGTGCGCTGGAGCCGGCGTAGCCTTCCGCAAATCCGTTGGCGAAGTCTTCAACGCCATTGAAGGCCAGCAGCAGCACGCCGGCGCACAGCAGCATGTTGCGGTTCGAGCGCCGGTACCCGAGCACCAGCATCACCAGTCCTGCTGCCAGAAGCGTGTAGTTCACTGCATCCCATGCGGTCATGTCGTCTCTCCCTGTGGATGGGCGTATCGTAGCGGCTCCGCGCCATCGCGGCGCACTGCTGCACGCAAGGAAACCCGCATGTTGAAGATCTGGGGCCGCCGCAATTCCAGCAACGTCCGCAAGGTGCTGTGGTGCGCCGAGGAAATCGGCCTGCCGTACGAGTCCATCGAAGTGGGTGGCAGCCACGGTGGCACGCAATCGCCGGAGTACGTGGCGATGAACCCGAACGGCCTGGTGCCGGTGATCGAAGACCACGGCCTGCCGCTGTGGGAGTCGAACACCATCGTGCGCTACCTCAGTGCGCGCTATTCGCTGGGCACGCTGTATGCCGAAGATCCGATGGAGCGCGCCCAGGCCGAAAAGTGGATGGACTGGAGCACCTCGCGGATGGCGCCGCTGTACTCCGAACTGATCTGGGGCATCATGCGCACCGCACCGGCCGACCGCGATGAGGCGCGCATCAATGCAGCGATCGTGCGCGCCGGTGATTTCCTGGCGCTGCCCAACGCAACCCTGGCCAAGCAGCCGTGGCTGTCGGGCGACACGTTCGCCATGGGTGACATCGCGTTGGGCTCGTTGATCTACGCCTGGTTCGAACTGCCGATCCAGCGCCCGGACCTGCCGCACCTGGCCGAGTGGTATGCACGCCTGCGCGAACGCCCGGCGTACCAGCGCGGCGTGATGTCACCGATGACGTAAGCGAAGGCGCGACGTTCGGGGTCAGAACCCTTTTCTGCGGAAAGGGATCCGACCTCAAGCCATCGGGGTCAGATCCCACCCAGCGGGTGGGCTCTGATCCCAGCGCATTGCCCTCAGTACAGATCCGTCGGATCCACATCCAGCGACCAGCGCACCTTGCGTGCCTCCGGCAGCGCGTACAACTGCGGCACCAGCTGTGCCAGTACCCCATGCAGCGGCGGCCGCTGTGCCGCCGACAGCAGCAGCTGCGTGCGCTGATAACCGGCACGGCGTGGCATCGGCGCCGGCATCGGCCCGTAGGCCTCCACCATGTCCTGTTCACCCAGCAGTTTCCGCGCAGCGAGCAGGAACGCGTTGGCATGCTCGACCTGCTGCGCTTCGGCACGCATCAATGCCAGGTGCGCGAAGGGCGGGAACCCGGCTGCCTGGCGCTGGTTGAGTTCGGCCTGGGCGAACGGGTGGTAGCCACCGTTGACCAGCGTCTCCAGCAGCGGATGGCCCGGATGATGGGTCTGCAGCCACACTTCACCCGGATCGCGCGCGCGACCGGCGCGGCCGGCCACCTGGATCAGCTGCTGCGCCAGTTTTTCGCTGGCGCGGAAATCGGCCGAGAACAGGCCTTCGTCGATGCCCACCACCACCACCAGCGTCAGCTTGGGCAGGTCGTGGCCCTTGGCCAGGATCTGCGTGCCGACCAGGATGCCGGGCGCGTTGCCGAGCTTGGCCAGCTGCTGCTCCAGCGCATCGCGACGGGCGGTGGTGCCACGGTCGATGCGCACCACCGGAAAATCGGCGAAGGCACTGACCAGGTGTTCTTCCAGCCGCTCGGTGCCGATGCCTTGTGGCTGCAGGGCCAGGCTGCCGCAGGCGGGGCAGGCCAGTGGTGCCGGCTGCCGCGCACCGCAGTGATGGCATTGCAGGCGACGGCCACCGCCATGCACGGTCATCGGTGCATCGCAGCGGTTGCAGGGTGCGGTCCAGCCGCAGTCGTGGCACAGCAGCACCGGCGCATAGCCGCGGCGGTTCTTGAACACCAGCACCTGCTGGCCACGCTGCAGGTGTTCGCCGATGCCGGCCAGTACGTCGGCGGAAAGGCCATCGCGCAGCGGACGCTTGCGGACGTCGAGGATGCGCACACGCGGCGGTCGGGCATCACCGGCGCGCTGTTTCAGGCGCACGTGCGCATAGCGGCCGGCATAGGCGTTGTGCAGGGTTTCCAATGACGGCGTGGCGCTGCCCAGCAGCACCGGAATGCCCTGCGCCTTGGCCCGCACCAGAGCGAAATCACGTGCGTGGTAGCGGATGCCGTCCTGCTGCTTGTAGCTGCCGTCGTGCTCTTCGTCCACGATCAGCAGGCCGGGCTGCGGCAGCGGAATGAACACCGCCGAGCGCGTGCCCACGATCACCCGTGCTTCGCCGCGCGAGGCCGCAGCCCAGACCCGCGCGCGTTCGTTGTCGGTCAGCCCCGAGTGCAACGCATGCACGGCGATGCCGAGACGGCCGCGGAAGCGCGCCAGGGTCTGCGGGGTCAGGCCGATCTCGGGCACCAGCACCAGGGCCTGCCTGCCCTGCGCCAGGCAATGGATGATCGCCTGCAGGTAGACCTCGGTCTTGCCGCTGCCGGTCACCCCGTCCAGCAGGAATGCCTGGAAGCTTTCGGCGGCGGTGATCTGGGCCACCGCTTCGGCCTGCTCCGCATTGAGGGTGGGGCCGGGCAGGGGCTGGGCGTGCTGCGGCGCCACGCTCAGGGCGATGCGCTCGGCCAGGTCGCGCTTGCCCAGGCTGCGTGCGGCCACCCGCCAGTCCTGCATGCGTGCGGACAGGACATCTTCGTCCACCACGGCTTCGGCCAGCAGCTCGGCCAATTGCCGCGGTCGGCTGCCGGCGCGCAGCTTCTCGCGCTGGGCATGGCCTTCGGCTGTCAGCTGCCAGCCCCAGTGATGGGTGTCGGGCAGCGGTTCGCCATGCCGCAGCGGGCCGGGCAGGGCGGTGCTCAGTACTTCGCCCAAGGGGGCGTGGGTATAGCGGGCCAGCCACTGCAGGCTCTGCCACAACTCATCCTGCAGCAGCGGTGTCGTGTCACACCAGGCCAGTGCCTGGCGCAGCCCCTGGCTGTCCTCCACCTGCCCATGCCCTGCCACCACGCCGATCAGTTCGCGGTTGCCGAACGGCACCTTCAGCCGGCAGCCGACCGCTACCGTCGGGCCTTCGCCCTGCGGTGGCAGGTAGTCGAACAGGCGCGGCAGGGGCACGGGCAGGGCGACCTGCAGGGTCGGGACAGGGCCGGATTCAGGGGCGAGCATCGGGTCAGTGTAACGGCCCATGCGAGGGCGCATGGCAGTGGCAGATGCGACTGGCATGCCCTCCGGCGAATCATAAATGTCACCTAAATATCGGTGTCTATTGGAGATTCAGTCTTATCCACATCTTCTGTGGATAAGTCTGTGCGTTAGCGGCTCATGGCGCCGTATGAGGCCGATGGCGACGGCCTCACGCTTTGGTTGGTCAAAAAATAGCCACACTTTAAATTCAATTGAAATCAACAACTTAAGTGTGAAACATTGCTGAAACAGGGTGAATTCAGCCATTCACGCAGGAATCGCCCGGTTCCCGCGTGGTGCTGTGCACAACCTGCAGCAGAAAGCGTCTGCAATCGCAAGTCCTGCCGGGCAGTGATGGGCTGCCGCTATCATGCCGGCAGACCTTTGGAGTGACCGATGACGGCTGTGCCCGCCCCTGTTTCCTCGACCGCGGCCGGCGCGCTGTCGGCATTTCTGCGTGGCGTCGAACGCCGTGCCTTGGTCGTGGCCGAACTGCAGTGCGGTGACCCCGCCCGTGCCGAACAGACGCTGGTGGCGGTGATGCGCGCCTTCGCCGCGGTCGCCAGCGACCTGCCGATGGCGCAGTGGCCCAGCCGCTTCTGGACCCTGCTGGGCCAGCGCCAGGCGCTGCGCGAGCCGGCCACCGGGCAGTGGCCACCGTCGCTGGCCGCGCTGGGCGAGATGGCCCCCTTGCCGCGGCTGGCCCTGCTGCTGCGGGTGGGGGGCAGTCTGGACGAGGGCATCGCCACCCGCGTTCTGGATGTCGACGAAGAAGGCTATCAGCGCCTGTTGGCCACGGCCTGCCCACGCGATGCCGATGGCCAGCCCGACGCCGCTGCATGGCGCGCTCTGGCCGAACAGGTGCAGCTGCGTGTCCGCGACCTGCCGGCCAAGCGCCTGCAGCAGCTGCAGCAACCGTCCGCGCCAGCGGCCAACAACCAGGCGCCTGCGTCCAGCTGGCGTGCACCGCCGCGCGACGAACGCGCATCTGCAAGCGGCAAGCGTCGCCGCCCCAATGCCAAGCCGCGCTGGCGTGGCCCGGTGATCCTGTTGATCACCGTGGCGGTGCTGCTGCTGGCTGCGTTGGGCTGGCGCCATTGGCAGGGCCGTGCGCTGACTGCCGATGGCCCCCTGCCCGAAGGCGTGGTCGGCGAGGCCGGGCCGGTCACCGTCGAGGCGCTGCCAGCCAGCGATGTCCGCCCCGCTGCGGGCAGCGATGCGCAGGCCAGCGAAGATGCTGCGATGCTGGCCGACCGCGATTACCCGCTGCTGGCCGAGGCCGACATGCATGCCTGGAGTGCCGCCGGCGGCCCGTTGCCGGTGGACGAGTCACAACCCAAGCCGACCCACCCGGAACCGGTCGGCGCAGCGCTGGAAACCTCTGCTGCCGATGAATAAGCTCCTCTTCGCCGGCCTGCTGCTGGCCCTGCCGCTGTCGCTCGCGGCCGCTCCGCAATCAGTGAACGTGCCGCTGCCCGCACCGTCAGCAACACCATCGGCCGCGCCCACTGCGGCGCCCACTGCCGCGGCGGCATTCGCGCAACTCGATCCCGCCCAGCAACGCCAGCGCCGCAGCGACTACGCCGCATGGCGGGCGCTGCCGGAGGGTGAGCGCGAACGCATCCGCCAGGCCGCCGCCCGCTTCGCCGCGTTGCCGGCCGACCAGCAGCAACGCCTGCGCGCGCAGTTCCAGGCACAGGACCAAGCCTTCCGCGAAGGCTGGCGGCTGGGCCCGCAACTGGGCGCAGAATTCCCCAAGCTGCACGGCCTGTTCGGCTTCGTACCGCCGCAACAGCGCGACGCCGTGCTTGCCGTGCTGCGCCAGCTGAGTCCGTCGCAGTTGGCGCAGCTGGCCCTGGTCGCCCAGCGCACGCCGCCGCAGGAACGCGACAGCGTACGCAGCGCATTCCTGACGGTCCCCGCCGCCGAACGCGACACCTGGCTCAAGCGCCAGGCCGGCCAATAAGCGAAAAGGGGGCGGAGGGAATTAAGTCGTTTTTGGCTCGACTGTGCCGGATACGACTTAATTCCCCCCGTCCCCTTTATGGGGCAGTCATGGGAATGACCGCCCGGCGCGCGTAAGATGGCCGGCCGCAACCCGGTGCCTGTGCCCTTCGCGCGCAACCGTAGTTCGCGTCAAGCACCTTATGTCTACTGCAACCTCCACGCCGCGCTTCAGCAAGGAAGTCGGCGCTACCGGTCTGCTTGCCCTGCCGCTTGTGCTCGGGCACGTCTCCACCGGTCTGATCTCCTTCGTCGACAACGTGATTGCCGGCCACCATGCGACATCCACCCTGGCCGCAGTGACCATCGGCACTGCGCTGCTGTGGCTGCCGATGCTGATCCCGATCGGCACGCTGATCTCGCTCACCGCCTCGGTGTCGCAGCTGCATGGCGCCGGCCGTGAGCGCGAGATCGGCCCGCTGTTCCGGCAGGCGCTGTGGCTGGCGCTGGGCCTGGGCCTGATCATGTTCACCTTCCTCACCGTGGTGCCGCCGCTGCTGCCGGCATTCGGCATCGCCCCGGACATCGTGCCCGGCGCAACGGCCTTCCTGCATGCGGTGCGCTGGGGTGGCCCGGCGCTGACGCTGTACTTCTGCATGCGCTATCTCAGTGAAGGCATGCATTGGACGCTGCCGACCATGCTGCTCGGTTTTGGTGGCCTGCTGGTGCTGGCGCCGATGGGGTACGTGCTGGCCAACGGCAAGCTGGGCTTCCCGGAAATGGGCGCTGAAGGCCTGGGCATCGCCTCGGCGGTGATGATGTGGCTGCAGGCGATCGCCTTCGGTACCTACCTGTGGTTCACCAAGCGCTTTGCCCACCTGCAGCTGTTCTCGCACTTCGAGGGGCCGCGCTGGAAAGCGATCTGGGACCTGCTGCGCACCGGCCTGCCGATCGGCATCACCGTACTGATGGAAGGTGGCCTGTTCATCGTCACCGCATTGCTGATTGGTCGCCTGGGCGCCAATGAAGCGGCCGCGCACCAGATCGCGATCAACGTGGCGCAGCTGTGCTTCATGATCCCGATGGGCGTGGCCGAGGCGACCACCGTGCGGGTCGGCCATGCGGTTGGCCGTGGCGATGGCTTCGGCGTGCGCCGTGCGGCGTGGGCCGGCTACGCGATCATCATGGGTACGCAGACGCTGTCGGCGGCGGCACTGCTGTTCGGCCACGACGCCATCGTCGGCGTCTACACCAACGACCTGGCCGTGGCCGGGCTGGCCTCGACCCTGCTGCTGTACGCGGCCACCTTCCAGTTCCCCGATGGCATCCAGGTGCTGTCGGCCGGCGCGCTGCGCGGCCTGAAGGACACCCGCGTGCCGATGTTCATCGCCATGTTCGCCTACTGGGGCCTGGGCATGCCGCTGGGTGCCGGGCTCGGCCTGGGCCTGGGCATGGGGCCGCAGGGCATGTGGATCGGCCTGATCGTCGGCCTGACCGCCGCCGCCATCCTGATGGGCTGGCGCCTGAGCCGCAGCAGCAAACGCATTGGCCAGTCCACGCTGGCCTGACATCACGCCGGTCCCGGGCAACCGTGACTGGCGATCCCCTGACTTGTGTCCGATGCTGCCTCACGCGGCACCGGCTATGCTGTTACCACGGCAAGAAGCCATCCGGAGTGCTCCATGAACCAACCCGTGCCGCCGCTGCCCCCGGCGAACCGCAATCCTGTCGCCAGCTTCTTCATCGGGCTGTGGGACGTGATGAATTTCACCCGCCGGTTGATCCTCAACCTGGTGTTCTTCGGCCTGTTGCTGCTGGTGCTGGTGATGTTCATCGTCGCTGCGGGCATGGGCGCAGGTGCCAGCAAGGCGCTGCAGGACCGCACCACCCTGGTGATCGCGCCGGAAGGCCGCCTGGTCGAGCAGTACAGTGCCGATCCGGTCAGTCGCGCGCTGGCCAAGGCCGTCGGTGACAACGGTGCCGAGGAAGTGCAGCTGCGCGATCTGATCCGGGTGATCGAGAGCGCGCGCGATGACAAGAAGATCGAGCGGGTGGTGCTGGAACTGGACAAGCTGCAGCCGTCCGGTTTCGCCTCGCTGCGCGAAGTGTCCGCCGCGCTGCAGGAACTGCGCGCTTCGGGCAAGCAGCTGGTGGCCTTCAGCGAGAGCATGGGGCAGTCGCAGTATCTGCTTGCCGCACAGGCCGACGAGGTCTACCTGGACCCCATGGGTTCGGTGGTGCTGGAAGGCCTGGGTCGCTACCGCCAGTATTTCCGCACCGGCCTGCAGGACAAGCTGGGCGTGGACGTGCACCTGTTCAAGGTGGGCGAGTACAAGTCGGCCGCCGAGCCGTACGTGCTCGACGCGGCGTCGCCGGCGTCCAAGGAAGCCGATCTGTTCTGGATGAACGATGTGTGGCAGCGCTACCTCGGCGATATCGCCAAGGCCCGCCGCCTGGATCCGGCACAGCTGGCGGCCGGTATCGACACCCTGCCTGAAGGCGTCGCTGCCGCCGGCGGCGACCTGGCCAAGTTCGCCCTGCAGCAGAAGCTGGTGACCGCGCTGAAGACCCGCGAGGAATTCGAGGATCTGATGATCGAGCGCGGCGTGGCCGACGAAGACGCCGACGGCGGCTTCCGCAACATCGATTTCGGCACCTACATGGCCCAGCTCGATGCGCGTCGCAACCCGGTTGATTCGCGTCCGCAGGTCGCCGTGGTGGTGGCCTCCGGTGAAATCAGCGGCGGCGATCTGCCGGCCGGCCGTATCGGTGGTGAATCGACCTCGGCGCTGCTGCGCGCGGCGCGCGACGATGACGACGTCAAGGCTGTGGTGCTGCGTGTGGATTCGCCGGGTGGCGAGGTCTACGCCTCCGAGCAGATCCGTCGCGAAGTGGTGGCACTGCAGGCTGCGGGCAAGCCGGTGGTTGTGTCCATGGGTGACCTCGCTGCGTCCGGTGGTTACTGGATCAGCATGAACGCCGATCGCATCTATGCCGATCCGTCGACCATCACCGGTTCGATCGGCATCTTCGGCATGATCCCCAACTTCAGCCGTGCGCTGGACAAGTTCGGCGTGCACACCGATGGCGTCGGCACTACCCGTTTCGCCGGTGCCTTCGACGTCACCCGGCCGATGGACCCGGCGGTGGGCCAGGTCATCCAGTCGGTGATCAACAAGGGCTATGCCGATTTCACCGGCCGTGTTGCCGAGGCCCGCAAGAAGCCGGTCGAGGCGATTGACGAAGTGGCCCGTGGGCGCGTCTGGAGCGGTGCGCAGGCCAAGGAGCGCGGTCTGGTCGATGCCTTCGGTGGCCTGAAGGACGCCGTGGCTGACGCTGCTGGCCGGGCCAAGCTGGGCGCGACCGACAAGTACCGCGTGCGTTACATCGAGAAGGCAGCGACGCCGTTCGCGCAGTTCGTCAGCGGCTTCGCTGGCAGCCACGCCGGCGCCTGGATGCTGGCCGATTCCGGCGTGGGCCGGATGATGCTGGCGCGCACGATGCCGGAAATCGATACGCAGCTGCGGTTCGTTGAGAACGCGGCCCGCGAGAAGGGCAACGGTGCACCGGTGAAGTCGCTGGCGTATTGCTTCTGCGGGTTCTGATGGCCCATCCACGCATGGCGTGGATCTACTGAACGCACAACGCCCGGCCTTGGCCGGGCGTTGTTGCATGCGGGGTTCTACTGTGCGTCGGCCTCTGCCTTGCGCTCGCGTTCGGCCGCCTCGTCCAGGGTCTTCTGCACGGCCTTTGCGCGGTCCAGCGGTTGATTGATCGCCTTGGCCATCGCCTGCGGTTGCGGTGGTCGTTCGGGATTGGGCGGTGCAGGGCGCTGGCACCCGGCCAGCGCGACGGCCGACAGCAGGACGGGAATCAGGACGCGCATGGCAGCTCTCCACGAGGGACGTGCAGCCAGTGTCGCATCCCGGGCGACGGACGGTCGTGAGCGCGTATCCTTGCCGCATCGAAACACAGCGGGCGCGGCCCCGGAGGACATATGACCCAGCAACGGTGGCGCCTGGATGGGCAGACGGCCCTGATCACCGGTGCCAGCGCCGGTATCGGCCTGGCGATCGCGCATGAACTGGCGGGTCTCGGCGCCGATCTGATGATCGTCGGCCGCGACCTGGACATGCTGGAGAGTGCCCGCGACGAACTGCTGGATGTGTATCCGCAGCACCAGGTGCATGCCTTGGCCGCCGATGTGTCCGATGACGAAGATCGCCGGCAGATCCTGGACTGGGTCGAGGACCACGCCGACGGCCTGCACATCCTGGTCAACAATGCCGGTGGCAACATCACCAAGCCCGCCACGGAGTATTCCGAAGACGAGTGGCGCGGCATTTTCGAGACCAATCTGTTCTCGGCGTTCGAGCTGTCGCGCTATGCGCATCCGTTGCTCGCGCGCCACGCTTCGTCGGCCATCGTCAACGTCGGCAGCGTGTCCGGCCTGACCCATGTGCGCAGCGGCGTGGTCTATGGCATGACCAAGGCGGCGATGCACCAGATGACCCGCAACCTCGCGGTGGAGTGGGCCGAGGACGGCATCCGGGTCAATGCAGTAGCGCCGTGGTACATCCGGACCCGTCGCACGTCCGGCCCGCTGTCCGATACCGACTACTACGAGGAAGTGATCGGACGCACGCCGATGCGGCGCATCGGTGAGCCGGAGGAAGTGGCCTCGGCCGTGGGCTTCCTGTGCCTGCCGGCATCGAGCTATGTCACCGGCGAATGCATCGCGGTGGATGGCGGCTTCCTGCGATACGGGTTCTGACGGGACCGCCCGCTGCGGATGGAGGCATCCACGGCGGGCGTGGATGCTCTACTTCGGTACGGGGCAGTCGCTGGCTTCCAGCACGGCCTGCAGGCGTTCGCGTTCGCCGCGCGCTGCCGGTTGGTTTTCGGGCGCAGCAAAGCGCTCGCGACCGCGTGCATCGCGGAAGCGCTGCTGCCAGCTGCCGCAGCGCTGCGCTTCGGCCACTTCAGTGCAGCGGTCCCTGACCACCTCGCAGCTGGCGGCGTTCACCGGTGTCGCTCCACCCAGGCCCTGCACGTTCAACAGTTCGCAGCGGCCTGGTGCAGCCTCGTACTCATGCAGGTACGAGCTTCCCTCGCTGCTGAGGCATTGATAGATCGCCGGCAGCGGTGGCTTTGACGGTGTGTTGCCATCCCCCGACGTGGCGTCGCTCGAACGTGGCAGCACCGCGCTGTCGAGTATGGCGTCGCCGCCTTCGTGCTCGACCATGCGTGCTTCCATGATCGTTCGGCCCTCACGTGGCTGCGTCGCGGCAGGCTCGGCGGCGACGTCCACGGACGGCATCGCTGCAGGCGGCGGAGTGGGGCTGTTCTGCACCGGCGCAGCGGGTGCTGCGGCGGCTGGCGCAGGGACGCGCTGGATCTGCTGGCGGGTGCCGGCGGGGCAGGGGGTGCGCTGCAACGTAGGAACATCGCTGCTGCCCATGCAGCGGTAGATCACCATGTCGTCGGCCAACGCGTTGCCGGGCAACAGGGCCATGGCCAGCCAGATCAGTCTTCTCATGCGAGCAGCCTACAGCGGTGGTCCATGCCCGGGTAGTTGCCAACCTTGGTTGGCAGTGCCCATGCCCCGGTAGTTGCCAACCTTGGTTGGCACCGTTGTTTGCCAGTGCCCACCAAGGTGGGCATCTACCAAAGCGGGGGCATGGCCCCCAGCGCGGGGCTCAGATGCCCCGGTAGTTGCCAACCTTGGTTGGCACCGCTGTTTGCCAGCGCCCACCAAGGTGGGCGTCTACCAAAGCGGGGGTACCGTCCCCAGCACAGGGCTCAGCCGCCGCAGTCCTGCGCCAGCCGCGCGTCGATGCCACGCTGCTCCTTGCTGATCGCGGTGCGCTCGCTCTGCAGCGCGCTGTTGTAACGCCGGTCCAGTTCCCAGCGACGATCACGCAGGCGTGCGCACACTTCCTGCGGGGGCAGGGCGTGGCAGGTATCGCGCACCAGGATGTTGCCGGCAGGCACGTTGACACCGACGCCCACTGACGGCGGGCGATACACCGCAGGCCCGCCGCCGATGGGGGTACCGATGGTGTTGCCGCTGCCGGCCGGACGCGGCCCCGGATGCGGTCCGGGGTACGCACCGCCAGGATGACCATGCGGGTACCAGACCGTGGTCCACAGCGGCACCCAGCGCGGATTCCCTTCGTTGTTGTCGCTGGTGTAGCGGTCGCCGTCTTCACTCACGCATTCGTACATCGGCTGTGGCGGCTGGATGTAGACATGGCGCACCTCGCGCTCGCGCATCGCTGGCGTCTGCACCGGTGCGGGCGGCACGGCCTCGGTGCTGACCACCCGTGGCGGCGGGTCGCGCGGCCGTTGCAGGTCGCGCACTTGCTGGCGGCCGGCCGTGCAGGGCTTGTCCTGCAGCGCGACAGCACCATTGCTGCCGACGCAGCGGTAGACCCGCACGTCGTCGGCGGCAAGGGCCGGCAACGACAGCAGCAGAGCCAGAGACAGGACAGGGCGCAGCAGGGTCATGGGCGCAGCGTGCGCGATCGGCAACACCGACGCAATGGACCTGTCAGGAGCGCAGTACGTTGCCACTGAGCGCGTCGCGGATCGGCGTGGGTTGGGCCAGGCCGCCGGTCTGCCCATCGAGGATGCCGTCGAGCAGGCGCAGCAGGCGTGGGTCCAGTTCTTCGCGGCTGCGCGCGGGGGGCTCGCCGGCAAGGTTGGCGCTGGTTGATACCAGGGGGCCTCCCCAGGCCTGGCACAGCGCTGCGACCAGCGGGTGGGCGCTGATGCGTACCGCGATGCCGCTGTGTTCGCCGGTGATCCAGCCGGGCGCGCGGGTACCGGCGGGCAGGATCCAGGTGTTGGCGCCGGGCCAGCTGGCGAGCACTGCGCGCTGGCGTGCATCGGGCAGCGCCTGCAGGCGCACCCAGCCCTGCAGCTGCGACAGGTCAGCGGCCACCAGGATCATGCCTTTCTCGATCGGGCGCTGCTTCAGTCGCAGCAGCGTGTGCACCGCTGCCTCGTGCGCAGGATCGCAACCCAGGCCCCAGACCGCTTCGGTCGGGTAGGCAATCACCCCGCCACTGCGGAGCGTGGCGACTGCGGTGTCCAGTGTGAGTTCTTTCATGGCGGCGACCGGGCCCGGCGTGGGCCTTCATTATCCCCCCGCTGCGTGCAGAGCGGGTGGAGCGGTGGGGGCGGACCGTGGGTCCGCTCACCTTGGCAGATCATCCACGCATGGCGTGGATCTACTTGGCCGCCTTCTTGACGGCCTTCTTTGCCGGTGCCTTCTTGGCCACGGCCTTCTTCGCAGCCGCCTTCTTGGCCGGCGCCTTCTTGGCAGCAGCCTTCTTCGGCGCGGCTTCCTTCTTCACTGCCGCCTTCTTTGCCGGTGCCTTCTTGGCGGCGGCCTTCTTGGCGCCAAAGCCCTTGCGCACCGGCTTGCCGGTTTCTTCCATCAACTGCTGCACCTCGGCCAGGGTCAGCGATGCCGGTTCACGATCCTTGGGGATCTTGCCGTTCATCTTGCCGTCGCTGATGTACGGGCCGAAACGACCGTTCAGCACCTGGATGTCGCTGCCCTCGAACTCCTTGATGATCCGGTTGCGCGCGATTTCTTCCTTCTCTTCGATCAGGAACACGGCGCGGGCCAGGTCGATGGTGTACGGGTCGTCTTCCTTCTTCAGCGAGGCGTAGGTGCTGCCGCGCTTGGCGAACGGGCCGAAGCGGCCGATGCCGACGCTGACGTCCTCGCCCTTGTCCTCACCCAGCGCGCGCGGCATCAGGAACAGCTCCAGCGCGTCTTCCAGGGAAATGGTGTGCATCGACTGGCCCGGCCGCAGCGAAGCGAACTTGGGCTTGTCCTCGGCATCCTCGGCGGTGCTGCCGATGGCCGCGTACGGCCCGAACCGGCCCAGGCGCACGCTGACCGGCTTGCCGGTCTTCGGGTCGGTACCCAGTTCGCGCGCACCACTGGCCTCGGCACGGTCGACCGATTCCTTCTTGTCTTCGACCAGTTCCTTGAACGGTCCCCAGAAGCGCGACATCAGCGGAATCCACTCTTCCTCGCCACGCGAGACGGCATCGAGCTCGTCCTCCAGCTTGGCGGTGAAGTCGTAGTCGACGTACTGGGTGAAGTGGCTGGACAGGAACTTGGACACCGCACGGCCGACGTCGGACGGGCGGAAGCTGCGGCCTTCCATTTCCACGTACTTGCGGAACAGCAGGGTCTGGATGATCGAGGCGTAGGTCGAAGGACGACCGATGCCGTACTCTTCCAGCGCCTTCACCAGCGCCGCTTCGGTGAAGCGCGGCGGCGGCTGGGTGAAGTGCTGGTCGGCCACGATGCGCTCCAGCGGCACGCGGTCGCCCGGCTTCATCGCCGGCAGCTTGCGGCCTTCATCGTCATCCTCGGCGCTCTTGCTGTCCTTGCCTTCCTCGTACACGGCCAGGAAGCCGGGTACGACCACCGTGGTGCCGCTGGCGCGGAACACATGTTCGCTGCCGGCCGACAGGTCCACGCTGACGGTGTTGAGCGTTGCCGGGATCATCTGGCAGGCCACTGCACGCTTCCAGATCAGCTCGTACAGCTTGCGCTCGTCGTCGGTCAGGAACCGCGCGACCTGGGACGGGGTGCGCAGTGCCGAGGTCGGGCGCACCGCTTCGTGCGCTTCCTGGGCGTTCTTGGACTTGGTCTGGTAGGTGTTGGGCTGGTCGGGCAGCGAGGCGATGCCGTAATCACGGGCAATCACGTCGCGGATTTCGGCCAGCGCGTCCTGTGACAGGTTCACCGAGTCGGTACGCATGTACGAGATCAGGCCGACCGTGCCTTCGTCGCCGCCGATGTCCACGCCTTCGTACAGCTTCTGCGCGACCTGCATGGTCTTGCGCGTGGTGAAACCGAGCTTGCGCGAGGCTTCCTGCTGCAGCGTGGAGGTGGTGAACGGCGGCGCGGGGCGGCGCTTGCGCTCCTTGCTGGCCACGTCGGTGACATGCAGGGCGCCCTGTGCGGCCTGCTGGATGCGCAGGCGGGCGGCCTCGGCGGTGTCGCCGTCGGTGACGGTGAACTGCTCGAACTTCTGCCCGTCCAGCTTGACCAGCTTGGCGTTGAAATGCTGCGAGGGGTGCGCGCACTCGGCGGCGATCGACCAGTACTCGCGGGCGATGAAGGCTTCGATCTCTTCCTCGCGCTCGACGATCATGCGCAGCGCCGGGCTCTGCACGCGGCCTGCGGACAGGCCGCGCTGGACCTTGCGCCACAACACCGGCGACAGGTTGAAACCGACCAGGTAGTCCAGCGCGCGGCGCGCCTGCTGGGCATCGACCAGGTCGCTGGCGATCTCGCGCGGCTGGCTGATCGCTTCCTTGATCGCGCGCGGGGTGATCTCGGTGAACACCACGCGCTGCATCGGCTTGTCCTTGACCAGCCCACGCTCCTTCAGGATCTCGGCGATATGCCAGCTGATCGCTTCACCCTCGCGATCCGGATCGGTCGCCAGCAGGATGTCGTCGGCGCCCTTTGCGGCCTTGGCGATCGCATCGACATGCTTTTCGTTCTTCTCGATCACGTCGTAATGCATGGCGAACCCGTTGTCCGGGTCAACCGCGCCTTCCTTCGGGATCAGGTCACGCACGTGCCCATACGAGGCCAGGACCGTGTAGTCCTTGCCGAGGTATTTGTTGATCGTCTTGGCTTTGGCCGGCGATTCAACGATGAGCAGGTGCTTGGGCATGGCAGCAGGGTCTGTGGGTAAGCCGCGGGGAAGGGCCGCTAGGGTGGAGCAAACGGCCGCATTAGTGAAGCGGCCACGGGCAAATCAATAAACTGAACGCCCGGGACTGTGCCGGGCGTTCAGGTTTCACCTTATTAGAGGAATCACGCCCGGCCTGCCATTGTCAAGCAGGGGGGCGTGAGGATGGCCGTCCGCGACGGCGCATTGGCCCTCGATCCGCGATCACGACGCCATGTTGGCGATGACGCCGACGGCGAAGATGATCGCGGCGAAACCGGCCAGCATCAGCAGGCCGCCCAGCACCAGGATCACGATGGTCACCGTGCCCATCTCGCGGCGCTGCAGCTGCGGCTGGTCGGTATAGGCCCAGCGGTCGACCACCACGGTGTCGCAGATCAGGTCATGCAGGCCCTGCTTGCGCTCGGTGAAGGCGGCCATCAGGTAGCCGATGCACAGTGTCAGGCCACTGAGGATGGTGGCGAAATAGCGGCCGATGCTGCGGCCCAGGGTCAGGCGATCGCCATTGCCGCGCACGACCTTGATGCCGATGGCCATCTTGCCGAGGGTGGCACCGCCGCGGGAGGCATGGAACCAGCCGTAGTAAGCGGCGGCGATGAACAGGCCGGCCAGGCCACTGATCAGCTGGGTGACCACTTCAACCGCTGTTTCGCCGCTGCCGGCAGCGCCCATGCCCGCGCCGAGCACGAAGCCCAGCACGCCACCGACCACGCCGCTGGGAATCAGCAGGACGAAGTAGTCGATCAGGTAGGCGGCAAAGCGCTTCCAGAAGCCGGCATAGACCACCTCGCCGCCCTGCACCGGCTGCGAGTAGTCACTGCCACCTGCACCGGGTGCGGTGTACGGCGAGCTGCTGAGGGCGCCGGTGCCCGGCAGGGGCGCGGTGCCGTTGTCGATCGCGGCGTAGTCGTTGCGCAGGTCGAAGCCACCGGTGGCGGTGGACGTGCTGGCATCGGCCAGGGTCTGCAGGCCCAGCTCTTCCACCATCTGCCGCAGCGGCGCCCACTGCCCCATGCCTTCGCGCCAGACCAGGGTGTCCAGGTTCAACTGGCCACGCTGGAAGCGCTGGCGGATCTCGGTGACCTCCAGCGGTCCCTGGCGTTGCTGTCCTTCGGCGTAGTACCACTCAGTCATTGCATGTCCCCTGTTGGGTCGTCCTTGGTGGGTTGCCCGGTGCGCGGCTCAGCCGCGGCATTGCGTGGGCAGATACTTGTCGTCGCTTTCGCCGCTGCATTCCCAGCGCCCGCTGTCGCGGTCGTATTCGAGCCAGAGCAGGTCGCCATCCTGGCTCTTGCCGGGAACCGCCAGCGTCGCTTCGATGCCGCAGTGGCCATTGTTGAAGCGGCCGATATGCACGGCCGACAGGCCCTGGCCTGCGAATTCGTCCGCCGCCGGGAAGCCGGCGTCGTTGGCGCCCGGGCAGCGGCCCTGGTCATCGGCGAAGTGCTGGACCTTGTCCTTCAGCGGCTGCAGCACGGTGACCGCGCCGGCGACCTTGGCCTTGATGGTGTAGTCGTTGTAGGCCGGCAGGGCGATCGCGGCCAGGATGGCCAGGATCGGCACCACCACCAGCAGTGCGACGCCGCCGATGATGGCGGTCAACGCGCAGCCGGACAGGCCCTTCTTCGCGACCGGGGCAGCGTCCATCGGCGTGGTCGCGTACGGAGAGGCGGGGGGAAGGGTGGGCGGCAGAGGGGCGGCAGGCGGCGGCGGTGGTGCCGTGGCGGCTGCATCAACGGCGGGCACGATCAGGCCCAGTTCGTCGACCACGTTGCGCAACGGCTGCCATTGCGGCAAGCCGTCGCGCCATACGAGGGTGTCCAGGGTGATCTGGTTGCTGCGGAACAGCTCGATCAACTGTTCCGAGGGCAACGGGCCTTGCTGGCGGTTGCCTTCGGCATGGAACCACTCACTCACGGGGACGCTCCTGAATGCGCACGGTCCCCAAGTGTACGGTCAGTGCAGGGGTTCTGGCTCGTCCACGAACATCTGCGTTTCCATCCAGGCGTAGGCCGCCTCGGCGCCGGGCTGGTTGAACAGCACCATCAGCACGACCCATTTCAGGTCGTCCAGGTCCAGTTCGTCCTGGTCCAGGGCCATCGCCCGGTCCAGCACCAGCTCGCGCTGGCCGGCATCGAGGATGCCGTGCTGTTCCAGGTACAGCAGGAAACCACGGCACTCCACGTCAAGCTTGTCCAGCTCCGGGCCGTGATAGATGCGCACCGGGCCATCGACCCGGGCCTGGGCCGCGCTTGGGCGCTGCGCTGCCAGGGCATCGAGCCATTCGAATGCCTTGTTGATCTCAGTGGGGCTGAAACCGGCCTGGATCAGGCCATTCTGCAGTGAGTCGCGGTCACGGATCAGGTCCGCATCTTCGCTGAAATAGTGTTCAAACAGGTACAACAGTACATCCAGGATGCTCTCTTTCATTGCCCCTCGGCCTGCGTCGCGCGACGCTGTGGAGGTGAAGAAACTAGGGACGTCGACAGTAGCGGCCGTGTACGCACACCACGATCCCCGCAAGTTCCATGGCCAGCAGCATGGAGGACACCTCCGACGCCGTCAATCCACACTGCGTGATCAGTGAATCCATACTGATTGGGTCGTGCTCCAGCACCCGCCACAAGCGCTGGTAGTCAGCGTCGTTCGCCCAGCATGCCGGCAGGTCCGCCGGCGCTGCCTGTTCAGTGGGGGTGGCAAGCCGGGTTTGCAAGCCCGGAAGCTGGTGACGCAGTGCCGGGGCCAGCAGTTCCAGCACTTCTTCGGGCCGTTCGACCAGGGCAACCCCTTCACGGATGAGCCGGTGGCAGCCAGCGGCACGCGGATTGAGCACCGAACCGGGTATCGCGCAGACCTCGCGGCCGGCTTCGGCTGCCAGCCGGGCGGTGATCAGGGCGCCCGAGCGTTGTGCGGCCTCGACCACCACCGTGGCCAGGGCCAACCCGGCCACCAGCCGGTTGCGCGCGGGGAAGTGACCCGGCCGTGCGGGCGTACCTGGCAGGTACTCGCTGAGCACCGCGCCGTCGGTGGCGATTCTTGCCTGCAGGCGGGCATGGCTGGTGGGATAGGCGCGGTCCGGGCCAGTGCCTATCACCGCGAGGGTGCAGCCGCCCGCGTCCAGTGCCGCCTGGTGGGCGGCTGCATCGATGCCTGCCGCCAATCCACTGGTCACCGCCAGCCCGGCCTCGACGAAGCAGGTGGCAAACCGGGCGGCCAGGGCACGGCCGGCGGGGGTGGGTGAACGGCTGCCGACCAGGGCCACCGCAGGACGCCAGGCGATGGCCGGATCGCCGGCAACGAACAGCGCCAGGGGCGGATTGGGTGCATCAAGCAGGAGGGGCGGGAAGGCTGGATCGTTGCAGGCCAGCAGATGATGATCAGGCTGCTGCAGCCAGCGCTGCGCAAGCGCGAGGGCGCGGGTGTCGGGACGCTCCAGCGCAGCGCATTGTTCCGCCGTGCAGCCGTGGGCCCGCCAGCCTGCAACACCGAGCGCCAACGCTGCATCCGCATTGCCGGTGGTCTGCAGCAGCGCGCGCCTGGGTGCCAGGGAACCAGCCGCGATCAACAGGCGCAGCAGCGCCTCATGTCCATGCTCAGTCATCCCCCGACTATCGGCCTCACGCAACAAAGGCGCCCTAGGGCGCCTTCGCGTATTGCTGTCAGGGTATCCCGGAGGTTGCCGGCCGATGCGGCCGGCACTCCCTGCCGAGGCCGGGCGGGGCCCGGCGCCGGATCATTTCGCGTCCGGATGCAGCGCGCTGTAGCCCACACGCACCGGCTTCACGCCCTGCATCACCAACGCATAGCTGACGTTGTCGAAGGTGCGGAAGACCATGGCATGCGCGGCGTACTCATCCGGCAGGCTGACCCGGCCGGCGCCCGTGCTGACCGAGTCGTCCATGCGCGAGGACCCCGGGAACTTCATCCGGTGCGCCACGTGGCTGCCGTGGCGCCACAGCGAGAACACGGTGCCGTTGTCCACGCCCTGGGCGCGGCCAGCGGAAATCGCGATCACATCGCGCGGACCGCCGGTGCTGAACATGTCGGTGACTGCCAGCACGCGTACATCCACGCCTTCCACGCCGGCGGCGGGCACATGCGGGAAGAACTGCAGGTCGTACGGCGTGGCCTCGACCGGCACCAGACGGTCGCCTGCACGTACTTCACGGCCGCCGCTGGCGTTGTCCAGCGCCAGGGTCGACGCTTCGGTCTTGCCGCCGGCCACCTGGGTGATGGTGCCGGTGCCGACCTGTGCCAGCTCATAACCCAGCACGCCGCGGCGGTGGTTGGGCGCGCTGAAGGCCTTCCAGAGATTGCCGCTGCCCGGGGTGACGTCGCCGTTGGCGGTCAGGTCCTCGGTGGGCTTGGGTTGGGCGTAGCGCACGGTCGGGCGGACCACGGCCCAGCGCTGCCCGACCTGGGCGTCGGCCAGGCGCACATAGGCGGTCTGCCCACCGGTGGCGCGCAGGCGGTTGTCTTCCAGGCCGACCACATAGGGCAGCTGTTCGATGCTGTCGACCACGCTGAGCTGCTTCAGGAACGGCTCGACCTGGGCCAGCGGCACGCCGGTTACCGGGGCTTCCTGGCGCGGGCCGGGCTGGGCCGTCACGCGGTCCAGGTAGGCCAGGCTGAGGACGTCACCGGGATAGATCAGGTGTGGATTGGCGACCTGCGGATTGGCCTGCCATATCTCCGGCCACAGCCATGGTTTCTGCAGGAATCGTCCTGCGATGTCCCACAGGGTGTCCCCTTTGCGGACCACATAGGTGTCCGGGTGCCCGCCATTCACTTCCACGGCGGTAGCATAGGCAGCCACGGTCAGCATCGCCGCGGCGACGACCGTACGAAAACGAAGCAACATAGGTGTGAAGCCCTGATTCCCCAACAGGTTCGCGCACTATAGTCCAGAAACCGGGGCGCAAGGCAAGCGTTGGAGCTAGAATCTGCGACGTATGCCGGCGTACCCCGGCCCCAACCCCGGAAACTGCCATGGCTTTACTCCCCATCCTTGAGTTCCCCGATCCGCGCCTGCGTACCAAGGCTGCGTTGATCGATGCCGCCGAAGTGACCACGCCGGCGTTCCAGGAGCTGCTCGACAACATGTTCGAGACCATGTACGACGCCCCGGGCATCGGCCTGGCTGCCAGCCAGGTGGACGTGCACCAGCGCTTCATGGTCATCGACGTGAGCGAAGAAAAGAACGAGCCGCGCGTCTTCATCAACCCGGAAATCGTCGCCAAGGACGGGGGCCAGGTGTACCAGGAAGGCTGCCTGTCGGTGCCCGGCATCTTCGCCGACGTGACCCGTGCCGACACCATCACCGTCAAGTTCCTGGATCGCCAGGGGCAGCCGCAGGAGTTGACCACCGACGGCCTGCTGGCGGTCTGCGTGCAGCACGAGATGGACCATCTGGACGGCAAGCTGTTCATCGATTACCTGTCGCCGCTGAAGCGCGAGATGGTCCGCAAGAAGCTGGCCAAGCAGCGCAAGCACGTGGCGTGATCGCTGCTCCGGGCCGCCCTTCGGGGTGGCCCGCGCCCGCGCCTGCGCGTGACGCGCGGGCTGCATGGCGCCGGCCGACGGCGCCGTTTTTTTTCCTGCACGATTTCATCCTGCAAGTGGGGTTGCCATGAGGATTGTCTTTGCCGGTACGCCGGAATTCGCGGTGTCGTCGCTGCGCGCGGCCGCGCGTCATCACGAGGTGGTGGCTGTCTATACCCAACCCGATCGCCCAGCCGGTCGCGGCCGTGGGCTGGCACCTTCGCCGGTCAAGCTGGAAGCGGTCGCCCGTGGCATCCCCGTGTACCAGCCGGAAACGCTGAAGGACGAAGCGGCCCAGCAGCAGCTGCGTGACCTGCAGCCGGACCTGATGGTGGTGGTGGCCTATGGCCTGATCCTGCCCAAGGCGGTGCTGACCATTCCGACCCACGGTTGCTGGAACGTGCATGGTTCGCTGCTGCCGCGCTGGCGTGGCGCCGCACCGATCCAGCGCGCCATCCAGGCCGGTGACAGCAAGACCGGCATCTGCCTGATGCAGATGGAAGCCGGCCTGGATACGGGCCCGGTGCTGCTGCACCAGGAGCTGCCGATCGCCGCTACCGATACCGGTGGCCAGCTGCACGACAAGCTGGCCGAGCTCGGCGCGCAGGTGCTGTCCGATGGGCTGGGCCTGCTGCGCGCCGGCATCAAGCCGATCGCAC
This sequence comes from Stenotrophomonas sp. OVS01A, assembly GCF_019969775.1. Classification (NCBI taxonomy): domain Bacteria; kingdom Pseudomonadati; phylum Pseudomonadota; class Gammaproteobacteria; order Lysobacterales; family Lysobacteraceae; genus Stenotrophomonas; species Stenotrophomonas sp. OVS01A. The sequence continues at coordinate 60,103 of NZ_JAHXYV010000009.1, read as the reverse complement.
GGCCGCAGCCGGAGCAGGGCGTGACATACGCGCACAAGCTGGACAAGGCCGAGGCAAAACTTGACTGGGCGCAGGACGCAGAAGCGTTGGCGCGCACGGTGCGTGCATTTAATCCGTGGCCGATTGCCGAGGCACTGCTGGCCGGTGAGCGCGTGCGCATCCACGGCGCGGTGGCGCTGGATGTGACGCATGGCCAGGCGCCGGGCACGGTGCTGGCCGCGGGCCGCGAGGGCATCGACATCGCCTGCGGGCAGGGCGCGTTGCGCCTGCGCGTGCTGCAGCGCGAAGGCGGCAAGGCAATTACCGCTGCCGACTACCTCAATGCGCGCCGTGATCTGCGCGTGGGGGTTTGACGGGTGAGCAAGGCAAACGATTTTTCCATCGCCAAGGCGGCGCCGGGCGCGGCCACCCGGATGCTGGCTGCGCGCGTGCTGGCGCAGGTGTTCACCCGCGGTCGTTCGCTCAAGGCGGAACTGGCCTGGGCGCTGCCGAAGCTGTCCGACACCCGCGACCGCGCGCTGCTTGAAGCGTTGTGCTTTGCGGTGCTGCGTCGTCGCAGCACCTATGACGCCGCCCTGCAGGGATGGATGCAGAAGCCGCTGTCCGCACGCGATGCCGACCTGCGCACGTTGCTGATGGTGGGCTTCGCCCAGCTGGATGTGCTGGAACTGCCTGCCCATGCGGCGCTGTCGGCGACGGTCGATGCTGCACGCGCACTTGGCCGCGAACGCCAGGCTGGCCTGGTCAATGCGATCCTGCGACGGGCCCAGCGCGAAGGCTTCCCCGAACAACCGGCGCGCGACGCATTTCCGGCGTGGCTGGCCGAGGCCGTCGAGCACGACTGGCCAGCACAGGCCGAGGCGATCTTCGCCGCCAGCCTGCAGCCAGCGCCGCTGTGGCTGCGTGCCAACCGCCAGCAGGGCGGGCGCGACAAGATGATGGCGGCCCTGGCCGAGGCGGGCATTGCCGCCGAAGCCAGCGCGCTGAGCGCTGATGCGCTGCGACTGGCCGTGCCGGTTCCGGTGAACCAGCTGCCCGGTTTCGGCGAAGGCCTGCTGTCGGTGCAGGATCTGTCGGCGCAGTGTGCAGCCGACGCGCTGGCGCCGCCGGCAGGCAGCCGCGTGCTCGACGCCTGTGCCGCCCCGGGCGGCAAGTCGGCGCACCTGCTCGAGCGTGACCCCAGCCTGCAATTGCTGGCGCTGGATATCGATGCCCGTCGTCTGGCGCGCGCCAGGGATACGTTCGCCCGCACCGGTGTGGGCGAAGGCGCCCAGGTCCTGGTGGCCGATGCCAGCGATCCGGGGGCATGGTGGGACGGCGTTCCGTTCGACGCGATCCTGCTGGACGCACCGTGCTCGGCCACCGGCGTCATCCGCCGGCAACCGGACGTGATGTTCCATCGCCGTGCGGAAGACATCGATGCGCTGGTCGGCATCCAGGCCCGGTTGCTGGAAGCCTGCTGGTCGATGCTGCGCCCCGGCGGTGTGCTGCTGTATGCCACCTGCTCGATCCTGCGCGCGGAAAACGTCGATCAGGTAAAGGGCTTCCTGAAATGGCACGCGGATGCGGAAGCGGTCGCGCTGGATGACGCATTTGGTCTGGATTGTGACGGTATTGCTCGCCAGCGCCTGCCCGGTGAAAACGATGCTGACGGATTTTTCTACGCGCGTCTGCTAAAAAAGGGCTGACCCAACCGCTGTCCGAGCCCCCATGCTGAAAACCCGTGCGTCACGCCAGACGTGGCTGTTCGTTGTGATGGCCCTGTTGGTGTTGGGTGCCGGGCTGGGACTACGCGATCCCTGGCCCTCGGACGAACCGCGCTTCGCCCTGGTCGCCAAGCAGATGGTGGACAGCGGCGACTGGCTGTTCCCGCACCGTGGGCTGGAGCTGTACTCGGACAAGCCGCCGATGCTGATGTGGTGGCAGGCCACGCTGTACAGCGTGATCGGCAACTGGCGCGTGGCGTTCCTGCTGCCTTCGCTGATCGCTGCACTGGGCACGCTGTGGTGCGTGGTCGACCTCGGGCGGCGCCTGTGGACACGCCAGGTCGGCCTGTACGCTGGCTGGGCGCTGCTGTTCGCCCTGCAGTTCACCTTCCAGTCGAAGAAGGCGCAGATCGACCCGCTGGTGGTGTTGTTCATCACCCTGGCCAACTATGGCCTGCTTCGCCACCTGTTGCTGGGGCCTGCCTGGCGCTGGTGGTGGCTGGGCTGGTTCTTTGCCGGCATCGGGGTGATCACCAAGGGCGTGGGCGTGATCGCGCTGCTGATGATCGTGCCAGCGGTGATCGGCTCGGCCCTGCACTGGCCACGGGTGCGGCTGCATGCGCGCGACCTGCGCTTCTGGCTGGCACCGCTGGCATTCGTGCTGGCCATCGCGCTGTGGCTGGTGCCCATGGTGATGACCGCGCTGGCCACCCGTTCCGGCGAATACCTGGCCTACATGGACGACATCCTGTTCCGGCAGACCGCCAAGCGCTATGCGCAATCGTGGGACCACCACCAGCCTTGGTGGTACTTCCTGGGCACCATGCCGTCGATGTGGATTCCGGCCTTCCTGGCGGTGCCGTGGGCGATCCCCGCCTGGCGGCGCCGGCTGCAGCGCCGGGACGCACGCTATCTGTTGCTGCTGGGCTGGTGGGCGCTGATCGTGTTGTTCTTCTCGATCCCCAATGGCAAGCGCGACGTCTACATCCTGCCGGCGCTGCCGATGTTCTGCCTGGCGCTGGCGCCGTTGCTGCCGGGGCTGCTGCGCCGGCGTGACGCGCAATGGCTGCTGGGGGCGTTCACCCTGCTGCTGTCGCTGGGCACGTTGGCCGCCGGGTTGTCTGCCCTGCTGGGCAAACCCGGCTTCGAAGTGCGGCTGATGCAGACGCGGGGCATCGGCAATGGCGAAATGAACGCCCTGGCCTGGGCGGCGATGGCGATGGGCGGCTGGGGTATGGCCAGCCTGCTGCTGTTCGGGCGCGGCCGCCGTCAACTGGCGCTGGTTTCGACTCTCACTGCGGTGTGGGTGCTGTACAGCCTGATCGGCTATCCGCTGCTGAATGATTCAAGTTCCGCCCGCGGCCTGATGCGGCACACCGGCCAGCGTATCGGCGCCGATGCGGAGCTGGGACTGGTGGCCTGGAAAGAGCAGAATCTGCTGATGGCCGACCGCCCGGCAGCCACCTTCGGTTTCAACGAGCCTTGGGATGCGCAGCTGGCTGCGGCCGTGGAATGGCAGCAGTTGGCGCCCCGGCGGCGCTGGTTGCTGGTCCACGAAGACGCGCTGTTGCCCTGCATCGACCGCAACCACGCCGAGTTGGCCGGGATCGCCAACCGCCGCCGCTGGTGGCTGGTACCGGCTGCTGCCGTGCAGGGCCGCTGCGTGGCCAGCGCGGAGGAACGCGAACGTGAACGACGGCTGCAACGTGAGGAATAACCATCCTGGCCCGTGCTTGTCCAGACTGCCCAAGCGACAGCAAAGGCAGTAAAACGTCAGCGTGGGATTGGCCGTGCCGGTGATCCCGTTCATTCCGCCGGATTGCAGCGAACTTTTTCGACGTGGCAGCTTCACAGCACAACCTGGAATCCACGATCGGCGATCCGCTGGGCGTCCCCGCAGGCAGGCGCCCGCGCGCGGCGCACTGGCTGGCGCAGATCGGCCTGTTCTGCATGCCGGCACTGGTGCTGACGATCCCGATCAACCTGTTGCCCTACGCGCTGCTGCTGCTGGTCAGCACGGCGATGGTGCCCGGCCTGCTGTGGCAGGCCCGGCGTATGGACAAGCAGCCGATCAAGGTCCTCAGCTGGCTGATGCTGGCGGTGCTGGTGATGGCCATCGTGTCGGTCGCGCTGTTCGAACAGGGCTTGCGCGATGTCGACAATCGATCCCGCTTCCTGGTCATCCCGTGGATCGCACTGTGGGTGTGTGCGCTGCGCCCGGACATGCGCTGGCTGTGGCGCGGTGCGTTGGCCGGACTGGTGGGCACCTTCGTGCTTTCGGCGCTGCAGGTGTTCCAGGGTGCGGCACGCGCCGAACTGTTCACCAACGCGATCGTGCTCGCCGACATCGTGATGATGCTGATGGTGCTGCTGGTGTTCTGCCGGCCGTCGCGGCGCTGGTCGTTGGTGATCGTCGGAATGGCCGCCGGCTGCGGAACCATCATCCTGACCGGAAGCCGGGGCGTGTTCGCGGCCCTGCTGGCGCTGCTGGTGGTGCTGGCACTGAGCCTGCGCTGGCGCACCGGCGCGGCGCGTCTTTCAGTGCTTGCCGGCATGCTGGCCATCGGCGCGACCCTGCTGCTGTCGGTGCCCGAACTGCGCCACCAGGTGCGGTTGTCCGAACTGCACAGCGATGTGCAGCGCATGGAGCAGGGTGACAGCGACTCTTCGGCCGGGGCGCGCGTCGAGCGCCTGCAGGTGGCGTGGGAGACCTTCCTCGACCATCCACTGACCGGGGTGGGCATCGGCCACTTCGACAGGGCCATGAAGCGTGTGCCGGCCTGCCGCGAGAATCCGCAGGAAATCCGCTGCCACCTGCGCCATGCGCACAACGATCTGGCCGAATGGTCGGCCACCCAGGGCCTGCCGGGCATGTTGCTGCTGCTGGCGGTATACGGGGTGCCACTCTGGGTGTTCCTGCGCCTGCACCGGCGCAGTGGACACGCTACCTTCCGTGGCCCTGCCGCCGCCGGTGTGATGGTGGTGGTGTCCTACATCCTGTGCGGCCTGACCCAGTCGATGTTCGCGCATCAGATGACCGCAAGCTTCTACGTCACCATCGTCGGCCTGCTGACCGGCCTGTCGATCGTGGAAGGTGCCCGGCACCGGGCAAAGAACGCCCGGTAGCGTTCAGCCACGCTCGGCTCCGCACTCAGGGGTTGGGCGGATCGGACACAGCCTGACCATTGCCCAGCATCCACAGCATGATGGTCTTCTGACGTACGTAGTTGGCGCGCACGTAGGCATACACCAGGCCATGCCAGCCGTCGCGGAAGCCGCCACGGAACAGGAAGCCGCGCCAGAACCGCCAGGCCGGGGCCAGCACCAGCTTGCCGAGGGTGGCCCGCTTGCCGCGCGCGAACTCGTGTTCGGCCATCATCCGTGCGTACTTCTCGGTCTTGGCCAGCTGCTGCTGCAGCGAGCGGTAGGGGAAGTGGATGAGGTCCCCGCGCAGGGTGCCGACCGTGCCATCGACACTGGCTGCCTCATGGATCTCGCGCTTGCCGCGCCAACCGCCGTGGCGGCGGTCGAACAGGCGCAGCACCCGATCCGGATAGGCATTGCCGTGGCGCAGGAACCTGCCGAAGTACTCCGACAGGCGGGCGAAGCGGTAACCCGCATGACCTGCAAAGCCGCCGTCGCGGGCCTGCTCGATGGCCGTGCGCAGTTCCGGGCTGATGCGCTCGTCGGCGTCCAGGCACAGCACCCAGTGGTGGGTGGCCTGCTCGACGCAGAACGCCTTCTGGCTGCGGAAGCCATCGAACGGACGCTGCAGCACGCGGGCGCCGGCCGCCTCGGCGATGGCCACCGTGGCATCGGTGGACTGCGAGTCCACCACCACGATCTCATCGCAGAAGGCCAGCGAGGCCAAGCAGTCGCCGATGCGCCCGGCCTCGTTGAACGCGATAATGCAGGCCGAGATGCGAGGCCGTTCGATGGGAGCGGTCGTGGAGGACATGATGGCCGGGTACCTGTTGTTTGCGACGGAGCGCTATGCGCTGCCTATTCTCGCCCCGTTGGTGCAGGCCTTGCACGCTTCCGGCCAGGAAGTGGCGGCCTGGTTCGAAGATGGTGCGGCCGGTAGCCAGTTGCCCGGCGTGCCCAACATCGGCCTGAAGCAGGCCCTGGCGATGCGGCCGCGGGCGGTGTTCAGCGCGGCCAACTGGGTGCCGACCTTCCTGTCGGGGGCCAAGGTGCAGCTGTTCCATGGCTTCAACGTGGAAAAGCGCGACAGTGCGCGTGGCCACTTCCGGGTGCGCGGCATGTTCGACCTGTACTGCACGCAGGGCCCTGCCACCACCGCGCCGTTCCGCGGGATCGCGGCAGTGCAGGGCCATTTCGCCGTGGCGGAAACCGGCTGGCCGAAGCTGGACCCGCTGTTCCGCGACGACGGTGGCGACAGTGCCGCGCTGCGCAGTGCAGCCGGCGGCCGCCAGGTGATCCTGTTCGGATCTACCTTCACCGAGCGCTTGAGTGCCGCCCCGCACCTGCATGCGCAGATCGCGGCCGACATCGCCGCCGGGCAGCACTACTGGCTGCTGACCCTGCACCCGAAGTGCCCGCCGGAACTGTTCGAACGCTACCGCGCGCTGGCCGGCGCCAATGCGCGTTTCATCGAACCGGAGCAGGTGATGGCCGCCCAGCGCGCGGCCGACGTGCTGGTGTCGGACACCTCATCGATCGTTTCGGAGTTCATCGTCCAGCACAAGCCGGTGGTGACCTTCCGCAACCGCGTGCCGAAGCCGCACATGATCGATTTCGACGATCCGCAGCAGTTGCCGGCAATGCTGGCGCGCGCGCTGCATCCCGACGCGGCGTTGCAGGCGGAGATCGTGCGTTACGCCGATGCCATTCACCCCTATCGCGATGGCCTGTCCAGCGAGCGGGTGATCGCCGCCACCGAGGATTTCCTGTCCGGCGAAATGGGCGTGCTGCGTCGCAAGCCGTTTGGCAGCTGGGTGCGCGACCTGCAGATCCGCAAGGACCTGGGCTACTGGGGTCCGTCGCAGCGGTGATGTGGGTAGTGCCGGCCGCTGGCCGGCAACCACCGGAATGCGTGCGTTTGCCGGCCAGCGGCCGGCACTACCGTTGATCCACGCCATGCGTGGGTGGTGCAGTAGATCCACGCCACGCGTGGATGGCGGTTCAACGATCGGCCGCGCTACCAGCGCAGCTTGCGCCGTGCCAGCGCCGTGGCCAGTTCTTCCATCAAGGCATGTGCACGCGCCTGCGGCAGGTAGCGCAGTGCCAGTGCCACATCGCCATGCGCACCGGCGGTGTCCAGCTGCAGGCTGGCCGTACCCAGCAGCTTGTCCAGCGGCGAGCGCTGCAGGCGCAGGCCCTGCACCTTGTCCAGCTCGGCCCAGCGCCACCAGCGCTTCCACCAGCCGCCGCGCACCGCCACGAACTGGCCATCCAGGTGCCAGCCCATCCGTGCCATCTGCCGGTGCGCGATCAACAGGCTGACCGGCAGCCAGGCCAGCAGTGCCAGGGCCGGCAGGCCCCAGCGCCAGTACAGCGCGGCGGTCAGCAACGGCACCACCAGCAAGGTGGACAGCGACAATCGCCACCATCCGCGTTGCGGAATCGGTTGCCACTGCTGCGGCGGCCATTGCAGCTGCGGCAGCAGGTGGCGCACCAGCCCATCGCAGGCGCTTGCACCAGCCAGCGGTGCCAGTTCGCGCAGCGCGCGGTCGTCGTCGCGCGAGGGACCACCGGCGGCGCTGTCAATACGCAGCTGGCGCAGCCCGAACCAGCGTTGCAGGGTGCTCTCGCCCAGCGTCCATGCCTGGATGCGGCGGCGCGCGACGCTGCTGCGGGTGCGGCTGAGCAGGCCGGTGGAGACGGTCAGGCGCCGCTCGCGCTCGCTGAGGGTGAAGCCGTGGTAGCGCAGCAGCGTCAACACCACCGACAACACCCGCAGCAGCAGCCAGCCCAGCAGCAACGCGGCCGCCAACAGCACCAGCCCGCCGGTCACCCCGGCATGCAGGTGGCTGGCGTAGCCGAAGGCCTCGCGCCCACCACGCTGGATGGCGTCGTCCATCACCGGGCGCGGTACGGTCTGGAACAGGACGCCGAAGGCGGCGATCGCCAGCGCCCAGCCACGGTTGGATAGCAAGCCCATGCGCAGCACGTCCCAGCTCGACAGGCGCAGCAATACCTGCTCGTCGTCGGATGGCACGACATCGGCAGCCGGCGCGTCGCCCGGCGTCGGCTGGGGCGCCTGTCCACGCTGGCGCACCAGTTGTTCCAGGGCCAACGCCTGGTCCAGCCGCAGCACGCGCATCTCCGCTTCCGGACGCACCCCGCCGGCCGATTCCAGGCGCAGTTCGGCAACCCCGAACAACCGGTGCAACGGGTTCTGCCGCACTTCCACGTTGTGGATGCGGGCGAAGGGAATCTCGCGCCGGTTGCGCGCCAGCAGGCCGCTGCGCACGGTGATCGCATCGTTGCCGATGCGATAGCGGTAGCTGAGGTACTGCAGCACCGACACCAGCACCAGGGCGGCGATGGCGGTCAACGGGATCAACTGTGCCCACATCGGATCGCGGTCGCCGCGTTGGCCGAACACCAGCAACGCGACCAGCGGCAGGAAATAGTGGCGTAGCTGCATCAGCAGCACGAACAGCCACGACCACGGATGCAGGCGATGCTCGTCGCCACCGCTGGGCAGCGAGGGCGGCAGGGGCGGGGGCAGGCTCACAGGGCGTCGGCGTCCTGGTCGAGCTGATGGGCCAGGGTGTCACGCAGGCGCTCGGCATCGGCTTCGTCCAGGCCGCTGACGGTGACCGCACTCAGGCGGGTGCCGGCGGTGTGCACGATCAGCGTGGCCAGGCCTGCACGCCGCTCCAGGGGCCCGCGACGCAGGTCCAGGTGCTGCACGCGCGAAATGGGAATGCGGGTCTCCAGCTGCCACATCAGGTCGCGGCGCAGGCCCAGGCCCTGTGCGTCCAGCCGCCAGCGGGTGCGGGTCAGGCGCCGATGGCCGATCCAGGCGCCGAAGGCGAGGCCGACCAGCAGGCCCAGCATCGCTGCCCACAGGCCACCGGGAAGATCGAAGAACCACCAGAGGGCCGCCAGCGGTGCGCCGGGGATGAACAGTCCGCCGAAGGCGCCCTCCAGCGCCGCCAACCGGGCGGCGCGCCGCGGCAGGGGTTGCCAGTGGTCGAGGGGCATTTCGGCAGCAGCAACAGGCAAGGGCAGTTCGGTCACGCGGGCGTCCGTCGGGCAGCAGGGCGGGCAGGCGCGGTGATGGCCGCACCGCGCAGACGTTAGCAGGTCGCCCGCGTTACTGGGCGGCCTGGATCAGCGCATCGACATCCAGCAGATGGCCGGCGCGGTCGGCCTTGGTGCGCAGGTAGTGCTCGTTCTCGGCGGTGATCTCGCCGGTGACCGGAATGCAGTCCAGCACTTCGATGCCGGCATTGCGCAGGCGCTGTGCCTTGGTCGGGTTGTTGCTGAGCAGGGCAACACGGGATACACCCAGCCCGCGCAGCATCGCCACCGCGCTGCCGTAGCGGCGCTCGTCGGCGCCGAAGCCCAGCTGCGCATCGGCGTCGATGGTATCCAGGCCGTCGTGCTGGTAGCCGTAGGCGCGCATCTTCGCGGCGATGCCGGTACCGCGGCCTTCCTGGTCCAGGTACAGCAGCACGCCGCCGCCCAGTTCCTTCAGTTTGCGCAGGCCGCGCCGCAGCTGGTCGCCGCAATCGCACTTGAGCGAACCGAACAGGTCGCCGGTGAGGCAGGACGAATGCACGCGCACCGGCACCACTGCGGACAGGTCCGGTTCGCCGACGATGATCGCTACCTGGTCGCGCTGGGCGACGCCACCGCGGAACACCGCGAACGTGGTCATGCCGACGTCGCGCAGCGGCACCGGAGAACGCGCCACCAGTTCGTAATCATGTGCGGCGTGCGCGGCGCCTTCGGCCAGATCGCACAGGCCAACCTCGGCCGCGCCATCGAACGTGGCGTCGTCTGCATCCAGGCGCACGGCCACCATCGCCGGCAACAGCAGGCCCAGCCGGGCCAGTTCGACAGCGCCGGCATCGAACGCATCGCCTGCGCTCCAAGCCGCGGGCATCGGTCCGGGTTCGCGCAGGTAGCCCAGCGAGGGCAGGGCATCGAAGGCAACGCCGGCCAGCGGCAGGCGCGCGCCCTCGGGGGCCTCCACGCCGAGCACGCGGGCGCGGGTGGCGGTCAGGTACAGGTAATGGCGCTCGCGCGCGGCACTGGCGAAGGCGGCGAAGCTGCTGGCAGTGGCGCTGTCCAGCGCGATCACCGCCAGGCGCTGGCCCTGGCCATCGTGGAGCAGGACCGGGCGACCGGCGCGCAGTTCGGCGACCGCGCGCTCGCAGCGGATCGCTGCCGGATCACCGAACAGGGAGGAAGCAGACATGGCAGGACCGGGGGAGGCGGACATCGGTGTCTCTATGGGGGCGCCAGCGTCGTATTCAACGTGCTGCGGCGGTGTGTCGCAGGCCGGTGCAGCGGCTCTCAGTGCGGATGTTCGTCGGTCGCGTACGGGTCTTCCTCGCCGCTGCCCGGTGGCCGCAGCGTATAGCGCTTGTAGGTCCACTGGTACTGCGCCGGGTCGCGGCGGGCGATGCGCTCGATGCCCGCGTTGAGTGCGGTGGCTGCCACGTGCGGGTCCGGATCGGCCACGGCCGGGTCGGTCGGCGCGATGTGCAGGGCAAATTCCATGTCCGGGCCGATGCGCTCGCACCAGCCATACAGCACGGTCGCGCCGGTGCGCTCGGCCAGGCGGTTGACCAGGGTCATGGTCAGTGCCTGCACGCCGAAGAACGGCACGAACACCCCGTCGCCGGCCTTGGGCTGCTGGTCGGGCAGGATGCCGGTGGCACCGCCGTCCTTGAGCACCTTGAACAGCTGGCGCACGGCCGGGCCTTCGGCGCGCACCTGCTGCACGTTGTCGCCGCCGCGCACGATCTGCAGGAAGGCATCGCTGGCCTCGTCCTCCGGCGGCTTGTAGACGATGGCGATCTGGCCGCGCGAGGCCAGCCACTGGTTCAGCAGCTCCCAGTTGCCGTAGTGCGGGGCCGCCACGATCACGCCCCTGCCGCTGGCCAGGGCCGCGTCGTACAGCGCCTGGCCGTGGCGCTCCTTCAGGTGCAGGCGCAGGTTGTCGGCGGGCTTCCGGCTCCACAGGCGCAGGGTCTCGATGGCCTGCAGGGCGGTGGAGCGCAGCAGTTCGCGCTGCAGGCGGTCGCGTGCCGGTGCGTCCAGCTCGGGGTAGGCCAGCTCCAGGTTGCGGCGGGTGACGCGGCTCTCGCGGGCATCGAGGCGCACCCACGTCCAGGCCAGGGCGCGCGCGAACCCGCGCAGCAATGGCCAGGGCAGGCGGGCGAACAGGGTGGTGGCGCGGTAGACCAGCCGGGCTTTGCGGTGTGGATTCATCGGCCCCAGTTTAGCCAAGGGCGCTGCTATCGTGGCCGGCCCCTTGCCCGGAAGCCCGCCGATGCTCGTCCTGATTCAACGTGTCAGCCAGGCTGCCGTGCATGTGGAAGGTGAGGCGGTGGGGCAGATCGGCCCCGGCCTGCTGGCCCTGGTCGGCATGGAGCCGGGCGATACCGAGGCCCAGTTGCAGCGGATGGCCGAACGCCTGCTCGGCTACCGTGTGTTTGCAGATGAGGCCGGAAAAATGAACCGCTCGCTGCGTGATACCGGCGGCGGCCTGCTGCTGGTCAGCCAGTTCACCCTGGCCGCGGACACCCGTTCCGGCATGCGGCCGAGCTTCACCAGCGCGGCACCGCCGCAGGAGGCTGAACGCGGGTTCAATCGATTTGTCGACATCTGTCGTGAAAATCACGCGCCGGGGGTGGAAACGGGCCGCTTCGGTGCCCATATGGTCGTCAGCCTGGTCAACGACGGTCCCGTGACCTTCCTCCTCAGGCCCTAGGCCGCCGGGACCACCGCCCGGCAGGCCGGGCCCCGGGCTGGTATAATGCTACGTTCCCTATTTCCCCCTAGCCGGTGGCGCGAGCACTACATGGCCAACGAACGTCCTGCCCAATCCGAAATCAAGCAACTGATCAGCAAGGGCCTGGAACAGGGCTACCTGACCTATGCCGAAGTCAATGACCATCTGCCCGACGACATGGTCGACCCGGAACAGATCGAAGACATCATCGGCATGATCAACGGCATGGGCATTGATGTCCATGAAGTTGCTCCGGATGTGGAAACCCTGCTTCTCAACGACGGCAACACGGGCAACCGTGAGGTCGACGACACCGCAGCCGAAGAAGCTGCCGCCGCGCTGAGCGCGCTCGACACCGAAGGTGGCCGTACCACCGACCCGGTGCGCATGTACATGCGCGAAATGGGTACCGTCGAGCTGCTGACCCGCGAAGGCGAAATCGCCATTGCCAAGCGCATCGAAGAAGGCCTGTCCCAGGTCCAGGCCGCACTCGGCCAGTTCCCGGTGTCGGTCGAATCGCTGCTGACCGATTACGAAGCGCACAAGGAAGGCCGCAAGCGCCTTGCCGAAGTGATCGTCGGCTTCAACGACCTGACCGACGACGTGCCGGCCCCGGCCGCTGTGGTGGCCGATGACGCGGACGACGCCGATGCCGACGCCGACGAGGAAGAAGACGACGTCGACGGCGGCGATGAAGAAGCCGCACCGACCGGTCCGGATCCGGAGGAAGTGGCTGCGCGCATGCAGGCGCTGGGCGATGCCCTCAACGCCTTCAAGAAGGCTGCCGCCAAGGGCGACAAGAAGAACCTGCTGAAGCTCCGCGAGGAGATGTCGGCGGTGTTCGTCACCCTGAAGCTGCCGCTGCCGCTGACCGACGTGCTGACCAAGCAGCTGCGCGACACCATGGGCAGCATCAAGGCCCACGAGCGCCGCGTGCTGAACCTGGCCACCGTCACTGCCCGCATGCCGCGCAAGGACTTCATCCGCTCTTGGGAAGGCAACCAGACCAACCTGGAGTGGGTGGAAGACGCACTGAAGCGCAAGCAGAAGTGGTCTTCGGCGCTGCGTGAAGTGAAGGACCAGATCGTGTCCGAGCAGCAGGCCACCATCGACATCGAGAAGGTCACCCTGCTGGACCTGGACGAGCTGAAGGAACTCAGCCGTGCCATGGCCTATGGCGAAGCCAAGGCGCGCAAGGCCAAGAAGGAAATGGTCGAGGCCAACCTGCGCCTGGTGATCTCCATCGCCAAGAAGTACACCAACCGCGGCCTGCAGTTCCTCGACCTGATCCAGGAAGGCAACATCGGCCTGATGAAGGCCGTGGACAAGTTCGAGTACCGCCGCGGCTACAAGTTCTCCACGTATGCGACCTGGTGGATCCGCCAGGCCATCACCCGTTCGATCGCCGACCAGGCGCGCACCATCCGTATTCCGGTGCACATGATCGAAACGATCAACAAGTTGAACCGCATTTCCCGCCAGATGCTCCAGCAGTACGGCCGCGAGGCTACGCCGGAGGAGCTGGCCAAGGAAATGGACATGCCGGAAGACAAGATCCGCAAGGTGATGAAGATCGCCAAGGAGCCGATCTCGATGGAAACCCCGATCGGCGACGACGAGGATTCCCATCTGGGCGACTTCATCGAGGACACCAACGTGGAGTCCCCGATCGAGAACACCACCAACATCAACCTGTCTGAAACCGTGCGCGACGTGCTGGCCGGCCTCACCCCGAGGGAAGCCAAGGTGCTGCGCATGCGCTTCGGCATCGACATGAACACCGACCACACCCTCGAGGAAGTCGGCAAGCAGTTCGACGTGACCCGCGAGCGCATCCGCCAGATCGAAGCGAAGGCCCTGCGCAAGCTGCGTCATCCGAGCCGTTCGGAGCAGCTGCGCAGCTTCCTGGATATCGATTGATCTCCAGGTAGTGCTGACGTGTTGAGAGAAACCCCGCTTCGGCGGGGTTTTTCTTTGGGGGAGCCGGTGAGGAGTCGTGGCCATGCTTGGCCGCGGTTGGCGATGACGCATCCGCCCTTTGACGTGCGGAGATGACAGACGCACGCTGGCGTCGCAGGTGCTCAACACACCTCGTGGGCGGGCCGGATCACCGGCACCGAGGCGGACGCGCTGCGGGGACACGTGCAACGCGTGTATCTGCGGCATCACCCCTGTTGAGCATTGGAGCTTGGCCATGAAAGCTGTTGAACATGATGTGCCTTTTGTCGCTGCCCTGGGTTTCCCGCCGTTGATGACGTGGCAGGACGTCATGCAGAACGAACTGGAGGATCGGCTGGGCTTCGCCCGACGGGCCACGCTGGCGCTGCTGACGCAATCGGGAGAACAGTTGGTTGCGGGGTTTGCCGGTGGCAACCGGAGGGGGCTGGAGGGCGCAATGAAGGCGGTGGCGCTGTTCCAGGCGCACCTGCAGGAGATGGAGCGGTTGGCGGGGATGGCGGAGCGACGGTTGCAGCGTGTTGGCGAGGCGCTTGCTGCTGCCGACTGAGTAGCCGACTCCGGCCGTGCTCCACTACACTGTGACGCTGCGCAGGGCCTATAGCTCAACGGTTAGAGCAGGGGACTCATAATCCCTTGGTTCCAGGTTCGAATCCTGGTGGGCCCACCAATTGATGATCCTATGTCGTCCTATGAAGGCTGAAATATCCTGAAAAAACAGGGGTTTCGGCCTTTTTTGCGTCTGATTGCGTCCTATGTCATCCAGCAGAATCCAGACTTCTCTGGCGGTATCTTTGGCGGTAACCTCCACCCGCTCTACACCTGTTACCGCCAAATCAGTTGCCGCCACCATGTCATTGACCGATACCGCCATTCGCAGGACCAAGCCCACCGCTGCCGTGCAGAAGCTGCGAGACGGTGGAGGCCTGTACCTGCTGCTGAAACCTGATGGCGCCAGATGGTGGCGCTGGGACTATCGGCGTCCTGTGACCGGCAAGCGCAACACGCTGTCGCTTGGCACCTATCCAGAGGTGAGCCTGGCGTCTGTGCGCGAGCGCCATGCTGCTGCGCGAAAGCTGTTGGCCGAAGGTGTTGATCCGGGCGAGCAGCGCAAGGCGCAGAAAGTGGCCAGCTTGGAACTGGTCACCAACACATTTGAGGCGCTGGCGCGCGAACACCTGGCGATGAGAGCCAAGAAGCTGTCTGCCGGGTCGGTGAAACGAGAGACACGCTTGATCGAAAAAGATCTGACGCCGTACATCGGGCAACGACCCATTGCAGCGATCACAGCGCGTGAACTGTTGGAGACGCTGCGCAAGATCGAAGGGCGGGGCGCTGTCGAAACTGCACATCGGGCGCGGATGCTGGTCAGCCAGGTTCTTCGATACGCGATAGCGACAGGACGTGCAGACAGGAACGTGGCAGAGGATCTGAAAGGAGCGCTCACTTCGCCCGAAGGTCGTCACTTCGCCAGCATGACTGAGCCCAAGCAGATCGCAGAACTGCTGCGCTCAATACACGGCTATCAAGGATCACCGATTGTCATGGCGGCCCTGTGCCTAGCGCCGCTGGTATTTGTTCGCCCTGGTGAGCTTCGCCGTGCACGATGGTCGGACATCGACCTGGACAATGGCGAATGGCGGTTCACGGCAAGCAAGACCGGCCAATCGCACGTTGTTCCGTTGGCTTCGCAGTCTGTGGCGATTCTTAGGTCTGTGCACCCGCTGACTGGACGGAAAGAGTTCGTGTTCCCCAGTGTGCGTGGCAAGGGGCGCCCCATGAGCGAGAACACGATCAACGCAGCGCTACGTCGCCTCGGCTACGACTCCGACACTATGACCGGGCATGGCTTCCGCGCGATGGCACGCACTGTGCTGGATGAGGTGCTGGGCTTCCGTCCGGACTACATCGAGCATCAGCTTGCACACGCTGTGCGTGACCCCAACGGACGGGCATACAACCGTACGGCTCACCTGGTTGAGCGGGCAAAAATGATGCAGGCGTGGGCGGACTATCTGGACGGCCTGAGAGCCTCCCGCTGATCTCCCGTTCTTCCATCTTTCATTTCTGACTTACTGCTTTTGCTGGTTACAGTGGTAACACTGGTTACACCGCCGCGAAACGTCTTATATATCAGCCGGTTGCGTCCATTGTCGGAGCGCCGCATTCACTGGTTACAGCTGGTTACGCTGGTTACAGTGGCGCCCTATCGATCCACATTGGACGTATGCGGATCGATGGCGCGCGCCGATTGAATGGCTCTGCCGCAGCCTCTTTCCGGCCAGCGGGTGGCTAAGAAGGCCGCCGAGTTGTCGCCATGACGGCCGATGACCAGACCCAACCCGCCGGTAATCGATGATTCGCTCGCCGCACATTTTGCGCCGTTGGCCTGGAGCAGCAGGTTGCGAGGTGCTGCCGTTTGTCCTGCGCAACCAGTCGGGCGCCTGACTGCGCTCGCTTGTCGGCTCCCGCCAGTTGGATAGATCCTCGCCAGGTTGCGCTGTCAAGGGAAGTTGGTCATGTGTAATTTTACAAAAAATTGTAAAAATCTTCCCTACACATCGAGCTGCGTGAGTTGAGCGGCAGCTGTCTCTAGCCTTCTAACCAAGCCCACAACACAGGGCGGCGGTTGACAAAACGTCAGCCCCGCGACCTCTCACATGCTTGGTTCCCCAGCCCCTCAGGCGACCCCACCTGGTCAGCCTGCCGACCATTCCCGGCCCGATGCCGCACGCGGTGAACGCTTCCTGCGCAAGCCCGAGGTGCTCAGCCGCACCGGCATTTCCCGCTCGCACCTGTACTGGCTGATGACGCGTGGCCGGTTCCCGGCATCGATACCCCTTTCCCCGCGCGTGACCGTCTGGCTGGAGTCGGACGTAGACGCCTGGATTGCCACCCACATCCCCGACAACCACCTGCGAGCGCAGCCATGAAAGACGCCATCGTCCTGACCATCTCCAATCAGAAATTCAGCCTCAGCCCGGCAGAGGCCAAGTTCCTGGCCGAGCATCTGCGCACCGCAGTTGCGCAACCGAATCTCGCGCTGAATTTCTCTCAGAGCCGGACTGAGCAAGGTGGCCGCATCGCACTGTCGCGTGGTGTCGCGGGCAGCAGCGCTATCACTGACTGCTGAGGCCGCTCCGATGACCAGTCCAAGAGCCTTCCTGCGCTGCCCGCATTGCGATACCGCCGCTGTCGTGCGCACCAGCGTGCTGCATTCCAAACTGCTGCGCGAATCACTGCTCCAGTGTCGCAACGCGCTTTGCGGTCATACGTTCAGCGCCTACACGGAGATCGTGCGCACCGTCTCGCCGAGCGCGTGTCCGAGCGGGGATATCTGCCTGCCGATCAGCAGCCCTGCAGAGCGTGCCGCGCTCAGTACAGGGGGCGCTGAAACGCCCATTCCTCCAGCCAAGGCGCGGCGATGACGCACCTGTTGACAGCACTGGCGCATCAGGTGCAGCATTGCTCCGTCGCCGCACAATCGGCGACCGGGATTGGTCTCCCGAACCACAAGGCGCACCAGCGCCCATCGTTCGATGCACGGCGCTTTTTTATTGCCTGCCGTGTTGTCGCGGGCGATTGCTTGCCAGTTCTACGGCGGGCGGTGCGCGGGGGGCTTCGGCCCCACCGGTCCTTGTGCCGGCAGACCAACCGCGTACCGTCCGTCACCTCGATTGGTCTCGAGGCGGCGGATTCCAACTTACACAAGGAATCAGCCATGTCTCACGACACCCTGGCCGCGCCTTCGCGCTTCGCCGTTCGCATTGCCCATCACTTTGGCGACATCGCCGACACCCTCGATTGGGACCATTCCCGTTGGCTGGCGCTCACCGTGCGCCTGGAGGCCACCGGCAAGGCTCCCGAAGCGCTGACGCTGGGCGAGGTGCAGCACGCCATTGCCGCCACCGTGCAGGAGGCTGCGCGATGAACACTCTCTCCCTGAATGCCGCCGCCATCAATGACGATGCGGCCACCCATGACCTGTTCAGCGCCGCGCGCCAGTTGCAGCGCATCCACACGATGCCGATGGCTGCGCTGTCGCAACTGGTCACCGCGCTGGAACGCCGCCCTGGTGCACTGGAATCCCTGCCCGTGGGGCAGCTGCTGGCCATGGTCCGTGATGCCGAGGTGGCTGCATGAACGTTGATACCGTGAGTGTCTCCCGCGTGCCGGGCGTGGCCGATGGCGCGCTAAGCGCCACTATCACCGATGCCTGGTTCGATGCCGAGCGTACCGCCACTATTGTCGAGGTAGCCCGTCGCATTGAGCGGCTCCACAGCAAGGCGTCGCGCCGTCTTGCCGCTCTCAGTGACGAATTGGATCAAGCGCTGGAAGGCCATCCGTTGGAGGACCGCCTGCGCGAGCGTCTGCTGTGGCCGCTGGAGCGCGATTGCGTGGAGCTGGCCAGCGTTGCGGCGCGGGTGCGCGTGCGCCTGTCTTTGTTTGCACCTGCGCAGTCGCAGGAGCAGTTTGATCGAGGCATGGCCTTGCAGCTGGAGGATCTGCAGGCAAAGCCGGCTGCTGCCGAGCCGCCGCGAGCGCCCGCGCCCAGGGCCGCACGCATGCCCTTTGGCTACTGGATCAGCGAGGACAGCTTCAATCGCCTGGAGCGCGCGCGTTCGGCCGCGCTGCTGCTGGCAAGCGTTGATGAGCGCATGGCGGTGCCGTTTGACGCTGTAGCGTTCAGCGCAGCCTATGTGCATGAGGATCTGGCCTCTGTGGTGGCCAGCGCCAAGCACCGCAGCCAGCTGGAGGCCGACGATGATGCGGCCTGACGGCTTCCTGGCCACCCTGCGCGCGGCGGGGCTGATGCTGGATACGGCAGTGGCAGATGGCGGTCTGCGGCGTGTACGCGCCGAGGGCGATGGCAGCGGCCAGCGCAGCGGCTGGTATGTGCTGCACGCAGGCCCGCCGCAGGCCGGTGCTTACGGCAACTGGAAGACCGGACTTAATGAGTCCTGGTGCGAAGTTGGAAGCGAGGCGCTGAGCGAGGCCGACCGCGCGATGCTGCGCGAGGCCGTGGTGCGCGCACAGCGGCAGCAGCAGGCCGAGCGTGCCCAACGCCAGGCTGTGGCTCGGCAGCAGGCGCGAGAGCGCTGGCAGCGCGCCAGCGCCGCTGCCCCCGATCATCCCTACCTGATGGCCAAGGGCGTAGGCGCTCACGGTCTGCGGCAGCTGGATGGCCTGCTCTTGGTGCCCTTGCGCGATGCACAGGGGAGGTTGTGGAGCCTGCAAACCATCGCCGCCGATGGCAGCAAGCGCTTCCTGGCCGGTGGCCGTAAGCGTGGCTTGTACTACGCCGTGGGCCGCACGATCAGCGATGTGGTGTGTATCGCCGAAGGCTATGCCACTGCCGCCAGCATCCATGAGGCCACTGGCCATCCCACCGCCGTGGCCTTCGATGCCGGGAACCTGGAGCCGGTGGCCTGTGCCTTGCGCGCCAAGTTTCCCTCGGCGGTGATCGTGGTATGCGCCGATGACGATGCGGCCACCGCCGCTCGGCTGGGCATTAATCCGGGCGTGGCCAACGCCCAGCGCGCCGCCGATGCCGTGGGCGGGGTGGTGGCCATGCCGCCGCGGCCACGTCATGAGGCTACTTCCTGATGATTTTTCTCTTTATCCCGAAGGCGCATCGCGTCGACGCGGCACCGGAGCCCCGTGCATGAACAACGTTACCTCCGTCGATTTCAATGATGCCGCCAAGAACGCCGGTACCGGTGCCGTACGCGGATCTATTCAACGCGCCGTGCGCAAAGGCGCAAAGGGCAAGACCAAGGGCGAAAAGCGCGCCGCCGACAACGACAGTGGCAGCGCTGCGCGCGCCCACTACCAACTCAACGAGACCGGCGTGTACTACGTCGGTGTCACCGAGGACGGTGACCTGGCCGAGCCGGTGTTTGTCTGCTCGCCGTTGAAGGTCGAGGCAAAGACCCGAAACAGCCAGAGCGAGGAATGGGGGCGGTTGCTGACCTGGACCGATGCCGATGGACATCCCCACCAGTGGGCAGCCCCTGCGGAAATGCTGGTGGGCGATCCACGCGAGTTCGTGCGACAGCTGGCCGCTGGTGGTGTGGAAATGTCGGCCCACCGCAACACCATGCAGCGCTTGCTGGCCTACATCATTCAGGAGCGCATCGACACCCGCGCCCGCAACGTCGCCGTGCCAGGCTGGCATGAGGGCCGCTATGTGTTGCCCAATGGCGAAAGCTACGGCGATGGCGCGGAGCGGCTGGTCTACCAGCACAGCGGCGGATTGCAGCACCACTATGCAGCCGTTGGCTCGCTGGAGGAGTGGCGACGCGACGTGGCCCGGCGCTGCCAGGACAATTCGCGCTTGCTGCTTGCGGTGTCGGCCATGTTCGCTGGGCCGCTCCTGCACTTCACGGGTGCTACGGGCGGTGGCTTCCACCTGGTAGGTGGCAGCAGCAGCGGCAAGAGTACGGCGCTGCGCGTGGCGGCGAGCGTGGTCGGTCCCCCGGAGTATGCCCGCGAGTGGCGTAGCACGGCCAACGGGCTGGAAGGCGTGGCGGTGCTGCATAACGATGCGACGCTGATTCTGGATGAACTGGCGCAGATCGATCCTAAGCAGGCCGGTGATGCGGCCTACCTGCTGGCCAACGGCAACGGCAAGAGCCGCGCCAATCGGGCCGGTGAGGCCCGCGCGGCCGCTCGCTGGCGGGTGCTGATCCTGTCGGCCGGCGAGGTCGGGTTGGCCCAGCACATGGCCGAGGCGGGCAAACAGGCACGGGCGGGCCAAGCGGTGCGCCTGGCTGACGTGCCGGCCGAGGCCGAGGGCGGACACGGCGTGTTTGAGCGCCTGCACGATGCCAGCGACGGCGCGGCACTGTCGGCACTGCTCAAAGACGGCGCCGCGCGCACCTACGGCGCGCCGTGGCCGCTGTGGATGGGCTACCTGACCCACCAGGACAGCCCCACTCTGACCGCCCAGCTGCGCGAATCCACTGACCGCTTCCTAGCCACCTATGTGCCCGAAGATGCTTCGGGAGAGGTACGCCGAGTGGCCGAGCGCTTTGCCGTTGTCGCGTTTGCCGGTGAACTGGCCAGCAGCTGCCGCATCACCGGCTGGCCCAAGGGTGAAGCTACCCAGGGCGTGGCGACGTGCTTCAAGGCATGGCTGCAACGTCGAGGCGGCTCAGGCAGCGCTGACACCGACGAATTGCTGTCGCGCGTGCGTGCGTTCTTTGAAGCCCACGGCGAGAGTCGCTTGGAGCCGCTGCGCAGCCCTGAAGGCACTGTGCCGGTGCGCGACCGTGTGGGCTTCCGACGTTTCGATGAGGTTGGATTGACGGAATACCTGGTACTGCAGGAGGCGTTCAGACGGGAGCTGTGTGCGGGCTTCGATGTTCGCTTGGCCGCACGTACGTTGGCCGAAGCTGGATGGCTTAAGCGCAGCGCTGACGGCAGGCCCTCCCAAACCGTACGTGTCCCCGGCTTGGGGGCCATCCGTGTCTTCGTCTTCGACCCTCGCAAGGTTCACGACAGCGGCCTGTAAGCGGCGCTGTCCTTCCCACAGCTCGCCGACAAGGTGTCGGCGAGCCCCCAATCGTTTCAACGGAGATTCAACATGAGCGACACCCAATGCATCAACACCACCACCAACGAACTGGCTATTCAACCCGACGAAGGGGCCGAAGCAGCGCCGGTATCGGAGAGAACGCAGCGGCTGAACGAGCTGGCCCAGCAGTTGGCCAGCGCAGTGCAGCGCAAGCGCGCCTTGGTGGGCAAGGTCGATACGATGCAGCGTGCCAAACAGGCTGCGCAGGGCGATGCGATCGCAGCGCGCCAACAATGGGGTGCCAAGCTGCGCGACACCGATGGCAACCTCACCCGCGATGTTCAGAAGCTGCGCGCCAACGAGCGTTCGGCACTGTCGCTGGCTGAGGAATATGGGGCGATGGAGGACGAGATTGCGGCCGAACTGCCGCAGCTGGAGCTGGAATTGGCTGAGCTGGCCGACTGTTACCTCAGCACGGCAGAGGGTGTCACCAGCGAAGCTGCCAGCCAAGCGTACGAGCAATTGCTTGCACAAGCCGGCAATAGCCTGGCGGTGGCCTTCGCGCTATTCGCGAAGGCGGAGAATGCGGGCGTGGGCTATTGTCAGTCGGCCAGTACCGGCGAATTGTCCAGCACGTTCTTCGGTCGTCTCGGTGAAGCAGTGCGCCATCGCCTAAACGATTCCGCAGTGACCGATCAGGTGGCGCAACAGTTGGCATTGCCGCCGATGGATTTGAGTGCAGTGGACATGGATCTGGTGCGTAGCCCGGCGCGCCGTTCACAGTTGCGTGCACAGATCAGTGCCGGGAGCGCGGTGTGATGGATTCCCATACCGATGCCGCTATCGGTGAGATTGTGCCCGCGCCTGGCGCAGGCACAGCGGGAGCAGTGACGGCCTTTTCCTTTGGCGATCCAACGCCCGTGTTGGACTCGCGTGGGTTGTTCGACTACCTGGAGTGCTGGCGCAACGGTCGCTACTACGAACCCCCGATCACCCTCAGTGGCCTGTCGCGCACCACGCGTTCCAATCCGTTCCTGCACAGCGGCCTGATCTTCAAGCGCAACATGCTGGTGCGCACATTTGTGCCACATCGCCTGCTGGATCGCACCGCGTTTTCGCAGTTGGCGCTGGATTACCTGGTGTTCGGCATGGCGTACCTGGAGCGGCAACTCTCGCACTCCGGACGCCTGCTGCAGCTTCAGCCTCTCATGGCGCAGTACATGCGCCGTGGCGTGCAACCCTCTGAGTTCTTTCAGGTGCGAGCCGAAAGGGTTGAGCATGAATTTGCGCCCGGTTCTGTACATCAGCTACGTGAGGTGGACCCCGATCAGGAAATCTACGGGATGCCGGAGTGGCTGGCGGTCGTGCAGTCGGCACTGCTCAATGAATCGGCGACGTTGTTTCGCCGCAGGTACTACACCAATGGCTCCCATGCCGGGTTCATCCTCTACATGACCGACCCGCAGCCGGAGGGCATGGACGTGGACGCCTTGCGTCAGGCGCTGCGAGACTCGCGTGGGCCGGGTAACTTCCGCAACCTGTTCGTGCATTCGCCCAATGGTAAGAAGGATGGCTTGCAGCTGATCCCCATCAGCGAAGTCGCCGCCAAGGATGAGTTCACCGGCATCAAGCGCGTGACCCGTGATGACATTCTGGCTGCGCTGCGCGTCCCCCCGCAGCTGCTGGGCATCGTGCCGCAGAATGCGGGCGGATTCGGATCGATTCGGGATGCGGCCACGGTGTGGGCGTCGATGGAACTGGCACCCCTGCAATCGCGCATGGCCATGGTGAACGAGTGGATCGGCGAGGACGTCATTACCTTCGCCTCGTTTGACCTGGCGCCTGCAACAACCTGATGCTTTATCCGTTGCGCCGATGCTGGCCTCAAAAGATGTGGGGCACACGCCTGCAGGCGCGATTGCTTCGGATGCGGTCTCCTCGGCGACTGGATAGGCCCGCAGCGGCCACAGCGGGCCGCTGACGCGGCGCCGTCATCGGCGGCAGGTGCCGCCGGCCCCACATTGCCCCTAGCGCTCTACGAAGTCCCCGCTTTTGTCCGGTGCGGCCGTCTCTAGACGCGGCTTCCCGAGTCCGTACAGGGCACAGATCCCCGTAATAACCGTCTCATTGCCTTGGCCGTGGGCCTCCCAAGCTGCCTTCACAGAGGCAGGAGCCTTCGGCCAGAGGACGAAGTAGCCACCCCGGTCGATTGTCGAAAACGGAATTTGAGTCCATTGCTGGCAATCGATGAGGTTCTTCACGTAAGCCCAGTTGCCGTATGTATTCCCTATGGCAATTCGTTCCCACACGTCGATGTGGGGAGGCTTTCCTTGCACAGATGGCTGATGAATTTGGACACGATCAGACACGCCATGCCAGGCCAAATCGTTCATGAGTTGGATCCCAACGGGATTCTGCGCGCTAAGGGGCGCAGCCAAAGTGGCGCTGAAGAACGGGACTGCCCATGTGGCCAGTCTCGTCAGAATCGGGGCTCTAGTGGTCACCGCGTCTTCCTTGGTCTGTAGCCCATGCGCTTCTATGCGGCACTGGCTGTAACCAGTGTAACCAGTCGTGTCCACGGGCTGGTACGAGTCGGGGGTAATCGCAAGTCGTTGATATGCAAGGTGTACACGGATGGTGTAACCAGCGTACCAGTGTAACCAGCAAATACTGTTAGTCAGGAATATCACATGGAGGATGGCGGGCGGCAAGACAGCGGGTTGACCGACGAAACCCTTGGGAGACAAGGGGCCATAGGGGAAGGGAGGCAGCGGTGCCTGCACGGGACCTGTAACCAAAAAAGTGTGCCACACCCCCTCTTCATGGTCTTCCTGAAACACAGTAAGTAGTGGATTTCTCTTCTTGGACGCTATTGGATGCCTACTTTTTTCTCCTACGCGGCTGCCTAAGTCCGGCTTCCATCTCGCCGCTCCAACGCTCCACTAGGCCACCCTTTTGCGCAGGGATTCGCAGGTATTTGCATGGCCTCTCGATGCCCCTGACAGCCTTACTGGGCCTGTCGTGGGCCCGTGTGCAGGTAGTGCAGAAAAACCACCCTATGAAGTGTGCAGGTGTGGCGGGGAGACAAGTGCGCTCGCCGGGGGAGCAGGGGCGGATCCCATCACTGTCCCCTCCAGGCGTGCTGGCGCAGCCGGGACGCAGCTGAGCGACCCGCATCGGCCCGGGCCTTGGGCTGGCGCGGTCTGGCAGGATCCTCCCAGAAGGCCATGGGGAGGCACTGGCGCAGCGTACCCAGAGCCGCGATACTTCGCCCGCTAGGAAGGAGTAACAATGAGAGGCGAGCCAGTTGTGGGCATCCAGCCCAGCGTGATGCGCTGGGCTCGAGAGAGCGCCGGAATGTCAGTGGATGATGTGGCGACCAGGCTCAAGCGGCAGCTGGCCGAGGTGGAATCGTGGGAGTCCGGCGACGGCGCGCCTACTTACCCGCAACTTGAGCGGCTTGCCTATGAGCTTTACAAAAGGCCATTGGCCGTGTTCTTCCTGCCGGAGCCACCGCAGGAGGTCAGCCCGAGGCAACAGTTCCGTACTCTGCCGGCCGAGGAGCTGGCGAGTCTGTCGCGGGATACGTACCTGCACCTACGAAAGGCGCGCGCCTATCAGGCAGGTCTGGAAGACCTGTACAGCGAGACCAATCCTGCTCCTAGGAAGATCTGGCATCACGTGTCGCTGCAGCGTAACCAGGACGTTGCCGCTCAGGCCATGAACATTCGTCGTGAACTCGGAATAGATAGCCCAATCCAAGCGCAGTGGGGAGGCGATGATCAAGCCTTGAAGGCTTGGCGATCGGCGATAGAGAGGATGGGGGTATTCGTCTTCAAGGACAGCTTCAAACAGAAGACCATCTCTGGGTTCTGCCTGCGGGATCACGAGTTTCCGCTGATCTATATCAACAACAGCACCACGAAGACCCGTCAAATCTTCTCGCTGCTACATGAGCTTGCGCATATTCTTTTCGACGTGAGTGGCATTTCGAAGTTCGACACGTCTTACATCACGGAATTGCCAGCCCGAGAGCAAGAGCTGGAGGTGTTCTGCAACGCAGTGGCTGCTGAGGTGCTGATCCCATTTGATGAGTTTTCTCGTGTAACCGCTGGCGTTCCTTCCAATGTAGACGCATTGGACGATGCCTATTTTTCTCGTGTAGCTCGGTATTTTGGTGTGAGTCGTGAGGCCATCTTGCGACGCTTCTTGGATTCGGGGCGAGCAACGCGGGATTTTTACGAGAGCAAGGCCAGGGAGTGGACGGATCAAATGGTTGAGCGTGACGGGGGCGGGGGCAGCTGGTATGCCAGTAGAGGGGCGTATCTTAGCGATACGCTTCTGCGGGAGGTCTTTGCTCGGCGCCTGCGAGGGCAGCTCTCTTCTGAGCGCGCCGCTGAGTATCTTGGAGTTAAGCCCGCGAACCTGCCTGGTCTGGAAGATCTGGTTTTGCATAGGACGCGCAACTGATGTATGTCTTCGATACAGGCTCTTATAGCAAGCTGAAACACTACTACCCGCAGGTTTTTGGGTCGTTGTGGCGCCACCTTGGGGCTCTCGCTCAAAGTGGCTCTATTGTCTCAACCCGCGAGGTGCGACGGGAGTTGGGCAATGGGTCTCCTGTGCCATACGTCACGGAGTGGCTTGATGCCAACGCTCAGATGTTTACGACACCGAGTGCTGGGGAGCTACAGTTCGTAGCTAGGATCCTCGCTATTCCTCACTTTCAGAGCATTATCGGTGAGCAGCAGCGTCTCACCGGTACTCCTGTTGCCGATCCTTTTGTAATCGCGGCTGGCGCTGTCCGCAGCTTCACAGTGGTGACGGAAGAGCACTTCAAGCCCCACTCCGCGAAGATTCCTAACGTTTGCGAGCATTTCAGTGTTCCATGCATCAACTTGGAACAATTTATGGCTCAGGAGCGGCTCAGTTTTTGATGCCGTCGGTGGCTGACGAGTCCAGGTAATCCCGGCCGGCGCCCGCGTCTGTCGCAAGTTCCTCCGTGCAATGGCGGTAACATTGGCGGTAACTAGTCTTGTGTGAATTTATAAATTCTTTAAAATTCAAAAGCTTATTGGATTTGTTCGTTTGATGATGGGCCACCATTGTATTCAATGGCTTAGGCCATCAAAAAGAGCACCGCCATGCGGTGCCTTTTTCGTTTGGTGCCTACTTGGTGGCTGCATTCCCGGCAGTGCCCATGCCGCTGTTGGGAGCTGCCATTCTTCGCGCCCCCTGCTGCACTTCGGAGCTGAGCCAGCGCAGCCTTCTCCCGATGGCTCCTCATCCTCGAAATCCACAATCCTGATTCGTTGTGCGCAGCTCGGTCAGCATCTCCTGCTCTTGTCGTTGGAGCGTGGGCTCGCTGATGCCGAAGATGGATCTCCTTCGGTTCGCACGCTTCATTCAATGGAATACGTGTCGGCAATCTGCCCGAGGTTGTTAAGAGGGGAGGGGCCTGCCAGCCCCTGCCGATGGTCACGTTGTGGAACCTTCGGCGCCATGCTCGAATCGGGCCACCCGATCGTCCAGGAGCATGTCGGATGTCATTCAGATCGCAGGCAGTGCATTTTGTGTGCATCGCCGTTCTTGTGCTGGCGCCCCAGTGGGCCCGTGCCGGGTCGGCAAGCTCGACACTGCAGGCGCCCCCATTGGTTACGGTGGGCTACGACGAAGCCTTTGATCTGTTCAATCTGTTGGACAACCTGCCCGATTGGCTGCCTGGCTATACCAACGCGATCTACCAGCAGGACTGGGAGCGCAGGTTCGGGTTGGATGCTAAGGATCGTGCTGCGCTCGAGGCTTATGCACGGTTTCGTCAACGCACTTCCCCGATGGCCCGCAATGACGAGGGGAAGCGGCCTCTGGCAGACAGCCTGTTTGCCGGCAGCGATACACGCATTGGCGACCCATACACCGGCTACTTCCAGAACGCGGCATCATTCTCTGCCGCCACCGAGGCCGCCATCGCCGCACAGGCCGCTGGTGACCGGGAATTGTTGAGGCGTTTCTATGCACGCTTTGCGCCCCGTGCGCGCGCACTGCTGACCGGGACGGCGCGCTTCAGCCAGCAGCAGGAGACGTTGACCCGGGAACTGGCGGCGCCGGAGGCCGTCGCATTTGCCGCGCGCCTGCGCACCTTCTACGGCGCGGAGGCCGCACCCATCTTCCAGGTGCGATTCGTGTGGTGGCCGTATTCAAACCGCACCCAGGCCAAGCTGCGCGGTGGCTCCATTGTGCTGTTCTCCGAGCAGCACGTGCAGGATGACTGGGCGCCGATCGTGCTGCACGAGTACGCGCACTTCCTGTCGGCGGGGCAGCCTGCTGCCAACCGGGAGGCGATGGCGGCGGCGTTCGCGCAGCTGTGCCCCAGTGCGCTGGCCCTGCCCAATCCGCTGAACGCACTGGAAGAACCGTTGGCCATCTACTGGGGCCAGTACCGGTTCGAACGGGACGTGCGTGGGAAAGCACTGTCCAGCGATTCGTCATGGTATGCCCAGCCGCACGCTGACCGCGCAGCCAAGGCAATCGCGACTGCATTCCCGGCCGAGCGCCCGGCGCCAGCACTTGCCGTGGGGCCGTTGCTGGAGGCAGCGGCTTCCGTCTGCGAATGAGCTCGAGCGATTGCCGCATTCTGCGACTCGCTGGCGAAGAACATCCGAGCCAGGACAGACATGGAGCACCGCGGCGAGTGACGTTGTCCAGGATTGGACCTGCAGATGGGACCTGCCGGCATCGGCTTTGACCAGAGCGCGGCCACTCCTCCCCCCGCCCGTGATCCCGGCTTCACGCCCCGCACGCTATCCACGGCGGTCATGGACCTCATACGACTGCTGCGATCGCTGGAAGAATTCCTCTACGAGCTGGTCGGCTGGCTGGTGTTCTATCCGCGGATGTTCTGGCGGGTACTGATTCACCCCGGTGAGGTTGCGCTCTACACCCGCCGCGAGCTCGGCAAGGATCTGGAGCACAGGTTTTCCGATGCGATCAGCCCGGTGCTGATGCTGATCCTGTCGGTGGCCATCGCCCATGCGCTGGAAATGGCGATGCGCATGTCCTCGCCCCGACTCAGTACGCCGGTGGGGCAGCTGCTTTTCAGCAGCGAGCAGGGGCTGCTGCTCACCCGCTCTGCGGTGTTCTGCGTGTACGCGCTCGGCGCGGCACTGGGCACGCTTCGGCGTCAGCGGCTGCCCGTGAACCGCGAGACGCTGCGGGAGCCTTTCTCCATCCAGGCGTTCATCGCATGCCCCTTCGTGGTGGCACTCGCGCTGTCGCAGGTGGCAGCCGCGTCCCCGGCACAGGCTGGCCCGTTCACCGCGACCTGCATCAGCGTGCTGGCGGTGGCGTGGTACCTGTGGGCCCGCATGCGGGCCTTCGTGGCCTTGAATGGAGGATCAGCGCTGCGTGCACTCGGCTCGGTAGTGGTCTCGTTCCTGCTGACGACGATCGCGGTTGTCGGCCTGTTTGCTGCCGTCATCCTCTGATCTTCAACAGGGCGGCGATCACTCGAGAGCGTGATCGGACTTGCGCGGTGGCACTGCCGTGGCCTCACCGCGCTGCAGGAGGTCGAAGAAATCCACTGCCTCCGCCGCCAGCGCATCGTGGGCGTCGAAATCCCAGTTCTGCTTGTACTCGCGGGCGAGCAGATCACAGACGGCCTTGGCCTGCTGGTAGGTCTGCGAGTTCTCCCCGCGATCGGCCAGCTGGTCGCGGTGGATCTGGCACAGCAGCATGGTGGCTGCGCGGAAAATGGTCATGCCGATGGCTCGCCTGCCGCTGGTTTCTGCTCCTGCCACAGCAGCAGCGCGTCCAGTGCCGGGCACAGTGCCTGCCCCCACGCACTGAGTCGATACTCCACTTTCGGTGGCACCTGCGGATACACCGTGCGCAGCACGATGCCGTCTGCTTCCAGTGCACGCAGCTGCTGCGCAAGCATCTTCTGCGAGATGCCGGGGATGAGCCGCTCCAGGTCGGAATAGCGCTGCACCTTGCCGTCGAACAGGTGGAAAAGGATCAACAGCTTCCAGCGGCCTTCCAGCAGCGCGAGTGCACTGGCCACGTCCGCAGCGGCGGTCTCAGGGGTATAGGCCTTTCTCATGGGGTGGGTCACTTACCTTCAGGTGCGTTCTTGTGGCGGCCAGGGTGCGGTTCGAGAATAGCGCCAGTCCCGCCTGGAGTGCCTGCGATGTCGATTGATCTTCCCGCGCCGTTGTCCCGCTATTTCCTGCTGGCCAATGGCGAGCCCGGAACGCACGTGGAGCAGTGCTTTGCCGCAGGCGCGACGGTGGGCGATGAGCGCCAGCGGCACCAGGGACACACGGCGATTGCCGCCTGGGTGGCGCAGACGCGTGCGGCCTACCAGCAACACGTGGTCCCCCTGCAGCTGCACGTGCAGGACGGTCGCCACATCGTGTCTGCGGAGGTCAGCGGCACGTTCCCGGGCAGCCCGGTGGTGCTGACGCACGCGTTCACCCTGGAAGGGGATGGCATCGTCGCGCTGGACATCCACTGATCCAGTGGCGGTTGCTTCCGGAGATCGGGTGGCACGCGGATGGCAGCCGATTGACGCGTAGCAGTACCAATGGATGGCGATCTCCACGCATGGCGTGGAGCTACTGGGAGCGGCGTGGAGCTACAGGTTCTGGAACACCGCCAGCTGCGCGGCGAAGGCACGCTGGTAGGCCGGCCGCGCGGTCGCGCGGTCAACGTAGGCAGCAAGGTCTGGATACTCGCCAACGATGCCGCTGCTCTGCAGCCGCAGCAGCACCGACACCATCAGCAGATCGCCGGCGCTGAAGTCTCCGTCCAGCCACGGTGCATCGCCCAGCCGGGCGGACAGCTGGCTCAGCCGCCTGCGCACGCGCTCGTCCAGCATCACCAGCCGTTGCGCGTACCAAGGCTGTTCGCGTTCCAGCACCCACGCCATGGAGCGTTCGACGATCGGCGGCTCCACAGTGTTCAGCGCGGCGAACATCCAAGTGATCGCGCGCATGCGCGCACCCGCGTCGGCGGGCAGCAACCCGGGGTGCTGTTCGGCCAGGTGCAGCAGGATCGCGCCTGATTCAAACAGCACTACGTTGCCATCTTCATAGGTGGGGATCTGACCGAACGGATGCCGCGCCAGGTGTGCGGGTTGCTTCATCTCCTCGAAGGTGAGCAGATGGACGTCGTAGGCGAGGCCCAGCTCTTCCAGCGCCCAGCGCACGCGCATGTCGCGGGCCAGCCCCTGGCCACGGTCCGGGGAATGCTTGAATGCGGTCAGGATCGGCGTCATCAGGATGTCCATCGGCGTTGGCTGCCACGTTGGCCGGCCTTTCTTCTCTCGACGCCCGGACGGCTCGGGAATCGACACGCCTCCGCTGACCGAGGGCCCGACATCGCCGGCCCGGATGAACGGTTCACGTCGGACGATTCGCCCGGGAGGGTCGGTGCAGCGATACTGCCGTCCTGCACACCCTTGGGGAAGTACGTGAGCACGTCCAGACTGCCGCGCATCGTTGGGTTCGACGTGCCACGGCTTCACCAGCAGGTCGATGCGACTGCCGATGAAGCCATCACCGCGCTGCTCGATCAGGCACCCGATGAACAGTGGACCGGCCGCTTCCTGCAGCACTGCGCGACGCTGGCGTCGCAGCTTTCATTGGCGGAAGTGAGGGTGGAGGGCACCCGCATTGCCTTCCACGGTTCGATCGCCGATGCGCGTGCCTTGGCCGATGCGGTCATCGCGCTGGTGAACCGGTTGAATGATCAGCTGATGCAGGAAGGCAACCAGCTCGCCGGCGAGGAGTGATCTGCGCGCAGCCGGTGTCAGCCCGCCTGCGGGGCCAATGCCGGTCCGGACAGGCGCGCCCAGCAGCCCATCGCCATTTCCGCCGACCCCGGGTGGCCACGCAGGCTGGTGCGCAGCGCAAGCCGTGACTGCAGATCGGTGAGCCACGCCGTGCGCGTGCCATGTGGGTTGCGGACATAGATGTCGCAGGCCAGGCGGATGACCGGTGCGACCTCGTGGCGGAAGTTGATGGCGGGCAGATCGCCCGTCTGGAACGCGGCCTGCCAGTGCTGCAGCTCGCGCTCGACGTCAACGAAGTCCTTGTTAGTGATGCGTTCCATGAGACTTCTCCTGTTGGAACGCCAACGTACACCTGGGCATGTCAGGAGCCTGTGTGCGCGCAGCGCTGTTCATGGTGCCCGTTCATTAATCTCCGGCTTTCATGCAGCTGCGTAACCGGCCCACGCCCACAGTGGCGTTGCAGCAGATCGCTGCGGTGGAGCAAGACATGAACAACAATACGCCGCAAGGCCAGACCGACCGCACCAACGCCCCGACCGGAATCAAGCAGGCCGCCCAGCACGGCCAGGCTGATGGCAACGCAATGGGCGGCGACCGGAAGCAGGACGGCAAGCAGCGCCAGCAGGAGCAGCAGGTCCAGCAGGATGCAAAGCCGGTCGGCCCGCAGAAGTCCGGGCAGGAACAGAAGAGCGAGCCGGGCCGTGACACCCGTCGCTGAGCAATAAGCGAAGAAGAGGCCGCGCGTTGCGCGGCTTTCCTCTGTCCAACGTTCGGGAAGAGCGCTGATGCCATCCCATGCCCGTGCGGTAAGCCTGATGACGAAGATCATGTACCAGTGCCGTCCGGCAAGAACGACGACGATGGCGCGCTGCCGCGCCTGCCAGGCCCCCAGTCCGGGTGGCATGGAGTGCGCGCGTTGCCTTACCGAAGAACTCGGGGGCGTGATCGGCAACCGCGGTGCTGCGGCACGCTGGCTGGATTCGTTCCTGAAGGTGCAGCAGGACGAGGCGTTCGTTTTCGTGTGTGCCAAGCGGGTCGAGGAAATCGCGTCGGCGGGTCGCAGTCTGGAGTGACATTGCGCAGGCGTATGCTCGAACTCCAATGGGAGCGAGCGTCATGTCTTTTCAGATCAACCTCTATGACAGGGATGGACGCGGGCTTCGCCTTCCCGATGGATGGTGGATCGACCTGCACACCGATCCCCCCGCGCTGGTCAACGGCGCTGTCCGCATCGATCTGCCGGCGTCCGCGCGCAACGAGCATCCTGATCTGCAACCGGACGTCCTGAACCATCTCCGCCGCCGTATTGAAGGTGCGCAATGGCTAACCTGACCTACCATCCGCCGCTGGGCGTGCGCTGGCTGACGTTCCGCCTGCGCAACGGTCAATCCATCGGCCCGGAGAAGCTGCGGGCCGTGTGGTCCGATGCCGCAGAAACCAACAACTGTTCGGTGCGCCGCGAGCACGTGGAAGGCGCCGGCTTCGTCTATGCGCTGTACGCACCGAGCGGGCTGTGTGTTCCGCGGCGCGCGGAACTGCGCATGCGGCTGTTGCTGGAAGAAGCGGGCTACGCGTTTTCGATGGGCGTGCTTACCGGCAGCCATCCTGCCTACGGTTGAGCGCAGGGTGATCTGATCGGCCCGGAGGTTGCTAGACTGCGCGCCCCGCGCGTTGCCGCAATCACGGAAGATTCCCCATGCCGAAGCTGTCTGCTCTTGCTGTTTTCCTGGCGATCGCTGTCTGCGCGCCAACCGCACACGCCGAGGAACAGGACAGCGCCTCGACCATCGCGTTCAAGTCGATCAGCCCGGTGCTGAATGCCCTGATCAATGCCGACGATGCGCAGGACCTGATGGAGCGGGCCGAGGAAGACGACGCCACGCTGCTGCAGTCGCTGGCGCTCTATCTGGCAGCAACCCGCGAAGACCCCACGTTGGCGCAGGCGCCGTACCACGCAGCGGCATTGTTCGCACGCCGCGGTGACGATGCGCTGGCCGAGCGCTATCTGCGCCAAGCCGATGAGCGTGGCATGTGGTTCGCGCCCGCGCTGGCCGACAACGATGACTTCGAGCACCTGCGCGGAACGCCGTTCTTCAAGCAGGTGCTGGCCAATACGCAGGCACGCTACGCGAAGGTATCGGTCGGCAAGGTGGGCGCCATCTCGGTGCTGGCCCCTTCGAAGGGGGTTGCGATGCCGGCCTGTGCGCCGGTGCTGGTGTGGCTGCACGGCTACGGCATCAATGGCCACCTGGACAGCAGCGAGCAGCCGCTGGCCGATGCTGGTGTGGTGTTGCTGGGCATCAACGGTACGGAGATGCGCGAGTCGTTCGACAGCTTCAGCTGGACCGGCCCGTATGAGGGCACGCACAAGGTGGTGCAGGCGGGGCTGGAGCAACTGGCCGCGCGCCAGTGCATCGACCGCAAGCAGGTGTACCTGATGGGTTTCTCGCAGGGCTCGCAGCATGCCGGCGCGCTGCTGGCGCAGCATCCGGATGACTATGCCGGTGCATTGCTGGTGTCGCCGGGTGGCTGGCGCCAGCCGGTGCCCACGCAGAGCAGCGCACACGGCAAGCGGGTGTTCGTCATCAACGGCGAGCAGGAAGGGCCGGCGAACCAGAAGATGAGCGCGGATTTCCGCGCCCTTTTCAGCGATGGCAACGAGCTCCGGTCGCGTACCCATGAGGGTGGCCATTTCTATCCGGACGACTGGAAGACCTCGTTTCCGCAGGCCATCCGCTGGCTGATGGGCAAGGGCGGCTGAGCGAAGCCCACCGGGTGGCAGGCGGTGGGCGGGAACCACGTCGCCCACTGCTTCCCAAAAGGCAACGCCGCGAGCCCGCCTGCGGGTCTACTGCGCACTGCCTGCGTTGCCTACGCTGATCCCACACGGCCCTTGCCGTGCTCCGGGGCCACGACAGCTCGTGGATCCCGTCTTCAATCGAACCAGCGGCGCTGTGCTGCAGGGCATTGCTGCCCGGCAACGCCATGCCCTGCGCCGTGCGAAGGCGTACCCCGGAACTGTCCGCCGGCCCTGCTTCACTGCCTGCCAGCCAACCTTCGTGGAGATCGCCTCATGTTCAGCCTGGAAAACACCATTGCCCCTGCCGCGCCCGCGCTCGACGAGCTTGTTCCCTCGCGTTACGCCCTGAAAGTCGGCGATATCGATGTGCTGGTGGTCAGCGACGGCGTGCTGCCGCTGCCGACGCAGATGCTCGGCCACAACGTGCAGGCGTCCGAGCGCGCCGAATGGTTCGACGAGATGTACCTGCCACAGGATGCGTTCGACTGGGCGTTGAACGTGATGGTGGTGCACAGCGGTGAGCGCACCATCCTGATCGACGCTGGCCTGGGCATGGACCCGGACCTGCAGCTGCCGCGCGCCGGGCAGCTGATCCGTCGCCTCGGCGCTGCCGGTATCGACCTGCGCGAGATCACCGATGTGGTGATCACCCACATGCACATGGACCACATCGGTGGCCTGCTGGTGGACGGAGTGAAAGCACAGCTGCGGCCGGATCTGAAGATCCATGTCGCGGCGTCGGAAGTGGCGTTCTGGAAGTCGCCCGACTTCACCCGCACGAACATGCCGCAGGGGTTCCCGGACGCGCTTCGCGCAACGGCCACGCATTTCTGGGCCGAGTACGGCAGTTTCGTGCACACCTTCGAGGATGAGCATGAGATCGCACCGGGCGTAGTCGCGCGCCGCACCGGCGGCCACACGCCGGGCCACTGCGTGGTGCGCGTTGCCTCGGGGGGCCAGGCGCTGACGTTTGCTGGCGATGCCGTGTTCGCCGTCGGTTTCGATCAACCGAACTGGCATAACGGCTTCGAGCACGACCCGGAGGAAGCGGCGCGGGTGCGCATCGAACTGCTCAATGCGCTGGCCGGCACCGGCGAGATGCTGGTAGCCACGCACCTGCCGTTCCCGTCGGTGGGCCGGGTGTCCCGCGAGGGCGAGGCGTTCCGCTGGGTGCCGGTGTTCTGGGATTTCTGATCAAGTTTTCTGGACTTCAAGTCACCAATGGTCCCGGACAGGGGCGCAAAGTAGCCCCTGTCGAAACCCACCCATCCGCTGGAGGTCCACCATGAACACCGTTACCCGCACCCTCGCTGCAACTGCCCTGGCCCTGTCGATGCAGGCGGGCCTGTCCGCCCAGGCCGCCGCGCCGGCACACCCGTCCGCACCCAGCGCTGTCACGCGCACCGCCAGCACCATCACCACCGCCGATGGCGTGCAGCTGTACTACAAGGACTGGGGCCCGAAGAACGGGCCGGTGGTGACCTTCAGTCATGGCTGGCCACTGGATTCGGACAGCTGGGAATCGCAGATGATGTTCCTGGCGGACCACGGTTATCGGGTGGTCGCACACGACCGCCGTGGCCACGGTCGTTCCAGCCAGCCCTGGGACGGCAACGACATGGATCACTATGCCGATGATCTGGCCACGGTGATCAATACGCTGGATCTGAAAGACGTCACGCTGGTGGGCTTCTCCACCGGCGGCGGCGAAGTGGCGCGGTACATCGGCCGCCA
Source organism: Stenotrophomonas sp. OVS01A (assembly GCF_019969775.1). Classification (NCBI taxonomy): domain Bacteria; kingdom Pseudomonadati; phylum Pseudomonadota; class Gammaproteobacteria; order Lysobacterales; family Lysobacteraceae; genus Stenotrophomonas; species Stenotrophomonas sp. OVS01A. The sequence continues at coordinate 24,658 of NZ_JAHXYV010000009.1, read as the reverse complement.
TGGCACGGGACGGGTGAAGAAGGCCGTGCTGATCAGTTCGGTGCCGCCGTTCATGCTGAAGACCGCAGACAACCCCGGTGGCGTTCCGATCGAAGTGTTCGACGGCATCCGCAAGGCGCAGCTGGAGAACCGCTCGCAGCTGTACAAGGACATTCCGTCTGGTCCGTTCTATGGATTCAACCGGCCGGGCGCGAAGGTCAACCAGGCGATGGTCGATGCATGGTGGGCGCAGGGCATGCTGGGTGGACAGAAGAACACCTACGACTCGATCGCCGCGTTCTCGGCGACCGACTTCCGCGCTGACCTGCAGAAGTTCGATGTGCCGACCCTGGTGATCCACGGCGACGACGATCAGATCGTGCCGATCGACGTGGCGGGACGGATGTCGGCCAAGCTGATCAAGGGCGCCAGGCTGATCGTCTACCCGGGTGCGCCGCATGGTCTGACCGAGACCCACAAGGACAAGGTCAACCAGGACCTGCTGGCCTTCCTGCAGCAGAAGTAGCCACAAGGGCAGCCGTCAGGCAGCACGGAGACCGGTAGAGCCACGCCATGCGTGGCTTTGCCGTGCATGAAGGCAACCGCATCCACGCATGGCGTGGATCTACTGGATTGACGCAGGGTGGACAGTCCGCCAGTAGAGCCACGCCATGCGTGGCTTTGATGTGCATGAAGGCAACCGCATCCACGCATGGCGTGGGTCTACTGGATTGACGCAGGGTGGAGAGCCCGCCGGTAGAGCCACGCCATGCGTGGCTTTGCCGTGCATGAGAGCAACCGCATCCACGCATGGCGTGGATCTACTGGGTTGACGCAGGGTGGAAAGCCCGCCGGTAGAGCCACGCCATGCGTGGCTTTGCTGTGCATGAGAGCAACCGCATCCACGCATGGCGTGGATCTACTGGATTGACGGAGGGTGGAAAGCCCGCCGGCAGAGCCACGCCATGCGTGGCTTTGCTGTGCATGAAGGCAATCGCATCCACGCATGGCGTGGATCTACTGGATTGACGCAGGGTGGAAAGCCTGCCGGTAGAGCCACGCCATGCGTGGCTTTGCTGTGCATGAAGGCAACCGCATCCACGCATGGCGTGGATCTACTGGATCGAGGTTGGCTGGTTCAGGCCCTGCAGCTTGTGCGGGTTGCGCTGCACCAGGATCTGCACGATCTGCTCGCCGTTGGTATCGAAGGCCATTGCCGATTCCAGCACGTCGTCGAAGTAACGCAGCAGCCCCAGTCGTCCATTGATCATGCTCGGCACCATGCGCAGCTGGTCCTTGCGCCGCAGGTGCGGGGCGTACAGCAGCTGTGCGATGCGTGCGCCGCCGACCATCGGTTTCGGGAAGCTGGTGACGATGCCGCCGCCATCGCCGATCAGCACGGCCGATTCGGCCATCAGGGTTTTCATCGTCCTGAAGTCGCCATTGGCGATGGCCTCTGCGAAACGCCGCATCAGTTTCTGGTGCACGTCCTGCGGCACGTTGTAGCGCGGTCGCTCCTGCCGCAGCTGCAGGCGTGCGCGGTGCACGATCTGCCGGCAGGCGGCTTCGGTCTTGTCCAGCGTGCGTGCCACCACGTCGTAATCCTGGTCGAACACATCGTGCAGCAGGAACGCGGCACGCGCGTCCGGGGCCAGCCGCTCCAGCACGTTGAGGAAGGCCACCGACAGATCACTGGCCGTTTCCAGCATGTACTCGGGTGTGCCGGTGTCTTCGGTGAGCAGCGGCTCGGGCAGCCACATGCCGACATAATGCTCGCGCGTGCGCCGGGCCAGGCGCAGGCCATCGATGGCGCGGCGGGTGGTGGTGGCCACCAGCCAGGCTTCGGCGTTCTCGATGTCCTGCTGGTTGGCGCCATGCCAGCGCAGCCAGACATCCTGCACCACGTCCTCGGCCTCGTGCGAGGAGCCGAGCATGCGGTAGGCCACGCCGAACAGGCGCGGGCGTAGTCGGGTGAACAGTGCGGTGGGGTCGTCCATGCCAGCAGAGACGGGACAGGTCCGCCGATTGTGACACCGGCGGACCTGTGGGAGTGGCGGGTACTGCCCGGACCGGTGGCGGTCAGCGTGGTGGCAGTACCGCCGGCTTGCCGATGTCTTTGATCAGGAACACGACGAATGTCGCCGGTTCGGTCTGGCTGGCATTGCGGCCGACGGTATGCAGATCGTCCGGGCCCTCGTGGAAGGCCTCCCCCGGGCCGAGGGTAACCTCGCGGCCGCCGGCCACGCCCATCACGATGCGGCCCTGCAGCACATAGACGAAGCCGTGGGCGTCGTGCCGGTGCACGGGATCGGCGCCGCCGGGTGGGTACTGCACCGTCAGGATCAGTGCTTCCTTGCCCGGCTGTTCCGGCAACGGACGGGTCATGACCTCGCGCACGATGGGCTCGGGCGCGGTGGGCGGCGGTGTGGCGGCGATGCTGGTCAACGGCAGCAGGGCCAGCAGCGCCAGGGAACAGAGAGAACGCATGGCAGGTCTCCAGCAGGGAAGTGTGCAGTCGACGCTCAGGCCAGACCGGCCTTGTCCAGGCCAAAGGCCTGATCCAGCGAGCCGGGTTGCGTACGGAAGGCGACGTTGGCGCGGTTCCAGGCATTGATCGCCATCACCGCGTAGGTCAGATCGACGATTTCCTGTTCGGACAGCTGACTACGCACGCGCTCATACACGTCGTCCGCAACCCCCTGCGCAGGGAGGTGGGTAAGTGTGTCGGTCCACGCCAAGCAGGCCCGTTCGCGCGCACTGAACAGGTTCGATTCGCGCCACGCCGCGACATGGTGCAGGCGCAGTGCGCGCTCGCCACGGATCGTCGCTTCCTTCACGTGCATGTCCAGGCAGAACCCGCAGCCGTTGAGCTGCGAGGCGCGGATGTTGACCAGGTCGATGATGGCCGCTTCGATCGAACTGTTGTGCACGGCGTGGGAGAAGGTGCCGAGCTTCCTGAAGAGTTCGGGCGACTGTGCGGCGTAGTCCAGGCGTTGGCTCATGACGGTGTTCCGATGGGAGTTGAGGGACGCAGCGAGGCTAGGCCCGCTGCATGCGGGGCGGTAGGCGAGGGCAGGGCTGCACGGTGTTGCACGAAAAACACCAATGGCCTGTCACAGCGGCGGATGCTCACCCGTCTGCCGGGCATGGACACTTCATCCGCCCCGAACCGCGCAGCAGCCTGCCCCGCCAGTGAGCGGGTCTGGCAGGCCTTCCTTGCCGCATTGCACGAACTGCCACCGGACATGCGGGCCGTGCTGTTGCTGCATGACGTGCTGGGCGCGGGCTTTGAAGACATCGCGCCGCTGCTTGGGCTGGAGCTGCCGGCATGCCGCCAGCGACTGGCCCATGCACGCGCCCACCTGCTTGCCCGACGCGACTTCCAGGAGCCCGGAACACCATGAATGTCATGCCGCAGTCCTGCCTGGCCAGCGACGGCCGCGATTCCCTCACGGCGTCCTTTTCCGCCAGCTATGCCGGGGTCCTGGCATTCATCGCGGTAGCCGCCGAGGGCAGCTTCGCCCGCGCCGGTGATCGCCTCGGCATCGGTCGTTCGGCCGTCAGCCGCAGCGTGCAGAAGCTGGAGGGACAACTGGGCGTGCGCCTGTTCCTGCGCACCACGCGCTCGACAACACTCACCCGCGAAGGCGAGCTGTTCCTGGAGGGCTGCAGCCCGGGCGTTGCCAGCATCCTGCAGGCGCTGGACGAAATGCGCGACCTGCGCGAGGGACCGCCGCGCGGGCATCTGCGGATCAGTGCGACCCATGGCTTCGGACGCCGGGTGATCGCGCCGCTGCTGTCTGCGTTCCGCGCGGAGTATCCAGAGGTCTCTGTGGAGTTGCTGCTGGACGAGCAGGCACCGGACCTGGCCGCCGATCGCATCGATGTGGCGTTCCGCGATGGCGTGCTGGAAGACAGCCAGGTGATCGCCAAGCAGCTGGTGCCGATGCAGCTGGTGGTCTGTGCATCGCCCGCGTATGTGCAGGCACATGGCCTGGCAGACACCATCGAAGCGTTGTCCAGCCATGCCTGCATCGGTCGACGCCTTCCCGGTGGGCGCCTGCAGCGCTGGGACTTCCGTGTGGACGGCCAGGATGTGAATCTGCAGCCGCCGGCGGAGGTGGTGTTCAATGATGCCGATCTTGTCCTGCAGGCAGTGATCGACGGGTTGGGGATCGCCCAGCTGCCCAGCTACCAGGTAAGTGATGCGTTGCGCACAGGCGCTGTAGTGACCTGCCTGGACCGCTACGCGCCGCACGATCGTGGCCATTACCTGTGCTATCTCAGCCGACGCCAGCTGCCCAAGCGGATCCGCGCGTTCATCGATTTCAGCACCCAGCGCATACGCGCGCTGGATCTGGATGTGTTCTCGCACTGGGAAGCGCGGCAGCAGGTGGCAGCGCAGCGCGATTCGGCCCCGGCATGGGCATGACCGCATTGGTGCCGATGCGGCAACAGTGCGTGGCCCGCTGCGGATCTACTGCGCCGGCCAATGCGTTCCTAGCATGCAGCCACATCCGAACTTTCCACGTTCCAGGAGACCTGTCATGAAGATCCTCGTCATCGGTGGCACCGGCCGCATCGGCAGCAAGGTGGTCGATCGCCTGCATGCGGCCGGCCATGAGGTCGTCGTCGCTGCACCCTCCACCGGTATCGATGTGCTGAGCGGCGAGGGCCTGGCCGCTGCGATGGCGGGCACCGAGGTAGTGGTCGACCTGGCCAACTCGCCCTCGTTCGAAGATGCGGCGGTGCTGTCGTTCTTCGTGACTGCCGGCCACAACATCCTGGCGGCCGCGGCGCAGGCAGGCGTGCGCCATCATGTCGCGCTGTCGGTGGTGGGTACCGACAAGCTGGCGGCCAGCGGCTATTTCCGCGGCAAGATCGCCCAAGAGCGCTTGATCCGCGATTCGGGCCTAGCGTACACGATCATCCACTCGACGCAGTTCTTCGAGTTCCTGCCGGGCATCCTCCAGGCAGCCGGTGACGGCCAGACCCTGCAGCTGCCGACCGCCGCAGTGCAGCCGATCGCCGCCGAGGATGTAGCCGATGCGGTTGCACGCATCGCGCAGCAGGCACCAGCCAATGGCGTGGTGGAGATCGCCGGCCCGGAACGCGAATCGATGGCGGTGCTGGCGCAGCGCTTCCTGCAGGCAACCGGTGACGCGCGTGAAGTGGTTGGCGATGCCCAGGCGCGCTACTTCGGTGCGCAGCTGCAGCAGGACACGCTGGTGCCGGTGGGCCAGGCATGGCTCGGCACGATCGGCTTCGAGCGCTGGTTGCAGCAGTCCGGGCTGGCACAGGGCCAGCCGGCCTGATCGGCGGTGGACGCTGACAGCAGGAACCTGCGATGACCGGGCTGAAACCACCTCCGCACACGGTGCTCGACAAGTACCACGGTGATGAGGTGCGCCCGCTGTATACCGGGCGGGTGCGGGTCAGCGGTGGCGTGGCACAGCATGGCCGCGCGTCGGGCGTGGTGCGGTCCGATGACGGTGCGCTGTCAGTGGACCTGCGGTTGCCTGCTGAGCTGGGCGGACCCGGTGGCGGTACCAATCCCGAGCAGTTGCTGGCGGCGGGCTACGCCGGCTGCTTCCACGGTGCGATGGTGCTGGTGGCTGCGCGTGCGGGAATGGAACTGGTCGAGCCGAGCATCGAGGTAGCGGTGACGTTCGCGCGAGATCCCGTGGACGGCCTGTACCTGCTGTCGGCCGAGATCGTGGTGTGCCTGCCTGGCATGGACCCGATACGTGCAGCCGAACTGGTGCGCAACACCGAGCGGGTCTGTCCGTACGCGAAGATGTTCCATCGGGGCATCAGCCACGTGGTGCGGGTAGCGGTGGACTAGACATGCGGTGCGGATGATCGGGCAGGTCATTGCCAGGATTCAGATGCGGTGAAGACACCGCGTCGCCCGCGTGAGTGGGTGGGGCGCCGTTGGGCAGCATGATCACCGCATCAATCGATGCTCACCCGCGAACCACACCCGGTCGGCCAGTCTGGGCTCGCAGGTAACGGATTCCACTGTTGCCCTTTTTCCCCCAGAGGAGACTACACATGAGCACCCAGTCCACCATCGAGCATCGCCTCAACGACCTGATCGAGATCGCACGTGATGGCAAGTCCTTCTACGAGGAAGCCGCAACCAAGGTGAAGGATGCCGAGCTGTCGGCATTGTTCGTCCGCATCGCCGGCGTGAAGGGCCGCATCGTGTCCTCGCTGAGCAGCTCGGTGGCCGCTACCGGCGGCAAGCCGGCCGAGCACGGCACCATGGTCGGTTCCATGCAGCAGTTCTACGGCAAGGTGCGCGCGGCCTTCGGTGACACCAACTACGGTTACGTGGCCGAACTTGAAGAGTCCGAGGATCGCCTGCTGGGCGCGTTCAAGGATGTGCTGAAGGACAACGACCTGCCGCCGGCGGTGCGCCAGGAAGTGACCCAGTGGCTGCCGGAAGTGCAGGAATGCCACTCGGTGATGCGCGATCGCAAGCATGCGATGAAGGCTGCCTGATCGCATCCGGCGATCGTCCCCCACATCGCCGCGACCAGGGCAGCCCAGTGCTGCCCTGGTCGTTTCTACGTCTGCCATCTGCGATCAGGCGCGTGGCCTGAGCAGTGCAACGGCCAGGCTGGCCAGCGTCGCTGCTGCGGCGGCAGTCCACAGGGACGCGGCAAAGCCCTGGCTGTAGATCGCCCGCGCCAGATCAACCGGGGCTCCTCGGGTCAGTGCACCGGTGGCGATGGTGTCGGCCAGACGCATGACTTCATCTGCAGGAACGCGTGCTGAGAGTCCGGCGCGGATGCCGACGGTCAGGGCGCTGGAGAGGACCGTGAAGCCGAGCAGGATGCCGACGAAGCGCGTCGTCGCACTGATGCCCGAGGCCATGCCTGCGCGGTCGCGGGGCGCCGAACCGATGATCGCCTTGGATGTTTCGCCGTTGAGGATGCCACCGCCTGCGCCGATGATGACCATCGCCAGCAGCGCCACCGTCGGCTGGTTGTGCCATGCACCGATACCGGCCAGCGCATTGCCGGCGGCAGTGATGGACAGGCCGATGGCCAGCACCATCCCACTCGACAATCGTCTGCCCAGGCGCCTGCCCACGCTGGGGAACAGCAGCATCGCCGCAGCGAACGGCAGCATGCCGGCGCCCGTGGCCAGTGCACTCAGGCCGACGCCGTTCTGCAGGTACTGCGGCAGCATCGAGGCCATCACCTGCGCGCTGACCGCGTAGCCGATCATGGCGGTCAGGGCACCGACAAAGCGCGGGCTGGCAAGCAGCCGCAGGTCGACCATCGGATGCCGACGCGTGAGCTCGATGCAGGTGAACAGCGCGGCCATCGCGATGCCCAGGCCCAGGCCGGCCAGGGCCACCGCCGATGTCCATCCCTGCGCGAGTCCTTCCACGAGGAAGAACACGATGCCGAAGATCGCCACGCTGAAGGTGATGATGCCGGGCGGATCGAGCGGGCGTACCACGGTATCGGCAGTGTCGGGAACCCAGCGGATCGCACCATAGGCCAGGAAGGCGAGGAAGGGCAGGATCGCGATGAACACCGAGCGCCATCCCCACAGCGAGGACAACAGCCCACCGATAAGCGGCGAGAGCACCATCATCATGCCCATTGCCGTGCCCCAGAAGGCCCAGGCATCGTCGCGTTGCTTGCCCTCGTGGAATTCGTGGCCGATCACCGACAGTGATGGGGCCAGCAGGAAAGCGGCACCCACGCCCTGCAACGCTCGGGCCACATACAGCGCACTGGCCGTGGGGGCCAGCGCGCAGGTCAGCGATGAGAGGGCGAACAGTGCGATGCCGATCAGCAGCACCCGCCTGCGGCCATGACGATCGGCGATGGCACCGGCGGGCAGAAGCAGCGAGGTGAAGGTGAGGATGTAGCAGCTGATCACCCATTCGATGTCGGCGAAGTCAGCCTGCAGATCCCGCGCGATGGTCGGCAGGGCGACGGCCACGGCGTTGGTTTCCAGCACCGTCATCGTGCAGCCGAGCGAGGCGATGATCAGGATCCAGTTGGGTGGTCTGCGGCGGGGGAAGAGAGACACCGGGCACTCGGGTGGGGAAGGAAGAAGGCCCATTCAAGCAACTTCGATTGTTTGTTTCATTGCCGATGTTCTTCAAGTACGTTAGGCAAAAGCTAACGAACCGGCACGCATGGACCGTCGACATCTGCAGTACTACGTCGCACTGGCCGAGGAGCTGCATTTCGGGCGCGCCGCGCTGCGCCTGGGCATCGCCACGCCGACGCTGAGCGTTCAGATCCAGCAGATCGAGCGTCGCCTGGGCACCCCCTTGTTTGATCGCAGTAGGCGCGAGGTCACGCTGACCTCTGCCGGTGCGATCTTCCTGGCCGAAGCACGCAACGTGCTGTGCCAGTTCGAGCAGGCAGAGGCCGTGGGCCGCCGCGCTGGTCGCGGGGAAATCGGCAGGATCGAGATCGGCTACGTAGGTTCGGCGGTCCATGCCGGCGCGCTGCAGGAGCAGTTGCAGCGGTTCCGCAGCGCATCGCCCGACGTGGAGCTGAAGGTCGGCGAATGGCCGATGGCCGACCTGCCGGACCTCCTGCTGGACGGTCGCATCGATGTGGTGTTCTGCCGGCTTCCGATGGAGGTGCCCGATGCGCTCGGTTCGCACATCCTGATCGAAGATCAGTTCTGCGTGGCGTTGCCGGCATCGCATGCGCTGGCCCACGCGGGGGTGCCGGTGCAGCCGGCGCTGCTGGCGAAGGAGGCGTTCATCATGCCGGAGCAGCCCGCCGGCACGCTGGAAGTCGCCCGCCGTGGCGGATTCGTGCCGGACATCCGCTCCCGTCCCGGTCATCTTGTCGCGGTGCTCGCGCAGGTCTCGGTGGGCGATGGCGCCGTGGCGATCGTGCCGTCGGTGCTGCAGCGGACGCTGCTGCTGCCAGGCGTGGTGTATCTGCCTATCGCCGGGCCGGTCATCGCCTCGACTATCGCTGCGCTGTACCGTGAACAGGAAACATCGCCAGCGGTCCGCCGGCTCATCGAGCAGGTGCGGCGTACCCCCTCCCGGCGCATCGACATGCTGCCCTTGCCCTGAAGCCCTGCCGGACGACGTTGCCGGGCTGCCCCGCAATGGCCTTGCTACACTGGCCGCACTCGATCTTCCACCGGATCATCAGATGAACGGGAACGGTCCGCAGACAGTCCGCTGAGCCGCAACAACGGTACGCACGTTGTTGCGGTGATCTTGTCCTGCGATTTCCACGCACTGGGTTGATCACCGCCGGATTCCCTCCTGAGCGGATGTTTCCCCATGTCTGATCGAAAAGCCCTTCGCTGGGCCCATTCCCTGCCGGGCGCCATCGCATTGATGGCTCCCTTCGACCTCCTGGCTTCGCTGGCCATGGATATCTACCTGCCGGTCGTATCGGCCATGCCGCAGGCACTTGGCACGTCGCCCGCCCTCATCCAGTTGACGCTGAGCCTGTACATGCTCGTGCTGGGGCTGGGCCAGCTGATCTTCGGCCCGCTGTCGGACCGGATCGGGCGACGGCCGGTGCTGCTGATGGGCGCGCTGTTGTTCACGCTGGCGTCGTTCGCGCTGGCCGCGTGTAGCGGTGGTGCGGCATTCCTTGCGTGGCGCGGCGTGCAGGCGGTTGGGGCGTCGGCCGCACTGGTGGCCACCTTCGCCACGGTGCGCGACGTGTATGCCGACACGGCCGAGGGCGCCACGCTCTATGGCCTGTTCGCCTCGATGTTGGCGTTCGTGCCGGCGCTCGGTCCGATCCTCGGCGCATTGATCGCCTATACGCTGGGCTGGCGGGCCATTTTCATCGCACTGGGTGTGCTGGGATTGCTGGCGGGTGCACGCGCATGCCGCGGCTGGCAGGAGACACGGCCACCGCAGCATGTCCACGCATCGCCAGCCTTCGCGCGCATCCTCGGCAATGCCGGCTTCTGGGTTCATGCATTGGGATTCAGTGCGGCGATGGGCACGTTCTTCGTGTTTTTCTCGATCGCCCCGCGGGTGCTGATGGGGAGGGCCGGCTATTCGGCGATGGGCTTCAGCCTGGCCTTCGCGACCGTGGCGCTGGTGATGATCGTCACCTCGCGCTTCGCTGCTCGATTCATCGGGCGATGGGGCATTGGCGGCAGTTTCCTGCGTGGGCTGATGGTGATGATCGGCGGCGCGCTGGTCATGGCGATGACGGCGATGCTGCCGCCATCCTTTGCCAGTGTCGTGTTGCCGATGTGGCTGGTGGCCATCGGCATCGTGATGGTGGCTGCGGTGGCGGCCAACGGTGCGCTGCGCGATTTTGCCGATGCCTCCGGCACGGCAGTGGCGCTGTACTACGCCGTGCAGAGCCTGATCGTGGCAACGCTTGGCACGCTCGCGACGCTGCTGCTGCCGGGCGATACGGTCTGGCCGCTGGTGGCCTTTGGGCTGCTGCTGCCGTCGCTGAGCCTGGGTGGCCTGGTGATGCTGAGGCGGTGAACTGTGCAATCAGCATCAGAAAGACAAACTGCTGGCGTGATACGGTCCCGCGTCGGGCAATTGAACAGTGGCTGCCCGGATCGGTTCCGTCTCCATGCTGTCCTTCCGTTCGGTCACCCAGGTCGCTCCATGACACCAACCTCCCGCAAGTCCTTCCGCAAGCCCCAGATCGCCATCCTGGGAAGTGCCGATCCTGGCTCACCGGCGTTCGACCTCGCTGCACAGGCGGGCAGGTTCCTCGCTGAAAATGGAATCACCCTGGTCAGCGGCTGTGGCAGCCCAGCCACGCGGGTGGCAGCCGAGCATGCAGTCGCAGCCGGCGGCACGGTGCTGAGCGTGATTCCGGAAGGCAACATGCCCGCAGCAGACTGGCCGGCAACGGTGGTGGTGCCATGCGGCATGGGCGATGCCCGCAACCTGATCATGGCCTTGGCCGGCGATGCCTGCATTGTCATCGGCGGGCGCGCGGGCACGATTTCCGAAGTGTGTCTGGCCTGGCTGCACAAGCGGCCTTTGCTGCCGCTGGTGGGCGCGGGTGGCTGGTCGGAGGGGCTTCCGGGCAACCCTCCCGATGAGCGCGGGAACTCGCCGATACTGCCGTGGCATGACCTCGCGGAGCTGCGCGCGCAGCTGCGTGATCTGCAATTGCTGGCAGGCTGAACCGGCGCCTTCACTTCCTATCCCGCACGCATGGCTACGGTGATGCAGCCTGGAGTCACCAGGCCTATCAGGGAGTGATATCGATGCGAGCCATCAGGAAAGTGATCGTTGCTGCAGTGTTTGCACTTGCGTGTACCGGTTCGGTGGCGGTGGCCGGTCCGGTCCAGCCGTGCGACTTCCCGTGCTGGAAGGCCTACCAGGCCTGCGTTTCCGGCGGCGGCGATGCCATGGAGTGCCAGTTCGAATACGATCGCTGTGTCATGGACAGGTGCGGCGCCGTCTGAGGCCTGCATACCGTTCGCAATGGGGGGGGCCCGATCCAGGGGCCCCTTTTCACCTAGCCGCAGGCACGATGTCCGCGGTCCTGATCGTCTGGAGCCGCAACATGGCCGTCAAACGTGTCGTCGCCAACATCGCCAGTGCCGATCCTGCGCAGGCGGCCGCGTTCTACGGCGACATCCTCGGCATGGACATCGTGATGGACCACGGCTGGATCGTCACCTACGGTGGGCAGGGCGCTGCGCTGGCACAGCTCAGCGTTGCCAGCGAAGGCGGATCGGGTACGCCGGTGCCGGATCTTTCGATCGAGGTGGATGATCTGGACGCCGTGCTCGAACGCCTGCGACACGCGGACATTGCGCTTGAATATGGCCCGGCCGAAGAGCCATGGGGTGTACGTCGCTTCTACGTGCGCGACCCGTTTGGGCGCCTGCTGAACATCCTCGCCCACACCTAGCCGGCGCGCGCCAGCTCAGCGGCGCTTTCCCACTGTGCTGGCAGTGCTGAGTGCTGATCGACGTCGGCCGCACCGCCGGTACGCGGCGCAGTAACCGCAGCACGTCAACGTTGTTGACCGCTGTCAGGTTTGTCGGCCATGTCCTGCTGTTGCTGTTGCTGGCGGCTGCTGGCGTGCCGCGCATGGCCGCCCTCACGGCCGATCGCGGCCATGTGTTGGCGGTCCTGGCTGATCGCTTCACCGCCCTTCCGGCCCGCCACCCGTGCCTCGGCCGGGCTGAACTGGTGCGCATTGCCGGATGCGTGGGCAGCACGTCCCCCTTTGGCCGCGATCGCGCGCTGTTTGTCTTCGTCCATCGAGGCAAAGCCCCGATTGCTGTTGCCATTGCGTGAGTTGGTCATTACCGGTCTCCGGTGTGAACATGGGTCGCTGCCATCAGTGACGGTCCCATGTTGCACAGTGCAGGCTAAAGACAGGTCGAAGTGGGCTGTACGAGGCTCACATGGCCTGCGCACGCGTTTGACAACCGGTTACCGTGCAGGAAGCGCCGGGCTCTGCAACCGGTCGTCACGGCAGTCACCCGTGGCGCCCTGGCAAGGGAGAGTCCGAGCGGTTGGCCGGATGTGGATGGCATGCACAATGTCATCGTCTGCTATCGCCGACGCCATCGTGCATGCCTAGAATCAAGCCATCCCGGTAGGTCCCGGGCGCTGTCGAGTGAATGGATTCAATGAAGATTCTGTTGACCGGAAGTTCCGGGCGGATAGGGCGGGCGATCTTCGGTGCGCTGGCCGCTGCCAATGAGGTGGTGGGGCTGGATCGCAGTCCGTTCGCCACCACGCGCGTCATTGCCGATGTCACCGATCGCCGGGCGCTGGAACGCGCCGTGCAGGGGGTCGACGCGGTGATCCATACCGCGGCCCTGCACGCCCCGCACGTGGGCCTGGTACCTGACGCGGTGTTCCAGCAGATCAACGTGGAGGCCACCGCGAACCTGCTGCAGCTGGCGCGCGAGGCCGGCGTGCAGCGCTTCGTGCTGACCAGTACCACGGCGTTGTACGGCCATGCCGTGGTGTCCGGCGGCTGCCGTTGGATCGACGAGGACACCGAGCCGCTGCCGCGCACGATCTACCACCGCACCAAGCTGCAGGCTGAGGCGGCTGCCGAAGCGGCGGCCAGTGCAACATTCACCGTGCGCGTGCTGCGGATGGCACGTTGCTTCCCCGAACCGCCTGACCGCATGGCGATGTTCCGCCTGCACCGTGGTATCGACGCGCGCGACGTGGCCAGCGCGCATGCCGCGCTGCTGCACGATGAAGGCGCGGCCTTCCAGCGTTACCTCGCCTGTGCGCCGACGCCCTTCCGGCGCGAGGACTGCCTGCAGCTGGCCGCCGATCCGCGCCAGGTGCTGGCGCGCCGCGCACCGCAGCTGCTGGCCGAGTTCGAGCGCCGTGGCTGGCCACTGCCGCTCAGCATTGATCGGGTCTATGACAGCAGCCGGATGCGTGCAGCGCTGGGCTGGCAGCCACGTTTCGGTCCGGAGGACGTGCTGCAACAGTACGCCGCGGGCAGCATCGAGGTCCTGCCCCGTGCGGAGTGGATCCGCGACCGCGTCGCCGAATAGCGCAGGCGAGCAGCACAGGCCTGGGTCGACGGCCGCAGCTGAGCGGGTTCAGGTTTTGTGCGTGCGGCGAGCCTCAACCTCGCCCGGCCATGGCCGCTAACCCGGTGCGCGCCTTCCCGCGCCGGGTTCCGATCCGGCGGGCAGGCGGCCCGCGCGACGGATCGCGCATCTGCGCGGTGCCCTGGTGGCACCGGTCGACCTGAACTGCCTGCGGATCCTCCCATGTCTTCTTCCCGTTCCGTCGCTGCCCGTCGCCCCGGCAGCATCGCCCACAAGCTGATGCTGGGCACCGCGGTGATCGCGTTGCTGTGCTTCGGCGCGACCGCGTTCCTGATCTATCACCAGGCCAGTTCGGCGCTGGTGTCGTCCTCGCGGCAGACCATGGCCAGCGAAGCCCGTGCCGAGGCGCGGCAGGTGGCTGCCGACCTGGGCACGGCCTTTGCCAGCAACGATGCGATGGTCGAAACCGTGCTGGCCCAGCGTGCGCGCGGTGATGCCCCTGATCGCGCCAGCCTGGCCAATGTCATCGGCGAGCAGTTGCACGCGCACCCGGAATGGCTGGGCAAGAGCACCATGTGGGAGGCCAATGCCTTCGACGGCAAGGACGCCGAGTTCGTCAACAGCGAGGCGCACGACGCCACCGGCCGCTACATGAGCTACTGGGCCTGGCAGGACGGCAAGCCGCAGCAGTCGACGATGACCGACTACACCGAGACGCCCAGCGGCTCGGGCAACTGGTACATGGTGCCCAGCCGCGACAAGCTGCCGCTGGTCAGCGAACCGTATGCCTACGACATCGGCGGCAAGCAGGTGCTGATGAGCACGCTGAGCACGCCGATCGTCGAGAACGGCACCTTCCTCGGTGTCTTCACCGTCGACTTCTCGCTGGACGCGCTGCAGAAGCACCTGGCCACGCTGACGCCGATGGGCGCCGGCCGCGTCGAACTGCTGTCGCCGAAGGGCGTGGTGCTGGCCTCGGCCGATGCTGCCGAGATCGGCAAGCCGCGTACCGATGCCGCCACCCTCGGCATGCTGGCGCAGATCGCCGCCGACAAGACCTACGAAGCGTTCGAGCCCGACGCTGCCGGCAACGTCCGCCTGTACGTGCCGCTGCAGGTGGGTGACGCGCCGCAGCGTTTCGCGCTGGGCGTGGTGGTGCCGCATGCGGTGATCATCGCGCAGGCCCGCGAGCTGCTGTGGATCATCCTGCTGGTGGGGGTGGTGGCTGCGCTGGTGCTCAGTGGTGGTGTCTACCTGCTGCTGCAGCGCCTGGCCGTGCGACCGCTGGCGCAGGCCGTGCGCATCGCCGGCGACGTGGCTGCGGGCAAGCTGGATACCGCCATGCCGGCGCTGGGCAACGACGAAGTGGGCCGCCTGCTGGACGCCATGCAGGGCATGCGTGGCCAGCTGCAGGCAGTGATGGCCGCACAGGCGGAGATGGCGCGCCGCCATGATGCCGGTGAAATCAGCTACCGCATGGATGCCTCGGTGTTCCCGGGCGAATATGGCCGCATGGTGGCCGACAGCAACCAGCTGGTGGCCGACAGCAATGCGGTCACCCAACGCCTGGTCGAGGTGATGCAGCGCTACGCGGTGGGTGACCTGAGCGTGGACATGGAGGCACTGCCGGGCGAAAAGGCGGTATTCACCGCTGCCATGGCAACCACCAAGACCAACCTGGCGGCGATCAACGAGCAGATCCAGCAGCTGGCCGCTGCGGCGGCGGCAGGTGATTTCGCCGTGCGTGGCGATGCCCAGCGCTTCGAGCATGACTTCCGCCGCATGGTGGAAACGCTCAACACCATGATGCAGGTCAGCGACCAGAACCTGGCTGCGCTGTCGACGCTGCTGCGCGCCATCGCCGCCGGTGACCTGAATACACGGATGGAGGGTGACTTCCACGGCGTGTTCGCGGTGATGCGCGACGATGCCAACAGCACTGTGCAGCAGTTGACCCAGATCGTCGGCCAGATCCAGCAGTCTGCGGCCAGCATCCGCCTGGCCGCAGGCGAGATCGCGTCGGGCAACAGCGACCTGTCACGCCGTACCGAGCAGCAGGCGGCCAACCTGGAAGAGACCGCCGCGTCGATGGAGGAACTGACCTCCACCGTGCGCCAGAACGCCGATCATGCCCTGCAGGCCAACAAGCTGGCGGCCTCGGCCGCAGGCGTTGCCAGCGAAGGCGGGCAGGTGGTCAGCCAGGTGGTGCAGACCATGGAGCAGATCGAGACCTCTTCGCAGCGCATCGCCGAGATCATCTCGGTGATCGATGGCATCGCTTTCCAGACCAACATCCTGGCCCTGAACGCAGCGGTGGAAGCGGCGCGCGCCGGTGAACAGGGCCGTGGCTTTGCGGTGGTCGCCAGCGAAGTGCGCGCGCTGGCACAGCGCTCGGCGGGCGCGGCCAAGGAGATCAAGGAGCTGATCGACGCTTCGGTCGGCCATGTCGGCGCCGGCGCGCAGCTGGTGCACGGTGCGGGCCGCACGATGCAGGAGATCGTCGGCCAGGTCGGCCGGGTCAACGAGATCATGGCCGAGATTTCGGCCGCCTCGCGCGAGCAGTCGGCCGGTATCGAGCAGGTCAACCAGACCGTGGTGCAGATGGACGAGACCACCCAGCAGAATGCTGCGCTGGTGGAAGAAGCCACCGCTGCGGCGCGGGCGATGGAAGAACAGGCCGAGCAGCTGGCGGTGGCGGTGTCCCGCTTCCGCCTGCAGGCCGACACCCGACCGGCTGCTGCGTTGCGCGCCGCCTGAGCCGGGGCTTGAACGACGACGCCCGGCCAAGGCCGGGCGTCGATGTGCCACTGCGCATGCGGTGCGCTGGGCTTAGAACATGCCTTCGAAGGGGTTCCAGCTGGTGTTGCCCTTCACCTGTTCCAGGTAGTAGCTGTAGTTGGTGCTCGAGGCGACCAGGAAGTTCATTGCAATGAACAGTGCGCGGGCCACGATGTCCGGCAGCACCAGGCTGACCGCGATCAGCACGATGTTGATGCCGATCACCACCAGCGCCTTGCGCCACATGCCCAGGATGAACAGATAGATCGCGCCGAAGAAGAAGGCGAAGAAGTTCAGGTTGATCTTCAGGCGGTCGCCGAAGGACAGCGCCTTCCAGGCTTGCTTGAAGCCGGGCTCCTTGGGAGCGCCGTGCTGCTGGAAGAAGTTGAAGCGGAACTGCCACTTCGGGCTGAAGCGGGTCAGGTCAACGGTGTTCATGTGTAGGGACTTCCCTGTTAGGAAAACGTTTTCATGATAAGTGAGTCACATTCAGCAAACCAGCTTGGAGCGTCAAAAATGTGACGTTCCTACGGCAAAGGGCTTGCGTCCCGGTGCCGCACCGTCACCCATCCGCCTTGTTTTTAGGATAGGGTGCGCAGTTCCGCTGCTACCCCGGCTGTTTGCGGGTGGCAGCGGTATGTCCATGGAGGTTGCATGACCACACCAGCTACACCGGAAAACGCACCCGGACCGGTGCTCCTGCCGACACCCGAAGTGGTGCAGGCACAACAACTGCTCGCCCGCCAGCAACTGGCGGTGGCGATGGACCGTGCACGCATCGCGGCCAGCCGCGACGCTGCGCCGGCCGTGCTGGAAAACGACTGAGCCTGGGAAACCAGCGGCGATCGCGCTGGCCTGCTGCCAGCGCGATCGCAGTGCGCATCAGAAGCGCGCGGTCATGCTGAGGAAGTAGCTGCGGCCGGCGACGAAGTAGTCGGTAGAGCCGTCGGCGTAAAGCTTCTTGTCGGCCAGGTTGCTGACGCCGCCACGCAGGGTCAGCACCTCATTGACGTTCCAGGCAGCGGTCAGGTCATACAGCGTGTAGGCCTTCAGGAAGGTATTGACCACGCCGGTCTGCTTGCCGGTGTACTGCGCCGACAGGCTGCTGGAGAACGTGGTGTTCGGGGTCCAGTCCAGCGACGAATAGCCTGAGAACTCCGGGGTGTCGATCAGGTTGCGGCCAGTGGTCAGGTTCTTGGCTTCCTTCATCCAGGTCGCCGACGTGCGCCAGCGCCAGTGATCGCCGAAGCGGAAGTTGAGGTTGCCTTCCATGCCGCTGGTGCGCGCGCGCTGCACGTTGCTCATGCGCGTCCACCAGTAGCCGTTGAAGAAGCCCAGCGCTTCATACTCGATCTTGTTCCTGAAGTCGGTATGGAAGTAGGTCAGGCCGGCGTCGACCAGGTCGTTGTCGAAGCTGATGCCGATCTCGCGGTTGGTGCTGGTTTCCGGGTCCAGGTCCGGGTTGCCGGCCATGTAGCAACCGCCGCGGGTATAGCCCAGCGGGTACAGCGAGGTGCAGCCGCGGCCACCGGACTGGGTCGCCGCGCTGGGCGAATTCTCGGTCAGGCTCGGCGCGCGGAAGCCCTTGGACACGCCGCCACGGATCGTCCACTGCTCGCTCGGGTGCCAGACCAGGTAGGCACGCGGACTGACATGGCTGCCGAACTGTTCATGGTGGTCCAGGCGCGCGCCCAGGGTCAGTGCCAGGGTACGGTGCAGCTTCAGCTCGTCTTCGACGAACAGCGCCCAGGTGTCCACTTCCAGGCTGGAGCCGACCACCGGGTTGCCGGCATAGTCCACCGGCGCCTGGCCGATGGTGTCGGTGTTGGTCAACTCCTGGCGCTTCCACTGGCCGCCCACCGCGAACTGGTGGTCCACGCCCAGGGTGAAGGGCGTGCTCAGGCTGCCTTCGATGATCGTATCGGTTGCCTCGGAGCGACCGGTGGCGCCGATGTCGTTCTTGTACTCGGTCCAGTACGCGCTGAGCTTGGAAGTACCGAAATCCCACTTGCCGTCGTGGTTCAGCGCCAGCGAACTGCGCTTGAGCTCACTGGCACCCCAGGCGCCTTCGTCCTGCTTTTCCAGCGCCTGGGCGATGAAGGCCTGCTGCACACCGTGGCCAGCTTCCAGTGACACTTCCTGTGCCTCGCTCAGCTTCCACTGCAGCAGCGCGTCGACATTGCGGTCCTTCTCGCCAGCGTAGGCGTTGCCATACACGCCGCCGTTGGAGCGGTCCGAGTCGCGGCGCATGCTGTTGGCACCGATGCGCAGGCCGAAGCGCTCGCCCAGCGGGCCGGAGAAGGTCGCGCCGATCTGCTGGGTGTCGCCACGGTCGCCATCCTGCGGCCGGGTGTAGCTGTGGGTCGCGCTGCCGTTCCAGCTGTCACCGATGCGCTTGGTGATGATGTTGATCACCCCGCCCATCGCATCTGAGCCATACAGCGAGGACATCGGACCGCGCACCACTTCGATGCGCTCGATCTGGTCGGGGGAAATCCAGTTCAGGTCCTGGCGGCCCAGGTCGGGGCGATAGTTGGTCGAGGCCGAGCTGCCCATGCGCTTGCCGTCCACCAGTACCAGCGTGTAGTTGGACGGCATGCCGCGCAGCTTGATCTTGGACTGCTCGCCAATGGCGCTGAGCCCACCGGTCACGCCCGGAATACGGCTGAGCAGGGTAGCCAGGTCGTGCACCGGCTGGCGTTCGATGTCTTCGCGGCTGATCACGCTGATGCTGGCCGGGGCATCCTTGATCCACTGCTGGTTGCCCGAGGCGGTAACCACCACGGTATCCAGGTCCTTGGTCGAGGCATCGGCGCTGGCTTCAGCGGCGGCGAGGGCAGGCAGGGCCAGCAGGCAGGCGGCGGCCAGGGCGCTGGCCAGGCGGGTGCGCGACAGGCGCGCGGAACGGAGAGGGGACATGACGGCTTCCAAGGGAGAGGAGAGACCCGGTGGAAGCAGCAGGCGCACGCAGACTGCAGGCAGCCAACCCCTTCCCTGGGTCGTCGGGCGCGCGGAGGGTCCGGCGCAGCTGGGTGGGTCCGGTGCGCGGAGCACGGCGACCTGCCTGGTTAACGTAATGATAACCGTTCTCGTTTGTTACGATCCAGTACTTTCCGGGATGGATCGACACCCGCGGGGCGCACGGCGTGGTTCGCCTGCTGATTGCTGAATGGGGAGATTTTCCGGCGTAGACCTTCGCACCCGGCTTACATTCGGGGCCATAGACTGGGCCGCATTTTTCGATTCCGCCCCGTTGGAGATCGTGTGGGTTCTGGTAGTGACAGACAGCGACTGCGCGGCATGACGCCGTGGCAGACAGGACAAGTGCGGACGCCGGGAATGCGGGCCAGGAACCTTGGTGCATGCAGCCTGGCCGGGACGGCTGGTCCTGCGGCCTGCAGGGAGTAGGCGGCCATGGGGAGTGAAACCATCGACACGGAACCGGTCACGGCCGGTCCCGACGCGGGCTGGGCCCTGCTTCCGACCGAAGCACCGCTGGTGATGCCCGAACAGACGCTGCGGCAAGGCTCGCTGAAGGTCCGGCGCCATCGCACCTCGCCACGCATGATCGGCCTGCGTCGCCTGTACATCCTCGGCGGCACCGTGGCGATGACCGCCGTGGCCACCCGGATGATGTGGCGGGTGCTGTCCGGCAACGGCATCAGCGTGCTGGAGGCCTGCCTGCTGGTGCTGTTCGTCGGCCTGTTCGCCTGGATCGCGCTGTCCTTTGCCAGTGCGGTGGCCGGCTTCCTGACGGCCGTGTTCGACCGGGGCTACCGCCTGGGCATCGATCCGGACAAGCCGCTGCCGACCGTGCACAGCCGCACCGCGCTGCTGATGCCCACCTACAACGAAGACCCGCGCCGGCTGCTGGCCGGCCTGCGTGCGATCTACGAATCGGTGGCGGCCACCGGCCAGCTGCAGCGGTTTGATTTCTTCGTGCTCAGCGATACCCGTCGCGAGGACATCGCGCGGGCCGAAGAGCAGGTGTTCGCCGAGCTGCGCGAGCTGGTGCCCGATGGGCGTGCGCGACTGTTCTATCGCCGCCGTGGCGACAACAGCGCGCGCAAGGCCGGCAACATCGCCGACTGGGTACGCCGTTTCGGCGGTGCCTACCCGCAGATGCTGATCCTGGATGCCGACAGCCTGATGACCGGTGACAGCATCGTGCGCCTGGTCGCCGGCATGGAGCACAACGCCGACGTCGGCCTGATCCAGACCCTGCCGTCGGTGATCGGCGGCCGCACCCTGTTCTCGCGCATGCAGCAGTTCGGCGGGCGCGTGTACGGGCCGGTGATCGCCCGTGGCGTGGCCTGGTGGCACGGTGCCGAAAGCAATTACTGGGGGCACAACGCGATCATCCGCACCCGTGCCTTCGCCGACCACGCTGGCCTGCCGGAGCTGCCGGGGCGCAAGCCGTTCGGCGGCCACGTGCTCAGCCATGATTTCGTGGAAGCGGCGCTGATGCGCCGTGGTGGCTGGGCCGCGCACATGGTGCCCTACCTGGGCGGCAGCTACGAGGAAGGCCCGCCGACGCTGACCGACCTGCTGGTGCGCGACCGCCGCTGGTGCCAGGGCAACCTGCAGCACGGCAAGGTGGTGGGCAGCCGTGGCCTGCACTGGATCAGCCGCGTGCACATGCTGATCGGCATCGGCCATTACTTCACCGCACCGATGTGGGCGATGCTGATGCTGATCGGCATCGCCATCCCGCTGTTCCAGGAAGGCATCGATTTCAACGCCCTGCTGCACCTGTCGCCCAGCGTGTACTGGCGTGCGCAGGATGAAGAACAGGTGGTGCGCCTGTTCGCCGCCACCATGGCGGTGCTGCTGATGCCCAAGGTGCTGGGTTACTTTGCGATGCTGCTCGATCCGGTTGAACGCCGTGGCTGTGGTGGCGCGATCCGGGCGTTCCTGTCGATGCTGGTGGAAACCGTGCTGGCCGCGCTGATGGCGCCGGTGGTGATGTACGTGCAGTCGCGCGGCGTGGCCGAAGTGCTGTCCGGCCGCGACTCGGGCTGGGATGCACAGCAGCGCGATGACGGTGGCATCTCGTGGATTTCGCTGGTGCGCGGCTACGGCGGCCTGGGCGTGTTTGGCGCCTTCATGGGCGTGCTGGCGTGGGCGGTGTCGCCGTCGCTGGCGGCCTGGATGGCGCCGGTGGTGATCGGCATGGTGCTGGCGGTGCCGGTGGTGGCACTGACCTCGCTGCGTGGGCCGGGCGCCTTCCTGCATCGCCTGGGCCTGCTCGACATTCCCGAGGAGAACATCCCGCCGCCGGTGCTGGTGCGCGCCGCACAGCTGCGCCGGGAAGCGGCCGAGCAACCGCCGCTGTACTGATCGCACCGTGCCAGCGGCATAATGCGGCTCGAACGTACAGGAGCCGCAACATGCTGCAAACGGTGGAACAGGAAACCGGCGCCTCGCCGCAGTGGTCGGTGATCTGGCTGCATGGCCTCGGTGCCGACGGCCATGATTTCGCGCCGATCGTGCCCGAACTGGTGCGCCCGCACTGGCCGGCGCTGCGCTTCGTGTTCCCGCACGCACCGGTGCGGCCGATCACGATCAACAACGGCGTGCCGATGCGTGGCTGGTACGACATCGTCGGCATGGACTTCCGTTCGCGCGCCGACATGACCGGCGTGCAGGAGTCGGTGGTGCAGCTGGATGCGCTGATCGCCCGTGAGATCGAACGCGGTGTCGCCGCTGATCACATCTTCCTGGCCGGCTTCTCGCAGGGCGGGGCGGTGATCCTCAGCGCTGCGCTGGCACGCACTGCCCCCTTGGCCGGACTGATCGCACTGTCGACCTACCTGCCGGAGGCCGAAACCGCGTCGCGCGTTGATGGTGCGGTGGATGTGCCGGTGTTCATGGCCCACGGCAGCAGCGATCCGGTGATCCCGCAGGCGGTGGCCGCGCACAGCGCCGAGACGTTGCGCACGCTTGGGCTGCACGTGCAGTGGCACAGCTACCCGATGGCCCACCAGGTCTGCGCCGAGGAAATCGACGCGCTGGGCGACTGGCTGCAGGCACGCCTGGGCGTCGCCTGACCCATGGCCGCGAGCGCTGCCACCCCGTGGATGCCGGAACTCTGCCGTTTGCCGCGGTTGGCAGCGATGCTCGGCCTGGCCGAACTGGTGGTGGTGGTGCTGGCGCTGGCGCCCGATGGCAGCCGCCACTGGACGATGGGGGAACTGGCCTCGGCCAGCGGTTTCGCGCTGTGGCTGGCGCTGGCGGTCACCGCCAGCCTGTGCCTGCTGCGGCAGGCGCTGTCGAAGCTGCCGGAACTGCTGGGCGCCGTCGCCGCCGTTGGCCTGGCCGCGCTGATCGCCATCCTGTGCGCGGGCATCATCCATGCCCTGTATGGCGTGCTGGGCGACAACTTCGCGCGCGGCATCGGCTTCTGGCGCTTCACCCTGGGCAGCGCGGCCACCACGGCGCTGATCACCGCGTTGGCGCTGCGCTACTTCTATGTCAGCGACCGCTGGGCGGCGCAGGTACAGGCCAATGCCCGCGCGCAGGCCGACGCCCTGCAGGCGCGCATCCGCCCGCATTTCCTGTTCAACAGCATGAACCTGATCGCCAGCCTGCTGCATCGCGACCCGGCGGTGGCCGAGCGTGCCGTGCTCGACCTGTCCGATCTGTTCCGCGCCGCACTGGGTGCAGGCGAGGGCGATTCGACCCTGCGCGATGAGTGCGAACTGGCCGAGCGCTATTTGTCGATTGAATCACTGCGCCTGGGCGACCGCCTGCGGGTGCATTGGCAGCGCGATGAACCCCTGCCCTGGGACCTGCCGATGCCGCGGCTGGTGCTGCAGCCGCTGGTGGAAAACGCGGTGCTGCACGGCATCTCGCGCCTGCCCGAAGGCGGCACCATCGAGCTGCATCTGGCCTGTGTGGGCAGCGAGCTGCAGATCCGCGTACGCAATCCTGCACCGGATCCGCAGGTGCCCGGGCTGGCCCTGGCCCAGGGAGCGGGCCACGCCCAGCACAGCATCGGCCATCGCCTGAGCTGGCGCTTCGGCCGCGCCGCGCGGATGACGGCTGGCTGGAGCGAGGGCTACTATGCCTGCCAGGTGACAGTGCCGATCCAGTGAGGGGACGATCGTGAGGGTAGTCATCGCCGATGACGAACCGCTGGCGCGCGAGCGCCTGCGCAGCCTGTTGGCCGCGCAGGAAGGGGTGGACGTAGTGGCCGAGGCCGGCAACGGCGAGCAGGCCCTGCACGCGTGCGCCGAACTGCAGCCGGACCTGGTGCTGCTGGATATCGCCATGCCCGGCCTGGACGGCCTGGAAGCGGCCCGCCACCTGGCCAGTTTCGAGCCCAGGCCGGCGGTGGTGTTCTGCACCGCCTACGATGCGCACGCGCTGTCGGCGTTCGAGGCAGCGGCCATCGATTACCTGATGAAGCCGGTGCGTGCCGAGCGGCTGGCGGCGGCGATCGCGCGTGCCCGCACCTTCCTGGCCGGCCGTGACGGGCAACCCCAGCACACCGGCGGCCAGGCCCGCAGCATGCTGTGTGCCCGCCTGCGCGGCAGCCTGCGGTTGATTCCGCTGGACGATATCCACTATCTGCAGGCCGAAGAAAAGTACGTGGTGGTGCATCACGCACGTGGCGAGGACCTGATCGAGGAATCGTTGAAGTCGCTGGAGGAGGAGTTCGCCAGCCGCTTCGTGCGCATCCATCGCAACTGCCTGGTGGCGCGCCACGAGCTGGTGGAGCTGCGGCGTGGCAGCGGAGGCCAGGTGCAGGCGGTGCTGCGGCATGGCAAGCAGCCGCTGGAAGTGAGCCGGCGCTGCGTGGCGACGCTGAAGCAGGAATTGCGGCATCTGTGAGGTTCCGCGCGGCCTGCGGCCGCGACTGCTTCGACATCAACATCAACAGCAACAGCAACAGCAACAGCGGGTTGTCGGCTCTGTGTTGTTGCGTGTTGGGTGAGGCGGGATGGGCGGGCGGGACACGCCGTAAACCCATCCATGGGGGCTCGATGGCGCCATCCATGGCGCCAACGGTCCCGCCCGCCCATCCCGCCTCGCCCTCGCGAATTTCCCGGTGACGGACAGCAAGAGCGTTGGTGTTATCGGGTGGGGAAAGAGGGGTCAGATCCCTTTTCCTGCGGAAAAGGGATCTGACCCCGGAAGTCGCCGGCTGTTGCTTCTGCTTCTGCTCTTTCTTTTTTCTTTTGATCTTCCGTGGCTGACGCACACGGAAACTGTCAGAGGCCGGACGGGGTGGGCTGCGTGGGGGTGTCCGCGGCATGGATGCCGCGGCCAAGCCCCCAGGGTGAAGTGACCCCCTAAAGTTGGACAGTTGGGGGATCAGGCGGCCAGCGCGACCTGTTCCCGGTACTTTACCGGGCTCAGGCCCTTTAGTTTCAGTCGGATACGGTCTTCGTTGTAGTACCGGATG
>NZ_JAHXYV010000008.1:0-146370 GCF_019969775.1 Stenotrophomonas sp. OVS01A | reverse complement strand
AATGATTCTGGCAACGTATCGCTTGCTTTAAAACAATTAATAGTTGCTTGATCAAACGTCTGCAAGATGGACAATCATCCTTCCTGCAGGCGCCTTCACAAGATACCTGCGCATACTTTCAAAGATCTTGGGAAGTGGCCTCAGCGCCGTTCCCGCGTGCTGCGAAGTTTCCTTCGTAGCGAGCCGCCTATTATGCCGGACTTTTCGAGTCCGTCAACACCTTTCGTTCGATCATCTCGTTCGTCGGTGGCGGCGTCCCTTGTGTCGCTGAAGCCCCTTGTTGGCGACCCCTGCGACGGGGGAGGGAAAGTATGTCCCTATTCGCGGCCTTTGTGAAGGGGGTGTGGCAACTTTTTTCATCGGATGTTGCATCCGTTCATGCAAAGGCGCCGCCACAGGCCCCGCGAACAGCGGCAGAGCGTCAGCGCCGCTCTGCAGGAGCAGAAGCAGGGGCCGGCTGCGCCGGCCCCTGCCTCCGGTCAGGCAGCGACCAGGCGCACGCGGGCGAAGGTGCGCTTGCCGACCTGCAGCAGCCCCTCGAAGCCGGGCTGCAGTACCTGTTGGCCGTCTTCCACCACTTCACCGTCCACCTTCACCGCACGCTCCTTGAGCTTGCGGTTGGCCTCGGAGTTGCTCGGGGTCAGGCCGGCGGCGGTCAGCAGGGCCGCGATGCGCAGGCCCTCGGCCGGGATGGCCACATCCTGCAGCGGCAGCTGGGTGATGTCGCCCTGCCCGGTAACGGCAGCTTCCCAGCCGGCAATCGCCTGCTCTGCCGCTGCGGCATCGTGGAACCGGGCAGCCAGTTCGCGGGCCAGGCGCAGCTTGACCACGCGCGGATTCAGGCCGGCGGCGATCTGCTCGCGCAGGGAGGCCGCTTCGGCCTGGCTGATATCGAAGGACAGCAGTTCGATCCAACGCCACATCAGGGCATCATCGACCTTCATGGTCTTGGTGACGATGTCGATGGCCGGCTCGCTGATGCCGATGTAGTTGCCCAGCGACTTGGACATCTTGTTGACGCCGTCCAGGCCTTCCAGCAGCGGCATGGTCAGCACCACCTGCGGCTTCTGGCCGTGGTGTTCCTGCAGGCCACGGCCCATCAGCAGGTTGAACTTCTGGTCGGTACCGCCCAGCTCGACGTCCGCTTCCAGGGCCACCGAGTCGTAGCCCTGCACCAGCGGGTACAGGAATTCGTGGATGGCGATGGACTGCTGGGCGGCATAGCGCTTGGCGAAGTCGTCGCGCTCGAGCATGCGTGCCACGGTGTGCTGGCCGGCCAGGCGGATCATGTCGGCCGCGCTCATCTTGCCGAACCACTCCGAATTGAAGCGGACCTCGGTGCGGCTGCGGTCCAGCACCTTGAACACCTGCTCCTCGTAGGTCCGGGCGTTGGCCAGCACGTCGTCACGGCTGAGCGGCTTGCGGGTCAGGCTCTTGCCGGAGGGGTCGCCGATCATGCCGGTGAAGTCGCCGATCAGGAAAATGACCTGGTGGCCGAGGTCCTGGAACTGACGCATCTTGTTCAGCAGCACCGTGTGGCCCAGGTGCAGGTCAGGCGCGGTGGGGTCGAAGCCGGCCTTGATGCGCAGCGGGCGGCCTTCCTGCAGGCGCGCGCGCAGATCCTCGAGCTTGAGGATCTCGTCGGCACCGCGGCCGATCAGGGCAAGGGCTTCTTCAATCGAGGACACGTGACTACTCCCGGCAACGCCGTTTCTTATGTGGGGTGTTAAAGCGAAGTTAACCCGATCGGCTTCACAAAAGCCAATAGGCACAAGGGTTTGACGCGAATTTGTTAGGTGTCTATGTTACCGGCGTTTGGGCCCGCGTTCCCGGGTCAGCCAGAGACCGACATCTGATGCTCAATTCCGATCAAGGCCGCGCTCGCAAGCAGCGCTTCCAGGAACGACTCCACGTCCTGCACGACAACGCCCTGCACCGGAAGCTGAGGCAACACCTTCCCGCTGCGTTCAATGAGCGCTGGACGCGGCGTCATTGGATGCACGCCAGCCTGTTTGTGACCATTGGCGCGCTGGTGGCCACGATCGTGCCGGGCTTCTCGCACACCATCGATGCGCCCTACGCCGACAGCCACACCAGCCTGGCACTGCCGTTGCCGCCGTTGGCAATGGCCCGCCAGCAGCAGATCCCCGGCGACAGCTGGCAGGTGCTGCGGGTGCAGCGCGGGCAGACCCTGAGCGACCTGTTCGACAAGGCCGGCATCTCCGCCACCACCCTGCACCGGGTGCTGGACCATCCGGGTGCGCGCGAATCGCTGACCAAGCTGCGCCCGGGTGCCGAGATCGCCTTCGACATGCCGCTGTCCGGTGACCTGCGCAGCATCCGCTTCGACCGCGATGCCGACAACCGGGTCGAACTGAGCCTGAGCGGCGATGACATCAAGGAAACGGTGACCAAGCGCGAGACATCCACGCGCACGGTGGTCACCAGCGGCGAGATCACCAGTTCGCTGTATGCGGCCGCGCGCCGCGCCGGACTGTCACCGTCGGCGATCGCGACGATGACCGACGACATCTTCAAGTACGACATCGACTTCTCCAAGGACCTGCAACCGGGCGACCGCTTCAGCGTGGTGATGGATGAGACCTGGCGCGAGGGCGAGAAGGTCGATACCAGCAAGATCCTGGCGGCGACCTTCACCACCGGCGGCAAGACCTATTCCGGCTTCCGCTTCGACCGCAACGGCAAGTCCGAGTACTACGACATCAGCGGCCGTTCGCTGAAGAAGAGCTTCATCCGCATGCCGATCCCGTTCGCCCGGCTGAGTTCGACCTTCGGCGCGCGCAAGCACCCGGTGCTGGGCAAGATGCGCATGCACAAGGGCGTGGACTACGCCGCGCGCACCGGTACCCCGATCATGGCCGCCGGCGATGCGCGGGTGCAGTTTGTCGGCGTGCAGCGCGGTTATGGCAACGTGGTGATCCTCGACCACGGCCGTGGCCACACCACCCTGTACGGCCATATGTCGCGCTTTGCCGGGATCAAGAATGGCCAGCGCGTGGCCCAGGGCACGGTGATCGGCTACGTCGGCTCGACCGGCCTGGCGACCGGCCCGCACCTGCACTACGAATTCCGCGTCAATGGCGAGCACCGCAACCCGCTGACGGTGACCATGCCGCCGCCGGAGCCGCTGAAGGGCGCCGAGCTGGTGGCCTTCCGGGCGCAGACCGCGCCGGCGATGGCCCGCATCCAGGGCATGGAGAAGCTGATCTACGCCGACGCCAGCCCCGCGCCGGCCGCCGAAAGCGCGAGCACCGAGGTGGCCAGCGCCAAGGACAAGGCGCCGGCAGGCCGCAAGCGCGGCTGAGCCCTGCGTTGACGAAGGAGGACACGGCAGCACAAGCTTGCCGTGTCCTTTTTTTATGCCCGCCATGAACACCACTGCCGATCCGTCCCTTCCCCTCTACCTGGGCCTGATGTCGGGCACCAGCGCTGACGGCATCGATGCCGCGCTGGTGCAGTTCCCGGCCGATGGGGGGTGCCGCTTCGTGCACGGGCTGACCGCCCGCTGGGAGCCGGTGCTGCGGGCGCGGCTGGTGGCCCTCGGCGAAGGCGGCCCGCTGCAGTCGCTGGAGGAGCTGGGCGAACTGGACGCGCGGATTGCGATCAGCTTCGCCGCCGCCGCCAACCAGCTGCTGGAAGAAGCCGGTGTCGACCGTTCGCAGGTACGAGCCATCGGCTCGCACGGGCAGACGGTGCGCCATCGACCGTTGGCCGACCCGGCCTTCACCGTGCAGCTGGGTGACGGCAACCGCATCGCCGAGCTGACCGGCATCACCACCGTGTGCGATTTCCGCCGCCGTGACGTTGGCGCCGGTGGCCATGGCGCGCCGCTGATGCCGGCCTTCCACCTGGACATGCTGGGTGCGGCCGATGAGGACCGTGCGGTGCTGAACCTGGGCGGGATCGCCAACCTGACCCTGATCCCATGCGAGGGCGTCGTGCGTGGCTTCGATACCGGCCCGGCCAACGCGCTGATGGATGCCTGGTGCCAACGCCATACCGGGCGCAGCTTCGATGCTGACGGCGCCTACGCAGCCAGCGGTGCGGTGGATGACAGCCTGCTGGCCGGCTGGCGCGCGGATCCGTGGTTCGCGCTGCCGCCGCCCAAGAGCACCGGGCGCGAGCAGTTCCACCTGCC
Organism: Stenotrophomonas sp. OVS01A; assembly: GCF_019969775.1. Taxonomy (NCBI): domain Bacteria; kingdom Pseudomonadati; phylum Pseudomonadota; class Gammaproteobacteria; order Lysobacterales; family Lysobacteraceae; genus Stenotrophomonas; species Stenotrophomonas sp. OVS01A. The sequence goes on along the minus strand of NZ_JAHXYV010000008.1, from coordinate 142,211 downwards.
GTGGGCCGAGGCACACATGGAGGAAGGCCAGTTCGCCGCAGCCGATGTGCAGGCAACACTGCTGGAGCTGACCGCGGCGACGGTGGTTGATGCGCTGCTGGCCCAGCAGCCGCACACCCGGCGGGTGCTGGTGTGCGGCGGTGGCGTGCGCAATACGCAGTTGATGCGGCGGCTGGCGGCGCGGTTGCCGGGCGTGGTGGTGGAGTCCACGGCGCTGCACGGGCTGGACCCGGAGTATGTGGAGGCGATGGGGTTTGCCTGGCTGGCGCAGCGGACGATGGACGGGCTGCCGGGCAACCTGCCGAGCGTGACCGGGGCGACGGGGCCGCGGATTCTCGGGGCGATCCATCCGGCGTGAGGTGACGCCATCCGCCGGGCATGGCCCGGCGCTACCCGTCGGCGGCGCGCGGTAGCGCCGGGCCATGCCCGGCGACCCGACATCAGATCAATCGAAGCCCTGGCCGGCCGGCAGCGCCTGCAGTGCGGCGATCGCGTCGGAAAGCGCGTCGACTTCGGGATCGCCGAAGCCGGAGCGGACCTCCAGTTCACTGCTGAACAGGCCCTGCTCCAGCAGGACCGCGCAGGTCTGTTCGTGGGTCCAGCCCCGGGCCACCGAGACCCGTTTGATGCGTTCCAGCAGCAGCGGGTCCAGGTCCCGCAGCACTACGTCGGCCATGCTCACTTCCCCGTTCGCAAGGCACCGCCCCCTCGGCGCGTCGGGGCGATCATCCCGCAGTAGGCGCGGACAGGCAATCAGGCGGCGGGGGACGGCCCACGATCAACGATGCGTGGCCACAGCCAGGCCAGCAGCAGCATGGTGGGCACCACCGTGACGGCGCTGAGCATGAAGAAGGTGCTGTACGAGGTGGCCTCCACGATGTAACCGGAAACGCCGCCGACGAACTTGCCCGGCAGGTTGGCCAGCGATACCAGCAGGGCATACTGGGTTGCGGTGAAGTTGCGATCGGTCAGCGAAGACATGAAAGCCACCAGCACCGTGCCGGCAAAGCCCTGGAACAGGTTGTCGGCGCTGAGCGCGGCGTAGAACGCCCACAACTGCCCCGGATTGTGCGCCATCAGCAGGAAGGCCAGATTCGACAGGGCCACACCCAGCGCCGCGACAAGCAGCATCCGGCGGAAACCGAAGGCGGCGACGGCGATACCGCCAAGGAACGCCCCACCAATACCCATCCACACGCCGAACAGCTTGGAGACCGTAGCGATGTCTGCCTTGTCGAAGCCCGAATCGAGATAGAAGGGTCCGGCCATCACGCCGATGACCTGGTCAGGAAACTTGAAGAACCCGACGAACGCCAGCAGCGCCAGCGCCAGTGCCATGCCGTTGCGGGTGAAGAAGCTGGTGATCGGCTGTACGAACGCTTCGGCAATGTCGATGCGGCGCTGCACGGCGTTGGCCGGGCGCTCCGGTTCGCGGCAGAACAGGGTGGTGATGATCGGCAGGATCATCAGTGCGGCCATGGCCAGATAGGCAATGATCCAGCCTTCGAACTGTGCCAGGTACAAGGCGCCGGCACCGGCCAGGATCAGGCCGATGCGATAGCCCAGCGTGTACGTGGCGGCCAACGCGGCCTGCGCGGTCTGCGGCGCGATCTCGATGCGGTAGGCGTCGACCACTGAATCCTGGGTGGCACCTGCAAACGATGCCACCAGTACCCAGGCCACCAGCGGCCACACGCCCTGCTCTGGTCGCACGAACGCCAGTGCCACCAGGCCCACCAGTACCAGGATCTGCGAGACCAGCAGCCACGAGCGGCGGCGACCGAGGAACCCCAGCAACGGAAACGCGTAGCGATCCAGCAGGGGTGCCCAGACGAACTTGAGCAGGTAGAAGAAGCTGGCCAGGCTGATCAGGCCGATGCTGCCCAGATCGAGGCCGACATCGCGCAGACGGGTGGACAGGGTCTGCGAGGCGATCAGCAGGAACGGCAGGCCACTACCGAAGCCCAGCAGGGCCATGGTCAGCGCCGAGGGCGTACCGAACGCACGCTTGATGCCGGCCCAGCCCTTGTAACCGGCAGGCTTGGCAGCCTCGGTCACAGGTCGTAGTCCACGATGAACGGCGCGTGGTCGGAGAAGCGCTGGTCGCGATAGATCGAGCAGCTGCGCAGGCGGTCACGCAGGCCCGGGGTGATGAACTGGTAGTCGATGCGCCAACCAACGTTGTTGGCGCGGGCGGCGCCACGGTTGCTCCACCAGGTGTAGTCCTCGCCGGTCGGGTTGAGCAGGCGGTAGGCATCGGCCCAGCCGCGACCTGCGCCCACATCGGTGGCCTGGCCATGGTCGGCACACAGGGCATTGAGCCAGTCGCGTTCCTCGGGCAGGCAGCCGGAGTTCTTCTGGTTGGACTTCCAGTTCTTGATGTCCAGCGCCGAGCGGACGATGTTCCAGTCGCCACACAGCACGTAGTCGCGGCCACTGCGCGCCCATTCTTCGAGGATCGGCCGCAGCCACTCCATCACTTCAAACTTGAAGCCCTGGCGCAGGTCGCCCGAACTCCCGGACGGGATATAGAAGGAGACCACGCTGAGGTTGCCGAAGCGGGCCTCGATGTAGCGGCCTTCGTCGTCGAACGGGGCCCAGCCCAGCGAGGTGATGACCTGGTCCGGTTCGCGCTTGCTGTAGATCGCCACGCCGCTGTAGCCCTTCTTGGTGATGGCATCGCGGTAGAAGCAATGGTGGCCGTCCGGGCGGAACATCGGGTCGGTCAGCTGGTCTTCCTGGGCCTTGGTCTCCTGGATGCAGAGGACGTCGGCGTCCTGGCCACGGAACCAGTCGAGGAAGCCCTTGGTGGCGGCCGAGCGGATGCCATTGGCGTTGAAGCTGATGATGCGCATGCGGAAGAACCTACGGCGGGAAACCGGGCAAGCATACCGGTTGCCTGCCGGGCTGAGCAGCCCGCGGGGGCAGCTGCGGATACCTGCGTGAAGGGGCCGGACGAGCGCAGAAAGCCCAGCTGGATTAGGATTTGCGCTCCAAATGAAGATGAATCGAGTTTTGATGAGCGACCACCGTCACCGTTTCCTGCAGCTGGCCCTGACCGCCGACGCCCTGCGCTTCGGCCAGTTCACCCTCAAGTCCGGCCGGCTGAGCCCCTATTTCTTCAACGCCGGCCGTTTCGACTCCGGTTCCCTGCTGTCGCAGCTGGGTGCGTGCTATTCCGACGCCATCGACGCCACCGGGATCAAGTACGACGTGGTGTTCGGCCCGGCCTACAAGGGCATTCCGCTGGCCACCGCAATGGCCTGCGAGCTGGCCCAGCGTGGCCGCGACCTGCCGCTGTCGTTCAACCGCAAGGAAGTGAAGGACCATGGTGAAGGCGGCCAGTTGATCGGCGCCGACATGACCGGCAAGCGCGTGCTGATCGTCGACGACGTGATCACCGCCGGCACCGCCATCCGCGAGGCGCTGGCGATCATCCGCGCTGCGGGCGGTATTCCGGCCGGCATCGTGGTCGCCCTGGACCGCCAGGAGATCGCCTCGGACAGCGACCATCGCTCCGCCGCACAGGCCGTGGCCGAAGAAGCCGGCATCCCGGTGATCGCCGTGGCGACGCTGGCCGACCTGCTTGATTTCGCGTCCGGAAATCCGGAACTTGTAGGCTACCGGCAGCCGCTGGAGGCCTATCGCGCCCAGTACGGCGTCCGTTCCACGCGCTGACCACCAGGGGGAAGGTCGCATGTTCCGAGTTCCTGCCATCGTTGCTGCCAGCCTGCTGCTGGTGATGCCGCAGACGCTGCTGGCACAGTCCAGCGGCAAGGCCGCAGACAAGAAGCTGTACTGCTGGAACGAGGGCAAGGAGCGGATCTGCAGCGACGCGCTGCCGGCCGATGCGGTCAACCACGCCCGTGATGAGTTCAGCGCCAACAGCGGCCTGCGCAACGCGCAGGTGCAGCGCGCGTTGAGCGATGAGGAACGCGCTGCCGCCAGCACGGCGGCGGCGCAGGTCCAGCTGGACCAGATGGCCGAGCAGACCCGGCAGCGTACCGAACAGGCGATGCTGACCACCTACGGTGATGAGAATGCGCTGCGGCGCGTGTTCGCCGAGCGCCAGGAGGTGCTCGACAACAACCTCAAGACCGCCCAGTACAACGTGGCCAGCCTGCGCGAATCGCTGGTGGCCCTGCTTGCTGCCGCCGGCGACCGCGAACTGGCCGGCGGCAAGGTGGCCGACAAGCAGGCCCAGGCGATCGGCCAGCGCCATGCGCAGCTGCAGTCGCAGCAACGGCTGCTGGCCAGTTTCGAACAGCAGCAGCAGGCATTGAAGGTCGAAATCGAAAGCAGCCTGCAGCGCTATCGGCAGCTGAAGGGATTGGCGCCGGTGGACGTGCCGGCACAGACCCCGGCGGGTTGAGCGGCGCGCTGCTCGCCCGGCATGGGCCGGCGCTGCCGCTTGCCGGGTTACGGCCTGGACCCTGAAATTTATGCACTCTTTACGCGTCGGCCCTGTCCGGCGCGTAGTGCGTTTATGGGGGCGGGGACGACGATGACGGCCTGAGGTGGAGGGGTTCCACCAGGTCTCAAATTCCATGTCCCCCTGGCTGTCGTTGCTGTGTGGCGTGCTGGTGCTGGTTGCCGCCGCCTATCTTCTTTATGTCGTGCTGCGGCCCGAGTCGTTCTGAGCGGAGCCTGCCATGACTGAAATTCTTGCCATTCTTGCCGCCAGCCTGGTGCTGGCCTGGCCCCTGGGCCTGTACCTCGCCCGGGTGATGCGCGGCACGCCGATGAAGGTCGACGTGCTGTTCCACTGGATCGAAAAGCCGCTGTACAAGGTGCTCGGCGTTGATCCTTCACGTTCGATGTCCTGGCGGGGCTACGTGCTGGCATTCGTGCTCAGCAACGTGGTGATCGCGGTGCTGACCCAGGCCGTGTTCATGACCCAGGCGTGGTTGCCGTTGAATCCGGACCAGATCCCGAACATGCGCTGGGACACGGCGCTGCACACGATGATCTCGTTCCTGACCAACACCAACCAGCAGCACTATTCCGGCCAGGCCCAGCTGTCCTACTTCTCGCAGATGACCGGCATCACCGGCCTGCAGGTGGTGACGCCGATGATGGGCCTGGCGCTGGCCGTGGCCACGTTGCGTGCATTGTTCTCGCGCGCGCCGAAATCGGTTACCGCGCCCGCCGCGGGCGATGACCGCCAGGTGGCGGTGGGCAATTACTACGCCGACGTCGTGCGCCTGTGCGTGCGCTTCCTGCTGCCGCTGTGCCTGGTATGGACGCTGCTGCTGACCAGCCAGGGCGTGCCCTCCACGATGGCCGGTGGCCCGCAGGCCACGCCGATCGATGCCAGTGCCGGCATGGCGCAGCAGAAGCTGCCGCTGGGCCCGGTTGCGGCGATGGTCGCGGCCAAACAGCTGGGCGCCAACGGCGGCGGCTGGTATGGCCCGAACAGCAGCTTCCCGCTGGAGAACCCGACCCCGGTGTCGAACATGCTGGAGGTGATCGGCATCCTGCTGGTGCCGATGGCGGTGATCTTCATGATCGGCGCGTTCACCGGGCGCCGTCGTTTCGGCGCGCTGGTGTTCAGCTGCATGCTCGGCATGTCGCTGCTGTCCACCGGTGCGATGGTATGGAGCGAGGGCCATAGCGCGAGCGCGGCCACGCCGCTGCTGATGGAAGGCAAGGAAGTACGCTTCGGCGCCGATGGCACCGCGCTGTGGGCGGCGGTGACCACCCAGGTCTCCAACGGTTCGGTCAACGGCATGCATGATTCGCTGAGCCCGCTGTCTGGCGGCCTGGCGATGGTCAACATGCTGGTCAGCGCGATCTGGGGCGGCATCGGCTGCGGCCTGCAGCAGTTCATCGTGTACCTGCTGCTGGGTGTGTTCCTGGCCGGGCTGATGACCGGCCGTACACCGGAACTGTTCGGCCGCAAGCTGGAAACGCCGCAGGTGCGCCTGCTGGCACTGCTGGTGCTGCTGCAGCCGATCACCCTGCTGCTGTTCACCGCGATCACGCTGGCCGTGCCGGGTCTGGCGGGCACCTCCAATCCCGGCTTCCATGGCATCAGCCAGGTGTTCTACGAGTACGTCTCGGCCTACGCCAACAACGGCTCGGGCTTCGAGGGACTGGGTGACGCCACGCCCTGGTGGAACCTGAGCTGCTCGCTGGTGCTGCTGCTGGGCCGCTTCCCGCTGCTGATAATCCCGCTGGTGGTGGCCGCACAGCTGGCCGCCAAGCGGCAGGCCCCTGAATCGGCCGGCAGCCTGCAGATCGAAACCCCGACGTTCGCCCTGACCCTGGTCTCGGTGATCGTCATCCTGACCGTGCTGCAGTTCATGCCGGCGCTGGTACTCGGCCCGATCGCCGACCACCTGAGCCTGGGACTGCACTGAGGACACCCCATGAGTAGTCACGCAACCGCAAACCGTTCCTCTTCCGTGGCTTCCCGCCCGGCCCTGCTCGATGCCGCCGGCCTGCGCCGCGCGCTCATCGAGGCCGTACGCAAGCTGTCGCCGATGCATCTGGTGCGCAGCCCGGTGATGGCGGTGGTGATGGCCGGCACGATCGTCGCCGCGATCATCACCCTGACCGGCAATGCACCACTGGGCTTCGGCCTGGCGGTGACCGCGATCCTGCTGGTCACCGTGCTGTTCGGCAATTTCGCCGAGGCCGTGGCCGAAGCACGTGGCCGTGGCCAGGCCGCCTCGCTGCGCCGCGCCCGCCAGGACCTGGTGGCGCGTCGTCTGGCGTCGGCGCAGGCCGGTGCCAGCGAGACCCAGGTGCCCGCCGCGGAACTGCGCCCCGGTGATCATGTGATCGTCAGTGCCGGCGAGCTGGTGCCGGCCGACGGCGAGATCGTGCAGGGCCTGGCCACCATCAACGAAGCGGCGGTGACCGGCGAGTCGGCACCGGTGCTGCGCGAGGCGGGTACTGATCGCTCCGGCGTGATCGGCGGCACCAAGGTGCTGTCCGACCAGATCGTCGTACGCATCACTGCCGAGCCGGGACACAGCTTCCTGGACCGCATGATCGCGCTGGTGGAAGGCGCCAACCGTCAGAAGACCCCGAATGAAATCGCGCTGACCCTGCTGCTGGCGGCGATGACGCTGACCTTCCTGGTGGTGGTGGCGACGCTGCCGGCGATCGGTGCGTCGGTGGGCGTCAAGGTGGATCCGCTGCTGCTGATCGCGCTGCTGGTGTGCCTGATCCCGACCACCATCGGTGGCCTGCTGCCGGCCATCGGCATCGCCGGCATGAACCGCGCGCTGGCGGCCAACGTGCTGGCCAAGTCGGGCAAGGCGGTGGAAGTGGCCGGTGACGTCGACGTGCTGCTGCTCGACAAGACCGGCACCATCACCTACGGCGACCGCCAGGCCAGCCACTTCCACGCACTGGCCGGAATCGACGCCGACCAGCTGCGTGAGGCGGCGCTGCTGTCATCGCTGGCCGACCCGACCCCGGAAGGCAAGTCGATCGTGCGCCTGGCCCGCGAACAGGGCTGCACCACCGCCGAGCCGGACCAGGCCGACTACCTGGCCTTCAGCGCGCAGACCCGCATGTCCGGTGTCGACCTGATGCACGGCCGGCAGATCCGCAAGGGCGCTGCCGATGCGATCCGTGCCCATGTGCAGGCGCTCGGCGGCACCGTACCGGCCGAACTGGCCGGGCGCGTGGACCAGGTCGCGCGCAACGGTGCCACGCCGCTGGTGGTGGCCGAGGGTCGCCATGTGCTGGGCGTGATCGAGCTGTCGGACGTGGTCAAGCACGGCATGCGCGAGAAGTTCGCACAGCTGCGGGCGATGGGCATCCGCACGGTGATGATCACCGGTGACAACCCGCTGACGGCTGCTGCGATCGCCGCCGAAGCCGGCGTGGATGACTACATCGCCGAGGCACGGCCCGAGGACAAGCTGGCCCGCATCCGTGCCGAGCAGGCCGGTGGCCGCCTGGTGGCGATGGTCGGCGACGGTACCAACGATGCGCCGGCGCTGGCCCAGGCCGACATCGGCCTGGCGATGAATTCGGGCACGCAGGCGGCCAAGGAAGCCGGCAACATGGTCGATCTGGATTCGGATCCGGCCAAGCTGCTGGCGGTGGTGGAGGTGGGCAAGCAGCAGCTGATCACCCGCGGCGCGCTGACCACGTTCTCGCTGGCCAACGATGTGTCCAAGTACTTCGCGATCCTGCCGGCGTTGTTTGCCGCCACCGTGCCTGCGATGGCCGCGCTGAACGTGATGCAGCTGTCGAGCCCGCGCAACGCGGTGCTTGCGGCGCTGATCTTCAATGCCCTGGTGATTCCCGCCCTGATCCCGCTGGCATTGCGCGGTGTGCGCTTCCGCCCGGCCACCGCAACGGCGCTGCTGCGCCGGAACATGCTGGTGTACGGCCTGGGTGGCGTGCTGCTGCCGTTCGCGGCGATCAAATTGATCGACCTCCTTCTTGTCCTGGTATTCGGCGCATGAACCGTTCTGACTCCCCTTCCCTTTCCCGCGAGCTGAAGCGCGAGGCGCGCGTGGCCACGCTGCAGGATGGCGCCAGCTGGCGCCCGGCCATCGGCCTGAGCGTGGCCACCCTGCTGCTGGCCGGTGCGGTCTACGCCGGCATCGCCACCGGTTTTGCCGGCCTGTCCTTCCCGGCGCAGGCCGAAGGCAGCCTGCTGCGCGATGGCAGCGGCCAGGTGCGTGCGTCGGCATGGCTGTCGCAGCCGTTCACCGGCGATGGCTACTTCCAGGCGCGACCGTCGGCCGCCAACTACGACCCGATGGCGGCGGCCGGCTCCAACCTGGCCCGCAGCAACCCGGCGCTGGCCGAGCGTGTGGCGGCGAGCACCGCAGCAGTGGCCGCGCGCGAAGGCGTAACGCCCGCGCAGGTGCCTGCCGATCTGGTCACCCAGTCCGGCGGCGGGCTGGATCCGCAGTTGTCGCCGGCGGCAGCGCAGCTGCAGGTGGCCCGGGTGGCGCGTGCGCGTGGCCTGCCCGTCGAGCAGGTGCAGGCACTGGTGAAGGCCAACACGCAGGGCCGGCAATGGGGCGTATTCGGCCAGCCACGGGTGAACGTGGTGACGCTGAACTTCGCACTGGACCACGCGGCACGCGCGCCGTGATGCAGGGCTGCACCCGCTGCGCGCACAATGGCGGCCATGACAGCGGCTCCCATGACTGATCTGCGGACCCGCCAGGCCAACGCCCTGGTGGAAGGACTGCAACGCGAAGCCGGTGGCAAGCTCACCGTGTTCCTGGGCGCTGCGCCCGGCGTCGGCAAGACCTACGCCATGCTGACCCGCGCGCAGGAACAGCTGCGCCGTGGCGTGGACCTGGTGGTCGGGCTGGTGGAGACCCACGGCCGTGCCGATACCCAGGCCCTGCTGGAAGGCCTGCCACGGCTGCCGCTGAAGGACGTGGCCTACCATGGCCACGACCTGCAGGAGATGGACCTGGACGCCGTTCTGGCGAGGAAACCCGCGCTGGTGCTGGTGGACGAGCTGGCCCATCGCAATGCGCCGGGCAGCCGCCACGAACGGCGCTGGCAGGACGTGATGGAACTGCTGGACGCCGGCATCGACGTCTGGACCACGGTCAACATCCAGCATCTGGAAAGCCTCAACGATGTGGTGATGCGCATCACCGGCGTGCGTGTCAGCGAGACCGTGCCCGATGGCGTGCTCGACCGCCTGCATGACATCGTGCTGGTCGACCTGCCGCCGCGCGAACTGATCGCGCGCCTGCAGCAGGGCAAGGTGTACGTGCCCGAGCAGGCCGCGCAGGCCCTGCAGGCGTTCTTCTCGCCGGCCAACCTGACTGCATTGCGCGAGCTGGCGATGCAGGAGGCCGCCGACCGTGTCGACAGCAGCCTGCGCGAAGCACGCGCCGCGCGCGGCGAGAGCAATCTGCCGTTGCGGCGCGGCGTGCTGGTGGCGATCGACGGCGGTGGCCAGAGCGAATACCTGGTGCGGGTGGCACGGCGCATCGCCGAACGCCGCGATGCACCGTGGACGGTGGTGACGGTGCAGGGGCGCCGCCAGGACGAAGCGACCCGGCGCGAGATCGATGCTGCGTTCGCGCTGGCCCGCCGCCTCGGCGGCGAAGCCGAGCTGCTGCATGGTTCAAGCATCGCCGATGCATTGCTCGACCACGCCGCGCACAACGGCGTATCGACGCTGGTGCTGGGGCGTACCCGCGAACGGCCGCTGGCGCGGATGTTCAACCGCACCCTGACCCAGCAGCTGATCCAGCGCGGCGCGCACTACGAGATCACCATCATCAGCACGCCGCAGGCGCGTGCGCGTTCCCGTCGAGAGGGGCTGCTGCCACCGATGCGCGGGGTCAGCCACGAGCCGTTGCAGGCCCTGATCGCCACCGCCCTTGCCTGCGCGGTGGCGTGGCTGGTCGAACGCTGGGTGGGCATGGCCGATCTGTCGATGGTGTTCATCGTGGCGGTGGTGCTGGTGGCTGCACGTACCCGCGCCAGCGTCGCGGTGATGGCGGCGATCCTGTGTTTTCTCGCTTACAACTTCCTGTTCATCGCGCCGCGCTTCACCTTCGCCATCGGCGCGCGGCAGGGCGTGATCACCGTGTTCCTGTTCCTGGCGGCGGCGCTGGTGGCCGGACGCCTGGCGTCGCGCCTGCGCATGCAGGTGATCGCATTGCGCGCGGCCAACCGCCATGCACGCGCACGCCAGCAGCTGGGCCGGCAGCTGGCCAGCGCGGCCGGCAATGGTGAAGTGGCACAGGCCGGCCGGCATGCGCTGGAACAGGCCATGGACGTACCGGCCTGGCTGCGGATCGGCGCCGATACCGCCGCCGGTGGCCGCAGCCTGCCCGGTGATACCGATCTGGCGGCGGCCGACTGGGCCCTGCGCCATGGCCAGCCCAGTGGCCGCTTCACCGATACCCTGGCCGGCGCGCAATGGTGGTTCCTGCCGCTGCTGGACGGCGAAGACCGCGCGATCGGCGTCGCTGGCCTGTACCTGCCGGGTGCGCAGGCGCGGCTGCTGCCCGAACAGCGCCAGCTGGCCGAAGCGATGGTCGACGACATCGCCCAGGCCGCGTTGCGCACGCGCCTGGTGGCCGAGCTGGAACAGGCGCATGTGAGCAACGAGACCGAGCGGCTGCGCTCTGCCCTGCTTTCTTCGGTGTCGCACGACCTGCGTTCGCCGCTGGCAGCGATGATCGGCTCGGCCGACAGCCTGGCCAGCTACGGTACGGCGATGGATCTGGCCGACCGCCGCGCGTTGCTGGACACCATCCTGGTCGAAGGCGAGCGCCTGGACCGCTACATCCAGAACCTGCTGGACATGACCCGGTTGGGCCACGAGGGCCTGAAGATCAACCGCGACTGGATAGGTGTGGACGAGCTGATCGGTTCGGCCGCCCGTCGCCTGCAGCGCTACCAGCCGAAGGTACGGCTGGAGCTGGATATTCCGGCAACGCTGGCACCGATCTGGGTGCATCCGGCGCTGGTGGAACAGGCGGTGTTCAACGTGATGGAGAACGCCGCCAAGTTCTCGCCAGCCGATGCCGCCGTGCAGGTGCTGGCGCGCGAACTGGACGGTCAGCTGCGCATCGACGTGATCGATGCCGGCCCCGGCATTCCCGACGACGAGCGCGCGCGCATCTTCGACATGTTCTACAGCGTCGAACGCGGCGACCGCGGCCGCCACGGCACCGGCCTGGGCCTGACCATCTGCCAGGGCATGATCGGCGCACACGGCGGCAGCGTGCAGGCGCTGCCCGGGCGCGACGGTCGCGGTACCCTGATCCGCATCACCCTGCCCCTGCTCAAGCCAGCCTCCCACGATGAGTCCGACCCCGACTGATGCCAGCACGCCGGCCCCGCGCGTGCTGGTGATCGACGATGAAACCCAGATCCGCCGGTTCCTGGACATCAGCCTGCGCGCGCAGGGCTACCAGGTGCGCCAGGCCGCGACCGGCCAGGAAGGCCTGCAGATGGCCGCCAGCGAGGACATGGACCTGGTGATCCTGGACATCGGCCTGCCGGACATGGAAGGCCACGAGGTGCTGGAACAGCTGCGGCAGTGGAGCCAGGTGCCGGTGATCATGCTGACCGTGCGTGCCGGCGAAACCGAGAAGGTGCGTGCACTGGACAACGGCGCCAACGACTACGTGACCAAACCCTTCGGTACCCAGGAGCTGATGGCGCGGGTGCGGGCGCTGCTGCGCACACGCAGTGTGCCGACCGATGGCACGCCGCCGGTGTTCGACGATGGCCACCTGCACGTGGACCTGGTGCGCCGTGAAGTGGCGATCGATGGCGAGCTGGTGGCATTGACCCGCAAGGAGTACGCATTGCTGTCGCTGCTGCTGCGCAATGCCGGGCGGGTGGTCACCCAGCCACAGATCCTGCAGGAAATCTGGGGGCCCACCCACCAGCACGACACCCACTACCTGCGCATCCTGGTCGGCAAGCTGCGGCACAAGCTGGGCGACTCGGCGCTGGACTCGCGCTACCTGTTCACCGAACCGGGCGTGGGGCTGCGGTTCAAGGGGTGAGGCGTGCCGACCCACGGTCGGCACCCGCCAGCCAAGTAGATCCACGCCATGCGTGGATGGACATCCATCGAAGAGCATCCACGCTTGGCGTGGATCTACTGTGTCGACCAAGGTCGACACCCACCAACAGCACCGGGAAATTGTCAGAGGTGGGGCGGTGTCGGAGTGCGGGGTGTCAGCCGCATGGATGCGGCTGCCAAGCCTACAAGGACGTACTTGCGGCGTCCCCGCACTCCGACACCGCTCCACCAACCCACGGAGTGCCCGCTGTTGCTGTTGAGGTTGCCGGCCAGCGGCCGGCACTACCGCGGGTGCCGGGCGCAGCCCGGCCTCACCTCAGAACCCCAGCGGGGTGTCGCCCAGCACCGGCTGCAGCTGGCTGCGGAACAGCGCCTGGATACGCTCCAGTGCTGCTTCGTCGTTGCCTTCGAAACGCAGCACCAGCACCGGCGTGGTGTTGGAGGCGCGAACCAGGCCCCAGCCGTCGGCGAAGTCCACCCGCAGGCCGTCGATGGTCGACAGGCGGCCGCCGACATACGGGTTGTCCGGCGACTGCGCAGCGGCCACCAGCATCGCCACCAACGCATGCGGGGTGCCCTCGGCCACCGGCACCTTCAGCTCCGGCGTCGCCACCATTTCCGGCAGTTCGGCCAGCACTTCGTCCGGCGTTTCCTCGCGCTGGGCGAGGATCTCCAGCAGGCGTGCAGCGGCGTACAGGCCATCGTCAAAGCCGAACCAGCGTTCCTTGAAGAAGAAGTGGCCGCTCATCTCGCCCGCCAGTTCGGCGTCGGTCTCGCGCATCTTCGCCTTCATCAGCGAGTGCCCGGTCTTCCACATCAACGGACTGCCGCCGTTGCGCAGCACGTGATCGGACAACCTGCCGGTGCACTTCACGTCGTAGATCACCATCGCGCCCGGGTTGCGCATCAGCACGTCGGCGGCGAACAGCATCAGCAGACGGTCGGCGTAGATGATCTTGCCTTCACTGGTGACCACGCCAAGGCGATCGCCATCACCATCGAACGCCACGCCGAGGTCGGCGCCAAAGCGCTTGACCGTCTGCACCAGGTCTTCCAGGTTGGCCGGCTCGCTGGGATCGGGGTGATGGTTGGGGAAGGTGCCGTCCACATCGCAGTACAACGGGATGACTTCTGCGCCGATTGCTTCCAGCAGCTGCGGGGCGAAGGCACCGGCCACGCCGTTGCCCGCGTCGGCCACCACTTTCAGTGGGCGGTCCAGCTGCACGTCATCGGCAATACGCTGGATGTAATCGGCGGCGACCTCGCGCTGCTGGTAATCTCCCGGCTCCGCAGCCTGCACCAGACGGCCTTCGACAATGCGCTGGTAAAGGTCGGTGATCGCATCGCCGGACAGGGTCTCACCACCGATGACGATCTTGAAACCGTTGTAGTCCGGCGGATTGTGGCTGCCGGTGACCGCTACGCAGGTACCGGTGCGCAGATGGAAGGCGGCGAAATACACCACCGGGGTCGGCGCCAGGCCGATATCGATGACCGCACAGCCGGCGCGCCGCAGGCCTTCGGCAAGACCGGCTGACAGTTCGGGACCGGACAAGCGCCCATCGCGACCGATCACCACCTCGCGCAGGCCCTGCTCAAGGGCGACGGTGCCGATGGCCTGGCCGATCAGCGCGGCGGTGCGCGCCGTCAGCTGGCTGCCCACGACGCCGCGGATGTCGTAGGCGCGGAAGATGCCTGCAGCCAGCTCGTCGGCCGGAACCGGTGGCGGCGGAGGTGGCGCAGCCTCGGCCACCGTCTCGCCGGGCACCGCCGGCGGGACCATCTGCAGGCTTTCACGCAGGGTCGGGCCGTGATCGGCGTCGGCCACCGCGCTGCGCCGGCTGGGCAGCGGCAGCGACTTCGGCAGCCGGCCACGACCTACCACCAGCAGTACCGCGATGAAGCCCAGCAGCAGAGCGACAATCGCGCTGGCCAGGGCTCCCAGCCCCAGCGGCCCGGGTTCCACATTGGGCACCCCGGCGGCCAGCCGCAACGGCGTTCCCGCCACCGGGCGCGCCATTGCTTCGGCGCTCTCGGACAGGCCGGTATCGCCCTGCACCACGATGTTGTGTGCTCCCTGGCGCAGCGCCAGGAAGCCGTTGCCGGGGGCGCTCACCTGATCCAGCGGCGCGGTCAACCGCAGCAGCGGCTGGCGGACATACACCACCGCCGGCCCGACACCGGCCAGTTGTACCGGCGCGGCCAGACCCAGGCGGTTGCCGCCGCCATCGCGGACCACGCGCAGGGTTGCCTTGCCTTCGGCCAGCGCAGATTCCAGCAGGGCCAGGCGTGCGAATCCAAAAGTGGCCGCATCGGCATAGCCTGCGGCCAGGTCAGCGCCCAGCACCTCCACCTGCTCGACGCCGGTCCAGCTTTCCCGCAGCGCCAGCGCGGCGCCGGCGGCATCACCGGCCTGCAGCGCCTGCTGCACGCGGTCGCCCTTCAACTGCTGCTGCAGCTGCTGCAACTGGCCGGAGGCCGCCTGCTGCAGCCCTTGCACGGCCTGGTCGCGGGCCTGTTCCAGCGCGTCCCCGCTGGCGGCCTGCCGCCACTGCTGTACCGCGCTCCAGCCGAACCAGGCGGCCAGCAGTACCAGCAGCACGCCCAGCAATGGCGCGCTGCGTCCCAACGTCGTTCCCCGCTGTGCTTCCCCGATGCCGCTCATCGATGTCCCCTGTCAACGCACCCCGGTATGGCCGAATCCACCCGTTCCCCGCACGCTGTCGGTGAAAGTATCCACCACCTGCAGACTGACGCGGGCAATCGGCACGATCACCAACTGGGCAATGCGATCGCCCGGCTCGATGGTGAAGGCCTCGCGGCCACGGTTCCAGACACTGATCAGCAGCGGCCCCTGGTAGTCGGCGTCGATCAGGCCGGTGCCGTTGCCGAGCACGATGCCATGGCGGTGGCCCAGGCCCGAACGCGGCAGGATCACTGCGCACAGATGAGGATCGGCGATATGGATGGCCAGGCCGCTGGGGACCAGTGCGGTATCGCCCGGCTGCAGGGTCAGCGCGGTTTCCAGCGCCGCGCGCAGGTCCATGCCAGCGCTGGCTTCGGTGGCATAGGCCGGCAGCGGCCAGCTGTCGCCGAAGCGCGGGTCGAGCAGCTTTACCTGCAACGGTTGCGGGGAGAGTCCGTGGGTGTTGCTTGCCTGGGTCATGCCTGAAGCCTCCGCGCGATCAGCGCCAGCAGTTGTTCGGCCAGCTCACGCTTGGAAGTAGCCGGGAATACCTGTTCGCCATCCTGCCAGAAGGCCGTGGCGGCATTGTTGTCGCTTTCGAAACCACCGCCGCTGATGCCCACCTGGTTGGCGATCACCAGGTCCAGGCGCTTGTCGACCAGCTTGCCGCGCGCATATTTCTCCACATCGTGGGTCTCGGCGGCAAAGCCGACCACCAGCTTCAACGACTGCGTCTGCGCGGCAACCTCGGCCAGGATGTCCGGGGTGCGCACCAGCTCGATCACCAGCGACTGGCTGTCGGCGGTCTTCTTCAGCTTCTGCGCGGCCACCTGACGCGGGGTGTAGTCGGAAACGGCGGCAGCACCGATGTAGATGTCGGCCGGCAGCGCATCCAGTACCGCCTCGCGCATCTGCGCGGCGGAGCGCACATCGATGCGCTGCACGCCGGGCGGCGTCGGCAGCTGCACCGGGCCGCTGACCAGCACCACCTGGGCACCGAGCCCGGCGGCAGCGGCGGCCAGCGCGTAGCCCATCTTGCCGCTGCTGCGGTTGCCCACGTAACGCACCGGATCGATGTCTTCATAGGTCGGGCCGGCGCTGATCAGCAGGCGCAGGCCCTGCAGGGCGCGCGTTTCCGGCGCTGCGGCAGCGGCAGCGTCGTTGGCGGCCAGGGCGGCGACGATGTCGGCCGGCTCGGCCAAACGACCGGGGCCGGATTCGCCTTCGGCCAGCGGCCCATCGACCGGACCGATCACCTGCGCGCCGCGCTGGCGCAGCAGGGCGATATTGGCCTGGGTGGCCGGATGCAGCCACATCCGATGGTTCATCGCCGGGCACACGGTCAGTGGTGCGGTGCTGGCCAGGCACAAGGTGCTGACCAGGTCATCGGCGTGGCCCTGGGCCAGGCGGGCCAGCAGGTCGGCGGTACCCGGCGCGATCACGATGCGATCGGCCCAGCGTGCCAGTTCAATGTGGCCCATGGCCTGTTCGGCGGCGCTGTCCCACAAGGTAGTGCGGGTCGGCTGGCCGGAAAGGGCCTGGAAGCTGAGTGGGGTGACGAACTGCTGGGCGCCGGCCGTCATCGCCACCTGCACCAGCGCACCGGCATCACGCAGGCGTCGAACCAGTTCCAGGGCCTTGTAGGCCGCGATCCCGCCACCGACACACAAGAGCAGTTTCTGGCCTTCCAGCGCGCGGGTCCGCGTCGGGGAAGCGTTGGGAGAATCAGCCACCTGGAATTCCTGTGCAAACGAGGGCGTTAGCTTACCCGAAGGCCAGCAACCTCCCGGTGCACGCGGCACATAGCGGGCGGCTATCAGCACATGGGCGGGGGCCGATGGAGTTTTCCGGGTTTGCTGCGCGCCGATTCGGAACTTTCCTATACCTCTTCGCGTCCCCGCTTTGCAGAATCATTGCTGGCCACCGAGGTGTGCCGTTCGATTTCCCAGGAGTTCCCCGTGCAACCGCGCATCATCATTGCCGACGACCATCCGGTCGTCCTGCACGGCATCCGAATCGTGCTTGAGCGTCACCAGATGGACGTGGCCGGTGCCGCTGCCGACGGTGCCGGACTGCTGCAGCTGCTGGTCCAGCAGCCCTGCCACGCCGTACTCACCGACCTGTCCATGCCCGGCCCCGGCCCGGACGGCCCTGAACTGCTGGCCGAGCTGCGCCAACGCCATCCCGACCTTCCCGTGGTAGTGCTGACCGGGGCCAGGCACCCGGGGTTGCTCGATGGCCTGCTGCGCGATGGCGTACACGGCCTTGTCGACAAGAGCGCCGACTTCGCCGAACTACCGCAGGCCCTGCATGCCGCCATGGCCGGGCAGGTGTTCGTTTCCGACCAGCTGCGGCGCCACCTGCAGGCCCGCGATCTGCTGTTTCCCCACCCACCGGCCGCATTGTCGACACGCGAACTGGAAGTGCTGCAGCTGCTGACCGACGGCCTGAACATCAATGCCATCGCCGACCGCAGCGGGCGCAGCCCGAAGACGATCAGCCGGCAGAAGGCCGAAGCCATGCGCAAGCTGGGCCTGCAGACCAACCAGGAACTCTACGACTACCTGCAGACCCGGCGCGACTGAGGGCTTGGCCGACCCGCAGGTGCGGCAAGGGCTTATGGGAGCGGTCGGCGATGATCGCCATGATGGGCGCCATGCCCATCCACGAATGGCCCGAAGAAGAGCGTCCCCGCGAGAAGCTGCTGGCCCGGGGTCCCACGGCATTGTCCGACGCCGAACTGCTGGCCCTGTTCCTGGGTTCCGGCATTGGCGGCCGGGACGCCGTACAGACCGCGCGCGACCTGTTGCTCGCCCACGGCCCGTTGCGGGTGCTGCTGGACCGCTCCGCCCGCGAACTATCGAAACTCCCCGGGTTGGGGCCGGCTCGCAGCTGCACGCTGGCCGCAGGGCTGGAGCTGGCCCACCGCTACCTGGCCGCTGAACTGCAGCAGGGCGAAGCGGTCGGCAACAACCCTGCCGCCGTCGGCCGTTACCTGCAGCACCGTCTGCGTGGGCAGGCACGGGAACTGTTCGTGGTCCTGTTCCTGGACAACCGCCACCGCCTGATCGCCTGCGAGGAACTGTTCGCCGGTACCATCAACGCGGCCCCGGTCTACCCCCGTGAAGTAGTGCGCAGAGCCCTGCTGCACAACGCCGCCGCGGTCATCCTCAGCCATAACCATCCCTCTGGCGACCCGGAACCCTCGGCCGCCGACGCGCAGATCACCGAGGAACTGCAACGGGCCCTGGCACTGGTCGACATCCGCCTGCTGGACCACTTCGTGGTCGGCGAGGGGCGTCCGGTTTCGTTTGCTGAACGGGGTCTTCTGCCACCGCTCCAGGCCCGCCTGGTCGGATGAGCCCCGCAGCAGCACGCCGCGACGCGTGCCCTGGCAGGCAGGCCCCGGTCAGCGTTGAGGCCGGCATCTGCGCTAAAATGGGCGATTCCGCCGCTCATTCTCACAGCAGGCCTCGTGAAAAATCTCCTCCGCGCCCTGATCAGCCAAGGCATCGAAGCCTTGCGCGCCAATGGCACCCTGCCCGTCGACTCCCTGCCGCCGGACTTCGTGGTCGAGCGCCCGAAGACCCGCGACCATGGCGACTTCGCCACCAACGCCGCGATGCTGCTGGCCAAGGCCGCGCGCAGCAATCCGCGCGCACTGGCACAGGCGCTGGTCGAGGCACTGCCGCGCAGCGAAGACGTCAGCAAGGTCGAGATCGCCGGCCCCGGCTTCATCAATTTCCACCTGGCGCCGGCCGCGTACCAGCGTGAAGCCGTCACCGTCATCAAGGAAGGCGCCGATTACGGCCGCAACCTGTCCGGCAATGGCCGCACGGTAGGCGTGGAGTACGTGTCGGCCAACCCGACCGGTCCGCTGCATGTCGGCCACGGCCGCGCCGCGGCCATCGGCGACTGCGTGGCACGCGTGCTCGATGCCAACGGCTGGAATGCCAAGCGCGAGTTCTACTACAACGATGCCGGCGTGCAGATCGAGAACCTGGCGCTGTCGACCCAGGCCCGGGTGAAGGGCATTGCCCCGGACCAGGAAGGCTGGCCGGAAGGCGGCTACCGCGGCGACTACATCGCCGACGTGGCACGTGCCTACATGTCCGGCGCCAGCGTCGACCTGGAAGGCACCCTGGTGGTCGGCGCCAAGGACCCGGACGACCTGCAGGCGATCCGCCGCTTCGCCGTGGCCTACCTGCGTAACGAGCAGAACCTGGACCTGGCCGCGTTCGGCGTGGATTTCGACATCTACTTCCTGGAAAGCTCGCTGTACGCCGATGGCAAGGTCGCCGAGGCAGTGGCCAAGCTGCAGGCGTCGGGCCATACCTATGAGGAAGGCGGCGCGCTGTGGCTGCGCAGCACCGACTTCGGTGATGACAAGGACCGCGTGATGCGCAAGTCCGACGGCACCTTCACCTACTTCGTGCCGGACGTGGCCTACCACCTGTCGAAGTGGCAGCGCGGCTACGAGCGCGCGATCACCGAACTGGGCGCGGACCACCACGGTTCACTGGCGCGCGTGCGTGCCGGCCTGCAGGCCATGGAAGTGGGCATCCCGCAGGGCTGGCCGGAATACGTGCTGCACCAGATGGTCACCGTCATGCGCGGCGGCGAGGAAGTGAAGCTGTCCAAGCGTGCCGGCAGCTACTTCACCCTGCGCGACCTCATCGAAGAAGCCGGCCGCGACGCGACCCGCTGGTTCCTGATCGCACGCAAGCCCGATTCACAGCTGACCTTCGACATCGACCTGGCCCGTCAGCAGAGCAACGACAACCCGGTGTTCTACGTGCAGTACGCACATGCCCGCGTCTGCAGCCTGCTGCGCCAGGCGCAGGAGAAGGGTCTGGTCTACGAACAGGGCACCGGCCTGTCCAATCTGGGCCGCCTGGCCGATGACGCATCGCTGGCCCTGATGAACGAGATCTCGCGTTATCCGGAAGTGGTGGAAGCGGCCGGCGTGGCGCTGGAACCGCATCTGGTCGCGCAGTACCTGCGCGAATTGGCGCACGCCTTCCACACGTGGTATCACGGGACGCCGGTGCTGGTGGACG
This sequence comes from Stenotrophomonas sp. OVS01A, assembly GCF_019969775.1. NCBI lineage: Bacteria > Pseudomonadati > Pseudomonadota > Gammaproteobacteria > Lysobacterales > Lysobacteraceae > Stenotrophomonas > Stenotrophomonas sp. OVS01A. The sequence goes on along the minus strand of NZ_JAHXYV010000008.1, from coordinate 121,966 downwards.
ACGCGACCGATCGCAATGCCAAGTTGACCCTGGCCTGCGCGGCGCGCCAGGTACTGGCCAACGGCCTCGACCTCCTGGGCGTTTCCGCCCCGGAAAAAATGTAAGCCTCAGGAGACGCAGTAGACATGGCAGCACGACGCGGCAAGACACAGGCTCGGCGCAACAGCAGCCAAGGCACGCCCGGATGGGTGTGGCTGGTTGCCGGCGTGGCGATCGCCGCCGTGGTGTTCCTGGCGGCGCCGAACCTGTTCAAGGGCGAGGGCGATGGCTTCCTGCGCGCCGGTCCGCAGCCGAACCCGAACGCGCAGCCGGCGCCGGTGGCCGATGGCGAAGGCGATGTCGGCACCCAGCCGGCCGCACAGCCGGCCACGCCGAAACCGGCTGAGCCGGAAAAGCCGGCCGCCACCCAGTACGACTTCTACACCCTGCTGCCTGGCAAGGAAGTGGAGATGTCCGACGCCGAACTGGCCGCCAGCGCGCGCGCCGAGGAACAGCGCCGGAGCAAGGCCGAAGCGCAGCGCGCGCAGGCCGCACTGGAAGGCAAGCCCGTGCCGGCGGCGGTTGCGGCCGCAGCCCCTGCGGCGACGGCGAGCGTTGCCAGCACCGCGCCGGTGACCGCCACCAGCCGTCCGCTGCCGACGCCGGTGAGTGAACGCCCGACGACCGCCGCGCCAGCGGCCACCACCGCGCCGGCCAGCACCAGCACCGGTGCCGCCGCTCCTGCGGCACGCAGCGAAACCGCGCCGGCCGCCGCCAGCACTGCAGCAGCCCCCGCACCGGCCGACAACGCCCGCTACATCCTGCAGGCCGGTGCGTTCGGCGCGTCCGGCGATGCCGAAGCGACCAAGGCCAAGCTGGCGATGATGGGCCTGGCCGCACGCGTGGAGTCGGCGCAGATCAACGGCAAGACCGTGTACCGCGTACGCATGGGGCCCTATGGCACCGCCGGTGAGCTTTCCGAAGCCAAGCAGAAGCTGGATGGCACCGGCCTGCAGGCGATGGCGATCAAGGCGCAGTAAGCGTGCAGGCATAATGAAAAAAGCCGGGCATTGCCCGGCTTTTTTTTTGCCCGTGCAGCGCCGGGCTCGACGCTGCAGACAGCGGATCAGCTCTCGCGGGCAACCTGGAAACCGGCGAACGACTGGCTGACCGGCATCAGTTCCAGGCGATTGATGTTCAGGTGGGGGGGCAGGCTCGCCACCCAGAAGATCTGCTCGGCGATGTCTTCGGCGGTCATCGGGTTGGCGCCGGTGTACAGCTTGTCCGACGCAACCTGGTCGCCATGGGTGCGGACCACGGTGAACTCGGTTTCGGCCATGCCCGGCTCGATGGTGGTCACGCGTACACCGGTACCGTGCAGGTCCGAACGCAGGCCCAGCGAGAACTGGCTGACGAACGCCTTGGTGCCGCCATAGGCGTTGCCGCCCGGATACGGATAGACACCGGCCACCGACGAAATGTTGATGATGGCGCCCTTGCGCTCCACCAGCTGCGGCAACAGGCGATGGGTCAGGGTGACCAGCGCGGTGATGTTGGTGTCGATCATCGTCGTCCAGTCCTTCAGGCTGGCGCTCTGCGCCGGCGCGGTGCCCTGGGCCAGACCGGCATTGTTGACCAGCAGATCGATGTCACCGAAGGCCGGCGGCAGCGCCAGCAGTGCCGCTTCCATCGCGACCGGATCACGCACGTCGAACACGGCCGCGTGCACCACCTCCTTGCCGTAGCGCTCGACCAGCGGCTGCAGGCGTTCGCTGCGACGGCCGGTGGCGATCACTTTCCAGCCCGCCTGGGCGAAGCGGTGTACGGCAGCGGCGCCGAAGCCGGACGTGGCGCCGGTAATCAGGACGGTTCGGGTCATCAGACAACTCCGTGGGAAACCAGACCGCCATTCTGGCACCGTCGGCCCACGGCTGCGTTGCCTGATCGGCCCGCTGCGGTGCGCGCGGTCAGCGCAGGCGGAACACGCGTGCCTTCGGCAGATCTTCGTCGACCTGCAGGAACCAGCGCCCGGCAATGCCCGGAATCACCTCGATCTGCGGTGCCTGCAGGGTCTTGCGCAGCTTCATCTGGCCCTTCATCACCTGCCACTGCTGACCGTTGTCGAGGGTGAACACCGTGCCCGGCTGCCAACCCGCAACGTCGCCGACCACGCGGGCGCTGACCGGCCCCTCTTCCAGGCCCAGGTGCATCGCCGCCGGGGCGGGAACGTTGGCCGGCAACGGCGCGCCGGTGTTGGCCGCAACCGCCGCCCGCGTGGGTACGGGCGTAGATGCCTCGGCCTCGCGCAGCACGCGGTTCAGGGTCTGCAGCTGGGTCGCGTCCAGGCCCACTTCGGCCAGCTGGGCCGCGCTGAGACGCTGCTCCACGGGCACGAAACGGTCCTGGGCGGTGGCGGCGAAGCTGCTGGCGGCCAGCAGAACGGAAAGGAGGTACCGGCGCATCGGAGAGGGTCTCTGCAGAACAGCGCTCACGATGCTGCAATCCGGTGACAGTCCGGTTACAGCCGCAGGGCCGGTACAATGGGCTATGATCAATAATGATGTACTGCGCAGCGTGCGCTATTCCCTGGACCTCGGCGACCACCACGTGGTGACCCTGTGCCAGATGGCCGATCCGGCGTTCGAAGTGGATGTCGACCAGGCCAAGGCCTGGCTGCTGCGTGAAGACGAGCCGGGTTTCCAGCCGATGAGCGACAGTGCGCTGGCGCACTTCCTCGATGGCCTGATCCTGCACCTGCGCGGTCACGATGAGGGCCAGGCGCCGCGCGCGGTGGAAACCCGCATCGACAACAACCTGGTGTTGAAGAAGCTGCGCGTGGCCTTCCAGCTGCGCGATGTCGACATGATGGAGATCTTCACCAGCATCGGCTTCAACGTCTCCAAATCCGAACTCGGCGCGCTGTTCCGCCAGCCCGGCCACAAGAACTACCGGCGCTGCCTGGACCAGATGCTGCGCAACTTCCTCAAGGGCCTGAGCCTGCGCCTGCGCAGCTGAGCACGGCGTCGACGAAGGCGCGTGCGGCCGGCGTCGGCAGGCGCTGCCAGACCAGATGTACGCGCCGGGTCGGGGTCGGTTGCAGCGGCACCTGCACCACCCCTTCAAAACCGTCGGCGATCCGCACCGGCACGATGCCCACCGCCAGGCCGTGGCGGACGAAGCGCTCGATCAGTTCCATCAGGTTGACCTCGAAACGCACCTGATGCGGCAGGCCCGCTGCGGCGAACGCATCATCGGTCTGCCGGCGCGCGCCGGTCCCCCGCGGGAAATCGACCAGAGCCTCATCCTGCAGCGCCGCCAACGGCAACCGCTGGCGCGTGGCCAGCCGATGCTGCGGCGCCAGCACGGCCACCAGATCCTCTTCCTGCAGCATCTGGTGGCAGACGCCCTCCAGATGGGCCGACGGCGCCAGCCCCACCAGCGCCACGTCCAGTGCGCGCGACTGCACCTGCTGCAGCAGGGTCTCGCTCTTGTCCACCCGCAACTGGAACTCCACCTGCGGGTGCTGCTGCTGGAAGGCAGCCAGCATGGCCACCACGTCGACGCCGGTCAGCGACGAGATCTGCCCGATCGCCAGCAGCCCGCGCACGTCACCACTGACGGCAGCGACGTCGGCACGCAGGTGGCGCAGGCTGGCCAGCACCTGCCGGGCGTGCACCAGCAACGCCTCTCCCGCCGCGGTGGCGCGCACCTGGCGCGGCAGCCGCTCGAACAACACCGTGCCCAGCTCCTGCTCCAGATGGGCAATCTGATGGCTCAGGGCGGACTGCACGACGTGGCAGCGCGCGGCCGCACGGGTGAAGTTGCCCTCTTCAGCCAGGGCCACGGCGAACTCGAGCTGCTTGAGGTTCACACCCGTATCTCAATTTCAGATGACAGCGATGATGATGATTCATTTCCATCATGAGAGCAGCAGGCGGACACTGTGCTGCCCTGCTTCACGGAACATCGCGTGTCCCCTTCCCTTCCTCCCCTGCAGCGCTGGCAGATCCTGTTGATGTCGGTCGCCACCGGTATCGCGGTGGCCAGCAATTACTACGCGCAGCCGTTGCTGCATACCATCGCCGATGCCTTCGGCGTGCCTTTCGGCCAGGTCGGCATGGTGGTGACCGCTGCGCAGTTGAGCTACGCCGCTGGCCTGATCCTGCTGGTGCCGTTGGGTGATCTGTTCGAGCGCCGCCGGCTGATCGTGGTGATGACGTTGCTGTCGGCCAGCGGGCTGGTGATCAGCGCGTGCGCGCCGTCGTTGCCATGGCTGCTGGCCGGTACCGCGATCACCGGGTTGTTCTCGGTGGTGGCGCAGGTGCTGGTGCCGTTCGCCGCCACCCTGGCCGCACCGGAGCATCGCGGCCGCGTGGTCGGTACGCTGATGAGCGGGCTGCTGCTGGGCATCCTGCTGGCACGCACCGTGGCCGGGCTGCTGTCGAGCCTGGGCGACTGGCGCCTGGTCTATGCGATCGCTGCAGGTACGCTGGTGCTGACCGCGCTGGCCCTGCAGCGCGGCCTGCCGCGTTTCCACCACAGCGCCGGGCTGAGCTACTTCGCGCTGCTGCGCTCGATCGGCACGCTGTTCGTGCAGGAACCGGTGCTGCGCCAGCGCACGCTGCTCGGCGCGTGCAGCTTTGCGATGTTCGCGATCTTCTGGACGCCACTGGCCTTCCTGCTGGCGCAGCCGCCGTATGCCTACAGCGACGCCACCATCGGCCTGTTCGGGCTGGTCGGTGCCGCCGGTACGCTGGCTGCCGGCCTTGCCGGGCGCATGTCGGATCGTGGCCAGACCGGCCGGGCCACGGCCATTGCGCTGGTGCTGTTGCTGCTGTCCTGGCTGCCTCTGGGGCTCTCGGCGCATTCGCTGCTGGCGCTGCTGGTCGGCGTGGTGGTGCTGGACCTGGCCGCGCAGCTGCTGCATGTCAGCAACCAGAACCTGATCTACGCACTGCAGCCGGAGGCACGCAACCGCCTCAATGCCGGTTACATGACCGGCTATTTCATCGGGGGTTCGCTGGGCTCGCTGCTGTCGGCACAGGTCTACCAGCGTTTCGGCTGGACCGGCGTGTGCGTGGCCGGTACCGCGGTGGCGGTACTGGCCCTGCTGGTGTGGCTGCCCAGCGCCTGGCGCACCCGCCAGGCCGCGTCGGCCGACTAGAAGCTGCCCTGCAGCGCCAGTTCCCAGCGTCCACCGGCATTGCCCGGGAACAGACGCTTGGCGGCGCTGTCGGTGTCATGCACGGTGGCGCGCAGTTCCCAGGCCGGCGTCAACGTAGCAATGGCACTGAGCTGGCCATGCAGGTAGTCCGGCCCCTGCGCGGTGGCCAGCCAGTACTGCCCCACCGCCGCTTCCAACCGCACGCGCTCGTTCAACGGCACCCGCACGCCCAGCTGTGCGTAGATGCCGCGACGGCCGCCGGCCAGGGCATCGTTGGAGTGGGCAACCTGCAGCCAGGCGCGTTGCTTCCAGGTGGTGGTGACATTGAGTTCGGTCCAGTCCAGTGCGCGGCCAGTGCCCGGATAGACATACCGGGTGAGGTTCGCATCCAGGCTCCAGTCCGGCGACAGCGCGCCGGACCAGCCGGCGACGAGATCGAACTCGCTGCGTGCCCCGCTGTCCGGCGTGAACGAGACATTCGAGCCCCATGCGCTGGCATACCAGCCCGAACCCACCGTCACCTTTGCCCCCACCTGCGCGGCCGGATCGCCCTCGCTCTGCGAACTGCCGCGCCAGACATAGTCGCTGGTCAATGCCGCCGTGCCACTTACCTGCACCTGCGCCTGCACGCTGCCGGCGCACAGCAGCCCCGCCAGTGCGGCCGCGCTGGCCACGATCATCCCCTTGCTCTTCACTGCACTCACTTCCTCGTCGAAGGCGGTCTGTCCGCCGGGACGGCAGTGTCGATGGCAGGGCCGTAACGGTTCGATGGCGATGCCGCCGTGCCAGCGCAAATTCAGCGTAAATCCGCGCTGCGGTGGGCGCGGTATCATGCGGGCCTATTTCCAGGAACCAACCACGTGGACGCCATCCTGACCCCGGTATCGATCGGCGAGCTGATCGACAAGATCACCATTCTCGAGATCAAGGCCGAGCGCATCGACGATGCGACCAAGCTGGCCAACGTGCGCACCGAGCTTGACGGCCTGCTGCCGCTGCTGCAGCAGCAGCTTGACGCGCAGCCGGTACTGGCCGCGCTGAAGACGCAGTTGAAGGCCATCAACGAGCGCATGTGGGAGATCCAGGACCAGCTGCGCGACAAGGAAGCGGCTCAGGTATTCGACGAGGCGTTCATCCAGCTGGCGCGCGGCGTGTACGGCACCAACGGCGAGCGCGTGCAGGTGAAGAACGAGATCAACCGTGTTGCCGGTTCGGCGCTGGTCGAGGAAAAGCAGTACCAGGGCGAGTAAGCGCGCCCGTCAGCCACACTCCAGCAGGTGGCGGATGCGGAACAGTTCGAGATCGCTGCGGATGCCGAGCTTCTGGTAGGCCGCTTTCTTCTGCGTGCTGATGGTGCTGGCCGAGCGCTGGAAGCGCCGGGCCACTTCGCCGGTGCTGCACCCCTGCAGCACCAGCCGCAGCACTTCGCGTTCACGCCGGCTCAGTGGCGTCAGGCTGGGCGCCGACATGCGCCGCGCGCGCGATCGATTCAGCTGCGTGCGCAGCTCCGGGGGCACGAACCGCCCACCGCGGGCCACCACGTCCACCGCGCGCAGCAGCATTTCCGGCGTGGTCGCCTTGGACAGGAAGCCGCGTGCGCCGGCCTGCATCGTCGTGGCCACGGTGCTGGCATTGCAGTGCGCCGACAGCACCAGTATCGGCAGGCTGGGCCAGCGCCGGGACAATCCGCGCAGCAGCTGCAACCCGTCGCCAAGATCCCCCAGCGGCAGCGCATCGATCACCAGCAGGTCAACGCAGCCGGGTTCGCGTTGCAGCAGTTCCACCAGGTCATCTTCGTTGGCGTAGCTGCCGCGCACGTGCACGCCGCTGTGCTGGTGCAGCAGCACTTCCACCCCCAGCCGCAGCACCGGATGCGGATCCAGCAGCGCCAGACGGCGCGGCCGGTCGGGGAGCAGCGGTGGGAGTACGGGCGGCATCGCGGTGTATCCGGCAGCACGGGATATCCACCGTAGGCCGCCACTGGCGGTGGCGGAATCCAATTCATTGCAATGCAACATGACGCCGCGCATCGCAGTCAGACTCTGTTCTGATTCCCCACAACGCAACAGGCCCGGCAATGCCGGGCCTGTTTCAGCACGAACAGCGCGCGGGCGCGCCGTAGATGCAATTACCAGCTGAAGCGCGGGCCGACGGTGTATTCCTTGTCGCCGTGGCGGTTCATCTTCAGCTCGCCGTTCAGGCCCCAGTTCTGGTTCAGCTTGACCTGACCACCCAGACGGCCGTACCACTGGCTGTCGATGTCGACGCCGTGCTTCTTCGAATAATCTTCGTAACCGACCAGGCCGTAGACCTCAGCGTGGGCACCGAACGCGGTACGGATACCGGCTTCAGCGCTGTAGCCGTTGAAATCCAGGCCGTGCTTCTGGTCGAACTTCTGGTAGGCGACGCGGGCAACGAAGTCGGTCGACGGAGCGATTTCGACGTTGTAGCCGGCACCGACCTTCCACTGGTCAACCTTGATGTTGGTGTGGTCGACTTCCTGGCGGCTGTACTCGCCGAAAGCGTGGAAGTTCGGCAGGAAGCCGTAGGAACCCTTCACGCCCCAGCCATCAGCCTTGATGCCGTCAACGTCGGTCTTGGCGTAGTCAGCCTCGGCGTAGTTGTAGGACAGGTTCTCGGCGGCCGAAGCGGTGAACGGCAGGGCAGCGGCCAGAGCCAGAGCAATCAGCGAATTCTTCATGGGGGTACACCTTTACTTTCTTATGGTGTGCAGCAGCGCCAGGGCGCCATCGCATCGGGAATGTAAATTCTCCGTTATTCGCCACAACGCTCCCTGAAAACAGCGGTCTTCGCATTGCTGAATTTTTTGCATTGATTCAGCAAGGCTCAGGCATACGCGCGCGGTACGCGCACGCGCTTCGATTCAATGGCGCGGCAATCGATGTCGATTTGCCGCGCCCTGAAGCGTCGACTCAATGAAGGCCGTGCACCTGGCACGGTCCATTCCGGAGGCAAGCGATGAGCTACATCGATGGTTTCGTCCTGGCGGTGCCCACCGCCAACAAGGAGAAGTTCCTCGCCCACGCGCGCAGCGGCGACGTGGTGTTCCTCGAACACGGCGCGCTGCGCGTGGTCGAGTGCTGGGGCGATGACGTGCCGCACGGCAAGACCACCGACTTCTTCGGCGCGGTGAAAGCCACGGCGGAGGAGACCGTGGTGTTTTCCTGGATCGAGTGGCCGGACAAGGCCACCCGCGATGCAGGCATGCAGAAAATGATGGAAGACCCGCGGTTGGACCCGTCGAAGAATCCCATGCCGTTCGACGGTGCACGGATGATCTACGGCGGATTCGAGCCGATCTTCGAACTCAAGCGCTGACCCGGGCGGGCGTCCTCAGCGGGCGCCCGCTTCATCCTCACCGGCCGCGTGGCCGGCACCCAGCGCAGCACCGGCACCAACACCCAGCCCGCCCATTCCGGCACCCATGCCGCCGCCACCGCCGCCACCTCCACCGGTGCGACCGCCCTTGGCTTCGCCCTCGTTGCGGCCCTTGCCACTTCCGCCACCGCTGCCCGCAGGGCGGGTAGGCCCCTGGCGCGGGATCTCCAGGTCGCCCGGTACCGGCGCAAGGTCCAGCGCCTCGCGGACGAAGTCGCGCAGCGAGATCACCAGTTCGTGTGTGTGCACCGCACGCCCCTGTGCCAGTTCACTGGCAGCGCGCGCGGCCAGCCGTACCTGCTCGTCGGTGCCCAGCAGCAGGATGTCCGACAAGGCCGCTTCGACCGCATCGCGGATGCGCCGGGCCCGATCCGAGCCCGGCTCGGCGATGCCTTCTTCGTGGGCCCGCTGGCGCAGGTCGCGCAGGTGGGTTGGATCGACCCCCAGTTCACCGGTGAAGGAGCCGCCCAGCGTCTTGTAGGCCGCCATCAAGGTACGCAGCCGCTCATTGATCTGCCGGTTCTCTCGTTCGCGGCGCTGCTGCAGGGTCTGCATCACCAGCAGGCGGATGCCCACGCCGAGCAGGGTGATCAGGACCAACCCGGCCAGGGTGGACAGCACGCCCTGCCAGGAACTGAAATCGATGCCGCGCATGGTCAGGGCTCCTGCGGAAGACCTTCATCTTGCCCCAGGCTGCTGCCGCAGATCCACGCCAGGCAATGATCAGTCCCCCCCCGAAAACGCAGAAGGCCCTCCCGCCCGATGAGCGGAAGGGCCTTCGAACCACGCGCGTTTACTTGCGCTTGGCAGCCTTGCGCACGGCCTTCTTGGCCGGAGCCTTCTTGGCCACGGCCTTCTTCAGCGGTGCAGCCTTCTTGGCGACCGTCTTGCGGGTAGCAGCGACCTTCTTGCCGACAACCTTCTTGGCAGCAGCGGTCTTCTTGCCGACAACCTTCTTGGCAGTGGCGGTCTTCTTGCCGACAACCTTCTTGGCAGCGACGGTCTTCTTGCCGACGACCTTCTTGGCAGCGACGGTCTTCTTGCCGACAACCTTCTTGGCAGCAGCGGTCTTCTTGCCGACGACCTTCTTGGCAGCGACAGTCTTCTTGGCCACAGCCTTCTTGGCGGTAGCGACCTTCTTGCCGGCAACCTTCTTGGCGGCCACGGTCTTCTTGGCCACAGCCTTCTTGGCGGTAGCGACCTTCTTGCCGACAACCTTCTTGGCAGCAGCGGTCTTCTTTGCCACAGCCTTCTTGGCGGTCGCAACCTTCTTGGTGGCGGCCTTCTTCACGGTAGCGACCTTCTTGCCGGCAGCCTTGGTGGTCTTCTTGGCAGCAGCAGCCTTCTTGGTCACGGTCTTGCCGGCAGCCGCCTTCTTCTTGGCCACTTCCTTCTTCAGGGCAGCCGCTTCGGCCTTGGCGTTCTTCTTGGCCGCTTCCAGCTTCTTCTTGGCGTTGGCAACGGTCTTGCCGACCGACTTGGCAGCCTTCTCGGCCTTCTTGGCAACGGTCTTCTCGACCTTGGCCACGACCTTCTTGGCCTTGGCGACGCGGGTGGTGGCAGCCTTGCGGGCGCGCTTGACGGTCTTCTTGACCGACTTCACTGCGTCTTCGGCGGCGTGGGCGATGGTCTCGCCGACGTTGGTGGCGGTTTCTTTCACGTTCTCGACGGCGTCGGTCACGACCGACACACCATTACCGTTGCTCATGTTGCCCTCCTAGGGGCCTGGATTGTCAAAACGGGGCGATGCTATACCGACAATGGCTATCGTGGAACGGGCACGACCGGCCAATCGCATCCGGTGCGACGCAACTGGAGTAAGCGATAGCGGCGGCTGACGTGCCCCGCAGTCAGGAAATCCCTTTTTTTAAGCAGTGTGCTGCGCAGCCTGCCTGCTGCTGGCGTGCCGATGCAGGCACTGGCAGCAGCCACACATCCGCGCAGCACTGAGCGTCATCGCAAGGTCGGGATGCGCGGAACTGCGCAAGTGTCGCGGTGTATCAGGGCGCTGCCGGCGTGCCTTGCGGCGCTCGCTCGCGGCTGTCGCGAACAGCGTTGTGGTGCGCGCGTCAGCTTTCCGGCGCCTGCGGTGGGGGTCGGATTTTCATGGGGCATTTATCCAGATCGCGACACACTCATTCAGCTTGTTCTACCGTATGCGTCAACGGCCCCAACCTCAGCCTGCGAACCGACTCCCATGCGACCGCTTCCCACCCTGCTTACGCTCGCAATCGCCGCTGCCTTCGGCGGCTTCGTTGCCACCGGCCTCAATGCGCACCTGGACAACCGTGCCGATGCCGCTCCGCTGCCGGCGGTACTGCCCACCTCCGCAGCGCTGCCGGCCGCGGTCGCCGGGCAGGCGGTGCCTTCGCTTGCACCGATGCTGGAAAAGGCGATGCCGGCGGTGGTCAGCGTCAACACCAAGCAGGTGGTGCGGGTACGCAACCCGTTCTTCAACGACCCGTTCTTCCGCCGCCTGTTCCCGGACATCCCGCAGGAGCGAATCAACGAGTCACTCGGTTCGGGCGTCATCATCGATGCCACCGAAGGCCTGGTGCTGACCAACCACCACGTCATCGACAACGCTGATGACGTGCAGGTGACACTGGCCGACGGGCGCACGGTGAAGGCCGAGTTCCTCGGCTCGGACCGCGACACCGACATCGCGCTGATCCGCATTCCGGCGCAGAACCTGACCGACATCAAGCTGGGCAACAGCGACCAGCTGCGGGTGGGCGACTTCGTGGTCGCGATCGGCAATCCGTTCGGTTTCAGCCAGACGGTCACCTCGGGCATCGTCTCGGCGGTGGGCCGCAGTGGCATCCGCGGGCTGGGCTACCAGAACTTCATCCAGACCGATGCATCGATCAACCCGGGTAATTCCGGAGGCGCGCTGGTCAACCTGCAGGGCCAGCTGGTGGGCATCAACACCGCCAGCTTCAACCCGCAGGGCAGCATGGCCGGCAACATCGGCCTGGGCCTGGCGATTCCGTCGAACCTGGCCCGCAGCGTGGTCGACCAGCTGGTCAAGCATGGCGTGGTGGTGCGCGGCACGCTGGGCATCGAAAGCCAGAACCTGAGCGCGCAGATCGCGCAGGGCCTGGGCCTGGGCGAAACCCGCGGCGCCCTGGTAACCCGCGTGCTGGCCGGTTCGGCCGGTGCCGCCGCAGGACTTAAGCCGGGCGACGTGGTGGTATCGGCCAACGGCCAGCGCGTGGACAGTGCCGAAGCACTGCACAACGTGGAAGGCCTGGCGGCGGTGGGCAGCGTGCTGACCCTGGACGTTCGCCGCGAAGGCAAGCCGCTGCAGATCAAGGCAACGCTGAAGGAACAGGCGCGCGTGGTCAGCGGCGAGAGCCTGGACCCGCGCCTGACCGGTGCCAGCTTCGTCGACCTGCCCGAATCGCTGCGTCAGTCTGGCGTGGGCGGCGTGCTGGTCAGCGAGGTCAAGCGCGGCAGCCGCGCCGCGACCAATGGCCTGCAGCAGGGCGACATCATCACCGACGCCACGGTGGGCGAGTTCGCCGACCTGGCCAGCTGGCGCGCCAATTTCCAGCAGCGCCCGCCCACCCTGGTGCTGCGCGTGCTGCGCAACAATGGCCAGCAGCAGGGCCAGTTGGTGATGCGCTGATCGCCTGGCCGTAACGCCCCCTATACCCACGTGATGCTATTGCTGTACGTCCAGGTCGGCCAAGCGCCGATCGCCCGTTCCCCCATCGCAACAGGAGTGATTCGATGAGCCCCACCAATACCGAGAACCTGAAGGACCACCTGGGTGAAGCCGGTTCCCACCTGAAGCAGGCCGCCAGCGCTGCCGGCGGTGCGATCAAGGGCGCTACCGGCGCCGCGACCGACGAACTGCGCATCGGCAAGGCCAACGTCAAGGCTGAACTTTCCGACAGCGCGCTGTCGGGCCTGGCTGCTGCCGAGTTCGGTGGTGCCGCCGCCAAGGAACAGGTCGACGCGCTGATGGACAAGGGCAAGGACCTGATCGACAGCGCTGCTGAGCTGATCCGCGAACGTCCGCTGGCCTCGTTCGGCGTGGCCTTCGCTACCGGCTGGATCATCGCCAAGCTGGCCCGCGGCAGCGACAAGTAAGCTGCGGCGTGAGCGAAGACACCACGCAACGTCCTGATCCGGCGGCCACGCCGCCGTTGGACGAAAGCATCCGCCAGGTCGGCGCAGCCGGCCGGGCGACTGCCGATTCGGCCAAGCACTCACTGCGTTCGCTGCGCCGGTTGGCGTCGGCGGACTTCGCGCTGGCGCGCAGCGCATTCGGCCGCGCATTGGCCTGGGCCGGCGTCGCCATCGTGTTCGGTGCGTCGGCCTGGCTGTTGCTGGCCGCCACCCTCATCGCCCTGCTGCAGAGCTTCGGCCTGAGCTGGCTGCAGGCCCTGCTGATCACCTCGCTGCTGAGCCTGGCCGTCACCGGCTATGCGATATGGCGCGTTTCCTACTTCTTCCACCACACCGGCATGCACGCCACCCGGCGTCAGTTGTCCCGGTTGGGCCTGTTCGATGAGCCCACCGATGATGATCCCGATGCCGGGGTGCAGATTCCGGAGGGCAAGCCATGAAGTTCGGTGCACTGCAGCGGCGTGTGAAACGTTGCGAACAGGTGATGGCCGTGCGCCTCGGCGAGACCCAGGACCACTGGAACGTGCTCAGCCAGGTCTGGCGACAGGGCTGGTCGCCACTGCGCATCGTGGTGGTGGGTCTGGCCGGCGGGTTCATCGCCGGCAAGCTGGAGGTTCCGGGCAAGGTCAACGGAGCGCGTTGGCTGCAGATGGTCGGTTCGGTGTCCAGCCTGTTCGCCAGCGCCCAGGCCGCGTTTGCTTCGGTGGTGGCGGCGCAGGCGGCGGAAACCGCAGACGATGCCGCCGACCAGGTGGATGAGGCGGCCGGGCCGCCACCCGCCGCTGCGGCACGACCGGCAGCACGCCCGGTGGCCGAGCCCGAGCTGCGTGAGCCCCGTCCGGCCGAAGCGGCGACCGAGATGTCCGAACGTTGACGAACCTTACCCGCCGCGTTGATCGCGGCGGGCCGATAATGGGCTTCTCTTTCTGGTCGGTGCGTCGATGAGCGAGTCCCTGTTGTCCCCGTCGTCGCCTGCGCCGGACGAGTCCGCACCCCTGCCGCCGCCCTCGCGCCCACGTGGCCCGATGTCGCTGGTGATCCTGGCGACCCTGGCCGTGGCGTTCACCCTGTGGGCGGCGCAGGACATCATCCTGCCGGTCCTGCTGGCGATGTTCTTCGCCCTGGTCGGCAACCCCATCCTGCGCCTGCTGCAGAAGCTGTGGATTCCGCGCGCGCTCGGCGCCCTGCTGGTGCTGGGCGCCGGCTTGGGCGTGACGGGTGCGTTGGCTGTGCAGCTGATCGGCCCGGCGATGGACTGGGCACAGGAAGCACCGCAGCAGCTGCGCAAGGTTGCGCGCCAGGTGCAGGACCTGACCAAGCCGGTGCAGCAGGCCAACCAGGCCGCAGAGAATTTCGCGCGCGTGGCCGGCGGCGACGGCAACCGCAAGGTGCAGGTGATCCGCACCCAGCTGGACGACCCCTACCGGATGCTCACCCGTGCGCCGCGGCTGGCCGCCTCGGTGCTGGCCGTCGTGCTGCTGACGCTGTTCTTCATGATCTACGGCCAGAGCCTGCAGCGTGCAGCGATCGCCCTGTTCCCGAACCGGCAGCAGCAGCGTTTCACCAGTGACATCCTGCGCTCGATCGAGCATGAGGTGTCGCGCTACGTATTGACCATCAGCGTGATCAACACGGTGGTCGGCCTGCTGTTGGCCGGGGTGCTGATGCTGCTGGGCATCGGCCTGCAGGAGGCGCTGCTGTGGGGAACCGTGGCGGCGCTGCTGAATTTCGCGCCCTATGTCGGCCCGCTGCTCGGCGTCGCATTGATGCTGCTGATGGGCTTTGTCGAGTTCCGCGACCCGCTGCAGGCACTGCTGCCTGCGGCCGCCTACCTGGCACTGCATACCCTGGAAGGGCAGCTGGTGACGCCGATCGTGCTTGGCCGGCAGATGAAACTGTCACCGCTGGTGCTGATCCTGGCGCTGATGGTGTTCGGCTGGGCCTGGGGCATGATCGGCCTGCTGCTGGCGGTGCCGCTGCTGGTCTGCATCAAGCTGGTGCTGGCACGGCTGGACGGCATGCACGGCTGGGCGCGGCTGCTGGAGTGAGGCGCGCTCCATCGACGGGCGTGCGGGGAGAGGAACGGTGGGACGGCGAAGGCTGGCAGAATATGCGCCCGCTTTTTCCCAGGATGGAACCCTCCCCATGTTCTCTTTCGCGCGTCGATGCCTCGCCCTGACCTGCCTGGCCGCCCCCGCCTTCGCCGCGGCCCCGCCCAGTGCGGAAGTGGCCCGCACCCAGCTGGTGGAGGCCATCACCTGCCAGCGCCATCTCACGCCCGAACAGTTCGATGCCATGGCCAAGGTGCTGATGCCCGCCGGGGCCAAGACCAGGGACGAGTACGACGACGGCTACACACTGGCCTCGCCGCTGATGGTGCTTGGCCTGCCGGTGACCCATGTGACCTCCTACGACGGCTCCAGCGGCGAGGATGGCGTGGACAGTTACACGGCGTACTTCGGCAGCGCGGAAATCAGCAAGGTCGCCGCCTTGGCGAAGATGCCGCCGCCGGTGGCCGGTGGCTACCGGCGCGAAGTGGGCAGGCATGACCTGAGCGTGGATCGCGTCGATGGCCAGACCGTCCTGTACTGCTCCTACGACCTGCGCAGCCACTGACGGCGGCAGCGCCTGCCCGCCGCGCGCATGAAAGCCCGCGCGGGCAGGCGTAGAATGGCGGGGTGAAATTCCCTGTCCTTGCCATCACCCTCGACCTCGACGATACGCTGTGGCCGTTCGCTCCGATCGGCGCCCGCATCGACCAGGTCCTGTTCGACTGGATGCGCGAACACAGCCCCGCCACCGCCGCGATGTATCCGGTGGCGGCCATGCGCGAACTGCGCGAGCGCTCGTTCCGCGACAACCCACACCTGCATTTCGACCTGAGCGCGCTGCGCCGGCTGACGATCCAGGAGGCGCTGGAAAACAGTGGCGCCAGCCTGGATCTTCTGGAGCCGGCGTATGAAGTGTTCTACGCCGCGCGCAACCAGGTGGAGTGCTACCCCGATGCACTCGACGCACTGGCGCGTATCGCCGCGCGGGTGCCGGTGGCCGCGTTGAGCAACGGCAATGCCGATCTGGAACGGATCGGCCTGGCCCATCACTTCAGCTTCCAGCTGGGCGCCCGCGAGCATGGCGCGGCCAAGCCCGAAGCGAGCATTTTCCACGCTGCCTGCGACCGCCTGGGCGTCGCCCCGGCGCAGGTGCTGCACGTGGGCGACCACGTCGAGATGGACGTGGCCGGCGCGATGGCTGCCGGCCTGCGCGGCTGCTGGATCAACCGCGAAGCGGCCACCTGGAACCATCCGCAGCTGCAGCCTGACCTGCAGTTCGACACCCTCACCGGCCTGGCCGATTGGCTCGATGCCAACCTCGACGCCGCCGACGCTGACGCATCCCGGAGTACCTGACGCATGAGCGAGATCACTGGCTTCACCGCCGACACCACCGCCGCACTGCCGCTGCACGTGCTGGACCGCAGCCAGTTCGAGGCGTGGAAGAACAACCAATCTGCTGCCACCCAGGCGTGGTTGAAGTCGCAGGGCTTCACTGCGGGCGCGCATTCGGTTGCGCTGCTGCCCGGCGCCGATGGCCTGGCTGGCGCGGTGATCGGCGTCGGTGATCGTGCCGACGCCTACAGCTACGCCCATGCACCGCATGCCCTGCCGGAAGGCAGCGTGTGGCAGCTGGCCAGCGAACTGCCGGCCGCCGAGCAGGCGCTGCTGCAGCTGGGCTGGGGCCTGGGCAGCTACCGATTCGACCGCTACCGCAAGCGCAACCGCGCGCCGGCCCAGCTGGTGGCTGCACCGACCGGCGAAGTGGCCGACCTGATCGCCGCCAGCCTGCGCGTGCGCGACTGGGTCAACACGCCGACCGAAGACATGGGCCCGCAGCAGCTGGAAGACGCCGCGCGTGCCCTGGCTGAAGCGCATGGCGCGCAGGTGGAAGCCATCACCGGCGACGAACTGCTGGCGCAGAACTTCCCGGCCATCCATGCGGTGGGCCGTGCCTCGCACCGTGCGCCGCGGCTGATCGTGCTGCGCTGGGGCAAGGAGACCGACCCGGCATTGGCACTGGTCGGCAAGGGCGTGTGCTTCGATACCGGCGGCCTGGACATCAAGCCGGCCGATGGCATGCGCAACATGAAGAAGGACATGGGCGGCGCCGCACACGCGCTGGCCCTGGCCGGGCTGGTGATGGCCCAGCAGCTGCCGGTGCGCCTGACCCTGCTGGTACCGGCCGTGGAAAATGCGATCGGCCCGGATGCCTTCCGCCCGGGCGAAGTGATCGCCACCCGCAAGGGCCTGAGCGTGGAGATCGACAACACCGATGCCGAAGGCCGGGTGATCCTGTGCGACGCGCTGACGTTCGCCGGTGAGCAGAAGCCGGACCTGGTGCTGGACTTCGCCACGCTGACCGGCGCGGCACGCATCGCGCTGGGCCCGGACCTGCCGGCGCTGTTCAGCAACGATGACACGGTTGCCCAGCAGTGGCTGCAGGCTGGCGACGCCACCCGTGACCCGGTGTGGCGCATGCCGCTGTGGCGTCCGTACCTGCGTTACCTGAGCAGCGGCATCGCCGACCTGGCCAACGCCGGTTCGCGCATGGCCGGCTCGGTCACCGCCGCGCTGTACCTGGAACGCTTCCTGGAAGACGGACAGCGCTGGGCACATCTGGACGTGTATGCCTGGAACGATGGCGAGCGCCCGGGCCGCCCGGCCGGTGGCGAAGCCCTGGCCCTGCGTTCGGCGTGGACGATGCTGAAGGCACGTTACAGCTGATGGAGCTGCCGGGCATGGCCCGGCGCTACCCATGCCGGTGGGTGCCGACCTTGGTCGGCACTGCATCACCCTGCAAATCTGACGAAAAATTGAATTTCGGCCCCGGCCGGGTTCTGCGAGGATGTGGTGGTCGCCCACCCACACATCCGTGAAGGCAGGACTTCGATCATGTCGCTCTTCCGCTACACCCGCGCCGGCCAGGAGCCGAGCGCGCCGCGCCGGCATTCGCCCTTGCCCTGGATCGCGCTGATCGCACTGATCCTGGGCATCGTTGCCCTCGCCTTCGCCTGGCTGGCCGGTTGGATCGGCCGCGACCGGCTGACCGCACAGCGCTTCACCGACACCATCGAGGCCACCGGCCCTGCACATCCCGGCTTCCGCCGCGCGCACAGCAAAGGGGTGTGCGTGAGCGGCTGGTTCGAACCCAGCGCACAGGCGCCCACGCTGTCCAGCGCACGGGTGTTCTCACAGGCGAAGGTTCCGGTGCTGGGCCGGCTGTCGATCGGCGGCGGCGATCCGCACGGCGCCGATGGCAGCGCGCGCGTGCGCAGCATCGCCGTGCAGCTGGTGGGCGATGACGGGCAGGAATGGCGGATGGCGATGAACAGCTTCCCGTTCTTCGCCGTGCCCACCGCCGAGGCGTTCTACGAGCAGACCCGCGCGCAGATTCCGGATCCGGCCACCGGCAAGCCCGACCCGCAGAAGATGGCGGCCGTGCTGGCCAGGTACCCCAGCGCACAGGCCTTCCAGCAGTGGGCCAAGAGCGCACCGTGGACCAGCAGCTGGGCCAACACCACCTTCAACAGTGTCAACAGTTTCTGGTTCACCAACGCGCAGGGGCAGAAACGCGCGGTGCGCTGGCGCTGGCAGCCGCAGGCGCCGCTGGTGGAGATGGATGCAGAGGCACGCAAGCAGGCCAATGTCGATTTCCTCAGCCAGGAACTGCAGCAGCGCCTGGCCACCGGCCCGGTGCGCTGGAACCTGGTGGTCAGCCTGGCCGCGCCGGGCGATGCCATCGATGATCCCTCGGTGCCGTGGCCTGAATCGCGCGAACAGGTGGTGGCGGGCGTGCTCAGCCTCGACCGCATGCAGTCGCAGGAAGAAGCCGCCTGCGGCCAGCTCAACTTCGATCCGCTGATCGTGCCCAGCGGCGTGCGCGGCAGCGACGACCCGATCCTGGCTGCGCGCTCGGCGGTGTATTCGCAGTCGTTCAACCGCCGCGAGCGCGAGCGCGCCAGCGGTGCGGCGGCACAAACGAAGGGGGAAGCACGATGAGTACCGGCAACGGCCACTTCAACCCGCTCGCCCGGGTGCTGCACTGGTCCATGGCGCTGATGATCATCGCCATGCTGTTCATCGGCGTGACCATGGTCGCCTCGCTGCACCTGCGCCCCATGCTGATCGACCTGCACCGGCCGCTGGGTATCGCCATCCTGCTGCTGGCGGTGCTGCGCCTGTACAACCGCCTGCGCCATCGCCCACCGCCGCTGCCAGCGGATCTTCCCGCGTGGCAGGTGCTGGCGGCGAAGGCTTCGCACTGGATGCTGTACGCGTTGATGCTGGCGATGCCGCTGATCGGCTGGGCGATGCTGTCGGCCGGCGGCTACCCGATCGTGCTGGGCGGTGGCCTGCACCTGCCGCCGATCGTGCCGCACACGCCAGCGCTGTACGCCGCGCTGCGCAATGCGCACAGCCTGCTGGCATACGTGTTGTTCGCCACGGTGCTGATGCACGTGGGTGCGGCGCTGTTCCACCTGTGGGTGCGCCGCGATGGCGTGTTCCAGGCGATGGCACGCGGGAAGGATTGAATGGGTTCGCCGGGGTTCCCGGCTGCCCTTTTCCGCGACTGCGGAGGGGTGTCACTTTCTTTGCTCGTGCAAAGAAAGTAACCAAAGAAACACGCCGCCGGCCGCGAGCCGGTGCTGCGCACCGGTACCCTGCGCTTCTCGGTGAATCAGGGGACGGCGCCGAACTCGCTGCGCTCAGACATCGGCGCCTCTTCGCCCCTGATTCCCCTGCGATGCTCGGCTCGCTACAAGGCGGACCCAACGTCAAAAGCCGCAGCTGCACCCAGTAGATCCACGCCATGCGTGGATGCCTTTGCCGTTGATCTTTACCTTCCATTCCGCCTTGAGCGAGCCGAGCACCACAGGTCCGGCGAGGGCGAAGAGGCGCCGATGTCTGAGCGCAGCGAGTTCCCGCGCCCTCCCTCGACGGACCGAGAAGCGCAGGGTACCGGTGCGCAGCACCGGCTCGCGGCCGGCGGCGTGTTTCTTTTGGTTACTTTTCTTTTCACGCGAAAAGAAAAGTGACGCCCCGCTACAACCACCCCTTCTGCCGCGCCAGCCGGTACGCCTCGATCCGGTTGGCCACGCCCAGCTTGCCGATGCATTCGGACAGGTAATTGCGCACCGTGCCGTGCGACAGCCCCAGCTGCTCGGCGATCTCGCTGGCGGTGCGGCCCTCGCCCGCCAGGCGCAGTACGCGGCGTTCGCGGTCGGTCAGCGGGTCGGCCTGCGACCACGCATCCAGCGCCAGCTGCGGATCGATCGCACGGATGCCCTGCTTCACCTTGCGCAGTGCCTCGGCCAGGTTCTCGGCCGGTGCATCTTTCAGCAGATAGCCCAGTACGCCCGCTTCCAATGCGCGACGCAGGAAACCGGCACGGGCGAAGGTGGTCACGATCACCACCTTGATCGGCAGTTCATGGCGGGCGATGCGCTGGGCCAGTTCCAGCCCGCTCAGCCCCGGCATCTCAATGTCGGTGACCAGGATGTCCGGCTGCAGCTGCTGCAGCATGCGCCAGGCGGCTTCGCCGTCGGCAGCACTGCCCAGTACCTCGATATCCGGTTCCAGGCCCAGCAACGCCGACAATGCGCCACGCACCATCGCCTGATCCTCGGCCAGCAATATGCGGATCATGCCGCGTCTCCCTGTGCCAGCGATGCCGGCGACAGCGGCGTAGTCGCGGCCACCAGGGGCACGCGCACGGTCAGCAGCGTGCCTTCCCCGCGCGGCGACTGCAGCGTCAACTGGCCACCCAGCGCCGCTGCGCGCTCACGCATGCCACACAATCCGTTGCCCTCGGCCTGCACACCACCACGGCCGTCATCGCGTATCTGCATCACCAACTGTCGGTCCTCAAGCATGAAATCCACCTGCACCCGGGTCGCCTGCGCGTGGCGCACGATGTTGGTCGCCGCCTCGCGCAGCACCAGTGCCAGCCCACGCTCTACCTCCACTGGCATCGGTGGCGGCGGCATGTACTGCAGGTGTACCTGTTGGCATTCCAGCAGCAGGCGTGCCGAGGCCAGTTCGCCGGCCAGGTCGCTGGCGCGGATGCCGGTGACCGCACTGCGTACCTGCGCCAGCGCCTCGCGGGCAATGTCCTCGGCCTCGCCGATTTCCTGCCGGGCACGCGCGTCATCGCGGTCGTACAGCTTGCGCGCCAGTTCCAGCTTCAGCGTGATCAATGACAGCGTATGCCCCAGCAGGTCATGCAGATCACGGCCGATGCGCTCGCGCTCGGCGGTGGTCGCCAGGCGCCGCACCTCGTCCTGGGACAGCTGCAGGGCAACGTCGCGCTGATGGCTCAAGGCCTCCACGTTGACCACCAGCCCGACAATGAACGACACCGCCGGCATCCACACCATGGCCTGCCACGGATAACCGAAGTAGAGCGCGGTGCTGCAGAACAGGAGATTCAGGCCAGTGAGCTGCAACAGGTACACCCACCAGCCGCCGCGGCTGCTCATGCGGATCATCACGCAGCCGAACACGAAGTAGCTCAGTCCCGACGGATACCACGGCAGCAGCACCAGGGCCATCGCAATCATGCCCAGGGCGTAGCGCCAGGCGTGGTGCCGTGGCGCCAGCATCACCCTGGCATAGAACAGCAGGAACAACGGATAGCTGGCCAGCGTCAGCAACAGCCAGCGCAGCGTGAAGCCATTCCCGAGCACCGGGGTAAGGAAGATCCAGACCGACCACAGCAGGTGGATCGCACCACTCCAGGGCGACTTGCCACGCCGCAGCAGTTCGGCCACCGCCGAATCCGGGGCAGGGCGCAGCAGGGACGCAAGCCAGCTCGGTGGCACGGAAGATTCCAGGCGGGGACGATCGCTGCCGATCATGCCAGTTCAGCCGACCCGGCACAGGCGCCGACACGCCTGCGCCACCAGTTCATCCACCTGCAGCATCGGCGGCAGGCTGGTGCTCTGCAGCATCACGCCGAGGCCGAGCCGCTGATCGCGCTGCTGCGGATCACCGCCCAGCAGCTCGACCTGGCCGGCGTCGGCACGGCGCAGGCCCAACAGCACGCTGATCGCGGTACTCTTGCCGGCACCGTTGCGGCCCAGCAGGGCCAATACCTGGCCAGCGCGCACCTGCAGGTCGATGCCGTGCAGGGCGGTATGGTCGCGGTAACGCACCTGCACCTGCTGCAGGCGGGCCAGCGACGGAGCGATCGTATCCATGGGCGGTACGGGTAGCGGGGACGTTGCCATCCTGTGCCGCCGTGGTCACATTTCGCAGTTGCCGCCGTCAATGACATCGGATGACAGCTGTCACTGCCATCGCCGATGCACCTGCCTTCATGCTGTGCCGCACGCTCCACCGCCGGAACCGCCGCTGCCTGCCCTTCCGGTCACACCCGCCCGAACGCCTGTGATGGAACGAATGAACGCTTCTGCCGAGCTGTTGAAGGAACTCCGTATCGACCGCAAGTCGCCGCCGCCCGCCTCCAGTGGCGGCAGTGGTGGCCGCCGCTGGTTGTGGATCGCCGTGGCCGTGATCATCGTGCTGCTGGCCGGTGGTGCATTCGCACTGTTCGGCCGCGCGCCCACCGTGGAAGTGGACACCGCGCCGGCGGTGGCCATCCAGCAGGGCAGCGCCAGCAGCTCAGTGCTCGACGCCAGCGGCTACGTGGTCGCCCGGCGCATGGCCACGGTGTCGGCCAAGATCACCGGCAAGGTGCGCGAGGTGATGATCGAAGAAGGCATGCGGGTGGAACAGGGTCAGATCATGGCCACCCTGGACCCGATCGATGCCGACGCGCAGCGCAACCTGTACGCCTCGCAGCTGCAGGCCGCACGCAGCCAGGTGGTCGGCCTGGAAGCCCAGCAGAAGCAGGCCGCCGCTGAAGCCAGCCGCCTGCAGGCGCTGGTCGGCCAGCAGCTGATCTCGCGTTCGCAGTACGACCAGGCCGTGGCCCAGCGTGACAGCCTGCGTGCGCAGCTGGAAACCGCACGACGCAACGTCAAGGTTGCCAACGATCAGCTGTCCATCGCCGACCTTGGCGTGGACAACAACATCGTGCGCGCGCCGTTCTCCGGCGTGGTCACCGCCAAGGCCGCGCAGCCCGGCGAAATCGTCTCGCCGCTGTCCGCCGGTGGTGGCTTCACCCGTACCGGCATCGGCACCATCGTCGACATGGAATCGCTGGAGATCGAAGTCGAGGTCGGCGAAGCCTTCATCGGCCGCGTGCAGCCGAAGATGCCGGTGGAAGCCACGCTCAACGCCTACCCGGACTGGAAGATCCCGGCCGAGGTGATCGCCATCGTTCCCACCGCTGACCGCGGCAAGGCCACGGTGAAGGTGCGGGTGGCACTGAAGGTGAAAGACCCGCGCATCGTGCCGGAGATGGGCGTGCGGGTCAGCTTCCTGGAACAGGCCAAGCCGCAGACCGAAGCCAAGCCGCAGGGCGTGCGCGTTCCGGCCACTGCGGTGGTCGAGCGTGAGGGTGCGTCGGTGGCCTTCGCACTGGGCGATGACAACCGTGTGCAGCAACGCACGGTCGAGGCGGGCCAGGCGATGGGCAAGGACCGCCAGATCCTCAAGGGCGTGAGCGCAGGAGAGTCGGTGGTGGTCAACCCGCCGGACACCCTGCGCGACGGCACCAGGGTCAAGCAGAAGCAAGCGCAGTAACGGCCCGGCGCCCGCATGGCGCCACCGGCAGTACCGCTGGAAAGCACCACTGTTCGACGCGTGCCGGCCGTTGGCCGGGACGCATCCCCGTTTCCCGCCTTTCGTGGAGAACCACCCATGTCGACCCTGGTTTCACTGCGCAACATCACCAAGACCTACCAGCGTGGCCCCGAAAAGGTGCAGGTGCTGCACGGCATCGACCTGGATATCGCCAGCGGCGATTTCGTCGCGCTGATGGGCCCGTCCGGTTCCGGCAAGACCACCCTGCTCAACCTGATCGGCGGCCTGGACAACCCCACCGGCGGCGAGATCAGCATCGAAGGCGAGCGCATCGACCAGATGAGCGGCGGCCAGCTGTCGACGTGGCGCAGCCACCATGTCGGCTTCGTGTTCCAGTTCTACAACCTGATGCCGATGCTGACCGCGCAGAAGAACGTGGAACTGCCGTTGCTGCTGACCCACCTCAGCGCGGCGCAGCGCAAGCGCAATGCCGAGATCGCGCTGACCCTGGTCGGCCTGGCAGACCGCCGCAGCCATCGCCCCAACGAACTGTCCGGCGGCCAGCAGCAGCGCGTGGCGATCGCCCGCGCGATCGTCTCCGACCCGACCTTCCTGATCTGCGACGAACCTACCGGCGATCTTGACCGCCAGTCCGCCGAAGAGATCCTCGGCCTGCTGCAGCAGCTCAACCGCGAACACGGCAAGACCATCATCATGGTCACCCATGACCCGAAGGCCGCCGAGTACGCCACCCACACGGTGCACCTGGACAAGGGCG
This sequence comes from Stenotrophomonas sp. OVS01A, assembly GCF_019969775.1. NCBI lineage: Bacteria > Pseudomonadati > Pseudomonadota > Gammaproteobacteria > Lysobacterales > Lysobacteraceae > Stenotrophomonas > Stenotrophomonas sp. OVS01A. The sequence goes on along the minus strand of NZ_JAHXYV010000008.1, from coordinate 97,806 downwards.
AGCTGGCCGACGCGCCGCTGGCCCACTGACGGAGGCCACAGCGATGAAATACTTCTCGTTGGTCTGGGCGCAGCTGTTCCGCAGCCGCACCCGCACCCTGTTGACCCTGCTGTCGGTGGTGGCCGCGTTCCTGCTGTTCGGCATGCTCGACTCGGTGCGCGTGGCGTTCTCGTCCGGTGGCAGTGTGGAAGGTGCCAACCGGTTGGTGGTGGCTTCGCGCCTGTCGATCACCCAGTCGCTGCCGATCCGCCTGGAAACGCAGATCCGCCAGGTCAGCGGCGTGCGCGATGTCACCTACGGCATGTGGTTCGGCGGCATCTACCAGGACCCGAAGAACTTCTTCCCCAACTTCTCGGTGGCGCCCAACTACTTCGATGTCTACCGCGAGCTGCAGATCGACCCGGCGCAGCTGCAGGACTGGCAGCAGACCCGTACCGGCGCGATCGTCGGCGAGACGCTGGCCAAGCAGTTCGGCTGGAAGATCGGCGACACCATCCCGCTGCAGGCCACCATCTTCCCGCGTGGCGGCAGCAACGACTGGCCGCTGGAACTGAAGGGCATCTATCGCTCGAAGGATCGCGCACTGGCGGCCAATGAAGAACGCCAGTTGATGATGAACTGGAAGTACTTCGATGAGTCCAACGACTACATCAAGAACCAGGTGAGCTGGTACACGGTGACGCTGGACAACCCGGAGCAGTCGTCGAGGGTGGCGCAGGCCATCGATGCGATCTCGGCCAACTCCGACCACGAAACCAAGACCCAGACCGAATCGGCGTTCCAGCAGGCGTTCGTGAAACAGTTCGCCGACATCGGCATGATCGTCACCTCGATCATGGGCGCGGTGTTCTTCACCCTGCTGCTGTTGACCGGCAACACCATGGCCCAGGCGGTGCGCGAGCGCGTTCCGGAACTGGCCACGCTGAAGACGCTGGGCTTCAAGGACAGCACGGTGCTGACCCTGGTGATGGTCGAATCGGTGCTGCTGATCGGCCTCGGTGGACTGATCGGCATGGGCCTGGCGGCGCTGATCCTGCCGGCCATCAGCCCCAAGAGCATGGGCATGCTGCCGCCGCACGTACCGACGCCGACCTGGCTGGTGGGCATCGTCCTGATCGTGGTGATCGGCATCGTGGTCGGGCTGCTGCCCGCACTGCGCGCCAAGCGCCTGAAGATCGTCGACGCGCTCGCCGGCCGCTGAAGAGGACACCGACATGAACAAGCTCAAGAAGTGGCTGGGGAACGCGGTGACCGTGCTGCTGCTGGTCGTTGGCCTGGTGGTTTGGATCAGCCTGCCGTGGATCGGCGTCGCCGCCATCGCGGTGCTGCTGGGGCTGTGGCTGGCGCTCACCCGCAGTGGCCGGCTGGCCTTGGCCGCCACCCGCATCGGCATCGCCAGCCTGCCGCAACGCTGGGGTGCCTCCTCGGTGATCGTGGTCGGCATCGCCGGCGTGGTCGGCGTACTGGTCGCGATGCTGGCGATGGGCGAAGGCTTCCAGGCCACGCTCAACAACACCGGCGATGACACCACCGCGATCGTGCTGCGCGGCGGTTCGCAGGCCGAGACCAACTCGGTCATCACCCGCGAACAGGTCCCGACGCTGTCCACCCTGCCCGGCATCACCCGCGATGCGCAGGGGCGGCCGCTGCTGTCGCCGGAACTCTCGCAGGTGGTCAACCTGGTGTCCAAGGCCGATGGCACCGACGTCAATGCGCAGTTCCGCGGTGTCGGCCCGCAGGCGTGGGCCGTGCATGACAGGGTCAAGATCGTCGAAGGCCGCCGGTTCGCCGCCGGCCTGCGCGAGATCGTGGTCGGCCAGGGCGCCAGGAGCCAGTTCCGCGACATGGATGTTGGCAAAACGCTCACCCTGGGCAACCAGACCTGGACGGTCGTGGGCGTGTTCGCTACCGGCGATGCGCATGACTCGGAACTGTGGACCGACGCCGACACGCTGGCCACCACCTACCAGCGCAGTGCCTGGCAGTCGATCAGCGTGCGTACCGACGGCAAGGCCGGCTTCGAGCAGTTCAAGGCCGCCGTGGCCGCCGATCCGCGCCTGAAGCTGGACGTGGAAACCACCCGCGTCTACTACAGCAAGCAGGGTGGTGGGTTGACCAAGCTGATCGACATCCTCGGCAAGGTGATCGGCACCATCATGGCCGTAGGCGCTGTGTTTGGTGCGCTCAACACCATGTATGCCGCCGTGGCGACGCGCGCACGCGAGATCGCCACCATGCGTGCGATCGGCTTCCGTGGCCTGCCGGTGGTGACTGCGGTGATGCTGGAAACCATGCTGCTGGCCCTGCTCGGCGGACTGCTTGGCTGCGCGGTGGCATGGCTGCTGTTCAACGGCTACAGCGTGTCCACCATCGGCAGCAACTTCAGCGCGGTAGTGTTCAAGTTCCATGTATCGCCGGAACTGCTGTGGAGCGGGCTGAAGTGGGCGCTGGGCATCGGCCTGGTGGGCGGGTTGTTCCCGGCACTGCGCGCGGCACGCCTGCCGATCACCACGGCGCTGCGCGAGACCTGAGCATCACGCATTGATTGAATGGACGTTGCGCAGGGGACGGAGCGAAGGCTCCGGCCCTTTTTTTTGCACGTCATCCACGCATGGCGTGGATCTACTGGCCCATCCACGCATGGCGTGGATCTACTGGCCCATCCGCATGGTGTGGACGCCGACGTTGTTGCAGTAGATCCACGCCATGCGTGGATGGATGCGTGTACGCACGCAACAACGATTACAGATTGCGCAAACACCGCCGCTATCGGTGCCTCTGCCCATCGCAAACGCATCGCGCGTGACGTTGCGCACAGTGCACCTGTGGATTGTTGGTTGCGATTCATTTTCGCGGCGTTACAGCGCGCGCGGACAAACAGTTACCGATGAAAACACTCTAGAATCCGGCCCCCACGTTGGTTTGCAGCACCCCACGCGTCCATAGAACGGACGCATGTTTTTTCTGAAACACGAGATTTCACGGATGTCCCTGAAGACCACCCCGCTGCGCAACGCGATCGTCATCGCGCTGGCCGCCAGCTGCACCACGCCCGCTTTCGCACAGGAAGCCGGCGATACCCCCACCAACCTCGACCGCATCGAGATCACCGGCTCGCGCATCCGCCAGGCCAGTGTCGAGACCGCGCAGCCGGTGGTGGCACTCAACCGCGCCGACATCGAGAAGAAGGGCTACGTCAACGTTGCCGACATCCTGCAGGACGTCACTGCAGCCGGCGCACCGAGCCTGAGCCGTTCGTCCTCGCTGAGCTCCTCGCGCGATTTCGGCGGCATGTATGTCAGCCTGCGCAACCTCGGCCCGGAACGCAGCCTGGTGCTGATCGACGGCCGCCGCATGGGCGTCAGCGCCGGCGGTTACTCCGACCTGGCCTCGATTCCGTCGGCGATCGTGGAACGCGTGGAAGTGCTGACCGATGGCGCCTCGGCGCTGTACGGCTCGGACGCCATCGCCGGCGTGGTCAACATCATCACCCGCAAGAACTTCGACGGTGGCGAAGCCAGCGTCTATGTCGGCCAGTACGGTGAAGGCGACGGCCAGAAGCGCTCCTACAGCGCCACCTTCGGCAAGACCTTCGACCGCGGCTGGTTCAGCGTCGGCGCCGAGCGCACCAAGGAAGACGAGATCCTCGGCGATGCGCGCGAGTTCAGCCGCTACCCGGGTGGCCCGCGCCATGCCGACGACGTCGACGCGCTGAGCCCGACCACCCAGTGGGGCACGGTCACCGTCGGTGGCAAGCCGCTGACCGTGGGCCCGGGCGGCGACCCGAGCAGCGCCGGCAACTTCCACACGCCGGATCCGGCTGACGGCGCCAACGCCAAGACCAACATGAGCCTGCTGAGCGGCCTGGAGCGCACCTCGGTGTTCGCCAACGGCGGCTTCTCGATCACCGACAACCTGCGCATCGTCGCCGATGCGCTGTACAGCAAGCGCGAGTCGACCAAGCACCTGGCCGGCTACCCGTACTCGGTCTCGGCTGCGCAGTCGCGCAACGGCACGCGCGCTGCGCTGTCCAAGGACAGCACCTTCAACAAGTGGGGCCAGGACGTGCTGTTCTCGCACCGCACCGAAGAGCTGCCGCGCGGTACCGAGAACACGCTGGAAACCAAGCGTGCCAGCCTCGGCCTGGAAGGCAGCTTCGAAACCGGTTCGCGCTACTGGGACTGGAACGTCAGCTACATGTACAACCGCAATGAAGGCGAGCGCGTTGGCACGGGCAGCATGTACCAGCCGAACGTCAACCTCGCCGTCGGCCCGTCCTTCATGGACGGCGACGTGGCCCGCTGCGGTACGCCGGGTGCGGTGATCGCCGGCTGCGTGCCGTGGAATCCGGCTGCGCCGATGGGCTACACCGGCCCGGGCTCGCTGGGCAACCAGGACGTGCAGGACTACCTGTTCACCCGCTTCGTCGACAAGATGCGCAGCACCACCAAGGTCGCCAGCGCCAACATCTCCGGCTCGCTGTTCACCCTGCCGGCCGGCGACATCATGGGCGCGATGGGCTTTGAGCACCGCAGCGAAGAAGCCAGCTACACCCCGGACCTGATGGTGCAGAAGGGCCAGATCGCCGGCACCACCGGCCAGCCGACCCGTGGCGACTACTCGCTCAACGAGGTCTACCTGGAAATGCAGGTGCCGCTGCTGGCCGACATGGCCTTCGCCCGCGAGCTGTCGCTGGACCTGGCCGGTCGCTACACCGACTACAACACCTTCGGTTCGACCACCAACAGCAAGTTCGGCCTGAAGTGGAAGCCGATCGACAGCCTGCTGGTGCGCGCCACCTACGGCACCGGCTTCCGTGCACCGACCGTGGACGATCTCTACGGCGGCGCGGTTTCCAGCCGCGATTCGTTCACCGATCCGTGCGACACGAAGTTCGGCATCGCCGCCAGCAGCCCGACCGTGGCAGCACGCTGCCAGGCGCTGAACGTGCCCGCCAACTTCCGTCAGCAGACCGGTTCGGACGGCAACCTTGCCAACCGCCCGGGCCAGCAGGCCACCTCCGATTTCAACTCCGGTTCCAACCCGGAACTGAAGCCGGAAACCGCCAAGACCTGGACCGTCGGCCTGGTCTACAGCCCGGAATTCGTGCAGGGCCTGGACGTCAGCCTGGACTGGTGGAAGATCCGCATCGACAACGCCATCGTGGGCGAGTCGGCTACCGACATCCTCAACCAGTGCTACGTGCAGGGCGTGGATTCGGCATGCGGTCGCTTCACCCGTTCCACCGCTGCGGCCACCCGCGGCCAGGTTTCGGCGCTGGACCGTTCGCTGGTCAACGCCGGCTACCGCGAAACCGCCGGCTATGACATCGGTGTGCGTTACCGCCTGCCGGAAACCGCATACGGCAAGTTCGCCATCAACTGGAACACCACCTACACCGACTACCTGGAGCAGCGCAACGACAGCGCCGCCACCACCCCGGTGGAGCAGCGCGTGGGCTGGGCCGGTGACTTCCGCGTACGTTCGACCTTCAACCTGGACTGGCAGTACGGCAACCTCGGCATCGGCTGGACCGCCCGTTACTACTCGGGCATGAAGGAAGCCTGCTCGTACGACCTGGGCGGTGGCCCGGACTGCAACATGGCCGACTTCGTTTCGCCGTATACCGATGCACAGCCGAGCCGCAAGGTGGGTTCCAACACCTTCCACGACCTGCAGGTGCGTTACAGCCTGCCGTGGGATGGCACCGTGTCGTTGGGCCTGAACAACGTGTTCGACCACCAGGGTCCGATCATGTACAGCCAGCCCAACAGCAGCTTCACCTACTACGGTGGCTTCGACATCGGTCGTTTCATGTACATGAAGTACCAGCAGCGCTTCTAAGCCTGCAACCGCGTTCCCGCCCCGGCCAACTCTCTCCTGGCCGTGGATGGAAGCAGAACGGCGCCCCTCGGGGCGCCGTTCTTTTTTGCGGCGTCGGATCCCTTTGCATCGCGAAGGGATCTGACCCCGGAGGCGCTACCGTTTCGCGCCGCGCATCGCCCGTACGTTGTCACCGACGTACAGGACCAGGCCGGCCCAGATCGCCGCAAAACCAATCGCCTTGCCGGTGTCGAACGCTTCGTGGAAGAAGAACACGCCCAGCAGCAGCTGCAGGCTCGGTGCGATGTACTGCAGGATGCCGACCAGCGACAGCGGGATGCGCTTGACCCCGTAGGCGAAGCCGATCAGCGGCACCGCCGTGATCACCCCGCCGAAAATCAGCATCAGGTCGTTTGCCCAGCCCCAGCCACCGAAGAAGCCACCGCCATGGCCGTTTTCCGACCACAGCGCGAAGCCCAGCGCGGGCAGGAACAGGTACAGGCTTTCCACGCCCAGCCCGGCCACCGGATCGACCGACACCAGCTTGCGCAGCAGGCCGTACAGGCCGAACGAGCACGCCAGGCCCAGCGCGATCCACGGCGGCGTGCCCGCATCGATGGTCAGCCAGGCCACGCCCACCGCGGCGATGGCTACCGCCAGCCACTGCACGCGGCGCAGGCGCTCCTTCAGAACCAGCACGCCCAGCAGAACGTTCACCAGCGGGTTGATGAAGTAGCCCAGGCTGGTTTCGATCACATGCCCTGCGTTGATCGCCCAGATGTACAGGCCCCAGTTGAAGGCGATGGTCAGGCTCGATACCGCCAGGATCGGCAGCGCGCGCGGTTGCGCGGCGATCTTCTTCCACCAGCCCAGCCGTGATGCGATCAGCAGCCAGGCCACCACGAGCACGGTGCTCCAGATGATGCGGTGGGCGATGATCTGGAACGAAGGCACTTCGTTGAGCAGATGCCAGTACACCGGCACCAGCCCCCACAGCACGAAGGTGGAGGCAGTGATCAACAGGCCCCGTCGCTGTTCTTTCTCGTCCATGCTCATCGCTTGCGTGTCCTTGCCATCGTCAGTACCACCACACCGAGAAGTATCACCGCCATGGCCAGGAAGTCGCGCCATCCAAAGCGTTCACCATTCAATGCAGCCCCCAACAGGACAGCAATCACCGGATTGACGTAGGCATAGCTGCCGGCCAGCGCCGGGCGCACGTTCTGCAGCAGCCAGACGTAAGCGGTGAACGCCACGATCGAACCGAACACGCACAGGTAGGCCATCGCCAGCAGGCCACCGCTGTCGGGCAGGGTGGTGGGGCGCTCGCCGACGACCAGGCCGATCAGCACCAGCAGCACGCCACCGCAGATCATCTGCCCGGCCGCCGTCATGAACGGCCCCGGCAGGTCCTGCCCGCGTGCCCACACCGAGCCGAACGCCCAGCCGACCGGCGCGATCAGCAGCAGCACCAGCCCGGTGGGCGATGCGGTCAGGCTGCTGCCGGCGTTGAGCCAGACCACGCCGACGAAGCCAACGGCGATGCCCAGCCATTCGCCCTTGCTGGCATGCTGCCCGCGCAGGGCCGAGAACAGCGCCATCCACAGCGGCACCGAGGCCACCGCGGTAGCGGCCAGGCCGGATGACACCTCGCGTTCGGCCAGCACCACCATGCCGTTGCCCAGCACCAGCATGGTCACGCCCATGATGACCAGGTTGCGCCACTGCCGCAGGGTGGGTCCGGGCATCTTCCAGAACAGGCGCAGCGCCAGGTACATCAGGCCGCCGGCAATGATGAACCGGCTGCCGGAGACCATCGTCAGTGGCAGCGCGCCGCCATGCAGGGCCTTGGCGATACCCAGGTAGGTTGAGCCCCAGACCACGTAGACCAGCAGCAGTGCCAGCACGACAAGGCCGCCCCGTGGGGCAGCCGCAGACGGAACGGGGGGAGCCGACATGACACACCAGGGAGCTGGGGGAACACGGATTTTAGGACGTTTTGGTTATGGTCCGGCAGCCCATGTAGTGGCACGCTGTCATCCATCCATGCCCCGCCCGCCCCTTCCGGCACCCGGCGTTGACGTGGGTTGCAGTACCAAGGAGGCTGGCCGGCAGCGCACCGCGCGCCTGGCAGCGCAATTTCCCGCATGGACGCACCGCATCGAGGATCCCCACCCGGATGAGCACTACGTCCCAATCCGCTGTCCCCAGCACCGACGGCGCCGCCCTGCGGCGTTCCATCTCCAACACCCTCAAAGGCTCCGCCGGCAACCTGGTGGAGTGGTACGACGTCTACGTGTACTCGGTGTTCGCCGTGTACTTCGAATCGCAGTTCTTCTCGCCTGAAGACAAGAACTCCACCCTGTACGTGTGGGCGATCTTCGCCGCGACCTTCCTGATGCGCCCGATCGGCGCATGGTTCTTCGGTCGCTTCGCCGACCGTCATGGCCGTCGCCTTGCGTTGACCGTGTCGGTCACGCTGATGGCCTTCTGCTCGTTCATCATCGCCATCACCCCCACCGCTGCCAGCATCGGCATCTGGGCGGCGATCATCCTGCTGTTCGCGCGCCTGCTGCAGGGCTTCGCCACCGGTGGCGAGTACGGTGCCAGCGCCACCTACATGTCCGAGGCCGCCATTCCGGGCCGCCGCGGCTTCCTGTCCTCGTTCCACTACGTCACCCTGGTGGGCGGCCATGTGCTGGCCCAGCTGACCCTGTTCGTGATGCTGACGTTCTGGGCCAAACCGGAAATCTCCGAGTGGGGCTGGCGCATCGCCTTCGGCATCGGTGGCATCGCCGCCGTGGTCGTGTTCTGGCTGCGCCGTGGCATGGACGAGTCGCTGTCGGAATCCTCCATCGAAGCCGCGCGCGAGGGCAAGGACAAGAAGTCCGGCTCGATGTACGAACTGTTCGTGCACCAGTGGCGTCCGCTGCTGCTGTGCTTCCTGATCACCGCCGGTGGCACCATCGCCTTCTACACCTACTCGGTGAACGGCCCGAAGATGATCCAGAGCGCCTTCGCCGGCAACGACCCGATGACCGGCACCCTGATCAACCTGGGTGTGCTGGCCTTCCTGATGGTGTTGCAGCCGGTCGGCGGCTGGCTGTCGGACATCATCGGCCGCAAGAGCCTGCTGGTGTTCTTCGGTGTGGGCGGCGTGCTGTACAGCTGGTACCTGATCACGCAGCTGCCGCACCAGCACGATGCCACCCTCGCCTTCCTTACCCTGGCACTGGGCTTTGTCATCCTCACCGGCTACACCTCCATCAACGCCGTGGTGAAGGCAGAGCTGTTCCCCACCCACATTCGTGCACTGGGTGTGGGCTTCGGCTATGCATTGGCCAACTCGCTGTTCGGCGGCACCGCGCCGCTGCTGTACCAGGGCGCATTGAAGACCGGCCACGTGGACTGGTTCGCCATCTACGTCACCGCGACGATCGCGGTATCGTTGGTGGTCTATGTGTTCTTCCTCACCAACAAGGGCCCCAACTGGCTCGACGGCACGCGCAAGTAAGCGCGCCGTAGTGATCGCGGCCACCGGTGCAATGCCGGTGGCCGCCGCGTCTCCTGCCACGCCGCTGGTATGGCTCGCACTGGGTCTGGGCGCGGCAACCCTGCTGGCATGGCTGATCCGCCGGCCCGGCGCCCAAGCGAGTTGGCCACGTATCGGCTTCGGCATTGCCCTGCTGGCGTTCTGCGCTGCACTGATGCTGCAGCTGGCAGTGGATCTGGGCAGCGGTGCCAGCACCCTGCATCTGCGTCTGAGCCGGGGCATCAACCCCGCACCGGTGGCCAGCCTGCGTACGATGGTGGCCTGTTATCTGGGCGCGCTTGCCTTCGCCGGTTGGGGCGCGTGGAAGCTGCTGCGGCCACGTGGCTGAAGATGCGGTAGTGCCGGCCGCTGGCCGGCAACTGCACATCCTTTCGGAAGGTCCATGAGCTTGCCGGCCAGCGGCCGGCACTACCGTGCGTTTGGAGGTTGCCGGCAAGCGGCCGGCATTGCCGTGCGTTTGAAGGTTGCCGGCCAGCGGCCGGCATTGCCGTGCGTTTACCGGCGGGCGGCTTCGCTCTTCTCGCGGGCGCCGTGGAATTCCGATTCCTTCTCCCACTGCGGCCAGCGACGGCTGTTGGCCAGTTCGGCGCCCAGGTCGTAGACCAGCAGGGTGTCGGCCGCGTGGCCCGCCGGATCCCAGCTCGGCGTCCATGCATCGCAGGCCTGGTGGTAGCAGTCGGCGAAGTACTTCTCGCGCAGCGCGCGACCGGCCTCGACGCCGCCCTCAAGCTTGTCCAGGCCCGGGCCGATGGTGATCGCCGGCACGCCCAGGCGGGCGAAGGCAAAGTGGTCGGCACGGTAGAAGAAGCCGGCTTCAAGGTTCGGATCCGGGCTGTAGCCGCGGCCACGGGCCTTGGCCACGCGTTCCAGGTCGCCTTCCAGCGACACCCGGCCCTTGCCCCACGAGGCGATGTCACGGGTGGCACCATCCGGGCTGAACATCTCGATGTTCAGCACCGCAGCGGTCTTGTCCAGCGGCGCCAGCGGGTGCGCGGCGTAGTAGCTGGCGCCCAGCAGGCCCTTCTCTTCGGCGGTCAGGGCGACGAAGTACAGGGTGCGCTGCGGCTGCGGGCCGGCGGCGAACACCCGGCCCAGTTCCAGCACGGTGGCCACGCCGGTGGCGTTGTCGATCGCACCACGGCGGATGCGGTCGCCCTTGGCGTCGGCCTGGCCGATGCCGAAGGCATCCCAGTGCGCCGAGAAGATCACCGCCTCATCGGCATGCTCGCCGCCGGGCAGCTTGGCCACCACGTTGCGGGTCACCACCTGCTCGCGCTTGAGCGCGAAATCGACGCTCAGCTTCGCGTTGTCCAGCGCAACCGGGCGGAAGTCCGCACTCATCGCCTTGCGCTTCTCTGCATCGAAATCCAGGCCGGCGTCGGCAAAGATCTGTTCGGCCAGCTCACGCTGCATCCAGCCACGCAGCGGCGTGTGCTGGGCCATCGCCTCGGCCTGGCCGCGCTCGATGTCGAACAGCGGCGAGGTGCCCGAACTCTTCACCGTGGCCCAGCCATACGCGGCCGGTGCGGTCTCGTGCACGATCAGCACGCCTTCGGCACCCCGGCGCGCGGCTTCCTCGAACTTGTAGGTCCAGCGGCCGTAGTAGGTCACCGCCTTGCCATCGAACGCACCTGGCGCGTCGGCTTCAAAATCGGCATCGTTGATCAACATCACGGCGATCTTGCCGTGCAGGTCCACGTCCTTGTAGTCATTCCAGTGGCGCTCGGGCGCATCGATGCCATAGCCGACGAACACCAGCGGTGCATCCTTGATCTGCACGCGCGTGCGCGGCTGCAGGCTCTGCAGGGTCACGTCCACGCCATTGGCCAGCGCGCGCTTGCCGCCCTTCAGGGCAAGACTGGCCTTGGCCTGGCCGTCCAGCTGCGCGCGCACCAGCGGTACCGGCTGTACCCAGCTGCCGTCCACGCCACCCGGCTGCAGGCCGTAGCTGCGGAACTGCTCGATCAGGTACTGCACGGTGCGTTCTTCGCCTTCGGTGGCCGGTGCACGGCCTTCGAATTCGTCCGATGCCAGCACGCGCACATGACGCGACAGCGCCTGCGGATCGATGCCGCCGCCGGGAAGGTCATTGGCCGCATGGGCCAGGCCACCGACGAACAGGCAGGACGACAGCAGCAACACGCGCATCGGGTTCACGGCAACACCACGGCTAGCTTGAAAGTCACCAGAGTGTAACGTGGTCATGACATCGCGGCGCGGCCCGGGACCGTGTCATCCACGCATGGCGTGGATCTACCAGGGGCGCAGCGGATCTCCGCCGCCAGGGCGTGCGCAGGTCAGCGCGACGTGCGGTCCAGCCAGCAGGCCAGGCCCTGCGCGTTGAGTTCGATATCCATCGCCAGTACTTCGCTCACTGCAGCCTGGTCCAGCGCGCAGCCATGCTGCTCTGCACGCTCCAGGTACAGCGCCTGCAACGCGGCCAACAGGCAGCGATGACGATCGGGGCGACCGTCGCACTGGCGGCCGATTGCCGCCATCGCATCGATCTGTTCGAACAGATCCTCGGCCAGCTTTTCGACCTGTTCGACACGACCGTAATGGGTCAGGTACATCGCCTGCGGTGCGTAACCGAGCATGCGCTGGATCGACGCCTTCATCGCTTCCGGGTCGAACTGCACCGGCGATGAGGTGGGGAAGATGAAAGCGCCCTGCGCGCTGTCCAGCTCGCGGTAGGAGATACCGAAGGTATCGCCGGTGAACCAGCTGCGGCTGCGCGCATCCCACACGCAGTAGTGGTGCAGCGCGTGCCCCGGGGTATGCAGCAGCACCAGCTCGCGGCCGGCCAGGTCGATGCGCTGGCCGTCGTCAGCCACCACCACGCGCTGCTCGGGAATCGCTTCGATGCGGCCATAGCTGCGGGCGATTTCCTCAGCGCCATAAACGGCCGTGGCACCGGCGATCAACCGGGTCGGATCGATCATGTGCGGCGCGCCGCGCGGATGCAGCACCGCGCGCGCATTGGGCAACTGCTGCATCAGCAGGCCAGCGCCACCGGCATGATCCAGGTGCACGTGGGTCAGCAGCAGCCAGTCCACCGCCTCCACGCCCAGCCCGTTGTCGGCCAAGGCCTGCAGCATCGCCGGTACCGACAGGCCGGTACCGCAGTCGACGAACGCGGCGCGACCGTTTTCGATGACCAGGTAGGCGGCATCGAAATCAGGCCGTTGGAAACCGGTATCGATGGTGTGGATGCTGGGATCGGCGGTCATCGACGCGCACCTGGCAGGATCGGGAACAGACACCCATGGTAGGCGCGCCGGCATGGCGTGATCGATGCGGCTTTGGTCGGATGGTGCCGGCCGCTGGCCGGCAATCCCGGGTTAGCCAGTTGAATGCAGTTGCCGGCCAGCGGCCGGCACTACCGATCAGCTGCAGCGCAAAGCGAACCGCGGCCGCAGCAGCAGCGCCAGTACCAGCACCGCCAGGAACGCGCCATAGGCATACAGCACCGCCAGCACCTGCGGCCAGATCGGCCCGGCGCCCGGTTGTACCAGACCGATGTGGTGGCCCCACAGCATCGCCACGATGCTCAGGGCCAGCGCCAATGCCAGCGCAGCGCCATCGAACAGGCGTCGCCGCGCGGTACGCGGCTGGCGCGGAAACAGCCAGTACAGGCTGCCCAGCAGGATGAACCAGGGCAGGAACAGCAGCAGCGACAACCAGGCCATTGCAGACTCCATGTCATCGCGCCTGAGGCGCGCGGACATCATGCCATGGGTGCACTGCCGTGGTAGTGCCGGCCGCTGGCCGGCATTTCGCCTTCAACAGCGCCGACCAAGGTCGGCATCTACCGATCAGTCGGCGCGCAGCACAGCCAGCGCCGCCAGCACCGCATCCACCTCGGCTTCCAGCTTGAACAGGTCGCTCTGCAGCTGGTCACCCTGCTCGGCCTGCTTCAGCACGGCGATCAGCTGGCCGGCATCGCGCGGCGAGTCGAAGCCTTCGCTCTGGATCAGCAGCGTGCCGTCACCGGCGGTGAGCTTGAAGTAGAAACGGCCGTCCTTCTCGCGGTACTGCTTGAACAGCGGCGGAGCGGCGCGGGCTTCACCGGCATCTTCGCTGGCGATGTCGCCGGCATCGGACAGATCACGCAGGCCCACCGCATGGCGCAGTTCTTCCAGCAGCGGTGCTGCCAGCTGCTCGCGCAACTGCTGGCCACGGCGCTTGAGCAGTGCTTCGATCTTCTCCGGCTCGGCCATCAGCGCGTTGTAGCGCTCGCGCAGCGGCGACAGTTCGCTGTCGATGCGCTCGAACAGCTGCTGCTTGGCATCGCCCCAGCTGATGCCATCGGCGAAGGCCTTGGCGAAGGCTGCGGTCTGCTCCGGGGTGGCGAACGCCTGGTACATCTGGAACAGCGCCGAACCTTCGGTGTCCTTCGGCTCGCCAGGGGCACGCGAGTCGGTCAGGATCGAGAACACCAGCTTCTTCAGCTCCTCGCGCGGCACGAACAGCGGAATGGTGTTGTGGTAGCTCTTGCTCATCTTGCGGCCATCCAGGCCCGCCAGGGTTGCCACCTGCTCGTCGATCACCACGTCCGGCAGCGGAAAATACTCCTTGCCGTACACATGGTTGAAGCGCTGGGCGAAGTCGCGCGCCATCTCGATGTGCTGGATCTGGTCACGGCCCACCGGTACCTGGTTGGCCTTGAAGATCAGGATGTCGGCCGCCATCAGCACCGGGTACATGAACAGGCCGGCGCTGACACCTGCGTCCTCGTCCTGGCCTTCCTCCCGGTTCTTGTCCACCGCCGCCTTGTAGGCATGGGCGCGGTTGAGGATGCCCTTGCTGGCGATGGCGGTCAGGAACCACATCAGCTCGGTGGTCTCGCGGATGTCACTCTGGCGATAGAACCACACGTGTTCCGGGTCCAGGCCACAGGCCAGCCAGCTGGCAGCGATCTCCAGGGTCGCGCGCTGGGTGCGCTGCGGGTCCTGCGACTTGATCAGGCTGTGCAGATCGGCCAGGAAGAAGAAGCTCTCGATGTCCGGCGCGCGGCTGGCCGCAATGGCCGGGCGGATGGCGCCAACGTAGTTGCCCAGGTGGGGCGTGCCGGAGGGGGTGATGCCGGTAAGGACTCGGGTCGTCATGACTGCGTGCGGAAACCTTCTATGAACGCGGCCAGTTTACCGTGCACACGGTCAACCCCGTCAGGGCCTCCGGCGCGTTCATTCACCCAACCCCGCTGGAGATGCCCGATGAAACGCCTGCTGCCCCTGCTGCTGATCCTGCCCCTGGCCGGCTTCCGCCCGGCCCCGCTGCCCCCGCCGATGCCGCAGGACGGCCCGGTGCGCGTGGCCCTGGTCGACCGCGACCGCGGCACCGAGCTGCGCAGCTACCCGGCCGACGGCCAGCGCTGGGTGGCCGGTGAGCGCGGCCACCGCTATGCCGTGCGCCTGTACAACGACAGCCCGCGACGGGTGCTGGTGGTGCTGTCGGTGGACGGGGTCAACGCCATCTCCGGCGAAGACGCCGATCCCTCGCAGACCGGTTACGTGCTCAACCCTGGCCAGCGCGCCGACATCACCGGTTGGCGCAAGACCCAGGACGAAGTGGCCCAGTTCGTCTTCAGCAGCCCCAGCGGCAGCTATGCCAGCCGCACCGGCCGCCCGGACAACGTCGGCGTGGTCGGCGTGGCGGTGTTCGAGGAAGCGCGTCGCTGGTACCCGCGTCCGCAGCCGATCCTGCGCGGTCGCGCCGGGCCGGCACCGGCGGCGGCGTCGGCCGAAGCCTCGGCGGCGGCCGACGCCAGCGCCAGCCGCATTGAAGGCTATTCGGCCAAGTCGCAGGCGCCCGCGCTGGGCACCGGGCATGGTGCGCGCGAAAGTTCATCGGTGCGCGATACCGATTTCGAACGCGCCACCCGCAGCCCGGCACAGGTGCTGCAGCTGCGCTACGACAGCGCCCGCAACCTGCGTGCACGCGGCATCCTGCTCGATTCGCCCTCGCGCCTGGACCGCCAGCCACAGGCCTTCCCCAACCGCTACGTGCCCGACCCGCCGGCGCGTTGATCTGCACACAGCACAACGCCCGCACCTTCCGGCGCGGGCGTTGTCGGTGGGGGCATAACGCGAGCGTTCGACGCCCGGTTACTTGTAGTCCGGGTAATCCTTGTGCATCGCTTTCTCGAAATCGCGCACTTCGGTTTCTGCGCGGTCCTTGGCCCAGCCATAGCGCTCCTGCAGGCGGCCCGCCAGATATTCGGCATTGCCCTCGGCCACATCGAAATCGTCATTGGTCAGATCGCCCCACTTCGCCTGGGCCTTGCCCTTGAGCTGGGACCACTTGCCGGAAATGATGTCTTTGTTCATTGCTGAGGCTTCCTTGGAATGCAACGGCGTTGTTACCGTGGCTGCAGCATCGCGCAGTGCACGTTGAAGCACGGTCAACCGGCCATGAAAGCGCTGCTCACCTGCTTGAATGGTTCACTACCGGTCGACACGCGGCGTCCACACGCAGCAAGCACGCATGAAAAAGGCCGGGAAGATCCCGGCCTTTTCCGTAGTGCGCACCACCTCAGGCTCAGTTGCCCTTGGCGGCATCCTCAACCTTCTCACCAGCCTTCTGCACGTCCTTGCCGGCACCGGCAACGGTGTTGCAACCGGCCAGCAGGGCCACCGAGAACATCGACAACAGCATCAGGGCAACTACGCGCTTCATGGGCTTCTCCTTGGGTTTGCCGCTACACCGCTCAATCACGGGGTTCGGTTGTATTGATCGGGGCGGCAGGCTGGCTCGAAGCCAACACTGCCGCGTGAGGTGCAATCTGGCGGCAGGGGCGTGGAGCGCGCGTGAACGGTTCGTCCAACCGTTCAGGCTGGATCCTCTCAGTCGCGCATCAGGGTCGATTTCCCGAACAGGCTTTCGACCAGGTCCACGGCCAGTTCGGCGGTGCTGTTGTGGTTGTCCAGCAGCGGATTGAGTTCGACGATATCCAGCGAGCCCATGCGGCCACTGTCGGCGATCATCTCCATCACCAGCTGCGCTTCGCGGTAGTTCACCCCGCCCGGTACGGTGGTGCCCACGCCCGGGGCAATGCTCGGGTCGAGGAAATCGACGTCGAAGCTGACGTGCAGGTGGGTGTTCTCGTCGATGCCGGCCAGCGCCGCTTCCACGGTGCGCTTCATGCCGTTCTCGTCGATGTAGCGCATGTCGTAGACATCGACCTTGTGGGTCTTGATCAGGCGCTTCTCTTCCGGGTCCACCGAACGGATGCCGATCTGGTGCACCTGTGAAGGCTGGATCGCCGGCGAAGTGCCGCCCAGCCTGGTCAGCGCATCCGGGCCGAGGCCGCACAGGCAGGCCACCGGCATACCGTGGATGTTGCCCGATGGGGTCACCTCACTGGTGTTGAAATCCGAATGCGCATCCAGCCACAGCACGCGCAGATCCTTGCCCTGCTCACGGCACCAGCGCGCGACGGCAGTGATCGAACCGATGCCCAGGCAGTGGTCGCCGCCGAGCATGATCGGCATGCGGCCGGCCTGCAGTTCGGCGTAGCTGGCTTCCATCAGCGCGTGGTTCCACGCCACCACCTCGTCCAGGTGGCGATAGCCCTGCACCGGCGCGGTCCACGGGTTGCGCGGGCCGTCCAGGTTGCCGAGGTCGCGCACGTCCACGCCACGCGCTTCCAGTGCTTCCGGCAGGCCCGCCACGCGCAGGGCTTCCGGCCCCAGCCGGGCGCCGCGATGGCCCGCCCCGATGTCGGTGGGGACGCCGATCAGGGTAACGGCGGGATGATGGGCCATGGGTGCCTCCTGCGAACGAAAAAGAAGCACAGTCTAGCCAGACGCATGTGACACCACTCGCGGCGGTGCAGCAGGGCCATCGCATGGCATGATGCCGCGCGGACCCGACCGCCCCTCATGGAAGATTGCGATGTCGCCCTTCATCAACACCGCCTGGCCGCGCTTTTTCATCGGGGCGCTGCCCATCGCCGTTTTTGCGATTCTGCTGAGCAGCTCGATGGATGCGTCGCCGAATGGCTGGCTGATGCAGGCGACGCTCCTGCTGGTGCCGTTCTCGACCCTGGTATTCCTCGGGTTGGGTTGGCAGCGTCTGCGCAAGGCACACGCCGAATATCCGATCCTGAAGAGCGAGCCGCAGCGGATGCTGGCAGCGTTGATCGGCAACGTGAAGGTGGCGGCGCTGTGGTTTGGCCTGACGTTCGCCGGCATGTTCGCCCTGATGCTGGCGTGGGTAGTGCTGCTGAAGATCGGCGGCTGACATTGAAAGCCACCGTCAAAGAATAGCCGACGACCACTTTTCAATTCGGAACGGGCGCTTCTTCAACACGTCGATACGCCACTTTCCTCCCACCCGCTTGAGTACGAACAAATGCTCGTAACGCAGGGAACGCGACTTCTGAGGGTTGTCGCGTACCAGCACTTCCGCCTTCGAGGCCCCGGGCTTCGCAATTGCTACCAGTAGGTCCTCCGGCATGTACCGTCGGGGGCTCCCGACCGAAACACCAGTTGAGTAGACCCGTTTGCGGTCGGTACACCACGCCGCCAGGATGTCCGCTTTCTCCTGTCGGAAGCCTGAGCTGCACAGAAGGTTGCCGCCGGAGCGGGAATCCTTGTAGCCACGCGTTTCCCACTCGTGATAAGCCAACAGGTAGCCGCGCACTACTGACGCGGGTTCACCTCCCGCATTTGGCTCGGGCCACTCAAGCGCCGGCGCCTCTACCAACACCGGCGGCAACCGCGCCCCCGCCACCTTCAAACGCGCTACCACGTCCTCGTGCTTGCGGGTATCGGCAATGGCGAGTGCGTTTCGCCCCTCGAAATTCAATGGTGCGATGGCAGCTCCACTGTCCAGCAATAGCTCGACCATCGCCAGATGCCCGCCCGAAGACGCCAACATAAGCGGCGTGTACCTCGATTGCGGCGAAGCGACATCCAGCAATGCGCCACGTGCAATCAGCATGCATCCGATTTTGGTGTCGCCCGCATCGGCAGCCCAACCCAACGCGGTGTAACCCAGTGCAGCGCAGGCGTGCTGGATGTTGGCGCCACGGTCCAAAAGCCGCAACACCGAGTCAGCCTTTCCGGCGATCACAGCCGAAAGCAGCGGAGTACGTCCGGTGCCCTTACGCTGCCACTCGATATCGGCACCCGCATCCAGCAATGCGTCGATTCGGTCAAGATCCTGTTTCTCGGCTGCCTTGGCCAGAAGATGGGACATGGTGGTGCCGCCAGACGGGTGTAAGGGTAGTCACCTTAGGGCTGCAGGCACGATGAGCTCAACCCCCGCGGCGGCGAATCGGCGTCACGCTCTGCACCCGGCCGTCGTTGCGCATCATGCACAGGAAGCGGCCCTCGGGGTAGTCGATGATGAGTTCTTTGTAATCGCTGCCCACCGGCACTTGGGTCACTACCCTGCCCTGCGCACCCTTGCGCACGTTGCAGGCCTCCAGCGCATCGTCACCGCTGGGAGCCGTATACGACACCCGCGAAGTATTGCGGAACGTCGCGCGGCAGCCACCGTTGACCCAGACCGAATGCCGCGACAGGCCCCAGTTGCTGCCCTGCTCGCAACGGGTACGGCTGAGCTGGCGCACGATCTCCACATTGCCACGCGTGTCCATGTCACAGGACACCTGGCGCTGGTCGGTGGATTCGCAGGTCACCTCGCGTGGCAGTGCTGCATCGTCATCGCGATCCTGATCACGGTGGTGACTGCCACCTTCCACGGCAGTCGCCGGCGTGCCGTTGTTGCTGACCTGGCAGATGCCGTTGGCACCGCCGCGTCCGGTGTAGCTGACCTGCGGCGTACCGTCGTCACCGGTGCTGATTGAAAGCGTGGTGCCGCTGCTGGCATCGCGCGCTTCGAAATAGCGATCGTTGAAGCGCTTGAGGGTGGTCTCGCGGCCCTGCACGTAGACCGGCCCGCCCTCGTCTGCATGGGCATCCAGCCCACCGGGGCAGCTGGCATTGAAGAACGGCACGGCGGCCATCGCCGGTGCTGTGAAGGCGCTGGCGAGCAGCGCAACGGTCAACGGCAAGCGGTGGCGGCGCATGGTCGGCTTCCTTGTGAGGAGTGAGCGGAGGGCGCCAGTATGGGGGCTGCCGGAGTTGCTCGACCGTGAGGAATATCAAGCAACCGATCACGGGCTGCAGACCACCGCCATCAGGCCAGCGCTATCATCGGGCGGATCACACGGACGTCCGGTATGCACACATGACAGCTCCTCCCTTCGACCACGCGCAGCAGCAGCTGCTGGCGCTGCAGCAACGCATCCATGCCTTCAATCTGGACAGTGCCGCCGAGCATGAACTGGATATCCAGGACCCGGCCGGCCCGCTGTGGGCAGCGCTGCAGGAACGGGTGACCGTGGCGCCGTTGTACGGCGGCCTGCACGTGGAGTTCTTCGGCAACCCATGGGAAGAGCCATTCGCGTGGACGCTGGCCTGCCTGTCCGACCAGGGCGTGGCCGATGCGATCATGTCGCTGTCGTTCACCGGCCCGGACGAGGGGGCCAATGGCACGCGCGAGTGGGAGTTCACCGCGCTGCTGGATAGCGATGTGCGTTTTCCACGCCTGCGCTCGCTGTCGATCTCCCCCACAGAACCGGCCGACCACAACATGTCGCTGGTGCAGCGCGCGGGCACCATCATGGAAGAAGACGGCGAGATCGCCCGCTTCGTTTCCAAGGCACCGTATCTGAGCGAACTGGTGGTGCCGACTGCACCGGACGCCGCGCTCTTCGAGGTGCCGCTGCCGCACCTGCACAGCCTGCGCATCGGCGGTGGCTCTGACACGCACCGCTTCATCCACAACCTTGCCGAATCACGCAAACTACCTGCCCTGGGCCTGCTGGATTTTTGCGAATCGACGGAGCTGCAGTTCTCCTGGGCCGACGCGCGCGTGGCTGAAGCGGTCACGCCTTTCGCGGCCTATGAGCGCTTGTTCGCCAGCGATGCCTTCGATGCGCTGCATACCTTCCGGCTGCGCAACAGCGCGTTGGATGTGGCGCAGCTGCAGACGCTGCAGGCCATGCGCCCACGGTTGTCGTTCATGGTCATCCAGGCCGCGACGGGGGGCTATGTCAGCCATTTCGCCAAGGATGTGTTTCCGTGGCGACACCTGGTGCCGGGTGATCCGGGGACGCGTTGATCGCACACGAACATTGCCAACTCACGCCACCTTCTTCACCTTCTTCGAAGTGGTCTTGCCTGGCTTGGTTTTGGACTTCGCCTTGATCGGCTTGCCGTTGCTGTCGACCGGTACCAGGCTCAGACGGAACCCGAGCGATCTGGCCAGCTTGCTGAGGTTGCCCATGGTTGGGTTTCCTTCTCCACGCAGCATCTTGTAGAGCGTTTCGCGGGCGATTCCCGTAGAGCGTGCAAGATCTGAGATGTTCCGTGCTCTCGCCACGATACCCAGTACGGATGCGATGAAGGCCGAGTCATCGGGAGCCTCTTCCAGCGCGGCTTCGATGAAAAAAGCGATGTCTTCTTCATCGCGCAGGTGTTCAGCAGCGTCCCAATCGTGCAGCTGTACTTTGTTGTTCATGACGGTCTGCCTCATCTTCTGTCGCGTATACGCTGCAGCCACGTGGTCAAAGCAGACTGGCGAGCTTGCGGGCCTGCTCGATGTCGCGTGACTGGCTGTCTTTGTCGCCGCCGCACAACAGGATGTAGGTAATCCCCGCGCGCTGCGTGTAATAGATGCGGTATCCCGGGCCGAAGTCGATTTTCAGTTCGGCGATACCGCCGGCGAGCACCCGGTGCTTGCCGGGATTACCCAGCGCCAGCCGTGTGATGCGTACAGCGATGCGCTGACGGCCCTGCTTGTCACGCAGACCGTTGAGCCAACTGTTGAACTCAGTGGTTGTCTGAATTCTCGCCACATGTCCACTATAATGGACACATGCGGCCATGGCAAATCAAGTGGGGAACGCCACTGGATTGCTTGCACTGATCGCAGTCAGTGGATGGTGCCGCTTATCCGAATCGAACGGATGACCTACTGTTTACAAGACAGTTGCTCTACCAACTGAGCTAAAGCGGCACGGGGTGAAACGCCGACGGCAGCGCCGTGGTTTAGGAATTCTAGCGCAGTCGCGTGCATTCCAGCGACCGTTGCTGTGCGGCACCGCTGCGCTGCAGCGCCTGGGCCGGTTCGCTGCCGGTGGCCAGCTGCCCTTCCAGCCACCATTGGCCGGCATCGCCGCTGGCCACCAGACGCGGCTGGAAGCCGGCGGCCTGCACCGCAGCCATGCGCCGTTCGGCGCCCTCGCGGTTGCGGTACTGGCCCAGCGCAATGGCGTTGGTCTCGTCGCCCTGGCTGATGATGTAGTAGTCGCTCAGCCCGGCAGCGACGATGCGCTTGACCGTGGCCTGTGCGTCATCGCGGCTGGCGGCGGCAGGCAGCAGCACGCGGTAACGGGCGCTGCCGCTGGCGGCGGGCTGCTCGCGCAGGCGCACCTGGCTCAACAGGTTGCCCGCACGACTCTGCGCAGCGCTGGCAGCGGCGCGGTCGGCGAACGGGCCCAGCGCCAGGCAGCGCGGCGGTACTGCCGGGGCTGCGGGTTTCTCAGCCACCGGTTCCGGCGCTGGCTTGGCGACGGCGGCCATCGGCTCAGGCGCCTTCACTAGTTCGGCGGGCTTGCCGGGTGCTGCAGGTGTCGCCGCTGCCGGTGCGGGTGCAGCGGCCACTGCGGTAGCCGGCGCCGCCTCACGCTCCACCAGTGCTTCAGTGGGTGCCGCTGCCGAGGCCTGCGCGGCCACGGCCGCATCGGTGCCACCGGGCAACCAGCGCAGCTCGGCCACGCCGGTCGGGGGCGGTGGCAACGGCGCGCGCGCGGGTTCATCGCGCAACAGCCACCAGGTGGCAACACCAAGATTGAGGATCGCCAGCACGACGATCAGGGCACGGGTCAGCATGCGCCGATACTAGCCTGCGGGCTGGTGCACCGCCCAGCGGGCGAGGCCATCCAGCACCAGCGAGGGGTGATAGTCGGCGCCGTCCAGCAGCGGCATCAGCGCGGGTGCACCACCGCCATGCACCAGCAGCGACGGCATGACGCCCAACAGCGCCTGTGCCTGGCGGGCGCTGCGCTCAACCAGCGCCACGGCGGCACCATCACAGCCGGAGGCCAGCGCATCGGCGGTGTCGTTGGCGAATTCGCTGTAGTCACCGCCGCTGGCCGGCAGCTGCACCGCGCGCGCGTGCAGCGCCTCGCGCATGGTGGTCGGCGAGGCGGAAATGCGTCCACCGTGATGCTGGCCGTTGGCATCCAGCAGGTCGATGGTCAACGCGGTGCCGACACCGACCACCAGCACCGGCCGCTGTGCCTTGGCGGCAGCCAGCAGCGCCAGGAAGCGGTCGACACCGAATTTTTCCGGCTTGGCGTAGGCAATGCGTACACCCGCACACTGGGCGCTGGTGCGCACCACATGCACGTGCTCGAAGCGGCGCTGCAGCTGATCCAGCATCGCGCTGGTCAGCGATGGCGCGGCGACGCTGGCCACAAACGCGGTGCCGCCACTGGGCAGGCTGTGCGGCGGTTGCCCGGCCATGCCTTCGGCGCCATGCGCCCAGGCCTGCACATCACCGGCACGATCACCCTGCAACGGCGCGAACTTGAAGCGCGAATTGCCCAGATCGAACAACCAGTCGCTCATGCTTTTCTCACACTGACTTCGCCGGCATGCAGCAGGCGCTCGCGGCCATCGATGCGCACGCGCAGCGCGCCATCGTCAGCCAAGCCGAGCGCGGTACCGTGCTGCCATTCGCCATCCAGCTGCACGCGCACTTCGCGCCCGGCCAGCATGTCGAACGCTGCGTAACGCGGCAGGAACGGCGCCAGCCCTTCCCGGTCGAATTCCTCCAGCGCCGGCAGCAGGCGTGCCAGCACCGCCGCCACCACCGTGTTGCGATCCACCGAAGCGCCGGCCAGTGTGTCCAGGTCCACCCACGGCTGGGTGATCTGTTCGGCGAAGGCCGGCGGCATGTGCACGTTGATGCCGATGCCGATCACTGCACGCGCCGGGCCGGCGTATTCGCCACCACCCTCGGCCAGCAGGCCCACCAGCTTGCGGCCATCGACCAGCACGTCGTTCGGCCACTTCAGCTGCGCCTGCGTGTAGCCCAGATCGTGCAGGGCTTCGGCCACGGCGACGCCGGCGACCAAACTCAGCCCGGCCAAACGGCCCAGGCCACCCTCGAACAGGCGCAGCACCGACAGATACACATGGGCGGCCAGCGGCGACGCCCAGGTGCGCCCGCGACGGCCACGGCCGCCAGTCTGGCGCTCGGCCAACAGGACGCTGACACCGCGCTGGGGCGCGCTGCAGCGCAGCAATTCGGCGTTGGTGGAGTCCACCGTCCAGGCCACCTGCAGGTCGTGCAGCAATGCTGCGGCCTCCTTGGGCAGGCCGGCGCGGATGGCCCCGGCGTCCAGCAGGTCGACCGGCCGGGTCAGCCCGTAGCCCTCGCCTGCGCGACCTTCAACCTCGACGCCAGCGGCTCTAAGCCCTTGAATTCGCTTCCAAATGGCGGCCCGGGTCTGGCCCAGCTCACGGGCCAGGGCGTCGCCGGACAGGCGACCGGCAGCGAGTTTGGCCAGCAATTGGCGATCGTCCACGGCAGCTTCCACAAGGTCAGGACGGAATTATGCGGGAAACCCGCCAGCGGCGCCCGCCGGCCCCGGTTCCGGCGGGCTTCCAATCTGGCGCCGGGTTCGGGCTAGAATCGGGAACTCACCTTCCCTTAACGTGGATGTCGTCAATGCGCCGTTATGCCCATTGCCTGATCCTGCTGACGATGCCCTTCGCGGCATCTGCCACAGCAGCGCTTGATGACAGCCGTGGCGCCTGCGTCTACTCGGCCAGCGATGCAGCCTCGCAGCGCACACCGACCAACGCGCCGACAGCGACGGCCGCCAAGCCGGCACCGGTACGTCCGGCCGCCGCGACCAGCAGCGGCGGTGGCGGTGACGACGATGTACTGCAGCGCATCCGTGCGCCGAAGTGGCACAGCTACCTGCCGGGTATGTTCCGCTGATCAAGTCGTTGCTGCAGTGGTTGCGGCCCGCGCCGCGACCGATCGAAGACGCACACTGGAACGATGCCTGCCACCGCGCAGCGTGGTTGCGCGGCCTGGACGACGAACGGCATGCACGCCTGCGCGCGCTGACCACGCGCTTCCTGCATGAGAAGACCATTTCCCCGATCGGTGACCTGCAGCTGCAGCCGGCCGATGGCGTGCTGCTGGCCGCACTGTGCTGCCTGCCGCTGCTGGAGTTCGGCGAGGTGGGGCTGGAAGGCTGGTCGCAGCTGATCGTCTACCCCGATGCGTTCCGCGTGCATCGCAGCCATATGGACGCTGCCGGCGTACTGCACGAGTGGGATGACGAGCTGATTGGCGAGTCGTGGGACAGCGGTCCGTTGATTCTTTCGTGGGCCGATGTGCAGGCCGACCTGGCAGCACCGCATGAGGGTTACTGCGTGGCCGTGCATGAAATGGTGCACAAGCTGGATGCGCTCGACGGTGCGATGGACGGCACGCCGCCGTTGCCGCGTGCGTGGCAACGCGAGTGGGCTGCTGACTTCCAGAAATCGTACGACGCGTTCTGTGCGCAGGTGGATGCCGGCGTGGAAACACGGATCGATCCGTATGCGGCCGAGGCGCCGGAAGAGTTCTTCGCGGTGGCCAGCGAGTACCACTTCTCTGCGCCGGACCTGCTGGCAGAAGCGTTGCCGGAGGTGGCTGCGCATCTGTGGCGGTTCTATGGTGAGCCGCCGGCAATGGTCGGGTGATTCATCCGTCCGCCGGGCATGGCCCGGCGCTACCCGAGGGTCTACGTCGACCGGATCGGGTCGCAACGGATCGTTACGGCCCCGGCGGCAGCCGCACTTCGAAACGGGCGCCGCCCAGTTCGCTGGAACGGGACACCTGCAGCTCGCCGCGGTAGTCCTTGATCAGGTCCTGCACGATCGACAGGCCGATGCCGTGGCCCTGTACGCGCTCATCGCCGCGCACGCCACGCTGCAGCACCTTGCCGATGTCCTCCGGAGCAATACCCGGGCCATCGTCATCCACCGCCAGCAGCAGGCCGGCGCGACGCGCATTCGGCGCCGGCAACGGCTGCGCGGTCAGCAGCACGCGGCGCTTGGCCCACTTGAACGCGTTCTCCAGCAGGTTGCCCAGCAGCTCCTGCAGGTCACCCGGTTCGCCGTGGAAGCGCGCGGCCGGGTCGATATCGAATTCGCACAGCACGCCCTTGGACGCGTAGACCTTCTCCAGGCCGCGCACGATTTCCTCGGCGTTGGATTCGATCGGCAGCGGTGCCGAGAACAGCTTGTGGCCCGACGAGGCCGCGCGTGCCAGCTGGTAGGACACCAGGTTGTTCATGCGCTGCAGCTGCACGTCCAGCTCTTCGCGCAGGGCGCCATCGCCGGCGCCGCTGTCCATCTGCGTACGCAGCACCGCAATCGGCGTCTTCAGGCTGTGCGCCAGGTCGGCCAGGGTATTGCGCTGGCGTTCCAGGTTCTCACGCTCGCCCTCGATGAAGGCATTGATGCTGTCGGTCAACGGCTCCAGCTCGCGCGGGTGGCGCTCGCTCATGCGCTCGGTCTCGCCGCGCTGGACCTTGGTCAGTTCGGTGATCACCCGCCGCAACGGGCGCAGGCTCCACTGCAGGATGACCGTCTGCAGCAGCAGCAGGATCAGGCCGATGCCGCCCAGGTAGAACCAGACCCGGCTGCGGAACACGCGCAGCTGCGCGCCCAGCGCGCGCGAGTCTTCCATCACGTAGATGGTGTACGGGAATTCGGTGGCCGGGTCGGCGTCGGCATCCCACACCAGGCCCAGGCCATAGCGATACACCGAGCCCTGGCTGCCGTCGATCTGGATCATCGGCAGCGGGCCTTCGAACACTTCCTGGCGCGGAGCCAGCAGGCCGCCGCCGACGGTGGGCAGCATCGGGCCTTCGGCGGACATCGAATTGCCCTTGCCGTCGGGCATGACGACCTGCAGGTACAGGCCGCTGCCGGGCACGTCGAAACGCGGATCCGGCGGCTGCTCGCGGATGTACAGCGAGCGGTCGCGGGTGAAGTCGATGCCGGCCGCATAGGCGGTGGCATAGTTCTTCAGGCGCTCGCGCAGGTTCGCCTTCGCCGTATCGGCGAAGGCGGCATCAAGCGCGTAACCGGCCAGGGCCAGGAACGCGACCAGACCCACTGACGCGGCGAACATCTGGCGCGCCTGCAGAGAGCGCGGCCGCCAGCGTCGGAAGAACCACAGACGGCCGGACATCGTTTATCGCCTGTTGAAGGCCTCAGCCCTCGTTACGCGGAATCGCGAAGCGGTAGCCACGACCGCGTACGGTCTCGATCGGCTTCAGTTCGCCATCCGGGTCCAGCTTCTTGCGCAGGCGGCCGATGAACACTTCCAGCACGTTCGAGTCACGATCGAAGTCCTGCTGGTAGATGTGCTCGGTGAGGTCGGCCTTGGAGACCAGTTCACCGGCATGCATCATCAGGTACTCCAGCACCTTGTACTCGTAGCTGGTGAGGTCGACATTGCTGCCGGCCACGCTGACGGTCTGCGCTGCCAGATCCAAGGCAACCGGACCGCATTCCAGGGTCGGCTTGCTCCAGCCGGCGGCGCGGCGCAGCAGCGCGTTGACGCGGGCCAGCAGCTCTTCCACATGGAACGGCTTGACCAGGTAATCGTCGGCGCCCTGCTTCAGGCCCTCGACCTTGTCCTGCCAGCTCGAACGCGCGGTCAGGATCAGCACCGGGAACTTCTTGCCTTCGTCGCGCAGGGCCTTGATCAGCTCCATGCCCGACATCTTGGGCAGGCCAAGGTCGATGATGCCGACGTCGAACGGCACTTCGCGGCCCATGTACAGGCCTTCTTCGCCGTCCTGCGCTGCATCGACGGCAAAACCTTCGCGCTTGAGCCGGGCTGCCAGGGTCTCACGCAGCGGGGCTTCGTCTTCGACCAGAAGGATACGCATGAACTCTCCCTAGTGTGCTGGGTGCGGCCCGGAGGCCTGTGGGTACGGGTTGATAGCGACAACTATCCCTGTTCAGGGGTTATCGCCGCGTAGTGATGACATATCCGACCGCGGCGTGCGCGGCTGTGAACGTGCCGGGGCGGGGTCATCCATGTAGCGGACCCGACCGCGGTCGTCCATGTATTTGACCCGGTTGATGTCACGACCATCGAACGGCACACGCTCGGCGCCCAGGATGTGGCCACCGGTGGTGCGCTGCACGCGGCGCACGGCATCGGACAGCGAGCGCTCGTTGCTGGCGCCACGGCCTCCACGCTCCATCATTTCTGCGCGCCCCTGTTCCCGCTGCGGGTCCTGCGCCAGCGCCGAAGACAGCGGGGCAGCCGCCAGGACCACGCAGGTGGCCAGGGCAATACAGCGGTGGAAGGGAGCGGAAGACATCGATGCGATCCTAGCCGAGCACGGCGATTCGTTCAAAAGTCGTAAATCCGGGCACCGGAATGGAACCCGGCGTTTTACAAATCTTTTGCAAATTCTTGGTTTCGGGCAGTGAATCCGGTCTGAACTTTTCCAGATGCTCCAGACCGTTGTTCAGCTAAGTGAACATTCGGGACGAAACGGCCGCCCTTGTCAAGTCAGGAATGTGACTGACGTCACGCAGCGGCGCGGTCGGCTTCGCGTCCGGTGACTGCCAGCGCCTGCTCGACCAGTGCCCAGTCGGCACCGGGGCGATGGGCACCCTCGCTCAGCACCTGGCGGAATGCGCGGCCGCCGGGCTGGCCGTGGAACAGGCCGAGGATGTGGCGGGTGATGTGCTTGAGGGCCAGGCCCTCGCCCAGGCGGGCTTCGATGTACGGGCGCAGGGCGCGCAGCAGCTCACCGCGCGGACGCAGCGGCGCGCCGGTCTGCAGCGCTTCCAGCTGATGCAGCAGGTAGGGGTCGTGGTAGGCCGCGCGACCGAGCATGACGCCATCGACGTGCGCGGCCTGCGCCTGCACCGCCTCGATGCTGGCCAGGCCACCATTGAGCACCACCGGCCGTGCCGGGCGCTCCTGCTTCAGCCGGTAGGCCCAGTCGTACTTCAACGGCGGAACCTCGCGATTCTCCTTCGGCGACAGGCCCTTCAGCCAGGCATTGCGGGCGTGCACCACCACCATCGCGGCGCCGGCCTCGACCTGGCGATCGACGAAACTGGCGAATACCTCGTAGTTGTCGTCTTCGTCCACGCCCAAGCGGCATTTCACCGTCACCGGGATGTCCACTGCCTCGACCATGGCCGACACGCATTCGGCCACCAGCACCGGCTCGCGCATCAGGCAGGCACCAAAGCGCCCGGCCTGCACGCGGTCGGACGGGCAGCCGCAGTTGAGGTTGACCTCGTCGTAGCCCCAGTCGGCGGCGATGCGCGCGGCCTGCGCCAGCAGCGCCGGATCGCTGCCACCGAGCTGCAGTGCCAGCGGCTGTTCGCTGACATCGAAACCGAGCAGGCGCTGGCGATCGCCATGGATGACCGCATTGGCGTGCACCATTTCGGTGTACAGCCGCGCACCCGGCGCCAGCAGGCGGTGGAACACCCGGCAATGGCGGTCGGTCCAGTCCATCATGGGAGCGACGGACAGGCGCAGGGAATCAGCGTAACGGGCGGTGGCGGACGTCATCGGGCGGTTGATCGTGGAGACTGGCATTGCCAGTGAGATCAATAGTTTACACCGGGCGGATGAATGGCGGCGGGCAGCCGGGGATGCAGGCCGGGTTGCCGCTGCCGCCCTTGCGTGGGGATACTCGGTACGCGAGTTCCTGTTGCACCGCATCTGTTGGAAGGGAAGCCACAATGAAACCGACTGCATCCTCGCTGGCGGGCTCTGGCCTCGCTTGCCTCACCCTGCTGGCGGGACTGGCCTTGGGCAGTGGTTGCAGCAGCGTCCGCGACACGCGCCTTGCGGAGATCAAGCCCGGCCCACGATGCGACTTCACCGAAGGCGCCACCTTCGACAACCGGCCGTCCTACCTGTCGGCCGGACAGGAAAATGCGCCCATCGGCGCGCTTTCCAGGCTCTTTGGCGTCTACAACAAGGACATCCACCAGGTCACGATCCGCCAGGAGGCGAGCCGGCTGGTGGCCCGCTTCCATGCCGCCGACGGCACCGGCATCGAGGCTGCAGGCAGCGCTTCCAGCAAGAGCTACAGCGCCGAAGGAGAACAGCTGGTCATCAACCGGTGGTCATCGTGCAAACCGGGCGAGGCCGGCGCCGGCTGCGTCTGGTCGCGCGTGGAACTGTCCTGCACGGTGGAAAACGATCTGGTGGTGAAGCAGGTGGACGGAGGCGCGGTCCTGCTGGCCCTGATCATCCCGATGGGCCAGCGCAGGACCCAGTTCGGGGTGTACCGGCGGGTCGACCCTGCAGAATGAATCGACAGAAGGCCCCGGGTCGTTGGGCCCGGAGCCTTCGGCCACAGTGCAGCAGGCTTACAGGCCGCGGTTGCGCACCTGCTCCTGCTGCTGTTCCTGCACGCGTTGGTTGAACTGGACATCCAGTTCCTCGGTCTGGCGGGTGCTGGCCTCGACCGACTGCGACACGGCCTGTCGGCTGTCGACGAAGGTGCGCTGCGCAGCCGGGTCGCCGACATTGCCCTGCACGGCGAACAAGCCGCTGCCATCCGGGCGTGCGACCACATGGTCGATCTGGCGCATGCCGGCGACCTTGCTCTCGTAGGCCAGCTGGCCGGCGGCGCGTTCGGTTTCCTGCGCATTGGCGAACAGCGGGCACAGGCCAGCCTGCACGCGCTGCTGCTGCAGCTCCTGTAGTTTCTCCAGGGCCTGGTTGAAGCGCGGATTCTCGGCATGCGAAGGATCGCGCATGCTGGGCGCTGCCGGTGCGGTCGGTTCGGCGCGTGCCGGGGCGGCGGCGGTCTGCGCGCCGGCTTTCACTGCGGCCGGGTCGTCCAGGCGCGCCAGGGTCTGGCGGCCGGCCTTGCCATCCTGCTCCAGGCCGTTGTTGGCCTGGAACTGCTTGACCGCTGCCAGCGTGTCCTTGCCAAAGATGCCATCGGTGCCCAGCGCCTTGCCGTCGGCGGCGGTGTAACCCAACGCGGCCAGCTTGCCCTGCAGCGCCTTGACCTCATCGCCGCGTTCGCCCTTCACCAGCATGCCGTCGGCCATCGGCGCCTGCTGCGTGGCGCGTGCGGCCTGCGCTGCTTCCGGCCCCTGCGCGTGTACCTTGCCGCCGAGGGTGATGCGGTCGTTGAGCATGTCGCCGAGGTAGCGGCGGAACTGCGCCGGCTCCACTTCGATATGCGCATGCACCGGTTTGCTGCCGGCGTTCGACTGCTGGATCAGCGGGGCGCCATACTCGACGAAGTCACCGTTCTTGTAGGGCGACGTGCCGGCGGCGCCGTGCAGCACCTGGCCTACCAGCTCACGGCGCGGATCGCCGGCCGGGTGGCTGTAGAGGCTGATCGAATTGGTCGCGTCCTTGTTGAACTGCGCGTAGCCGGCCACCGGGTTCGGAATCATCACATCGCGGCTGCCCAGGCGATCGGTGAGGATCAGGTCCTTGCGCACCAGCGGAATGTCATTCTTGTCCTCACGTGTGCGGATGTTCTCCATCTCGCCTTCGACCATGCCCGATTGGCGGTCGGCCTTGCGGGCATCGCCGGTGCGCACGGCTTCGGCATTGGTGTTGGGATGATGGATCTTCAGTTCGCGATAGGCCGTTTCGCCACTGATGCCGTGGGCCAGCGTGCGGTTGCTGGTGACATTGCCGTAGGGCTCGATCACCGTGATGCGGCCGCCACCGGGGGCGGCCGCCACCGGCGCACCATCCGTAGAGGGCGCCTTCGGCTCGTGGCGTTCTGGCGAGGGTACCGATGGCGGTGCCGGTGTCTGTGCGGGTGGGCGAACCCCGGCGTTCAGTGCAGAAAGCGTGTCACGCCCCGCCTTGCCATCTTCTTCCAGCCCATGCGCCTTCTGGAACTGACGCACCGCGTGGTAGGTATCGCTGCCGAAATCGCCGTCGGGCTTCAGCACCTTGCCATCCACACCGGTGTAGCCGGCCTGCGCCAGCTTCTGCTGCAGCGCGAGCACTTCATTGCCGCGTTCGCCCTGCACCAGCACACCGTCGGCCATCGGTGCACGCGCCGGGCGCGCGGCGGACTGACGATGCGCCGGCTCGCCGAACGCCTGTTCGTAGGTCTTGCCCTGGTACGGCTGCGGGTCGTGGTTGATCCTGTCGTAGCGCGCCAGCGCAACCAGCTCGGACTTTTCATTGAGCGTGCGCTCGCGCAGCGAATCCCACTGCTTGGGCGAGCTCTCGAAATGGCGCTGGACGTTGGCGTGCTTGTAATCCTGCACGGCCCTGACAATCTGCTCGTCACTCAGCTCGGACAGCTTGTAATCATCACCATAGGCTTGTTTCAGGCCATTCTGGAATACACCACGGGTCATGTTGCGATACTGCACCGACGTGCTCCACAGCGCGTCCTGCACGGCAGGGCCGCGACCTTGCAGGTCCACGCCGACCTTCTTCAGGCGATCCATCTGCACGTCGTAATACTGGTGCTGGATGAAATCGTGCTGTTCCTGGGCGAAGCCCTTTTCGTCGCGTGCGGCCACCGCTTTCCAGCGCTCGCTGAAGGCTTCCGTCGCAGGCTTCAGGCCGTGGAACTGGTCCGCATAGCGGGACGACTTCAGGTACTCGTCCACCCCGCCAACGGCGCTGGCGAACTGGTAGCTGCCATAGGACACGCCGCCATGGTCACCCTTGCCCGAGGAAATCCAGCCTGGACCACGGTTGTCGGTTTCAAAACGGGCGGAGGTCTGGCCGCGATGCCAGTGTTCCATCGCCTTCCTTGCATCGGTCACTACATCCATGTCGAAGGACTCCTCTCAGTTGGCAATGCGGTGGATTGAGGTCACTTGCTGCGTGCAGCGGCCTGCAGCTGGTCAACGCGGTTGGCCACGCGGTTGATGCGGCACGACTGCGCGTCCAGCCTCTGGCCCTGGCCATCGGTTTTGGGATCCCAGCGGCAATGGCGATTGGTGTCCGACCACCAGGCAGCCTGCGCATCCATCCAGTCATCCTTGGCCTTGCTGTCGGGACTTGCCACGACACCGGCGACGATCTCGGCCAAGCGGTTTTCCTGGTAACTCAACTCCTCGTCGCCACATGCCTGCAGGCGTGCTGTCACCGCTTCGCTGGCGTCCACGCAACGGGTGTACGCAGGACGCAGGTTGGCCTGGGTGTAGGAGGCATCGGGCAGCGGCGCGGGAAAGT
This sequence comes from Stenotrophomonas sp. OVS01A, assembly GCF_019969775.1. Lineage (NCBI taxonomy): Bacteria > Pseudomonadati > Pseudomonadota > Gammaproteobacteria > Lysobacterales > Lysobacteraceae > Stenotrophomonas > Stenotrophomonas sp. OVS01A. Next base: position 65,168 of record NZ_JAHXYV010000008.1, on the reverse strand, counting down.
CATCGGCATCCGCGTCGGCATCGGCGGCTGTAGTTGCAGGCGTCGCGCTGGCCGGTGTCGATGTGGCTGCCGGTGTGGGCTCATCTGCGCTGGCGGCAGCGGCAACCGTGGCGCTGTCGGCCGAAGGGGCCTGGCAGGCGCCCAGCAACAGGCACAGCACCAGCGCAATTCCGCGTCGGATTTCAAAGGCGGATCGATCAATGCGCGCAGGCGCGCTCAAGGCTTGCATTGCTTGCTTCTCCCTGGTGAGTCGCCGGGTGGGTCGGCAAAGAGGAGCCGTCCATCGGCCCCATCACGGTGAGGATGCTACGCCAGCGCAGAATGCCGGTGCCTGACTGAATTCAGGTTTCAGCCGGACATCAACGGCGCTCGCGCGCCTGCAGTTCCACCGCGCGGTTGGCGTAGCGGTTGATGAGGCACGACTGCGCGTCCAGCGCCTGGCCCACGCTCTCTGTAGCCGGGCTGCAGCGCTTGTCGGTGTCCTCGGCCCAAGTGGCCTGTTCGTCCATCCAGCGGTCCTTGGCCGGACTGTCGGGGCCGTTCATCAGGCGCGCCACTTCGGCCTGCAGCTGCATCTGGTGGTAGGCCAGCTCGGTATCGCCGCAGGCCTGGATATGGTCGTTCATGCCACGGGCCTGCTGCACACAGCGGATGAATTCCGGGCGAAGCGTTGCCTGGGTGTAGGAGGTATCGGGCGGGCCGCTCTGCGCCATCAATGCGTCGGCACGGTTGGCCACGCGGAACAGGCGGCACTCCTGTGCCTTCAGGTCATCCACACCGGCATTGGTCGGAGCGGAGCAATGACGGTCGGTATCGCTGCGCCAGGTCGCCTGGGTGGCAAGGAACGCCTGCTTCGCAGCAGCGTCGAGCCCGGTCACAGTCTTGCTGGCACCCTCCTGCAGGCGCCCTTCCTGATAGGCCAGTTCATCCTTGCCGCAGGCCTGCAGCTTGCCCGCATCCTCCACGCCATCCACGCACCAGCCATAAGCCGGGCGCAGGCGACCGTCCGTGTAGGACGCATCCGGGTACCGAGAGGAATCACCGGTCACTGCATGGGGGGGCGCTGCCGGCGCTGCCGCGGCGAGCGGAACCGGAGCGGCCGCCGCTTCGGCCGATGCCGGGGTAGAAGGCGCCTGGCACGCGGTGAGCACCAGGCACAGGGCCAGCACCTTCCAGTACCGACGGCCGGAGGCGATCTGTTCATTGCCCCCATGGGCATCCATTACCTGCATTGCTTGCATCTCCCTTGCTTGTGGCCAGCGGGTGCCGGCCGGGAGGGTCCGTCCATCGGCCCCGATCACGGTGCAGATCCTACGACAGCGGCGGTTTCAGATGGCTGACTGAATTCAGCTTGCGCGGACGGCACCGCAGAAACCTGACGCGACCAACTTTGGAGCGGTGGTGGCCTGCTGCGACCGGCCACCACCGCTCCGTCACAGCTCGTTGGGCCGATCAGGCTGCACGATCGGCGCGTGCGTTTCGTAATCGGTCTGCTTCCAACCGCCCCCACCCTCTCCCGCAACCCACTGGAACGTCCAGGTTTCCACGAAGCCACCGGGAAGCTCATTGGTGATGGTGATCTTCTCACCGGCAGCACCCGAGGCCGGAAGCGGAACGGGAGGGGCCACTGCGGCAGAGGCCCAGGCATCGGAGGGGGGCCGGCGCTGCTGCACCGTAATCGTGCCCAGCTCCATCGTCCGCCGATCCGCATCCGGGATGCTGTCCAGCCACCGTGCGATCGCCGCCGCCTCAGCGGTTCCTGCGCGGTGGTGGGAAACATGTTCGATAACGATGCGGGGCGAGGTCGCAACCGCACTGGGCGATAGCGCCGTCAAGCCAAGACCCAGTGCGGAGTACAGAAGTACCGGAAACACGCGTATTGCGATCATCTCTCGTCCTTTTCCGATCTGTGCCGAATGCACGAAATCACAGTGCATCCGGTGAAGGCAGGCCTCAATCAGAAAACTTGCAAGCGAAAACAGCAAGCGGCCATCAGTACGCACCGCCCCTGTCCCCCACCTGTTCGATCAGCGTCTGGCTGGCCGCGTTGAGGCCGACAACACTGACTTCGGCGCCATGCGCGGCCAGCTTTTCCTGCGCGCGTTGCAGCGCGGCGACGGCAGTCAGGTCCCACAGGTGGGCCTCCCGCAGGTCGATGTGTACCTTCGGCGCCACGTGCTGGTAGTCGAACGCCGCACCCAGCTGTCCGGCGCAGGCGAAGAATACCTGGCCGCGCACGCGGTAGACCTGCATGTCCATGTCTGCAACGTCTTCGCGTTGCACGTCGAGCATGCGGCCCACCTTGCGGGCGAAGAACAGGGCAGACAACAGCACGCCGCTGAGCACACCCTTGGCCAGGTCGTGGGTGGCCACGGTGACCACCACGGTCAGCAGCATCACTGCCGACGAGCTGCGCGGATGCGTGCGCAGGTCGCGCAGCGAGCGCCAGCTGAAGGTGCCGATGCTGACCATGATCATCACCGCCACCAGTGCGGCCATCGGGATCTGCCGCACCAGGTCGCTGCCGTATACCACCAGCACCAGCAGCAGCACGCCGGCCACCAGGCAGGACAGGCGGCCTCGACCGCCGGAGGTCACGTTGATCACCGACTGACCGATCATCGCGCAGCCGGCCATGCCACCGAGGAAACCGGTGACCGTGTTGGCCAGGCCCTGGCCGACGCACTCGCGGTTGCGCTCACTGGGCGTCTCGGTGATGTCCTCGACAATCTGCAGGGTCATCATCGATTCGAGCAGGCCGACCACCGCCAGCGTGGCTGACACCGGCAGCAGGATGCGCAGCGTTTCCCAGGTGAAGGGCACATCGGGGATGAGGAAGTACGGCAGGCTGTCGGGCAGCTGGCCCATGTCGCCCACGCTGCGTACATCGATGCCGAAGCCGATGACCACGGCGGTGAGCACGATGATCGCCACCAGCGGCGAAGGCACTGCGCGGTTGATGCGCGGCAGCAGGTAGATGATCGCCAACGCGGCGGCGCACAGCACATACACGGTGGGGCCGCGGCCGATCAGCTCGGGCATCTGGGCCAGGAAGATCAGGATGGCCAACGCGTTGACGAAGCCGGTGATGACCGAGCGCGAGACGAAGCGCATCAGCGAGCCCAGCTTGAACACGCCGGCCAGCACCTGCAGCAGGCCGGCCAGGATGCTGGCGGCAAACAGGTACTGCAGGCCGTGGTCCTTGACCAGGTCGACCATCACCAGGGCCATCGCGCCGGTGGCGGCAGAGATCATGCCGGGGCGGCCGCCTGCAATCGCGGTGATGACGGCAATGGAGAAAGCAGCATACAGGCCGACCTTGGGGTCGACGCCGGCGATCAACGAGAACGCGATGGCTTCGGGAATCAGTGCCAGGGCGACGACGGTGCCGGACAGCAGATCACCACGGAGGTTGCCGAGCCATTGCTGGCGCAGGGGATAAGACGTTTGCATGGGAAAACTCCGCGCACACGCGGGCTGGGCCACGTGGCGCTGCAGTGAAAGACGCGGGTTCCTGAGCCGGTTGGGCCGGCTGCCGAGGGGCGGCAAGGGTCAGGGTGGCGTGATCACTGCAGTGCGTCGTCGGGGAGCGTGGAAGGGGCGCAGTCTACGGGAAGGGGCCGGGCGGCTCAAATGGCCGCCCGGCTCCTTTGCATCCGACATTATGCGCTGGCGGCGCTAGTAGCCGGTGACGTCGAGCACTGCGAGGGACGCGTTGTTCCCGGTATAGGTGAACCCGGTCGGCAGAGGCAGCCCATAGTAGGGACCATAGGTGCGACGAGCCGTGGACGTCATCCCGAACGTGATGGTGCCACCAATCACTGCCCCTCCGGAAACACTTACGTCCTCGTATTGCAGGTACTCCTGTGGATCGCCCCATCGCCGGAACGAATTCACCGAATCGAACGCGGAGACCAGAGGCATCACCGCCCACGCCCGACCAGGATCGAACTGTGCACTGCCCTGCCACCCGGGGCGCGTCGATGCCGAACGCAGACCTGCCACCCGTGCGGCCTTCCTGCCTGCGTCGAACATCAGCCGGCCAGCACTGTCACGGATGATCAGGCCAAAACTGCTCGGCGGTTCCTGTGGCGGCGCGTAGACATACCACTGCACCACCGCGCCGGGTGGACCGAACAGATACAGCCCGGCCGGATAGCCATCGATCTGGTTGTAGTACTGGCTGCCCACCACTGCGGTCGAGCGCACGGCCACGGAACCAGCATGGTTGCCGATGTAGCGGCTGCCTTCACTGTCCAGCGTAGCGGTACCTTGAGCGAGCATCGCCAGTGTCGGGAAGGCATCGTCGATCAGCACCGTGCCCCAGTCATTGATGATCTTGATTCCTGCGGTCATGTCAGCGCGCCCATATTTCGACAGTGCCTGGATAGCGGTCCTTCAGAGGAACATTGACATGGCGCCAGCTGATGGTGCCCGAGGCCATATCGATGGTGAAATCCGGGGCATACCAGCCGCGAGCGACCGCTGTTAGATCGGTATCCTCCGGTTGCCGAGAGAAGGGGGCGCTGCCGTCGACCGTGCTGTACTGCACGCGTGCAAGCACGCGGAACAACCGGCCCTGCGGGTCATAGCCCAGGCTGCCATCGGCGTTGAAGACCTGGATTCCTGCTGGCATCACCACACCCCCATCTGCACGCGCAGCGTTCCGGCTGCATCAAATACCTGGATCACGTTGTTGACGATGGTCAGATAGCCGCCGTTGTCGGGGCCGGTCATGGTCATCGCACCGCTCTTGTCCAACCGCCAGCGGGGCTGCCCTCGGGCACCCACTGCGTTGGACTGGATGAAATCGCCGATCATCGCGTTCTGGATCCTGCCGTTGCCGATCAATGCCTGGCTGATGAAGGTCTGTCCGTTCTCGACCACGAAAGGCGTGGTGATCTGCCCGTTCCTTTCATTGATGAGGGCGAACCGATCGGCCTGCATCAGGATCTGGCTCTGGTAACTGCCATCGGGCTGCTGCTCGACGCCCAGGCCCATGCCGGCCATGTAGATCTGCCCAGCGCTGGTGATCTGCGCCTTGACCGTATAGGTCGCGCTGACCTTGCCATCCAGGTTCACCACCGCCTGCGAGACCTGCTGCACGGCCGCGCTGACACCTTCAATCTTGCCAGGCACACCATCGATGGATGCCTCGACCGTATCCACCCGCTTGGCCAATGCCGCGTCCTTCTCGGCCATAACGCTGTAGACGGTGATGGCGCCAGCAGTAACGTCGTTCTCACCGACGTTGTAGTCCTCCTCGCCCGCGCTGTGGTCACTGACCTGGGCGAACAATCCGTCGACCTTCTGACCCTGTGCGGCCACCTTGCCATCCACGTCGGTGACATCCATCTCAAGCTGATCGACACGGCCAACAATGGCACCCGCTTCAGCAACAGCGTCGCCGATGTCCTTCCAGTGGCTGCCCGGTGGCGTTTCGTTGCCTGCGGCGCTGCCCTGCCAGCTCCAGATCCGACCGTCGTGGATGACGGACTCGCCTGGGGCGTAGGTCGCCGCCGCGTCCCAGACCAGCGGCAGCACCCCGGTGAGGCGCTCGATCTTGCCCCTCAGTTGCTGACCCAACGCGCTTTCGTTGATGCGGCCAACAAAGTAACTGTCGTAGTCGTCTGGGTTGCTGCTCGATTCGCCGATCACCCCGACATCAAGGGGATACCAAGGGCCGATGTTGCCGCTGCGATCCACCAGCCTTCCCCAGAACCAGAAACGCGCGCCCGCTGCCAGGCCGTTCATCTGGTGCTGGGCCTGCGGATAGGCGAAGTCACCGAGCTTGATCGCGCTCTCACGATTGGGACCGGTGCTGTACCAGAGTTCGGTACGCTCGGTGTCGGTTGCGCCTTCGGGGAAGCCCCAGGACAGTGCGATGCCGAAGGGGCGACTGATGCTGGTCAACGATGAGAGCGACGGCGGTGGTGTGGTCTTGCCCTCAATCGTCGTCAGCGCGCTGACCATCGGCTGCGACACCGCTCCCAGCGCATTAACTGCACGAACCCGGGCCAGGTACTGGCCGGCGTAGATGCCGCGCACTTCCAGGCTCTGCGTACCCACGCGGCCGGCACGGACCCAGTTGAGATCACCACGACGCCATTCCACGTCATAGGCAATCGCCTTGTCCGCCGCGTCCCACTCGATGGTGAGTACGGAAGTGGCGATACCCTGGTCGACGACCACATGCGAGGCCATCCGCACGTTCGCGGGTGGCGGCTGCACACTGGGTGGCACGATGCTGATCGGCGGCTGCTCCAGGCGCGTGCCATCGTCGATGGCGGCGTACTTGCCCGGCACATGCTTGAGCGCGGTGATCTGGTAGGTCAGCTCTTCGCCTTCACTGATCGACAGCACGCGGTACTGCTGCAGCGCCAGCTCCGGCGACTCCAGTGCCCAGACTGACTGCGCGACCGGTACTGCCGACCACGGCGCGGTGACGGTGACCGTCTCGCCATCAACCGACTGCACGGTACGTGCTTCGGAATGCCCATTGGGCAGCGTCGCACGCAGGGTATCACCGGCTTCAATCTTCTCCGGCGGCTGGTCCAGCACCAAGGTCCGCGCACCCGCGCTGCGGATGCGCCCTGCGTTGCGGCGACCGGCGCGGTTCGGGTCGGCCACCTGGATGATGTCGCCGGGCATGCAACCCAGGGCATCCAGCCCCACCGAGAAGCTGATCGTCTCGGTTTCCAGCATCTCGGTGTGCAGGATGTGGTTGCCCACGCGCTGCGCCTGCGAACGCGAATGGCAACCCACCGCCGTCACTTCGGTCTGGTTGATGCCATAGCGGGCGACCCCCGGCAGGTGCTGCACCACTTCGACCTTCTGCCGGCCGAAATCATCCGGATCGATCCAGGACACCAGAGCGACGGTGTGCCGCGCCGTGCGGCTGCTGCCCGCATAGTGGAAGCGGCCCTCGATGACATTGGCCTGGCTGTAGGTCAGCAGCGGGTCCTTGGGCATGTCGGCCGAAGCCATGACCTGGCCGGCTGCATAGAAGCTGATGCCACGGAACATGGTGGCGATGTCCTGCAGCACCCTGTATGCCTCAGCGCGGGTCTGCAGGTACAGGCTGCAGGTGAATCGCGGCTCCCTGCCGCCCTGGCCATCGCTGACCAGTTCGTCGCAGTAGCGGGCGATCTGGTAGAGGCGCCACTTGTCCACCCAGTCCAGCGGGATGCGATGACCCAGGCCGAAGCGATCGTTGGTGACGATGTCGAAGAAGACCCACGCCGGATTGTTGGTCCAGCCGCTCTTGAAGGTGCCATCCCACACACCGCTGTAGACGCGGGTGAGCGGGTCATAGTTGGACGGAATGCGTACGATGCGCCCCCACAGCTGATACGAGCGCGTGGGAATGTTCTGGAACTGGCTGGCATCGACCTGCACCGCCGCCAGCGCGCAGTTGGGATAGCGCAGCTTGGCATCGATGATCTCGGTCATCGACAGCACGTTGACGGTATCAGCGATGGTGCTGCTGTTGGCGTTCGCGGTCAGCCGTCGGATGCGCACCTGCCACTGGCTTCCCGCCGGAAGATCGATGCGGCGGCTGCGTTCGTACTGGCTGGTGGTCTTGCCACTGAAAGCGTCGTTCAGCACGGTGCTGAACGGGCCGCCGTCGGTGGACAGGTCCACCGCATACATGATGCGATAGCCCTCGGTATCACCGTTTTCGGTGTTGGTCTTCTGCAGCGCGGGCACCGCAAAGCGGATGCGCACGGCCGACAGATCGGCACCGGACACGGTGCGAACCACCGGCGCATCGCTGCGCAGTTCGACGTTGACGCCGACTTCATTCTCGATCGAGGGGAAGCCGCTGATGTGCTCCTGGTCCTGGGTACCGGAACGCGTCTGCACGTCCACGCCGGAGAAGTTCAGCGTGCCGTCCGGGTTCTCGATCGGCACCTGGTCCAGGTAGATCGACTGCTTGCCGGCGACCAGACCGCGGATCTCGCCTTCGCTGGCGAGGTCGATGATGCGGGCCACTGCCATCGAGTGCAGGCTGTCCGGCGTTTCCACCGGCGTGCGTGCATTGCTGGCGCCCTTCTTTGCACCCACCAGTGTGGGTATGGGTGCACTGCGCTCACGCTGTGCGGAATGAATGATCTGGTTCAAAACTGGTCCTCCGCCAGGATGCCGCCGCTGATCACGGCCGAGCCGATGAACATGCCTTTCTTGTCATGCCCGCCGTAGGCCACCGGGACAGGATTGCCTTGCGCCTGGGTGTTGACGGTGCCGTTCATGCTGTAGCTGGGGGCGTTGTCGGGGCTATCTTTTGCGCCCAGGCCTTTTGGCTGCGGGGAGAGCATCTGGGTGACGCCGCCGATAACCATGCCAACACCCATCTGGACGAATCCCATACCTGATCCCGCAGCAGCGATGTTCATGTAAACGCCAATGACGATCAGGACAACACCGAGAATGGTCTGCAGGATTCCTCCCCGCTTGCTGCCCACCATGACAGGCGCAATACGGATGTCATCCTGCCCCGGCGGGTCGTGCAACTGCTCCCGGGAGAGATTTTGTTTACCGTTGAACACGGCAAACTCCATACCCTTGGCCTTTGCACCCATCAGGTACTGCTGAAAGCCAGGCAGCATCACGCATAGGGCATGCACGGCCTCGGCCGGGCTGTTCACCGCCAGCCGGAACTTGCGCCCGAAGCGCGCGCCCAGCTTGCCGTACAGGCGGATGGTACGAAGACGGTCAGTCATGGCGCACCTCGCGATGGCGGACGATGCAACGGGTGCGCTCGGCCCACATGCCGCCGTAGGGCACGGCCTCGGAAAGACGACCGTGCAGGTGATGCAGCATCTGCCCGTCGCCCAGGTAGACGCCGGCGTGATTGGTCACCGGCGAGCGGATCTGCATCAGGATCATGTCGCCACGCCGCGGTTCGCCTTCGATCAGGTCGAAGCCTTCCGCATGCAGTCGTTCAAGGCTGTACAGGTCCTGGCCCTTGTCCCACCAGTCGTCGTCGCGGGTGTAGTCGGACAAGGAAATGCCTAGTTCGCGCGCATGGAAGTCGCGCACCAGGCTGTAGCAGTCCAGCACGCCGTGGGCGAACTGGCGGCCGACCAGCGGCGCAACATAGCCGTTCGGCTGGATGGTCTGCAGGTCACCGCATTCGGGTGCCTCGCCATCCACCTGACCGACGCTGACGATGTGCCAGGTCAGGCCACTGTGCTCGCACATCACCCGATCCGCGTCGGACGGTGTGGCAGCTGCGTCCGGATGGCTGTGCACCAGGGCCAGCACCTCGCCCTTGTCCTCGGCCACGGCATAGTCCTCGGCCGGCAGGCGGAAGTGTTCACTGGGTGTGCCCGCGAGGTTGCGGCACGGCAGATAGTGCTCGTGGCCTTCGATGGCCACGATCAGCCCGCAGCACTCGCGCGGGTACTCGGCCACGGCATGTGCCTGGATGGCCTGCAGGGTTGTTGGTTGCATGTTTCACCCAAAAAAATAGCCCGCGCGAGCGGGCCTGGAAGTGGAGAATCGGAAGCGCTGGATCAGGAGCGGAGCAGGCCGGCCGCCGGGAAGCCGCCATAGGGCAAAGGCTTGTCCTGGCCGAAACGCATCTTGCAGCTGCGCACACGGCCCCCGCACTGGTCGCGGGCGGGGTCATCGGTGGCCACGTCGTCGCCATCGGCAACCGCCGGACCGTTGTAGCCGCAGTAGGGGCCGCGGTAGCCACCGCGTACCAGCCAACCACACATGCCGGCGATGATCTGCCGGCCGGGCAGCTGTTCGCCGTTGAGATCGATGGCCGTGGTCAGTTCGAACTCCACCGTCTGCTTGTCCTCACCGACCTTGCGCTCGATGAACCAGACCTCGTCGGGGAAGTGCTCTGCCGGATCGGCGCTGGAATTTCCCTCTTCGAAGTTGGCTGCATCCAGGTACTTGGCGAGCGTCTGCCGACGGATGACACGGGCGCCGACCAGATCATCGAACAGCAGGCACATCGCGGTGATGCGGCCATCGATGTTGCTGACCCGGAGTTTCGGGTTCGGCGGCTGGTCGCTGGTTCGTTCAAAGCCGCTGGCTTCGATCGGCCAGGGGCCGTACTCCTGCCCCTGCCAGATGATCACACCGCTCTGCAGGTGCGCGTGGAAGAACAGCTGGTCGGCACCGAAACTGCTGGCGTCCAGTTCGAAGACGGTAATGCGGCCACCCGGCTCGAGTTGCTGGGCATCGGCGGTGATCATGAGGTGCGCTCCTGAGCGGTGGCGGGATAAGGCGGTACGGGATGGGACGGCTGACCGCAGGGCACGATCACACGGTGTCCGGGGCGCAGTGACGCATTGGTGGTGAAGCCGCTGACGCGGCCGGTTTCGGTCGTGATTGCGCTCATGGCTCAGAGCTCCGCGTCTGCGTGCACCAGAACCTGGGAGGTGGTCGACCACACCACGACCGCTCCGTACTGCTGCATGTTGTTGGACATCGAGGACAACACGGCCGCGTCCACGGTGGACTGCCAGCCCGGATCGCCGCCGTTGAAGTTGATGAGACTGCCTTCGGAGCCGAAGCCCACCAGGTTGAGCGCGGTGGAGGGCGAGGTGATCCTGGGCGCCACGCGCTTGCGTACCTTGAACGGGATGCAGGCGCGCGAATCGCCGTTGGCGGTGTAAGTGATTCCCAGGATCCGGTTCACATCAACTGCTTCGTAGTAGCGCTGGCACAGCAACAGTTCAAGCGCTTCGGGCCGGCGATCGAAATCGGTCGCGGTGTCACCCTCCTCGACCTGCATTTCAGCCAGATAGACCACGCCACTCTTCTGTCCCGCCCCGAACGCGCGACCTGCGAAGTTCGCGCCCGCGTCCAGCCACAGGCTGAGCTGTAGATAGCTGTCGGCGCCCAGGGTCTGCCCTGCGATGCCAGGCACATCCACGGTCAACTGGTGCCAGCGCCACATCGTATCGAGCGTGACGCCGCCGCCGATGCTGTCCCGAGCCGTTGAGCCGCCGGTGCCAAACGACTGCTGAAATTCCAGGCCCACCTTGAAGTTGTCGACCGTGGCCCGCGCCTTGAAGCTGATGGTGACGCGTTTTCCCGCGAACGTACGCACGTCCTCGATGCGCTGCTGGACGAGTGCCATGCTGTCGGCGCCGGCGACACTTTCGACGACGAGCTTCAGCAGGTGACGGGAACCTGCGATCAGCCTTCCCGCCGCACCACCGCCTGCCGCAATGTCGTCGCGCGATGCAGAGAGAGTGGTCGCGTGCGAGTTCACCAGCCAGCGATCGGCGATAGGACGGGCACCGGTAGATGCGGAAAACGCCGTACCCCTTTGCCAGACCCGGAAGTCACCGTTGATAAGGCGGTTGCGGCCTGCCATTCGGCTGTCCAGGCCGTCCACGGCGGTCTGCACGCCCTCCAGGCCTGCGTAGACGTCGGCGAAGTTGTCGTTGATCTTGGTAAACGCCGGGCGCTGCGTTTCCCCTCGCTTACCATTCGCTTGAATGGTATCGAGGTCGATGATTTTTCTTGCCATGAACGCTCCTCTAGATTCCTGTGGGCCCGCGCTCCGGCGGACCGCTGTCGGAAGTCCCGCGCACCCAGTCGAATGTCTCCGGCTGCGGTAGTCTCTGCCTGATCTGTTCCCAGGTCTGCGCATCTTCGGGCGATGCGATGGTCAGATTTGTCAATGCCAGATTGACTGCATCGCGCCACGCCACCATCGCTCGGGCCTCGCAGGAGAGTCCCGAGATCACGCTGCTGATGTAGCTACAGCAGCTTTCTATGGATGTATGCCCCAGTGTCTGGACGTACTCGCACATCCATTGCTCCGCCTGGCGGCGCAGCAGATGGAGGTGCTCGGTGGAACCCGCCGGGTAGGGCGGCGGCGCTGGCGAGGGCGCGTTGCCAGCCAGGATCCACGTCTCATAATCTCGCCACATCCAGTGGCCACGCGGAATGAACGCTCCGGTGCCTGTGCACTTGATGATGTCCGGATCGTGCGTCAGTTGATACATGTCAAAGCTCCGCATCTGCAGTCCAGTGGAAGGAGGAACCCCAGTTCCCGGGTGCCGACACATAGTTGACCTGGGCTCCGGACTGGCCTGGGTTGACGATCGACGTCACCGTGCCGGCACCACCAGATGCACCAGAGACCTGGCTGACGGCACCGGTTGTGTCGTTGTAGACGGTGTAAGCAGGCGTCGCCCGCTTCAGTACGCGGCAGCGGATGTGCGAGGTACTGCCCACGCCGACCGAGCGGTCATAGAACTGGTTGTCCCGACCGGCCCCATCAGCGGTGCCAGGCGGTACATCTATGTTGTAGCTCTTCTCGAAGTAGCGCTGGCACAGCAGCAGCTCCAATGCGTCTGGTCTACGCTCGAAGTCGGTGGCTGCAGCGCCATCTTCCAACTGCACCATCGCGATGTCGAAGTTTCCTGTCTGATGCCCCAGGCCTGGAACCCGATTGCTGAAGTCCGGACCGGTGGACATCCACAGCGAGACCCATGTGCAGTGTCCGGCACCGTTGGTGTTCTTTCCGGAAACACTGGGTACATCGAACGTCATCGTGTACCTGCTCCAGGTTCCTGTCAGCGTGGCGATGCCAGCAAACATCTGTGTCGAGGAGTCCTGACCACGGAAATCCTGCTCGATTTCCACGGCAATCTTTGATCCGGGCGCTGCCTTCGCATAGAAGGAAAGCGTCAGCTTCCTGCCACTGAGCAGTGTTACGTCTTCGATCAATTGCGAAACGCGCTGGTAGCTGTTCCTGGCCGAAGAGGCGCCTACGTTGACATTCATGTACCAGCGCGGATTGCCAGGAACTGCGGTCTGCCCCGGCTCCAGCGGGAAGCGCGCCATTGAAAGCGTTCCGTTGCCGTTGTCACGCTTCCAGCGATCGGCCAGATAGTTCGAACCTGTGCCCTGTGCCAGGCCCCACCCGCGCTGCCAGAAGCGGAAGTCACCATTGACGAGGTAGTTCCTGGCCAGTGATCTACCGGCCAACGCTGCATCCAGGGCTGCTGGAATTGCCGTGACGGCCTCTTGAGCGTCCTTCAAACCGCTATACACCTCGGCAAAATTGTCGTTGATCTTGGTGAACGCCGGCCGCTGTGTCTCGCCTCGTTTTCCATTCGGTTGAAGGGAATCGAGGTCGATAATCTTTCTTGTCATGTCGGGATCCTATTGTTCTGGTGAGAGACCGCTACGGATCAGAACTCAGCGTCGGCCCACCAATGCCACCAGCCGCCCCAACGCCCTGCATTGTTCGACCAGCTGACTTCGTAGCCTGAGTTGGACGCATAGTTCACAACGCACGGCACCCTTGAGATGTTGTCTTCGGCGATATGTCCATCCTGCTGCACGGTGTCGGCCGAGATTATTTTCACGTTGGGATGCGCGCGCTTGGAGGTCTGAAATCGGACGCTCTGGTAGTGGGCGATACCCGGTGTATTGGATGAGAACGCCTCGCGCCCTTCGTTGGTGACCGTGTTCGGCGGTACGTCCAGCTTGTAGCTCTTCTCGTAATAGCGTTGGCAAAGTGCCAGCTCCACACCCGCTGGCCGCCAGTCGAAACGCGACGCCGTGCACCCTTCTTCGACCTGGAACTGGGTGAAGCCAAACGAGCCGTTCTGCCCCACCAGCTCCCCGCCCTGGCCGGTACCGCACAGGTCGAACACCACGTACAGATGATCGTTTCCATTGCTGCCGAGCGTCTTCCCTTTGGTGCTCGGCACCGTCACGGTGACGCTGTGGCGCGCTGCTGTCGCGCCCAGTGTGAGAACGCCGGCTTCGGTCACCACTTGAGGTGCGGGCGAGCCACCCGTTCCGAAATCCTGAATGACACGTACGCCTACCTTGCGTCCCGGTACGTCGCTGTTTGCCCATACCGATATCGTGATATCACCGCTTGCACTACGGACGCCCTCGATCCTCTGTCCCATCCAGGCACCACTGGTGGCGACAGCACCGGAAACCGTGCAAACGAGGATGGAGCGGGTATCCTCCGGGTAGCCTGCCTGCTGGCCGTCATAGACGACGCGCTGGATATCCTGATTGCAGCTCAACGCGGAGTTGGAGAAGCGGTCGGCAAAGAAGGTTTCAGCCCCCAATGTTCCTGACCCACTGCCGACCCGACCGGAAGTCCGGCGCTGCCAGAACTGCAGGCCGCCGTTGATGAACAGGTTCCTTCCCGGGATGCGCTCGATGATCACCGCGTCGATGCTTTGCGGGATCGTCGCCAGGGCATCGTAGACCTCTGCGAAGTTCTCGTTGATCTTGGTGAAGGCCGGGCGCTGTGTTTCACCCCGCTTTCCATTCGGTTGAATGGAATCGAGGTCGATGATTCGTCGTGACATTTCTGCTGTTTCCTTGTCTTTTCGGGGATTGCACCAAAGCAGCGCATTCCGCAGTGGTGCTCGCGGATCTCAGATTTCCGCGTCCAGACTGATTCCGGTACCCGCGTCGGCGGAGTCTGCGCTCTGCAGGATCCCGGCCTGACCGGCAGCGGCTTCGTTCAAGGACCCGATGATGGTCATCCTCGTCGAAGACACTTCGACCGCGTTGAGCGCCGTCAGGCTCGTCGCCCCCGATCCCGTAAGGAGTCGCCACTGCGGCAGGTTTGAGAATCCGACCGCGGGGATGGTCCGCATCCGCTGGCTGAATGGATAGATCAGGTACACCTTGTTGTCACCACGGATGAGGCCGACACCCGCGTTGAAGCGAACTCCGCCGTCAAAGGAGGAGCCCGTGGCATCGGCCTGGTAGTAGCGCCGACAACGCTGTACTTCTTCGTCCAGCGGACGCCATTCGAAAGCCGTGGCCGTAGCGCCGCGCTCCCACTGGAATTCTCCGAAGTAGACCTGGCCATGCTGCGCGCCAAGGCCGGCGGTGCGGTTGGCAAACTGCGTGCCCGCAGATACCCACACGCACATTACGGCGGCACCTTCATCAGATAGTTTTTTTCCCGAGATGGAGGGCAGCGTCACTGTCTTGCGGATTCTGTTCAGGCCAGGAGCGAGCTCGAAAATCTCAGGTGCAACGGCCAGTACCGGGGCGCTGCCCGTTGCGCCGAAGGTCTGCGCGAACTCCAGTGCGATCCTGCGCCCCCCCGCACCTGCATTGAATACCAGGAAGGACACCGTGCTTGGGGTATCGGCGAAGGTTCGCACGTCCTCCACACGTTGCTCGAACACGAAGAAATGCTTCTCTGCGTCGGTGTTTCCACTCGAGCTGACGGACAGCGTGTACTTGCTCCGGGGAAAATTGTTGTCCCCCATAGCCGTGGGGTTCCGCCTGAATACCGGATCGGCGATGCCCTGCATCTGAAGGAACCAGCGATCGGCCGTGTACCTTCCCGATGTGTTGAAGCTGGTAACCCGCTGCCAGCAGTCGAAATTGCCATTGATCAGGCGATTTCTTCCCGAGACCGCACGTGCGACCGCCTCGGGAACTGCATCCACCGCCAAGGCCACTTCCTTGAAATTCTGGTTGATCTTGGTGAAAGCGGGGCGCTGCGTTTCGCCCCGCTTGCCGTTGGGCTGGAGGGTGTCCAGGTCGATCTGCTGAAGATCCATGTCCGCTCCTACGGCTGATACGTCTGTTCGAACGTCGCAGTGATGCTGAACACCGATCCACCCAGATGGCTGTCGGTATAGGTGTCGCAGCCATACAGACCAGTGCCCAGCGGGCCCCGCCAGAAGAAGCTCTGGCCCACATGGCCATCCAGGAACGCAACGATCTCGTTGATCGTGCTGCGATTACCGACGAACTGCAGCTGGTAGCTGCGCAGGCGGGCATTGAGCCCATCCGGTGCGGCTTGTGCGTATCCATCGCCGAAGCGCGCGCGCTTGACGGTGGCAGTGGTGGTGCCAGTGCTCTGGCTGGTTGCTGCCCAGGTAAAGGTGTCGGTCATCGTGCTGCACTCCTGCTGAGGACGCCGCCAGCCTTCATGTCACGCATCTGCAGATCACGGTATTTTCGCTCCACGAACTGGCCGATCTCGTTGCCGAACTGCTGCAGCATGCTTTCGTTGCTGGTGACTTCCTTGCCACCGTTGTTGTCGATGCGGATATTGACTCCCACCCCGCCACCGCCACCGGCACCGTGTGCCGCCACTCCCAGGCGGCCATCGGGCCCGCGCTGCAGCGGCATGATCGCTTCAGGCCCCGCTTCACCGAACACGCCGGCGCCCTTGGCGAATGCGAACAGCTGTGGCGTGTTGTAGATACCGCCGGAGTAGGCCGACAGACTCGGCGATTGGTAGACACCACCCTTGGCGTTGGCCTCCACCCCCGTGCCATAACCGAGCATGCCCGTGATCTTTTTGACGCCCCAGACGATTGCCTGCTGGATGGCGATCATCTTGAGGTCGGCGATGATCGACTTGGCCAGTTCCTTGTAATTGGACTTGCCCGTCTTCACGAAGCTCTGCAATGCGGCCTCGGCTCCGGTGAATGCCTTGGAAAATGCATCCTGGGTGGTCTTGGCGGAGTTCTCGGTTTTTTCCATGTACTCGCCGAGCGCGCTGCCGAAACCCTTGCGGAACCCCGAAAACCCCTTGGCGTCCTTGTCATCCTTGCCGCCCTTGGTATCACCTGCCTTGGCATCGCCGGCCTTGGCATCCTTGGGAACTGCCACGCCTGCTGCAGCTGCCGCCGCGTCCGTCGCAACGTCCTTGGGCGCCAGGTCGACCCCCATCAGGCCAGCGATCTTCCTCGCTCCCCAGACCAGAGTCTGCTGTGCGGCAATCATCTTCAGGTCGGACAGGATGGACTGGGCCAGCTCCTTGTACTTGGACTTGCCGGTGGTCACAAAGCTCCGCAGCGCCTCGTCGGCGCCAGTGAATGCCTTGCCGAAGGCCTTCTTGGCGGCCGTGGCGGTGTTCTCGGTCTTGCCGATATAGTCGCCGAGCGCGCCGCCCAGACCCTTGCGGATGCCCGCCAGGCCCATGTCGTCCTTTTCCGCCTTCTCCTCCGTCTTCGCGGCCTTGCCGGCGTCACCGCCCGTTGCGGCCGTAGCAGACTTCGCCGCCGCCTGCATTTGCGTGTTCAGGGCAGTCAGTTGCGTGGACAGGGCGGTGACCAGCGAGGCGCTGGTTGTCAGCACGGCGTTGAATGCCTGCTGCACCGTATTGATCTTTTCCAGCTGCCGCTGGAACTCCTGTGTGGTGCCGGTCATCTCGGTCATGCTGCGCCTTGCTGCCTGCATGGCCGTTTCCAGTGCATTGCTGGCGTCCACGGTGGCCCGTGTGCTGCCAGGCGATGTAGTGCTCATTGAGTGTTCCTCGGGAGAGTCGGCTCCGCATCGGCGGAGTCGGGACCGGGCATCGGCGTTGCCGCGATGGCCGGCTCATTCCTGCTGCATCTGCTCCAGGGCAGCGCGTTCGATGACGCGGATGGCCGCCATCACCTCGTCGTACTGGTCGCCATCGAGCGCTTCGCGCTCCAGCTCCCGGTAGACCACGTTGTAATCCAGCCCGATCGGGCCACCTGCGCCGACGCGCCACTGGGTGGCAACCCGCGAAAAGAGTTCGATGGGAAGCACGCACTCCGGCCACAGCTCAACCCGTGGCGGCGGAAAATGCTTGGCTTTCAATCCAAGCTGCATCAGCTCGGACTCGGTGGGGGCCCGCCAGTACAGGGCCCCCACCGCCTCGATCAGTTTCCCTTGCGTGCGACCTGCAGGGCCTGGGTGTAGCCACCGATGATGGCGCCATCCAGGCCGGCCTGCTGCTGCAGGGCGAGTTCCACGCCTGCCGTATCCAGGGCCACGTCGGCATCCCAATCCACCACGATGTCCAGGATCGCCTGGGCCACGCTCAACGTGTCATCGCCCAGGCGCTCCAGCAGCTGCGCATAGTCGGCCACCGGCAGGTGCCGGTAGGTCAGGTTGAGCTTCTGCTCGCGACCATGACCGATGATGGTCAGGGTGCTCTTGAAGCTCTCTGGCGCCTTTACCTGGAACATCAGGCGCCCTCGAC
Organism: Stenotrophomonas sp. OVS01A; assembly: GCF_019969775.1. Lineage (NCBI taxonomy): Bacteria > Pseudomonadati > Pseudomonadota > Gammaproteobacteria > Lysobacterales > Lysobacteraceae > Stenotrophomonas > Stenotrophomonas sp. OVS01A. Next base: position 47,224 of record NZ_JAHXYV010000008.1, on the reverse strand, counting down.
CAGGATGGAATCGGCCAGCGCGGTGAACGTCGCGGTGGTGCCCATCGGGGTGTTGGCGGCCATCGTCGGGTCGCCGTTGTAGCTCAGGTAACCGTACCAGTACAGCACGTCGCCACCGACCAGCTTGGCGCGCAGGATCACCGGTTCGCCCTTGGCGTCGACGTTCTTCAGGGCCGAGTACCACGGCTTCTTCGGATCGTAGAACAGCGGCAGGGTGATGGTCTTGGCGTTCTTGAAGGTCGGCATCTGCACCTGGCGACCGGTCGGGTCCTCCAGCAGGGTGCCGCTCCAGTACTGCTGCTCGCCACCTGCGGTGGTCGGGTCGCCCTGCTGGTCCAGGTCGACGAAGGCACCGGCCTTGCGCAGCACGCCGGCACCGCTGGTGGCGGGGAACAGCACGTTGTCGGTGGTATCGATGCCCAGCAGTTCAACGCTGCCGGTGGCTTCGGCACCGGCGCGGGTGGCGCGGTTGTTCAGGGCCGGCCAACCCGGCAGCTCGATGACCACCACATCGCCGGTGTCGACGCTGTTGGCGGCGACGCTGGCCAGTGCCGGCGCAGCCTTGGAGATCGCGCTGGTGGCGATGGCGGTGGAGACGACCGGTGCGAAGCCGAACTGGGTGCCCTTGGGAAGCTTGAGTGCCATGTTGCATTTCCTCATGTGGATTGAAAAAGACGAAGCCCGGCGTGTGCCGGGCTTCAGGTGGTACGTGGAGCAGTGGAACTACGGGTTGGCGTACCACAGCCCGAAATCGAGCCGTGCGCCGTACTTCCTGAGTGCCGGTTCATGCACGGCAATGGCGGCGCCATAGGATTCAGACTTCGGCAGACCCGCGCAGACCTGATCTTCGATGTCACGGATCAGGGTGTTGGCCTGGGCACGGGTGTCTGCCCAGACGGTCAGCTGCACGCGAGCGTGCTTCTGGTCGGGGATGGACCCTTCGTTGAACCACAGCGCCTGCCCACCCACCTGCTGGTAGACCGCGCAGGGATAGGTGACTCGGTCCGGTGGAACATCCGGGTACAGGCGCCCCTGCAGCAATCCGCCAAGCAGTTGCTGCAACTTCGGTTCGTAACTCATCGCAGTGTCCTCGCTCAGGCGGTTGCAGCCAGCTGTTCGGTGAACAGCACGGCGGTGTGTCGCGTGCCAAGGTCGGGCACCACACCGGTAATATCGAACGCGTGGCCGTCGTGCACGATGCGCATTCCGATGCCAATGCCGGCTCGCTGCGCCGGCGCCAGGCGCACCTGGAAGCGCTGGCGGCGAATCGCTGCGGACAGCCCGCTGTCCAGCTTCACCCGCTGCACCGTGTCGGCACGTTCAAGAGGAATTGCCGCCCACAGATCGGCAACGCTCACCCACGCATCCAGAGGTTGGCCCCAGGCATCGACGCGCCCATCCTGGCGCTCGATGCGGATGCGACGGTTGAAGTGACCGGCGTTCATGGGGTCGCCGCCAGTCGGTAGGGATCGAGCAGTGCGGCGACGCCAAACGGCAGCTCCATCGCGATGGCAGCAGCACCGACCGGTACATCCAAGGCGTGCGTGGAAACCACCACCGCTTCCCGATGCGCATACAGATGGCCCAATAGCAGGCGCACCGCAGCGCGGATGCTGTCGTTGGCCGGCAGGCCCTGCAGCAGCTGCGCGCTGCGTTCGGTGGCCACGGCCAAGCGACGATCAGCGACGTCACGCATGGCCTTGGCCTTGGCCGCGTTGGTCTCGGCATTGGCGGCGGCGACCGCGGCTTCATGCCCGGTCACCGCCGCCGCCATGTCCTGCGGCAACTGGTCCAGCGCCAGATCCAGTGCCGCCTGGTCGGCAAACAGCGCCCGCCGCAGGTAGGCCGACGCCGCGTCGGTCGCCGCGGCCAGCAGGTCGTCCAGAATGGCGTCGTCGTAGTCGCCGTCGATACGGCAGTGCATGCGGCACTGCTCAAGTGTCAGCAGGGGCATCGAATCCTCCTTCGTTGATGGATGTTGGATGCCCCGACCCTGCGCACGCGGCTACGCCGCACGCTGTCATCAAGGACGGTGCGAGAAGGGCAGGGTCGGGGCGGAAACAGAAACGGCCCCACCAGGACTGGCAGGGCCGCAAATACGATGACAAGGTGCCGACGGGCGGCGTAAACGCAAAAAGCCCCCGGCGGTCGCCAGAGGCTTGTATGTCATCGTGGTTGAAAAGATACGCCTGAGGTGTGCACCCGTCAATCCGTAAACCGTCACCAGTCTGGTGACTTTTCCGGGCCCTGCGCCGGTGCAGTCACAGAGGCGAGCGGTGGTCTGGATAGAATGGTGCGGCACCGCTTCCGCGGCGCTTTCCCAGCCGGATTTCTGCATGTCTTCCCGTTCCGAACGTTTCCTCGATCCACGCACCGAGCAGGGTGTGCTGCGGCTGTCCATCGCCGCCTCGCTGCTGCTGGCCGCCGCCGCAGTGGTATTCGGCCTGCTGGCCAATTCGTCGCTGATCATCTTCGATGGCATCTACGGCCTGATCGACGTGGTGATGACGTGGCTGTCGCTGCTGGTCGCGCGGCTGATCGCGCTGTCCACCCAGACCGACGCAGTGCAGTCGCGTTTGAACCAGCGCTTCACCATGGGCTTCTGGCATCTGGAACCGATCGTGCTGGGAGTCAGTGGCACGCTGATGATCGGTGCGGCGTTGTACGCACTGGTCAATGCGGTCGATGCGCTGATGTCGGGTGGGCGACAGATCGCGCTTGGCCCCGCAATCATCTTCGCGGCACTGTCGATCGTGGCTGAAAGCGCGCTGGCCTGGTTCGTGCTGCGTGCGAACCAGCGCATCGGTTCGGAGTTCATCGCACTGGATGCGAAGAACTGGGTGATCGCCGCGAGCATGTCGGCCTGCTATCTGCTGGCCTTCCTCGGTGGCGTGCTGGTGCGTGGCACGTCGCTGGCGTGGGTCGGCCCGTACATCGATCCGGCCATCCTCGCCTTCGTCTGCGTGCTGGTGATGATCGCGCCATTGGGCACGGTGCGGCGCGCGTTGGCCGGCATCCTGCTGGTTACCCCGCCCGAACTGCAGGCGCATGTGGATGCGGTGGCGCGGGCGATTGTTGCAAAGCACGGTTTCGTCGAGCACCGCAGTTACGTGGCGCAGGTGGGCCGTGGCGAGCAGATCGAGCTGTTCTTCGTGGTGCGTGAGGACGATCCGCCGCGGCCCCTGCTGGAGTGGGATCACCTGCGTGACGAGATCGGCGATGCGCTGGGCGAATCGTCGCCGGACCGCTGGCTGACCATCATGTTCACCACCGACCGGGAATGGACGATCTAGGCCGGCAGGACGTTCAATCAAATTTTTCGGATTTATTGCAACCAACGGTGTGCAGAATCCGGGCAAAGTAAGCTCCAACGCACTACCCACTCACTGACCAGGAGCATCCCGATGTCCATCGAAAAGGTTCTGTACACCGCCCAGGCCACCTCCACCGGCGGCCGTGAAGGCCGTTCCGTCTCGTCCGACAACGTGCTGGACATCCAGCTGTCGACCCCGCGCGAGCTGGGCGGCGCTGGCGGCCCGGGCACCAACCCGGAACAGCTGTTTGCTGCCGGCTATTCGGCCTGCTTCCTGGGCGCACTGAAGTTCGTCGCCGGCCAGGCCAAGGTCGCGCTGCCGGCCGACACCACCGTGACCGGCAAGGTCGGCATCGGCCAGATCCCGACCGGTTTCGGCATCGAAGCCGAGCTGACCATCAACGTGCCGGGCGTGCCGCGCGAGCAGGTGGAAGAGCTGGTGCAGAAGGCACACATCGTCTGCCCGTACTCCAACGCGACCCGCGGCAACATCGACGTGACGCTGATCGTTGCCTGATGCAGCCGGGGTCGGATCCCTTTGCCATGGGCAAAGGGCTCTGACCCCATCGCGGAGTATTGGGGTCAGAACCCTTTCGCGTTGCGAAAGGGATCCGACCCCCAAAAAAATGGGCGGATGCCGGTCGAAACCAGGCATCCGCCCATCCCACCTTCGTTGTCCCGCAAGGGGGCATGAGGTTGCCGGCCAGCGGCCGGCACTACCAGGTCACTTTTCGCTCGTGATGAGCTGCACGACGCTGGAGAAATCCAGCTTGCCGCGGCCGGCCTGGTGGTTCATCGAGTACAGGTTGCGGGCCACTTCGCCCAGCGGGATCGAGGCGCCGACGCTCATCGCCGCCTCCACCGCCAAGCCCATGTCCTTCAGCATCAGATCGCTGCCGAAGCCGCCGCTGTAACCGCGCGACGCCGGCGCGTTTTCCAGCACGCCCGGCCACGGGTTGCACACTTCGGTGGCCCAGCTGCGGCCGGTGCTGACCGCCATCATCTGCGACAGCACCTTCGGGTCCAGCCCGTGCGCCACGCCCAGGGCGATGGCTTCGCCGGTGACAGCCATGATCACGCCCAGCGCCATGTTGTTGCACAGCTTGGCCACCTGGCCGGCGCCACTGGCGCCCACATGGAAGATGTTCTTGCCCATCGCCTGCAGCACCGGGCGGGCGCGTTCAAGCGCGTCCTCTTCGCCACCGACGATGAAGGTCAGCGTGCCGGCCTGCGCGCCAGCAGTGCCGCCGGACACCGGCGCGTCGATCATCTGCAGGCCTCGTGCGGCGGCCGCTTCGGATACCTTGCGCGCGCTGGCCGGGGCAATCGTGCTGCAGTCGATGACCAGCGCACCGGCGGGAATCGCGGCAAGGATGCCGTCATCACCCAGGTACACGCCTTCAACATGGCGACTGGCCGGCAGCATCGAGATCACCACCTCGGCATCGGCCAGGGTCTCGCGTGCCGATGCCGCTGCGCTGGCACCCGCGTCGACCGCCGCCTGCACCGCGGCAGGCACCAGATCGAACACACGTACGGTGTGGCCGTTCTTGACCAGATTGGCGGCCATCGGGCCACCCATGTTGCCCAACCCAATGAATGCAACGCGGCTCATGCAAGGCTCCTTTCAGCGACAGGGGTACCCAGGTCGGCCAGCGGATGCGCGGCATCGGCCCAGGGAGAAGCGAAGAACGTATCGGCCCATGCGCGGTCGGCATCGGCCAGCGTGGCCGGGTTCCACGAGGGATTGCGGTCCTTGTCGATCAGCAGCGCGCGGATGCCTTCAGCAAAATCACCATGCGCAGCGCAATGCAGGGCGGTGATGTATTCCAGCCGGTACACGCTGGCCAGATCCTGGCCGGCGCTGCGGCGCTGCAGTTCGAAGGCCAGCCGTGCCGAACCCGGTGCACCGGCGGCAAGGGTCTTCTGTGCGGCCTGCAGCCACGCATCATCGGTCTGCAGGGTACTGATGCGTTCGACGATGGCGGCCAGGTCATCGCCTGCACACAGCGCATCGACCCGCGTAGCATTGGCCAGCAGCGGGCCGGTAGCCGCATCGCTGGCAAACGACAGCAGCAGCTGTGACAGGCGCTCGTGGTTGCGTGCGGCATCGGTCGACCACGCGACCTGCAGCAGCGCGTCGAACACCGCACTGCGGCGTTCCTCGGCCACATGCACGTCGGCCAGGCCGGCATAGATCGCATCGCCCGGGTTGAGCAGCGCACCGGTCAGGGCAAGGAACAGGCCACCGTTGCCCGGCACGCGCGGCAGCAGCCAGCTGCCACCCACGTCAGGGAACAGGCCCACGGTGATTTCCGGGAAGGCCAGCTTGGAGCGTTCGCTGACCACGCGGTGGCTGGCACCGGACATCAGGCCAATGCCGCCGCCCATCACGATGCCGTGGCCCCAGCACAGGATCGGCTTGGCGTAGGTATGGATCAGGTAGTCGACGCGGTACTCGACGTCGAAGAACTCGGCGGCGTAGTCGTTCCCGCGGATATCGTTTTGGCCGGCGTCGCGGTAGGCACGCATGCTCTGGTACAGGCTGTGCAGGTCACCGCCGGCGCAGAACGCCTTCTCACCGGCGCCCTGCAGCACCACCATGGCGATGCCGTCGTCGTCGGCCCAGGCATTCAACTGCTTCAGCAGCAGGTGCGCCATCGGCAGCGAGAAGCCATTGAGCGTGCGCGGTGCGTTGAGCGTGGCGATGCCGATGCGCGTGCCGTTGCCGGCCACGCGCTCTTCGAACAGCACCGGTGCTTGCTCGGCAACGGTGTCGGTGGTCATGCGTTCTTCCACTGCGCGGCGCGCTTTTCAAGGAAGGCACTCACGCCCTCGACCTGGTCGGCGGTGTCGAACAGATCGACGAAGGCCTCGCGCTCGGCCACCAGCGCCGACGCATGGGTGCCGGTGCGGGTGGACTGCACCAACGTCTTGCAGGCGGCAATGCTGGTCGGGCTCTGCTTGCCGGCCTTCTTCGCCCATTCCAGTGCCAGCGCCTTGGCTTCGCCCTTGCCGACCTTTTCTTCGGCAAGACCAATCCGCACGGCGGTTTCCGCGTTGATGCGCTCGCCGAGCAGGATCATGCGCTTGGCCCAACCCTCGCCGACCAGGCGCGGCAGGTTCTGGGTGCCACCGGCACACGGCAGCAGGCCGACGGTGGCCTCCGGCAGCGCAACCTGGGCATGGTCTTCGATGATGCGCAGGTCGCAGGCCAGCGCGCACTCCAGGCCGCCGCCCATGGCGTAGCCGTTGATCGCAGCGATCGATACACCACGGAACGCGGACAGCGCCTCGAAGGCTTCGCCGAAGCGGCGTGCCGCTTCGCGTGCGGCAGCCTTGTCGCCGGAAGCGAACTGGTTGAGATCGGCCCCCGCGGAGAAGAACTTCTCGCCATCACCGGTGATCACCAGCGCGTAGATGTCGCGGTCTGCATTGAGTGCGCCCACCAGGTCGCGCAGCGCCGACAGGCTGTGCACGGTCCAGGTATGCGCCGGCGGGTTGTTCAGGGTGACCACGGCGGTGTGGCCATCGGCCTCGACCTTCAGGCCAACGTGCTCCTGGGTACGCCAATCCTTCATCGCAGTTCCTCTTCGGTATTGAGCAGGTGACGGGCAACGATCACCCGCATGATCTCGTTGGTGCCTTCCAGGATCTGGTGCACGCGGCTGTCGCGCAGCAGGCGTTCGATCGGATATTCACGGATGTAGCCGTAGCCCCCGTGGATCTGCAGGGCTTCGTTGCAGATGGTGAAGCCGGCATCGGTGGCGAAACGCTTGGCCATCGCGCACCACACGTTGGCATCGCTGGCACCGGCATCGAGCTTGCGCGCAGCGGTATGCACCATCTGCCGCGCGGCAACCAGCTCGATGGCCATGTCGGCCAGCTTGAACTGCAGCGCCTGGAATTCGGACAACGCCTTGCCGAACTGGCGGCGCTCGCCCATGTAGCGGCGTGCGGCATCCAGCGCGCCCTGCGCAGCACCCAGCGAGCACGCGGCGATGTTGATGCGGCCACCATCGAGCCCCTTCATCGCCAGCTTGAAGCCGCCGCCTTCCTCTCCCAGAAGGTGGCTGACCGGTACGCGGACGTTTTCGAAGGTGATGCCGCGGGTGGGCTGGCTGTTCCAGCCCATCTTCTCTTCCTTGCGGCCATAGCTGATGCCCGGCAGGTCGGCCGGCACCGCGATCGCGCTGACCCCGCCTGCACCGGCACCGCCGGTACGTGCCATCACCACCAGCAGCTCGGTGGCACCGGCGCCGGAAATGAAGGCCTTGGAGCCATTCAACACGTAGAAGTCGCCATCGCGCACGGCGGTGGTCTTCAGCGAGGCCGCGTCCGAACCGGCGCCCGGCTCGGTCAAGCAGTACGAGGCCAGTTTGCTGCCAGAAGACAGGTCATTGCCCCACGCGTCGCGCAGCGCCGGCTGGCCCCACGTGGACACCATCCACGAGGCCATGTTGTGGATGCTGATATAGGCCGCGGTCGACGGGTCGACGTTGGCGAGCTCCTCGATGACGACGGCGGCGTCCAGTCGGCTCAGGCCGCTGCCGCCCACTTCCGGGTCCATGTACAGACCGCAGAAGCCCAGTTCACCGGCCTTGGCGATCGCCTCGCGCGGAAAGATGCCCTCCGCATCCCATCGCGCGGCGTGCGGCGCCAGTTCGGCCTGTGCGAAGTCACGCGCCGCTTCGCGGTACGCCTGCTGCGCTTCTTCCTGTTCCGTCGTCATCGAGTGGCTCATGGCTGCTCCCTGCGGTTACTTCAGGCTGATTGTGGTGTTGACGCCATGGCTCAGCGTCTCGTCGTCGAACCAGCGCGCGGTGACGGTCTTGGTCTGCGTGTAGAACAGCACCACCTGCTTGCCGTACGGACCCAGGTCGCCCAGCTTGGAGGCGCGCGAACCGGTGAACGAGAACAGCGGTACCGGCACCGGGATCGGCACGTTGATGCCGACCTGGCCGACGTCGATGTCTTCCTGGAACCGGCGTGCTGCGGCGCCGGACTGGGTGAACAGCGCGGTGCCGTTGCCGTTCGGGTTGCTGTTGACCATGGCGATGGCCTCATCCAGCGTTTCCGCTTCGAGGATGACCAGCACCGGCCCGAAGATTTCTTCCTGGTAGATGCGCATGTCGGTGGTGACACCGGCAAAGATGGTCGGGCCAACGAAATTGCCCTTCTCGAAACCATCGACCTGCGGCTTGCGGCCATCCAGCACCAGCTTGGCGCCCTGCTCCACGCCCGACGCGATCAGGCCTTCAACGCGATCACGGGCGCTGCAGGAAATGACCGGGCCGACGTCGGTGCCGGCGACCGTGCCACCGCTGACCTTCAGGGTCTTGGCCTTTTCGACCAGGTCCTGCACCCAACCGCGCGCTTCACCGACCAGCACCAGGGTGGAGGCGGCCATGCAGCGCTGGCCCGCCGCACCGAAGGCCGCGCCGACCATCGCATTGAGGGTCTGCTCCTTGTTGGCGTCCGGCAGCACCACGGCGTGGTTCTTGGCGCCCATCATGCACTGCACGCGCTTGCCGGCCAGCGAGGCGCGGTTGTACACGTGGGTACCGACGCGGGTGGAACCGACGAACGATACCGCCTTGATGTCCGGGTGGTCGCAGATGGCGTTGACCACTTCCTCGCCACCGTGGACCACGTTCAGCACGCCCTTGGGAATGCCCGCTTCCAGCGCCAGTTCGACCAGGCGCATGGTGACCATCGGGTCCTGCTCGGACGGCTTGAGGATGAAGGTGTTGCCGGTGGCAATGGCCATCGGGAACATCCACAGCGGAATCATCGCCGGGAAGTTGAACGGGGTGATGCCTGCGCACACGCCCAGCGGCTGCATGATCGAGTAGGTGTCCACGCCGTTGGCCACGTTGTTGGCCAGTTCGCCCAGCTGCAGGTTGCCGATGGCGGCCGCGTGCTCGACCACTTCCAGGCCGCGGAACACATCGCCTTCGGCATCCGGCAGGGTCTTGCCCTGTTCGGCGGTGAGGATGTGCGCCAGCTCGCTCATGTTTTCGCGGATCAGCTGCTGGTACTTCAGGAAGATGCGCGCGCGGGTACCGATCGGGGTCTTGCGCCAGGTCTTGAAGGCTTCCTTGGCGGCAGCCACGGCGGCATCGACTTCACCCGTGGTGGCGAACGGCACCTGGGCCAGCACGTCCTGGGTGGCCGGGTTGATCACGTCCTGCCAGTGGGAGGTGGCCGATTCAACGAACTGGCCATCGATCAGCATGCGGATACGGGGCGCTGCAACAGTCATGGCGACAATCCACGGGGTGCGAAAGATGCTTGGCATTATTCACAGGCAACGCCTCGATTTCCGGCCTGAATCCGCTTAATCTGGCCAATGCCCGCCACGATTCCTGTTAATCTTGTGAATTATTCAGCCCCCCAGCGCCAGCTCGGCCTGCGTCTGCTGCGCCTGCGCGAGCAGCGCGGCTACAGCCAGGCCGACCTTGCCCGCGCCCTGGGGCTGTCGGCCAGCTACCTGAACCAGATCGAGCGCAACAAGCGTCCGCTGACGCCCGCAGTGCAGAAGAAGCTGGGCGAGGTGTTGGGCGATGTTTCCCCCCTGTTCGACGACGATGAGCCCGCCGCGCTGCAGGAGTCGCTGGGCGAGACCCTGCGCGATCTGGGCCTGGCCGACGTCAGCGCCACCGAACTGCGCGCGCTGGCCGGCAACCTGCCGCAGGTCAGCCGCGCGCTGCTGGACCTGCATCGCCGCCACCTGGCGCTGCGCGAGCATGCCGCCGCGCTGGAGTTCCAGTTGGGCGAGCCGGGCGCGGGCAGCACGTTGCCGGCCGGCGACCAGGTGCGCGAGTTCTTCAACCGCATGCACAACCACATCCCCGAGCTGGACGAACTGGCCGAGCAGCTGTTCGCCGAATGGGGGCTGGCGCCGGGACACGTGGCGCCACGGCTGCGCCAGCTGCTGGCCGACCGCCACGGGGTGCTGGTGGAAGTGGCTGCACTGCAGGCCGGGCGCGAGAAGCGCCAGTACGATGCCGGCAGCCGTACGCTGTGGCTGCCCGACTATCTGGAGCCGGGCCAGCAGGCGTTCCAGATGGCGGTCGAGCTGGCGCTGCGCGGCTACCTGCCGCAGATCGATGCGGTGATCGCGCGCACCGGCTTCACCGACGAGGCCCGCATCGCACAGGCGCGTATTGGCCTGTCCAACTATTTCGCCGGTGCGCTGGTGATGCCGTACATGCGTTTCCTGCGCGCGGCCGAGGCCAGCGGTTATGACATCGAGCTGCTGGCGCATCAGTTCGGTGTGGGATTCGAGGCGGTCTGCCATCGATTGAGTACGCTGGCACGCCGCAGTGCGCCGGGGCTGCCGTTCTTCTTCATCCGCGTGGACCGCGCCGGCAACGTGTCCAAGCGCCACTCGGCCACCGATTTCCACTTCTCGCAGGTGGGCGGTTCCTGCCCTTTGTGGATCGTCTATGAGGCGTTCAACCAGCCCGGACGCATCCTCACCCAGACCGCGCGCATGCCCGATGGCCGCCGCCATTTCTGGCTGGCACGGCAGGTCAGCAGCGGCCCGGTGGGACACGGCCAGCCACGCAAGACCTTCGCGGTGGCACTGGGGTGTGACCTGCAGCATGCCGATCGGCTGGTGTATTCGCTGGGGCTGGACGTGCAGAGCCCGGGCAATTCGGTGTCGATCGGGCCGGGCTGCCGGGTGTGCCCGCGCGAGGACTGCATGCAGCGCGCGTTTACCCAGTTGCCGGGGCGGTAGGGGGCGGTCCGGCAGGGCTGCGCCCTGCACCTGCGGAGGCAACGTCAACGTCAACGTCAAAAGCTGGCTATACCTGGGATGGCGGGGTGGGTCCGGTTGCGGGGGACGCCGTAAACCCGTCCATGGGGGCTTGGCCGCGGCATCCATGCCGCGGACACCCCCGCAATCGGACCCACCCCGCCTTCGACAGACCTCAGCGATCTGCCGGAATGGCATGGCCTGCTGTTGGTGGGTGTCGACCTTGGTCGACACGGTAGATCCACGCCATGCGTGGATGCTCTTCGACGAATTGTCGAAATATTCGATTTCGATGGGGATTCATCCACGCATGGCGTGGATCTACTAAACCTTCCGCGCGTCCGTTGCATCCCAGTTCAACGCCTTCACCGGAGACGACCATGTTCATGCTGCGCCCCTGCCTGGCATTGCTGCTCGCTGCTGCCGCTGCACCGGCATGGGCGACCTTTTCCATCGCCGCCTGCAACGAAGCCGGTGACTGCGGTGTGGCTGTCGCCACGCACAATCTCGCCGTCGGCGGTGTCGGCGTGCCGTGGGCGCAGGCGAAGGTCGGCGCGGTCGCCAGCCAGTTCGAAACCAACCCGACCTACGGCTCGAAGGGGCTGGCGCTGCTGGCCGAAGGTCGCGCGCCGGCGCAGGTGCTCAAGCAGTTGCTGGACGAGGATGGCGACTTCGATGGCACCACCATCGCCGAGCGCCAGGTCGGGCTGGTCAGTGCGCGAGGCGGCAACGCGCAGTACACCGGCGCCACTGCACAGCGGGCCGATTGGGCCGGTGCCGTTGGCGAGGGCAAGGTGAGCGTGCAAGGCAACGGACTGGCTGGGCCGGACGTGCTGGCGGCGATGCAACGCGCGTTTACGACCACCCACGGTGCGCTTGCCGCGCGCCTGTTGGCAGCGCTGGAAGCGGGACAAGCGGCGGGTGGACAACGCAGCGGGCAATGGTCGGCGGCATTGCTGGTGCGCACGCCTGGCGGCGACTGGCAGGACACCGACCTGCGCGTGGATGCCGACCCGCGTGCCGTGGCGCGCCTGCGCGAGCTGTACGACATGCGGCTTTCGAATGAAGCGATCATCCGCGCCGAACAGCAGTGGGAAAAGGGCGACGTGGCCGACGCACGTGCGTCGCTGGCCACCTCGCTGGCGCTGGCGCATGGCTGGGACCGGACGTGGGCACGCGCGGCGCGGCTGGCGATGTCGCAGGGTGAAACCGCGTTGGCCCGCGAATACCTGGCGGGATTGCGCGCGCTCAACCCGGGATGGGTGAAGCAGGAATTGGCCTTGCCGTTGTATGCGCCATTGCGCGGCGATGCGGTGGTCGAGGCGTGGCGATAGCCAACGGTAGCGCCGGGCCATACCCGGCGAGCGCAGCGGCACACCGCGATCAATAGATCGGCGTCACCTTCATCTGTGGCAACGGCCGTGGCGAGCCGTCGGTGAGGTCGGGGCCAAGGTCATCCCAGCTGCGGCCCTGCTCCACCATCAGCCCCCACAGCTGCTGCGACGCCAGCCGCTTGTCTTCCGAACCCAGCTTGTACGACGGCGGTGGCGGCGTGCCGGTGGCCACCATCGCATAGGCCGCGCGATAGGCCAGCACCTGCTGCGCCGGATCATCGGTGCGCGATATCTCCAGCGTGTAGCGCTGGTAAGCCGAGGCCAGGTTGCGCCAACGAATCCAGTAATGGTTCTCGAACGAGAACGAACAGAAGCGTGCACCGGCCAGGCTGCCCTTGTCGGCGATGCGGGTCAGCACCTCCTGTGGCATGTCCAGGTTCATGCCACCCTCGTCGCCCTGCAGGCTCACATGCACGATGCGGTCGCGATACCCCGGCGCACGCGCCTGCAGCAGGTCGCGCCAGTTCTGCATGGTGGCCACCACCGCGAACAGGAAGCGGCCCAGCTCACCGGCCGCCAGCGGCGTGGCGATGGACTGGTAATGTCGCTGCCATCCATGCCGGTTTTCGGTGGGAAGGAACACCGCGCGTTCCAGCGCCTGGCGGTTGTCGCTCTCGCGCACCACCGGCTCGGGGCGTTGCGGATAGACCAGGTTGATGGCGAAGGTCGGCCAGCGCGGCAGTGCGGCATCGAACAGGTGGATCGGGAAGTTGCTGCTGATGCCGCCGTCGGAGAACCAGCACACCCGGAACGCGGTGATCACCGGACCACAGCCCTGGCCCGCGCTGGTCAGCCCTTCCATGCTGTCGGCCACGTTGTGTCCGGCCTCGCCTGCAGCCGTCGACGTCGGCTCGCAGCGACGTTCGCGACGCGAGGGCTCATGCAGCGGCACCGCGCTGATCAGCAGCGGGAAGCTGAGGCTCATGCGCGTGGCCACCAGTACCGGCAGCGACGCGCCCTGCGGCAGATGGTAGTAGTTGCGGCCTTCAACCTCGCGCGGTGGACCGGCGCGGTCGACCATCCACTGCACCACACTGGCCGGGAACAGCTGCTCGAACTCCTCGCGCAGGAACCAGAACTGCGCCCCGCCCAACGGCAGCGTGCGCGGTTCGTTGTGCGATACGCAGGTGGTGATCATCTGCAGGGTGATCGCATGCGGGCTATCCGGTTCGCCTGCATAGCGCGGCGCGTCGTGCAGATCGGCGAAGGTCAGCGGTGCATCCATCGGCTTGCCCGCCAGCTGCTGCAGGCTTTCATGCAGCCACTCGGTCAGCGCCGGCCTGCCCGCACTGCGGCTAAGCCCGCTGCACAGGCCCAGCAGGTTGCGCCGCGCCACCCGGGCCACCCTTAGCGCAGCGGCGGCCACGCCTGCGCCGTAGGCACACAGCAGCGACGGCAGCAGGGTCGCCGCCACGCCGCTCCAGCCACCGCCCCACCAGCCCAGGCCGAGCAGCAGTGCCAACGACACCAGCACTTCCAGCGGCGCGATCTGGAACACCGCGATGGCCAGGCACAGCAGCTTGCGTGGCCAGCCGGCGTTGCCGGTCAGCACCACCAGCAACCGATACGCAGCGCGCGCGCCGGCGGCAGGCTGGAACAGGCTGTAGATGAATCCACGCCGCGACAGCTGCGCCGACACCGCCGACAGGCCGCCATAGCCGGCGTCGCCAGGCAGCTGTTCGCCCCGTTGCTGGTGGCGGTCGCCATATGCCGCAGCGGCGGCCACGGCAGCGGCGATCGCACCGGCCGAAGTGCCGCCGATGCTCTTGAAACGGTATTCGCGGGCCAGTGCGAGCACCGCGTTGGGATACACGATGCCGCTGGTGATGCCGCCTTTCATGACCAGATCGCAGTACTTCGCCGCCACGAGCCACCTCCCGTCTGTCGGTGCCCAGTATGGCAAGAGGCACTCTCACAGCCTGAGAAACGCGCCACAGCCCTGCGTTTTCATCGGCCCTTGACCATTGCCGCCAACGCGTCCACCGTGGGCACGCCGAAGGTATCCCTGCCGTGGCTTCGATGGCGGCAGGGATTTAAACGGGAATCCGGTGAAGGCGCCTTGCGCGCCCATTCCGGAGCTGCCCCGCAGCGGTGAATGGAAACGAATCCTGCCAACAGCACTGGGCTCGCGCCTGGGAAGCGGCAGGTAGTAGGTGGGCCAGCCGGCCCGTGTCCATCAGCCCGAATACCGGCCCCGGCCGGGGGACACGACCGTCCCCTGACTCGACCTGGAATCTCCGCGGGGAGGTTGCCGGGGCCGTCGTCGTCCTGCGCGTGCAGGCGATGTGGCCGCGCGCGTCCTGTTCACGGTTTCCGTCCAGACCTGCTGCCCACGCCCAGATGCACCCGACGATGACCGAGCTCCAACGCCCCACCCTGACCCTTCCCGACAACGGCCAGCGCCTGTTGCTGCACTCGTGCTGTGCGCCATGCTCGGGCGAAGTGATGGAGGCGATCACCGCCTCCGGGATCGACTACGCGATCTTCTTCTACAACCCCAACATCCATCCGGTGAAGGAATACGAGCTGCGCAAGCAGGAGAACATCCGCTTCGCCGAACAGCACGGCATCCCCTTCATCGACTGCGACTACGACACCGACAACTGGTTCAGCCGTGCGCGTGGCATGGAGAACGAACCCGAGCGTGGCATCCGCTGCACCATGTGCTTCGACATGCGCTTCGAGCGCACCGCGCTGTACGCGCACGAGCACGGCTACGACACCATCAGCTCCTCGCTGGGCATCTCGCGCTGGAAGAACATGGCGCAGATCAACGACTGTGGTGTGCGCGCCGCCTCGCGCTACGAGGGCCTGCAATACTGGGACTACAACTGGCGCAAGGGCGGCGGTGCCAGCCGCATGATCGAGATCAGCAAGCGCGAGCAGTTCTACCAGCAGGAGTACTGTGGCTGCGTCTACTCGCTGCGCGATGCCAACCGCCATCGTCGCGAGAACGGCCGCGAGCGCATCAGGATCGGCCTGCTGTATTACGGGCAGGACAACGACACCGCCAGCGGCGATTGACGTGCGCGCGAGGGGCGGCCACGCTGGCCGCCCATCTTCCGTTGTGCTGGACCTGCCATGACCGCCCTGCCCGCTGATGTCGCCCTGCTGGTGATCGACCTGCAGCCGGACTTCATGCCCGGTGGCGCCCTCGCCTGCGAACAGGGCGATGCGCTGGTGGCACCGATCAACGCGCTGCTGGCCGAGCGCCGCTACCGCACCGTGGTGGCCACCCAGGACTGGCACCCGGCCAACCATGCCTCGTTCGCCAGCCAGCACCCGGGCCATCTGCCTTTTGAAGCCATCCTGCTGCATGCACAGCCGCAGACCCTGTGGCCGGACCACTGCGTGCAGGGCAGCACCGGCGCCGCCCTGCACCCCGGCGTGGACTGGACCGTGGCCGACCTGATCCTGCGCAAGGGCAGCCGCCAGCAGGTGGATTCCTACAGTGCCTTCCGCGAGAACCACGGCCCGGACGGCACGCGCCCGGCCACCGGGCTGGCCGGCTGGCTGCACGAACGCGGCATCCGCGAGGTGCACGTGTGCGGGCTGGCCCGCGACTACTGCGTGCTGTGGAGCGCGCAGGACGCGGTGAAGTCGGGTTTCCGGGTGAAATTCCTGTGGGAGCTGACCCGGCCGGTGACCGAGGCCAATGACGGCATGGTGCGCGAGGCCCTGGCGAAGGCGAGGATCGCGATCCTGTAGGCAGCGTGTCGCCTCTGCCGCTTGTGCGCCTGATTCGCCCCCTGCAGAATCGAGCCCATCCAGCCCTCCAAGTACGCCCCCCAACAGATCGCGGGACGGCCGAACCGAGGGCTTTTTCATTGGACGAAGCCAGGAGGGCAACGGTATGCCGACGGCAGTTCTCATTGATGGCGGCTATTTCATCAAACGCTTTCGCCGCATCGAGCCCCACAACGCCTACAACGCTCAACGCGCCGCCGAGGTCGCTCACCGATGGGCCATCGCCCATCTGAAGCATGCAAGTGGCGAGCGACGCGATCTCTATCGCATCTTCTTCTACGATTGCCCGCCGCTGTGCAAGAGGATACACAACCCGATTTCGGGGCTGTGCATCGACTACTCGCGATCCGACGAAGCACTGTTCAGATCCAGCCTGCACGAGGCGCTGAAGCAGAAGCGGAAGGTCGCCCTGCGTCTTGGCCACCTCACCGACTTCAGTTCGTGGACGACCGGATCGCGAACCTTCGACGACCTGCTCAAGGGCAAGCGGACCTTCGGCGATCTTCAAGCCGATGAGCTGCAACCGGATGTGCGACAGAAAGGCGCGGACATGCGCATCGGCATCGACATTTCCTCACTCGCCCTCAAGCGCCAGGTCCGCCAGATCATCCTGATGGCCGGCGATGCCGACTTCGTGCCCGCCGCGAAGCTCGCCCGGCGTGAAGGGGTCGATTTTGTATTGGATCCGATGTGGTCATCCATTCCCAAAGGGCTGATGGAACATATCGATGGCGTGCGCTCCACCTGTCCCAGGCCAGTCCAGCAGCAGCAGCGGGCGCATCGTGGCCAATTGCCGGGCGCCATCCCGGGCACTGCCCGCGTTACCTGAACACCACCGTGCGGTGCCCGTTGAGCAGGATGCGGTGCTCCACATGCCGGCGTACCGCCCGCGCCAGCACCTGCGATTCGGTATCGCTGCCCAGCCGTACCAGTTCGCGCGGGGTCATCGCGTGGTCCACGCGGGCCACGTCCTGTTCGATGATCGGGCCTTCGTCCAGGTCTTCGGTGACGTAGTGCGCGGTGGCGCCGATGATCTTGACCCCGCGCGCGTGCGCCTGGTGGTACGGCTGCGCGCCCTTGAAGCTGGGCAGGAAGCTGTGGTGGATGTTGATCGCCCTGCCCGCCAGCGCACGGCACAACGTGGGCGAGAGAATCTGCATGTAGCGCGCCAGCACCACCAGGTCGATGCGCTCGCGCTCGACCAGATCGATGATCTGCTGTTCCTGCGCCGCGCGCGTGTCGGCGTTCACCGGCAGGTGGTGGAACGGCACCTGGTAGGACGCTGCCAGTGCTGCGAAGTCGGCATGGTTGGAGGCCACCGCAGCGATGTCCACCTTCAACTGGCCGCTGTGGGCACGGAACAGCAGGTCGTTCAGGCAATGGCCCTGCTTGCTGACCAGCACCAGCAGGCGCGGCCGGCGGCGGCCATCATGCAGCTGCCAGTCCATGCCGAAGTCTGCGGCCAGTGCGGCCATCGCGGCGTGCACGGTGTCCAGCGGCAGGCCCGCATCGCGGTCGAAGTGCACGCGCAGGAAGAAGCGACCGCTCTCCTCATCGCCGAACTGCTGGGCGTCGAGGATGTTGCAGCCGTGGTCGAACAACAGGCCCGACACGCGGTAGACGATGCCGGTACGGTCGGGACAGGAGAGAGTGAGGATGGAATCGGGGCGCATCGCCGGAGTGTAGGCCAGCGCCGCTGCGCGGTGCACGATGGTCACCGATGCAACCGACTGCTTGGGACAGACCCAAGCGATACTTGGCCTTCCGCATGGCAAGCTGGTCGGTCATGAAATCGCCGAACTGCTGGGCGTCGAGGATGTTGCAGCCGTGGTCGAACAACAGGCCCGACACGCGGTAGACGATGCCGGTACGGTCGGGACAGGAGAGAGTGAGGATGGAATCGGGGCGCATCGCCGGAGTGTAGGCCAGCGCCGCTGCGCGGTGCACGATGGTCACCGATGCAACCGACTGCTTGGGACAGACCCAAGCGATACTTGGCCTTCCGCATGGCAAGCTGGTCGGTCATGAACCTGTTGCAGCTCATCCGCAGCTTCACCCGCACCGCAGAGACCGGCAGCATTGCCGCTGCGGCGCGCACCCTTGGCATCAGCGCCACCGCCGTGGGCCAGAACATCAACCGGCTGGAGGCCCACCTGGGCGTGCGGCTGCTGAACCGCAGTACGCGCCAGCTGGCGCTGAGCGAGGCCGGCACGGTGTATCTGGCGCAGGTGCGGCATATCGAAGCCGACCTGGCGCGCGCGCAGGCGATGGTGACCGCCGGCGACGTGGAGCCGGCCGGGCCCCTGCGCATCGCCAGCAGCAGCGCGTTCGGCCGGCACGTGCTGGCACCGCTGCTGCCCTCGCTGCAGCAGCGGTACCCGCAGCTGCAGCTGGAGCTGCGCCTGACCGATCGCGCCGTGCAGCACGGTGCCGAGGCGGTGGATGCCAGCATCCGCATCGGCGCGCAGCTGGAGGACGGGCTGGTGGCACGTCCACTGGCGCGCATCCCGTTCGTGTTCTGCGCCTCGCCGGCGTACCTGCAGGCGCACGGCACGCCGCTGCAACCGGCGCAGCTGGCCGCCCATCGCGGCCTGCTGCATCGCTTTCCCACCGATGGCCGGCCACTGCGCTGGGGCCTGCTGAAGGACGGCGAGCGGGTGGATGCCGCGCTGCCGCCGAGCATGGTCTGCGATGACATCGACGCGCTGGCCGAGCTGGCCGCCGCCGGTGCCGGCATCACCCGGCTGGCGGCGTTCGTGGCCGAGCCCTACCTGCGCGATGGTCGCCTGCAATGCGTGTTCGGTTGCGGCACCGACTGGCAGCCGGAACCGATGGACGTCTACTTCTGCGTGAGCGACCGCCGCGATTTCACCGCCAAGATCCGCGCGCTGTTCGAGCACCTGCAGGCCGGCCTGCCGCCGGCCTGGCAGGTGTAGTGCTCAGCGCGGGCTGAACACGCCGCGTGCGTCGCGCGGTTCGCAGCGCAGGTACTGCGGTGCCGGCACCACGCTGTCGCCCAGTGCAGCAGCGGCATGCCACGGCCAGCGCGGGTCGTACAGGATGCCGCGGGCCAGCGCGATGGCATCGGCCTGGTTGTGGCGCAGGATCGATTCGGCCTGCTCCGGCTCGGTGATCATGCCCACCGCGATCACCGGCATGCGCACCTTCTTGGCCTTGATCGCCGCCGCGAACGGCACCTGGTAGCCCGGGCCGACACTGATCTTCTGGCGCTCGTGCAGGCCGCCGCTGGACACATGCAGGAAATTGCAGCCGCGCGCGTCCAGCACCTGTGCCAGCGCCTCGCTCTGCACGATGTCCCAGCCGCCCTCGACCCAGTCGCTGGCGGAGATGCGCACGCCTACGGCGACCTTGTCCGACACTGCGGCACGCACCGCGTCGAACACTTCCACCAGCATCCGCAGGCGGTTCGGCAGCGAGCCACCGTAGCCATCGGTGCGGCGGTTGCTCAGCGGCGACAGGAACTGATGCAGCAGATAACCGTGCGCGGCGTGGATCTCGATCAGCTCGAAGCCCAGGCGCTCGGCGCGCACCGCACTGGCGGCGAAAGCGGCAACGACTTCGGCGATACCGGCCTCGTCCAGTTCCTGCGGTGCCGGATCGGCGGCATGGAACGGCAGCGGCGAGGGGGCCACGGTCGCCCAGCCCCGGGCATCATCGGCCGGCAGCTGGCCACCGCCGTCCCAGGGACGATTCACCGACGCCTTGCGGCCCGCATGGCCCAGCTGCACGCCCAGCGGCATCGGCGACCAGCGGCGCACGCTGGCCAGCACCTGCGCCAGGGCCGCTTCGGTGCCGTCATCCCACAGGCCCAGATCGGCCCAGCTGATGCGGCCGCGCGCTTCGACCGCGGTGGCCTCCAGGATCAGCAGGCCCGCGCCGGACTGCGCCAGGTTGCCCAGATGCATGGCGTGCCAGTCGCTGGCGCGGCCGTCTTCGGCGGAGTACTGGCACATCGGCGCGACGACGATGCGGTTGGACAGGGTCAGGGGGCCGAAGGAGATCGGCGAAAACAGCTGGCTCACGGCAGTGGGGGTGTACCAAAGGGGGTGCGTATTGCACCGCTGTGCGGCCGATAGATCAACCATGTGGGTGGATCGCTGTTTCGTGGGGGCGCGTTGTGGGTAGCGCCGGGCCACGCCCGGCGAGCGCACAGCGCGGCAGCCCGTTTCCGCCGGGCATGGCCCGGCGCTACCCGATGACGAACCCGGCCAGCGCCTCGGCGCAGTCGCGCTCGTCCTTGAACTGCAGCAGGTCGTCGGCACGGGTGCGGCCACGGTTCAGCGCGGCCACCGGCAGACCCGCCTTGGCCGCGGCCTGCACGAAGCGGAAGCCGGAATAGACCATCAGCGAGGAACCCACCACCAGTACTGCATCCGCCTGCTGCAGGTGCTCATGCACCGCAGCCACGCGTTCACGCGGCACGTTTTCGCCGAAGAACACCACGTCCGGCTTCAGCAGGCCACCGCAGTGCGGGCAGTCGGGCACCGCAAACGCGGAGAAGTCGGTTTCCAGATCGGCGTCGCCGTCCGGCGCGATACCGGCCTGCAGCAATTCCCAGCCGGGGTTGGCCTGCAGCAGCCGCTGCTGGAACGCCTCACGCTCGCTGCGGCGTTCGCAGCCCATGCAGCGCACCAGGTCCAGGCGGCCATGCAGGTCGATCACGTTCTGGCTGCCCGCGCGCTGGTGCAGGCCATCCACGTTCTGGGTCAGCAGCACCTGTAGCTTGCCGCTGTCCTCCAGTGCGGCCAGCGCCTGGTGGGTGCCGTTGGGCCGGGCCTGGCCGAAGCGCGGCCAGCCCAGCAGGCTGCGCGCCCAGTAGCGCTGGCGGGTGGCGGCCTCGCCCATGAAGGCCTGGTAGGTCACCGGCGGCGTGCGCTTCCACTGGCCATCGGCATCGCGGTAATCGGGGATGCCCGAGGCGGTGCTGCAGCCGGCGCCGGTCAGCACGAACAAGCGCTGGGCGCGGTCGATGAAGTCGGTGAGCGGCGGGGTCATGGCAGCCAGATGGGGGCGCACCGGCGCCCCCGCAAGCATCGGCTCAGGCCGCCGGCGCGCCGGGCAGCTGCGGCACGGTCACCGGGTGGCCATCGTCGCCCAGGGCGATCATCACGAAGTGGCCACGGGTGCACAGCTTGCGCTCGCCGCTGTGCAGGTCCTCGGCGATCAGCTCCACCTCGACCTTCATCGAGCTGCGGCCGACCTCGACGATGCGGCCGATCGTTTCCACCATCTGGCCGATGCGGATCGGCAGCTTGAAATCGACCTGGTCGCTGCGCGCGGTCACCACGGTGCGGCGCGAATAGCGGGCGGCGGCGAGGAAGGCGGCCTTGTCCATCCATGCCAAGGCCTGGCCACCGAACAGGGTGCCCATGTGGTTGGTGTGGTTGGGAAAGACGATTTCGGCCATGCGCACTTCGGTCGGCGGCACGGTCTCGGGGATGGGGGTCATGGGGGCGGTTCGGGTGTGGGGTGAGACGGATTTTAAGGCAGGTGGTGTGCAGGCGGCGCTACACTTCGGCACCCCCACTGCGTGAACCCACCATGCCCGCCACGTCCGACCTGCTGGCCTTCGCCCTTGTCTCGCTGGCCATGGTGCTGACGCCCGGGCCGAACATGATCTACGTGATCTCGCGCTCGATCTGCCAGGGCCGCATGGCCGGGCTGATCTCGCTGGGCGGGGTGGCGCTGGGCTTCGTGTTCTACATGCTGTGCGCGGCGCTGGGCATCACCGCGCTGCTGATGACCGTGCCGTTCGCCTACGATGCGCTGCGCATCGGCGGCGCGCTGTACCTGCTGTACCTGGCGTGGCAGGCGCTGAAGCCCGGCGGCCGCTCGCCGTTTGCGGTGCGTGACCTGCCGGTGGACGGCCCACGCAAGCTGTTCGCGATGGGTTTCCTGACCAACGTGCTGAACCCCAAGGTCGCGGTGATGTACCTGTCCCTGCTGCCGCAGTTCCTGCACCCGGACAGCCAGGGCAGCGTGCTGATGCAGTCGCTGGTGCTGGGCTCCACCCAGCTGCTGGTCAGCGTGAGCGTGAACGCGGTGATCGCGATAATGGCCGGAAGCATCGCCGGCTTCCTGTCTGCGCGCCCCACCTGGCAGGCGGTGCAACGGTGGTTCATGGGCACGGTGCTGGCCGGCCTGGCCGTGCGCATGGCGGTGGATGGGCGGCGGTAGCGGTAGGCCATGCCCGGCGGAATGCGCACGGCACCATGAATAACCTTCCGCGCTGCGCGCTCGCCGGGCGTGGCCCGGCGCTACCGTAAAAACGAAAAACCCCGGCGTTGGCCGGGGTTTTCGCGACAGGCCTGATCGGATCGATCAGAAGTTCATGTCGAAGGCGACTTCGCCCTTCACGCCCACCTGGTAGGCCGAGGCGCGGCGTTCGAAGAAGTTGGTCAGTTCCTGCACGTCCTGCAGTTCCATGAAGCTCAGCGGGTTGCGCACGTTGTACTTGCGCTCCATGCCCAGGCGATGGAAATGGTTGTCGGCGCAGTGCTGCAGGTACTGGCGCATGTCACGGGTGGAAATGCCTGCCACGCCACCGGACAGCACGTCCTCGGCGAACTGCACTTCGCACTCGATGGCCTCGGCCAGCATGTCATAGACATCCTGCTTCATCTTGTCGTCGAACAGGTCCGGCTCTTCCTCGCGGATCACGTCCACGCACTCGAAGGCGAACTCCATGTGCGCGCTTTCGTCGCGGAACACCCAGTTGGTGCCCGAAGCCAGGCCGTTGAGCAGGCCGCGCGAACGGAAGTAGTACACGTAGGCGAAGGCGGCGAAGAAGAACAGGCCTTCGATGCACGCCGCGAAGCAGATCTGGTTGAGCAGGAACTGGCGACGCTCTTCGCGGGTCTCGATGCGCTTCAGGTCCTGGATCGAATCGATCCACTTGAAGCAGAAATCGGCCTTCTTCTTGATCGAGTCGATGTTCTCCACCGCGGCGAAGGCTTTGACGCGCTCGTCAGGATCCGGCAGGTAGTTGTCCAGCAGGGTCAGGTAGAACTGCACGTGCAGCGCTTCTTCATACAGCTGGCGCGACAGGTACATGCGCGCTTCGGGTGCGTTCAAGTGCTGGTACAGGTTCAGCACCAGGTTGTTGGACACGATCGAATCGCCGGTGGCGAAGAAGGCGACCAGGCGGTGGATCAGGTGGCGCTCGCCCGGCGACATCTTGCTGTGCAGGTCGCTGATGTCGATCTGGAAGTTGATCTCTTCCACCGTCCAGGTGTTCTTGATCGCATTCCGGTACATGTCATAGAACTGCGGGTAGCGCATCGGGCGCAGGGTCAGTTCAAAACCGGGATCGAGCAGCATCTGCTTGGGCTTGTCGGCCATGGGTGTTTCCTTGTCTTCTCGGGTCAAAACGCCGGGCATGGCCCGGCGCTACCTTGGTATTTCCGTAGTCGGGCAGCAGTGCCGACCAACGGTCGGCACCCACCGCGCGTTAATCCACCGCGCGGTGTTACTGGCAGGCTTCGCAGGCTTCCGGGTTCTCCAGCGAGCAGGCGATGGCCTCCTCCGGGCTGAACACCTTTTCCGGCGCAACGCTGGCCGTGTGGCTGACGGTGGTCTTGGCGATCTTGGTGGCCGGACGCGAACGCAGGTAGTAGGTGGTCTTGATGCCCTGCTTCCAGGCGTACATGTACATGGAGGACATCGCGCCGATGCTCGGGCTTTCCATGAACAGGTTGAGCGAGGCGGACTGGTCGATGAAGGCACCACGGTCGGCGGCCATGTCGATCAGCGAACGCATCGGCAGTTCCCATGCGGTGCGGTAGACGTGGCGCAGCGTTTCCGGAATCTGGGTGATGGCCTGGATCGAACCGTCGGCCAGCTTGATTGCATCGCGCATTTCCGGGGTCCAGTGGCCCAGCTTCTTCAGCTCGTTCACCAGATAGCGGTTCACCTGCAGGAAGTCACCGGACAGGGTCTCGCGCTTGAACAGGTTGGACACCTGCGGTTCCACGCACTCGTAGCAGCCGGCGATGGAGGCGATGGTGGCGGTCGGGGCGATCGCGATCATCAGCGAGTTGCGCAGGCCGTGTTCCTTGATGCGTTCACGCAGGGCATCCCAGCGCGCGGCATCTTCCGGCACCACGTTCCAGGCATCGAACTGCAGCTCGCCGCTGGCCGCACGGGTGTCGGCGAAGGACGGGTGCTTGCCGCGCTCCTGGGCCAGTTCGACCGAGGTTTCCAGCGCGTGGAAGTAGATGGTCTCGGCAATCTTCTTCGACAGCGCGCGGGCTTCGGCGCCATCGAACGGCAGGCGCTTGCGGAAGAACACGTCCTGCAGGCCCATGCAGCCCAGGCCGACCGGGCGCCAGCGCAGGTTGCCGCGGCGCGCCGATTCGATCGGGTAGAAGTTCAGGTCGATCACGCGGTCCAGCTGGCGCACGGCCAGGCGCACGGTGTCGGCCAGCTTGTCGAAATCGAACTCGCCGTTGCCGTCGAAGTGGTTGCCCAGGTTGATCGAACCCAGGTTGCACACCGCGGTTTCTTCAGCCGAGGTGACTTCCAGGATCTCGGTGCACAGGTTGGACAGGTGGATCACGTTGCCGGCGCGCAGGGTCTGGTTGCTGGCGCGGTTGCACTTGTCCTTGAAGGTCATCCAGCCGTTGCCGGTCTCGGCCAGGGTGCGCATCATCCGCGAGTACAGCTTGCGCGCGGAGATGGTGCGGTTGGCCTTGCCCTGTGCTTCGGCCTGCAGGTAGGCGGCCTCGAAGGCTTCGCCGAACAGGTCGGTGAACTCGGGCACCACGCGCGGATCGAACAGCGACCATTCCTGGTCCGACTCGACACGCTTCATGAACAGGTCCGGGATCCAGTTGGCCAGGTTCAGGTTGTGCGCACGGCGCGATTCGTCGCCGGTGTTGTCACGCAGCTCGAGGAAGTCCTCGATGTCGGCGTGCCAGGTTTCCAGGTACACACAGGCCGCGCCCTTGCGCTTGCCGCCCTGGTTCACCGCAGCCACCGACGAATCCATGGTCTTCAGCCACGGCACGATGCCGTTGGAATGGCCGTTGGTCGACTTGATGAGCGAGCCACGCGAACGCACGCGGGTGTAGCTGACGCCGATGCCGCCGGAGAACTTCGACAGCTGGGCGATGTCGCCGTACTTGGAGTAGATCGATTCCAGCGAATCCTGCGGCGAGTCCAGCAGGAAGCACGAGGACAGCTGCTCGTGGGTGGTGCCGGAGTTGAACAGGGTCGGGCTGGACGGCAGGTAGTCCAGGTTGCCCATGCGCTTGTACAGCGCCAGGGTTTCCGGCACATCCTCGCTCAGCGCGCTGGCGATGCGCAGGAAGAACTGCTGCGGGGTCTCGATCACCTTGCGGGTGTGCGGGTGGCGCAGCAGGTAGCGGTCGTACAGGGTACGCAGGCCGAAGTAATCGAAGTTCAGGTCCAGCGAGCTGTCGATGGCATCGTTGAGCTTGCGTGCGTTGGTCTGCACGAAGTTCAGCAGGCGGTCGTTGATCAGGCCCACTTCGTGGCCACGACCCACCGACTGCGAGAACGCGTGGATTTCCTGGTTGGACACTTCCTTGGCGATGAAGTTGGCCAGCAGGCGCGCGGCCAAGCGGCCGTATTCGGGTTCTTCGCCGATCAGCAGCGCCGCGGTGCGGATGGACAGTTCGTCCAGCTCCTGGGTGGTGGCGCCGTTGTACAGGCCGGAAATGGTGCGGGTGGCCACACGCATCGGATCGACGGCGTGCAGGCCCTCGGAGGAACGCTGCACCGCGCGGACGATCTTGTTCAGATCCACCAGCTCGGTCGTGCCATTGCGCTTGGTCACACTCATCGCGTTGGACGTCGGCGGCGACGTCAACAGGAATTCGCTTTCCTTCTCGATGGTGGCGCTGGTCTCGGTGGTCACGGCGTGTGTCCTCTTGGCGTGATGGATGGTGGCTCGGAGCATCGGGTGACGCGGCCCGGGACATGACAGCCCAGGGTGGCAGACCGGTGTCGCAGGAATTGAGACCCTGCGCCTGTGGCTGCCGCTGGCAGTGCTGACCGGTGCCGCTGCGGGCATGGAGGGCGTATCACCGGAGGGTCCGGCGATCCATTCCATGGACCCGGCGGCTTGGGGTCCCCACAACCGACAGCCACAAGATAGTGGGGGTAGTTGGGTCCGTCAACGCCAAATGTAGTGAAATTCGGCAATCCCTTGCGCCGCAAGGATCGTGCCATCGGCGCCCGGTTTGGACGCTTTGGACCTGCTGGAACGGGCTGCGCAGTCAAGCCCGAAACACGTCATCGCGGTGGCAATCAGCGCCCCACCAGCGGAACGATGACAGCTTCACATGACAGGACCACGCAGGCGAGGGACAAGTCTGTGGATAGGTGGTGGGCAGACAGTGGGCAGCCGGTGGACGGGGCGGCATCAGGTAGTGCCGGCCGCTGGCCGGCAGCCCATGACCTGCGGAAGCATCGGGCGGATGCCGGCCGGCATCCGCCCCGGTTGTCACGCCCGGTGCGGGGTACCCAGGTACTCGGCGCTCTGCATTTCGATCAGGCGCGAGGCCGTACGCTCGAACGCGCCCTGCAGCCGGGTACCGGTGTACAGCTCGACCGGCGAGGTGCTGGCGGTGCAGACCAGGTTGACGTGGCGGTCGTACAGTTCGTCGATCAGATTGACGAAGCGGCGCGCGGCATCCTCGTTCAGGCGATCGAAGGCCGGAATGCCCCCCAGCAGCACGGTGTTGAACTCGTGCGCGATCTCGATGTAGTCCGACGGCCCGCGCGGGCCTTCGCACAGGGCGGCGAAGTCGAACCAGGCAATGCTCTTGCCGCGCGCGCGCACCGGAATCTTGCGGCTCTCGATTTCGATGTTGCCCGCCTTGGCCGGCTGGCCACCGCTCAACTCGCCCCAGCGCGTGGCCAGCCAGGTGTCACTGTCGGCGGCCAGCGGCGCGCGGTACACCGGCGAACGGGTCAGCGCGCGCATGCGGTAGTCCTCGGTGCCTTCGGCGTAAAGCTCCACGCAGTAGCGCTGCAGCAGGCCGATGGCCGGCATGAAGCTCTCGCGCTGCAGGCCGTTGAGGTACAGGTTTTCCACCGCCGTGTTGGAGGTGGTGACCAGGGTCACGCCCTCGGCGAACATCCGCTCCAGCAGGCGCGCCAGCAGCATGGCATCGCCGATGTCGGTGACGAAGAATTCGTCCAGCACCAGCACGCGCAGGTTGCTGCGCCATTCCTGGGCGATCTTCGCCAGCGGATCGCTCTGGCCCTGGTGCTCGCGCAGGCGCTCGTGGACGTTGCGCATGAACCGATGGAAGTGGGTGCGGTACTTCTGCTTGATCGGCAGGCCGTCGTAGAACAGGTCGACCAGGAAGGTCTTGCCGCGGCCGACGCCGCCCCAGAAGTACAGGCCCTTGACCGGCTCGGGTTTCTTCCAGAACGAGGACAGGCGGTCCAGCCAGCCGTCCTCGGCGCTGTCCACCAGGGCCAGATGGATCCGGTCCAGCTCGGCCAGGGCCGCATGCTGGGCCGGGTCGTTCTGCCAATCGCCGCGTTCCACCCCGGCCGCGTAGCGCTGCGTCGGGGTCAGTTCCGCCTCGCTCATGCCGCCGTGCCCAGCCAATGCTTGACGCCGTGGGTGAGCGCGCCGCGCAGGTCGATCAGCTTGCGGTGGAAGAAGTGGCTGGTTTCGGGCATGCGCACCAGTTCATGCGGGGCATCGAGGGTGTCCAGCCACTGGTACACGGCCTGCGGGTCGACGATTTCATCCTGCTCGCCCTGGATCACCAGCCAGCGGGCCGGCGGCGCGATGCCATCGAAGTCCCAACGGCCCGCCGGCGGCGCGATCGAGATCAGCGCTTCGGGCTGCAGCTCGGCGGCAGCCTTCAGCGAAACGAATGCGCCGAAGCTGAAACCGGCCAGCCACAGGCGGTCGTCCGGGCGCTGCTGGCGGACCCAGGCGGTGACGGCCTTGAGGTCCTCCTGCTCGCCCACGCCATGGTCGAATTCACCGGCAGAGCCGCCGACGCTGCGGAAGTTGAAGCGCACCGTGGCAATGCCCAGCTCGCGCAGGGTGGTGGCGGTCATGGTGACCACCTTGTTGTGCAGGGTGCCGCCTTCGGTGGACAGCGGATGGCAGACGATGGCCACGATCGGCTGCACCGGCACATCGGCCTTGGGCAGGTCGACGAGCACTTCCAGCGGGCCAACCGGGCCCTCCAGTGCAATGCAGGCGGTTTCGCCGGGGGCGACGGGGAACGAGGGCGTGTGCATGGCACCATGATAGCGTCCCCCGCCGCTGCCCTGTGCCCGCCCCATGCTCTACCTGTCCCTGGCCGTGATCTGCAGTGTGCTGGTTTCGGTGTTGTTGAAGCTGGCTGGCCGTCGCCAGCTGGACGTTGCGCAGATGGTGACCTGGAACTATCTGGTCGCCGCGACGATGACGGCGGTGGTGCTGCAGCCGCCACTGGACGCACTGCGCGGACCGCATGCACCGTGGCTGTCATTGCTGGCGCTGGCGGTGGTGCTGCCCTCGATCTTCCTGGTGCTGGGCCGCGCGGTGGCGGTGGCCGGCATCGTCCGCAGTGATGTGGCGCAGCGGTTGTCGCTGCTGCTGTCGCTGGCGGCGGCGTTCCTGTTCTTTGGCCAGAGCGCCAGTACGTGGAAGCTGGTGGGGCTGGGCCTGGGCCTGCTGGCGATGGTGGCCATCAGCCTGCGTCCGCGCGCCCCGGCAGTGGCCGCTTCCGCCGGCGGCTGGGGCTGGCTGCTGGGTGTGTGGGCCGGGTTCGCGGTGGTCGACGTGCTGCTCAAGCAGGTGGCGCTGTCGGGCACGCCGTCGATGGCGGCGGTGCTGGCCAGTTTCAGCGTGGCCTTCGTGCTGATGCTGGCGCTGCAGTTGTGGCGGCATTTCAGTGGGCGCAGCCGCCTGGCCTGGCGCAACCTGGGTGCGGGTGCACTGCTGGGCCTGCTCAACGGCGGCAACATTCTTTTCTATGTGCATGCGCACCAGTCGATGCCGGACAGCCCGGCCACCGTGTTCGCCGGCATGAACATCGGTGTGGTGGTGCTGGGTGCGCTGGTGGGTGTATTCGCCTTCGGCGAGGCGACTACGCGCTGGAACCGGGCCGGACTGGCGCTGGCGGTACTGGCGATCGGGTTGATCGCCTGGGGTAAGTGATGCCCGGGGTCAGAGCCCATTCCTGCGGGATGGGCTCTGACCCCGGCGAGGGCTTACTTGTCGAAGCCCAGCAGCAGCGGGTCGTGGTCGGAGCTGCGCCACGGGCCCTGCACGTTGCGGCCCTGGTAACCGCTGGCGTCCTGCTCGTCGGCATTGCTGTGCCACTCGGCGGCGCCGGCGAGGCGCTTGGCCATGGTCGGGCTGAGCAGCGCATGATCGAGGCGGCCGGTGTAGCCGTTGTAGACGTAGCTGTAGGGCTGTTCGACCTTGGCCACCTTGAAGGCATCCTGCCAGCCGAGGTCGTGCAGGGTGCGGATCGGATCTTCCATGGCGTAGGCGTTGAAATCGCCCATCAGCACCACGTCCTTCACCTTCAGGCGCGCGGCTTCGGCCTGCACCCAGGTGTTGAGCTGCCTGGCCGATTCCACGCGGGTGGCGTTCCAGCAGCCCTGCCCGTCATTGCGGTCGGCGTCGGCGCCGCTGGCATCGCGGCAGCCCTTGGACTTGAAGTGGTTGGCAACCACCATGAACGGCCCGCCCTTGCCCTGGAAGGCCTGTGCCAGCGGCGCACGGCTGTGTTCGACGAAGGGGCCGTCGAGCTTGGTCAGCGGCGTGCCGAGCGGCTTGAATTCGCTCTTGCGGTAGATGATGCCGACGCGGATCGGATTGCTGCCGGGGCCTTGGCCGGCATCGACGAACGCCCACTGTTTGTCTGCGGCGAGGCCGGCATTGAGCGCATCCACCAGTTCGGCGATGGCCGACTGCGGGCCGTAACCGTCGTTCTCCAGTTCCATCAGCGCGGCGATGTCGGCGCCCAGCGCGTTGACGGTGGCGACCAGCTTGCCGACCTGCGCCTTGTGCTCGTCCAGCGTGCGCGCGCCGCGCAGGGTCGGGAACCCACCGCCCTTGCCGTCACCATTGAAGAAATTCTCCAGGTTGAACGCAGCGATGTGCAGGCGGCCGGGTACGCTCGGCACGGCCGGGCGCTGCAGGTCCGGCAGCTTCAGTACACCATCCACCTGCAGGCTGGGCCGGCCCTGCGCGTCCACGCGCACGGTGCCTTCCACGTTTCGCAGCTGCATGCCGGTACGCAGCACCGGGTTGCCCGGCAGGTAGGCGACGCTGGCCGGATCACGCACATCGCTGCCATCGTCCAGCAGCAGGCGGCGGCGCTGGTTGTCGGCCATCACCTGTTCGATCCCGGCACTGCCGGGCGCGGCCACTTCGGTCGGCTGCCACAGGCGGCCATCGAAGGCGACGGTGAGCTGGCCGAAGCGTTCCAGGCCATCGGTGCCGGCCAGGGTGAGCGGCGCGGCGATGCGCACGTGCCGTCCATCCAGTGCACGCCAGTCGGCTGGCGCGGCGGCCAGGGTGACGGTGGCTGGGCTGCGTGGCGCAGGCGCCGAGGTCGGCGCAACCTGTGGCTGGGCCTGGGCGAAAGCGGATGCCGGCATCAGCAGGGACAGGGCAAGGGCGAGGGAACGGCGACGCATCGACAGACGACTCCACGGAAGAGGCGCACAGACTAACCCCGAAATGCGAAACCCCGCCTGCGCAGCGGGGTTCCGGCCTTGGTGGGCAAAGCTGGGGTGGTGCCGGCCGCTGGCCGGCAACCTCATGACCTTCATGCGATGCGTGGCTGCCGGCCAGCGGCCGGCACTACCAAAGATCATGAGGCTGCCGGCCAGCGGCCGGCACTACCAGCGGACGCGGCGGCGTCCGCTATTTCAGATTGCCCAGCATCCAGTCCACGGTGGCGTGGATCTGCTCCTCGGTGAGCGCCGGGTTGCCGCCCTTGGGCGGCATGATGCCGCCGTCGGGGCCGGTGTAGCCCTCGATGGCGTGCTTGTAGAGGGTGTCCTTGCCCTGCGCCAGGCGCTTGTCCCAGTGCGAGTGGTCCAGCGTCGGCGCCATGCCCACGCCGGTGGTATGGCAGGCGGTGCACAGGTTGTCGAAGATCACCTTGCCGTCCTTGGTACCGCCGTAGGCCACCTGCGAGGCGGCCTTGGCCAGCGCTGCGGCCTTGGCCGCGGCCTGCGCGGCGGCGCCGGTGCTGCCGGCGTATACCGCGCCAGTGGGCGAGATGCGCTGTTCAGTGCGTTTGGCGGCGGTGGGCGACACCTCGGGCGGAATCCGGGTGTGGATGAACGCGGCCAGCAGGATCAGACCGAGGGTGATGGCCATCAACAGCGCGATCACCATGGAGAAGCGTTTCAGGAACTCCAGATCGTAATTCCGCACTCTTCGTTACCCCTGGCTGATAGTCGTTGGACCACGGCTGAGCGACTGCGTGATGGGCCGAGTATAGAACGCACGCCACGCACGACAACAGGCATCACGGCTGGTGCGGCGCAGCATGCGGCCGTGGCCGCGTGCGGGTGGCGCCGGACCGCGCCCGGCGAGCGCAAAGCGCGGCAGAAGCCGCCCGGCACCCGCAACGGCGGCATCACCCTGCGCCAACAGCCCGCAGGCAGAAACTGCAGATGGCCTCGACCAGTGCGTCCTCGTCGCGGTGCGCTTCGCGGCTGGGTGCGGTCGGGCCCACCATCGCTTCGGTGAAGGCACCCACCAGGCAGGCGGCGGCAGCGTGCGCGTCCTGTGCCGGCAGTTCACCGGCCGCCACGCCCTCTTCCACCAGGCGCAGGAACACGTCACCGAAGGCACGGCGGCCGCGCATGCGCTCGGCTTCCACGTCCGGGTCCACCGGTTCGACGATGAAGGCATGGGCCAGGCCCGGGCCGGCCAGAGCACGGCGGACGAAGGCGGTGATGGCCTGGCGCAGGCGCACGCTGGCCGGCTGCGGCGCACTGGCGATGCGCTCCATGATCGCCACCTCATGGGCCACGGCAGCGTTGAGCACTTCCACGAACAGCTCGGCCTTGGACGGGAAGTGGCGGTAGATCAGGCCGGTGGAGACCCCGGCCTGGGTGGCCACGGCGGTTACCGGCGCGTTGCGCCAGCCGCCGGTGGCGACCAGTTCGCGGGTGGCCAGCAGGATCCGTTCACGGGCCCCGGCCAGGCGTTCTTCCATCAATGCTGAGCGTTTGTAGGCCATGTTCTGAGTCTGGTTTCAATTTTTGAATTTGTATTCACTTCTTACCCGAACCCCGCTACGCTGGGGTCCAATCGCCCGCGCGGGCTGCTGCTGTGAA
The DNA here is from genome assembly GCF_019969775.1 of Stenotrophomonas sp. OVS01A. NCBI lineage: Bacteria > Pseudomonadati > Pseudomonadota > Gammaproteobacteria > Lysobacterales > Lysobacteraceae > Stenotrophomonas > Stenotrophomonas sp. OVS01A. The sequence goes on along the minus strand of NZ_JAHXYV010000008.1, from coordinate 14,691 downwards.
CAGCCGCCCGCTTCCCCTTCCGGGTGCGTCCATTCCCCACCTTCCCTCGTGGAGCCATCGCAATGCACGTGCCATCCCTGAACTTCGACCTCGGCGAAGATATCGACCTGCTGCGCCAGAGCGTGGCCCATTTTGCCGCTGCCGAGATCGCGCCGCTCGCGGCCGAGGCCGATGCAACCAACCAGTTTCCGTTGGCACTATGGCCCAAGTTGGGCGAACAGGGCCTGCTGGGCCTGACCGTGGAAGAAGAATACGGCGGCACCGGCATGGGCTACCTGGCCCACGTGGTGGCGATGGAAGAAATCTCCCGCGCCTCCGGCGGCATCGCCCTGTCCTACGGCGCGCACTCGAACCTGTGCGTGAACCAGCTGCGCAAGAACGGCACCGAAGCGCAGAAGCAGCGCTTCCTGCCGGACCTGTGCAGCGGCGCCAAGGTCGGCGCGCTGGCGATGAGCGAACCGGGTGCGGGTTCGGACGTGGTGTCGATGAAGCTGCGCGCGGACAAGCGCGGCGACCGCTACGTGCTCAACGGCAACAAGATGTGGATCACCAACGGCCCCGACGCCGACGTGCTGGTGGTGTACGCCAAGACCGATGTCGAAGCCGGCGCCAAGGGCATCACCGCGTTCCTGGTCGAGAAGGGCATGAAGGGTTTCTCCACCGCGCAGAAGCTGGACAAGCTGGGCATGCGCTCCTCGCCCACCTGCGAACTGGTGTTCCAGGACTGCGAGATTCCCGAAGAAAACGTGCTGGGCGCGGTCGGCGGCGGCGTGCGCGTGCTGATGTCCGGCCTGGACTACGAGCGCGTGGTGCTGTCCGGCGGCCCGCTGGGCCTGATGGCTGCAGCCATGGACGTGGTGATGCCGTACGTGCACGAACGCCACCAGTTCGGTGAGCCGATCGGCAGCTTCCAGCTGATCCAGGCCAAGATCGCCGACATGTACGTGGGCCTGGGAGCCTGCCGCGCCTATGTGTATGCCGTGGCGCGCGCCTGCGACCAGGGCCGTACCACCCGCCAGGATGCGGCCGGCGCGATCCTGTACGCCGCCGAGAAGGCCACGTGGCTGACCGGCCAGGCGATCCAGATCCTCGGCGGCAACGGCTACATCAATGAATACCCGACCGGCCGCTTGTGGCGCGACGCCAAGCTGTATGAAATCGGCGCCGGCACCTCGGAGATCCGCCGCATGCTGATCGGCCGCGAACTGTTCCAGCGCACCCTGTAAGGCACCCCATGAGCATCCTAGGCAGCCAGCTGCAACCGGGCAGCGAAACATTTGAAAGCAACCGCGCGGCGATGCAGGCCGTAGTCGACGACCTGCACGCCACCCTCGCCCGCACCGCCTTGGGTGGAAGCGAGGCGGCGCGGGCCAAGCACACCGCACGCGGCAAGCTGCTGGTGCGTGACCGCATCGATGCGCTGCTCGACCCGGGCAGCGCGTTCCTGGAGATCGCACCGCTGGCCGCGCACGGCATGTACGACGATGCCGTGCCCGCCGCCGGCGTGGTCGCAGGCATCGGCCGGGTGAGCGGCGTGGAGTGCGTGATCGTGGCCAACGATGCCACGGTCAAGGGCGGCACCTATTACCCGGTGACAGTGAAGAAACACCTGCGCGCGCAGGAGATCGCCGAGCAGAACCACCTGCCGTGCATCTACCTGGTCGATTCCGGTGGCGCCTTCCTGCCGCTGCAGGACGAGGTGTTCCCGGACCGCGACCATTTCGGCCGCATCTTCTACAACCAGGCCAATCTCTCCGCGCAGGGCATCCCGCAGATCGCCTGCGTGATGGGCAGCTGCACCGCCGGTGGTGCCTACGTGCCGGCGATGAGCGACGAGACGGTGATCGTGCGCGAGCAGGGCACCATCTTCCTCGGCGGCCCGCCGCTGGTGAAGGCGGCCACCGGTGAAGTGGTGACGGCCGAAGAACTGGGCGGTGCCGACGTGCACACGCGCATTTCCGGTGTGGCCGACCACATGGCCGACAACGACCTGCAGGCGTTGGCACGGGTGCGCGCGATCATCGCCCAGCTCAACTGGCGCAAGCCCGAAGCGGCGATGGCGCTGCAGCCGGTGGAAGAACCGCTGCTGCCGGCGCACGAACTGTACGGGGTGATCCCGGCCGATACGCGCAAGCCCTACGACGTGCGCGAAGTGATCGCGCGACTGGTCGACGGCTCGCGCTTTGACGAGTTCAAGCCGCGCTATGGCGCAACGCTGGTCACCGGCTTCGCCCATCTGCACGGCTATCCGGTCGGCATCATCGCCAACAACGGCATCCTGTTCTCCGAGTCCGCGCTGAAGGGCGCGCACTTCATCGAGCTGTGCACCCAGCGCAACATTCCGCTGGTGTTCCTGCAGAACATCACCGGCTTCATGGTCGGCCGCAAATACGAACAGGGTGGCATCGCCAAGGACGGGGCCAAGCTGGTCATGGCGGTGGCCTGCGCCAAGGTACCCAAGTTCACCGTGGTGATCGGTGGTTCGTTCGGTGCCGGCAACTACGGCATGTGCGGCCGTGCGTACTCGCCCAATTTCCTGTGGATGTGGCCGAACGCACGCATCGGCGTGATGGGCGGCGAACAGGCCGCCAGCGTGCTGGCCACGGTCAAGCGTGATGGCATCGAAGCCAAGGGCGGGCAGTGGCCGGGCGAGGAAGAGGATGCGTTCAAGGCACCGATCCGCGACCAGTTCGAGCAGCAGGGCCACCCGTACTACGCCAGTGCGCGCCTGTGGGACGACGGCGTGATCGATCCGGTCGATACCCGCCGGGTACTGGCCCTGGCCCTGTCGGCCAGCCTCAACGCCCCCCCGCAGCAGACGCGCTTCGGCGTGTTCCGCATGTGACCTGTGCCATGACCGAGTCTGTTGCCATGTTCAGCAAAGTCCTGATCGCCAACCGCGGCGAGATCGCCTGCCGCGTCATCGCCACCTGCCGCCGCCTCGGCATCGCCACCGTGGCGGTGTATTCCGATGCCGACCGCAATGCGCGCCACGTGCGGCTGGCCGACGAAGCCATCCACATCGGCCCGGCGGCCGCGCGCGAGAGCTACCTGCGCAGCGATGCCATCCTCGACGCCGCACGCCGCAGCGGCGCGCAGGCCATCCATCCCGGCTACGGCTTCCTGTCCGAGAACGCCGACTTCGCCGACGCCTGCGTGGCGGCCGGCATCGCCTTCATCGGTCCGCCGGCCAGTGCGATCCGCGCGATGGGCGACAAGAGTGCAGCCAAGGCACTGATGGCCAAGGCCGGCGTGCCGTTGACGCCGGGCTACCACGGCGACCAGCAGGCGCCGGAGTTCCTGCGCGCCCAGGCCGACGGCATCGGCTATCCGGTGCTGATCAAGGCCAGCGCCGGCGGCGGCGGCAAGGGCATGCGCAAGGTCGAGCGCAGCGAGGACTTCGTCGATGCGCTGGCCAGCTGCCAGCGCGAGGCGGCCTCGGCGTTCGGCAACGACCACGTGCTGGTCGAGAAGTATGTCGAGCGCCCCCGCCATATCGAAATCCAGGTATTCGGCGGTGGCCAGGGCGAGGCGGTGTATCTGTTCGAGCGCGACTGCTCGGTGCAGCGCCGCCACCAGAAGGTGCTGGAAGAAGCGCCGGCCCCGGGCATGAGCGCCGACCGCCGCGCCGCGATGGGCAAGGCCGCCGTCGATGCCGCGCGCGCTGTGGGCTACGTCGGTGCCGGCACGGTGGAGTTCATCGCCGGCCCGGACGGCGATTTCTACTTCATGGAAATGAACACCCGGCTGCAGGTCGAACACCCGGTCACCGAGTTCATCACCGGCACCGACCTGGTGGAGTGGCAGCTGCGCGTGGCCGCTGGCCAGCCGCTGCCCAAGCGCCAGGACGAACTGGCCATCCACGGCCACGCTCTCGAAGCACGCCTGTATGCCGAAGATGCCGACCGCGGCTTCCTGCCCTCCACCGGCACCCTGCGCCGCCTGCGCCTGCCGACCCCGTCGGCCAACGTGCGGGTGGACACTGGTGTGGAAGAAGGCGACAGCATCACCCCGTACTACGACCCGATGATCGCCAAGCTGATCGTCTGGGACGTGGACCGCGACGCCGCGCTGCGGCGCATGAGCCAGGCCCTGGCCGACTGCCAGGTGGTGGGCGTAACCACCAATGCCGGTTTCCTGCGGCGCCTGGTGCAGACCGACTCGTTCGCCAACGCCAAGCTGGATACAGCGCTGATCGAGCGCGAGCAGGCCGCACTGGCGGTCACCGGTGACGGTGAGCAGGCGCTGTGGGAACTGGCAGCGATCGCCGCGGTGGCAAGCACACCTGCCGCTGCCGCCGATGCACGCGACCCGCATTCACCGTGGCAGGCACAGGATGGCTGGCGGCTGGGCGTGCCTGCCGCGCGCTTGGTGCCGCTGCAGCAGGCAGAGCGGGCACGCACGCTGAAGGTGTGGACCACTGCCGATGGCTGGCGCGTGCAGTGCGGTGACGCCGCGCCGAAACAGGTGGTCGGCCATGCCGATGGCCAGACCCTGTCGGTGCAGATGGACGAGCGTCGTTGGCGGCTGCAGCTTCAGCGCGACGGCGATCAGCTGTACCTGTTCGCCAGCGATGGCCAGCACCGCTTCACCCTGCACGACCCGGTGGGCGAATCCGAGCAGGCCAGCGCCGATGCCGGCAGCCTGCTGGCACCGATGCCCGGCAGGATCGTCGCAACGCTGGTGGCGGCGGGCACGCAGGTCAAGCGCGGCACGCCGCTGGTGGTGCTGGAAGCGATGAAGATGGAGCACACCCTGCAGGCACCGGCCGATGGCACGGTGAAGGGCTATCGGGCCAAGGCCGGCGACCAGGTGGGCGACGGCGCGGTGCTGGTGGATTTCGAAGCAGCGTGATGGAGGGTCGGCCGGGCGTTGTCGATCAACGCGCGGCCGGCCACACCTGGCCAAGCGGATCAAGTTCGGCCGTCACCCGCTCGGCTGCACGCCAGCCAAAGCCACAGACCGCCAGTACGCCTTCGGCCATCGGCTGCAGGCCCAGTGCCCGCTCGGCCTCGGCCTCGTTGATCGCTGCGGTGACGAATGCGCCCAACCCCTGCGCGGTTGCCGCGCTGTAGATCGCTTGCGATACATGGCCGGCATCCAGGGTGATCGCGCGGTAGGCCTTGGCGTGGCCGCGATACTTCCAGAACATGCGCTCGAAGCGGCACGCCAGGATCAGCTGCACCGGTGCGTTGGCGAACCAATGCTGCCCGGCCAGCAGGCGCTGGCAGAAGCTGTCCAGGTCGCCGGGCTGCACTGGCATGGGGCCCAGTTCGTGTGCGGTGGCATGGTAGTGGTAGAGGCCCGACGGCAATCCCTCCACATTGCGCGCCACCACATACGCTTCCACTGGATGCAGACTGCCGGCAGACGGAATGTTCTTCTTCAGGAAGCGCACACCGGGTTCGGTTTCCACCTGCGCCTGTGCCATCAGCACCTGCTGCATCAGCCGGGCCAGCATCGGCAACGGCACGGCGCGTGCAGCGTCGAAGTTGCGGCAAGTTGCACGTGCCTGCAGCTGCGCCTGCATCGGGTCCTCGTCACAGCGTGGCAAGGACCGTGCGCCGGGCCGGCGGACCGGTGCTTCGGCGGGCGGCGGGCCGAAGCTGCGCACCAGGTCCTGCGCGGTCATCAACTGGCTGCGTTCCATGTCGCCGACACTGTCCACACCGTCCCAGCGCGAGTGCTGGTAGTGCAACGCCGACAGCGGCCACCACTGGCTGTCACGTACCTGCTGTTCGACTGCTGCTGCCTCGGCATGCACCGGATCGTCGCTGACCAGCAGCCCCTGCTCCAGCAGCGCCAGCACGCGTTGACGTGCCTTCGGCTCTGCCGGTAGCGGCTGCCACTGCTCCGCGCTGCACTGGAGCAGCCACAGGCAGCTGACCGCATCAACCGTGCGCGGCGTCGGCAGATGCGCTGCCCGCACCTGCAGGGATCGTTCGAAGCCCACGCCACTGCCGCCGGCAAGCAGCGCATCCAGGTCGAAATGCGCCCGCTCCAGCGGTTCGACGATCATCGTCCTGCAGCGACGGAAGTTCATTCGATGCGCATCCGGGAGCATGGTAGGCCGGCGATCATAGCGTGGTGCCGGATACTCACCATCAATTCCCCCTGCGCGCAGCCGATACTGTTTTTTTCCCCTCCCTGCCGGTAGTGAACCATGTCCCGTTCTCCTCTCTCCCCCGAAGTGGTCCAGACCCTGCTCAAGCAGCTGTCCAGCGACGATGCCTTCCGCAGCGCCTTCGCTGCCGACCCGGCCAAGGCACTGATTGCGCTGGGCGCAGATGCTGACAGCGTGGGTGCGTGCAACACGCCGCTGGACTCGCTGGGCGGCAAGGAAGAGTTTGCCCGGGCGGCGACGCTGTTGAGCGAGCGCTTGGCCGTGACCGGACCGTTCAAGGTGCCCTTCATGTTCGAAAGCGGCCTGAAGGGGCTGCAGGACTGATCCGCCCTCAGGGTATTCCTGCCTGCTGCGCGCTGGCCGCATCGGCCAGCCGGCGCGCATCGGCCACATTCAATGGCAGCAGGACCAGAGCACCGGCGTCTTCGGCGAAGGCCAGGCCGGTGCGCTGGCGCAACCAGCGTTCCCGGCGCTGCACCGCCTGATCGCGGCCGAGGGCGCGATCGATATCCAGCTGCAGCACATGCCACTGGTACAGCGTGCCGTTGGTCAGTGGCTTCAGCAGTGCCGAAGCGGCCTCCGCATTCCCGGCATCCAGCTCGCCACGCGCGCGAAGCAGCAACCACAGTTCCTGCAGCCGCGGGTCGGTACTGCGTTCAACCAACGCCTGCAGTGCCGGTCGGCGCGAGCGCAGCTCGGCGTCCAGCCCGGCGCGCTGCAGGTGGTAGGCCACCGACAGCGCAATGAAAGCGCGATGACGCGGCGCAGCGCCGACACCCTCATCGACCGCCGCCAGGGTGCGGTCCAGCAACCGTGCGTACTGCAGCCGGGACCCGCTGCCGCCGGCCTGTGCAGTCCACGCCAGCGACTGCAGGGCCAGGACGTCGCACAGCTCCGGCACTTCGCCACACTGCGCTACGGCCTGGGTCATCTCAGCGGCCGCATCATTGGCCCGACCCTGCAGGGCGAGCAGGCCGCTGTACTCCATCCGCGCGCCGAGCCCGCGCGAGGTGATGGCTTCACTGCGCTCGTGCGCCTTCTGTGCCTCGCCATCCAGCAGCAGCGCGACCGCCTCCAGCATGTCGCCGTGCCAGTTCGGCAGCGCGCCTGCTTCCTTGAACGCAGCGACGGCGGCCTTGACCTCGCCACGCGCAAGCTGGGTGCGGCCAACAAAGGACAGCACCAGCGCACGGTGTGTCTGATGGCGTTCCAGCAGCGGCATCATGTCGGCAAGCGCGCCGTCATAGTCGCCATAGGCAAACAGGGCCATGGCGTGATTCATCCAGCCGGCCGGATCATCTGGATACAGCTGGGTCAGCATCCGCCACTTTTCCGCACTGCGCTGCGGGGGAGCGCCGCTGAAGTCTGCCCCCCAAGCGTCCAGATACAGCTGGTCGCGCGCACTCAACCGCGTGCGCCCCGACACCGCCTGGCGGTACAGTTCGCCGGCCGCCGACACGTTGCCCATGGCGTACTGCAGCCGCATCTGCCCGATGTAGGCAAAGGTGAACTGGGGATCCAGGCGGGTCGCCTGCTGGAAGAACAGCAGCGCTTCATCGAAACGCTCCTGCGCCAGCGCATCGCTGCCTTTGGCGTAGGCATGCAATGCATCGAGATTGGCGGTAGCCACCGTGGGCAGGGGTTTCTGCTCGCGGCTGACATCGTGCAGCGCCTCACCCAGGTCGCTGCGCAGCGCCTTCACCACGGTGTCGGTGGAGGCCAGGATCGAATCCAGGCCATTGCCATCGGCGAAATGCGTGTACACCGTCTGCCCAGTGCGTGGGTCCACGACCTCCACGCCCACCCGTACCTTGCCGTTGAGCTCAAGCACGGTGGGCATCAGCACCGCACGCGCGCCATCGCGCAGCGCAACCTCGATCGCCAGTGCGCGGTCCAGCCGTGCATTGGCCGGGCGCTGCATCAGCTGCAGGGTGTCACGCACCTTCAGTTCGCTGAGGATGTTGACGAAGCGCGACTGGCCCAAGCTGATGTAGAGCGCCTGTTCCAGGCTGGAATCCAGCTGCGGGTAGGCCGTGCTGTTGCTGACCGCCGCCAGGATCACCCAGTCGCGCTCGGCGAACGCGATCGCCGGCGCCGGCCGCAGCAGCGTCCACATCACCACGGCCAGCACCACCGCCAGTGTCGCCTCGGTGAACAACGCGGCGGGGCGACGCCACAGCGGCAGATCACGCCAGGCCTTGTCCCCCGAACGCGGTCGGCGCAGCGGCGCGCGGCCACGGATGCCTACTTCGAACACCTGCTGGCGTTCGCCGATGCCCTTGAACCGCCAGAGCCCATGGTCCTTCCAACGCAGTTCGTCCGCAGTCCAGGGCAGCTCGCTGCCGGCCCGCCGCGCCATCTGTTCGGCCGCTGAGGACAGCAGCACCTGCCCAGGCCACGCCAGCTGCATCAAACGCGCGGCCATCGGCTTGGCCAGACCCTCGACCTCCACCGGCTTTGCGCCGTGGGCAACGGCCTCGGCACTGTTGTCCCACAACAGCACGTCGCCCACGTGCAGGCCGGCGCGCGCACGCAGCACGATGCCACGCTCGTGGCCCATCGCGTCGACCGCGTTCTGGTAGGAAATGGCGAAACCGATGCCATCGATGGGACGCTCGAAAAGAACGAACAATCCATCGGACCGGTCGATCAGCTGGCCGTTCCAGTGCTGCTGCAGCCCCAGCACCAGGCGGTCATGCTGCTGGAAGAATTCGGCTGCGGCGACATCGCCGATACGCTCCACCAGTTGCAGCGAATCACACAGGTCGGTGAACAGCAGCGCCCGCAGCTGGGCGTTATGCGGGGCCGACGTTCCGTTGTCGCCATTCATCGCCAGGATCTCCGCTCAGTGTCCATCCGGGCCATTGGCCCACCGCAGGCAGTTGCCGCCTGCGCGCTTGGCTTGGTACAGCGCACGATCGGCGCGAGCGTACCACTCGCTCCAGTCCGCGTCAGGGGCCAGCAGGCTGGCACCGATGCTGGCCAGGCTGACGTGCGGGGTGCCATGGCTGCGCTCGAGCAGGCCGTGCACCGCGCTGAGGATGAATTCAGCCGCGTGCTGCACGATCTCGACATTGGCCCGGCGCAGGATCAGGCAGAACTCGTCGCCGCCCAGGCGGCAGGCCAGGTCATGTTCGCCGGCCATCGAGCGCAGGATGTTGCCCATGCTCTGCAGCACCCGGTCGCCGGCCTGGTGGCCGTGGCGGTCGTTGATCTGCTTGAAGCGGTCGCAATCGATCAGCAGCAGCGCCTGCGGCGGCCCCTCTTCCTGCGTGCGGCATTCCTGCAGGAACAGGGCCAGGCCACGGCGGTTGTGCAGGCCGGTCAGCTCGTCGGTGCGCACCAGCTCACGCGTGTGGGTCAGCTGGTGGGTGGTGATGTACAGGTTGTCCAGCGCGGCTTCCAGGTCATGGTTGCGCCGCCGCAGCTGGCTGATCAGGGCCTGCTCGTTGGTCAGCACACGCAGGATCGTGCGCCGCAGGAAGTAGGCCACCAGCCCCGGGTCGGACTCGACCAGGCGATGGAAATCAGCCGGTCCCAGCTCCAGCACGTGGCAGTCGGCCATCACCCGCGCGCTGGCGCTGCGCGGGTGGTCGCCCATCAACAGGCCGAGCTCACCGAAGAACTCATGCCGGCCGAGTGTCTTGAGCACCAGATCCTCGCCGAAATCCAGCTCGATCAGGCCTTCGAGGATGATGTACATGCACTCGCCGCGATGGCCGCGGTGGAACAGCCACTGGCCCGCCTGCAGCCGGCAGGGCTGGGCAAACCGGGCAAACAGGGCGACCTCTTCGTCGGAAAGCAGCGCATGCACGATCTCGGCCATCGCCACCTTGGCGATACCGGTTGTCGTGTCGATGTTCTCGGCCGCACCCCTGCCGGTCATTCCCTGCACCCGCCGCCAGCGTCCCCTGGTGAGCCGCGGAGCATATCAGTGAATCAAACTGTGCGCCGCTTCTCATTTTTGTGAAGACGCGGTGCCCCGCCCTGCATGACTCAACCGTGCCCATTCACACGCGTTGGGCGCAGGAAGAAAGAAAGCCATATCAATAGCTTGCGGTGACCGCGACGCCGATTGTCGCAGCAGCCGCAGATACAACAACGCCGGCAGATCCCCCGATCTGCCGGCGTCGTCTGGCCCTTCCCTGGCCACCCTGATCAGTCCGAGCCCTGGTCGCGCCGGCCGCTGGCCGACAGCATCAAGGACTGCGGGAACACAAAGGGTTGCCGGCCAGCGGCCGGCACGACCAGATCACGCAGCCCGTTCGCTGCGCTCGCCATGGAACTGCTCTTCCTCGGTCGAACCGGTCAGCGCCGTGGTCGAGGACTGCCCCTGCTGGATCGCCTGGGTCACCGCATCGAAGTAGCCGGTGCCGACTTCGCGCTGGTGCTTGACCGCGGTGAAGCCGCGCTCGGCCGCTTCGAACTCGGCTTCCTGCAGCTCCACGAAGGCGCTCATCTGCCGGCGCGCATAGCCGTGGGCCAGATTGAACATGCCGTAGTTCAGCGCGTGGAAACCGGCCAGGGTGATGAACTGGAACTTGTAGCCGTAGCTGCCCAGCTCCTTCTGGAACCTGGCAATGGTGGCGTCGTCCAGGTTCTTCTTCCAGTTGAAGCTGGGCGAGCAGTTGTAGGCCAGCAGCTTGCCGGGGAACTTCGCATGGATCGCCTCGGCGAACTTCCGCGCGAATTCCAGGTCCGGCTTGCCGGTCTCACACCACACCAGGTCGGCATACGGTGCGTAGGCCAGGCCGCGGCTGATGGCCTGGTCCAGGCCGTTGCGGGTCTTGTAGAAGCCCTCCACGGTGCGCTCGCCGGTGGCGAACGGCTTGTCGTTGCCATCGATGTCGCTGGTCAGCAGATCAGCCGCCTCGGCGTCGGTACGCGCCACCAGCAGGGTCGGCACGCCCAGCACGTCGGCGGCCAGGCGTGCGGCGTTGAGCTTCTCGATCGCCTCGCGGGTCGGCACCAGCACCTTGCCACCCATGTGCCCGCACTTCTTCACCGAGGCCAGCTGGTCTTCGAAGTGCACGCCGGCAGCACCGGCTTCGATCATCGCCTTCATCAGCTCGAAGGCGTTGAGCACGCCGCCGAAACCGGCTTCGGCGTCGGCCACGATCGGCTGCAGGAAGTCGATGTCATCCTTGCCTTCGGCATGGTGCAGCTGGTCGGCACGCAGCAGCGTGTTGTTGATGCGCTTGACCACCGCCGGTACCGAATCGGCCGGGTACAACGACTGGTCCGGGTACATCTGCCCGGCCAGGTTGGCATCGGCCGCCACCTGCCAGCCGGACAGGTAGATCGCCTTCAGCCCGGCCTTCACCTGCTGCATGGCCTGGTTGCCGGTCAGCGCGCCGAGCGCGTTGACGAAGTCGCGCTCATGCAGCGACTTCCACAGCTTTTCCGCGCCCAGCCGGGCCAGCGAATGCTCGATATGGACGGTGCCACGCAGGCGCACCACGTCGGCGGCGCTGTAGTTGCGCTGGATGCCTTCCCAGCGCGGATTGGTGTCCCAGTCGTGCTGGATCTGTTCGGCAGTGGGCAGCGTGCTCATGTCTATCTCCAGTTCGGTTCGTGCGGATGCAGCGGGGAAGGAAGCGGCGGGAAAACCGGCATGCAGCGGTCAGTCGATGCGCGCGTACGCCGGCAGGGTCAGGAAGTCGGTCAGTTCGTTGCTGCGGCTCAACTCGGCCAGCAGGGTGATGGCTTCTTCGATGCGGCCGCCACCAGGCAGCGCCGAGGTGTCGCCGAGGCGCGCCGGCAGCTGCGCCAGGGTGGTATCGAGCAGCGCCAGATCGATGGCAGTGCCGTCGTCCAGCTGCTGGCCCGGGGTATGCAGCCACTGCCACAGCTGGCTGCGACTGATCTCGGCGGTGGCCGCGTCCTCCATCAGGTGGTGGATCGGCACGCAGCCGTTGCCATCCAGCCATGCGGCCAGGTAGCGCACGCAGACTTCGACATTGCCTTCGAAGCCAGCGCGGGTGATCGTGCCCGGCGGCCGCGCGATCAGTTCATCGCGACCCACGCGCACATCCTGGCGCAGCACGTGATGCTGGTTGGGCGTGGGCATGTGCTCGTCGAAGATCGCCATCGCCACCGGAATCAGCGCGGGATGGGCGACCCACGTGCCATCGTGGCCAGCGCTCACTTCGCGCAGCTTGTCGGCACGCACCCGCGCCATCGCCTGCTCGTTGGCGGCGGCATCGTTGTTGATCGGAATCTGCGCGGCCATGCCGCCCATCGCATGTGCGCCGCGGCGATGGCAGGTCTGGATCAGCAGTTCCGAATACGCCTTCAGGAACGGCTGGGTCATGGTCACCTGGCCACGCTCGGGCAGCACGCGGTCAGCGTGGCGGCGGAAGGTCTTCAGGTACGAGAAGATGTAATCCCAGCGCCCGCAGTTGAGGCCGACGATGCGATCGCGCAGGGCGTGCAGGATCTCATCCATCTCGAACACTGCCGGCAGCGTTTCGATCAGCACGGTCACCTTGATCTGCCCGTGCGGCAGGCCGAGCATGCCTTCGATGTGCGACAGCGCGGTCTCCCACAGCGCTGCCTCTTCCATGCTCTGCAGCTTCGGCAGGTAGAAGTACGGGCCGCGGTCCCTGGACTGCAGCGCGCGCGCATTGTGGAAGGCAAACACCGCCGCATCGAACAGGCCGCCGGCGAGGAACTGGCCATCCACGCGCACATGCTTTTCGTCCAGGTGCCAGCCGCGCGGACGCACGATCAGCACCGCCTGCTCCTCATAAGGGCGCAGTGCGTAATGCTTGCCATTGGGTGCGGTGTACTGCAGGTCGCCGCGCACCGCAGCGGCCAGCGACTGCTGACCGGCCAGCAGGTTGCGCCAGGTCGGCGAGGTCGAATCCTCGAAGTCGGCCATGAACACCTTGGCGCCGGAGTTCAGCGCGTTGATGACCATCTTCGGGTCGGTCGGGCCGGTGATCTCGACGCGACGGTCCTGCAGCGCGGCCGGCAGCGGCGCCACGGTCCAGTCCCCGCTGCGGATCGCGGTGGTGTCCTGGCGGAAGTCCGGCAGGCCGCCCTGGTCGAAGAACGCCTGGCGCTCGCGACGGGCCTGCAGCCGCGCCTGCCGGCCGGGTTCCACTGCCCGGTGCAGGGACACCAGCAGGGCCAGCAATGGCGCCGGCAGCACGGTGGCCTGGCCCGCCACCTGGGTCGCCAGGGCAATGCCCGGCGTGGCCTTGGCGGCGGTGGAGGGAACAGCGGAAGCGACGGCGGACATGGCAGAACTCCAGCGTGGGGGAACGACTCCACCGTGCGGCCGCAGCCCTGTATTTGGCAAAACAGTTTTTGCAATGCTTTACATAACTTGTGCTAATACTTGTGACGCCATGACCACGCGCACCCTGCCAAGTCCTCGTTTTTCCTACAAATCCGATCGGCTGAAGCCGCTGCGCGCGTTCTGCCAGACGGTGCGCCTGGGCTCAGTCTCACGGGCGGCTGAGGCACTTTTCGTCAGCCAACCAGCCATCAGCCTGCAGTTGCAGGCGCTGGAGCGTGAGCTGGGGGTACCGCTGTTCGAGCGCAGCGGCCGGCGCTTGGTGCCCAGTCGCGAGGGCCAGCTGCTGTATGAAATGGCGCAGCCGCTGGTGGAGAGCCTGGACGGTCTGGAAGCGCGCTTCCGCGACAAGGTGCGCGGGCTGGACGCGGGCGAGCTGAACATCGCTGCCAACAGCTCGACCATCCTGTACCTGCTGCCGAAGATCGTCGAACGCTTCCGCCAGCATTACCCCGACGTACGCCTGACCCTGCACAACGCCATCAGCGCCGACGGCACCGACCTGCTGCGCGAGGATGCCGCCGACCTGGCGATCGGCTCGATGACCGATGTACCGGCTGACCTCAGCTATGCGCCGGCCTACCGTTTCGAACAGGTGCTGATCGCCCCGCATGACCATCCGCTGGCCAGCGGTGGCGAGCTGGAACTGGCCGACATCGCCCGTTACCCGCTGGTGCTGCCGCCGAAACGGCAGATCACCTACCGGCTGGTGGACCAGGTGTTCCAGCGTCACCGCATCGCCTACACCGTTGCGCTGGAAGTGGGCGGCTGGGAGGTGATCAAGCAGTACGTGGCGATGGGCATGGGTATTTCCATCGTGCCGGCGCTGTGCCTGAACGATGCTGACCGCGAACGGTTGGCCGCACGGTCGATGAAGCGCTGGTTCCCGGAGCGCAGTTACGGGGTGATCGTGCGGCGTGGCAAGGCGCTGTCGGCGCAGGCGCGGGCGTTCATCGAGCTGATCCAGCCAGAGTTGTTCAGCCCGCGCGATTACGACCAGAGCGGGCATTCGGAGCGGTGAGGGGTTGTCGGCAGGGCTGCGCCCTGCACCTGCAGAAGCAACGGCAACGGCAACAGCGGGGATTCCGTGGGATGGCGGGGTGGGTCCGGTTGCGGGGGACGCCGTGAACCCATCCTTGAAGTGACCCCCTGGAGTTGGACACCTGATCCAACCCCGAGGGTTACATGAATAGATATGAGGTTTGTTTCAAATTGCAGGTCGCCAAAGAGGCCTGCAAGACCTCCACATCGGTCAAGGCGGTTG
>NZ_JAHXYV010000007.1:0-189807 GCF_019969775.1 Stenotrophomonas sp. OVS01A | reverse complement strand
CAACCGCCTTGACCGATGTGGAGGTCTTGCAGGCCTCTTTGGCGACCTGCAATTTGAAACAAACCTCATATCTATTCATGTAACCCTCGGGGTTGGATCAGGTGTCCAACTCCAGGGGGTCACTTCAGGGATGGGTTTACGGCGTGTCCTGCCCACCCACACCGCCCCGCCAAATCAAAGGAAAACCCAGGGCCGGCTGTTGCCGTTGCAGTTGAGGTTGCCGGCCAGCGGCCGGCACTACCGCGGGTGCCGGGCGCCGCCCGGCCGATCCCCCCTCAACCCGCCGGAGGGCAGTACGCCTTGATCGCCGCCTCGGCCAGGCCCTTCTGCGCGCTGCGCTGTTCCGGGGTAAGCGCGGTATCGGCCTTGCCATCGCCATCGGTGTCCTGCATCACCGGGCCGGTGCCTTCCAGCAGCGTCACGTTGGCGCGAGCGGTGCTGCATTGTTCCGGCACCGGCGCGGCGGCAGGCTCGGGGGCCGCGTCCGTCGCCGCTGTCCTGGCTTGGGCACGCGTCTCATACTTTGCCCCGGCCGGCGGCGTTTCCGAATACTGGGTCACGCCCTTGGCGTCCTTCCACTTGTAGACAGGGCCGGCCAGCGCAGTGGTACTGGCCAACAGCAGCAGGCAACCCAGGCAGGACAGGGCACGCATGGCAAACTCCGCAGAATGGGCGTAGAACGCCGATTGCAGCATTGGCGCCGACCGCTGGCAAGTCGATTAAACTGGATTCCATGGACCCGATCACACCGCCGCCGCGCTCGCGCACGATTTACCTGCTGCCCAACCTGTTCACCACGGCTGGGCTGTTCTCTGGTTTCTACGCCATCATCGCCGCGGCCAACGGGGATTTCGTCAACGCCAGCATCGCCGTGTTCGTGGCGGCGGTGATGGACGGCCTCGATGGCCGTGTCGCGCGCCTGACCGGTACCAGCAGCGAGTTCGGCGTGCAGTACGATTCGCTGGCCGATCTGGTCAGCTTCGGCATGGCACCGGCCCTGGTGATGTATCACTGGTCCCTGTCGGAACTGAAATACGACGGTGAGCTGGTCGGTCGCCTCGGCTGGGCGGTGGCGTTCCTGTACGCCGCCTGCGCGGCGCTGCGCCTGGCGCGCTTCAATACCCAGGTGGCCGTTGTCGACAAGCGCTGGTTCGTTGGCCTGGCCAGTCCGGCTGCCGCCGGCCTGATGATGTCCTTCGTCTGGGCCTTCGCCGATGGCACGCTGGGCTGGAACGGCAACGAGCTGCGCTTCGTGGCGTTGGCGGTGACCCTGGTCGCCGCACTGTTGATGGTCAGCCGCATCCGCTTCTGGAGCTTCAAGGGCGGCGCGGCCAAGCAGGGCGCGCGCTCGGACCGTGTCCCGTTCCTGGTGCTGGCACTGGTGCCGATCGCCATCGCCATCGCGGTGATCGACCTGCCCCGCGTGCTGTTCGTCGTCGGCATCCTGTACGCCCTGTCAGGCCCGGTGATGTGGGGCGTGCAGCGCCTGCGCAAGAAGCCCGAGGCGGCGTGAGCCAGGACCTGCCCGTGTTGTGGTCCCCGGCCCAGCAGGCCTGGCTGCAGGCCATGGGCTACACCGTCTATCACGACGGCCAGTTGGCCGCCGAAATGGACGCGGCACTGCAGCTGAGCGTGGCTGAAGCCGCAGCATCGGCACCCGTGCCGGTCGAGGCGACGCGCACGGCTCCACCTTCGATGCAGCACGCACCCAGCCAGCGCGGCGCGGCGCCGGAACCTCGGCCCGAGCGCGCGCCACCACGCACTGCCGTGCCGGTGGCGGCGCCGGACACCGTCCCGGCTGCGGCCCGTCCGCTGCCCACCGGCAACGCGCGCCAGCCGCTGGTGCGCCTGCCTGACCGCCTGCAGATCGCGCTGTTGCGTGCCTCGGGCTGCAATCCCAACGACCCCGCCACCCAGGCACTGATGGACAGCTGGCCGCTGGAGCAACTGCGTCGCGACCCCGCAGCCAAGCGCGCGTTGTGGCCGCAGCTGCGCGCGCTGCGCAAGGGCGGAACCGCATGAGCGCGGTCAGCCAGCCCGGACCGGTGGCGTTGCGTGCGCTGCGCGAGAGCGATCTCAACGCGGTGATGGCCATCGAAGTGCGTGGCTACCCCTATCCCTGGACCCGCGGCATTTTCCTGGATTGCCTGCGTGCCGGTTACCCCGGCCTGGCCATGGAGCGCGATGGCCTGTTGATCGGCTATGGCGTGCTCAGCCTCGCTGCCGATGAAGCACATGTGCTGAACATCTGCATCGATCCGCTGGTGCAGTCGCGTGGGCTCGGCCGCCAGTTGCTGCGTGCGCTGGTCCGCCTGGCCGGTGATCGAGGCGCGCAGCGGGTGTTCCTGGAAGTGCGTCCGTCCAATACCCCGGCGCTGGCGCTGTATCACAGCGAAGGCTTCAACGAGATCGGCCGGCGCCCCCGCTACTACCCTGCTGCGCAGGGGCGCGAAGATGCGCTGGTGATGGCGATCGAGCTGGTGGACGGCGAGCTGGAGACAATGCCGCCGCTGTAATGGGCGTCGCGTGGCCGCTGCGCTCGCCGGGCATGGCCCGGCGCTACCGATGCGTTGTTTACGCCAGCCGCAGCGCTAGCACGCCAGCCACGATCAATGCTGCCGCCACCCAGCGTGCACGCGGTACCCGCTCGCGCAGCAGGAACACCGAGATCAGCAGCGCGAACAGGATCGACGATTCGCGCAGCGCCGATACCATTGCCACCGGCACCTGGGTCATCGCCCACAGCGCCATCGCATACGAGGCGGTGGTACCGATGCCGCCGGCCACGCCCAGCGGCCAGTGCTGGCGCGCATACGCCAGCAGCTTGCCGCGCTGCCGATGCAGCGCCCACAACGGCAACGGAATGCCCGACAGCAGGAACAGCCACAACGTGTAGCTCAGCGCATTGCCGGACAGTCGCGCGCCCTGCGCATCGACCAGGGTGTAGGTGGCGATCATCGCCGCCGTCAGCAACGGCAGCCGCAGCTGGCCGCCACGTGCGCCGCGGGCCATGCACAGGATGCCGCCACTCACCAGGAGGACACCGAGCCAGGCCGACGGCGGCAGGCGTTCGCCGAGCACGGCGCCGGCCAGCGCAACGAGGATGGGCGCGCAACCACGCATCATCGGATACGCCAGGCTCATGTCGACCTGTTGGTAGCAGCGTGCGACCAACGCGTAATACGTCACCTGCAGCAGCACCGAAGCGCCCAGCCACGGCCAGCTTTCCGCGGCGGGGAAGGGTAGCCACGGCAAGACGAGCGCAGACAACAGCGCAGCGCTGCCGGTGACGAGCACCGTGCCGAGGAACTTGTCCGGCCCGCGTTTGACGATCGCGTTCCAGCTGGCGTGCAGTGCGGCGGCGGCGAGGACCAGCAGGAAGATGGAAAGCGGCATCAAGCGATGATGCCACGCGTGGCAAAAGGAAACGCCGGGCATTGCCCGGCGTCGACCTCGAGAATGTGCCAACCAGGGTTGGTGCTTTGGCAGGTGCCAACCTGGGTTGGCACATCACAGCGGTGCGGACCAAGGTCCGCACCCACCCGGGAGGCGTTACAGCTTCGCGCGCTGTTCGCGCAGGCCGGCCAGCTGGTTGTTCCAGTCGACCAGGCGCACGCGTTCCTGCTCGATCACCGCCGGCGGAACCTTGTCGGAGAACTTGGCCAGCTTGGTCTCGCTCTTCTCCTGTTCGCCTTCCACGCGCTTGATCTCCTTGTCCAGGCGCGCGCGCTCGGCATCGAGATCAACC
The DNA here is from genome assembly GCF_019969775.1 of Stenotrophomonas sp. OVS01A. Classification (NCBI taxonomy): domain Bacteria; kingdom Pseudomonadati; phylum Pseudomonadota; class Gammaproteobacteria; order Lysobacterales; family Lysobacteraceae; genus Stenotrophomonas; species Stenotrophomonas sp. OVS01A. The sequence continues at coordinate 186,059 of NZ_JAHXYV010000007.1, read as the reverse complement.
AGGCCTTCCAGCGGCACCAGCAGCTTCAGCTCACCGACGATCGCGGCGGCGGCCGGCGGCGCACTCTGTGCGTCGTCCAGCCACTGGATGCCGTCCAGCTTCAGCAGGAACGACAGCGAAGCGCTGAAGCGCTCGATGCGCTCGCGGTCCTGGCTCTGCCCGGCATGTTCCTGGCCGGCCAGCAGGCGCAGCGGCACCAGCCTGGACGGGGCAACGTTCAGTTCGCTGCGCACGCGGCGCACCGCACTGATCACCGCCTTCAACCATTCCACGTCGGCCTCGGCCTGGGTGAAATCGCCCTCGAATTCGGCGGCGGTCGGGTACGGCCGCAGCGACAGCGTGGTTTCGGCCAGGCCCAGGCGCGGTGCCAGCTGCTGCCACAGCTGTTCGGTGATGAACGGGGTCAGCGGGTGCAGCAGGCGCAGCAGCGCTTCCAGCACGTACAGCAGGGTGTGGCGGGTGCTGTCGGCGTCGGCGGCATCGGCACCGTTCAACGCCGGCTTGCTCAGCTCCAGGAACCAATCGCAGAACTCGTTCCAGGCGAATTCGTACAGGCACTGCGCCAACAGGTCGAAGCGATAGGCGGCGAAATGACCCTGCGCTTCGGCGGTGGTGGCGGCCAGGCGAGAGAGGATCCAGCGCTCGGCATCGGTCCGCGGCGTCGGCGCACCGGTGAACGCTGCACCTTCGGTGTTCATCAGGGTGAAGCGGCTGGCATTCCACAGCTTGTTGCAGAAATTCTTGTAACCCTCGGCACGGTTCATGTCGAACTTGATGTCGCGGCCATGGGTGGCCAGCGCGGCGATGGTGAAACGCAGCGCATCGGCACCATGGGCGGCGATGCCGTCCGGGAACTCCTTGCGCGTGGCCTTCTCGATCTTCTCGACCATGCGCGGCTGCATCAGCCCGCCGGTGCGCTTGGCCACCAGGTCATCGATGGTGATGCCGTCGATGATGTCCAGCGGGTCGAGCACGTTGCCCTTGCTCTTGGACATCTTCTGGCCCTGGCCGTCGCGGATCAGGCCAGTGAAGTAGACGTCCTTGAACGGGATCTTCCCGGTCAGGTTGTCGGTGGCCATGATCATGCGCGCCACCCAGAAGAAGATGATGTCGAAGCCGGTGATCAGCACCGACGACGGCAGGTAGCGGTCGAAACCGCGCTCGGCCATCGCCTGCTCGTTCGGCCAGCCCAGTGTGGAGAACGGCCACAGCTGCGAGGAGAACCAGGTCTCCAGCACGTCGCTTTCCTGGCTCAGCACGACGTCGCTGCCGAGATTGTTTTTCGCCCGCACCTCGTCTTCGCTGCGGCCGACGTAGCAGCTGCCGGTGGCGGCATCGAACCATGCGGGAATGCGGTGGCCCCACCACAGCTGGCGGCTGATGCACCAATCCTGGATGTTGGTCATCCAGTGGCGGTAGGTGTTGATCCAGTTCGGCGGCACGAAGGAGATGCTGCCGTTCTCGACCAGCTCCAGGCCACGCTTGGCCAGTTCGTCCATCTTCACGAACCACTGGTCGGTCAGGTACGGCTCGATCACCTGGCCGGTACGGTCGCCGCGCGGCACCTGCAGCTTGTGTGCCTTGGTCTCGACCAGGATGCCCAGGTCTTCCAGTTCAGCCAGCACGGCCTTGCGCGCGTCGTAACGGTCCAGCCCCTGGAAACGTTCCGGCGCGTTGTCGTTGATCGCGGCCACCGGCGTGAACAGGTTGATCATCGGCAGGCTGTGGCGCACGCCCACCTGGTAATCGTTGAAGTCATGCGCCGGGGTGACCTTGACCACGCCGGTACCGAACGCACGGTCCACGTAGTCATCGGCGATCACCGGCACGCGGCGGCCGGTCAGCGGCAGCACCACGCTCTTGCCGATCAGGTGCAGGTAACGCTCGTCTTCCGGATGCACCATCACCGCGGTGTCGCCCAGCAGGGTTTCCGGGCGGGTGGTGGCGACCACCAGGTAATCGCGGGTTTCGCGCAGGGTTTCGACGCCGTCGGCATCGCGCTCGACGTGCTCGTAGCTCAGGCCTTCATCCAGCTGGTAGGCGATCGACCACAGGAAGCCATCTTCCTCGGCGCTCTCCACTTCCAGGTCCGAGATCGCCGTCTTCAGCACCGGATCCCAGTTGACCAGGCGCTGGCCGCGGTAGATCAGGCCCTGTTCGTGCCAGCGCACGAAGGCTTCGATCACCGCTTCGGACGGCTGCGGGTCCATGGTGAAGGTGCTGCGCGACCAGTCGGCCGAGGTGCCCAGGCGGCGCATCTGCCGTTCGATGATGTCACCGGACTGCTGCTTCCACTCCCACACCTTGCCGATGAAGCCCTCGCGGCCCAGCGAATCGCGGGTTTCGCCATTGCCTTCCAGCGCCAGGTTGCGGCTGACCACCATCTCGGTGGCGATGCCGGCGTGGTCGGTACCGACCTGCCACAGCGTGTCGTAGCCGCGCATGCGGTGGTAGCGCACCAGCGCATCCATCAGGGTCTGCTGGAAGGCATGGCCCATGTGCAGGGTGCCGGTCACGTTCGGCGGCGGCAGCAGGATGGTGTACGGCTCGCCCTTGCCGGACGGCTTGAAATGGCCGGCCTTCTCCCAGGCCTCGTAGAGGTCGGTCTCGAAGGACTTCGGGTCGTAGCTGGAGGCGAGTTGGGTCATGCGGGGGAACCAGTCATCAAGGCGGGAAGGGAGATCAGCGCGACCCGAGGGTGCGCCGGATCTTCTGGTCGGTGTGGTACTGGCTGACCGAATAGGCAGCCCAGATCGCGGCGGGCAGCCAGCCGATCAGGGTGATCTGCAGGATCAGGCAGACGATGCCGGCAAACGGCCGGCCGATGGTGAAAAAGGACAGCCAGGGAAGAATCAGGGCGATCAGCAGGCGCATCAAGGGGTCCTCGCGGGGGCTTACATGTCGTGCTTGTTCAGGTCGTAGCCGGCGGTCTTGTACTGGCGCCAGCGCTCGCGCAGTGGTTCGCGCGCTTCCGGATCGGCCGGGACCACTTCCAGCACGCGCTCGCACTGGCCCAGCCAGGGTTCGTCGCGCAGGTTGATCACCAGCGGCCGCACGGGCGCCTCGCCGCCGGGCGGGGCGATCAGTACCAGGGCTTCTTCCTCGTCCACGTCCTCACCTACGATCTGGTGCGGAATGTAGGCATCGTCGTCGAATGACCAGAGAAGTTCGTCAAGTTCTTCGGCCTGGGCCTGGTCGCGGGCGAGGACCAGGGTGAACAACCCGGCGTCATTGGCCTTGCGCGCCAGCTCGCAGACCAGGCGCAACGGCTCGGTCAGGAAACGGGGCTTGGCGATCAGGTAGAAGTCGGCGCGGGGCATGGCGGCATCCAGGTGAGGCAGGTGCCGATCCATGCCGGGTGGCGGCTGGACCGGCGAGGCCCCGGCCGGCGGTTGCCGGCCAGGGTCAGGTACAGCGTCAGGCGCGGGCGACCTGGTCCAGCAACCACTGGCTCAGCAGGCCGACCGGACGGCCGGTGGCCATGCCACGCTTGCCTTCATCGCTGGCCACGCCGGCGATGTCCAGATGGGCCCAGCGCTGGCCTTCGGCGAAGCGCGACAGGAAGCAGCCGGCGGTAATGGCACCGGCCCAGCGGCCGCCGATGTTGTAGACGTCGGCGAAGCTGGAATCCAGCATCGGCTGGTACTCGTCCCACAGCGGCAGGCGCCAGGCGCGGTCGAAGACCTGCTCGCCGGCGGCCAGCAGTTCGTTGGCCAGGTCGTCGTGCTTGCTCATCAGGCCTGCGGTCTGGTGGCCGAGGGCGACCATGCAGGCACCGGTCAGAGTGGCCACATCGACCAGCGCCTGCGGTTCGAAGCGCTGCGCGTAGGTCAGTGCGTCGCACAGGATCAGGCGGCCTTCGGCGTCGGTGTTGCCCACTTCGATGGTCTTGCCCGACATCGAGGTGATGACGTCGGACGGACGGTAGGCATTGCCGTCGATGGCGTTTTCCACCGCCGGGACCACCACCACAAGATTCAACGGCAGCTTGGCCTTGACCGCGGCGACGAAGGTGCCGATGACGTTGGCGCCACCGCACATGTCGTACTTCATCTCTTCGATGCCGCCCTGGGTCTTCAGGTTGACGCCACCGGTATCGAAGGTGATGCCCTTGCCGACCAGCACGTAGGGCTTGGCGTCGCCGCCATTGCTCCACTTCAGCACGACCAGGCGCGGGCGGTTGGCCGAGCCACGGGCCACGGCCAGCAGCGAGCCCATGCCCAGCGCTTCCATCTGGGTCTCGTCGAGGATCTCGGCTTCGGCACCGTCATGCTCGCCGGCGAATTTCACGCCCACTTCAGCCAGATAGGCCGGGGTGCAGTAGTTCGGCGGCAGGTTGCCCAGCTCGCGGGCGAACTCGACACCGGCGGCGATGGCCTGGCCCTGGGCCAGGGCCTGCGCGTCATCACCGGCGATGGCCAGCTGGGCCAGGCCGGCATCGTCGGCCTTCTTCTTGCCCAGGGTGGCGGTGTAGCGGTAGGCCGCGTGGTCGGCGGCGATCACCGCCTGGCGGATCGCCCAGGCCGCGTCGCGGTCCTTCACTGCCACTTCGGACAGGGTGAACAGTGCGCTGCGGGCAGCGCCGGCCTTCAGCGCGCGCACGGCATCGCCGACCGCCTTCAGGTACTGCGGCACGCCGAAGCGGGCGGCATCGCCGAGGCCGACCACCAGCACGCGCGGGGCGGTCACGCCCGGCAGGTCGTGCAGCAGGGTGGTGGCGCCGGTCTTGCCGGACAGGTCGCCGCGCTGGGCCAGGGCGGCCAGGCGGCCACCGCTTGCAGCATCCAGTGCCTGCGCGGACGCAGTCAGGGTATGGTCGGCATAGGCGCCGACGACGATGCAGTCAACGGCGGCCGAAGCCGCAGCGAGGTGGTTCAGGGTGAATTCGAGAGCCATTGAGCAGATTCCATTGGCAAGTCCGTACAATCGCGGACCGTTTACGCCCAGACGCTAGACTGGGCGGCACCGCGAACGAACCTGAGAGTTTAAACCACCGCCCCATGTTGAAGCTCGACCGCTATCTATTGGGCGATTTCGTCCAGAGTTTCCTGGCTACCCTGATCGTCCTGCTGGTGGTCAGCGTGGGCGGCGTGCTGGTGGACATCCTCGGCAACATCGCCGACGGGCGGCTGCCGGCCAAGCTGCTGTTCTCGCAGCTGGGCCTGCAGTTCATCGTCTACATGCCGCTGATCCTGCCGCTGGCACTGATGCTGGGCCTGCTGCTGGCCATTGCCCGCCTCTACCGCGACTCGGAAATGGCGGTCATCACCGCCATCGGTGTCGGCCCCCGGCGCCTGCTCAAGCCCCTGCTGATGCTGGTGCTGCCGGTGATCGCGGTGGTCGGTGCCTGTTCGCTGTGGCTCGGCCCCTGGGCCGGGCGCACCGCCGAACAGATGGTCCAGGACGCCAACCGCAGCGTGCTGATGGCCGGCCTGGAGCCGGGCCGGTTCACCCCGCTGCCCAATGGCGGGGTGGTCTATGTCGCCTCGATCTCGCCCGATGGCAGCCAGCTGGGCCGGGTGTTCCTGCAGCGGCAGAAGGAGGATCGCCTTGAAGTGGTGTCCGCCGCCAGCGGCCGCATGTACTTCGAAGGCGCCCGCCAGCGTTTCCTCGAACTGGATGATGGCCACCAGCTGGAAGGGCCGGCGGCCGGCGCACTGGACTACCGCCTGGCGACCTTCGCCCGCAACGACGTGGCGCTGCCCGACGGCAGTGAGGCCCGCAAGAGTGATGACCCCGAACTGATGCCGACCACCGCGCTGTTCGGTGACAAGCGCCCCGAGGCCCAGGCACAGCTGCACCGTCGCCTGGCGCCGCCGCTGATCGCACTGGCCTTTGCCCTGCTGACCGTGCCGCTGGGACGCAGTTCGCCGCGCCAGCAGCGCTATGGGCGGATGATGCTGGCCCTGATGGCCTACATGGTCGGTACCAACCTGATGTTCATCGGCAGTGGCTGGATCGCCAATGGCCAGATTCCGCCGGCGCTTGGCCTGTGGTGGCTGACCCTGCCGCTGCTGGCACTGGCGATCTGGATGTACGCGCGTGACGGCCGCATGGCCCGCCCGAAGGGAGCCCGCGCATGATGCTGCGACCGATGCGTTTCGATCTGTACCTGGGCCGGGCAGTGCTGGGTACCGTGCTGCTGACCTGGGCGGTGCTGGTGGGCCTGGACGTGCTGATGGCCTTCTCCGGCGAGTTCAAGGACATCGGCAAGAACGGCTATTCGCTGGGCCATGCTGCTGCCTGGGTGCTGTACACCGTGCCGCGCCGGGCCTACACGATGTTCCCGACCGCGGCGGTGATCGGCGCGCTGATGGGCCTGGGCCAGCTGGCCGCGACCTCGGAGCTGACGGCGCTGCGCGCGCTGGGCCTGTCGCGCAAGCGCCTGAGCGTGTCGGTGGCGATCGCCCTGTCGCTGCTGACCGGGCTGATGGTGATCAGCGCCGAGACTCTGGGGCCGTGGGGCCAGAACCGCGCCGATTCGCTGAAGATGAGTGCCAAGTGGGGCACCGACATGGCGGTGGCGCGTTACTCCGGCCTGTGGGCGCGTGAAGGTGACACGTTCCTCAACGCACAGAGTGGCGAAGAACAGCTGGTCGGCGACAAGGGCACCCGGCTGATTCTGCGTGACGTGCGCCTGTACAAGATCGACGAAGAGGGTCGGATCGGTACGCTGACCCATGCGGCCACCGCCGAGCATGACAAGGATGGCTGGGTGTTGACCGGCGTGCGCCGTGACACCTTCGGCGAGCGCTCGGCAACGCGCCAGGAAGCGGCCCGTGAGCCGTGGAATTCCAAGCTGGATGCCGGCGCCCTGGCCACCGGCATCGCCAAGCCGCGCAACCTCAGCGTGTCCGAGCTGAGCACCAGCATCGCCTACCGCGAGCGCAACGGGCTGGATGCACGCGACTACGAGGATGTGTACTGGAGCCGCTGGTTCTATCCGTTGAATGTGCTGGCGCTGTGCCTGGCGGCGGTGCCGTTCGCGTTCGGTTCGCTGCGCAGTGGCGGCATGGGCAAGCGCTTGTTCCTGGGCATCCTGTTCGCGCTGGCGTTCTGGCTGCTGCAGCTGTTCTTCGGCCGCATGGCCGGTGCGCTCAAGTTCGACTACCGCATTGCCTACGCGCTGCCGCCGATCGTGATGCTGGCCGTGTCCGGGTTGTTGTTCCGGCGCAAATCGGGCTGATTCCGGTAGCGCCGGGCCATGCCCGGCGAAGGTGTGCGATATCCCGCGTCCGCCGGGCATGGCCCGGCGCTGCCAGGACAGGTCAGCGCTTTGGCATCCGCAGCAGCTGCGTGGCACTCGCGCGGTCGTGCCAGGTCAGCCGCTGGCGATCCACCAAGGCCCACCAGAAGCCCAATCCGCCCAGCAGCAACGACAGCGTGGCCACCGCGAAGCGCAGCCACAGCTGGCCGCGTCGCAACGGCGTGCCATCGCGTGATTCCAGCTTCAAGCGCCACGGGCGCATGCCCAGCGTCTGCCCACCGCGCCGCCAGCTGGCGGTGGCATACCACCCGGTCATGGCCCAGCACACCGCCCACAACAGCCATTGCCAGGCACTGAAAGGCGCGATGTTGTCGCGCTGCGCATGGCCGCTGAACGTATAGGCCAGGGTGAAGGCCGTGCCGGCCAGCATCCACAAGGCCAGCACCGGCAGCGCGTCATAGATCATCGCCAGCAGGCGCCACAGCAGCAGCGCGCGCGGGCGGGGCGTATCAGCGGCGACGTGGGCCGCATCGGTGGCGGGGCTCGACATGTGCCGAGCATACGCAATGCTGGCCGTGCCCGCAGTTGGCCTCGTATCCTGCGTGCATGGCCGTCACTTCCACCCCCGCCGAACGTCGTCAGCTGGTCCAGCAATTGCCCGAGCTGCGCGGCGAGGACAGCCAGCGCATCCAGCGCTTCCTCGATGCGATCTGGGCCGAGCACGGTCTGGCCCGCGCCACCCTGGACAGCTATCGCCGCGACCTTGAAGGCCTGGCGCGCTGGTGTGACGGGCGCGACGGTGGTCTGGCCGGTATTGAACGTGCCGGTCTGTTCGATTACCTGGCTTGGCGCACCCGCCACAACTGGTCGCCGCGCAGCAACGCGCGGTTGCTGTCGGCGCTGCGCGCGTTCTTTGCCGATGCCGTGCGGCGTGGCGAACGCAGCGAGGATCCCAGCGCACTGCTGGACCCGCCGAAGCTGCCACGGCTGCTGCCCAAGGCACTGGCAGAGAGCCAGATCGACGCGCTGCTGGCGGCACCGGATATCGACAGTCCGCTCGGCCTGCGCGACCGCGCCATGCTGGAGCTGATGTATGCCGCCGGGCTGCGGGTGAGCGAGCTGGTGCTGTTGCCCGCCACCGCGGTGAACCTGCGCCAGGGCGTGCTGCGGGTGACCGGCAAGGGCAGCAAGGAACGCCTGGTGCCGCTGGGCGAGGAGTCGCAGTACTGGCTGGAACGCTACCTGCAGCAGTCGCGACCGCAGCTGGTGGGGAAGGGCAAGGTGCAGGCGCTGGCCGACGGGCAGACGCCCCTGTTCATCGAACCGGCGCTGCATGGCTTGACCCGCCAGGCCTTCTGGCACCTGGTCAAGCGATACGCGGCGGTGGCCGGTATCGACCCGGCGGGGATCAGTCCGCATGGCCTGCGGCACAGTTTCGCCACCCACCTGTTGAACCGTGGCGCCGACCTGCGCGCGCTGCAGATGCTGCTGGGCCACAGCTCGCTGTCCACCACGCAGATCTACACGCTGGTCGCACGCGAACACCTGCAGAAACTGCACGCCCGCCATCATCCACGCGGCTGAGCCCGCGGCTGAACCCCTGCCGGGCCTGTGCGCGGCATCGCGGACCGCTCAGGATGGCTGTGTCAGAATCCGGGGTCTTCTTTCTGCTGCGGACTGCTCCATGCTCCGATTCGCCATCGCCGCCGTGTTCGGCGCGCTCAGCCTGAGTGCCTGCGCCCAGCCCGCCCCGCCCGCCGCAAAGGCCCCCGCTGCAGCGGCAGCCAAGACCGGCCCTGCCGCCACGGCCAATGCTCCGGCCGAGCAGGCCGTGCGCAAGGCGCTGACCGAGCTCAACCCCGGCTTCCAGGTGGACTACATCGGTGCCGCGCCCTTCCCGGGCTTCCGTGAAGTGGTGGTCTCCGGCCAGCTGCTGTACGTCTCCGACGACGGCCGTTACCTGTTCCAGTCGCAGCCCTACGACACCCGCGCCAAGAGCCCGGCCAACAGCGAAGGCCTGCTGGGCTACCGTCGCGACCTGCTGGCCAAGGCCAACCATGGCGACCGCATCGTGTTCGCCGCACCGAACGCGAAGTACACCATCAGCGTGTTCACCGACATCGAATGCGGCTACTGCCGCAAGCTGCACCAGGACATCGCCGAGCTCAACCGCAACGGCATCACCGTCGAATACCTGGCCTTCCCGCGCATGGGGCTGGGCAGCAAGGATTACACCGACATGATCTCGGTTTGGTGCGCGGCCGATCGCCGCCAGGCGCTGACCAACGCCAAGCGTGGTGGCACGGTGGCAGCGAAGAACTGCACCAACCCGGTGGCGATGCAGTACGCCCTGGGCCAGCAGTTGGGCGTGAATGGCACGCCGGCGATCTTCGCGCCCGATGGCACCCAGCTCGGCGGCTACCTGCCGCCGGCGCAGCTGCGTGCCGCGCTGGAGAAGCTGTCGGCCAAGCGCTGATTGAAACGCCGCCGGGCATGGCCCCGCGCTACCGTGGATGGGCGGGTAGCGCCGGGCCATGCCCGGCGGATGCATCAGACAGAAAGCCGGGGACGCAGTGCGCCCCCGGCTTTTTTTTTACTTCAACCCATCACTGACCGCCTTGGTCAGCGTGCCCTGCGCATCGTCGCCGCTGAACTCCCAGACGAACGCACCGCCCAGTCCCTGGGTCTTCACGTAGCCCATCTTGCGGGTGATGTTGGCCGGGGTATCGAAGCTCCACAGTGTGCTGCCGTTGTAGATCCAGGTGGCACCGGCGGTGTTGTCGGTGTAGCTCGGCCACGCCAGGTTCTTCAGCACCTTCCAGTCTTCGATGCCGGCCTCGTAGGTACCCGGTGCCGCACCGGTGGCGCTCTGGTACAGGCCATTGTTGGCGTTGGTCACCCCGGTCCAGCCGCGCCCGTAGTAACCGATGCCCAGGTTGAGCTTGGCGGCGGGAACACCACGGCTGATGAAGGCCTCGATGGCGTCGTTGCTGTTGTACAGCTTCTGGTCGCCGGTGGACGGATCATTCGGCGAATCGAACAGCGCCGACTGGTGATTGGTCTTCGCATCCCACGCGCCGTGGAAGTCGTAGGTCATCACGTTGATGTAGTCCAGGTACGGGTGGTACGCGGCCGGATCGGTGACGCGGATCTTGTCGATGCCGGCGCCGACTGCCACCGTCAGCAGCAGGCCCGGGCGCACCGCATCGAGCTGGCGGCGGAATTCGGCCATCAGCGCGGTGAAGTTGGCGTTGTCCTCGGGCGTGCCGCAGGCGATACCGCAGGCCACCGGGTATTCCCAGTCGATGTCGATGCCATCGAACACCCCCAGCGCCGCACCGGGGCCACCGGCACCATCGGTCACCGGCAGATTGCCCTTGATGTAGGCGTCGATGCACGAAGCGACGAAGGCCTGGCGGTTGGCCGGTTGCGCCGCGCTGGAGAAGCCGCGCGACCAGGTCCAGCCACCCAGCGAAATCAGCACCTTCATGCCCGGGTACTTGGCCTTGAGCTGCTTGAGCTGGTTCCAGTTGCCGCGCAGCGGCTGGTCCCAGGTATCGGCGCTGCCGCTCACGCTTTCGCCGGCACCGAAGGCCTTGGTGTAGTCAGCGAAGGCATCGCCACCGGCACCGCTGTTCGGGTCCGACGCCTGGGTGATGCCCACCTCGCAGCGGTTGTTGCGCACGTTGCCGAAGGCGTAGTTGATGTGGGTCAGGCGCGCGGCCGAACCGCTGCTGTCGATGTTCTTGACCCGGTAGTTGCGGCCGTAGATGCCCCACTGGGTGAAGTAACCGATGACCCGCTTGCCGGTGGTGCCACCGTCGCCGGCCAGGGTGCTGGCGGTCACTGCCGTGCCCTGTGCCGACGCATTGCCGGCGTTGTCGCGGGCACGCACGCGGTAGCTGTAGCTGGTCGATGCAGTCAGGCCGCCATCGACATAGCTGGCGCTGGACGGCGAGCCGACCAGGCTGCCATTGCGGTACACGTCGTAGCCGGCCACGCCGCTGCCACCGGTGTTGTCGGTGGAGGGGCTCCAGCTCAGGGCGATGCTGTTGGCGGTGCGGGTGCCCACGGCCAGGCCGCCGGGCACGCTGGGCGCGGTGGTATCGCCACTGGCCGCGTTGACGGTGATGGTGATGGTCGCGGTGCTGGCGGTGGCGTTGTTGTTGTCGGTGGCGACCGCGCGCAGGGTGTGGCTGCCGGCGCTGGCGTTGGCCCAGCTGGCGCTGTACGGCGCGCTGGTGTCGATGCCCAGCGAACTGCCATCGCGGAAGAACTCGACCTTGCTGACGCTGCCGTCCGCATCACTGGCGTTGGCGGTCACGTTGACCGTGCTGCCGGCGCTGAAGGTGGCGCCGTTGGCCGGCGAGGTCAGGCTGACCACCGGCGGCTGGTTGGCCCCGCCGCCGTCGCAGGCGCCGAGGTTGGTGTAGTAGGGCGCCCCGGCCGGATGGTCCGGCGGCGCATTCCAGATGTCCTGGTTCGCCCGGTAGAGGACCCCTCCTTTCTGCAGGGTGTCGCCACTGCGGTAGATCTTGGCCTGATCCCACTCGGCCACGCCGGCACAACTGGCGGCCTGGGCCAGGCCGGGCAGGGCGACCGCCCCGGCCAGGGCCAGCAACCAGGCCAGACGGCGCGGGCGACAGCGATGAAGGGAAGGGTGGGCACTGCGTACATCGGCACTCTGCACAAGCGGGTCGTACATGGTGTGTCTCCGATCGATGGTTGGCGCGCGGGCCAAGACGGCGCCGCACGTAACGCAGGGTCCGGACGTCGCCCGGGAAGGCGACGGAGGGGGCGGACGGAGGTACCTGGTGGGCCGGGGAGAGAGTCCGGCGCCAGGTGGGGACAACGTTGTCATCAATTGCGTGGTCAATCCGTGAGCGAGTGCATGGTTCGGGGATTTGGCGGAGAGCGGCGCTGGCGCGCGGTCGGCGGCCATCGGCGGAGCCCCTCGTGGCTGGGGTTGGTCGTTTACAGCGGATTTCTGGGGGTGGGCCGGGCGGGTGGGTTGCGCAGGGGACGCCGTGAATACGTCCCTGTAGGCTCGGGCGCGCCATCCATGGCGCTTACGCCCCTGCGCAACCCACCCGCCCGGCCACGGACAATTTCCTGCGGGCGCCAGCCACGAAAGACAGAACAGAAAATCAAAAGCAGAAGCCGGTCGCTGCGCTCTTCCGCTCTTCAATGCCTGATTTCTGATGTTCCCTGGTTGCCGGCCAGCGGCCGGCATTACCGCAGAACATCCACGCATGGCGTGGATCTACCGCAGATCGCGGAAATCTGTCGAAGGCGGGGTGGGTCCGGTTGCGGGGGCGTGAGCCGCATGGATGCGGCGACCGAGCCTCCATGGACGGATTCACGGCGTCCCCCGCAACCGGACCCACCCTGCCATCCCACGGGAACCCCGCTTTTGCTTTGGCAGTTGCTGTTGCTGTTGCTGTTGCTGTTGCTGTTGCCCTGGCCTCGGCGGGTGCCGGGCGCCGCCCGGCCGAAGCCTACCCCCGCTTCCGGTACAATGTCGGGCCCGTTTCCCAACTACGGTTCCCCGGACATGATGGTCCTCGAGGGCGCGCCCGCCCTGTCGCCGTTCCGCCGCGAACGTCTTGAATCCCGCCTGCAGTCCATCGCTCCCTCCCTGCGCATCAGCGGTGCCTGGCACGTCTACTTCGTGCAGGCCGAGGGCACTGCCGCCCCCGACGTCGATACCCTGTGCCGCATCCTGGAAGCCCGCCCGCAGTCCGAGGCGGTCGCTGACGGTGCGGTCAGCCGCATCGTGGTGCCGCGCCTGGGCACGCTGTCGCCGTGGTCGAGCAAGGCCAGCGAGCTGGTCCGCGGTGCCGGCCAGCCGGTGAGCCGGGTCGAGCGTGGCCTGCGCATCGACGTGCAGGGCTGGCCGACAGACGCTGCCGCCCAGCAGGCGCTGGTCAAGGTGCTGCACGACCCGATGACGCAGTCGGTGCTGGAGAGCGTCGATCAGGGCCACTCCCTGTTCTCGACCCCGGCCCGTGGCGAACTGGAGCGCGTGCCGGTGGACCAGCTGGAGGCCGCCAACCAGCGCCTCGGCCTGGCCATGGCGCAGGACGAGATCGACTACCTGCGCGAGCGCTTCACCGCGCTGGGCCGGTCGCCGTCGGACGTGGAACTGATGATGTTCGCGCAGGCCAATTCCGAGCACTGCCGGCACAAGATCTTCAACGCCAGCTGGACCATCGACGGCCAGGAGCAGGACCGCTCGCTGTTCCGGATGATCAAGAACACCCACCAGCAGACCCCGCAGCACACGCTCAGCGCGTACAGCGACAACGCGGCGGTGATCGAAGGCCATCCGGCCTCGCGCTATCGCCCGGACCCGGCCAGCGGCGAGTACCGCCGCGAACCGCAGGTGCCCAGCGCGTTCCAGATCAAGGTGGAAACGCACAATCACCCGACCGCGATCGCGCCGTTCCCGGGCGCGTCGACCGGCGCTGGTGGTGAAATCCGCGACGAAGGTGCGACCGGTCGTGGCGGCAAGCCGAAGGCCGGCCTGAGCGGATTCTCGGTCTCGCACCTGCGCATTCCCGAGCTGCCGCAGCCGTGGGAAGCGCCGCGTGCGCTGAACCCGCGCATGGCCCCGGCGCTGGAGATCATGACCGACGGCCCGCTCGGCGGCGCCGCGTTCAACAACGAATTCGGCCGCCCGGCGCTGCTCGGCTACTTCCGCAGTTTCGAACTGCCGGAAGGCGCCGACCTGGTGCGCGCCTACGACAAGCCGATCATGCTGGCCGGTGGCCTCGGCGCCATCGATCGCGTGCAGGTCGACAAGATCCTGCTGCAGGACGGCGATGCCGTGATCGTGCTCGGCGGCCCGGCGATGCTGATCGGCCTCGGCGGCGGTGCCGCCAGTTCGGTCGCTTCCGGTGAGAGCGCCGAGGACCTGGACTTCGCCAGCGTGCAGCGCGACAACCCGGAAATGGAGCGTCGCTGCCAGGAGGTCATCGATCGCTGCGTGGCGATGGGCGCTGACAATCCGATCAAGTTCTTCCATGACGTCGGTGCCGGTGGCCTGTCCAACGCCATTCCCGAACTGCTGCACGATTCCGGCGTGGGCGGCATCATCGACCTGGGCAAGGTGCCCACCGACGATCCGTCGCTGTCGCCGATGCAGCTGTGGTGCAACGAGTCGCAGGAGCGCTACGTGCTCGGCGTGGCGCAGGAGCGCCTGGCTGAATTCGCCGCGCTGTGCGCGCGCGAGCGCTGCCCGTTCGCTGCGGTCGGTGTCGCCACCGCAGCCGAACACCTGGTGGTGGCCTATGGTGCCGTGCCGGGCAACATCCCGGCCGATGCGCCCATCGATTTGCCGATGGACGTGCTGTTCGGCAAGCCGCCGAAGATGCACCGCGATACCGCGCACCCGCCGGCACCGCGCTGGCCGGCATTGAAGACCGGTGGCCTGGATCTGCAGGAAGCCGGGCTGCGCGTGCTCGCACACCCGACCGTGGCCTCCAAGAACTTCCTGGTCACCATCGGCGACCGCAGCGTGGGCGGCCTGACCGCGCGCGAGCAGATGGTCGGCCCGTGGCAGCTGCCGGTGGCCGACGTGGCGATCACCCTGGCCGATTTCGACGGCGTGGCCGGCGAGGCGATGGCACTGGGCGAACGCACGCCGCTGGCGCTGCTGGACGCGGCTGCCTCGGCCCGCATGGCCGTTGGCGAAGCACTGACCAACCTGTGCGCGGCCCCGGTCGATGCGCTGGATGAAGTCAAGTTGTCGGCGAACTGGATGGCCGCTGCCGGCCACCCGGGCGAAGACGCGCTGCTGTACGACGCGGTGAAGGCGGTGGGCATGGAACTGTGCCCGCAGCTGGACATCAGCATCCCGGTGGGCAAGGACTCGCTGTCGATGCAGGCGCAGTGGCACGACCAGGGGCAGGCGCACAAGAGCGTGTCGCCGGTGTCGCTGGTCATCACCGCGTTCGCGCCGGTGGCCGATGCGCGCCAGCAGCTGACCCCGCTGCTGGACCGCGATATCGACAGCGAGCTGTGGTTGATCGGCCTCGGTGCCGGCAAGCAGCGCCTGGGCGGTTCGATCCTGGCCCAGGTGCATGCCGACCACGGCGACCTGCCGGCCTTCGCCGGTGCCGCCCCGGACCTGGACGACCCGCAGCGCCTGCGTGGCTTCTTCGAGCTGATCCGCGATGCACGCCAGGCCGGCCTGCTGCGCGCGTACCACGACCGCAGCGACGGTGGTGCGTTCGCCGCGCTGTGCGAAATGGCCTTCACCTCGCGCCTGGGCCTGGACATCACCCTCGATGCCTGGGGCGATGACCCGTTCCGCAGCCTCTTCAATGAAGAGCTGGGCGCCGTTGTGCAGATCGCCCGCGAAGACCGCGCCGCGTTCGCCGACCTGGTCGAGCGCCATGCGCTGACCGAGTGCGCACAGCGCATCGCCAAGCCGACCACTGCGCCGGTGGTGCGGGTGTCGCTGGGTGGTGATTCGCTGGCCGAATGGCGCTGGGAAGCGCTGTTCGATGCCTGGTGGTCGGTCACCCACGCCATGCAGAAGCGCCGCGACAATCCGGCCAACGCCGATGCCGAGCGCGAGATCGCCCGCGCCTTTACCGCGCCGGGCCTGAAGCCGAAGTTGAGCTTCGATCCCAATGAGGATGTTGCCGCACCGTTCGTGCAGACCGGGGCGCGTCCGCGCGTTGCGATCCTGCGCGAACAGGGCGTCAACGGCCAGATCGAAATGGCCAACGCCTTCGAACGTGCCGGCTTCCGCGCGTTCGACGTGCACATGAGCGACCTCATCGAAGGCCGCGTGGCGCTGCAGGACTTCACCGGCCTGGTTGCCTGCGGCGGCTTCAGCTACGGCGACGTGCTCGGTGCCGGCCGCGGCTGGGCGACCTCGATCCTCGAGCGTACCGCGCTGCGCGATGCCTTCGCCGCGTTCTTCGCGCGCGAGGACAGCTTCGCCCTGGGCGTGTGCAACGGCTGCCAGATGATGAGCCAGCTGAAGGACATCATCCCCGGTGCCGAACACTGGCCGCAGTTCCGCCGCAACGCCAGCGAGCAGTTCGAAGCCCGCACCGCGCTGCTGGAAGTGGTGGAGTCGCCGTCGATCCTGCTGCGTGGCATGGCCGGGTCGCGCCTGCCGGTGGCGGTGGCACATGGCGAAGGCCAAGCGGTGTTCGACAACGCCGTCGACCAGGCCACAGCCCGTGTCGCACTGCGCTACATCGATGGCAACGGCAACGTCGCCAGCCAGTACCCGCTGAACCCGAACGGCTCGCCCGACGGCATCACCGGCCTGACCAGCACCGACGGCCGGGTGACCATCATGATGCCGCACCCGGAGCGCACCCCGCGCGCGCTCAACCTGAGCTGGGCCCCGTCCGAGTGGCAGGGCGATTCACCGTGGATGCGCATGTTCCGCAACGCACGGGTGTGGTGCGGTTGATCGCACGCGCATTGCGCAGCTGACGATGCCATCGCGTATGGAGAACCCGCCGGGAAACCGGCGGGTTTTTCTTTGTCCATACGGAAACTCCTGAACTGGCCATCAGTTACATGCGTTTTCATAAGTGAGGATTTCCTCACGTGCGCCTAACAAAATGCGTACATAAACAAGTGAAACAGTGAACTGCTTCACGGCAATGGGTTTTGCTGCGTCAAACTCTTGACGATCCGCAAAGATGCCGTTAACACTTGACCCCCGTTTCAAATCTGTTCATCCCGCAGTAACCGCACGGCGCATGCGCTCGGTTTTCTGTCCCTGCGCGCCGTTCGGCAATACCCGCAGTAAATCACGCGAATAAACGCCCCCAGGGGACGTTGGGCCACGAAGGCTCGGCGGTGGCGTTGCTTTGCCCAAAACCAGTCCAATCAGGAGCCGTACCGATGAATCGGATTTATCGCAAGGTCTGGAACAAAGCATTGGGTCAGTTGGTGGTGGCCTCGGAACTGGCCTCTTCCAGCTCATCAGGCGGGGTCGTCGACCAGCGCCGCGGTGCGACCGATGCCGCGCCGGCACGACTGGCTGCAGCGCTGGCCTTGGCAATGGGACTGGGCATGACCGGCATCGCTGCGGCGCAGTCGGTCGAGATTGGGGGCAGCGCGAACTGCGTGGTGCTCAACAGCAAGGTGCTGGACAAGTGCGCGGTCGATGGCAGCGCCAGCGCCAAGGGCAGCAACGCGGTGGCGATTGGTGCGGGTACCAGCGCCACCGGCGCCAACAGCGTGGCGCTGGGCGCCGGCTCCAAGGCAACGCGCGCCAACACCGTTTCTGTCGGTGATGCAGGCAAGGAACGGCAGGTGACCAATGTCGCCGCCGGTACCGCCGCCACCGATGCGGTGAACAAGGCACAGCTGGATGCACAGGCGCGCGCCACGCAGGCCGCGCTTGCGCAGGCGGCGGCCGAGGGCAGCCGCTATTTCAAGGCCGATGGCGCTGGTGATGACAGCGACGCGGCAAAGATCGAAGGCCAGGGCGCCATCGCGGTCGGTAGTGGCAGCCAGTCGCTGGCCAACGCCACCACCGCGGTCGGCACCCAGGCGATTGCCGCAGGACTTGGTGCCAGTGCTTTCGGCCAGAACGCGCTCGCCTTTGGTGATGCCAGCGTGGTGGTCGGGCAGAGTGCGGCCGCCTTCGGCCTTGGCGATACGGCGGTAGGCGCAAGTGCCGTGGCCGCCAGTGAGAACGGCGCAGCCACCGCACTGGGTGCATTGTCCGAAGCCAGCGCCGATGGCGCTACCGCGGTCGGCGCGGGTGCCGTGGCGATGGGCCCAGGCAGCACCTCGCTGGGCCGCGGTGCGACTGCCGCCAACGAAGCCTCCATTGCCGTCGGTGCGTTCAGCACGGCGGTGGGCGAATACAGCACCGCGCTGGGTTCCAATTCGGCGGCCGTGGCTACCGGCAGCGTGGCGCTGGGCGCCGGCTCGCTGGCCGACCGCGTCGATACCGTGTCGGTGGGTGCGGTCGACTACGGCCTGACCCGGCAGATCACCAGTGTTGCCGCCGGTACCGAAGACACCGATGCGGTCAACGTCGCTCAATTGAACGACGTGGCAGCGGTAGCCGATACCACCGCCAAGCGATTCCAGGCCACCGGCAGCAGCAACAGCGATGCCGGTGCGTTGGCCGAGGGAGATGACGCGCTCGCCGCTGGCGAAGCCGCCAATGCGATCGGCAACGGTACGACCGCCGTCGGTGCAGGTGCGACCGCCGTCGCGCAGAACGCCACTGCGGTCGGCAACAACGCGCTTGCATCTGGCCAGAACAGCGCGGCCTTCGGCAACAACGCGCAGGCAGTCGGCCCGGGCAGCGTCGCCGTCGGCGGTGCTGCGGTGGATGCCGATGGCAATCCGCTGATCACCAGTGGTGGCGTGCCGGTAGAGACCGGCGCCACCAGTGCCGGGGTCGGTGGTACCGCCGTCGGCGCCAGCGCCGATGCCGGTGGTTTTGCAGCGTCGGCGTATGGTGTGGGAGCTTACGCGGCAGGTGCGCAGTCGTCGGCATTCGGTGCTGTCTCCAATGCCATCGGCGACTACTCCACGGCCGTCGGTACGCAGAGCAACGCTACCGGCACCAGCAGCGTGGCCATCGGTGGCCCGGCCGATCTGATCCCGGGCCTGGGCTTCTTCGTGCAGACCCAGGCCAGTGGCGAAGCGGCCACGGCCGTCGGTGCCGGTGCCATCGCCAGCGGCGACCAGGCCGTGGCCAATGGCAGCCTGACCGAGGCCTCCGGTGCCGAGTCGGTCGCAGTGGGCTACTTCGCCTATGCACCGGGCGAGAACGCCAGCGCGCTGGGCGCGCAGACCTGGGCCAGTGGCACGCAGAGCACCGCCGTCGGCTACTACGCCACTGCGCGTGGTGCCAACAGCGTTGCACTGGGCGCCAATTCCGAAGCGGTGCGCGCCAACAGCGTGGCCGTGGGCAGTGCCGGCAACGAGCGGCAGATCACCAGCGTGGCGGCCGGCAGCGAAGCCACCGATGCAGTGAACAAGGCCCAGCTGGACGCCGTGGCCAGCACCGCCGACACCACCGCGCGCTTCTTCCAGGCGCAGCCGGAAAGCGGCAGCGATGCCGGTGCGTACGCAGAAGGCGAGGGTGCGGTAGCGGCGGGTTCGGCCAGCAACGCCATCGGTGCCGGCGCGCTGGCACAGGGCGCAGGCGCTGCGGCCATCGGCGCCGACAGCGTGGCGCTGGGTCGCAATACCTTCGCCGACGGTGACGGTGCGGTAGCCGTGGGTGGCCTCGGCCAGGCCTACGACGAATACAACCAGCCGCTGCTGGATGAGCAGGGCAACCCAGTGCAGATCGGCACCACCGCTTCGGCCGGTTCCACCGCCGTCGGCAATGCCGCGCAGGCGACCGGTGCCAGCAGCAGCGCCTTCGGCAATGCGGCACAGGCCACCGGCGACAACAGTTTCGCGGCAGGCGGCAAGTCGCGCGCTACCGGCAGCTATGCCGTCGCCGTCGGCGACAGCGCCTTCGCCAAGGCCGATGACAGCACCGCCGTGGGTGGCTACAGCACTGCCAGCGAGGAAGGCGCCACCGCCTTCGGTGCCGGCGCGTGGGCCACCGGCCGCAATGCCTCCGCGTTTGGTCCGGCGGCATGGGCCAGCGCCAACGGTGCCACCTCCATCGGCTACAACAGCTGGGCCAACGGCACCAGTTCCACCGCCGTCGGCCGTGGCGCCTTCAGCTACGGCGACAACAGTGTTGCGCTGGGCTTCCAGGCGCTGGGCAACAGCATCAACAGCATCGCCATCGGCACCAACACGGTGGCCGGCGGTGAAAGTGCGATCGCCCTGGGCGCGGGCAGCACGGCCAGCGGAAACAACGCGGTTGCGCTGGGTGCCGGTTCGGTGGCCAGCCGCGACCGCAGCGTGTCGGTGGGCAGCGCGGGCAATGAGCGGCAGATCACCAGTGTGGCGGCCGGTACCCAGGCCACCGATGCGGTGAACAAGTCGCAGCTCGACGCGGTTGCAGCCAGTGCCGCGACCACCGGCAAGTACTTCCAGGCCAGCGGCAGTGCCGACAGCGACGCCGGTGCCTACGTGGAAGGTGACAACGCGCTGGCCGCGGGTGAATCGGCCAATGCCATCGGCAACGGCGCAACCGCCCTCGGCAGTGGCGCCAATGCACTGGCCGGCAACGCACAGGCCATCGGCTTCAATGCCCTGGCCAGCGCGGCCAATGCCAGCGCCATCGGTGCCAACGCACAGGCGACCGGCGAATACGCCACTGCTCATGGTGCCGAGAGCGAAGCCAGCGGCGAGCAGAGTGCGGCCTTCGGCGCGGCCTCGGTGGCCAGCGGCGCTGGCAGCACCGCCAGCGGCGTGCTGTCCGAAGCCAGCGGCGAAGAAGCCGTGGCGGTAGGCTACTTCAGCAACGCCAGCGGTGAGGCCGCCACTGCGGTCGGCAGTGAAAGCGTGGCCAGTGGCACCGCGTCGGCAGCATTCGGCATCGGTGCCGAAGCGACCGGTGGCTACAGCACCGCCATCGGTGGTTACGCCAACGCCTCGGCATTCAACGCCACTGCCTTCGGCAACTTCGCCAACGCCTCCGGTTCCAACAGCGTCGCGCTTGGTGGCGATTCGGAAGCGTCCGGTGCCTACAGCACCGCCACCGGCCAGGGCAGCCTGGCTACCGGCACCAATGCCGTGGCCGTCGGTGGATCGTTGTTCGGCCTGCTGGCGACCGAAGCATCCGGCGACTATTCCACCGCGGTCGGTGGCGGCGCCTATGCGCCGGGCATCAACAGCACCGCGCTGGGCAATGCGGCTGAATCGCGCGGTGCCAACAGCGTGGCGCTGGGTGCCGATTCGATTGCCGACCGCGACAACACCGTGTCGGTCGGTGGCGGCGGCAACACCCGCCAGATCACCAACGTGGCCGCCGGTACCCAGGGTACCGATGCGGTGAACAAGGACCAGCTGGACGCGGTGGCCGCCGAAGGCGCAAAGACCAGCAAGTACTTCCAGGCCAGCGGCAGCGCCGACAGCGATGCCGGTGCCTACGTGGAAGGTGACAGCGCGCTGGCCGCCGGTGAGGCCGCCAATGCGATCGGCACCGGCGCCACCGCACTCGGCAGTGGTGCAACAGCGGTAGCGGCAAACGCTACGGCGGTAGGCTTCAACAGCCTGGCCAGCGGCGGCAGTGCGGCTGCGGTGGGCAACAACGCACAGGCGACGGGCGAAGACAGTGCGGCGCTCGGCAGCGGCGCGGTGGCCAGCGAAACCAGCACCACCGCAACCGGTGCAGGCGCGCAGGCGACGGCGGTGTACAGCACGGCCAACGGTGCCGAGGCGGTCGCCAGCGGTGCGCAGTCGCTGGCCAGTGGCTTCCGTTCGGCAGCCTCTGCAGACGGCACCACCGCAGTCGGCGGCTACAGCGAAGCCAGCGGTCGCCTCGGCTCGGCGCTGGGCTATGGCACCGTGGCCAGTGGTGCCAACAGCACCGCTGCCGGCGTGTTCGCTGCGGCGTCGGGCGCCAGCTCGGTGGCGATGGGTGATTCCAGCGAAGCCAGCGGCGATGAGAGCGTGGCCATTGGTGGCAGCACCTTCTTCGGCCTGGTGCCATCACGTGCCAGTGGCTACGGCGCAGCGGCGTTCGGTGCCGGTGCCTGGGCCACCGACGACTACGCCACTGCAATCGGCTGGAATTCGTGGGCCGATGGCGCCGAGTCGACGGCACTGGGTGCCAGCGCTACCGCCAACGGTGCCAACAGCGTCGCCCTGGGCGCAGGCTCCAAGGCCGACCGTGACAACACGGTGGCCGTCGGCAGCGCCGGCAGCGAACGCCAGGTGACCCACGTGGCGGCTGGCACCGAAGGCACCGATGCGGTCAACAAGAACCAGCTCGATGCTGTCGCCGCAACGGCGGACAAGACCAGCAAGTACTTCCAGGCCAGCGGCAGCGCCGACAGCGATGCCGGTGCCTATGTGGAAGGCGACAACGCACTGGCTGCCGGTGAAGCGGCCAATGCGATCGGCAATGGCGCCACCGCGCTCGGCAGTGGTGCCACGGCCGTGGCCGCCAACGCGACCGCCGTGGGCATCAACTCACTGGCCACGGGCAGCAATGCGGCTGCGGTAGGCAGCAACGCGCAGGCCACCGGTGAAGACAGTGCCGCACTCGGCAACGGCGCGGTAGCCAGTGGCATCAGCGCCACCGCTACCGGCACCGCTGCACAGGCCAGCGGCGTCTACAGCACCGCCAACGGTGCGGAGGCCGTCGCCAGCGGTGCGCAGTCGCTGGCCAGCGGTTTCCGCAGTGCCGCTTCGGCCGATGGCACCACCGCCATCGGTGGCTACAGCGAAGCCAGCGGCCGCCTCGGCACTGCACTGGGCTACGGCTCGGCGGCGACTGGTGCCAACACCACGGCTGTCGGCTTCGGAGCGGCGGCAGCAGGCAGCGGCGCCGTCGCCGTCGGTCAGTCCAGCGAAGCCAGTGGCGCAGAGAGTGTCGCCATCGGCGGCAGCACCTTCTTCGGCCTGATCCCGTCGCGTGCCAGCGGTACCGGTGCGGCGGCCTTCGGTGCCGGTGCCTGGGCGACCGATGACTACGCCACCGCGATCGGCTGGAATGCATGGGCCGATGCGGCTGACAGCACCGCCCTGGGTGCCAGCGCGACCGCCAACGGTGTCAACAGTGTCGCCCTCGGCGCAGGTTCGAAGGCCGACCGTGACAACACGGTGGCCGTCGGCAGCGCGGGCGGTGAACGCCAGGTCACCCATGTTGCCGCCGGCACCGAGACCACCGATGCAGTGAACAAGGGCCAGCTGGATGCCGTGGCCAGTGTCGCCGACAAGACCAGCAAGCACTTCCAGGCCAGCGGCAGTGCCGACAGCGACGCCGGTGCCTACGTCGAAGGTGACAATGCGCTGGCGGCCGGTGAAGCGGCCAATGCGATCGGCAATGGCACCAGTGCGCTCGGCAGTGGCGCCACCGCGGTCGCGGCCAACGCCACCGCCGTCGGCTTCAATGCGCTGGCCAGTGGTGAAGACGGTGTGGCGATCGGCAGCAGCGCCAGCAGCACGGCCGGTGGCGCGATTTCCATCGGCGTGGAAAGCAGCAGCGCAGGCCCGGCCAGTGTGGCCCTCGGTGCGCAGTCCCAGGCGCAGGGCATCGGTGCGGTCGCCGTCGGCGGCATCGCCCAGGCCAACGGGCTGGCCGCAACCGCGGTCGGTTATGGCGCAACCGCTGATGGTCGCGAAGCCACCGCCGTCGGCAACTTCGCGTCGGCCAACGGCTGGCAGTCCACCGCCTACGGCGCCGGTGCCACGTCCGCCTTCTTCGGCACCGCGCTGGGCAGTGGCGCGCAGGCCGCCGAAGTGTCCACAGCCGTGGGCCAGGGCACCGTCGCGCAGATCGCCGGTGCTGGTTTCGGCGTGCAGGCGCGCGCCGGCCAGTTCGGTACCGCACTGGGCAACAATGCCACCACCGGGCTCAATGGCGTGGCGGTCGGCTTCAACGCGCTGGCCGGACAGGACGCCAACAGCGTTGGCACGGGCCAGCACACCACCGCGATCGGCAGCGAGGCATGGGCCACCGAGGACGGTGCCACCGTGGTCGGCTACAACAGCTATGCGCAGGCCACCAATGCCACCGTGCTGGGCAGCAATACCTGGACCACCAAGGACGCCGACAACAGCGTGGCGCTCGGTGCAGGTTCGCTGGCCGACCGTGCCAATGCGGTATCGGTGGGTGCGGCGCAGGAGTGGGTCGATGCTGCCGGGGTCAGCCACAGCGCGATCAACCGCCAGGTGACCAACGTGGCCGCCGGTACCCAGGCCAACGATGCGGTGAACAAGGGCCAGCTGGATGCAGTGGCCTCCACCGCCGACGCCACCAGCAGGCACTTCCGTGCCAACGGCAGCGGCACCGCCACTGCCAGCGGTACCAACGCAGTGGCGGTGGGCTCCAGTGCCACTGCCAGTGGCAACCGCAGCAATGCACTGGGCAGCAACGCCAGCGCCGTCGGCAACGCATCACTGGCCGTAGGCGCCAATGCCGCCGTCACCGGCAGCAACTCTGTGGCACTCGGTGCCGGCGCGCGTGCGGTGGATGCAAACGTGGTGTCGGTCGGCGGCGGCAACGGCACGGATGGTCCTGCTACACGCCGCATCGTCAACGTTGCCGATGGCCGTATCGCCGCCGGCAGCAGCGACGCCGTGACCGGTTCACAGCTCAACGTCACCAACCAGCGCGTGGGTGCGGTGGAAACCCGGGTCGGTGATTTCGACTCGCGCATCGCCACCGTTGAAACCAGCGCGGCCAGCTCGGTCGGCTATGACGATGCCAGCCGTGACCGCCTGACCCTGGCCGGTATCCAGGGCACCACCATCGACAACGTCGGCGCCGGCAGCATCGCCTCCGGCAGCCGCCAGGCGATCAACGGTGGGCAGCTGTTCCAGTCGCTCAGCGATGCCGCCAGCTTCCTCGGCGGCGGTGCCAGCGTCGGCATGCAGGGCGTGTTCGTCGCGCCGAACTATGTGATCCAGGGGTCCACCTACAGCAACGTCGGCGACGCACTGGGCGCACTGGACCGCAAGGTCAGCGAGATCGATCGTCGCACCGCCAGCGGCACGCGTTCCGGCGCGGCCAGCCTGCGTTCGATGGCCGCTCCGCTGGACGCAGACGCGTCCAACGTGGCCACGGCGTCGGCTGCCACCGACGCGAGCCTGGCTGATGGCGGATCGGCAACGGCCCGTGTGCAGGGCACGCCGACCGCCGCCAGCGCAGGCAGTGCTCAGCCAGCACTGGTCGCAGGCGGTGGCGTCAACGCCGTCGCGATGGGCGATGGCGCTGTCGCCAGTGGCGCATCGTCCACCGCTGTCGGCCAGGGCGCGAGTGCAACGGCGGCCAATGCGGTGGCGCTGGGCCAGGGCTCGGTTGCCGATCGCGCCAACACCGTCTCGGTCGGCAGTGAGGGCAACGAACGCCAGGTCACCAACGTGGCGGCCGGTACCACCGCAACCGATGCGGTCAACAAGGGCCAGCTGGATCGTGGCATCACCACCGCCAACAGCTACACCGACAGCCGCGTGCAGGCAGTCACCGACAGCTTCGATGTGTTCAAGGGTGAAGTCGATGGGCGCCTGCGCCACATGGATCGCCGCATCGACCGCCAGGGCGCGATGAGCGCAGCGATGCTCAACATGGCCACCAGTGCCGCCGGCATCCGCACCCAGAACCGGGTCGGCGTCGGCATCGGTTTCCAGGGAGGCGAGTCGGCCATGTCGCTGGGCTACCAGCGTGCGATCAGCGATCGCGCCACGGTCACCGTCGGTGGTGCCTTCAGCAGTGATGACAGCTCGGTCGGCGTGGGTGCCGGCTTCGGCTGGTAAGTGCGCAACAACGTGCCGGTGGACAACCCATCGGCACGTCGAGCAGTGAGCGCCAAAGGGGCGTGGCATGGCAACCCTGGTGGGCCAGCCAGGGCAGTCGCAGGGAGTGATGGCCGTAGTGAGCTCCGTCCGTGCAACGGACGGAGAAGGAAAGCTCAACCATGACCTTGAAGAGGATTTCGAACGTGACCAAGAAGCAGACCCTTCGCATCAATGTGCTGGCTGCCGCCGTGTTGTCGCTGACTGTCGGCGTCGGTGCGGCGCATGCGGCCAAGCCGGGCGTGGCCAAGGAACCGGCGCGCGTGGCCAGCACTGCCCAGCAGAGCGTGGACGGCATCATCGTGAAGTACCGCAACGGCACCGCGGCCGCCAGCGATCGTTCGACCAAGCTCTCGGTCGTGCAGTCGGCACTGTCGCGTGCCATCGTCAGCAGCGGCACCACCAGCCGTGCTGCGGCACTTTCCCCGCTGGTGGAGCGCAAGCTCGGTACCGGTGGCGACCTGATCCGCCTGAAGTCCCGGCTGGGCTCGGCCGACATGCAGAAGGTACTGGCTGAACTGAATGCCGATCCGTCGGTGCAGTACGCGGTGGCCAACGTGCGCCTGCAGCGCTCGGACCTGCGTGCCACCAATGCGCAGCCGGCACTGGTGCCCAACGATCCCAACTACGCGCAGTACCAGTGGAACTTCTTCAACGCCACCGGTGGTGTGAATGCACCGGCCGCGTGGGATCTCTCGCAGGGTGAGGGCATCGTGGTCGCCGTGCTCGATACCGGCATCCTGCCGGGCGTGCCGGATTTCGGCAGCAACCTGCTGGAAGGCTACGATTTCATCAGTGACAAGGAATCCTCGCGCCGCCCGAACGATGGCCGCGCACCGGGTGCCACCGACTACGGCGACTGGGTGGAAACGGCCAACGAGTGCTACACCGGTTCCGAACCGGAAGGCAGTTCCTGGCACGGCACGCACGTGGCCGGCACCATTGCCGAGGTGACCAACAACGGCAGTGCCCTGGCAGGCCTGGCCTACAAGGCCAAGGTGTTGCCGGTGCGCGTGCTGGGCAAGTGCGGCGGCACCCTGGCCGACATCAGCGACGCCATCACCTGGGCGTCGGGCGGCACCGTGCCGGGCATTCCGGCCAACACCAATCCGGCGGAAATCATCAACATGAGCCTGGGCGGTGGTGGCGCCTGCGATGCCGCCTACCAGGACGCGATCAACGGCGCCGTGTCGCGCGGCACCCTGGTGGTGGTCGCGGCCGGCAACGAAACCGACAACGCGTCCAAGTACCGTCCGGCCAGCTGCAACAACGTGGTGGCGGTGGGTGCGACCCGTGTCACCGGTGGCATCACCTATTACTCCAACTACGGCACCGCGGTAGACCTGTCGGCCCCGGGCGGTGGCGGCAGTGTCGACGGCAACCCGAACGGCTACATCTGGCAGGTCGGTTCCAGTTCGGAAACCACCCCGGACGCCGGTGAGTGGGTGCTGATGGGCAAGGGCGGTACCTCGATGTCCTCGCCGCACGTTGCCGCGGTGGCTGCCATGGTGCAGAGCGCGCTGATCGCCAAGGGCAAGGAGCCGCTGGCCCCGGCCGCGCTGGAAACCCTGCTCAAGCAGTCGGCGCGCAAGTTCCCGGTGACCATCCCGGCGGCCACCCCGATCGGTACCGGCATCCTCGATGCCAAGGCCGCACTGGATGCCGCGCTGAAGGAGCCGTGCACCGAGAACTGCGAGCCGGAAGGCATTCCGCTGACCAACAAGGTGACCGTGGGCGGGCTGGCCGGTGCGGCCGCCAGCGAAACCGTCTATACCTTCGAAGCGGCGGCCGGCAAGACGCTGAGCGTGCTGACCTACGGCGGCAGCGGTAACGTGTCGGTATACCTGGCGCAGGGCCGCGTGCCCACCGCGACCGACAACGATGCCAAGTCGACCCGCCCGGGCAATACCGAAACCGTGCGCGTGGCCAAGCCGGTGGCCGGTACCTATTACATCAAGGTGGTGGGTGAAGCGGCTTACAGCGGGGTGAGCATTCTGGCGACCCAGTAATCACCGGCTGTCGTAAATGAACAAGCGAGGCCCGTTACCTGTGTGACGGGCCTCGTCTTTTTACGAAAGAAGAACCGGAGCGGGTGGAAACCACGGCTTAACTGCTAAAGTCGGGACGATCGACAGGAGAGTCATGTGAACGCGCTCGCTGCCACTGCCACCGACGACACTGAAGGCCGCATCCTCGATGCGCTGCTGGCACGTGGTCGGCTCAAGGAAGGAGATCTGGCACGTGCGCGGCCGCTGCATGCCGAGTCCGGTGGCAGCCTGCTTGGCCTGCTGGTACGGCTTGGGCTGGTGTCCGAACGTGACCAGGCGCAGGCCAGCGCCGATGTGCTGGGCCTGCCGCTGCTGGAAGGACGGCAGCTGCCTGAATCGCCACCGCAGGCGCTGGCCGAAGGCCTGCCGCTGTCGCTGCGCTTCCTCAAGCAATTCCACGTGTGCCCGCTGGCGCTGGATGAACACGGCGTGCAGCTGTGGTTGGCCGACGCCCACGATCCTTACCCGCAGCAGGCCGTGCAATTGGCACTGGGTGTACCGGTCACGCCGCTGCTGGGCATGCGCGCGGAGATCGATGATCTGGTCGAGCGCTGGTTCGGCCAGGGCCGCAGTGCGATGGGCGCGATCGTGGAAACGGCCGATGGCGAGGGCGGCGCAGTGGACGATATCGAGCACCTGCGCGATCTCGCTTCCGAAGCGCCGGTGATCCGCCTGGTCAACCTGGTGATCCAGCGCGCGGTCGAACTGCGCGCGTCGGACATCCACGTAGAGCCGTTCGAAAACAGGTTGAAGGTGCGTTACCGCGTCGATGGCGTGCTGGTCGAAGGCGAGAGCCCGCCGGCCAACCTGACCGCCGCGGTGATCAGCCGCATCAAGATCATGGCCCGGCTCAACATCGCCGAGCGCCGCCTGCCGCAGGATGGCCGCATCATGCTGCGCGTGCAGGGCAAGGAACTGGACCTGCGTGTCAGCACGGTGCCCACCGCGCACGGCGAAAGCGTGGTGATGCGCCTGCTTGATCGCGAGACGGTGGTGTTCGACTTCCATCGGCTGGGCTTCACCGATGCCTTCCTGCCGCAGTTCCGCAAGGTGCTTGAACAGCCGCACGGCATCCTGCTGGTGACCGGCCCCACCGGGTCGGGCAAGACCACCACGCTGTACACCGCGCTGAGCCAGCTCAACACCGCCGACGTCAAGATCATCACCGTTGAAGATCCGGTCGAGTACCAGATCGAAGGCATCAACCAGATCCAGGCCAAGCCGCAGATCGGGCTGGATTTCGCCAATGCGCTGCGCAGCATCGTGCGCCAGGATCCGGACATCATCATGATCGGCGAAATGCGCGACCTGGAAACCGCGCGCATCGCGATCCAGTCAGCGTTGACCGGCCACCTGGTGCTCTCCACGCTGCACACCAACAATGCCGCAGGCGGCATCACCCGCCTGCTCGACATGGGCGTGGAAGATTATCTGCTCACCTCCACCATCAACGGCATCCTGGCCCAGCGCCTGGTGCGCCGGCTGGAGCCGACCCACGCCGAACGCTACGAAGCCTCGCCGGAAGAGATCGAACGCTTCGACCTGCGCCGCCTGCAACCGGATGGAACGATCTACCTGTATCGCCCGAAGCCTTCGGCGCTGGCGCCGACCGGCTACCTGGGGCGCACCACCATCATGGAATTCCTGGTGATGAACGACGCGCTGCGCCGTGCGGTGATGCGTCGCGATGGCATGGGCGAGATCGAGCGCATCGCCCGCGAAGCCGGCATGCGCACCATGTACGAGGACGGCCTGAGCAAGGCCCTGAGCGGGCAGACGACCCTCGAGGAAGTCCTGCGCGTGACCGAGGAAGGCTGATGCGCGTGCAGGGACGACGCTGACATGCCGAACTACCGTTACAAGGCACTGAACCCACACGGTGAAGTGTTCGACGGACAGATGGAAGCGGCCAGCGAGGCCGAGCTGGTCGCGCGCCTGCAGGACCAGGGCCATCTGCCGATGGAAACGCAGCTGGCCGACGGGGGGGCGGTTGGCGGCAGCAGCCTGCGCGGCCTGTTCCGCCAGCGTCCGCTGCAGGGCGCGGCATTGCTGCAGTTCACCCAGCAGCTGGCCACCCTGCTCGGTGCCGGGCAGCCGCTGGACCGCGCGCTGTCGATCCTGCTCAGCCTGCCCGAAGACGAGCGCTCGCGCCGCGCGATCACTGACATCCGCGACGTGGTGCGTGGTGGCGCGCCGCTGTCGACTGCGCTGGAACGCCAGCACGGCCTGTTCTCGCGTCTATACGTGAACATGGTGCGCGCCGGCGAAGCCGGTGGCAGCCTGCACGACACGCTGCAACGCCTGGCCGACTACCTCGAACGCAGCCGTGCGCTGCAGGGCAAGGTGATCAACGCGCTGGTGTACCCGGCGATCCTGCTGGTGGTGGTGGGTGGTGCGCTGCTGTTCCTGCTGGGCTACGTGGTGCCGCAGTTCGCACAGATGTACGAAAGCCTGGACGTGGCGCTGCCATGGTTCACCAACCTGGTGCTGCAGCTGGGCCTGTTCGTGCGCGACTGGTGGGTGCTGCTGCTGGTGGTGCCGGGCGTGCTGCTGCTGTTGTTCGAACGCAAGGTGCGGCAGCCCGCGTTCCGTCTGGCGCTGGATGGCTGGCTGCTGCAGCGCCGGGGCATCGGTCGCCTGCTGGGCGAGCTGGAAACCGCTCGGCTGGCGCGCACCCTGGGCACACTGCTGCGCAACGGCGTGCCGCTGCTGGGGGCGCTGGGCATCGCCCGCAACGTGCTTGGCAACCGCGCCCTTGCGGCAGACCTGGAGACCGCCGCCGACGAGGTCAAGAACGGCACCGGCCTGTCGCTGGCGTTGTCGCGCGGCAAGCGTTTTCCCCGGCTGGCGCTGCAGATGATCCAGGTCGGCGAGGAGTCCGGCGCGCTCGATACCATGCTACTGAAAGCTGCTGATACCTTCGAACAGGACAGCGCCCGCCGCATCGACCGCCTGCTGGCGGCGATGGTGCCGGCGATCACCCTGGTGCTGGCCTCGGTGGTCGGCGCGGTGATCGTGGCCGTGCTGGTGCCGTTGTACGACCTTACCAACGCCATCGGCTGACGATGGCCTCCTTCGCAACCCCGACATCCCGTACCTGAAAGGACCGACCATGATTGCTTCCCGTCGACCGATCCGCCTTTCCTTCACCGCCGCACGCCACCAGTCGGGCATGAGCCTGCTGGAGATCATCATCGTCATCGTGCTGATCGGCGCGGTGCTGACCCTGGTCGCCAGCCGCGTGCTCGGCGGCGCCGATCGTGGCAAGGCCAACATCGCCAAGGCGCAGGTGCAGACCGTTGCCTCCAAGGTCGACAACTACCAGATCGACACCGGCAAGCTGCCCGCCTCGCTCAACGACCTGGTGACCGCGCCGGCCGGCGTCGGTGGCTGGCTGGGCCCGTATGCCAAGCCTGCCGACCTCAACGACCCGTGGGGCCACGCGCTGGAGTACCGCGCACCGGGCGAGGGCCAGGCGTATGAACTGATCAGCCTGGGCAAGGACGGCAAGGCTGGCGGCAGCAGCGTCGACGCTGATATCCGCTACCAGCCGTAAGCACGCATGCTGCTTTTCCTGCCGCGCCGGGTGTCACGCCCGCGCCTGCACGGCAGGCGCGCGGCGGGCCTGTCGCTGCTGGAAATGCTGCTGGTGATCGCGTTGATCGCGGCCATCGGCCTGATCACCGCCGCTGGCATGTCGCGCGGCTTTGCCGGCATGCAGCTGCGCAGTGCCGGCAAGGACATCGCCAACCAGCTGCGCATGGTGCGCGCGCAGGCCATTGCCCGCGGCGAACCGCAGCGCTTCGTGATCGAACCGGCGCAGCATCGTTGGCAGGGCGCCAGCCAGCGCCACGGTGAAGTGCCGGCCAAGCTGAAGGTGCAGTTCGAAGGTGCCGCGCAGTTGGCCACCGCGCCCGGCCAGGGCGTGATCGAATTCCATCCCGACGGCGGCTCCAGTGGCGGCCGCATCCGCCTGCAGCTGGAGAGCGCCGAGTGGCGCATCGATGTCGGCTGGTTGACCGGTGAAGTCCGTTCCGGACCGTGGCGGGCGCAATGAGGTCGCGCGCCCGTGGTTTTACCCTGCTGGAAGTGATCGTTGCCTTCGCCTTGCTCGGGCTGGCGCTGACGCTGTTGCTGGGCAGCCTGTCCGGTGGCGCGCGGCAGGTGCGCGACGCCGAGCTGCGCACGCGCGCGGTGCTGCACGCGCAGTCGTTGCTGGCCGCCGCCGGGGTGGAAGCACCGCTGCAGGTCGGCAGCCAGCAGGGCGAGTGGGAGCAGGGGCGTTATCACTGGCAGCTGCAGGTGCAGCCCTGGGCCGAGCCGCGCAGTGGTGCGCTGCCCGCTGCGCAGTCGCCGGGCGCACCCTGGCTGGCGGAACTGCAGCTGCAGGTGCGTTGGGGCGACAGTGAACGCGAGCAGTTGCGCTGGCGCAGCCTGCGTCTGTTGCCGCCCGCGCTGGAGAATGCGCGATGAGGCGCCGCGCGCGGGGCTTCACCCTGGTCGAAGTGATGCTGGCCACGGTGCTGCTGGCAGGCGGCCTGGCGCTGGCGTTCGCCAGCGTTCGCTCGGCGATGGCGATCAGCCAGCGCGGCGAGCAGATTGCCGCGCAGAGCGAACGCATGCGCGCAGTGCAGGCCCTGCTGCGGCGGCAGCTCGCCAGTGCCCTGCGCAGCCCGCTGGAAGTGCCCGATCCCACCCGCGAACCGGTGTTCTTCCAGGGTGACGATCAGGGCATGCAGTTCGTTGCCGACCTGCCGGGCTATCTCGGTCGTGGCGGCCCTTACCTGCATGCGTTGCAGGTGGATGGCGCAGCCGGCCACCGCCGCTTGCTGCTGGGGCTGGTGCTGCTGCAGGAAGGCGAGCGCATCGAAGAGAACCCGCCGCGCCCGCCCGAAGTGCTGGCGGAGGAGTTGAAGGACGTAAGGCTGCGCTACCGCGGTGTCGACGCCAGCAACGGGCAGCTGACCGAATGGTTGCCACGCTGGGAGGACACCCGACGCCTGCCATTGCTGGTGGAAGTACAGATCGTGCCGGCCAGGGGCACGCCGTGGCCGCCGCTGGTGGTGTCACTGCGGGCCGGTGGCAGCGGAGGTGCGCGATGAAGCGTCCACGTGGTGCCGCGCTGGTCCTGGTGCTGTGGTTGATCGCGCTGATGACCGCGCTGGTCGGCGCCTTTGCGCTCAGCGCACGGGTCGAACACCTGCAGCAGCGGGTGCTCGGTGACGACGCACGCGGCCAGGAGCGCGCCCGCGCCGGCCTGGAATACGCGTTGCTGCGGCTGCAGCCGGACCCGCAGCGTCCGCCGTGGCAGGCTGATGGCCGCGCCTATCGCTGGCAGTTCGACGACGCCCGCATCGAGATCCGGGTGTTGGACGAGAACGGCAAGATCAACCTCAACCTGGCCGATGCGGCCCTGCTGTCCGCATTCATGCAGGCACTGGGCGAGCCGGCAGAAAGCGCCAGGCAGCTGGCCGGTGCGATCATCGACTGGCGCGACGAAGACAGCCTGCTGCAGCCCGGTGGCGGTGCCGAGGCGCCGGAGTACGCCGCCGCAGGCCTGCCCTATGGCCCGCGCAACAAGCGCTTTGAAACCCTGGGCGAACTGCAGCGGGTGCTGGGGATGCGCGGGTCGCTGTATGCCGCGATGCTGCCGCACCTGACGCTCTACAGCCGGCAGGCGCGCCCGGATCCACGTTTCGCCAGTGGACCGGTGTTGACGGCATTGGGCCTGGATGCGGAACAACTGCTGGCGCAACGCGCCCAGCAGGAGCGTGACGGAGATAACGCTGCGGGTGCATCAGCGCTTGCCAGCGGCAGTGGCACCTATAGTATCGAGTCCCGCGCCACTGACGGCAGCGGACGCCTGTCGGTGCTGCAGGCGGTGGTGCGCAACGGATCGGGCGGGGTGCCCGGCCGGACCTACACAGTGCTTCGCTGGGAGCAGGGAATGGCAGCAAGATGACGGCGTGGCAGGACAGTCTGCGGCAGGTGCAGGGCCAGATCGGCCCCGGTGCCGGCCGTTTCCTGCGCTGGTGGCGGCAGTCGTTGCTGGCCTGGGTGCCGATGCGTTGGCAATGGGCGCTGGGCTGGTCGCAGACCCGCTTGCTGCTGCAGTGCGAGGACGGGCAACTACAGGTCTGGCGTGAAACCGGCGACGGTCTCGAGCCCGTGGCCCGCCTGCCGTGGCCGCTGCAACCGGCGGACCTGGACCGCGTGCTGGAGCCGCGCCTGCGCAGCCTGCCACGGGTGTGGCTGCTGCCGGCCGGGCAGGTCCTGCGGCGCAATCTGCGTCTTCCTGCCGCAGCCGCTGACCGCCTGCGTGCGGTGGTCGGCTACGAGATCGACCGGCAGACACCGTTCGAAGCCAGCCAGGTCAGCTATGACATCCGTGAGCTGGGCAGTGCCGGCGAAGGCCTGCTGCAGGTGGAGCTGGTGGCCTGGCCGCTGCGCCAGCTGGATGACTGGCGCGCGCAGATCGGCGCGTGGGCCGACGTGCTGGCCGGTGTCGATGCGATCGATGCCCAGGGCCGCGCGCTGCAGGTCAACCTGCTGCCGCCCGCGCAGCGTCAGCAGCGACCGGACCCGATGCGGCGCTGGAACCTGCTGCTTGCCATGGCTGCGCTGGTGATGCTGGTGCTGGCGGCGATGCAGTTGCTGGACAACCGTCGTGACGCCGTCGATGCGCTGCGCGCAGACGTCGAGCGCAGCGCCCGCAGTGCGCGTGGCGTGGCCAGCGAACGCAGCCAGCTGCAGGCGCTGCTGGATGGAGCGGCGTTCCTGGAAGCACAGCGCAACCAGCGCGCCAGTACCGTCGAAGTCTGGAACGAGCTGACCCGACGCCTGCCCGATGGCACCTACCTGGAAAAACTGGCGATCGAGAACAACAGCCTGCAGTTGATCGGCCTCAGCAGCGAAGCATCGCAGCTGGTCACGCTGCTGCAGGACGCGCCGCAGTGGCGCAAGGTCAACCTTACCGGCGTGCTGCAGGCTGACGGTGCCGCCAGTGGCCGCGACCGCTTCACCCTGACCGCCGAGCTGCAGCCATTGCCTTCGGCGGCAGCGGCGCCGGCACCCGCCCCGACTGCAACCACGGAGGCGGCCAATGCCGATGCCAAGCGTACGCCGTGACCGCTGGCTGGCACTGGCACTGCTGTTGGCAGTGCTGGGCCTGGCCTACCTGCTGCTGGTGCACCCGTGGTTCACCCAGCCGCTGCGCGCCATCGATGCCGATGCCGCCGCCCTGCGCGAGCGCCAGCAGCGCGTGCAGGCGCAGCTGCATCAGCAGCCGCAGATCGAACAGCGGCTGCGCGCAACCCGCGACGCCCTGCAGCAGCGCCCGGGTTTCCTGCAGGAAGCCACCGCCGAGGCCGCCGCGGCCGCGCTCGGCGCACGCCTGCAGGATGCAGTGGCGATGGCCAGCCCGGGCAACCGCAGCTGCACCATCAGCAACCGCACGCCGTTGAGCGACAACCGTCGCGATGCTGCGTTCGTGCGCGTGGCCATGCAGGTGCGCCTGCGCTGTGGCGTGGCCGAACTGGCCACCGTGCTGCACAGCCTGGAGACCGGCAGCCCGCGCCTGTTCGTGGACAACCTCAACCTGATCGCACAGCGCTTCCAGCAATCGCCCAACGAATCCGGCCTCGGCCTGGACGTGTCCTTCGAGCTGGCCGGCTACCTGTTGCCGGCGGCTGCTGCCGATCCCTCGACAGCGCCCGCGGCCACGCCGCCTGCAGCGGCGCCGGCGGTGTCGCCGCCGGCACCTGTGCCGTCACCGGCGGAGCAGCCTGCCACCGATGCGCAGGAGGTGGCTGATGAAGCTTGAGCAGATCAGCCTGCGCACCGGGCTGTTGCTGGCGCTGGCCGGATGGGCCGCAGCGCTCTGGCTGGCCACCGGCTTCGGTCTTGGCAGCCAGCTGCCCACGGTCAGTGCGGAGGGCGACGCGCAGGCCGCGCTGCCGGCGCTGCCCGTGTTGGCGCCCGAACGCATGGCCGGCGCAGACAGCTACAGCGTGATCAGCGAACGGCCCCTGTTCGCCGAAGACCGCAAGCCGCGCCCGTACCTGCTGGGGGGCAGTGAAGCCGCCGCCAGTCCGGCACTGCGCCTGACCGGCGTGCTGATGACCGGCGACTTCAGCATGGCCACCTTCACCACCGAGCAGGGCCGGTCGCTGCGCCTGCGCCTCAACGGCGATGCAGTCGATGGCTGGCAGCTGGTGGCATTGGAACCGCGCCAGGCCACGGTGATCGGCTCCAGTGGCAGCCAGGTGCTGGAACTGGCCGTGTTCAATGGCCAGGGCGGTGAAGCGCCGACCGCGCTGCGCGGAGCCACTGGCACACCGCCTGTGCCTGGCGCGGTGGTTCCGCCGCCGCCACCGCAGCCAACGCCCAGCCAGACGCTGCCCACCCCCCGTGCCGCCGATGGCAACGTGGCTCCCGCCTCGCCTGCACCGGCCGCGGCCGCCGCACCCACTGCAAACACCAACGGTCCCAGCGAAGCGCAGATGCAGGCCATCCGCGAACGCATCCAGGCCCGCCGCCGTCAGCTGCAGCAACAGCAGCAACAACCGTCGCCGCCCCCGGGCGATGGCACCAACCGATAGAGTGAATGCATGAATCTGCGTTTTCTTCCCTGGTCCTTCGCCCTGACGCTGCTGGTCGGCTGCAGCACCGTGTCGGCCCCGCATGTGCAACGCAACGGCAACCTGCAGCCCTCGGCCAGTGCCGGCCAGTCTGCCGTCGATGCGCAGACCGAAGCGGCCGATCAAGCCCAGGGGGCGCCGCAGGCGGTGATCCGCCGTGGCACCGGCACCATGATCAACCGCGAAGCCGCGCGCAAGCCGTCGCCCGCGCTGCATGCGGCCAGCTCCGGTGAGGCGACCTTCAACTTTGAAGGCGAGTCGGTGCACGCGGTGGTCAAGGCCATCCTCGGGGACATGCTCGGCCAGAACTACGTGATCGCCCCGGGGGTGCAGGGCACGGTGACGCTGGCCACGCCCAAGCCGGTATCGCCGGCACAGGCACTGAACCTGCTGGAGATGGTGCTGGGCTGGAACAACGCCCGCATGGTCTACAGCGGTGGCCGCTACAACATCGTCGCCGCCGACCAGGCACTGGCCGGCACCGTGGCGCCGAGCACCGCGCCGGCCTCCAGCGCACGCGGTTTTGAAGTGCGCGTGGTGCCGCTGCAGTTCATTTCCGCCACCGAGATGAAGAAGGTGCTGGAGCCCTATGCGCGGCCCAATGCCATCGTCAACGTCGACAGCGGCCGCAACGTGATCACCCTCGGCGGTACGCGTGCGGAACTGGAGAACTACCTGCATACCGTCGAGATCTTCGACGTCGACTGGCTTTCGGGCATGTCGGTGGGTGTATTCCCGATCCAGTCCGGCAAGGCCGAGCAGGTCGCGGCGGATCTGGAGAAGGTCTTCGGCGAAGAGAGCAAGACGCCCAGCGCCGGCATGTTCCGTTTCCTGCCGCTGGAAAACGCCAATGCAGTGCTGGTGATCACCCCGCAGGTGCGCTACCTGGACCAGATCCAGCAGTGGCTGGACCGCATCGATACCGCCGGCGGCAGCGCGCGCCTGTTCTCGCATGAACTGCGATACATCAAGGCACGCGACCTGGCCGAACGCCTCAGCGAAGCCTTTGCCAGCAGCGGCAACCGCGGCGGCTCCGGCTCGGCATCGCTGGCGCCGGGTGCCATTCCGTCGCAGCTGGGCAGCGAGGGCGACCGCGGTATGGACGCGGGCAACAGCAGCAGTTTCAACAACCAGGTGGGTGGCGGCAGCAGCAGTGGTAGTGGCAGCAGCGCCGGCAGCCTGAACCTGCCGCAGCGCCAGTCGGGCAACGTCAGCATCAGCCTGGAAGTGGAAGGCGATCGTGTCGGCGTGTCGGCGGTGGAGGAAACCAACACGCTGCTGGTGCGTTCGACGCCGCAGGCCTGGCGCTCGATCCGCGAGGTGATCGAAAAGCTGGACGTGATGCC
Source organism: Stenotrophomonas sp. OVS01A (assembly GCF_019969775.1). Lineage (NCBI taxonomy): Bacteria > Pseudomonadati > Pseudomonadota > Gammaproteobacteria > Lysobacterales > Lysobacteraceae > Stenotrophomonas > Stenotrophomonas sp. OVS01A. The sequence continues at coordinate 148,444 of NZ_JAHXYV010000007.1, read as the reverse complement.
GCTGCAGGTGCACATCGAAGCGCAGGTGGCCGAAGTCGGGCTGACCGGCGACCTGAAGTACGGCGTCAACTGGTTCTTCGACAATGCCGTGGCGGGGCGCGCGCTGACCGGCGCGCTGTCCGGGTTGACCCTGCCAGCAGCGGCCGGCGGCTCCTGGAACACCTTCGCCGGTGCGGTGACCGGTACCGATGGCGCCGGCTGGGCGTTCACCGGGCACAACGGTGCAGCCGTGGTCAGTGCGCTGGACAAGGTCACCGACGTGCGCCTGCTGCAGACGCCCTCGGTGTTCGTGCGCAACAACGCCGAAGCCACCCTCAACGTGGGCGACAAGGTGCCGATCAACACCACCACGGTCAACACCGGCATCGGCACCAGCAGCTACAGCTCGGTGCAGTACATCGACACCGGCGTGATCCTCAAGGTGCGCCCGCGCGTAACCCGTGACGGTACGGTGTTCCTGGATATCGTGCAGGAGATCAGCAGCGCATCGGACGTGCCGGAGAACTGCAATCCGCAGGAGCGCAACTGCAATCCGCGCATCTCCACCAAGAAGCTGGCCACCGAGGCGGCGGTGCAGAGCGGGGACACCATCATGCTGGCCGGCCTGATCACCGATTCGGCCACCGATGGCAGCAGCGGCATTCCCGGCCTGAGCCGGATTCCGGTACTGGGCGCGCTGTTCGGCCAGAAGAGCCGCACCAGCCGTCGTTCGGAAGTGATCGTGCTGCTGACCCCGACCATCGTCCGCAACGGCCAGGAAGCCCGCACCCTGACCGACGAGTACAGCCAGCGCTTCCGCGCGATGGAACCGCTGAACCAGCCGCGCAGGAAGTAAGCCGGCCGGGCTGCGCCCGGCACCCTCCGAAGCCGAAGCCGAAGCCGAAGCCGAAGCCGAAGCAACGGCAACGGCAACAGCGGGCATTCCGTGGGATGGCGGGGCGGTGTGGGCTGGCAGGACACGCCGTAAACCCGTCCCTGGGGGCTCGATGGCGCCATCCATGGCGCCAACGGTCCTGCCAGCCCACACCGCCCCGCCGCCGACAGATTCCGTGGGCTGTTGGTAGGTGTCGACCTTGGTCGACACATCTTTCAGATATCGAAATACAGGAATGGGATCTGACCCCAGGAGTCGTTCAGACAGTTCGCGGAAAACTGTCGAAGGTGGGGGGTGTCGGATTGCGGGGTGTCAGCCGCATGGATGCGGCTGCCAAGCCTACAAGGACGTACTTGCGGCGTCCCCGCAATCCGATACCGCCCCGCCATCCCCCAGGACCCCAGCTGTTGCTGTTGCTTCGGCCCTGGCTTGAAGCCTCTGCGGGTGCCGGGTGCAACCCGGCCGACACCCACCCGATGCTACGCTGTGGCCACCGACAACCACGGAGGCGGGATGGGGGCGATCGTGTTGTTGCCGCTGGGCGTGGACGACGCGGTACTTGACCGCTGCCTGGCCGCGCTTGATGCCGGTACCGCAGCGGGAACATCGATCTGGCTGGCCGATGACGCACAGGCCGGGCCACGTGCACAGGCGGTGGTCGAACACTGGCTGGCACATACGCCGTTGCAGGCCGAATACACCCGCCGCGCGCGGCCGCTGGGCGAGGTTGCCCACCTGGACGAAATGCTGCGTGCCTGCGATGGCCTGGACGTGGCGGTGCTGGCCCCGGACAGCGTGCCCGCACCGGGATGGCTGCAGCAGCTGCAGGCCACGTTTGCACGCGACGCGGCCATTGCCACGGCCACGCCGTGGTGCAACGTGGGCGAAACCGCGGCGTGGCCGCGCTTGGGTGAGCTCAACCCCGAACCGGGCGACCCGGCGCTGTTGGCACATGTCTGCGCCGCACTGCCGAGCCTGCATCCTGAACTCCCTTCGGCGGTCACCCACGCCGTGCTGGTGCGCGCCAATGCTCGGCGGCGCGCCGGTGGCCTGGATACAGAAAGCTACCTGGGCTGGAACGCGGCGCTGGTCGATCTGAGCCTGCGCATGGCTGGTCTCGGTTGGCGCAACGTGTTGTGCGAAAACGCCTTCGTCAGCCGTGGCAGTGAAGCGCCCAGCCGCGACGGCGATCTGGAAGCACTGGCCGCGCGCTGGCCGGGCTGGGTACCGCGGCTGGCTGACTTCCTGATGCACGACCCGCTGCACACGCTGCGCCAGGACCTGCAGCACGGCCTGCAGCAGGCGATAATGCCGCGCGGGCAGGGCGACCTGTTCGTCCCGCCATCACCGTTGGAGCCGCCTGTTTGAATTCCGCCATTGCCGCCATCGTCGTCACCTACCAGAGCGGCAGTACCATCGATGCGTGCCTGTCGCGGCTGCGCCAGGCGCAGGACGTGGCCGAGATCCGGGTGGTCGACAATGGTTCGCTGGATGACACCCTGGAAGTCGTGCAGCGCCACGCCAGCCATGATCCGCGTGTACGTTTCATCGCCAACCCGGACAACCCCGGTTTTGCCGCGGCCAACAACCAGGGCGTTGCCGATTCACGCAGCCCGTGGCTGGCCTTCATCAATCCCGACCTGATGGTCGAAGTCGATACGCTGGCAGCCCTGCGTGACTGCGCCAATGCGGTGGGCGACAGTCTGCTGGGGGTGGAGCAGGTGGACGAGCAGGGCCAGGCCGATGAAGCGGTACGGCGCCGTGATCCGGACTTCCTTGCCATGCTGCGCTCACCCGGTCGTGGCGCGCGGTTGGCCATTGCCCGCGACCCGGCGCAGCCATTGCAGCAGGTGCCGGCATTGTCCGGTGCGCTGCTGCTGATGCCGCGCGCCCTGTTTGATCGCATCGGCGGCTGGGATGCCGGCTACCGGCTGCACGCCGAAGACCTGGACTTGTGCCGCCGCGTGCGCGAGGCCGGTGGCGTGGTCGCCATCGCCAACGACCTGAAGGTGACCCACGTGCGCGGGGTGTCCAGCCGCTCGCGCCCGTTCTTCGTTGAATGGCACAAGCATCGCGGGCTATGGCGCTATTTCAGCAAGTTCGAAGCGCCGCAGCGGTCGTTGCCGGTGCGGGTGGCGGTGTGGGGGGCGATCTGGGCCCATGCACTGGTGCAGGTGCCGAGGTTGCTGCGCAGGTCGCTGTAACGCGCTGCCACAGGATCATCCACGCATGGCGTGGATCGACTGCAGAGCGCGTGAGGGCGCCACCTCCACCACGGACCCCTGTTCACCCGAACGGGCGCATAATTCCCCCATGCCTATCATCCAGTCCCTGCTCGACACCGACCTGTACAAGTTCACCATGATGCAGGCGGTGCTGCACCAGCACCCCGGCGCGCAGGTTCAATACCGTTTCAAATGCCGCACCCCCGGTATCGAACTGGCCCGCTACATCGACCAGATCGATGAGGAGATCGACCACCTGTGCAGCCTGCGCTTCAGCAATGAAGAGCTGGATTACATGCGTGGGCTGCGCTTTGTGAAGCCCGATTTCGCCGACTTCCTCGGCCTGTTCCACCTGGACCGCAAGTACATCCAGCTGCGCGCGTCGAAGACGGTGCCCGGCGAGATCGAACTGGACATCACCGGTCCATGGCTGCACACGATCCTGTTCGAAGTGCCGCTGCTGGCGATCATCAACGAAGTCTGGTTCCGCAACACCACCACGGCGGATTTCGCCGAAGGCGAACGCCGCCTGCAGGCCAAGGCCGCGCTACTGCGCGATACCCCTGGCTTCGAGCAGTGCCGCATCGCCGACTATGGCAGCCGCCGCCGCTACTCGCGCGACTGGCATGCCCGCCTGCTGCCGCTGCTGCGCGATGCGCTGGGCCCGCAGCTGGTCGGCACCAGCAACGTGCACTTCGCGCGCCTGTACGGCATGACGCCGCACGGCACCATGGCCCACGAGTACCTGCAGGCGTTCCAGGCACTGGGCCCGCGCCTGCGCGATTCGCAGGTGGCGGCGCTGGAGTCGTGGGCGCGCGAGTACCGCGGCGACCTTGGCATCGCCCTGTCCGACGTGGTCGGGCTGGATGCGTTCCTGCGCGACTTCGACATGTATTTCTGCAAGCTGTTCGACGGCGTGCGCCATGATTCCGGCGACCCGTTCGACTGGGGCGACCGCATGCTGGCCCACTTCCAGCTGCGCCGCGTCGACCCGCGCAGCAAGGTGCTGGTGTTCAGCGATGGGCTCGACATCACCAAGGTGATGCGCCTGTACGACTACTTCCGTGGCCGCTGCCAGGTGGCGTTCGGCGTGGGCACCCACCTGACCAACGATCTGGGGCCGACCCCGCTGAACATCGTCATCAAGATGGTCCGCTGCAACGGCCAGCCGGTGGCCAAGCTCAGTGACTCGCCGGGCAAGAGCATGTGCGACGACCCGGGCTACCTGTCCTACCTGCGCCAGGTGTTCGAACTGCCGGATCCGGCCCAGGCCTGATCGCGGTCGGTCCGGGGCCGCACCGCGGCCCGTGGCTGCCTGCATGTGGTGCTTGCCGTACATCGCGGGTGGCAGCAATTGACCGTGCCTTGATGCCGCAAGCATCAGGATCGACGGTATGATGCGCCCACAACCACACGAATGTGACGTGCGTCATCAAATGAGTTCCCTTCGCTGCAGTATCCACCCTGCAAGTCTGCCAATGGACCCACCGATGGCCGCTGAAAGGAACAACGCGTGACGGCGCCCCATCTTGCCATTGCCGGCATGCCGGCCGAATTCGTCGAAATGCGCGGTGGCAGCGTGTACTGGGTCGTTGCTGCTGGCAGCGCGCCGGCCGATCTGCTCGGCGCCAGTGCGTTGATCGGCGCGGGCGATCTTGATGACGTAGTGCTGGCAACGCTGGGGCGCGGCGTCGAGCCGATGTTGTCTCTGCTGACGCCCGAACAGGGCCCTGCACGGGTGCACATGTTCCAGTGCTCGCACCAGGGCATGCAGTTGGCCCTGCGCGGCCTTGCCGAGGACTTGCCTCGCGCTTCAGGCGCCACAACGCGCATGTGCATCGTGCAGTTCCCCGTGGCTGCACTGGACGGTTGGGACGACGCGCGTTTGTCGCGCTGGTGCCAGCGCCTGCAGCAGTGGGCGCAGAACGCCGCGCAGGTCCTGCTGCTGCTCTGCCATGGCGAGGTGGCCACGCTCGCTCCGCGTCTGTTGCCCTTGAACCGGAGCTGCGCCGGTGTCGCCCAGTTGCATCCACACCGTGGTGCACTGCAGCTGTTGCTGCATTACTGGACCAACAGCCACGGCGTCGTCGCACAACGTGCCTTCACCGTTGAACAAGTCGAGCAGCGTCTGCAGCGCTTGGTCGACCCCGAGGTTGAAGCGCCGTCAGTGGCGGGCGAGGGCGGCAGCGACCGCGACCTGTTCCTGGCCCAGGCCGATGTACTGGAAGGTGCCCCGCCGTTGTCGTCGGCCTGGCGCCTGTATGAAGGCTGGGCTGGCCTGATGCCTGCCGCGCTGCAGGCACGCGAAGCCACGGTGGTGGTCGCCATCAGCGAAAACGCACAGGTCGACGCCCTGGCGCGATTGCTGCATCGCCTGCGGCGTGAGCGCGGCGATGCTGTGAAGCTGGTGGTACGCGAACTGCAACCCTGCCTGCGCTACGCCGATGAGCGGCTGTTGCTGCAGTGCGGCGGCAGCCTCGTGGTGCCTGCCCACACCCCTTTGCCGCGCCTGTTGACCCTGCTCGATACCCTGCAGCGGCAGCGTTGGCAGGGCCAGTTGGCTGACGATCCGGAACCGTTGATCCGTGCGCACCGGCCGCCGTCGATCAGTGGCCAGGTCAGTGCGTCGCGCTTCCGCCAGATCGCCAGTGAACGCATCGACCAGGACGGCAGCGCCGTGGAGAGTGCAGTGCTGGCATTGCAGCCGGTGGCTGGCCTGCGCGCCGAGCAGACGCTGCAGCAGCTGCGCATCCGCCGCCAGGGCGACCTGGCCTGCGTGTACCGCGGGCAGGTGCGCCTGTTCCTGTTCGGCTGTCGCCGCGATGCCATCGAACAGGCGCTGGGCAACCTGTTCCGGCTGCCATGGCGCGAGCTGTTCGACGGTTACCAGCGGCTTGCCGAATACGATATCGCGGCGATGAACGCCAGCGGCAGCGATCCGGAGACGGAGCTGCTGCCGCAGCCTGCGGAACCCGCGCCGGTCGCAGTTGCGACGGTTGTAGCAGTGCCATTTGCAACGCCAACACCGTTGCGGCTGGGAGACGACACATGACCACCGACCAGCAGCTGTGGACGTTGATCGTCGCCTGCGCGGTATTGATGATTCCGTTCGGCGCGATGCTGGGCGTGCTGTGGCGAGGCCTGCGCCGACGCGTCGGTGGGTGGTTGCCGCCACGTCACCTGCGCCGGGCGGGCGTGCGCCAGCGCGCACCGCGGAGGCCGGCATGAGTCCGCAGGCATTGCCCGCATCGCCGTTCGCCTGGGCCGACCTGCGCGGCTGGAACCTGTACTTCCTGTCCAAGGTGGTGCTGGCCTGGATGGGTGCGCTGGACCTGAAGATCCTGCCCAACCTGCTGTTCCTCGGCGCGCTGCTGGTGCCGCTGCGCTGGCGCTGGGCGCGTATCGCGCGGACGGTGGTGGCTGTCCCCGTTGGCGTGGCGCTGTATTACCAGGACACCTGGTGGCCGCCGTTCCAGCGATTGCTGGCGCAGCCGGGCGTGCTCGACTTTTCTGCCGACTATTGGCTGGAACTGGCCCAGCGCTTCATCAACTGGCAGATGGTGGCGGTGCTGGCCCTGCTGCTGGTGGCCTATTACCTGCTGAAACCGTGGCTGCGCATCACCACCCTCAGCGTGCTGGGCATGCTCGGCATGGCGGTGGTTGCGCTGCCGCTGCCGGCAGACCTGGTCGCGCGACAGGGCCAGGCCGTGGCCGCCACCGGCAATACGGGCTCTGGTCGTGCGCCGCTGGCACCGGCCAGCAACGACAACCTCAACGCCTGGCTGGCAAGCTTCTACCAGCAGCAGTCAAGTTTGAAGACGGCCTTCCCGGCGCCGGCCAGCGGCGCGCCCTTCGACGTCATCATCCTCAACATCTGCTCGCTGGCCTGGAGCGACCTGGACGAAGTGGGGCTGCGCCAGAACAACCTGCTCGACCGCATGGACGTGGTCTTCGACGATTTCAATTCGGCAACCGCCTACAGCGGGCCGGCGGCCATCCGCCTGCTGCGCGCCAGCTGCGGGCAGACTTCGCACACCGCGCTGTTCGACCCGGTACCGGCCGAGTGCCAGCTGTTCTCCAACCTGCAGCGCCTCGGTTTCCAGAGCGAGCTGGCCATGAATCATGATGGCCATTTCGACGATTTCATCGGCGAGCTCTCCAAGTACGGCGGCCTGCAGGCCAAACCGATGGACATCAATCCACTGCCGCGCGCGCTGGTGGCGTTCGACAAGTCACCGTTGCGTCGCGATGGCGACGTGCTGAACAGCTGGTTCAAGCAACGCCAGGCCGAATCCACCCAGCAGGTCGCGCTGTTCTACAACACGATCTCGCTGCACGACGGCAACCGCATCGTCGGCGCCGATGGTCGTGCCAACGCTGCCGACTACAAGGCGCGTGCGCAGATGGTGCTCGGTGACATGGCCGGCTTCGTCGACGCGGTGGAGAAGAGTGGGCGCCGCGCCATGATCGTGGTGGTACCCGAACACGGTGCCGCACTGCACGGCGATCGCATGCAGATCCCGGGCATGCGTGAAATTCCCAGCCCGTCGATCACCCACGTGCCGGTAGGCGTGAAGCTGGTCGGTATGGGGGCACCTGCTGCCGGCGGCCCGCGCCACATTCCCGAACCGAGCAGCTACCTGGCCATCTCCGAGCTGGTGGCACGGGTCTACGCGCTCAACGCGCAGTCGCCGCCGGCCGACCGTGACTGGGACAGCCTGCTGAAGGGGTTGCCGCGAACGCCATCGGTTTCCGAGAACGAAGGCGCCAAGGTCATCGACTACGACGGCAAGCCGTGGCTGCAGCTGCAGGGCAGCCAGACCTGGAGCCCTTACCCCGAGGACAAACGCTGATGGCTGCCGACATTCTTGCGGTGCCCACCACCCTGTCGGTCGAGGAAGACGACATCGACCTGCTGCGGCGCAGCCTGAACATGCCGGAGATGCCCTACGTGGACTTTTCGGCGCAGCGCGAGCGCGAGCAGGCGCTGGCGCGCTGGCCGCTGCTGGCGGAACTGGAGCAGCAGCGATGAACACGCTGTTGTCCCTGCAGGGCGTGCATGGCGGCACCGGGGTAACCACCGTGCTGGCAGCGCTGGGCCAGGCCCTGCATGCGCAGGGCCAGCGCGTGCTGCTGGTCGAATGCAGCCCGGACCAGATGCTTGGCCTGCACCTGGGCCTGCCCGCAAAGGAAGCGGGTGGCTGGGCGCGTGCCCAGCTTGACGGAGGCGACTGGCGCGCGGCGGCCTTCGCCTGCGCGCCTGGCTTGGCCGTGCTTCCCTATGGCCGCGTCGATGACGCTGAGGCACTGCAGGTAGAGCAGTGGCTGCAGGCGGCGCCGGCCACCTGGGCCGATCGCATGCCGCTGTTGGCGCCGCAGTTCGACTGGGTGATGTTCGACCTGCCACAGCGGCTGCCTGCACACGTGGCTGCGATCAACCAGCATGCCGCTTGCACCTTGCCGCTTCGCCTGGCCTGTGTCGATCCGGCCAACCATGTGGCGCTGCAACGGCACAGTGCCGACGCGCGCCGTGTGCTGGCCAATCGCTACGATCCTGCTGTGCCGGTACAGCGCGACCTGATGCAGTTGTGGCTGCACTCGCATGCTGCGCGCCTGTTGCCGCAACCGCTGCATGAGGATGCGCGGGTACCGGCGGCGTTGGCCAGCAAGCAGCCGCTGGGCCGCTACGCGGCCGATTCGCTGGCCGCCGCTGATATCGATGGCCTCGCGCTGTGGTGCCTGGCCGAGTCTGCCCGGCGGCAGGCGGAGGGCGCGCACGGATGAGCGCGCGGGTGTACTACCTGCATTGGAGCCGCCTGCGTGATCGGGTACATGCGCCGTGGGCGACTTGCCTGGTGCTGTGGCTGCTGCAGGCCATCGGCTGGGCGTTCCTGCGCCTGGAAGCTCCGGCATGGCAGGCATTGGCGCCGCGCCTGCGCGGTGCCTTCCCGCAGTTGCAGGGTGACCGTCGCTGGCGCCCCGGCGATCCGATCCGCTTGCTGATCCAGGCGCTCTGGTTGTCGATCGTGCGCTTGGTGCCGCGCCCTTCGCAGCGCCGGCAACGCTTGGCGCGCGCGCGCCGGCAACGCATCGCCGAGCTGCGCGGTGCCGCCGGGCGTGGTCACCTGCGCTACGTGCGCGCAATGCGCGATGCACCCAACGAGGTCTGGAACAGCCGCTTCATGGCCTGGGCAAGCCAGCGCCTGCAGGGGCTGTCGCCGCGTACGCGCAATCTGCTGACGTTCCTGATCGGCCTGGTCACGCTGGGCCTGGCCGTGCTGTGCATCACCCAGCCGTTCACCTACTTCGCGCAGTTCGTGTTCGTGCTGCTGCTGTGGGTCATCGCCCTGCTGGTGCGGCGCATGCAGGGGCGCTACGCCACCCTGGTGCTGGTGGTGCTGTCGATCACCGTGTCCTGCCGCTACCTGTGGTGGCGCTATACGGCCACGTTGAACTGGAACAGCACCTTCGACCTGATCTGCGGGCTGGTGCTGTTGGCTGCGGAAACCTACTCGTGGCTGGTGCTGATGCTGGGGTATGTGCAGGTGGCCTGGCCGCTGCGCCGTCGCCCGGCGCCGCTGCCCGCCGATGTCCAGCAGTGGCCGACGGTGGATGTGCTCATTCCCACCTACAACGAAGACCTGGCCCTGGTGCGGCACACCGTGTACGCGGCGATGGGCCTGGACTGGCCGGCCGACAAGCTGCGCATCCACATTCTCGACGACGGCAGGCGCGAAGAGTTCCGCGCTTTCGCCGAACGTACCGGAGTGAACTACATCACCCGCACCGACAACCGACACGCCAAGGCGGGCAACCTCAATCACGCCCTGACCTTGATTGATGGCGAACTGGTGGCCATCTTCGACAGCGATCATCTGCCGGTGCGGTCGTTCCTGCAGGTCTCCTGCGGCTGGTTCCTGCGCGACCCGAAGCTGGCGCTGGTACAGACGCCGCACCACTTCTTCTCGGCCGATCCGTTCGAGCGCAACCTGCAGGTATTCCGCAGCGACCCCAACGAGGGCGAGTTGTTCTACGGTCTTGTGCAGGATGGCAACGACCTGTGGAACGCGGCCTTCTTCTGTGGCTCCTGCGCGGTGCTGCGCCGCGAGGCGATCGATGCCATTGGCGGCTTTGCCACCGAGACCGTCACCGAGGATGCGCATACTGCGCTGCGCCTGCATCGCAACGGTTGGAACTCGGCGTACCTGCGTATCCCGCAGGCGGCTGGCCTGGCCACCGACAGCCTGGGAGCGCATGTCAACCAGCGCATCCGCTGGGCGCGCGGCATGGTGCAGATCTTCCGCATCGACAATCCCCTGATCGGCAAGGGCCTGAGCCTGTTCCAGCGCTTCTGCTACGCCAACGCGATGCTGCACTTCCTCGCCGGCATTCCACGTCTGGTGTTCCTCACCGCGCCGCTGGCGTTCCTGCTGCTGCACGTCTACATCATCTATGCGCCAGCACTGGCCATCCTGTTGTTCGTGGTGCCGCACATGGCCCACGCCAGCCTTACCAACGCACGCATCCAGGGCAAGTATCGGCGGCCTTTCTGGGGCGAGGTCTACGAGACCGTGCTGGCCTGGTACATCGCACGGCCGACCACCATTGCGTTGTTCAGCCCGGGGCGCGGCAAGTTCAACGTCACCGACAAGGGCGGCACCCAGGCCGGTGACCGTTTCGACTGGCGTGTGGCACGGCCATACCTGGTGCTGGCACTGTTGAACGTGCTGGGCCTGTGCTTTGCGGTCTGGCGCTTCATGCACGGCCCGGCTGATGAACGCGGCACCGTGGTCGTCAGCTCGCTGTGGGTGCTGTACAACCTGCTGATCATCGGTGGCGCGCTGGCCGTGGCCGCCGAGGTGCAGCAGGTGCGCCGCACCCATCGCGTGACGACACGCTTGCCGATGGCTCTGCAGGTTCCCGATGGTCGCCGCCTGCGTGGCGTCATGCAGGATTACTCCAACGACGGTGTCGGCATCGAGCTGGGCGACGACCCGCAGCTGCTTGAGGGGCAACCGGTGCAGGTGCTGCTGGGCCGGGGCCGCCGCGAGTTTGCGTTCCCCGCACGGGTGCAGCGCAGCGTTGGCCATCGCCTCGGCCTGCTGTTGACGTTCGAGAATGAACGCCAGCGCGTGGAATTTGCCCAGTGCACCTTCGCCCGCGCCGATGCGTGGCTCGACTGGCACGCCGGCTATCAGCCCAAGAGCCTGCCACGCAGCCTGTGGAGCGTGCTGGTGCTGGGTTGGCGCGGTTACCGGCGGATGGGCGACTTCACTCCGTTCGACCTTGACCGTCCCGCGCACTGGAACCGTCGCCTGCTGCGCTGGCTGGCCAGTTTCGCCCCGCAACGTCCGCTTCCATCCCACCCGGCTGACCCAGCCGCTGATCCAGGGCTTCGTCCATGAGCATTCCGTCCTCTCTGCGCTGGCTGCTGCTGCCCCTGCTGGCCTTGCCTGTGGCCTCGGGCAACAGTGCGCCGGCCCCGGCACGCATGCCGACCACCGGTTCCACCCCGGACGCACCGGCTGCCCAGGTCGCCGTACCGACCCCGGTGGCGGCTGCAGCGGTTCCTGCGCAGCGCAGTGAAGCTGCACTGCCGCAGACCTGGGCAGGCAGTGCCTGGCCTTGGCAACGCGAAAGTACCTTCGCCCAGTTGGGTCGTCGCCAGGACACGCTGTTGTCGGGCGTGCGCAACGCGACCACCTTCGAATTCCAGGTGCGCCGCGACCGGCTCGCGCGCGAGGCCGAACTGGACCTGAGCTTCACACCGTCGCCGTCGCTGCTGCCGACCCTGTCGCATCTGCGGGTCTATCTCAACGATGCGTTGATGGGCGTGGTGCCGATCAGCAACGACCAGCTTGGCCGCCCGGTGCAGGCCAAGCTGCCGCTGGATGCGCGCCTGATCGCAGACTTCAACCAGGTGCGGCTGGAATTTGTCGGCCATTACACCGACATCTGCGAAGAACCCACCCACAGTTCGCTGTGGGTGAACCTGTCCAGCAACAGCACGCTGCGCCTGGGCGGACAGCTGCTGGCGATGCAGGATGACCTGGCCAACTTCCCGCTGCCGTTCTTCGATCCACGCGACACCGCGCGCCTGGAGCTGCCGGTGGTGTTCGGTGCCGCACCGACGTTGGCCCAGCAACGCGCCGGTGCCGTGATGGCCTCTTACTTCGGCAGCCTGGCCGGCTGGTGGCGGCAGGCGCGTTTCCCGGTCAGCTTCGGCCAACTGCCGGCGCAGGGGCATGCCGTGGTGCTGGCAGTCAATGGCAAGTTCCCGCCGGTGATCGCCAACCATGCACCGGTTAAGGGCCCGGTGGTCGAGCTGATGGCGCTGCCGGAGGATCCGCAGCGCAAGCTGCTGCTGGTGTTGGGCCGCAACGATGACGATCTGCAGAAGGCGGTGGCGGCGATGGCGGCGGGCAACGCGTTGTTCCGTGGCCGCCAGGTCAGCATCGACGAGGTCAAGCCGTTGGCCCCGCGCAAGCCGTACGATGCACCTAACTGGGTGCGCACCGACCGGGCCGTGCGCTTGGCCGAACTGCTCGACTACCCGCAGCAGCTGCATGCAAACGGCGTGTCGCCGCAGCCGATCACGGTCAACCTCAACCTGCCGCCGGATCTTTTCATCTGGCGCAACCAGGGCATTCCGCTGAACCTGCGTTACCGCTACACGCCGCCGTTCGGCAGCGATGAATCGCGATTGGGCGTAGCAATCAACGACCAGTTCATTTCCAGCTTCCCGCTGGTGCGCCGCAACGGCAAGCAGGGTCTGGAGGAAATCCGCCTGCCGGTGCTGGCCGGCGACGCCGGTGCCGACGACGGCCGCCTGCTGATTCCCTCGCTCAAGCTGGGCGACCGCAACCAGCTGCGCTTTGATTTCAACTTTGCCAGCGTGATGGGCAGTGCCCAGCGCGACCACTGCCAGACCGTGCTGCCGCCGAACCTGCAGGCGGCGATCGAAGAAGATTCGACCATCGACTTCTCCGGTTTCCACCACTACATGGGCCTGCCGGACCTGTCCGCATTCGCGCTCAGCGGTTTCCCCTTCAGCCGCATGGCCGATCTGTCCGAGACGGTGGTGCTGGTGCCGGCAACGGCGAGCGAGTCGCAGGTCAGCCTGCTGTTGAATCTGGTGGGCGGCCTGGGCGTACAGACGGGGTACCCGGCCTATGGCCTGCGCCTGTCCGACGACTGGAAGCAGGCCAGCGCACTGGATGCCGACCTGCTGATGCTGGGTGCAATGCCGGCAGAGCTGCGTGGCAGCGATCAGTTGTCGCTGCTGATCGATGACCAGCGTACGCGCCTGCTCAATGGCCAGTCACCGTCGCCGCAGCTGGCGATGGAGCAGGCCCGTCGCGGCAGCCGTGCCGGTGATCCGGCAGTTACCCAGGTGGCGGTCACCGCCGAAGCGCCCTTCGCGGCGATCATCGGCCTGCAGTCGCCGCATCACGCGCAGCGCAGTATCGTCTCGCTGGCGGCCAGCAATGCCGCCGACTACGGCCTGCTCGACGAAGCCCTCAGCGATACCGGCAAGCGCCAGGCGATCGCCGGTTCGGTGGCGATCCTGCGCAGTTCGGGCATCCACAGCCAGTTCGTCGGCGACCATTACTACGTTGGCGCGCTGCCGTGGTGGCTGCTGCTCTGGTACCACCTGGCCGACCACCCGGCACTGCTGGCGGTGCTGGCCACGGTGGTGGTGCTGATGGTGGCATTCCTGTTCTGGCGTGTGCTGCGCTGGGTGGCAGCCAAGCGGCTGGATCCGGGGCACTGATTGATGGTGCGTCCGCCGCCGTCGCTGGTCGCCGCCTCCGGCCTGGTCCTGATCGGGCTGGCGGGCCCGTGCGCGGCGCAGGCGCTGCCAGCCACGCCCGGCGGCACTGTCGCCGAGCAGCGGCAATGGCTGCTGCAGCAGGTGCGCATCGGCGAGGCCAGCGGCCGTCAGGGGCTGATCGAAGATGCCCTGGCCCGGCTGCGCATGCTCGCACCGGACGACCGCAGCACCCTGGTGGCGATCCTGGAAGTGCAGCTGTCGCAGCAGAAGATGGAAGATGCCGATGCGACCCTGCAACGGCTGCGCCAGCTCGGCGCCGGCAGCCGCGAACTGGCCGCCGGTGAGCGCCTGTGGCGCGCCTATCGCGGCGACCTGCAGCAGGAACTGCAGCAGGCACGGCTGTTCGCCGCCGGTGGTCGCAGCGATGAAGCGTTGCTGATCTACCGCCGTCTGTTCAACGACGATCCACCGGGGCTGCAGCTGGGCCTGGAGTACTGGCGCCTGCGCGGCACGCAGGCCAGCGGGCGCGATGCCGCAATCCGCGAACTGACCGCGCTGGACCGCAGTTACCCCGGCAACACCACCCTGTTGCAGACACTGTCGCAGCTGTTGTTCGCAGCCGGGCGTGATGCCGATGCGCTGGCGGCGCTGCAGCGCATGGGGCGCAATCCGGAAGCGCGCGCGCTGGCGGCCGATGCCGAATGGGGCTACCTGCAGGACCAGCCTGCCGACGAGCGCAACGTGCGCCGCCTGCAGGAGTTCATCACCCGCAACCCCACCTTCAGCGACATTGCGCTGGTGCGCGAACGCTATGCCGAACAGCACAAGCGGGTAAGCGATCCCTCCTGGCGCGCAGGCCTGCGTGGCCAGCAACTGCTCGACGCCGGTCGCAATGCAGAGGCCGAGCGCGCATTCCTGCAATCGCTGCGCGGCTATCCGCGCGAAGCGGAGTTCCTCGGTGGGCTGGGCATGGCCCTGATGCGGCAGGGGCGCCGCGAGCAGGCCATCGCCTATTTCCAGCGTGCCGTGCAGGCCACACCCGCGGGTGATACCAGCGACAGATGGCGCGACCTGATCACCAGCACCCGCTATTGGCTGCTGCTGGACCAGGCCGACACCGCGCTGGCCGCTGCCAGGCTCGATGATGCTCAGGCACTGTATTCGCAGGCGCGCCGGCAGCAGCCGCGCGAGATAAACGCCATCCTCGGCCTGGTTGATGTCGCGGTGGCGCGTGGCGACGATGAGGCCGCCGAGCGGCAGCTGCAGGCCGCGCGACGGATCGCCCCGCGCGATGCCAATGTGATCCGCAAGCTGGTGCAGCTGTATGGCCGTACCGACCCGCAGCGTCTGGAATCCTTCATCAACGCCTTGCCTGCAGCGCAGCGCACCCTGTACGCCGAAGACCTGCGCCAGCTGCAGATCAGCCGGCTGCGTGAGCGTCGTGAGCAGGCGTTGGCCGCTGGTGATGCCGATGCGGCCATCACGTTGGGGCGTGAGCTGCGCCGCGAACTGCCCGGCGATGCCTGGCTGGCGTATGCGCTGGGCAATGAACTGCGGACGGCCGGCAAGCTGGATGAAGCAGATGCGGTGGTTGCCGATATGGCCACGCGCAATGCCGGCATCGAAGCGCGTTACGCGCAGGCGCTGTACCTGTCCGGTTCCGATCGCCTGCCACAGGCGCTGGCCGTGCTGGAAGGCGTGCCGCGCGCGCAGTGGGACGATGACATGCGCGCCTTGTCAGAACGCCTGCAGCGCCAGCAGCTGATCGATCATCTGTGGGAGCTGCGCGCGCAAGGCCGGGAAGCAGAAGCCATTGCCCTGCTGCAGCAACAGCCGCCCAGCGCGGACAACCAGCTGATCCTGGCCGAGTGGGCGCGCCTGCGTGATGATCATGCACAGGCGCTGCACTACTACCAGCAGGTGCTGGCGGTGCAACCGGACAATCTCGATGCGCAGTTGGGCCAGCTGCAGGCCTGGATCGGCACCGGCGACCTGGCCAGTGCCCGTCGGCAGATGCACGACGCGCCCCCCGTGGTGGCCGATGATGCGATCGGCCAGCAACGCCAGTTGGCGACCATCTGGACCGACCTGCATGAAGACGCCAAGGCGCTGCAGATCCTGCGCGCGCTGCTTGCCCGCAAGAGCGGACCGGACGCCCAGTCCTGGCGCGATGCGGCGCGTCTTGTACGGCGCGAAGATCCGCAGCAGGCGCTGGACATGTACGCACGGGCGATGGCCGACAATGGCTTGATCGCACCGTCGCAGGCGCAGCCACGTGACAACCGCGCGTTGACCCTGGCCAGCCGCGAAACCGCCAGCGACGACTGGTTGCGGCGCAGCCTGCGCAGCGACGTGGAAGCCCTGTACCAGCAGGAAAATCCGACGCTGACCGTGATGCAGGATTCCGGCCGTCGCAGCGACGGCACGCCTGGCATCTCGAAACTTGCACGCGATACCCGCATCGCCCATCTTGATGCACCGTTCGCCGGTGGCCTGGGCTGGGCGCGCATTGAACAGGTGCATTTCGATGCAGGCCGTTTCCAGACCGACGCCGACGGCGCCTACAGCGACGATTTCGGCAGCTGCGACCTGGGCCTGCTGCAGGCCGACGGCACGCAGCTGCAGGCGCCGGGCTGCACCCGCTACGTACACCAGCGGCGCAGTTCGGGTGCCGGCTTTGCCGTGGGCTGGCGCACCCTGGATGATCGCTGGAATTTTGATATCGGCCATTCGCCGTCCAACTACGTGGTGGGCAACTGGCTGGGCGGCGTCACTCTCAATGGTGACCTCGGCCGGCTGGGCTGGGGAGCGACCGTATCGCGGCGGCCGATGACCAATTCGCTGCTGTCGCAGGCTGGTGCGATCGATCCACGCAGTGGCATTGCCTGGGGCGGTGTCACCGCCAATGGCGTGACCGTCAGCCTCGGCTATGACGAAGGTGGACGCAACGGCGTGTGGTCGAACTGGAGCTGGCACCAGCTGACCGGCCACAACGTGGTGGACAACACCCGCGCGCGGGCGATGGTTGGCTGGTACCACAAGCTGATCCAACGCCCGGACATGCGCCTGGATGTGGGAACCACCGCGATGTACTGGCGCTACCAGAAGGACCTGGGCGGCTATTCGCTGGGGCAGGGCGGCTACTACAGCCCGCAGCGCTATGCGTCGCTGAGCCTTCCGGTGGGCTTCGCCTGGCGCAACGACGACTGGTCGGTGCGCGTTGATGGTTCGGTCAGCGTCTCCAACGCACGCACCCGCTCGATCAGCCGCTTCCCCGACGAGGCCCTCATCCAGCGCGTGATCGCACAGCTGGAACCGCAGTACGGTCCGCTGCAACTGGACCCGGATGGCCTGTACACCACCGATGGCAGCAGTACCGGTACGGGCTATCGCCTGTACGCGGCAGTTGAGCGGCGCCTGGGTGATCACGTCGTGCTGGGTGCGGCCGGTACCCTGCAGCGCAGCCGCGATTTTTCGCCGAACACGTTCCAGTTGTACCTGCGCTATTCCTTCAAACCGTGGCAGGGCAACCTGCCGTTGCCCGTCTCTCCGCTGGTGCCGTATGGCGAATTCCGCTGACCTGCAACGCCGCCGTCTGCTGCAGGCGACAGTCCTGCTGCCGCTGCTGGGCAGCGCCGGCGTTCGCGCGGCCACCACAGCATCGCGTTGGCCGGCCTGGCAGGTGCTGCAGGACAGCAGCCTGAGCCGCGATGGGCGCATGATCGACCGCAGCCAGGAGGATCAGCGCAGCACATCGGAGGGCCAGTCCTATGCACTGTTCTTCGCGCTGGTCGACAACGATCCTGCACTGTTCGACCGCATCCTGGCCTGGACGCAGGACAATCTCGCAGGCGGTGACATGGCCGCGCGCCTGCCAGGCTGGTTGTGGGGGCAGGGCAAGGAAGGCTGGCGCCTGCTGGACGACAATCCTGCATCCGATTCGGACCTGTGGCTCGCCTACGCACTGCTGGAAGCTGCACGCCTGTGGCGCCGCCCCGCGCTGCAGGCCATCGCCGAAGGCATGCTGGCACAGGTGCGCGCGCGCGAAGTCGTGCAGATACCCACGCTGGGGCCGATGCTGCTGCCGGGGCCGCAGGGATTCATCGAAGACGGCGCCACCCGGGTCAATCCGAGCTACCTGCCGCTGCCGTTGCTGCGGCGATTCACAGCGGTTGATCGAAGCGGCCCCTGGCAGGCGCTGGCCGACAACACCGTGGCCCTGCTGCAGCAGACCAGTCCGCATGGGTTCGCGCCGGACTGGGCCGCGTGGAAGGACGGCAGCTTCATCGTCGATCCGGTGAAAGGGGCTGTGGGTGGCTACGACGCCATCCGCTGTTACACCTGGGCCGGCATGACTGCGCCGCGCGATCCCTTGTTCCGTCGCCAGCTCACCGCTCTGTCCGGCCCGTTGCAGCGCCTGCGCAGCGGTGCGCCGATGTGGGAGAAAATCGACACGCGTACCGGCAAAGGGCAGGGCGAGGGCAACTACGGTTTCCGTGCCGCACTGCTGCCCTACCTGCTGGCACAGGGTGAAACATCCCGCGCCGCGGTGCTGCTTGAAAGCCTGCCCAGCGCCGAACAGCAGCGTGCTGGCGAGCCCGCGTACTATTCGCAGATGCTCACCCTGTTCGGTCGCGGCTGGGCGGAAGGCCGCTGGCGTTTCGCTGCCGACGGACGCCTGCAGCCGCGCTGGTGATGCAACGGCCGGGCGATGCCCGGCGGGCCCATCAACAGGTGATCACTCCAGCGCGTAACGCAGCACGAACAACACCGCCACCAGCCACACCGCCGGGTGCACCTCGCGCCAGCGGCCGGTGCCGGCCTTCAGCGCGGCATAGGCAATGAAGCCGAAGGCCAGGCCGTTGGCGATGGAATAGGTGAACGGCATCGCCAGCGCACACAGCGCGGCGGGTACGGATTCGGTCAGGTCGCTCCAGTCCACTTCCACCAGTTCGCGCAGCATCAATCCGGCCACGAACAGCAGCGCCGGCGCGGTGGCATAGCCGGGCACCATCGCCGCCAGCGGCGAGAACAACAGCGCGGCCAGGAACAACGCAGCCACCACCAGTGCGGTCAAACCGGTACGGCCACCCACCTGCACGCCCGAGGCGCTTTCGGCGAAGGCGGTGGTACTGCTGGTGCCCAGCAGCGAGCCGGCTACAATCGCCGTGCTGTCGGCCAGCAGCGCGCGGCCGAACCGCTTCTGCGCACCCGGCAGTTTCAGTAGGCCGGCACGGCCGACCACGCCATACAACGTGCCGGTGGCATCGAACACTTCCACCAGCACGAACACCAGCACCACCTGCAGCAGCACGGCGATCGGCGCGCCGCCGTTGTGGTGCAGCAGGCCAGGCAGGTCCAGCTGCAGGAAAGTCGGCGCCAGGCTCGGCGGCAACGACACCAGCCCGTGGTACTGCAGATCGCCCAACGCCCAGCCGGCCGCGGTCACCGCCAGGATGCCGATCAGGATCGCACCGCGCACACGCCGCGCCTCCAGGATCGCGATCAGCAGGAAGCCGCCCAGTGCCAGCAACGGCGGCGCGGTATTGAGCGGGCCCAGCGCGACCAGCGTGTCCTCGTTGCCGATGATCACGCCGGATTTCTGCAGCGCGATGATGGCCAGGAACAGGCCGATGCCGGCCACGATCGCCGACCGCAACGACGCCGGAATGCCCGACACCAGCCACGCGCGCACGCCGGTCAGCGACAGCACCAGGAACACCAGGCCGGAAATGAACACCGCCGCCAGCGCCTGCTGCCAGGGCAGCCCGGCAGCGCCGACCACGGTGAAGGCGAAGAACGCATTCAAGCCCATGCCCGGGGCCATGCCCACCGGGAAGTTGGCCGCCAGCGCCATCACCACCGAGCCCAGCGCCGCGGCCAGGCAGGTGGCCACGAACACCGCGCCGGCGTCCATGCCGGTGGTGCCCAGGATCTCGGGATTGACGAAGACGATGTAGGACATCGTCAGGAAGGTGGTGACACCGGCCAGCAGTTCGGTGCGCACGGTGGTGCCGTGCTGCTGCAGCTGGAACAGGCGTTCGAACAGGGACATCGCAGATCTCTCGTACCTGCACGCCCTGCCGCCCGAAGGACCGGCGGGTGCGTCGCCAGGCGGTTAGAAGTGGTAGTTCAACTTCAGCGTAACGCTGCTGTAGTTGGTATGGAAGCTGCGTCGCGCCGCAGCCGGGTAGTTGGGATCTTCCAGGTAAACCGGGCTGGAGCCCAGATGGGTGTAACGGTACTCCGCACCCGCCGAAAGCTGGTCGCTGAAGCGGTACAGCAGGCCTGCGCCGACGTTCGCGCCGGTGGAAACATGGGATGCGCGGGTCTCGAATTCGGCCACGCGGCAGCCGTTGGTGGCCTCCACCAGCGACTTGTCGCAGCCCAGCGAAAACTCCTGGCGGGCCACGCTCACGCCGGCGCTGACGTACGGCAGCCACTGGCCTGCCGCGTAACCCAGCGTCAGGTTGACTGCGCCCGAACGGGTCACCGCATCCTTGCCGTAGTAAGGGCTGTACTGGTGGTTGTCGCGGTCCTTCCACTCCTGGGTGATGTTGCCGAAGGAAAGGGTGCCTTCGATCCCGGCAACCACATTGTTGTCGAACTGCCAGTTGCGGCCGGCCTGCAGCCCGCCAGCAAAGCCGCGGATGCTCTTTTCAGAGGCATTGGCGTTGCTGCGGTCCTGGCTGTGGCCTTCGCCATGGCTGGCATGGGCACCCAGGTAGATGCCTTCCCAGTTCGCCGGCGCGGCCGCGGCAGTGCCCGACAGCAGCAGCGCTGCCGTGGTGGAGATCAGTGCTTTCATGGTGTTTTCCTACGAGGGGGATGAATCGGGTGCGTAGGAAAACCGAAGCATTGGGCCGGGAACATACAACGAGTTGCAAAGTACGGAGGATGCCGTGTGCGACAAGGAATCAACACTGCTTTACACGGGCAGCCTTCAGCCGGGTCGCGTTGAAGTGCGTCGCGAAGAGGTCAAAAGCGTCAACAAAAATCGATTGCGGCCCATGAAAGGCGAAAGGCCGCGCGAGCGCGGCCTTTCGTTCTTGCTTACTTCAGCGCCTTGAAGCGCAGGCGCTTCGGCGCAGCGTCGTCGCCCATGCGGCGGCGCTTGTCTTCTTCGTACTCGCGGTAGTTGCCCTGGAAGAACTCCACGTGCGAATCGCCTTCGAACGCCAGGATGTGGGTCGCGATGCGATCCAGGAACCAGCGGTCATGCGAAATGACGAAGGTGTTGCCCGGGAACTCCAGCAGCGCATCTTCCAGCGCACGCAGGGTTTCGATGTCCAGATCGTTGGACGGTTCGTCGAGCAGCAGCACGTTGCCACCCTGCAGCAGGGTCTTGGCCATGTGCAGGCGGCCACGCTCACCACCGGACAGCGAACCGACCATCTTCTGCTGGTCCTGGCCCTTGAAGTTGAAGCGGCCGATGTAGGCGCGCGACTGGATCTCGATGCCGTTGATGTTGAGGATGTCCAGGCCGCCCGCGATTTCCTGGAACACGCTGTGGTTGCCTTCCAGCGCGTCGCGGCTCTGGTCCACGTAGGACAGCTGCACGGTCGGGCCGACCACGATCTCGCCGGTGTCCGGCTTTTCCTGGCCGGTGATCATCTTGAACAGGGTCGACTTACCGGCACCGTTGGGGCCGATGATGCCGACGATGGCGCCCGAGGGCACCAGGAAGTTCAGGTTGTCGAACAGCAGGCGGTCGCCGAACTTCTTGGAGACGTTCTTGAATTCCATCACCGCCTGGCCCAGGCGCTCGCCCGGCGGGATGAAGATTTCATTGGTCTCGTTGCGCTTCTGGTAATCGACCGACTGCAGCTCTTCCAGGCGGGCCAGACGGGCCTTGCCCTTGGTGCGGCCGCCCTTGGCGTTCTGGCGCGACCACTCCAGTTCCTTCTGGATCGCCTTCTGGCGAGCCTTTTCCTGGTTGTCTTCCTGCTTCAGGCGCTCATCCTTCTGGGTCAGCCAGTCGGTGTAGTTGCCCTTCCACGGAATGCCGCGGCCACGGTCCAGTTCCAGGATCCACTCGGCGGCGTTGTCCAGGAAGTAGCGATCATGGGTGACCGCCACGACGGTGCCGGTGTAGCGCGCCAGGAACTGTTCCAGCCATTCCACCGACTCGGCGTCGAGGTGGTTGGTCGGTTCGTCGAGCAGCAGCATGTCCGGCTTCTGCAGCAGCAGGCGGCACAGCGCCACACGGCGCTTTTCACCACCGGACAGCTTGCCGACGATGGCATCCCACGGCGGCAGGCGCAGCGCATCGGCGGCCACGTCCAGCTGGTTTTCCAGCGTGTGCGCATCGCCGGCGGCGAGGATCGCCTCCAGGCGCTCCTGTTCCTTGGCCAGCGCGTCGAAATCGGCGCCTTCTTCGGCATAGGCGGCGTAGACTGCATCCAGCGCAGCCTGTGCCTGCAGCACTTCGCCCACGCCTTCTTCAACCGCTTCACGCACGGTCTTGGTCGGGTCCAGCTCCGGTTCCTGCGCCAGGTAGCCAACCTTGATGCCGGCCTGCGGACGGGCTTCGCCCTCGAAATCGGTGTCCACGCCGGCCATGATCTTCAGCACGGTGGACTTGCCGGCGCCGTTCAGGCCCAGCAGGCCGATCTTCGCGCCCGGGAAGAAGGACAGCGAGATGTCCTTGATGATCTGCCGCTTGGGCGGGACCACCTTGGACACGCGGTTCATGGTGTAGATGTATTGCGAGGACATGAGGTCTCCGTAGGCGCGACCCTGCGCCCGGTCCGTCACGGGGAACTTCCCGTTGCGGCAGCGGGCACAGACTGAATGGAATACCCCCAATTATAGCCGGAACCGCTTACGCCCCGCGCCGTCCGCAGCGCCCGGGGCTGGCCGAGGACTGAATGGGCCGTCACAGTCCCGCAGCGGGAAGCGTTTCCAGCCGGAAACCGTTCAGATCGAATGCGCAATATGGGCTCACCACCCACCCAGCAGAGGTCTCCCATGCACATCCATCGACTCATGGCCGGCGCCGTGGCCTCTGTACTGGCGCTGGGCGCCATCGCCCCGGCCTTCGCCGACAACGACCACCGTGGTCGCGACCACGACCGCCGTGAATGGCGAGAAGATCGCCGCGAGTGGCGCCACGACCGTCGCGACTGGGAACGCGACCGCCGCGAAGCGCGCCGTGACTACCGCCACGACCGCCGCTACGACCATGGCTACTACCGCCCGGCACCGCCGCCGCCGCGCGTGGTCTACAGCCCGGGCTACCGGCCCGGCTATGGCTATGGCTGGCAGCGCGGCCACCGCTATCGCGATTACTACCGCGGCCCGATCTACGTGGTGAACGACTACCCGCGCTACCACCTGCGCCGCCCGCCGTCCGGCCACCACTGGATCCGCGATGACCGCGGCAACATGCTGCTGGTGGCCGTGGCAACCGGCATCATCGCCGACTACATCATCAACAACCGTTGATGCAG
Source organism: Stenotrophomonas sp. OVS01A (assembly GCF_019969775.1). Taxonomy (NCBI): domain Bacteria; kingdom Pseudomonadati; phylum Pseudomonadota; class Gammaproteobacteria; order Lysobacterales; family Lysobacteraceae; genus Stenotrophomonas; species Stenotrophomonas sp. OVS01A. The sequence continues at coordinate 125,119 of NZ_JAHXYV010000007.1, read as the reverse complement.
CGCCGGGGTCGGAGCCCTTTCCAACGGAAAGGGCTCCGACCCCACACCGCCATTCGAAACCATACGGGGCCGGATTCGTTCGTCGAATCCGGCCCCGGTCGTTTCGGCCCCAGCAGGCCGGGGCGGGGCTACAATCAACGGCTGAGCCGCACCCCTTTCCCCGCCTGCTGGAGTAACCGATGTTCCCGCGTGACGTCCGCATCGAAACCTACGATCCCGAACTGGCCAAGGCCATCGCCGCCGAAACCCAGCGCCAGGAAGACCACGTCGAGCTGATCGCCAGCGAGAACTACACCAGCCCGGCGGTGATGGAAGCCCAGGGCAGCCAGCTGACCAACAAGTACGCCGAAGGCTACCCGGGCAAGCGCTACTACGGTGGCTGCGAATACGTGGACATCGCCGAACAGCTGGCGATCGACCGCCTGAAGGAACTGTTCGGCGCGGACTACGCCAACGTGCAGCCGCACAGCGGTTCGCAGGCCAACCAGGCCGTGTACTTCGCGCTGCTGCAGCCGGGCGACACCATCCTCGGCATGAGCCTGGCCCACGGCGGCCACCTCACCCACGGTGCCAAGGTCAACGCCTCGGGCAAGCTGTTCAACGCCGTGCAGTACGGCGTCAACGACCAGGGCCTGATCGATTACGACGAAGTCGAGCGCCTGGCCCTGGAGCACAAGCCGAAGATGGTCGTGGCCGGCTTCTCGGCCTACTCGCAGGTGATCGACTGGGCGCGCTTCCGCGCCATCGCCGACAAGGTCGGCGCCTACCTGTTCGTCGACATGGCGCACGTCGCCGGCCTGGTTGCTGCTGGCGTCTACCCGAGCCCGCTGGAACATGCGCACGTGGTCACCTCGACCACCCACAAGACCCTGCGCGGCCCGCGCGGCGGCATCATCGTCGCCAAGGGCGCCGACGAAGACCTGGTCAAGAAGCTGCAGTCGATCGTGTTCCCGGGCATCCAGGGCGGTCCGCTGATGCACGTCATCGCCGGCAAGGCCGTGGCCTTCAAGGAAGCGCTGGAGCCGGGCTTCAAGACCTACCAGCAGCAGGTGGTGAAGAACGCGCAGGCGATGGCCAACACGCTCATCGCACGCGGCTACAAGATCGTCTCCGGTGGCACCCAGAACCACCTGATGCTGGTCGACATGATCGGCAAGGACGTGTCCGGCAAGGACGCGGAAGCTGCGCTGGGCAAGGCCCATATCACCGTCAACAAGAACTCGGTGCCGAACGACCCGCGTTCGCCGTTCGTGACCTCTGGCCTGCGCCTGGGCACCCCGGCGGTGACCACCCGCGGTTACCTGGAACAGGACTGCGTGGACCTGGCCAACTGGATCGCCGACGTGCTCGACGCCCCGGCCGATGAGGCCGTGATCGCCCGCGTGCGTGATGCGGTCAGCGCGCAGTGCCGCAAGTACCCGGTCTACGGTTGAACGGGCACTGGGGTCGGAGCCCTTCCCTGCGGGAAGGGTTCTGACCCCGGCACCGGAGTACCCGCGCATGGATGAGCGCCGCCTCAGGTATCTCTATGCAGCCTTGGCTGTGCCGTTGGGCGCACCCAGCGTGCTGTTTGGTGGGGCGATGGCGGTACTGGCCATGGCCGGAAGCGTGCTTTCACTTGCCGACGGCACCGTCAACCTGCCCGGGCAGGCATTGATGCTGCTGTGGGGCCTGGCCGGACTCGCCGGTTGCATCGCCTGGCTGGACCTCAGTTGCGGATATTTGTTTGCAGGGCGCAGCGCACTGCATGCGCGCAGCCGGGCGCAGTGGGGCGCGCTGCTGCTTGGCATGCTGGCTGCGCTGCCGCTGTTGGGCATGGGGCTGTGGCTGGGCCTCACCCACGGCAGCGAAGGCTTCGGTCTGCTGCTGGTGGGGCCGTCGCTGCTGGTCCCGGCCGCCATGCTGTTGTGGCTGCGACCACGCACGTGAAGCAAGCAGCCAGCAAGGAGATTCGAACGCATGGATGAGCGCCTGCACAAACGCCTGTATATCGCCCAATGCCTGCTGCTGGGGTTGCCTGCACTGGTGGCCGGTGGCGGCGTCGCCGGCTTCGGCATCTACACCTTCCTGACCCGCCACGGCCTGATGCGCGGCGACGAAGGCGCGGTGCTGTTGCTGTGGGCGCTGGCGGGTGTGATCGGCTTGCTGGCCTGGTTGTGGCTCAGCATCCGCTACCTGCGGCTAGGGCGCGATGGCCTGCGGCGCACCGCCCGTATTCCCTGGATCGGCTTGGCGCTGGGCGCCATGGCGGCGCTGGCGGTGATCGGCGTGGTGCTTTTCAGCTTGTTTGCCGGCAGCCCCTGGCAGGTACTGGGCTATCTGGTGCTGGGCGTGCCGCTGCTGGTGCCGGCTGCGCATCTGGTGTGGTTGCGTCGCGCTCCGGGCCTTGCCGGACAAGGCTGATTGCCGCCTGCATTTGCTGCAAAACCCCTTCTCAGGTACCGTTGCGACGCTACCACGACCGTGGCAGCAGGTATTTCCCTGAGCCAGGCGTTCAATGCATTGCCCCTTCTGCCAGCATGCCGATACACGGGTCATCGACTCGCGCGTCTCCGAAGACGGCGCGACGATTCGCCGTCGGCGTGAGTGCGAGGCGTGCAACGAACGCTTCAGTACGCTTGAAACCGTTGAACTGAAGCTGCCGGCCATCGTCAAGAGCGATGGCACCCGCGAAGCCTTCGATGCCCGTAAGGTCCGCGCCGGCTTTGATCGCGCGCTGCAGAAGCGTGCGGTGCCGGAAGAGAAGATCGAAGCGGCGGTACGCGCAGTGGTGCATCAGCTGCGCATCAGCGGCGAACGCGAAGTGCCGTCGATCAAAGTGGGCGAGTTCGTGATGAACGAACTGCGCAAGCTTGACCATGTCGGTTATGTGCGTTTCGCCTCGGTCTATCGCAGCTTCGAGGACGTGGCCGATTTCCGCGAAGAAATCGAGAAGCTAGAACGAGACCTGCCTTCCAGCACCGAGCAACTGCAACTGCTGGGCGATGTGATTGCCCTGACCAAGAAAAAGAAGGGCTGACGGCCTTTGCATCGGTAGCTGCCAACCTTGGTTGGCGCCGTACTGCCCATCCACGCATGGCGTGGATCTACTGGGCCTTGGCTGGCATCGTGCTGACGGCGGTACCATGGCGGCATGAGCATATCGTTCACCGTCCTTGACCACCTGCACATGGCCGCCGCATTGCGGCTTGCCGAACGCGGTGCCTATACCACCCGTCCCAATCCGATGGTCGGCTGTGTGATCGCCCATGGCGAGCGCGTGGTCGGGCAGGGCTGGCATCAGCGCGCTGGCGGCCCGCATGCCGAAGTGTTCGCCCTGCGCGAAGCGGGCGGCGACGCGCGCGGTGCCACCGCCTACGTCACCCTGGAACCGTGCGCGCACTACGGCCGCACGCCGCCGTGCGCACTGGCGCTGATCGAGGCCGGCGTGTCGCGCGTGGTCGCGGCGATGCGCGACCCGTTCCCGAAAGTCGATGGCGGTGGTTTCGATCTGCTGCGCGACGCCGGCATCGAGGTTGCCGAGGGCTTGATGGCGGCACAGGCGCGGGAACTCAACAAGGGCTTCCTGTCGCGCGTGGAGCGCGGTCGTCCGTGGCTGCGGGTGAAGCTGGCCGCCAGCCTCGATGGCCGTACCGCGATGGCCGACGGCAGCTCGAAGTGGATCACCGGCCCCGCCGCTCGCGAAGATGTGCAGCACTGGCGCGCGCGCGCTGGCGCGATCCTCACCGGCGCCGACACCGTCATCGCCGACGACCCGATGCTGACCGTGCGCCTGGCTGACACTGAAGTCATGCCGCCCCTGCGCGTCGTCCTCGATTCCCGCCTGCGCTCGCTGGAATGCAGCCGTGTGCGCGAGGGTGGGGCGCCCACGCTGTACCTGCACGATGCAATGATCAGCCCGCCCGACGCCGCCGACGCGGCCTTTGCCAGCGTAGCCGTCCGCCACGGTCGCCTTGATCTGGGCGCGGTGTTGGCACTGCTGGCCGAGCGCGGCATCAACGAGGTGCACACCGAAGCCGGTGCAACCCTGGCTGGCGCGCTGGTGCGTGGTGGCTGGGTGGACGAGTTGCTGATGTACCAGGCGCCAACACTGCTGGGCGACAGCGGCCGCCCGTTGCTGGCCGACCTCGGCATCGAGGTGATGGATCAGCAGCGCCGCCTGCGCGTGATCGACCAGCGCCAAGTGGGGGATGATCTGAGGTTGCTGCTGCGGCCATGAAGAAGGGGACGGAGGGGATTACGTCGTTTGTGGCAAAAACGCCGTAATCCCCTCCGTCCCCTTTTTCAGTTCAACGATCCTCGCCAGGCGGGTGCTCGTTCCACTCGAAGAACGGCAGGAACGCATCGGCCAGTTCGCCCATCAGCGGCGAGGGGTTCTTTACGCGCCAAGCGCCGCCGTCATGATCGCGCTCGAAGGACACGGTGATGATCCTTTCCCGGTCCGGTGCCGTCGCGATCATCTGCGTATACGCGCTCGCCAGTTCGCTCGCCATCTGTGGGGGATGCGGTCCGTTGAATGGCACCGGGTGCTGCCGATAGACGGGCAGCAGGGCCGTCAGGTCCGGCAGGTGGCAACGGTAGTCAACATCGGCGATGTCTGCCTGCGGATGGTGCACGCTGCCGACACTGCAACGCACCGAGGTCTGGCGCCTGCGCAGGGCCGCGGCGGCCTGCGGCCAATCGGCCATTTCAGGCGCCTGGTCCAGATGGCTTACGCTCGCCAGCGCCGCCGCGATCGCCGGGCCCTTGGATGTATCCAGATAGCGGCCCAGCTCGGCCTGGGCGGCGGTATCGCCGTGCACGATCACCTGTGCGTACAGCTCGAACACGTGTCCGGGCGTGGGCACAGGCGGCGCCGCCAATGCCGCAACCGGGGCCAGCAATGCAGCCAGCCCCAGTCGCTTCAGCGCAGTGAACTCACGCGCACGCATCGGTCCACATCATCTCGGCCATCGGACGCAGTGCCTTGCACTCCTGCGTCATTTCCTCGGCCGACATCACCTGCGTCTTGGCCTTCAACTCTTCGGTCATCGCATCCACACCGCTGATCTGGTCCGGTGCGATCTTCGCCACGCAGCTGCGGTGCTGCTGCAGCAGCAGATCGCAGGCCGGCACGCCGGTCACCTTCGGTGCCTTGGCTGCTTCAACGTCCTGCATCCAGCCATCGAACGGCGCCAGCGCATCCAGCACCGGGCCCACCAGATCATCGAAGTTGCTGCTGTACCAGTAGCCCTTGTCCTTGGCGGTGTACAGGGTGAGGGTGCCGGTCACGGCCTTGCGCGGGCCACTCTGCAGGGCCTGGGTATAGGCCTCGGTGAAGCGCGCGCGCGGAGCCTTGTCCTCACCCGTCAGGCTGGCCAGGAACAACGGCTGCACGCTGCCCAGGTCGGCCAGCTGGCAGCTGAAATCGACCTTGGCGATCTTCTGGTCGTCCACGAATTCGTTGTCTTCCACCGTGCTGCGCGTGGCACGGCACTGCGAGGCCTTCAGCACCTTGGCGTACATCGCTTCCGCCGCTGCAGGATCGCCCTTCACTCCGGCCACGTCCAGCACGATCTGCCACGGCTCGGCCAACGCCTGGGCCATCATGCCCGGCACCGGCGTTACCGAGTCCTGGCCGTCGAAGGCCGGCTTCAATGCATCGTTTAGCGTGCGCGTGGCGGCGGCATCGTCTTCCAGCAATGCGCGTGCGTACAGATCGAAGGTCTGTTCGGGGCTCAGCTGCGCCGGGGCAGCCGCGGCGAACAACGGGGCGCACAGCAGTGCGGTGGCCAGCAGGCCGCGGATCGGGGTCTTCATGACGGTGTTCCTGTTCCAGAGGGCGGCAAGCCTAGCGCAATTGTCATTGCATTCGATGGCGTGCCGCAGCCAAGCATATTGCGCGCGACGGCCAACAAAAAACGGGCCCCTTGCGGGACCCGTTCGATCGCACGACGAGGATCGGGCAATCAGAAGCTGGCGCGCACGCCGGCCGAGTACTGGGTGACGTCGCGGTAGCCGGAGATCTCGCCGACCAGACCCCAGGTACGGGTGAAGTTGATCTGGCCGCCGACGGTGCCAACCCAGGTGCCCTTGAATTCGTTGCCACCGTCCATGTAACCGGCCTTGATCCAGGCTTCGGTCATGCGCGAAGGCTTGCCACGCAGGCCCATGGTGGCACGCACCAGGTTGGTGTGGTCCTTCACGCTGAAGCGGCCGTAGTCCACGTCCTTGACGGTGATTTCAGCCTGCTGGCGGACCCAGGCGATGTCGGCGGTGTAGTCCACGCGGTCGCTGAAGGGCATGTGGTAACCGATGCCCAGCTCCGGCTGGTTCAGCTTGAGCTTCATCGAGCCGTAGTCGTAGTCGTACGACTTGCTGCCGTAGTTCCAGCCGCCGAACACGTGCACCTGCTCGGCCAGCGCGATCGAACCGCGCACGTAGCCACCATCGACCTTCGGGTCGTTGAACACGTCGTCGTCGGTCTTGACCTGGGTCCAGCCGCCTTCGACGTAGGTGTAGCTCAGGGCGTCGGCGGAGGCCGAGAACGGGGCAGCGGCCAGCAGGGCGGCCACGATCAGGATCTTGCGCATGGGAATTCCTGTGAATTTCAGTCCATTGGCGGCCCGCCTGTGCGGCAGTCCGTGGCGACCTCATGTCGTCCGACCGCCGATTTTAATGAAAGTTTTACGAAATGCGAGCGACGGCCGTCACAGGCCTGGACGCGCCCGGGTGGGGTCAGAGCCCTTTCCTGCGGAAAGGGATCCGACCCCCGGGGGCATCCGGCCCCGTTCAGCCCGGGCTGTTACACTTGGCGGGCCGGTTCGCCGGTACACAAACGTCTTCAGGGCGGGGTGCAATTCCCCACCGGCGGTAGGTGCGCAAGCACGAGCCCGCGAGCGCCCCGGCCTTACCGTCGGGGGTCAGCAGATCCGGTCCAATGCCGGAGCCGACGGTCATAGTCCGGATGAAAGAAGACGGTGCCACAGGGCCTTTGCGGCCCTGCGCCCGCCTGTTTGCCTTGCGGCGTTTTTCGCTCACTTTTCGCGGAGAACGTTACTTGTTTACTGGAATCATCGAAGGCGTCGGCCGTCTGGCCGCACGCGAATCCATCGGCGGCGATGTCCGCTTCACCTTCAACGTCGGCAGCCTGCCGTTCGACAACGTGCAGATGGGCGAGAGCATCGCCATCAACGGCGTCTGCCTCACCGTCATCGCGTTCGACGCCGGCAGCTTCCAGGCCGATGCGTCCACCGAGACCCTGGGCCTGACCACGCTGGGCCAACTGGCCGAGGGTGCGGTCATCAACCTTGAACGTGCCATGCGTCCGACCGACCGCCTTGGCGGCCATCTGGTCAGCGGGCACGTCGACGGCCTCGGCCAGGTCCTGTCCATCCATGAAGATGCGCGTGCCCAGCGCTGGCGTTTCGCCGCGCCGGCCGCCCTGCGCCGTTACATCGCCAAGAAGGGTTCGATCTGCGTGGACGGCGTCAGCCTCACCGTCAACGAAGTGGACGACGAAGGCTTTGAAGTGGCGCTGATCCCGCACACCGTGGCCAATACCGCGTTCTCCGCCACCGGCGTGGGCAGCGCGGTCAACCTGGAAATCGATCTGGTCGCTCGTTATGTCGAGCGGTTGATCGGAGTGCCGACCAACGGTCAGCACCCACAGGGAGATACCCCATGAACTTCGCCCCCATTCCCGACATCCTGGAAGACATCCGCCTCGGTCGCATGGTCGTCATCGTCGATGACGAAGACCGCGAGAACGAAGGCGACCTGATCATGGCCGCCGAGCTGGTCAAGGCCAGCGACATCAACTTCATGGTCACCCACGGCCGCGGCCTGGTGTGCCTGCCGCTCACCCGCACCCGCGCCGCCGACCTCGGCCTGGCGCCGATGGTGCAGGCCAATACCGCGCAGTTCCAGACCAACTTCACCGTCAGCATCGAAGCGGCCGAGGGCGTGACCACCGGCATCTCGGCACACGACCGCGCGCACACCATCCGCACCGCGGTGAAGCCCAATGCCAAGCCGTCGGACCTGCACCAGCCGGGCCACATCTTCCCGCTGATTGCCCAGCCCGGTGGCGTGCTGACCCGCGCCGGCCACACCGAGGCCGGTGTCGACCTGGCCATGCTGGCCGGGCTGGAACCGGCCGGCGTGCTGGTGGAGATCCTCAACCCGGACGGCAGCATGGCGCGCCGCCCGGAGCTGGAAGTGTTCGCCCGCGAGCACGGCCTGAAGATGGGCTCCATCGCCGACCTGATCGCCTATCGCCTGGCCACCGAAAAGACCGTCGAGCGCGTGGACGAGCGTGATATCGACACCGAGTTCGGCCCGTTCAAGCTGGTCACCTACCGCGACCGCATCGCCCACGACCTGCATTTCGCCCTGGTCCGCGGCACCCCGGATGCGGACACGCCCACCCTGGTGCGCGTGCAGGTGGAAAACCCGCTGGCCGACCTGCTGCACTGGCGCCGCGATGACTTCGGCGTGGCGGCCACCGATGCCCTGCGCGCGATCGCCGCGGAAGGCAGTGGCGTGATGGTGGTGCTGTCGGCCCCGCGCGACGGCGAAGCGCTGTTGGCCCGCCTGCGCCAGCAGCCGGCGCCGGTGGTGCCGGGCAAGGACAAGGATGTGGGCCAGTGGCGCCGCAACGGTGCCGGCGCGCAGATCCTGTCCGACCTGGGCCTGGGCAAGCTGCGCGTGCTGGGCACGCCCCGCCGCCAGATCGGACTGGCCGGGTACGGCCTTGAAGTGGTGGAGACGGTCACCCCGTAACCCGCTCGGTGTGCCGACCAACGGTCGGCACCCACAAAGGCGCGGCCCACTGCAGCTGGTGGGTGCCGACCGTTGGTCGGCACGCCCCGGGCCCCCGCCAGCCACGGCCGGGGCCCATCCACGGTAGAATTACCCCTTAATCGAATCCCAAGCCGCATATGAGCCACTACGAAGGCGATCTTCGCACTCCCGAATCGGCGCGCTTCGCCATCCTGGCCAGCCGCTGGAACGCCCGCATCACCGATGTGCTGGTTGCTGGCGCCCGCCAGAGCCTGGCCGGCAACGGCATTGCCGAAGCCAACATCGACGTGATCCGCGTGCCGGGTGCCTGGGAGCTGCCGCTGGTCGCCGCGCGCCTGGCCGCCGCCCACGAACACGCCGCCATCCTCACCCTGGGCTGCGTGATCCGTGGCGACACCCGCCACTACGAGCACGTGGCCGACCGCTGTGCCGAAGGCCTGATGCGCGTGCAGCTGGACTTCGGCGTGCCGGTGCTGAACGGCGTGCTGGCCGTGGAACGCGTGGAAGATGCCGAGGCCCGCGCAGGCGGCAGCCACGGCAACAAGGGCGAGGAAGTCGCGCTCGCCGCATTGGAAATGGTCAACCTTCTGGAGCAGCTGCCATGAACAAGAACACCCAGGGCAAGCCCTCCGGTAAACCCGTCCGCCGCGATGGCATCGATCCGGTGCTGCGCTCGCGCGCGCGCCGTCGTGCCGTGCAGGCCATCTATGCCTGGCAGATCTCCGGCGGCAACGGCCAGTCGCTGATCGCCCAGTTCGCCCACGAACAGGCCCGCGAAATCGCCGACCTGGCGTACTTCGAAGCGCTGGTGCATGGCGTGCTCGACAACCGTCGCGACATCGACGAAGCCTTCGGCCCGTACCTGGACCGTGGCATCGACGAAGTGGACGCGATCGAACGCGCCGTGCTGCGCCTGGCCGGTTACGAACTGCGGTACCGCCTGGACGTGCCGTACCGCGTGGTGATCAACGAAGCCATCGAATCGGCCAAGCGCTTCGGTTCCGAACATGGCCACACCTACGTCAACGGCGTGCTGGATCGTGCCGCCGTGGAATGGCGCAAGGTCGAATCGGGTCACTGACCCACCTGTGGTAACGCCGGCCGCTGGCCGGCAACTGCAGGGATTCTGAGGTTGCCGGCCTGCGGCCGGCACTACCGCCCACCGCGCACGGCGCGGCACGTACAAACGCGGGAGCGCCCCATGTCCCTGGCCGAATTCGCCCTCATCGACCGCATCCGCGCCCGCACCGTCGAGCGCGACGACATCGTGCTCGGCATCGGCGACGACGCTGCGCTGCTGCAGCCGCGCCCGAACGAGCAACTGGTGGTCACCGCCGACACGCTCAACAGCGGCGTGCATTTCCCGGCCGAGACCCCGGCGTTCGACATCGGCTGGAAGACGCTGGCCGTCAACCTGTCCGACCTCGCCGCGATGGGCGCGCGCCCGGCCTGGTGCACGCTGGCGCTGTCGCTGCCCGAAGCCAGCGAAGACTGGATCGATGCCTTCGCCGATGGCTTCTTCGCCCTGGCCGACCAGCACGACATCGCCCTGATCGGCGGTGACACCACGCGTGGCCCGCTGTCGCTGTCGGTTACCGCGATGGGCCAGGTGTCACGCGGCCAGGCGCTGCGTCGTGATCGCGCACAGATTGGCGATGACATCTGGGTCAGCGGCACCCTCGGCGATGCTGCCGGTGCGCTGCGCCTGTGGCAGCAGGGCGCATTGAACGTCACCGCCGCCACCTTGCTGGCCGACTACGAAACCCTGCGCCTGCGCCTGCTGCGTCCCACCCCACGCGTCACCCTGGGCCTGCGCCTGCGTGCATTCGCGCATGCCGCCGTGGACATCTCCGATGGCCTGCTGGCCGACCTGGGCCACATCGCCGCACGCAGCGGTGTACGCGCCGAAGTCGACGCCGATGCATTGCCGATGTCGTCGGCACTGCGCGAACTGCTCGGCCGCGATGGCGCCCGTGACTGCGCGCTGCACGGCGGCGACGACTACGAACTGTGCTTCACCGCCGCCGCCGACCAGCGCGACGCGCTGCACTACGTGGCCGAATCGCTGGACGTGCCGATCACCCGCATCGGCCGCATCATGGAAGGGCAGGGCGTGCACACCGAAGGCCACGACGGCCCGAGCGGATACGAGCATTTCGCCTGAGTAGATGTTGCGAACTAGGATGGCAATAGTTGGGCGGAGCCACATTATCCGGACCGATTGCCGGAGAAGATCTGTTTGGATGTCAACTTATCCACAGATTTGCACTCGGCACGCCAACTCCTACTAGCGTAAATTTCAGCCATTCGGACGCGGTGAGATGCGAAATGGCAAACCCAAAACTTGGCGGAAGATTCTCAGCTAGATTGGCCGCAAATAGACAGGCTCCTTTAATTCTTGACGATGCCCCTGCGCACACGAGAATTGGCTACGTCCGGGCTATCCTCACGAGATTCGCTGGACAGCGCTATGGATCGCCACCTCGTTTCCAACCCCTGATTGCTGGCGAGCTCCATGAGGCCTTCATAACAATCTGTAGGCTTGATGCAGATCCATATGATTGGAGCGAACAAAGCGAGTGGGATGCTCTGTCGTCACACTTGAAAATGTGTGAGTGGCCATTGTTCTTTGAGTTTATAGAGTTGGTCGGAGAGCAACTCATCGAAGTCGACGACAGCATTCCGTTCGATAGTGATTTCAACTTTGATGCTTATCGCTCAAGCGTAAATGAGTTGCTGGAGGCTGACGGTATTGGCTGGATGCTGAACGAGAAGTCCCAACTGACGAGGCGGCTGAGGGCCCTGCAGAGGACAGTTGCATCTGTTGACGCTGCACTGACAGAAAAATTTGAAAGTGCGCGCGTCCATTACTCGAAGGCAATGCAGTATTTGCTGAGGCATCCAGTTGATCCCGGGAACAGCGTAAAGGAGATTGCCTGTGCCCTCGAGAGTGTCGCTAAGGTCCTCGATACCAAAGCAACTACTCTGAACAACGCATTGAAGAATCGGCGAAGTGACGGAAGGTTCAGTCCAAGACTGCTTGATATGCTCGAAAAGTTCTATGCATATACGAACGCAACGCCATTTGTTCGCCATGGGCAAGTGGAGGGGGCGCCGCCCACCCTTGCTGAAGCTGAGCTCGCAATCCAAGTGGGCTTGGCATCGATCTGCTACCTGATCGCAACCGATGGCGAAGGCGGAAATAGGCAGAATGAGAGGCAATGATGGTAAGGATAAGCCGACAACATCCTTTACTCCTGTAGAGTCGAGCCGCAATCGACTGCTCTTTCGACTGCGCCGGGCATGGCCCGGCGCTACCAGTTCAGACGTGCGGAACGGGCGTCCCAAAGCGGTTGCCGCCCGGCGTGCCGGGCAGCAGCAGGAACACCAGCAGCACCAAGCCTGCAAACGGGACCATTGCCAACAGCAGCCACCAGCCCGAGCGATCGGTATCGTGCAGGCGACGAACGGTGGCAGCAATGCCGGGCAATGCGAAGGCCAGCCACATCACCAAGCTCAGCCCGCTCGATGCCAGGATGAGGCCCTGAGAACCGCTGTAGCCGGCATAGAAACTCACAATGTAAAGCGGGATCGAGACGATCACGATGAACAACTGGAACCACCAGAACTCGCTGCGGCTGGCCCGGCCACTGAACTGTGCATAGCGCTTCAGGGGGATCATCATCTTGTGCATCGGTACACTTCCTGGAAAGAAGTGCGCACTATCAATGCCAGTGTGAAGATGAGCCATCGGAATCATTGCAAATGCGGGTGGCAGGCTGCTGAACTGAGCCCTCTTCCGCAGTTCAGAACGCGAAGCGCTACGCCACCCGCAACTGCACATCCACATACTCGGCCAGCCCACGGCAGGCCAATAGCAGCCCTTCGCGCACATCATCGCCCACCTGCTGGTCGGCATCGCCGTCCACGCGCACGCGTTCGATGGCGTGCAGCAGTTCCAGCAGCAAGGTGAGCCCGGCATTGGCGCGGTCGATGCGGGCCATCGCGAAGCCAAAGCACTGCTTGCGTCCTTTGTCCGGCCACGGCTGGCCATCGGCGGCGTCCACGTGGCGGATGCGCTGCAGGCAGCCAAGCAGGGTGATGCCTTCGTCGGCGTGGGCGCGCATTGTGCTGCCCAACGTGGTTTCCAGTGCTTTGGCCAGATCATCCGGCAAGCGTTCGACGGCGTCGCCCAGTGTGGCGAACAGATAGGGATAGAGCGAAGAAGTCATGGCGGCGTCCTTGAGTGTGATGCAAGGGGCCGCCCTCGCATTGGGCGAGGGCGGCGGACGGTGCGTGGTTGCAATACCGGGGACAAGTGTGAAACGCCGGCGGGCACGAGGCCCCCACGCACCGCCCGCCATAGGGCACGGACGGATTGCCTGCCGACGCCGCTCAACAAGGAAAGAGCGACGCCGACAGGCAAGCGTAAACAACACACTCATCCAACGGGATTGCAAGCCCGTGCCACCCGTTGTCGGTGGCGCGCCATGATGTGCATGCAGGTGCTGCTATACCAATCAGAAAAGTTTCAATTTCGAAAACATTGCAGACGCATATCGAACGCGCTGCGCGAAGCCGAGCACGCCTGCGCGTGCCAGTTGCGACATTTGTTGTGGCGCCGAGCGCGTGCTCGGCGCTACAGAAAGCAGAAACCAGAACGGCGCCGGATCTCTCCGGCGCCGTTCGTGCTTACATCACCACTTGTAGGCAACGCTCAGGTTCGCCGTCGCTTCGCGGTAGCCATGGTCACCGCGCATCACCCCGAACCCGCCCCACGCACTGAAGCCGGAACGGAATTCCACGCGCGCACCCGCGCTCAGTTCATAGCGGTTGCGCGGGATGCCGGCCTTCAGCACTTCGTCGTCGAAGGCGATGCCATTGCCGGCACCATCGCGGTACCAGTTGGCCGCCAGATACGGGCTGACCGAGGCACCGGCTGCAGAGCGCGATTCACCCTGCAGGCGCAGGCCAGCACGACCGGACAGGCCGCTGTTGCCCGCTGCGCGCACCACGGTGCCGTTGGTTTCGGTATGCACGTCGGTCTTTGCGTCGGTGTAGACCAGCTGCAGTTCCGGCTGCAGGCTCAGCGCGGTAGTGCCGATCTGGCCGATGCCGAAGCGGTAACCGGCTTCCACGGACGACTGCCAGATATCCGAGTCGTAGCGCTCCTCGGCCAGGCCTTCGCCCTGCACGCGGTTACGGAACTGGCCGCGCTGCACGCTGGCGTCCACATACAGCGCATCGGTGCTCCAGTTGCCGTACACACCCAGCGCGCCACCTTCCACCTTGCCGCGTGCGCTGAAACCAGTCACGTCCGAACGCGAGGTGGCGTTGGACTGCGCAACGGTACCCATCACACCCATGCGGCCACGACCGTTGTCGAACACACCCACGTCCGCGCCCAGTTGCAGGCGCGAGCGATCCACACGCAGGTCGAGCTGGTCTTCCACCGCACCGAGCTTGCTCTGCGTGGCGTCCACCCGGGCCCAGCCACGGATGCCATCCGCCGCAGCGGCGCCGCCCTGGCGGTCGCGCCAGGTGTGGCGCAGCATCTGGTCCAGCGCGAACTGGTTGGCCAGGTAGGCACCGGTTTCCGGGCGCAGTACCGGCGGCGGCGGATCCACCGGATCCACCGGATCGATGGGCTTGCACTCGGGCAGGGTCGGGTCGGCCAGGCACGGGTCCGGCGCGCCGCCCAGTTCCGAACGCAGGTACCAGTTGCCGTTGGCGTCCTTCACCAGGAAGTACTCGTATTGCCCGCCCACGGCGCGGCCGACCAGGTCGAACTGCGCGTTCGACGCACCACCGATGTCGATCAGCTCGATGCCGCGGTCGGTCTTGGCGCCAGCGCCGCCGGCATTGAGCACGCGCACGTTGGCCTGGCCATTGGCATCGCCGTTGATGACCAGCTTGTCGGTCAGCGAGCTGTCATCACCCAGGTGGGTGTTGAACAGCAGGGTGCCGCCCGTGCCATCGAAGCTGTCGACGGTAAGGGTGTTGAACGTGCTGGCATTGCCCAGTGCCACGGTGCCGGTGTTGCCTAGCGCGAGGTGGCCGACGTTGCTGTCGCCGGTCATCAGCCAGGTGCTGTCGCTGTCGATGCTGGCGCTGGTGACATTGATGAAACGGCCATCGATCTGTGCCTTGTTACGCAGGGTGACGTCCAGGCTGCCATCGACCGTGGCGGCGTCGAAGCTGACATTGCCCGCAAGCCGCGCATCATCCACGTTGAACGTTACGTGGCTGGCACCGGGTGTGGCACTGCCGCTGCGGGAATCGACCTGCAGCAGATTGCCGTTGCCGCCGTGAAGCTTGGCGCCATTGCTGACGTTGATGACGAAGTCCGCAGGCTGATCGGCCGCCACACGGATGGCGGCGCTGCGGCCAGACGAGATCGTAGAACCATCAACCACCAGCTGCAGGGTGTCCGGCGTGAATCGTGTGCCGAACATCAGTACGCCAATGTTGGCCGCGTCGATGCGCGATCCGTTGACGATACTTACCGTGCCATTCTCCATGCGCACGCCCAGCCCACTGCCAATGTCGATGCCGGCCGCGGTGTCTTCCACGCGCATGTAGGTGGAGTCGATGAGGGCCGATGCACCAGGCAGCGGCGCACTGGCCGGCGTGCTACCCATCGAGAGGCCCACGCTGTGTACCGCCGTGGGTGACAGACCATCTGCGGCGGTCACCAGCACGCGATTTCCGTACATGCGCGACTCTGAGTTTCCGCTGACGAGGACGCCACCGCCGCGGAGCGTGATGCCCTCGGACTGGAACGAGGCCCTGCCGAAAAGTTCCACGGCGTAGTTATAGCTGCCGCTGCGGGTGATCGTGCTGCCGCGATAGGCGGTGACGAAGGAGTCGACGGCCCTGATGGTCTGCGTCTCAGCATCCTCCAGCACTTCTAGAACTGCATCGTTCTTCAGCGTCCAATCCTCAACGGCATCGCCCGGTCGCACTTTGGCGTAGGTGCCGTCCAGCTCACCTGCAAACGCCGTCGCTGCAGGGGCCAGGGCCAGTGCGGCCAGCAGGCCATGGACCAGCGGCAGCAGCTTGGGTTGGGAAATGCTGTAGCGATGACGCATGGGTAGATCCTTATGGCAGAAGTGGATTGCAGGACGCGCTTGACGCGGGCATCGGCGGAGGCGGCGATTCAGTTCTGCATCGTGCGCAAGTGCGTCTGCACCGATTTCGCTCATCCCTTCGTTCACGTAAGCGGCCTTTTCGGCCTGTTCATGTGAAGCGGCTGTATGAGTTGAATTTGCCAGTCCATGTCTAGATCGGCACGAATTCTGGGCGGCACGCTGGCCTCAGCCCATGCAATTTGTTGTAAAGGCCGGATCAGGCTGCTGATCGGGTTGGCCACTGTTCATCACAGGCGACGCGGGCCCCAGGAGCTGCGGTGCAAAAGATCTGCTCGGCGCTACAGAAAGCAGAACGGCGCCGGATCTCTCCGGCGCCGTTCGTGTTTACATCACCACTTGTAGGCGACGCTCAGGTTCGCCGTCGCTTCGCGGTAGCCACTGTCACCGCGCATCACCCCGAACCCGCCCCAGGCACTGAAGCCGGAACGGAATTCCACGCGCGCGCCCGCGCTCAGTTCATAGCGGTTGCGCGGGATGCCGGCCTTCAGCACTTCGTCGTCGAAGGCGATGCCATTGCCGGCACTATCGCGGTACCAGTTGGCCGCCAGATACGGGCTGACCGAGGCACCCGCCGCCGAGTGGCCTTCACCCTGCAGGCGCAGGCCAGCACGACCGGACAGGCCGCTGTTGCCCGCTGCGCGCACCACGGTGCCGTTGGTTTCGGTATGCACGTCAGTCTTTGCATCGGTGTAGACCAGCTGCAGTTCCGGCTGAAGGCTCAGCGCGGTAGTGCCGATCTGGCCGATGCCGAAGCGGTAACCGGCTTCCACGGACGACTGCCAGATATCCGAGTCGTAGCGCTCCTCGGCCAGGCCTTCGCCCTGCACGCGGTTGCGGAACTGGCCGCGCTGCACGCTGGCGTCCACATACAGCGCATCGGTGCTCCAGTTGCCGTACACACCCAGCGCGCCACCTTCCACCTTGCCGCGTGCGCTGTAGCCGGTCACGTCCGAACGCGAGGTGGCGCTGCTGCGTGCAGCGGTACCCATTACGCCGATGCGGCCACGGCCGTCATCGAACACGCCGATGTCCGCACCCAGTTGCAGGCGCGAGCGGTCCACGCGCAGGTCGAGCTGGTCATCCACCGCGCCGAGCTTGCTCTGCGTGGCATCCACCCGGGCCCAGCCGCGGACGCCATCGCTGGCGGCAGTGCTTCCGCCCTGACGGTCACGCCAGCCATGGCGCAGCATCTGGTCCAGCGCGAACTGGTTGGCCAGGTAGGCACCGGCTTCCGGGCGCAACACCGGCGGCGGCGGCTCGATCGGGTCCACCGGGTCCACTGGGTCCACTGGGTCGATCGGCGTGCACTCCGGCAGGGTCGGATCGACCACGCACGGATCCGGGCCGGCGCCGGTCTGCGAACGCAGGTACCAGTTGCCGTTGGTGTCCTTCACCAGGAAGTACTCGTACTGCCCACCCACGGCGCGGCCGACCAGGTCGAACTGTGCATTGGACGCACCACTGATGTCGATCAGCTCGATGCCGCGGTCGGTCTTGGCGCCAGCGCCGCCGGCATTGAGCACGCGCACGTTGGCCTGGCCGTTGGCATCGCCTTTGATGACCAGCTTGTCGGTCAGCGAGGTGTCGTCACCCAGCTGGGTGTTGAACAGCAGGGTGCCGCCGTTGCCGGTGAATTCATCCACAGTGAGCGTGTTGAAGCTGCTGCCGCTGCCCAGTGCAACGGTGCCACCGGCACCCAGGGTGAGCGCACCGACGTTGCTGTCGCCGGTCATCAGCCAGGTGCTGTCGCTGTCGATGCTGGCGCTGGTGACATTGATGAAACGGCCATCGATCTGCGCCTTGTTGCGCAGGGCGACGTCCAGGCTGCCATCGACCGTGGCGGCGTCGAAG
This sequence comes from Stenotrophomonas sp. OVS01A, assembly GCF_019969775.1. Taxonomy (NCBI): domain Bacteria; kingdom Pseudomonadati; phylum Pseudomonadota; class Gammaproteobacteria; order Lysobacterales; family Lysobacteraceae; genus Stenotrophomonas; species Stenotrophomonas sp. OVS01A. Next base: position 107,333 of record NZ_JAHXYV010000007.1, on the reverse strand, counting down.
CTGACATTGCCCGCAAGCCGCGCGTCATCCACGTTGAACGTTACGTGGCTGGCACCGGGTGTGGCACTGCCGCTGCGGGAATCGACCTGCAGCAGATTGCCGTTGCCGCCGTGAAGCTGGGCGCCATTGCTGACGTTGATGACGAAGTCCGCAGGCTGATCGGCCGCCACACGGATGGCGGCGCTGCGGCCAGACGAGATCGTAGAACCATCAACCACCAGCTGCAGGGTGTCCGGCGTGTATATCGTGCCCATCATCAGCACGCCCACGTTGTCCGCGTCGATGCGCGATCCGTTGATGATGCTTACCTTGCCGTTCTGCATGCGCACGCCCAGCCCACTGGCAATGTCGCTGCCGGCGGCGGTGTCTTCCACGCGCATGTAGGTGGAGTTGATGATGGCCGATGCACCGGGCAGCGGCGCGCCGGCCGGCGTGCCACCCATCGCGAGGCCGATGCTTAGTGATTCAGTAGGTGACAGCCCATCTGCAGCGGTCACCAGCACACGATTTCCGATCATGTGCGCCGATGACTCTCCGCTGACGAGGACGCCACCGCCGCGGAGCGTGCTTCCCTCGGACTGGAACTGGGCCCTGCCGTAAAGTGCCACGGCGTGCTGATTGCTGCCGCTGCGGCTGATCGTGGCGTGGAAGGCGTCGACTCCGGAGCTAACGGCCGTGATGGACTGCGTCTCACCATCCTGCACGATCAGATACGCCCCGTTCTTCAGCGTCCACTCCTCAACGGCATCTCCTGGTTGCACGCGGGCGAAACCCCCGTCCAGCTCAGCTGCAAACGCCGTCGCTGCAGGGGCCAAGGCCAGTGCAGCCAGCAGGCCATGGACCAGCGGCAACAGTTTGGGTTGGGAAATGCTGTGGCGAAGACGCATGGGTAGATCCTTATGGCAGAAGTGGATTGCAGGCCCCGCTTGACGCGGGCATCGGCGGAGGCGGCGATTCAGTTCTGCATCGTGCGCAAGTGCGTCTGCACAGATTTCGCTAATCCCTTCGTTCACGTAGCAGCTTCTACGGCCTGTTCATGTGAAACGGGTGTGATGAGCTGAATTCGCCGGTCCATGTCTTGATCGGCACGAATTCTGGGCGGGACGCTGGCCTCAGCCCATGCAATTTGTTGTAAAGGCCGGATCAGGCTGCTGACCGGGTTGGCCACTGTTCATCGCAGGCGGCACGGGCACGAGGAGCTGCGGTGCAGCAGATCTGCAAACTATTCGATGGGCGCCATTGCCCCCCGTCCCTAAGGTGGTGGCCCTTCCATCGGAGCCACCTGCATGCGTCCCGCACTTCCCCGCCGCCATCTGCTCGCCATAGCGCTCTCCGCCATGCTGGTTCCGTCTGTCGCTATGGCACAGCAGGTAATCGCTGATGGTGACGAACAGGTTCCGGCCGCAGGCGACTACCACACCACTGACCCGGTCGTGCCCGGCAATCCCGCCGGCCATGCGTTCCTTGCACTCAACGGCGGCAGCATCATTCCCGCCGGCGAGGTAAACCTGCGCACCGAAGGCAATGCTGCCGCCGCTGCAATGGTGCAGGGTGCGGACAGCCTGATCCGCTTGCACGGGGGCACCATCACCACGCTGGGCAGCGGTGCCGCCGGTGTATCGGTGGTGGATGGCGGCCGGGTCGACCTGAGCGGCACGCAGATCGAGACCCAGGGGCGGTCTTCAGCAGGTATGGCAGTTTCGCGGGCAAGCGCATCCGCAAGCGGTGTTGGCATAGTCACCCATGGCGCGGGCAGCCATGGCGTGCAGGTGAGCGACGGCGACCTTGCGTTGCGTGACAGTCATCTGCAGATCAATGGCGATGCCAATGCCATCCATGCACAGGGCAGCACCGTGGTGGCCGAGAACGTACGTATCGAACAGAACGGGGCGGGATATGCGTTATGGCTGGCCATGGGCTCGGACGCCATGCTGCGCAACGTCCAGATTACCGGTGATGCGGGGGGGGCGCATGCTGTGTTGGTTCCATTGGGCAGCAGGGCGGTGTTTGAAGACCTGCGGATCGACCTGGGTCATGCCCGATCCGGCTCAGGATTGGATGTGGGCGGCGATGTGGAGGTGCACGGCGGCTCCATCCACGCGCGTGGCGATCATGCCAGCGCGATCAGCTTCTCGACGGGAGGCGGCGGGAAGCTGCTGCTGGATGGTGTTGATCTGTACGGACATTTCGGTATCAGCATGACCGAGGGGTCTGAACTGACCCTGCGCAACAGCCAGTTGCTCAGTGAGAGCAAAGGCATCGACATCAACCAGCGTGATGGCAAAGCCACTGTGGTTGGATCGGTCATCACCGCGCGTAATGGCATAGGTGTGCAACTGATGATTGACGGTGAACTGGAGATTGAAGGTTCACAGATCACCGCTGAAGGTGACCGCTGGCAGGCAGTGGCGCTGTACGGGGGAACGACGCGGATCGCGTCCAGCCGGCTGCGTACGCAAGGCCTCAATGGTCATGGCCTGTATGCCCAGGGTGGCCCCGGGGCTCGCCCGGTAGCGACTGCCAGCGCGACCGACATCCTGACCGAAGGCGCCGGCGCCATCGGTGCCATTGCGCGCCTGGGCGGCACCGTGCATCTGGCCGACAGCGTGGTGCGCACTACCGGCGTCAACTCGCACGGTGTGCTGTCCGGTGGCACCGGCGAGATGACGCTGACCAACACCCACGTTCGCACCGAAGGCGAAGGCGCGTGGGCCGCAGTGATCAATGACAACGGCCGCATGAGTATCGACGGCGGCTCGCTGGTCAGTGCACAGCATGGCGGTGTGTGGCTGCGCAGCAGCCGTGACCCTGGACTGACCTTGACCAGCGGTGCGCTGGTGTCTGGCGGCAATGGCATTGCACTGGCGCTGGATGCGGCTGTGGCGGGGCGCTTCGATGTGCTGCTGGAAGGGCGCTCGCAGATGCTGGGCGACATCGTGATTACCCCGGAGGACGAGGATGCCGGCCTGGTGCCACAGTCGGACGTGCACGTGCGCTTGGCCGATGGTTCACTGTGGCAGGGTTCGTCCGATCTTGTGCAGACGATGGCGATCGAAAGCGGCAGCCAGTGGACGCTGGTCGGTGACGCCACGGTGGGGGAACTGCAGGTGCTCAACAGCGGGCTGGCGTTGTCCGACGGCAGCGGCCGCTTCAACACGCTCACCGTAGACGGCGACCTGCACAGCGAAGGTGCGTCCTTCCTGTTCCAGGGCGCACTGGCGGGCGATGACAGCGCGATCGATCGCCTGCATGTGCGAGGGGATACCTCGGGTGATGCAAGCATCGTGGTCAACAACATCGGCGGAGTGGGCGCACCTACGGTGGACGGCATCCAGCTGATCGAAGTGGACGGAGCATCACTGGCGCGCTACGCGCTGGCCGGCCGCGCGGTGGGAGGTTCGTACGAGTACTTCCTGTTCCATGGCGGTCTTGCCGATCCTTCCGACGGCAACTGGTACCTGCGTTCGCAGTGGTTTGATGTGTGCCAGGACGATCCGGCGGCGCCGGGCTGTGCGGTGGATCCGGGCCCGGGCCCGGACCCGGGTGAGGGCGGGGACGGGGGCGAGGGCGTGGGGCCGGTGGACCCGATCCGGCCGCCGCCGGTGCTGCGCCCGGAGGCTGGTGCCTATCTGGCTAACCAGTCGGCGGCCATCAGCATGTTTGCCCACCGCATGCATGAGCGCACCGGCGCCATTGGCAGCGAGCGCACTGCGTGGGCGCGCGCAGGCCGCAGCAATGCAGATTTCACCGCGGTGGGTGGTCAGCTGTCGGTGGATGGCAATACGTCGGTACTGCAGATCGGCAGTGATCTGTTGCGTCGGGGAAACGCGGCCTTTGGCGTGATGCTGGGCAGTGGCCGCACCGACAACCGCGTCGTTTCGGATCTGACCGGCTACACCGCTACCGGCCGCGTGCGTGGCACTGCGCTGGGTGTTTATGGCACCTGGTTGCAGGATGGCGAGGGCACTCACGGCGCCTATGTGGATGCGAACGTGCAGTACGGTCGTTTCGACAACCGGGTGCAGGGCATCGGCCTGGAGCCGGAGCAGTACGATTCGCGCACCACCAGCGCATCGCTGGAAGCCGGTTACACCTTCAACGTCTGGCAGGGGGCGTCGAGCCAGCTGTACCTTCAGCCGCAGCTGCAATTGTCGTACGCGGAGTTCCGCGCCGATCGTCATGTCGAGCACAACGGCACGGTGATCGATCGTGCCGATGCCGGCGGACTGAACGGACGCGTGGGCGTGCGCGTGTTCGGTGGCGGCACTGCGGCGGGCAGCGTGGTGCAGCCCTACCTGGGCGTGAACTGGCTGCGTGGCAGCGGCACCAGCGCGTTGCAGTTCAACGGTGACACGCTGGGCGCGGATGTGCCGCGCAACCGATACGAAGTGCAGGCCGGTGCCGAGCTGAAGCTGGGCCAGCGCTGGGGTGCATGGGGCGGCCTGAGCGTGCAGCGCGGTGACCACGGTTACCGCAACGTGGGCGGCCAGGTGGGCCTGCGCATGGCCTGGTAAACAACGACGCCAGGGCCGACGCCGGGGTCAGAGCCCATTGCATGGCAATGGGCTCTGACCCCAAGCGATCTGACTGCAGAACAGCCGAGCATGGCTCGGCTCTACAACTGCGGCGAGCAGGGACGGGACATGAACAATGTCCACGTCTGTCGCGATTGTCCATTGAATGACTGCGCAAGCGCTGGCCATGCTGCCCGATCGCTCGCTGACGGTCGCCCGCATGCTTCACCCCGAACGCTCCCACAACGCTGCCATCGATGGCCTGCGTGCACTGGCCGTGCTGGCCGTCATCGTCTTCCATGCGAATGCGGCGTGGCTTTCCGGTGGTTTCACCGGTGTGGACCTGTTCTTCGTGGTCTCCGGCTTCGTGATCAGCCAATCGCTGGCTGCGCGTGCAGGCATGCCACTGGGCGCGCTGCTGCTCGATTTCTACCGGCGTCGCGTGCTGCGTCTGTTGCCGGCGCTGCTGGTGATGCTGATGGCCACCTTCGTGCTGTCGGCGCTGTTCATTCCCCGCGCCTGGCGCAACGAGCAGTTCGACCAGACCGGCTGGGCGGCGCTGGTGGGTTTCAGCAACGTGGTACTGGCCGGCCAGCAGGATGACTACTTCTCGCCCGGCGCGGAACTCAATCCGTTCCTGCACACCTGGACACTGGGCGTGGAGGAGCAGTTCTACCTGGTGTTCCCGCTGCTGTTCTTCGTGTGGTTGCGCGGCCACGACCGCTGGCCGTGGTCGCGTGTGCTGTTGCCGGCGCTCACGGTGCTGTCGCTGGCGTGGGCGGGCTGGCAGGCGCAGGCCGCCCCGGCGGCGGCGTTCTACCTGCTGCCGTCGCGCTTCTGGGAACTGGCGGCCGGTGCGCTGTTGTACCAGTGGATGAGCACGCGCGGTCCCGGCAAGCGCGGGGATGCGCTCGCACTGCCCGGCCTGGCCCTGCTGCTGGCGGGCGTACTTGTCGCGCCGCAACTGGCGATGCCGGTGCCGGGTGTGTTGGCCACGGTGGTTGGCACCCTGCTGCTGTTGGCGGCGGTAGCCGGGCATGGCCAATCGCGCGTCGGCCGCGCCTTGGGCTGGGCACCGCTGTCGTACCTGGGGCGCCTGTCGTATTCGCTGTACCTGTGGCATTGGCCACTGCTGGTGCTGCTGCGCTGGACCTACGGGCTGCAGGGCGCTGCGCTGTGGCTGTATCCGGTGCTGCTGCTGGCCGTGTCGGCCGCGTCCTATCATTACGTTGAACGTCCGCTGCGCAGCGCCCTGCCGCTGTTGCGGCTGGCGCCGGCGAAGGTGCTGGCGATGGCGCTGCCTGTGGTGGCGCTGTGCGGCGCCGGTGCCTGGGCGACGGTGGAGTACCACGAGCAGATCTCGCTCAGCGTCACCCGTGATGGCTACGCATGGCAGGCGCGTCGCTACCCGGCGTGGCGACCGCTGGAGCCGGTGGGCGCACCGGCGCTTGAAGGGCGACGCCTGTTTGTTGTGGGCGACTCGCATGCGGCGGCCTACCGCACGATGACCAGCATGGTTGCGCGACAGACCGGGATGGAGATCCGCCAGGAGGATCGCGGCGGCTGCAGCTTCGTCAATCTGCTGCGGGCCAGCCCGGCCGACTGCCAGGACTTCATCGAGGACAGCCTGTCGGCCATCGAACGCGACGCGCGCCCGGGTGACATCGTGTTGCTGGCGGCGCTGCGCATGCCGGAGCTGCGAGGGTTCGATTGGCAGCAACAGGACGCACTGCAGATTTATCGGCAGTTGCTGGCCGAGCGCACGCCCACGCATGCGCAGGCGGCACGCGAAGAAGCCGAGCGTGTGCTGGGCCGGCTGCAGCGGTTGGGCGTGCACGTGGTCATCGATGCACCGCTGCCGCTGTTCAAGGCCGGGGCCTATCGCTGCTCGGACTGGTTCAACCGTAGCAATCCGGCGTGCGCCGGTGGCTTGAGCATGTCGCGCGCGAATCTGAAGATGCTGCGTGCACCGCAGATGGCGCTGCTGGCCGAGCTGGCCGCGCGTTACCCGTCATTGACCGTGTGGGATCCGCTGCCGCTGCTGTGCGGGCCGGATACCTGCTCGGCGGTGCAGGACGGTGAACCGCTGTTCTTCGACAACGATCACCTGAGCGGCCATGGCAACCGCGTGCTGTTGCCCAGCTTCCGGCAGACCCTGAACGATATTGCGGGCGACAATCCACTGTAGCGCCGGGCCCGCGCTTGGCTGCTCTCCGTTCCGCTCGCGCAAGCCCGCGCGGAACGCGGCGAGCCGAGCATGGCTCGGCTCAACAGTTGTCCGCGGCCTATGCCGGCGGCAGCACCTTGCCCGGGTTGAGGATGCCATCCGGATCCAGCGCGGCCTTGATCGCGCGCATCGCCGCCAGCGTTTCCGCGGTGAACGCCTTCGCCATGAAATCACGCTTGGCCAGGCCGATGCCGTGTTCGCCCGACAGCGTGCCACCCAGCGCCAGCGTCAGTTCGAAGATCTTCGGCAGCGCGGCATGCGCGCGTGCGTTCTCGTCTGCATCGTCCGGGTGGTACAGGATGTTGACGTGCAGGTTGCCGTTGCCGGCATGGCCGAAGGTGACGATGGTCAGCGAATAGTCGCGGGCCAGTACCTGCACGCCGGCCACCAGATCGGGGATGCGCGATACCGGTACCACTACGTCTTCGTTGATCTTGCCCGGGGCGACGCTGCGCAGCGCCGGCGACAAGGCCTTGCGTGCGGCCCACAGCTGGTCGCGCGCGCGGCCTTCCATTGCCACGTCCAGTGCGATCATGCCGTCACCTTCGGCGGCGGTCGCCAATGCCTGTAGCAGATAGGGCAGGGTGTCGTGGTCGCCATCGGCCTCGACCAGCAACATCGCGCCCGCCTCGGGTACGTCGGCACCATTAAGGCGCAGCAGCTCCAGGCTGCGTGCGTCCATGAATTCCAAGCGCGTGGGAACGACCGGCTGCGACATCAGCCGCGAGACGGCAGCGGCGGCCGCGTCGGCATCGCGATACAGCACGCGCAGCCCGGCCTGGCTGACCGGCAGCGGGGTCAGCTTCAGCGTGGCTTCCACGATCAGCGCCAGCGTGCCTTCGCTGCCGACCAGCAGGTGGGTGAGGTCATAGCCGGTGGCGTCCTTGGTGTAGGCACCGCCGCAGCGGATCACCTCGCCGGTACCTGTCACTGCTACCAGGCCCAGCACGTTGTCGCGGCTGGTGCCGTACTTCACCGCGCGCGGACCACCGGCATTGCAGGCCAGGTTGCCGCCGATGCTGCAGATCTCGGCGCTGGAGGGGTCCGGTGCCCAGAACAGGCCGTGCGGTGCCAGTGCCTGCTGCAGCGTTCCGTTGAGCACGCCCGGCTGCACCACGGCGCAGCGGTCACCGGCGCGGATCTCGAGGATGCGGTCCATGCGGGTGAACGACAGCACGATGCTGCCGGGCACTGGCACGGCGGCGCCGGTGGTGCCGGTGCCCGCACCGCGCGCGACCAGGGCCACGCCATGCGCGCGGCAGGCACGCACCAGCGCCTGCACCTGTTCGATGTCGGCCGGCAGTGCCACCGCAGCCGGGCGCTGGTGGCGCCACGAGTTGTCCTGCGCGTTCGCCTCCAGTGCGCCGTCATCCATGCGCCAGCCGTCGCTGCCCAGCAGCGCGGACAGTTCGGCAACCAATGCGGAGGGCAGGGCAGTACTCATGACAGGTCTCGTGGGGCAGCGGGGGCGGGGTGAATCAGTTTCCAGGCGATGACAGCGCCGGCCAGCGGCAGCCACACCCAGCGCAGTTCCGACAGCAGGGTGGCCAGGCCGCGCGCGCTGAAGAACTGCGGCGCGAACGGCGACACGCGGATCGGCCGCCAGGGTGCGAAGAAGCGGTGTTCGCTCCAGGGCCAGGCCAGCGCAACGCCAAGGCCGCCGGAGGTCAACGCATCCAGCAATGGATGGCTGGCGGCGCAGACGAACACGAACGCCGCCGCTTGTACGGTAGATGCCAAGGTTGGCTTTGCCGTGGTAGGTGCCAACCTTGGTTGGCACAGCACCGCCAACCAAGGTTGGCGACTACCGGAGCTGAGCGGCGCCGACCCAAGTCGGCGGCTACCAAAGAACGCCAACACCGCCGCCAACACGGCGAGCACCAGGGCGAACAGCAGCGAGTGGCTGGCCCCGCGATGGCCGAACGCATCGGCGTAGGGAATGTGCAGGGCAAACGCGAGTACATCGGCGTCGGGCAGCATCGCCGCGATCACGCCCGCGCCCAGCAGGCGCGGCGGAATGCGGCCGCGATCAGCAGCGCACCACAACGCCAGTGGCACCGCCGCGTGGGTGATGATCGACGGCATCAGTCACGCACCGTGGTAGTGCCGGCCGCTGGCCGGCAATGGGTCCGACGGGTAGTGCCGGCCGCTGGCCGGCAATGGGGAGCCATCAGCAATCATCCAACCGGAACGCATCGCGCAGCCAGTGCAGCTGCGGTGGTTCGCCCGTAGCTTCAACCACGTCGAAGCGGCAGGGCGCATCGGCCACGGCGGGGTGTTCCTGCAGGTACAGCTGTGCCGCGTGGATCAGGCGCCGGCATTTGCGCGGATCGACCGAGGCCGCGCCGCCACCGAAGTCCTGTCGCGCGCGGTAGCGCACTTCCACGAACACCACGGTGCCGGCGTCCTCCATCACCAGGTCCAGTTCACCGCCGCGATAACGCACGTTGCGTGCGCGCGGCCGCAACCCGGCCTGCTGCAGATGCTGCTCGGCGGCGGCTTCCACCGCCGAGCCACGTTGCAGGTGCTCAGCGACCACCGGCGATCGGCATCGGCCGGCCACCGCTGAAGGTCGACCATGCCGGCTGGCGCAGGATGTTGCCGTTGCTGTCCAGGTACAGCGTGCCGGTGGCGCCGTCCAGGCCGCCTTCGGTGGCCAGCTTGTCCAGGTAGGCGCTGATCTTCCACGCATCGGCGCCGAAGGCGAACAGGCGGCTGGCGGCGCCGCGCGCGCTGGGCAGGGTCTGCGCGACCTGGGCAGCGGACGGCACGCCGGACACGCTGCGCACGTTCCAGGCTTCGTTCGGGTAGATGATGCCGTCCAGCGCCACGTCTTCTTCGACCTTGCCACTGCCGGTGGTCAGCTGCGAGGTACCCACGCGGGTGGCGCCACCGGCACCGGCCAGCGCCAGCTGCGGGGCCAGCAGGCGGGCCTGCGGTGCACGTACGGCCAGGAACACGGCATCGACCGCGCCGGCGTTGCGCACCTGCGCGCTGACATCCCCCACGGTTTCGCTGATGGCGATGGTGGCGGCGACGCTGCCGCCGCGCTGGGCGAAGCGCTGGGCGAAGGCGGCAGCGGCGCGGCGGCCGGTGTCGTCGCTGCTGTTGATCACCAGGGCCTTGCTGCGCTCGCGGCCACGCATGTATTCGGCGGCGACGATGCCGTCGTCCTCCGGTGCCAGCGAGAAACCGGCGCTGCCAGCGGGCGGTGCATCCTTGCCGCGGTTCAGGCCGAGCACCGGCACCGGCAGCTGCTGGCGGCCGTACACGGCATCCACCTCGTCGCGGCCGAGCGGGCCGACCACAAAGTCGGCGCCGGACGCCACGGCCTTGTCATACGCGGCCAGCGCACCGGCCGGGGTACCGGCGGTGTCGAAGAAGTTGACCTCCGGACGACGGCGGGTTTCACCGTAGTAGGCGCTGAGCAGGCCATCGCGCACCGGCTGTGCGGCAGTGGCCAGGCGGCCGCTGAGCGGCAGCAGCACGGCCAGCTTGGCCGGCGGGCGGTAGCCATCGCTCATCGCCGGCGGGCGCTTGCTGGTGTCGAACTGGGCAGCGCCATCGCGATCGAACGGGCGCGGCAGCGGCAGGCCACGGGCGATCAGTGCACGGCCTGCAAAGTTGTACAGCGGGTCATTGGCCGGCAAGGCGGCGGCGCGGCTGCGCAGGGTGGCATCGTCGAGGGTGCCGAGCAGGCCGGAGATGGCGGCCTGGTTCTCGCTGCGCGCGGTGCCGGTCAGGCCTGCATGCGCACGGGCGCGTTCGGTGGCGGCGCCAAAGGCATCGCCGGTGGCCTGCAGGGCACTGGCGCGGGCCAGCGACCAGCGCGTGCGCAGGCTCGGGTGCACGCTGTCGGCATGATCCTTCAGCAGGGCCAGTGCCTGCGCCGGCTGCTTGTCGGCCAGCGCCAGCTCGGCGCTGGCCAGCTGGTAACGCTGCAGGCTGGCGCCGGTCAGCTGGCGGGCGGTCACCTGGCCCAGCAGGCTGCGCGCGCGTGCGCTGTCGCCGGCCAGGTGCCAGGCCCAGGCCGCATCGGCCAGTGCGTTGCTGCGGGCGCCGCCACGCAGGGTCGCGGCCAGCGCTTCCAGTTGCAGGGCGGCGTCGCGCGGCTTGCCTTGTTCAATCAGCGCCAGCGCCTGGCTCTGGGCCGGCGATTCGGGCGTGCTGACGAGGCTGGTGGTGGCACAACCGGCCAGCAGCATCAACGACAGCGACAGGGCAGAGATGCGTGCGGCGGGCTTGTTCATGATCGGGTCCATGCGATGAGGGCAGCGGCCTTGGCCAGGTACACGCTAGGATTCTACCCTTGCCCCGTGAGTACCGCTGAAATGAGTGTCCCAACCCTGTATGTCGTCGCCACGCCGATCGGCAACCTGGCCGATCTGAGCCCGCGCGCGCAGGAGGTATTGCGTTCGGTGGCGGCCATCTGCGCCGAGGACACCCGCCGCAGTGGCCAGCTGCTGTCCCATTTCGGCATCCAGCAGCCGCTGGTGGCCCTGCACGAACACAACGAAGAGGCCCTGGCCCAGCGCCTGGTGGCGCGGCTGCAGGCGGGCGAGTCGCTGGCGCTGGTCAGCGATGCCGGCACCCCGCTGGTCAGCGATCCGGGCTTCCGGCTGGTGCGTGCCGCGCGTGCTGCCGGCATCAAGGTCAGCCCGATTCCCGGCGCCTGCGCGGCCATCGCTGCGCTGAGCGTGGCCGGTCTGCCCAGCGACCGCTTCAGTTTCGAGGGATTCCTGCCGGCCAAGGCCAGCGGCCGCCGCGATCGCCTGCAGGGGCTGGCCGGCGAAGTGCGCACGATGGTGTTCTACGAATCCTCGCACCGCATCACCGAGTCGTTGGCCGACATGGCGGCGATCTTTGGCGGCGAGCGCCCGGCCGTGCTCGCGCGCGAGCTGACCAAGCTGTTCGAGACCGTGCTGGATGGCGACCTGGCCGGGTTGCTGGCGCAGGTGGAAGCCGATGACAACCAGCGCAAGGGCGAGTTCGTGGTGATGGTGCAGGGCGCCGGTGACGATGCCGAGGCGCAGCTGGCTCATGGCCGGCACGTCTACGCCAAGCTGAGCGAGCACCTGCCGCCGTCGACCGCGGCCAAGCTGGCGGCCGAGTTGACCGGCGCACCGCGCAAGGCGTTGTACGGCAGTTGAGCGGGTGAAGGAGATCCACGCCATGCGTGGATGAAAACACCCCGGAATGCAGTAGATCCACGCCATGCGTGGATGAAAACAGCCCGGAATGCAGTAGATCCACGCCATGCGTGGATGAAGTGGCCCTGGACAAGGATGAGGACGATGTCGGCAAAAGAACTTTCACTGGTGTTGGCTCTGGTCGTTTCCGCCCACGCGTGGGCGGGCGAGGAGATCGACCCATCGGATCTGGGGCGTGGCTTCACCGGCTATGAGCTGTTCGATCCTGGCCTGGTGCAGTTGCGGCAGGGCCCGTATGTGGAAGGCAACCACGCGATCGTCATCTACACCGCCGCACGGGAAGCCGTGGACCTGGCCGAGGGCTGCCCGCAGGTGGACCCCGCTGCGCGCGAAGCGATCGAGCAGGCCTACCAGCAGATGGCGGCCAGCCAGCACCGGTATGTAAGTGCGCGCCAGTGGAAGCGGCTGCGCGAGGCGCTGCACGGCAGCTACAAGCAGCCGCCGCTGCGTGGCGTGCTGGAATGTGGCGCGTTCGCCATGCAGGCCCCGCATTTCGATGAACGTATGGAGGGGCGCCTGCTCGCCCACACCGAGATGTCGCGCTCGGCCAAAGGTGCCGTCGATGAGCGCGCCGACGCGTTGCGGCCCGTGCTGGGGTTGGGGATGGCGGGAGGGACGCTGGTCAATCACGTGCTCAACGGCAGCAACGCCGAGCGGGCCGGCCTGAAGGCAAATGACGAGGTGCTGTCGGTGCAGGGCACCGCCGTGGCGACGACCTACGGCATCGAACAGGTCCTTCGCGCGTACGCGCCCGGTGATCGCATCCAGCTGAAGGTGCGCCGCACGGTGCTGGATCTGGCAACCGGGGCCTCGTCGCAGGAGCTGGATATCGGGCTGGTGCTCCAATCGCGGGCAGCGCTGCTGGCGCGTTGAGCCTGCAGGTGCGGTGCGCAGCCACGCGTGTCGTGGCTCTACTGCTGGGGCGGATGAACCGCACGCCGCAATCAAACCGGCAGGGCGGGCCCGCGTACGCTAGAATGCGCGCGGCGGAGTCGGCCAGACAGTCGCGTCATCCCTTCGGGGGTGCCGAGGAAAGTCCGGGCTCCATAGGGCAAGGTGCCAGGTAACGCCTGGGCGGCGCAAGCCGACGGAAAGTGCAACAGAAAGATACCGCCTACGTCTTCTTCGGAAGGCCGGTAAGGGTGAAATGGTGCGGTAAGAGCGCACCGCGAGTCTGGCAACAGACCGGTACGGCAAACCCCACCTGGAGCAAGACCAAATAGGGATCCATTGGCGCGGCCCGCGTTGGATCCGGGTAGGTTGCTTGAGCGTTGCGGCGACGTAACGCCTAGAGGAATGACTGTCCACGACAGAACCCGGCTTATCGGCCGGCTCCGCCCCTTCATTCCATCCACGTCCATCCACGCATGGCGTGGATCTACCTATCGCCCTCCACGCAGGGTGTGTGGACCTGGCAGTGCCGGCCGCTGGCCGGCAACCGCGAGACCTGCCCGAAGATGCAGAGGTTGCCGGCCAGCGGCCGGCACTACCGTTCCAGTCAGAAAATGACGTGACCCTGTCCGCTGGGTACGCCCTGCGGACCAAAGCGGCGCTCGTGGATTTCGCCGTGGCCGTTGCCATCAATCAGCAGCACGGTACTGGCGCGGGTGCCGTAATCGTCACCACGGATGAAAGCGGGGCTGAGCCAGCGTTCGCGTTCCAGGCCGATGCCGGTATCGGGCAGGTCGCTGTCGACCGGGCGATGTTCATCGGCCAGGGCATCCCACAGTGGGGTCAGGTCTGGGCTCAGGTCCGGGGTCAGATCCTTTTCCCGTTGGGAAAGGGATCTGACCCCGTCTTGTTCCAGCCACGACGACAGCGCATCCATCAGCCGCCGGGTCTTCGGCCAGGGCGCATCAAGCGCGCCGTTGGACATGCCATGCACGCCCGGGCCAAGCGTCTGCCGCTCGGCCGGGTGGTTGCCCAGATACTCCAGGCTGTGGCCATCGGCCAGCAGCAGGTTGAACGGGGCATAGGCAGTGGAGATCCCGGCCAGGCGTTCTATATGTATGCCCGCCGGATCGCGGCCACGCAGGTAGTCGGCCACCAGGGCGCCACGCGATGGCCCGGTCTGGGAAGCCTGCGGATCGCGGACGTTGGTCACCACCGCCATCCGGCCGCCGGCACCCACCCCGGCCCAGCCGCCGCCGGAGCGCAGGTCGCGCCCGCCGATGACCGAGGTCTCATCCTGCCAGGGGGCCAGGGCCGCGGTCGGGCGGGCGTGGAACTCATCACGGTTGCCGGCCATCACCAGCCGCCAGCGCGGGTGGTGCAACCAGCCAATAGCAAGCAGGCACATGGCGCCATTGTGCCCGGTTTGCGCAGTCCGACGTCGCTTTCGGCCCGTTCCGGATGAATGCGCAGCCCATGTTTCACGCGCCCTCCACACCCCTGAACTTCCGTTCAATCTCAAAAATTGAGACGGATCAGCAACTTGTGGATAAACCTTGAACAACTCTCTAAACATCGGCGCAAACCATTGATGCGGCTGGCGATTTCCCTGCTGAAAAGTTGTTGACAACCCTTGGGCCGCTGCTAAGGTGGGCATCAGAGGGAAATCCGGGTGTTTTGTGGATTTTCGTGGTTCAATGTTTCACCGGGCGAAGGATAAGGTGCAGGCGTCGTGTTCCAGGGCGAGACGGCCATCACAGTTGACGACAAAGGACGCATGGCGGTTCCCACCGCTCACCGCGACCTGGTTGCGCGCGTCAGCAACAACCGTCTCGTGTTGACCTACAACCCCTTCGAATCCGGCTGCCTGTGGCTGTACGCCGAGTCGGAATGGGAGCGGGTACGCGACGACGTCATGTCCAAACCCAACACACAGCGCGTCGTACGTCTGCTGCAGCAGAAGCTGGTCGGTTCAGCCGCCCACCTGGAGCTGGACGGCAACGGTCGCATCAGCATTCCCGCCAGCCACCGCGGTGCGGTGGGCATTGAGAAGAAGGCGGTATTGCTCGGTATGGGCGACAAATTCGAATTGTGGAGCGAGCAGGCGCATCGGGCCCTGATCCAGCAGACGTTGTCTGATGAGGATCTGGGTGATGGGTTGCTCGACCTGAAGTTGTGAGCCGGGGTGCCCGGATGCGCCCAGAAGCGCAGACCGGTCACCTTCCGGTGTCGCAGTCGCCGGCGGTGCATCTGCCGGTCCTGTACACCCAGGTCCTGGAAGGCCTGAGGGTGATCGAAAACGGACGTTATCTGGATGGCACGTTCGGTCGTGGCGGTCATGCACGTGGCGTGCTCACCCAGCTCGGTCCCGAGGGACGCCTGCTGGTCATGGACAAGGATCCGGAAGCCATTGCCGTTGCCGAGCGCGATTTCGCGCCGGACCCGCGCGTGTCGATCTTCCGTGGCAGCTTCGCCCAGCTGCTGCAGTGGAACGAGACCGCCGAAGGCCTGGATGGCGTGCTGTTCGACCTTGGCGTGTCCTCGCCGCAGCTGGATGTGGCCGAGCGTGGTTTCAGCTTCGGCAAGGACGGCCCGCTGGACATGCGCATGGACCCGGACAGTGGCGAAAGCGCTGCGCAGTGGATCAACCGCGTGGAGGATCGCGAGATCGCCGACGTGCTGTGGACCTACGGCGAAGAGCGGCAGAGCCGGCGCATCGCCCGCGCCATCGTGGCCCGCCGTGAGAAGCAGCCGTTCACCCGCACCGCCGAACTGGCCGAGCTGATCGCCTCGGTGATGCCGCGCGGCAAGGACAAGATCCATCCGGCCACGCGCAGCTTCCAGGCCATCCGCATCCACATCAACCGTGAACTGGCCGACCTCGAAGCCGGCCTGGACGCGGCGGTGGAGCGCCTGAAGCCCGGTGGCCGGCTGGCGGTGATCAGCTTCCACTCGCTGGAAGACCGCATCGTCAAGCAGTACATGAACCGCCTGGCCAAGGCACCGCCGGCCAACCGCCGGCTGCCCGAGGCGCAGGCCTTCGTGCCGACCCTGGACCTGATCGGTGGCGCCATCAAGGCCACCGACGAAGAGCTGGCGATGAACCCGCGCGCCCGCAGCGCCGTGCTGCGTGTAGCCCAGAAGCGGGAGGCCGATGCATGAGCCGGCTGCTGCTGATCATCCTGTTGGCCTGCACCGTGGCCTCGGCGATCGGCGTCGTGTTCGTGCGTCACCGTCACCGGCAGACGTTCATCGAGCTGTCGCGCGCCGAGCGTGCACGCGATGACCTGAACATCGAATTCGGCCGCCTGCAGCTGGAGCAGGCGACCCTGGCCGAAGCCAACCGCGTGGACAGCATCGCCCGCGAAAAGCTCGGCATGAAGTTCCCCGAAGCCGCCGACGTGGTGGTGGTGCGCCCATGAGCAAGACCGGCCGCAACCGTCCCCGCAACGCCTTCAACCTGCGCCAGCGCCTGCGCTGGGTGGCCCTGGCGCTCGGCCTGTGCTCGGTATCGCTGGTGGGTCGTGCCGCCTACGTGCAGATCATCAACAGCGACTTCTACCAGCGCCAGGGCGAAGCGCGTTACCTGCGCGAACTGCCGATCAAGACCTCGCGCGGCATGATTACCGACCGCAACGGCGAGCCGTTGGCGGTGTCCACCCCGGTCGCCTCGATCTGGGTGAACCCGCAGGACCTGCTGCGTTCGCCCGAGCGCATCCCCGAGCTGGCACAGGCGGTGGGCATGTCGGTGGACGAGCTGAGCAGCCGCCTGTCGCAGAAGTCGGACAAGGAATTCATGTACCTGCGTCGCCGGATCAATCCGGACGAGGCAGAGCGCGTGGTCGCGCTGAAGATTCCGGGCGTGGCGGCACAGCGTGAGTTCCGTCGCTTCTACCCGCAGGGTGAAGCGATGGCGCACGTGCTGGGCTTCACCAACATCGACGACCGTGGCCAGGAAGGCCTGGAGCTGGCCTTCGACGAATGGCTGCGTGGCAAGCCCGGCGGCAAGCGGGTGATCCGCAACCGCAAGGGCGAGACGGTCGAAAGCGATCTGCTGCGTGCGGCCGAGCCGGGCAAGGACCTGACCCTCAGCATCGACCGCCGCATCCAGTACCTGGCCTTCAAGGAACTGCGCAACGCGCTGGTGGCCAACAAGGCGGCCGGCGGCTCGATGGTGATCATGGACGTGACCACCGGCGAGATCCTGGCCATGGTCAACCTGCCGACCTACAACCCGAACTCGCTCAACGGCGCGGTGCCGGACACGCGTCGCAACCGCGCGGTGACCGATCTGGTCGAGCCGGGTTCGACGATGAAGCCGCTGACCATCGCCACCGCGCTGCAGTCCGGGGTGGTGACCAAGGACACCATCATCGATACCAACCCGGGCTACATGCAGGTTGCCCGTTTCACCATCCGCGATGTGCCGCGCAACAACGGCGTGCTGAACGTCACCGGTGTGATCACCCGCAGCTCCAACATCGGCGCGGCCAAGATCGCCGCGAAGATGCCCGACCAGGTGTTCTACGACGGCGTGCGCCGTTTCGGCTACGGCTCGGTGCCGCACAGTGGCTTCCCCGGCGAGTCCGGCGGTGTCGTGCGGCGCCCCGCCAACTGGGACGGCGCGACCAAGACGACCATGTCCTACGGCTATGGCCTGAATGTCACGCCGCTGCAGATCGCCACCGCGTACTCGGCGCTGGCCAACGGCGGCAAGCTGATCGCGCCGACCTTCGTCAAGGGCCAGCGCAACGAAGGCCAGCAGATCATCGACGAGAACGTCGCCAAGCAGGTGGTGGCGATGATGGAAACGGTGGTCACCCAGGGCGGCGCCAAGCAGGCGGCGGTGCTGGGCTACCGCGTGGCCGGCAAGACCGGTACCGCGCGCAAGACCGGCCCCGGTGGCTACGAGCGCGGCCACTACAACGCGCTGTTCGCTGGCGTGGTGCCGGCCACCAATCCGCGTTTTGCCACCGTCATCGTCATCAACGATCCGCAGGGCGGCAAGTTCTACGGCGGCCTGGTGTCGGCGCCGGTCTATCACAACGTGATGGAAGGCACCCTGCGCCTGATGGATGTGCCGCTGGATGACCTGCAGTCGTGGCTGGCTGCCCAGCAGTCCGGAAAGATCGGGCATTCGGCCTCGGTGCTGCCGGTGCCGCCGGCCGAAGCCGCACTGCCGGTGGATGCCGCCGCTGAATTCGATGCCGCGCTGCCCAGCGCGCACCCCCATGTGCCGCCCGCCACGGGAGGCACGCAATGAGCCCTTCGATGTTGCTTTCGCAGTTGCTTCCGGACGTGGCCCTGGCGGGCCATGATCCCGTTCTGACCGGCCTGGTGCTGGACAGCCGTGCCGTGCGCCCCGGCAATGCCTTCGTTGCCATCGCCGGTTTCGGCGCGCATGGCCTGGGTTTTGTCGAGCAGGCGCGTGCTGCCGGTGCCGGCGCGATCCTGTTCGAAGCGCCGGCGCCTGCCGAGCTGCCTGCACCGGCCGATGCCATCGCCGTGCCGGACCTGCGCGCGCGTCTGGGGGCAATGGCCGACCAGTTCCATGGCGCGCCTTCGCGGGCGATGACCATGGTTGGCGTGACCGGCACCAACGGCAAGACCTCCACCGTGCAGCTGCTGGCCCAGGCCTGGCACCTGCTCGGTACGCCCAGTGGCAGTATCGGCACGTTGGGCGCCGGACTTTATGGTGCGGTCGAGCCGACCGGTTTCACCACCCCGCTGGTGCTGCAGATGCATGCGCTGCTGGCGCAGCTGCGCGACGATGGCGCGCGCGCGGTGGCGATGGAAGTCAGCTCGCATGCGCTGGACCAGGGCCGCGTGGATGCGGTGCACTACGACGTGGCGGTGTTCACCAATCTCACCCGCGATCACCTTGACTACCACGGTGACATGGCCAGCTACGGCGCGGCCAAGGCGCGGCTGTTCCATCGCCCGGGCCTGAAGGCGGCGGTCATCAATCTTGACGATGCGTTCGGTCGCCAGCTGTTCGCCGGCCTGCCGGCGGGCGTGCAGGCCATCGGCCTGAGCTCGCGTGGTGCCGACGGTGCCAGCGTGCGCGCCGAAGCGCTGCAGCTGGATGGCCGCGGCATCGGTTTCGAACTGGTCATCGACGGCCAGCGCGCTGCGGTGCAGTCGCCGCTGCTGGGCCGCTTCAACGTGGACAACCTGTTGGCCGTGGCCGGCAGCCTGCATGCGCTGGGGCATCCGCTGCCGCGCATCGCCGAGGTGCTGTCGGCACTGCAGCCGATCCGTGGCCGCATGAACCGCCTGGGCGGCGAAGATGGCCTGCCGACCGTGGTGGTTGATTACGCACACACCCCCGACGCGCTGGAACAGGCGCTGGACAGCCTGCACGGCCACCTGCAGGGCACGCTGTTCTGCGTGTTCGGCTGCGGTGGCGAGCGCGATACCGGCAAGCGCCCGCAGATGGCTGCCATTGCCGAGCGCCTGGCCAACCAGGTCATCGTCACCGACGACAACCCGCGTGGCGAAGACGGCGACGTGATCGTGGCCGACATCCTGGCCGGTTTCACCGATGCCTCGGCCGTGACCGTGCAGCGCAACCGCGCGCGTGCGATCGGCCTGGCGGTGAAGCGCGCTGGTGCCGGCGACATCATCCTGATCGCCGGCAAGGGCCACGAGCCCTACCAGGAAGTGAATGGCGTGCGGCATGACTTCGACGACACCGAAGTGTCGGCCGCCGCGCTGGCTGCGAAGGCCGGTGTGTTGGCCGCTCAGGCCGGGGAGGGCGCCGCATGAAGCGCACCCTGCTTTCGCTGATCGCGCACTGGGCCGGTGGCGAGATCCATGGCGACGACGTGGCCATCGACGCGGTCAGCAACGATACCCGCAGCCTTGGCCCGGGCAGCCTGTACGTGGCGCTGCGTGGCGAACGCTTCGACGGCCACGATTTTGCTGCCGACGCACAGGCACGTGGCGCCAGCGCGTTGCTGGTCGAGCGCCTGCTGCCGCTGGACCTGCCGCAGGTGCTGGTGGCCGACAGCGAGCGCGCGCTGGCGAAGATCGCCGCCGGCATGCAGCGCGACCGCGCGACCGAACTGTTCGCCATCACCGGCAGCAACGGCAAGACCAGCGTCAAGAGCCTGCTGCTGGCGATCCTGCAGCAGGTGGCCCAGCACGCGCACAAGGTGGTCTACGCCAACCCGGGCAACCGCAACAACGAGATCGGCCTGCCGCTGGCGGTGATCGACGCACCGGAAGATGCCGACTACGCCGTCTACGAGATGGGCGCCGGCAAGCCGGGCGACATCGCCTACCTGACCGACATCGCGCGCCCGCGCTATGCCCTGGTCAACAACATCGCCCCGGCCCACCTGGAGCGGATGGGCAGCCTGCTCGGCGTGGCGGTGACCAAGGGCGCGATCTATGCCGCACTGCCTGCCGATGGCGTGGCCGTGATCAACGCCGACGATGCCTACGGGCGCTGGTTCGAACAGCATTTCATCGGTACCCCGGCACGTTGCCGGGTGCTGCGCTATGGCCTGGAACACACCGCCGACGTCACCGCGCGGGACATCCGCGCCGGTGCGCAGGGCAGCCGCTTCACCCTCGTCACGCCGATGGGCGAGGCAGGCGTGGTGCTGGGCCTGCCGGGCCGCCACAACATCAGCAATGCGCTGGCCGCCGCCAGCCTGGCGCTTGCCGCCGGCATCGAGCTGTCACTGGTGGCCACCGGCCTTGCGGAAGCGCAGCCGGTGCCGGGCCGCCAGATCGCCCATCAGCTGCACAACGGCGCGGTGCTGGTGGATGACAGCTACAACGCCAACCCTGGTTCGCTGGCCGCCGCCATCGACGCACTGGCCGCCGCCCCGGAAGAGGGCTGGCTGGTGCTGGGCGACATGCGCGAGCTGGGCGCCGACGCCGAGGCGCTGCATGCACAGGCGGGCATCCGCGCGCGTGCCGCCGGCCTCAAGCGCCTGTATGCGCTGGGCCCGCTCAGCGCCGCTGCCGCCGCTGCGTTTGGCGAGGGCGGACAACATTTCACCACCCATGACGCGCTGTCGCAGGCGCTGAAGGAAGCGCTGCACGCCGGCGTGCGCTGCCTGGTCAAGGGTTCCCGTGGCAGCGCCATGGACACGATTGTCAAAGCGCTGCTGGCGCAAGGAGAGGAATCCCCGCATGTTGTATGAACTGGCTCGATGGTTGCAGCAGTTGGAGAGCCTGTTCGGGCTGTTCAACTACCAGACGTTCCGCGCCATCCTTGCCGCGTTGACGGCGCTGTTCCTGTCGCTGTGGCTCGGCCCGGCGATGATCCGCAAGCTTGCCCAGTTCAAGGGCGGCCAGCCGATCCGGACCGATGGTCCGCAGACCCATTTCTCCAAGGCCGGCACGCCGACCATGGGTGGTTCGCTGATTCTGCTCACCGTCACCCTGTCGGTGCTGATGTGGGCCGACCTGCGCAACCGCTACGTGTGGCTGGTGCTGGCGGTGATGCTGTGCTTCGGCGCCATCGGCTGGTACGACGACTGGATCAAGATCGTCCGTCGCGACCCGAACGGCCTGAAGTCGCGCTGGAAGTACCTGCTGCAGTCGATCTTCGGCCTGGCTGCGGGCATCTTCCTGTTCCAGACCGCCGACGTACCGGCGGCGCTGACCTTCTACATCCCGATGTTCAAGTCGGTGGCGCTGCCGCTGGCCGGCATCGGCTTCGTGGCCATTGCCTATTTCTGGATCGTCGGCTTCTCCAACGCGGTCAACCTGACCGACGGCCTGGACGGGCTGGCGATCATGCCGACGGTGCTGGTGGCCTGCGCGCTGGGCGTGTTCGCCTATGCGTCGGGCAACGCGGTGTTCGCCAACTACCTGCAGATCCCGCAGATTCCAGGCGCCGGTGAGCTGGTCATCATCTGCGCGGCGATCGCCGGCGCGGGGCTGGGCTTCCTGTGGTTCAACACCTATCCGGCCATGGTGTTCATGGGCGATATCGGCGCGCTGTCGCTGGGCGCGGTGCTGGGCACCATCGCGGTGATCACCCGCCAGGAACTGGTGCTGGTGATCATGGGCGGCGTGTTCGTCATCGAAACGCTGTCGGTGATGATCCAGGTCGCCTCGTTCAAGCTGACCGGCAAGCGCGTGTTCCGCATGGCGCCGATCCACCACCACTTCGAACTGAAGGGCTGGCCTGAGCCGCGCGTGATCGTGCGCTTCTGGATCATCTCCGTCGTGCTGGTGCTGATCGGCCTGGCCACGTTGAAGGTACGCTGATGAATGACCTGTCGCACCAGGCAACACGCCTTGAGGCCATCGGTGGCAGCTACGACAAGTGGCTGCTCGGCGCGATGATCGCGCTCACCGGGCTGGGCGTGGTGATGGTGGCGTCCAGCTCGATCGCGTTGATGAGCAGCCCGTTCTATTACCTCAACCGCCACCTGATCTTCCTGGCGGTCGGCATCGTGTTGGCCATCTTCGCCGCGCGTACCGAGCTGAAGACCATCGAGCAGTACAACCAGATGCTGCTGCTGGGCTGCTTCGCGCTGCTGGTGGTGGTGTTCGTGCCCGGCCTGGGCAGCAGCGTCAACGGTGCCCGCCGCTGGATCAACCTGGGCATCTCCAAGTTCCAGACGGTCGAAGCGGTGAAGGTGCTCTACATCGTCTGGCTGTCCAGCTACCTGGTGCGCTTCCGCGACGAGGTCAACGCGACCTGGCCGGCGATGCTCAAGCCGCTGGGCGTGGCCGGTGCGCTGGTGGTGCTGCTGCTGCTGCAGCCCGACTTCGGCTCGTCCACCCTGCTGCTGGCGATCACCGCCGGCATGCTGGTGCTGGGCGGGGTGAACATGCCGCGCATGTCGATGCCGGTGGTGATCGGCCTGGTGGGCATGAGCGCGCTGGCGATCATCGAGCCGTACCGCATGCGCCGCATCACCTCCTTCCTCGACCCGTGGGCCGACCAGCAGGGCGACGGCTACCAGCTGTCCAACGCGCTGATGGCGGTGGGCCGCGGCGAGTGGACCGGCGTTGGCCTGGGCAACTCGGTGCAGAAGCTGTACTACCTGCCCGAGGCGCACACCGACTTCATCTTCTCGGTCACGGCCGAGGAATTCGGTTTCCTGGGCACCTGCGTGATCGTGGCCCTGTACGCGCTGCTGGTCGGCCGCACCTTCTGGCTGGGCATGCGCTGCGTGGAAATGAAGCGCCACTTCTCCGGTTACATCGCCTTCGGCATCGGCCTGTGGATCAGCATGCAGACCTTCGTTTCGATCGGCGTGAACCTGGGCATCCTGCCGACCAAGGGCCTGACCCTGCCGCTGATTTCGTCGGGTGGTTCGTCGGTGCTGATGACCTGCGTGGCGATGGGCCTGCTGCTGCGCGTGTCCTATGAACTGAAGCGCGCCGAGCGCCGCCAGGCCGTGCGCATGGGCGCTGCCGACGATGTTGCCGGCCCTGCCGCCGCCGAGCCTTCTGCTGCACCGGTGGCGAAGAACGTGCCGATGGCTGCCGAACCGGCCGCGGCCGAGCCGGCCGCCGTGCGTGGCACCAGCCGCCTGCAGTCGCGCGTCGAACCCACCTTCGGGAGGCTCGGATGAGCGCGGCCCAGAACAACAACCGGCCGGTGATGATCCTGGCCGGTGGTACCGGCGGGCACATCTTCCCGGGCCTGGCCGTGGCCCGCGTGCTGCGCGCGCGTGGCGTGCCGGTCACCTGGATGGGCGCTGATGGCGCCATGGAAACCCGCCTGGTTCCGCAGCACGACATCCACATTGATACGCTGGCCATCACCGGTCTGCGCGGCAAGGGCAAGCTGGCGCTGCTGGCCGCGCCGTGGCGCCTGATGCGCGCGCTGCGTGCGGCCGGCCTGATCATTCGTGATCGCCAGCCGCGTGCGGTGGTCGCCTTCGGTGGCTTCGCTTCCGGCCCCGGTGGCATGGCCGCGCGCCTGCACGGCCTACCGCTGGTCGTGCACGAACAGAACCGCGCGCCGGGCCTGACCAACCGCATCCTGTCGCGCTACGCGCGCCGCCTGCTGACCGGTTTCCCGGGCACCTTCGCTGCACGCGAAGAGTTCGTGGGCAATCCGGTGCGCGCCGAAATCGCCGCCGTCGCGCCGCCGCAGCAGCGGCTGGCCGATCGCAGCGGTCCGCTGCGCCTGCTGGTGCTGGGCGGCAGCCAGGGTGCCCGCGCGCTCAACAGTGGCGTGCCGCAGGCACTGGCCAGCCTGGGTGCGCAGGTGCCGGTGGTGGTGCGTCACCAGAGCGGCGAGAAGCTGCATGCCGAAGCGGTCGAGGCCTATGCCAGGGCCGGCGTGCAGGGCGAGGTCACACCGTTCATCGCCGACATGGCCGAAGCCTTCGCCTGGGCCGACCTGGTGGTGTGCCGTTCCGGCGCGTCCACGCTGGCCGAACTCTGCGCGGTCGGCATCGGCAGCGTGCTGGTGCCATTCCCCGCTGCTGTCGACGATCACCAGACCCGCAATGCGGAGTACCTGGTCGAGCGCGATGCAGCCGTATTGCTGAAGCAGGACGAAACGCTGGCAGACGGCATTGCCGCGCTGCTGCGTGATCTGTCCGAAAATCCCGCCCGCCGCATGCAGATGGCGCAAGCCGCGCGTGCCCTGGCCAAGGTCGATGCCGCCGAGCGCATCGCCGATATCATTCTCGAGGAAGCTGTATGAAGAAGGCACGCTCCAGCGCCTGCCCTGCGCGAGGCCGCGCATGATCCGCCGCCTGCATGACACCAACGATCTGGTGCGCGCGTTCCCGCGCGTGCATTTCGTCGGCATCGGCGGCACCGGCATGAGCGGCATCGCCGAAGTGATGCTGACGCTGGGCTACGAAGTGTCCGGTTCGGACAACGCCGACAACGTCGCGACCCGCCGCTTGGCCGGCCTGGGCGCGCGCATCATGCGCGGCCACTCGGCCGCCAACGTGCTGGGCACCGACTGCGTGGTGGTCTCCAGCGCGATCCGCGAAGACAACCCGGAGCTGATGGAAGCGCGCAGCCAGCGCATTCCGATCATGCCGCGCGCG
The DNA here is from genome assembly GCF_019969775.1 of Stenotrophomonas sp. OVS01A. Lineage (NCBI taxonomy): Bacteria > Pseudomonadati > Pseudomonadota > Gammaproteobacteria > Lysobacterales > Lysobacteraceae > Stenotrophomonas > Stenotrophomonas sp. OVS01A. Next base: position 82,498 of record NZ_JAHXYV010000007.1, on the reverse strand, counting down.
GCGATGCTGGCCGAACTGATGCGCTTCCGCCGCGGCATCGCCGTGGCCGGCACCCACGGCAAGACCACCACCACCAGCCTGACCGCTGCGGTGCTGAGCGAGGGCGGGCTGGACCCGACCTTCGTGATCGGTGGCCAGCTGCTGGCGGCCGGTGCCAACGCCAAGCTCGGTGGTGGCCAGTGGCTGGTGGCCGAGGCCGACGAGAGCGACGGCAGCTTCCTGCGCCTGAATCCGTTGATGTCGATCATCACCAACATCGATTCCGATCATCTGGAGAACTACGGCAACGATTTCGCCCGCGTGCAGGCGGCGTTCGCCGAGTTCCTGCAGCGCCTGCCGTTCTACGGCCTGGCAGTGCTGTGCATCGACGATCCGGAAGTGGCCGCACTGGCCGCCAAGACCCCGCGCCACGTGATGAGCTACGGCATGAGCCCGCAGGCCGACGTGCGCGCCGAGAACGTGGTGCAGGAAGGTTCGCGCATGCGCTTCACCCTGCGCCTGCCGCAGGGCACCAGCCAGGAAGTGGTACTGGCGCTGCCGGGCAAGCACAACGTGCTCAACGCGCTGGCCGCTGCGGCGGTGGGCTGGCAGCTGGGCGTGGCGCCGGACACGATCGCGCGTGCACTGGCCAGCTTTGCTGGCGTCGGTCGCCGCTTCAATGATCTGGGCGAAGTGACCACTGCCAGCGGTGCCAAGGTCCGCATCATCGACGACTACGGCCACCATCCGAGCGAGCTGGAAGCGGTGTTCGCCGCCGCGCGTGGCGGCTGGGCCGACAAGCGCCTGGTGGTGGCCTTCCAGCCGCACCGTTACAGCCGTACCCGCGATCAGTTCGACAAGTTCGCCGCGGTGCTGTCCAGTGTCGATGCACTGGTGCTGAGCGAGGTCTACCCGGCCGGTGAAGAGCCGATCGCCGGTGCCGACTCGCATGCGCTGGCCCGCGCCATCCGTGCGCGTGGCCGCAGCGAGCCGGTGGTGGTGGGCAAGGCATCCGAGCTGGCCACCGTGCTGCCGGACGTGCTGCAGGACGGTGACCTGCTGCTGATGATGGGTGCCGGCGACATCGGCGCCGTCGCCAGCCACATTGCCGTGGAAGGCTTCAAGGCGGAGGGCGAGGCGTGAGCACGCTGACCTTCCCGCCGCTGCGCAGCACCGACCCGGCCGCGTTCGGCCGCGTCGCCGTGCTGCTCGGTGGCAGCTCCAGCGAACGCGAAGTGTCGCTGGATTCGGGCCGCAACGTGCTCGAAGCCCTGCAGTCGCGCGGCGTCGATGCCATCGCCATCGATGGCATTCCGGCGCTGGCCAAGGCGCTGGCGGCCGGCGGCATCGATCGCGTGTTCAATATCCTGCACGGCCACAATGGTGGCGGTGAGGACGGCATCGTGCAGGGCCTGATGGAGGCCTTCGGCGTGCCGTACACCGGCTCCAACGTGCTGGGCTCGGCGTTGAGCATGGACAAGATCCGCACCAAGCAGGTGTGGCTGTCGCTGGGCCTGCCGACCCCGCAGTACCGTGAAGTACACGGAGGTACGAGTGCCGCGGGAGGCAGGATGCCGGGAGCGGCCGAAAAAAATGTCCACGCGCTGGCGGCCGAGCTCGGCCTGCCGGTGGTGGTCAAGCCGGCCAACGAAGGCTCCAGCGTGGGCATCAGCCGGGTCACCGACGACGCCGGCCTGGACGAAGCCGTGGCCCTGGCCGCGCGCTACGACGGCCAGCTGCTGATGGAACAGATGGTGGTGGGCGACGAACTGACCGTGGCCATCCTCGGCGACGTTGCGCTGCCGTCGATCCGCATCGTGCCCAAGGGCCAGTGGTACGACTACAACGCCAAGTACATCGCCGAAGACACCCAGTACCTGTGCCCGGGCCTGGACGGTGATGACGAAGACGAGATCCGCCGCATCGCGCTGGCTGCCTTCCGCGCGGCCGGTTGCCGTGGCTGGGGTCGCGTCGACGTGATGCGTGACCGCACCAGCGGCCGCTTCTTCCTGCTGGAAGTGAACACCGCGCCGGGCATGACCAGCCACTCGCTGGTGCCCAAGGCGGCCGGGCAGGCCGGTATCAGCTTCGAAGAGCTGGTGTGGCGCGTGCTGGAACAGACCCTGGAGGCATCGCACGCATGAACGCGGTGCTGCGCATCTTCGTCTGGCTGTTGGCACTGTCGGTGGTTGCACTGCCGGTGGTGGCCGTGGTCAATGGCTGGGTCGGCGCCGAGCGCTGGCCGCTGGCGAAGCTGCGCGTGCACGGTGAGTTCAAGCGGGTGCCACCGGAACAGCTGCAGCAGGTACTGCTGCCGTATGCGCATGCCGGCTTCTTCGCGGTCAAGCTGCAGGACGCGCAGGACGCACTGGAAAAACTGCCGTGGGTGGAAAGCGCGCAGGTGCGCAAGCAGTGGCCGGACGTGCTGGAAGTGACCCTGGTCGAGCACAAGCCGTTCGCGCGCTGGGGCGAAGATCGCCTGCTGTCCGAGCAGGGCAAGCTGTTCCCCACGCCGAAGAAGCTGGCCGACCTGCAGCTGCCCGAGCTGGATGGCCCGGACAGCCAGACCGAGGAAGTGGTCAAGCTGTACAACGATTCGCGCGCGCTGTTCGCGCCGGCAGGCGTCGACGTGCGCCGGCTGACGATGGACGCGCGCGGCAGCTGGTCGCTGCTGCTGAGCAACGGCACTGAAGTGGTGGTCGGCCGCGACGATGCCCGCTCGCGCCTGCAGCGCTTCGTGCGCGTGCTGCCGCAGCTGGCCAACCAGGCCGCGCCGATCGAGCGCGCCGACCTCCGATATACCAATGGTTTCACGCTGAGCTGGGGCACTCCGGCCGCCCCGGCCAATGCACCGGGCACCCCGGCAAGAAGGACGCAGGAAAGAACATGAATCGCAAGGGTGACAAATCGCTGATCGTCGGCCTGGATATCGGCACCTCCAAGGTGGTGGCGCTGGTGGGCGAGTATTCGCCGGGCAACCCGATCGAAGTGATCGGCATCGGCTCGCACGAGTCGCGCGGCCTCAAGCGCGGCGTGGTGGTGGATATCGAATCGACCGTGCAGTCGATCCAGCGTGCGGTCGAAGAAGCCGAGCTGATGGCCGGCTGCGAGATCCGCTCGGTGTATGCCTCCATTTCCGGCAACCACGTGCAGTGCAAGAACTCGCCCGGCATCGTGCCGATCCGCGACGGCGAAGTGACCTGGGGCGACCTGGATCGCGTGCTCGATGCGGCCAAGGCAGTGGCGATTCCGGCCGACCAGAAGATCCTGCATGCGATCCCGCGCGAGTACGTGCTGGATGATTCGCAGGAAGGCATCCGCAATCCCGTCGGCATGACCGGCGTGCGCCTGGAGGTGCATGCGCACCTGGTGGTGTGCGCGCAGTCGGCTGCGGCCAACATCAGCAAGTGCGTGCAGCGCTGCGGCCTGCAGGTGGACGACCTGGTGCTGTCCTCGCTGGCGTCCAGCGTGGCGGTGCTGACCGCCGACGAGCGCGAGCTGGGCGTGGTGCTGGTCGACATGGGCGCCGGCACCACCGACATCGCAGTGTTCGTGCAGGGCGCGATCTGCCACACCGCCTCGCTGCCGATTGCCGGCGACCACGTGACTAACGACATCGCGCACATGCTGCGCACGCCGACCCCGGAAGCCGAGCAGATCAAGGTGCGCTATGCATGCGCCCTGGCCCAGCTGGCTACCGCCGAGGAAAGCATCCAGGTGCCGTCGGTCGGTGATCGTCCGCCGCGCCGCATGCCGCGCCACGCGCTGGCGCAGGCCGTGCAGGGCCGCTACGAAGAGATCTTCGAAATGGTGCAGGCCGAACTGCGCCGCTCCGGCTTCGAGGAACTGGTGCGCGCCGGCATGGTGCTGACCGGTGGTGCCTCGAAGATGGAAGGCGTGGTCGAACTGGCCGAGGAAATGCTGCAGATGCCGGTACGCGTGGGCATCCCGCAGCACGTTACCGGCCTGGGCGAAGTGGTGGGCAACCCGGTGCATGCCACCGGCGTGGGCCTGCTGCTGATGGGCAGCCAGATCGAGCATCCGCGCCGGCCGTCGCTGCCGACCGGCCGCGCTGGAAGCATGTTCAAGAAACTCAAGACCTGGTTCCGCGGCGAATTCTGACGCGGCACCTGTACCACCCGGGCGCTGCCCGGCCGCAACACCGGCAACACGACGCTACACCGGCAACACACATAACCCACACAGCCGCAACGACGGCATGCAGCACGAAGGCAGGACGCCCGAACGCCCATGCAATCGAAAGCGGATACAACGAGGACACGGACATGGCGCATTTTGAACTGATCGAAAAGATGGCACCCAATGCGGTGATCAAGGTGGTTGGCGTGGGCGGCGGCGGCGGCAATGCCGTGGCGCACATGGTCAACTCGGCAGTGGATGGCGTGGAATTCATCACCGCCAACACCGACTCGCAGGCCATCAAGAATTGTGGTGCCAAGCTGCAGCTGCAGCTGGGTACCAATGTCACCAAGGGCCTGGGCGCAGGCGCGAATCCGGAAGTCGGCCGCCAGGCTGCGCTGGAAGACCGTGAGCGCATCATGGACGCGCTGCAGGGTGCGGACATGGTGTTCATCACCGCTGGCATGGGCGGTGGCACCGGTACCGGCGCTGCGCCGGTGGTGGCACAGCTGGCCAAGGAAATGGGCATCCTGACCGTGGCCGTGGTCACCAAGCCGTTCCCGTTCGAAGGCCGCCGCCGCATGCAGGTCGCGCTGAAGGGCATCGAAGAGCTGAGCCAGCACTGCGACTCGCTGATCACCATCCCCAACGAGAAGCTGATCACCGTGCTGGGTCGCAACGCGACCATGATCCAGGCCTTCCGTGCCGCCAACGACGTGCTGCAGGGCGCCGTGCAGGGCATCGCCGACTTGATCGTGCGTCCGGGCCTGATCAACGTCGACTTCGCCGACGTGCGCACCGTCATGTCCGAAATGGGCTTGGCGATGATGGGTACCGGTACCGCCCGCGGCGATGACCGCGCGCAGGCCGCGGCCGAGTCGGCCATCCAGAACCCGCTGCTGGACGATGTGAACCTGGCGGGCGCCAACGGCATCCTGGTCAACATCACCGCCGGTGCCGACTTCACCATGGCCGAGTTCGACGAGATCGGCCGCACCATCGACGGCTTCGCTTCGGAAGACGCGACCGTGGTGGTGGGTACCGTGCTCGATCCGGACATGCAGGACGAGGTGCGCGTGACCGTGGTCGCCACGGGCCTGAACCGCGTCTCGGCCAGCAAGACCCAGCGTCCGGGCGAGCGTGCACCGATCAAGCTGGTCCGCAACGCCACCACCGGCCAGCCGGAGTTCGGCGAGTTCGACAACGGCGGCGATGCGGTGTCCAAGGCCGTCGGCGGCATGGGCCTGGGCCTGCGTCGTGCCAGCAGCGACAGCGTGGCAGCTTCCACCCCGTCGGCTCCGGCCTCCTCGGCCCCGGCCGCGGCGGAACTGCCGAACGATTACCTGGACATCCCGGCGTTCCTGCGCCGCCAGGCGGACTGATCGACGCTGCCCGGGGCTTGTCCCCCCCGGGTTGCGCCACCATGTCCTGAAAACGCGGGCGCCGGGCCAGGATGGGCCCGGCCGCCCTGCTTCACGCGCGTCCCACCGGCGTTTCAGCCGGGGTAGGGGACCCTGCGTGTTAATCTACTGTGTCACTTCCGGTCGTCCCCCATGATCCAGCAACGCACCCTCAAGAACACGATCCGCGCCACCGGTGTAGGCCTGCACAGCGGCGACAAGGTCTACATGACCCTGCGCCCGGCGCCGGTCAACCATGGCATCGTGTTCCGGCGCGTGGACCTGGACCCGGTAGTGGAAGTGCCTGCGAAGGCCGAACTGGTCACCGAAGTGACCCTGTGCACCGGCCTGACCTGCAACGACGCCAAGATCCAGACCGTCGAGCACCTGATGTCGGCCCTGGCCGGCCTGGGTGTGGACAACATCATCGTCGAACTGTCCTCGGCCGAGCTGCCGATCATGGACGGTTCGTCCGGCCCGTTCGTGTTCCTGCTGCAGTCGGCAGGCATCGTCGAACAGGATGCGCCCAAGCGCTTCATCCGCGTGCTGAAGACCGTGGAAGTGACCGAGGGCGACAAGATGGCCCGCTTTACCCCGTATGAGGGGTACAAGCTGGGCTTCACCATCCAGTTCGACCACCCGATGATCCCGGCCAAGCAGTCGCGCCAGGAAATCGAGTTCTCGACGATGGCCTACACCAAGGAAATCTCCCGCGCGCGCACCTTCGGCTTCATGCGCGACCTGGAATACATGCGCGAGCGCAATCTCGGCCTCGGCGGTTCGATGGACAACGCCATCGTTCTCGACGAGTTCCGCGTGCTCAACGAAGACGGCCTGCGCTACGCCGACGAATTCGTGCGCCACAAGATTCTTGACGCGATCGGCGACCTCTATCTGGCCGGCGGCCAGGTGCTGGGTGCCTACGAGGGCTTCAAGTCCGGCCACGCGCTCAACAACAAGCTGGTGCGGGCGCTGATGGCCGATGCCACCGCCTGGGAATGGGTCACTTACGACTCGCCGGCCGTGCCGGACCCGGTGGTGTATGCCACACCGGCCTATGCCTGATTTCACAAGTTGTTGAATTTGAATGCAAAAACGCCGCCTTCCAGGGCGGCGTCTGCGTTTCCGGCGTTGTTTGACGCACTGGCGCAGTTGGTGACGCGACGGCCGGGCCGAGGTCACGGTTTTGTGAACCTGTTGGATCCGAAGCCTGAATTTAACGTTGTTTTAACAACAATCTAACGACTGGCCCACCGGGGCCAGCTAGGATGCGACCCGGCCCCCGAAATGTTTCACGCTGCGGTGACACGCGCGACGGGGAGTGGAGCAGGACGCTCCGCTGCTTTCAGGTTTCCCGCTTCGGTTTCGAAGGAAGGTCCTGCAGAGCTGCCAAGGCGTCGCGTAGCCCTTTGTGCGTGGCGGCTGAAACTGCGTGGGGTCCATTCCGGTTGTCGAGCGCTGGGGAGCGCGTGGGAGTGGGAGACGCAGTCTTGACGGTCACCTTGGTGGCCTTCAGCCCGATGGACCGGGCCGCGTCGAGCAACTGGGCTTCGGCAAGCCGCAACTTGGCATGCCAGACCGGGGACTCGACGAGAAAAACGAGGTGTTCCCCGTCCACATTGGCCAGCCGGCAACGGCTGCGCAGAGGTGGCGGCAACTGGGGGCGCAACTGACGGTCCAGCGCGTCGAGCCATAGGGCACGCCGCAGCGGGTTCCCGCTTTTGTCCGCCATCACTGCATCCAAGGCCGGTTTCGGTCGGGATGCGGGACGAACGCTGGATTTCGGCTCAGACATGAAAACTCACTGATGGCATTCAAAAAGATCGTAATCAAAACGCGTGAAGGACAGGCCAAATCGGCGCTCACGCGTTTGCGGTTCTACTTCGAGGACCGCCCCCGAGCCCTGCTGGGCAGCGTGCTCGGCGCAGGTTGCATTATCGGCCTTGCCGGCGGCATTGGCGTCAGCGCGCTCAATGACTCGCGCCTGCAGGCCAAGGTCGACCGCCAGGAGGCCGAGCTGGCCAAGGTCCAGCGCGATGCGCAGACCCAGGTCAACGCGCTGGCTGCCCGCCTCGGCGAGCTGCAGGCACAGGCCACCCGCCTGAACGCCCTGGGCGAGCGACTGACCCAGATGGGCAAGCTGGAAGACGGCGAATTCGACTTCAACGAGACCCCCGGCCTCGGTGACGGCGATGCCGGCGGCCCGACCGCCGACATCCCGGTGAAGGACGTCAACGCCGACTTACAGGTGCTGGAGCAGCGCTTCGCTGCTTCAGGCCGCCAGTTGTCGGTGATGGAATCGCTGATGTTCGACCACCAGCTGCAGCAGAACGCCGTGCCCTCGCGCATGCCGATCCGCAACAGCTACGTCACGTCCGGCTTCGGTACCCGTGCCGACCCGTTCGGTCGCGGTGCCGCCACCCACAAGGGCATGGACTTCCACGCCCGCGTCGGTGACCCGGTGATGTCGGTGGCCGACGGCGTGGTCAGCTTCTCCGGGGTCAAGGGCGGCTACGGCAACGTGGTCGATGTGGACCACGGCAATGGCTACGTCACCCGCTACGCGCACAATTCGCGCCTGGTGGTGAAGGTCGGCGACCTCGTCCGTGCCGGCCAGGAAGTAGCCAAGGCCGGTTCCACCGGTCGTTCGACCGGCGCCCACGTGCACTTCGAGGTGTGGGAGAACGGCAACGTGGTCAACCCGCGCAAGTTCCTCGGCGATGGCGGCAATACCCCGGTCGGGCGCATCACCCGCGGTTGAATCGGGCCCCCGTACTCCGGGGGCGGTAGTGCCGGCCGCTGGCCGGCAACCTCATGATCTTCGGCAACATCGCGGATTGCCGGCCAGCGGCCGGCACTACCGGAATGTTCGGATGCCAATGCCGCCACAGGGTTGAAACCCCAGCGGCCCATCCCAAGCTACAATGGGTGTTGCCATCGACAGGGCGCCAGGCGCCCTGATTCGTTTGCGGCGGACGGATCCTTCCCGGAGCCGTGCGGCATTTCCATCCAACCCGGTTCCCTCAATGATCAACAGCCTGCTTACCCGCGTATTTGGCAGTCGTAATGAACGACAGCTGCGCCAGCTCAACCGCATCGTCGCCAAGATCAATGCGCTGGAGCCGGAGATCGAGAAGCTTTCCGACGAGCAGCTGCAGGCCAAGACGCCGGAATTCAAGCAGCGCATCGCCGGTGGTGAAGCCCTGGACAAGGTGTTGCCGGAAGCGTTCGCGGTCTGCCGCGAGGCCGGTCGCCGCGTGCTGGGCATGCGCCACTACGACGTGCAGCTGATCGGCGGCATGGTGCTTCACCTGGGCAAGATCGCAGAAATGCGCACCGGTGAAGGCAAGACCCTGGTGGCGACCCTGCCGGTGTACCTCAACGCGCTGGAAGGCAAGGGCGTGCACGTGGTCACCGTGAACGACTACCTGGCCCGCCGCGATGCCGCGCAGATGGGCAAGCTGTACAACTGGCTGGGCCTGAGCGTGGGCGTGGTCTACCCGGGCATGCCGCACAGCGACAAGCGCGAAGCCTATGGTTCGGACATCACCTACGGCACCAACAACGAATTCGGTTTCGACTACCTGCGCGACAACATGGCGCTGTCCAAGGCTGACCGCTACCAGCGCGGCCTGCACTACGCCATCGTCGACGAAGTCGACTCCATCCTGATCGACGAAGCGCGTACCCCGCTGATCATCTCCGGCCCGGCCGACGATTCCCCGGAGCTGTACATCCGCGTCAACCGCATCGTGCCGAACCTGGTCAAGCAGGAAGCGGAAGACGGCGAAGGCGACTTCTGGGTCGATGAGAAGGGCAAGCAGGTGCACCTGTCCGAAGCGGGCATGGAGCACGCCGAACAGCTGCTGGTGGAAGCGGGCATTCTCGATGCCGAGACCGAAGGCCTGTACGCGGCGCAGAACCTGACCGTGGTCCACCACCTCAACGCCGCCCTGCGCGCGCACGCCATCTACCAGCGCGATGTGGACTACATCGTGCGCGATGGCGAAGTGGTCATCGTCGACGAATTCACCGGCCGTACCCTGGCCGGCCGCCGCTGGTCCGATGGCCTGCACCAGGCGGTGGAAGCGAAGGAAGGCGTGCCGGTCCAGCGCGAGAACCAGACGCTGGCCAGCATCACCTTCCAGAACCTGTTCCGCATGTACAAGAAGCTGTCCGGCATGACCGGTACGGCCGATACCGAAGCGTTCGAATTCCAGAGCATCTATGGCCTGGAAGTGGTGGTGATCCCGACCAACCGCCCGACCATCCGCAAGGACAGCCCGGACCAGGTGTTCCTCAACCGCAAGGGCAAGTTCAATGCGGTGCTGGCCGACATCGAAGAGTGCGCCAAGCGCGGCCAGCCGGTGCTGGTGGGTACCACCTCGATCGAAACCTCGGAAATGCTGTCCGAGCACCTGCGCAAGGCGGGTGTGAAGCACGAAGTGCTCAACGCCAAGCAGCACGACCGCGAAGCGACCATCGTCGCCAACGCCGGTCGTCCGGCCGCCGTGACCATCGCCACCAACATGGCCGGTCGCGGTACCGACATCGTGCTGGGCGGTTCGCTGGAAGCGGAAATCCACGAGCTGGGCGAAGGCGCGACCGACGAGCAGAAGGCCGCGATCAAGGCCGAGTGGCAGAAGCGCCATGACGCGGTCAAGGCGGCCGGCGGCCTGCACATCGTCGGCACCGAACGCCACGAATCGCGTCGTATCGACAACCAGCTGCGTGGCCGTTCGGGCCGCCAGGGTGACCCGGGCTCGTCCCGTTTCTACCTGTCGCTGGAAGACAACCTGATGCGCATCTTCGCCTCCGACTGGGTGCAGAAGGCCATGCGCATGATGGGCATGAAGGAAGACGACGTCATCGAAGACCGCCTGGTCAGCCGCCAGATTGAAAAGGCGCAGCGCAAGGTCGAGGCCCACAACTTCGACATCCGCAAGAACCTGCTGGATTTCGACGACGTCAACAACGACCAGCGCAAGGTGATCTACGCCCAGCGCGACGAACTGCTGGACGCCGAGTCGGTGAAGGACAACGTCGATGGCATCCGCGACGACGTGATCTTCGACATCGTTGCCCGCTTCGTGCCGCCGAACTCGGTGGACGAGCAGTGGGACCTGCGTGGCCTGGAAGCCACCCTGCAGTCGGACTTCGGTGTGGACATGTCGCTGACCGATCTGGTCAAGTCGCACGAGGAGCTGGACGCCGAAGGCATCACCGCCAAGGTGCAGGAGCGCATCAACCAGCACTTCGCCGAGAAGGAAGCGGGCGTGGGCGAAGAGACCATGCGCGCGCTGGAGAAGCACGTGATGCTGACCGTGCTCGACCAGAGCTGGAAGGAGCACCTGGCGCGCATGGATTACCTGCGCCAGGGCATCTACCTGCGCGGTTATGCGCAGAAGCAGCCGAAGCAGGAATACAAGAAGGAAGCCTTCGAGCTGTTCTCGGACATGCTGGAGAACGTCAAGCGCGAAGTGGTGACCCTGCTGGCCCGCGTGCGCATCCGCAGCGACGAGGAAGTGCAGGCACTGGAAGCGGCCGAGCGCCAGCAGGTGGAAGCCCGCCTGAGCCAGTCGCAGTTCCAGCACCAGGACGCTGGCGGCTACGGCGCCGACGAAGAGGCGGCGCAAGTGGAGGCCGCCCAGCAGGGCGTGGCGCAGCTGCAGCGTGACGAGCCCAAGATCGGTCGCAACGATCCGTGCCCGTGCGGCAGCGGCAAGAAGTACAAGCACTGCCACGGCCAGCTGAGCTGACCCCGGAGAGCCCCGCGAAAGCGGGGCTTTCCTGTTCTGGGCCTTGAAGCGCCCGGCGATTGCGCCGGTGCCCCGCTTTTCGGCATGCTTCGGCCATGCCTTCCCCGAAACGATCGATCCACGTCGTAGCCGCCGTCATCACCGACGCCCGCGGCCGCATCCTGCTCAACCGCCGTACCGAAAGCCGCGACATGGCCGGCCTCTGGGAATTCCCGGGCGGCAAGCGCGAGCCCGGTGAGACCTCCGAACAGGCGCTGGTGCGCGAGCTGCACGAGGAGCTGGGCATCGAGGCCGAGGTGGGCGAGTGGATCATGGACGTGCCGCAGCGCTACCCGGACAAGGACCTGACCCTGGAAGTGCGCCACGTGCGCAGCTGGAAGGGCGCCCCGCGTGGACGCGAGGGCCAGGCCATCACCTGGGTGACGCCGGACAAGCTGGCCCGTTATTCAATGCCGCCGGCTGACCTGCCGGTGGTGGCCGCACTGCGCCAGCCGGACTGCTACCTGATCACCCCTGCGCCGGACATCGATGAGGGCGGCCTGCAGCGTTGGCACGGCCAGCTGCAGCAGGCGGTGGCTTCGGGGCAGCAACGCATCCAGCTGCGCCTGCCCGCCGAGCATCCGCAGCGTCAGGGCGTGATCGAGCAGGCCGTGCGCGCGCATCGGCGCGGTGTGCAGTGGCTGCTCAACCGCGATATCGAACTGGCGCGCACCCTCGGCGTTGGCGTGCACCTGGGCAGCGAGCAGCTGCAGTCGCTGCAGGAACGGCCGCTGCCGTCCGGGCAGCTGGTGGCCGCCTCCTGCCACGGGCTTGAGCAGCTGCTGGCCGCACAGCGGCTGGGCTGCGACTTCGCCGTGCTGGGGCCGGTGCAGGCCACTGCGAGCCATCCCGATGCAATGCCGTTGGGGTGGGAGGCCTTCGCCGCGCTGCGCGCCCAGGTCTCGCTGCCGATCTATGCGCTCGGCGGCATGACACCGCAGCATGTGGCCGAGGCGCGCCGGCATGGCGGGCAGGGTATCGCCGCCATCCGCGGACTGTGGCCGGCGTAGCGCGATACACAGGATCGGATCCCCGCGACGCGGGGCTCTGACCTCCTCGCTTGAATCTGGGGTCGGAGCCCTTTCCGCTGGAAGGGGATCCGACCCCTCACCGCAAGCAGTAGATCCACGCCATGCGTGGATGGCGGTTCAGCAGCACCCGCTCACAACGTAATCCAGAAACACCCATACTGCCGCCGCAGCCCAAGCACGGTCGCCGCACGCGTGGCGGTGCCCGGCAGGGTCTGCTCCAACCGCAACCCGATCGGATGGCGCCGTGCAGCCGGCATCGGCACCGTTTCCGAATCCTGTGAGGCGATGCCCTGGCCCTCATCCAGATCCTGCCGCGGATACACCGGCACCACGTCCACCAGCGGCCGCCGCACCACCGATTCCAGCTGGCCAAGAATCCGCTGCGCGCCGGCATCGGACACCGCGCCCCACAGGTACAGCGAAGAAAGCCGGTTCACATCACCGATGCTGACCGCCGTGTGCAAAGCCTGCACCAGTTCGCTCAGCCGGCGCGGGCAGCTGCTGCCGAGGCTGTCGCGTTGCAGGGTATTGCCGGAAGGCGCGGGCGGTGGCCGCCGGGACTGCGCGCCCAGGCTGTCGCAGGGGCGGTCGGTATAGACACTTTGCCCCTGCGGATCGGTGCAGCGGTTCAAGCGCGTGGTCTGCGCCTGCACACCGGCGCAGACGCCGGGCAGCAGCAGGACCAGCAACAGGGACAGGACGAGCTTCATCAACGCAGCGTAGCGCCGATTGCGATAACGCAGCGTACTTTTCAGCCTTGCAGCAGCTTCAGTACCGAGACCGTCGGCTTGGCCAGGTTCAAGGTGTAGAAGTGCAGGCCCGGAGCGCCGCCTTCGACCAGGCGCTGGCACAGCTTGGCCACCACTTCGGCGCCGAAGGCGCGCACCGATTCGGCGTCGTCACCGTAGGCCTGCATCTTGCGGCTGATCCAGCGCGGGATTTCCGCACCGCACTGTTCGGAGAAACGGCGCAGCTGGCTGAAGTTGGAGATCGGCATGATGCCCGGGGTGATCGGCACCTGCACGCCGAGCCGCTGCACTTCGTCGACGAAGTGGAAGTAGGCGTCGGGATTGAAGAAGTACTGGGTGATGGCGGCATCGGCACCGGCGTCGACCTTGGCCTTGAAGTGCTTCAGGTCGAGCAGGGCGTCCTGCGCTTGCGGATGCGTTTCCGGATACGCGCCCACTTCGATGCGGAAGGCATCACCGTGTTCGGCACGGATGAAGGCGATCAGTTCGGAGGCATAGCGCATGTCGCCAGGAAAGCCCATGCCCGAGGGCAGGTCGCCGCGTAGTGCCACCAGGCGCCGGCAGCCGATGGCGCGGTAGAGCTTGAGCAGTTCGCGGATTTCCTGGCGGGTACCGCCGACGCAGGACAGGTGCGGTGCCGCGTCAAAGCCGTGGTGCTGGTTGAGATGGCGCACGGTCTCGGAGGTGTAGCTGAGGGTCGAGCCACCGGCGCCGAAGGTGCAGGACACGTACTCGGGGGCATAGGCCTTCAGCTTGGCCGCGGCACGGTCCAGCTGGGTGCGCTGTTCGTCGGTCTTGGGCGGATAGAACTCGAAGCTGATGGCGGTCATGGCACGGGCGGCGGCATCGGGTGTGAAGCAGTATATCTCTCCATCGAGATGGATGTGCGATAGATGTGCGATGGATGTGTCGGGTCACGTCGTCCCGTGCGGGCGACCGTTCGCCCCGCTGACGGACCGTTGCTCCGTAATCGCAACCGGGGCAACGGGAGCGAAGCCACGCTGGTCCCAATCCCGGCACCACCCACGCGATGAAGGAGCAGACGATGAAGATCTTCCAGGCACTCTGGTACGCGATGAAGGCCTTGGCCAGGCTGGCGATGATCGGCATGGCGATGGCCGTGCTTGGCTCAGGCCCAGCCCATGCCACAGCCGTCGATAAAGCCGCCGTTGCAGGCGCAGTGCAGGTCGAGGTGCTCGGCAAGGGCCGTCCCTTGCTGATGATTCCCGGGCTTAACAGCAGTGCGGAGGTCTGGCGTGAGACCTGCCTGGCCCTGAAGGACGTGCAGTGCCATCTGGTGCAACTGCCGGGGTTTGCCGGTGCGGCGCCTGTCGATCCGCGCCCGGCCGATTTCCTGCCGGCGATGCGCGACGAACTACTGGGCTATCTGCAGGCGCGGCACCTGTCGAAGGTTGCCGTGATCGGTCACAGCCTGGGGGGTGTGCTGGCGATGCAACTGGCACTGAAGGCGCCCGATAGCATCGGTCCGCTGGTGATCGTTGATTCGCTGCCGTTCTATGCGGCGGTGATGAACCCGCAGGCCACCGCGCAGAACGTAGGGATGATGGCCGGGCAGCTGCGTGAAGGTTTGCTGGCGGCCGATGAGGCCAGCTTCAATGCACGCAACGATGCGACCGCCAAAGCCCTGACCCGCAGCACCCAGCATCTGCCGGAGCTGCAGCGTTGGGGGCGCGACAGTGATCGCACGAGCATGGCCGATGCGATGTACTCCATGCTGGTGCGCGATCTGCGTGATGACATCGACGGCATCCACACGCCGGTCCTGGTGCTGGGCAGCTGGGCCGCTTATCAGTCGATGGGGGGTACGGAAGCCAGTACCCGTGCGCAGTTCCAGGCGCAGTACGCGAAGCTGCCGGGTGTGCAGATCGAGATGAGCGCACAGGGTTACCACTTCCTGATGTGGGATGATCCGCGTTGGCTGCAGGCGCAGGTGCGCCGCTTCCTCGCCGCACATCCCTGACCGCCGTATGCCCTTTCCTCCACCGCCAAGGCTGCTCATGGACGCTACCACGCCATCCCGCCGCTTCTGGATACTCAATGCGCTGGCATGGGCAGGCTATGCGACGTACAGCCTGTGGCTGGGGGTGCGTATCGGCGGCGGTACGCTGTTCAGCGGCGTGGTGTTGATCTCCCTCAGCATTGCCGTGTCCCTGTGGTTGTGCAGCGGCGCGCTGCGTTCGGTCGCACTGCGGCAGCGCTGGTGGGATGGCAGTCTGGGCAGCCTGGTGTTGAAACTGGCAACTGGCGTGGTGGTCGGTGCCAGCATTGCACAGGCGCTGACGGCGGCGTTGTTGTTGCCGGCGCTGGCCATGGGCTGGGTGCAGTTGCCCGGTGGGCGTGCCGACTACCAGCTGTCGTCGGTCGTGCTGTACTGGATGAACACCGCCCTGTTCCTTTTGATGTGGACGGGCCTGTGGGCGGGCCTGCATGGCTTGCGCCGCGCGCGCCACAGCGAGCTGGCGCGGTTGCGCGTGGAGGCGGAGCGCAGTGCCCTGGAGCGCGATGCGTTGCGTGCGCGGCTGAATCCGCATTTCATGTTCAACGCATTGAACAACCTGCGAGCGCTGATTCTGGAAGACCCCGAGCGTGCCCGCGACATGGTCACCCGCCTGTCGCGCACGCTGCGCCACGCGTTGGCCCACAATCGCAGTGAGCAGGTGACCCTGGCCGAGGAACTGGAAGTGGTCGACGACTATCTGGCCATCGAGGCGATCCACTTCGAACAGCGCCTGCAGGTGCGGCGGGAGATCGCCGCAGAGGCTGTGCAGGCACAACTGCCTGCGATGGCACTGCAGCTGTTGGTGGAGAACGCGATAAAACATGGCATTGCCAGCCGCGCTGGCGGCGGCGAGGTACATATCCGCGCGTCGCTGGACGATGACCTGCTGCGCCTCCAGGTGGACAACCCGCTCTGCACTGGCAGCGAACCTGCGCACGGGCATGGTGTGGGACTGGCCTACCTGCGCGCGCAGCTTGGCACGCGCGGCCGTTTCACCCTGCAGCCGGTCGGCGACCGCATGCAGGCGCTGCTGGAGATTCCGCAATGACGGCCGTGCTGCGTGTGCTGATTGTCGATGATGCACGGCTGGCGCGACAGGAGCTGCGGACGCTGCTGTCGGCGCTGCCGTGGGTGCAGTGCGTGGGCGAGGCCGACGATGTGCCTGCTGCGCGCGAGGCGATCGCCGCGCTGGCGCCGGACCTGGTGCTGCTGGATGTGCAGATGCCCTCCGGTACCGGCTTCGATGTACTGGACGGGTTGGAAAGGGTGCCCTCGGTGGTGTTCGTCACTGCCTACGACACCTACGCAGTACGCGCGTTCCGGGCCAATGCACTGGATTACCTGGTGAAGCCGGTGGAAGCGCCGCGACTGCTGGAAGCGCTGGAGCGTGCGCGTCATCATGCGGCGTTGGATACCGAACCTCCCACAGTGCACGGCACGCTGGGTGCGCAGGACCAGGTGTTCGTGCGCGAAGGCGAGCGCTGCTGGTTCGTGTCCATTGCCGAGATCCGTCGGCTGGTGGTGGACGGCAACTACACGCGGCTGTGGTTCCGCGACCAGAACGCATTGCTGGCCCGCAGCCTGAGCGCGTTGGAAGCACGCTTGCCATCGGACCTTTTCTTTCGTGCCAACCGCAACACGCTGGTCAACCTGCGGCGCATTCGCGCGGTCACGCCGAGCATTGGCGATGGTTACGATCTGGCACTGGATGATGGCAGTGAAGTGGAGGTGTCGCGGCGGCAGGCACGGGAGCTGCGCGAGCGGATGGCGCTGTAGCCGCCGATCCTACAGTTCCGCGCTGACCGGGCTGGTCACGAATCCCCACAGCAGCCGCGCCATCACCGCAGGTGAGCGTGCCTGCGCGCGGGAGTAGGCCAGCAGTGCGTCCAGCCTTGGACGGTCGTAGAGGTGGCCGGCCAGCAGCACCGCATGCACGCGCCGGCTGTTGCCGATGTCCAGCAGAGGATTGCCGTCCAGCAGCACCAGGTCGGCCGCTTTGCCGACCTCGACACTGCCATGCCGGGCCTGCAGGCGAAGGTGCTGTGCGGCGTGCAACGTGGCTGCGCGCAGCACGTCGGCCTGGCTGAGTCCGGCCTGGTGCAGCAGTTGCAGTTCATCGTGATAGCGGAAGCCGCCAAGCCCGGTGTCGGTGCCCACCAGCACCGGAACACCGGCGCGGTGCGCAGCGCCGGTCAGTGCCAGGCCATGATTGAAATAGGCGTGCAGCGCGCGCTCGCCACGTTGGCCTGGATGGCGGGTGACCGTGGCCTGCAGGTCGTCGCGCCAGGCCCAGCGCGAAAGCGGATCGAGGTGCGCCAGTCGCGGATCATCGATGAAGCCCGGATCGCGCGCGCGGGCATCCTCCTCTCGGGTGACATGAGTGGGCACGAAGGCGCTGCCGCTGGCCTGCATCAGTGCGAAGGCGGCCTTGCACCTTGCAGGCGCATAGCTGTCCACCAAGTGCTCGGCCAAGGCTGTCGGGTCTTCACCGTCCAGCGTCCCGCTGCGCCATGCAGCTGCGGAGCCGGAGCAGTGGCGAACGAACAGATGCGCGTGTTCAAAGCTGTGCTGTCCGGCCTGCAGTGCCTCTTCCAGCGCCACCGCCCTGGGCAGGTGGCCCACCAGCGGACGATGCAGTTGCCGCGCCTCGGCAGCCAGCCGTTGGTAGGTATCCGGGCGCAGCCGGTTGTAGACCTTCAGTGCATCCACGCCGCGCTCGGCGTACTCACGCGCGCGACGGACGGCATCCTGTGGTGCCAGCGCAGGGTCTTCGAAGTAGAAGCTTGCCACCTGCACGAATCGCGGCGCGGTCAACGTGCCAGCGATGGCCTGTGCGCTCCAGCGACGCTTGTCAGCGACGCAGGCGATCAGCGGATCGGTCGGCTGCGGGCAGTCCATCATGTCGCGGGTGCCGGTGATGCCGTTGGCCAGCATCAACGGGAACTGCAGTTGCGGAGACAGCTGCAGTGCGTGGGTATGCATGTCCCAGAAGCCAGGCAGCAGCCAGCGGCCACCGGCGTCGAATACGTGCAAAGTGGCGTCGTGGGGGCCATTGCCGATGGCGATGATGGTGCCGTTGCGCACCGTTACAGTGGTGGGCGCGCTGGCAACGCCGTTCTGCACGTCCACCACCCGCGCATTGATGATCACCCGGCTGTTGCCGACATCGGGTGGCGGCGGCGCTGGCAACGGCCAGATCAGGGCGGCAGCGAACAGCAGGGGCGGAGCGAGAAGCACAGCCGCTACTGCCTTCAGCAGAGGCCGTTGGCGTGATCGAGGGGAAGGGGACAACGCGCGTGCTGCATCCATGAGCCTGCAATCCCTACGGTGGGTCGAAGGCAGGGTGGGGCAAGTCCGGTTCGGATGCCAGTGACTCTCGGCCTGCTCCCCTTGCACCGCCGGTGGCGGTTACCCTGTGCAGCGGATTCTTCGATCACGCCGCGCCATGTCCATCGTCCTCACCGATTTCGCCCGCCCCCGCCTGTTCCCGCGCGTACCGCGCGGCAACACCATCCAGGACTGCAGCGCCGAGCAGTTCCAGGCGCATCTCAACGCGCACCCGCCGCTGAAGGTGCTCGATGGCTATGCACCGTTCTGCAAGCTGTTCGTCTATGAAAACTGGACCAGCACGCGCTGCCTGACCGTGCCGGTCACCGACGCCAACCGGCACCTGCTGCGCAGCGGCTACGAGGCGCGCAACCGTGAGGAACTGCCGGTGCTGGTGCGCTGGTTCGAGGGCGTGGAATCGCCACGGGCCAATTACCTGGTGGTGATCCTGTACAGCGCCGAGCAGCTGGCCAAGGAAGGTTCACCCATCGATGCGGACTGGGGCATCGTCGGCTGCATCTATACCGCCGAACCGGAAGAAGTGCCGATGGCGCCGATCACCATGATGCGCAATGCGCTGGGCGTGGAGGAGGGTGGTTCGGGCGTGCCGCTGGACCGCGAAGCCTATCAGCGCGCGGTGGCGTTCTGGGAGAACAACGCCAACTGGCGGCCGTGAGAACACAGCATCGCGATGCGCGTCAGCGCACTGCGATGTGAAATCCGCTGCGGCCACCGCGGGATACGATGCTGTTTCCATCACAGCAGGAAGCAACGATGACGATCAGAACGTGGATGCCGTTGGCGGTGGCGCTGGGCGCCTTGCTGGGTTCAGCCGAGAGTTCAGCCCAGCGTTACGATGCCAACGCCGCATGCGGTGGATTGAGCAACGCGGCATCGATCCAGGATGTGGGCGTCAGCAGCATGGAGGCGCGTGCCCAGCAAGGGCGCTGCACGCTGCACGTCGTGGCTGCGGATGCGGAAGCGCTGGTGCGCCAGCAACGCATGCTGGAAGCGGTGTCGATGGCGGTATGCAAGGCCGCTGCGGAACCTCAGCCGTCCGCGCAGCCGCTGTCACTGGTGCTGCGATTCCCTGCGCGCTGCCCGCTGTCGTCCAAGGCGACACTGTTCCCTGCGGCCAGCGGCAACTGGAGGCGTGAATTCCCCGAGTACCCCTCTGCGGCTGTACGTGACGGGTTGCAGGGCAAAGTGCAGCTGAAGGCGCTGGTGAACGGGGACGGCAGGATTGTCGCGGCCGTGGTACGCGTGTCCAGTGGTCACGCGGTGCTGGACGCGGCAGCGGCCAAGGGGCTCCGCTCGTGGGCCATGCAACGCGACGCGCAACAGCCCGCGTTGCCCGCCATGAGTGTGATGGACGTGCCGGTGACCTTTGCTCTCAACGAATGAAGGACGTGCTCTCCTGGCTTTCGTAGCGGGAGCCGGCACAACCAGGCTTGGCGTGGATCCGCCTTCGCAGTAGAACCACGCCACGCGTGGCTTCAATCAAGGGCGAGCAAGGTCCACTCCCACCACGGGTAGTGGTACTCGCGGTCGGTGGCATCCCAGCGCTGGCCGCAGCAGGTGCAGGCCACCCGATGGCGGTCGCCCCAGCCATCCTCGGCCACGCCCTGTTCCAGCAGCCGCACATGCCCCTGCTCGATGAGCCGGCGTGGGTCGAAGAACAGGTAATCCGGATACAGCGCGCACAGGCAGCCTTTGCGCTCACGCCAATAACGCAGTCGGCGCAGTGCCGCTTGCAGGTGCACATCGTTGCTGACCAGCGCACCGCCAAGCTGCACGCCCTGGCAGGCCTGCTCGATCCCCTCGGTCTGCGGTGCCAGCGCATCCAGCGTCGTAGCGCTGAACAACCGTGCCAGGCGGCTGCTGGCGGCATGGATACGACTGGCATCGCGCGACAGCAGGTCCTGCAGCAGCACATCGGCCTGCGGGTCGTCCAGCCGCGGTGGCGGCGATGTGGACCAGGGCCAGCGCATCAACGGGGCCTGCCGATCGCGGCGTAGTGGCCGCCGGTCAGGTGCAGCAGGTCGGCCGGTGCCAGCTCCACTTCCAGGCCACGCCGTCCCGCGCTGACGTGCAGGGTGGGCAGTGCCTGCGCGCTGGCGTCGAGAAAACTGCGCAGGCGCTTCTTCTGCCCAAGCGGGCTGATGCCGCCGACCAGATAGCCGGTTGCGCGCTGCGCGGCATCGACGGCGGCCATCTCGCACTTCTTGCAGCCGGCCGCCTCGGCCAGTGCTTTCAGATCAAGCTGGCCGGCCACCGGCACGATGGCGACGAGCAGTTCGTGCGTTTCGGTGCTGGCCAGCAGGGTCTTGAATACCTGTGCCGGGTCCAGGCCCAGCTTTTCGACGGCCTCGCCGCCGTAGGATTCGGCATGGGCATCGTGCACGTAGCTGTGCACGGTATGGGCGATCTTCTCGCGCTTGAGCAGGTTGATGGCCGGGGTCATGGGCATATCGTAGCGCCGCGCGCGGGCATTGCCTTGACCGAGGCTATTGCCGCACCCTGCGATACTGCACGTCGGCTTTCCCAGGCTCCAGCATGCGCGCACCCGCTCACCTCCACGACCTGACCTTTGACACCGAAGTGGCAGCGGGCCCGTACCCACCGCAGGGTTTTCTGCCGATCGCCGAAGGCGCGTTGGGCAACGGCGATTGCTTCGGGCTGTACTGGCCATTGGGGCGCGAAGGCGCATTGCCGCTGGTCTGCGAGATGTTCCATGACGAGGGCAGGATGGTCTACAGCCATTCTTCGCTGGACGTGTTCGTGCACTGGTTGGGCATCAATCGCGCGCTGGACGAGGATGCGTGGGATGACGACGAGTGGGATCCGCGCGCGCATGATGTGGACGACGCAGACTCGCCTTTCCGGCTTGTCGAGTTGGCGCAGGGACATGTAGCAGCGGGCGAGCCCGCCGCTGCGATCCCACTGCTCGACGCCGCAACTGCGGCTTTTCCAGACCTGCAGAAGGGCTGGGCCATGCTCGCTGGCCAGCACATGCGGTTGCGCAATGCCGAGCTGGCGGTGTGCGCGGCGCGCTCGGCCGTGCTGGCCAACTGGGCCTTTGGCGTGCCCGAGGCAGGTGTGCTGCGCATCCTGAAATCGGCGCATGCTGGTGAGGATCCGGTGGTGGCGATGGCGCAGCAGATGGGCTTCGCCTTTGGCGGTGCCAGGAACAACCCGGACTATGCGTTGATGCAGGCCTGCATCGATCGGTGTTGGCAGATCGGCGATAGGGAGGCGGCACTACGGTTGTCGCACAACCGCTGTTACGTGCTGGCCGCCGAGACGGTGTCATTCCAGGAGCGCGAGCGCTTCGATCTGCCCGCGTGGCAGCTTGCGTTCCGCGAACAGTGCCGCCTCGCCCTCGGCGACGACCGCCAGCGCATGCAGTAGAGCCACGCCGCGCGTGGATACCGAACCGGACGACAGGATCCACGCTGTGCGTGGATCCGATCCATCGCAGATCAGCGCGACAGCGGCTGCTGTGCCTGTGCCTGTTCCTGCGCCTGTCGTTGTGTCTGTTCGGCGTTCAACGCTTCGCTCTGGCGAGTGCTGGATGGCAGATCCTGGCTGACCGCCTGCGCAAGGTCGATGTAGGTGCGATGCGCGGCAGGATCGCCCAGCTGGCCCTGCACCGCGAATACACCCTGGCCGTCGGGGCGCGCCACCACGGTGTCCACCTGTGACATGCCGACAAGCTTGGACTCGTAGGCGACCTGTCCAGCGGCATTCTCCAGCTGGCCGCGGTCATGGAACAGCGGCGATAGTCCACCTTGGCTGCGCTGCTGTTCCAATGCTTCCAGCTTTTCTACGACCTGCTGGTAGCGCGGATTGTCGGCGTGCCCGGGCGTGGCCATGCTCGGTGCTGCTGATTCGGCCTGCTGATGCTGCTGGCTTGCCGCCTCCAGCGCACCCAAGGTGCCGCTGCCGGCTTTGCCGTCCACCGTCAGCTGATGATCGCGCTGGAACTGCTGGACCGCCTGCAGGGTGCCCGGGCCAAAGTGACCGTCGGCCACCAGCGGTGCACCGTCCTTGCCCGTGTAGCCGAGGTCGGCCAGCTTCTGCTGCATGGCCTGCACCTCATCGCCCTTTGCGCCGTTCACCAGCACGCCACTGCCAGCCGACGCACCGGGTGTGCTGGGCGAGCCGTGCGAGGGGGCATGGGTTGGGTTGATGCCCAGCTGGGTCATGGCCGTGTCGAAGCGTTGATCGCGGCTGGTCACGGCCGCAGGCGACTGGATGCCGAATTTGGTCGCATCGACGAAGGTCTGCACGTCGGCCCGGCTTGGTGGATCGCCGGCCTGGACGGTACCGCCCTGCAGCTTCTCCGCGTTGCCGGCCAGATAGCTGATGAACTGCGGGCCCATGCTGCCGAACTGGTTGTCATAGTCGGCCATGGCCAGCTGCAGTTCCGGGTTTGCCACGATGGCATCGGCGGCGGCCGGGTTGGTCGCACGCACCTTGGCGATGGCCTCGTCGACGCGCTCGATGGCGCTGTCCAGCTTGGCGTTGGTGAGCTGGTCGATGTTGGCCTGCGGAATGGCCTGCAGCTTGGCGTCGAGCGCGGCCAGCTGCTGTGTGCTCAGCCCCCCGTGCTGGGACAGCAGTTCGATGTCACCGTTGGTGAAACCGTTGTCGCGCAGGAAGCGCCTGGCCTGGGGGTTGCCGCCGACGTCGAACTGCACCAGGCCGAACGAATAGGCGCTGGTGCCCTCCTGGGCGTATGAAAAATGGTCCAGGTGGCGGGTGTTGCCGCCCAGTTCGGTGTTGAGGAACAGCGTGGACAGCTGTTCGCGGGTGAGAGTGGAATCCGTTGCCATGGTCATCGTCCTTCAATGAGGAAAAGGGAGCCGTGCCCGCCCGGCTGATGTCAGCCGGCGCAGTGCTGCTGGGTGAAGCCGAGCAGCTGGCGTGTGGCCTCGGTGCCGTAGGCAGCCGGTGCCGGTTCGATGGCGAACTGGCCGACCATCTGGTTGCTGCACACTTGCACGTTGCGCTTGCCGCTGGCTGTTTCCAGGGTGCAGTTGGCCGCCAGCAGGGCGTTGTGGCCGGCGCCGATGTTGGTTGCCGCCGTGCAGCCCAGCAGGCTGCCTTTTTGGCCGTTTTCACCCAGCAGCGTGTTGAAGGTCGCCAGCTGGCTGTTGGGGTCGCGCAGCACCAGCATGTCCACGCACTGCTGCTGGCCGTCGGGCACTTCGCAGGCGTCCTGGTCGACCAGACCGTCGCGCGTGGCCGACAGTACCTTGAGGCGGTCGGCAGATACCTGTTGCAGGCAGTGCGCGTCGCTGCACAGGTCGCGCGTGTGCTGGATCCAGCGCTGCTGCTCGGCCTGCAGCTTGGCCTTGCCGGCGGCATCAAGGGTTTGGCTTGCGGCGGCTTCGGCCTTGGCCAGCTCGCCTTCCTGCTTCAACAGGGCGGGGTCGTTGCAGATCAGGGTCTGCACCGGCGATGCCGGATTGGCGCAGGCGGTGCTGCCGGCGGCCGCTGCCGGGGCGCTGGCCGCCTTGCCGTCGGTGTTGGCCTGTTCGGTGGCGGCTGCAGGTGTCGTGGCCTGGGCTTCACCGGAGGGCGGGGTGCAGGCGGCCAGCAGGGCCACCCAGCACAGGGTCATGAGGGGCTTGATGGCCCGGGTCATACGTTCACTGCTGCGCTGCATGTCTATCCTTTGATGTCTGCGTCCTGGCGCATGGCCTGCGGGCGGCAGGCATGGGGCGAACCATGGAACGGGGGGGCCGTGGCGGCCACGCGGCGGGCTGGGCATTGCAACATCCCGCGCCGGGGCCGTTGGCGGGAACAGAGCGTAGCAAGCGACTGCTTAGGGCTCTGTGACAGGGCGCGCGGAACACGGCGGCGGGTGCCCGGATGCAGAACGGGCGCCCGAAGGCGCCCGTCCGTGTGCATCCGTTGCTGGGGTCAGAGCCCTTTCCTGCGGAAAGGGATCCGACCCCGCGCACGGCATCAGTAGCGGTAATGATCCGGCTTGAACGGACCTTCCACCGGCACGCCGATGTAGTCGGCCTGTTCCTGGCTCAGGGTGGTCAGCTTCACGCCGATCTTTTCCAGGTGCAGGCGGGCCACTTCTTCGTCCAGCTTCTTCGGCAGCAGGTACACCTTGTTCTCGTAGGTGCCCTTGTTGGCCCACAGGTCGATCTGCGCCAGGGTCTGGTTGGCGAACGAGTTGGACATCACGAAGCTCGGGTGGCCGGTGGCGCAGCCGAGGTTGACCAGGCGGCCTTCGGCCAGCAGGAAGATCGCATTGCCGTTGGGGAAGATGTACTTGTCCACCTGCGGCTTGATGTTGACGTGCTTCACGCCCGGGAAGGCGACCAGCGCATCGACCTGGATCTCGTTGTCGAAGTGGCCGATGTTGCAGACGATGGCCTGGTCCTTCATCGCGCTCAGGTGCTCGATGCGGATGATGTCCTTGTTGCCGGTGGTGGTGACGTACAGGTCGGCACGGCCCAGGGTGGATTCGATGGTGTTGACCTCGAAGCCTTCCATCGCCGCCTGCAGGGCGCAGATCGGATCGATCTCGGTGACCACCACGCGCGCGCCGTAGGCACGCAGCGACGCGGCGCAGCCCTTGCCGACGTCACCGTAGCCGCAGACCACGGCGACCTTGCCGGCCAGCATCACGTCCATCGCGCGCTTGAGGCCATCGGCCAGCGACTCGCGGCAGCCGTACAGGTTGTCGAACTTGCTCTTGGTGACCGAGTCGTTGACGTTGATCGCCGGGATCAGCAGGGTGCCGGCCTGGGCCAGCTGGTACAGGCGGTGCACGCCGGTGGTGGTTTCTTCCGAAACGCCCTTCCAGTCCTTGACCACGCGGCCCCAGTAACCCGGGCGCTCCTTGGCCACGCGCTTGAGCAGGTTCTTGATGACCTGCTCTTCGTGCGAAGCAGCCTTTTCGTCGACCCAGGTGCTGCCGTTTTCCAGCTCGTAGCCCTTGTGGATCAGCAGGGTCACGTCACCGCCGTCGTCGACCACCAGCTCCGGGCCGGTCAGGGTGCCGTCGGGCAGGGTGAAGGTCAGCGCGTCCAGGGTGCAGTCCCAGTACTCTTCCAGCGACTCGCCCTTCCAGGCGAACACGGGAGTACCGGTGGCGGCGATCGCCGCAGCGGCGTGGTCCTGGGTCGAGAAGATGTTGCACGAAGCCCAGCGCACGTCAGCGCCGATGTCCTTCAGGGTCTCGATCAGCACCGCGGTCTGGATGGTCATGTGCAGCGAGCCGGTCACGCGCACGCCCTTCAGCGGCAGCTCGGCCTGGTACTTGCGGCGGATGGACATCAGGCCCGGCATCTCGTGCTCGGCGATGTCCAGTTCCTTGCGGCCCCAGTCGGCCAGGGTGATGTCGCGGATCTTGTAGTCGCCTTCAGTGGAGAAGGTCTTGGCAACAGCATTCATGCAGTAGCTCCGGTTGTGGGCGAGCGGATGCTCGCATCTGGCCGGGCGCCGTTGTTGCAAAGCCACCTGGCCGAGCCTGGCCGGTCTCAGGGATCCGGTCGCAGCGCCCCTCGGCAGGGGAGGATGCCCATTATATCGCGCCTCCGCTGTGACACGGCGATGACCCAACCATCGGCAGATGGGCGCAGGTGCATGGCCTGTTAAGGTCGAGGGCTTCATGCAGCGAACAGGTGGAACAATGATGAGCACGCACGCACGCCGCAACCGGCGCTTGACTGGCCTGGTCCTGTCGATGGCACTGCTGGCGGTGGTCCCGCAGGCCTGGGCTGCGGCACCGCAGGCGGCCGCGGCGCAGGCGCAGGGCGTGGCCGGTTACGAGCTGCCCTCGGCCGCACTGCAGGCCGTGGTCGACGCGCCGCGGGCGCCGTCGCTGTACCTGTCGCCACGCCGCGATGTGGCCGCGCTGATGCAGATGCCGTCGCTGCCGTCGATCCAGGTGGTGGCACAGCCGGAGCTGAAGCTGGCCGGCCTGCGCATCAATCCGAAAACCTTCTCTGACAGCCGCTTCAGCTTCGGCCAGAAGCTGTGGCTGATGAATGTAGCCGACGGCAAGGAGCGGCAGATCAGCGGGTTGCCGGCCTCGCTGTCGATCGCCAGCCTGACGTGGTCGCCGGACCAGAAGTGGCTGGCCTTCAACCAGGTCGATGCCGCTACCGGGGCCAATGAGCTGTGGCTGGTGGACGTGGCTGGCGGCAGCGCCCGTCGCCTGGTCGCCGGCCTGAACACCGTTCTGGGCACTGGCTACCAGTGGTTGCCGGACAGCCGTGGCCTGGTGGTGTTCACCCGCCCGGCCAACCTTGGCGCCGCCCCGGCTGCAGATGGCATCCCGACCGGCCCGGCCGTGCAGCAGACCAGCCAGGGCGGTGGCGTGGTGTCCATCCGCACCTACCAGGACCTGCTGAAGAACGAGGCCGACGCGCGCCAGTTCGATTACTACGCCACCACCCAACCGATGGAAGTGGGGCTGGACGGGCAGAGCCGTGCCATCGGTGCGGCCGGCATCTTCATGGGTTTTGCGGTGTCGCCCGACGGCCGTTTCGTGCTCAGCCAGCCGGTGCAGCGTCCGTACTCCTACGTGGTGCCGCTGAGCAGCTTCCCGCGCCGAATCGAAGTGCTCGACCGCAGCACCGGCAAGCTGGTGCATACCGTGGCCGTACGGCCGCTGGTGGAAGGTCTGCCGACCGGCAACGATGCCGAAGTGACCGGCGTGCGTGACATCAGCTGGCGCGGCGATGCCGATGCCACCCTGGTCTGGGCCGAAGCGCAGGATGGTGGCGACCCGAACCGGGAAGCCAAGGTGCGCGATGCGGTGTTCATGCAGGCCGCACCGTTCGACACGCCGCCGGTGACCCTGGCCCAGCTCGGCAGCCGCTATGCCGGCATCAGCTGGGGCCGTGGCGACCTGGCCCTGCTCAACGAATCGTGGTGGAAGACCCGCCGCAGCAAGACCTGGCTGATCGCACCGGACAACGCCAGCGCCGATGCCAGGCTGCTGTGGGATCGCGACGCGCAGGACCGCTACGCCGATCCGGGCCGCCCGCTGATGGCCAGTGATGACCGCGGCCGCTCGCTGCTGCAGACCACCGCTGATGGCGGCAGCCTGTACCTGGCCGGTGCCGGTGCATCGCCGGAAGGCGACCGTCCGTTCGTTGATCGCTTCGACGTGGCCAGCGGCAAGGCAACCCGCCTGTTCCATTCGCAGGCACCGACCTACGCCGCGCCGGTAACGCTGCTGGATGCGCAGGCCAGTTCGCTGCTGATCAGCCGCGAGAGCCCGGACGAGCCGACCAACTTCTACGTGCAGTCGCTGGCCGACACCAACGCCGCACCGCGTGCGCTGACTCATTTCGCCCATCCGCTGCCGCAGCTGAAGGGCGTGCAGAAGGAGCAGATCCGCTACAAGCGCAAGGACGGCGTGGACCTGACCGCGACCCTGCTGCTGCCGCCGGGCTATGACCCCAAGCGCGATGGTCCGCGGCCGCTGCTGATGTGGGCCTACCCGGGTGAGTTCAAGAGCGCGGCGGCCGCCAGCCAGGTGACCGATTCGCCGTACCGCTTCAACGCCATCAGCTACTGGGGCCCGCAGGCGTTCCTGGCCAAGGGCTATGTGGTGCTGGCCAGCCCGTCGATGCCGATCATCGGCGAAGGCGACAAGGAGCCCAACGACACCTATATCGAACAGCTGGTGGCCAATGCGCAGGCCGCGGTGGACGAGGTGGTGCGGCGTGGCGTGACCGACCGCGAGCACATCGCCATCGGTGGCCACTCCTACGGTGCGTTCATGACCGCCAACCTGCTCGCGCACACCCGCCTGTTCAAGGCCGGTATCGCGCGCAGCGGCGCCTACAACCGCACGCTCACCCCGTTTGGTTTCCAGGCCGAAGAGCGCAACTACTGGCAGGCGCAGGACGTGTACCAGAAGATGGCGCCGTTCAATTACGCCGACAGGATCAAGGATCCGATCCTCTTCATCCACGGCGTGGACGACAACAACTCGGGCACCTTCCCGATGCAGAGCGAACGCATGTTTGCCGCAGTGAAGGGGCTGGGCGGCACCGCCCGCCTGGTGATGCTGCCGAACGAGTCGCATGCCTACCGCGCACGCGAATCGATCATGACGATGCTGGCCGAAAGCGAGCGCTGGCTCGAGCAGAACCTCGGCCCGGTGCAGCAGGGCAAGGCGAAGAAGACGCGCTGACCAGTGCTGGTAGTGCCGGCCGCTGGCCGGCAACCTCATGGACCTGCGCAACGTGAGGTTGCCGGCCAGCGGCCGGCACTACCAGATGAAACCATTTCTGCAGCGCAGCACGGCACGCGTTCTGGTTTAGGCTTGGGGTCTGGATCCGTTGACCGAGGCCTGTGCGTCGCCGATGAACGAGTACCGCAGCAGTATCGAATTCGCTTCCCCTGATCTTCCCTTGCGTGACGACGTGCGCCGTCTGGGTGCACTGGTCGGTGACCTGCTGGTCGAGCAGGTATCGGCCGCCTTTCTCGATGACGTCGAGGACGTGCGCACGCGTGCCATTGCCCGCCGCGAGAACCAGGCGCCGCTGTCCGTGCTGGCCGACGGCCTGGCCGGGCGTGAACCGCAACAGGCCGAGACCATGGTGCGCGCGTTCAGCACCTACTTCCAGGTGGTCAACATCGCCGAGCGCGTGCATCGCATCCGCCGCCGCCGCGACTACCAGCGCGCCGTTGCCGCCGCACCGCAACCCGATGGCCTGCAGGATGCCCTGCAGCACCTGAAGGCGCAGGGCGTTGGCCTGGACGAACTGGCGCAGTGGTTGCCACGCATCGATATCGAGCCGGTGTTCACCGCACACCCGACCGAAGCGGTGCGCCGCGCGCTGCTGGAGAAAGAGCAGCTGATGGTGGCCAGCCTGGTCGACAATCTCGACGGCCAGCGCACGCCGGGTGAAGCGGCCGCAGATGCCGCGCGTTTCCGCATGGCGTTGACCGCCTCGTGGCAGACCACCGATTCCTCGCCGGTGCGCCCGACCGTGGACGACGAACGCGAGCACGTCGGCTTCTATCTGGTGCAGGTGCTGTACCGGGTGATCCCGGTGCTGTACGAATCGCTGCAGCAGGCACTGCGCGATACCTATGGCGCGGAACTGCCGCTGCCGCGCCTGCTGCGTTTCGGCACGTGGGTGGGCGGCGACATGGACGGCAATCCCAATGTGGATGCGCACACCATCCGCAATACGCTGGATGCACAGCGCGTTGCCGTGCTGGGCCGTTACCAGAAGGAACTGCTGCAGCTGGCCAGCCTGCTCAGCCAATCCACCGAGCGGGTGGGGGTAAGCGATGCACTGCAGGCGCGCGTCGCGCATTACCAGCAGTTGCTGCCGCAGGTGCAGTCGCGGCCACGCCATGCCGACATGCCATATCGGTTGCTCAATGACCGCATGCGCGCACGCCTGCAGGCCACGCTGGATGATGCCGACGGCGCCTATGCCGGCCCGGACGAGCTGATCGACGACCTGCAGCTGATCCTCGACAGCCTGCGCGCGAACCGGGGCGAGCATGCCGGCGGCTTCGCGGTGCAGCGCCTGTTGTGGCGGGTGAAGACCTTCGGCTTCCATCTGGCGCGGCTGGATGTGCGCCAGGAATCGAGCGTGCATGCGCGCGCGCTGGCGGCAGTGCTGGGGGGCGATGCGGCATGGGACGCATTGGATACAGCGGGTCGCGCACGCCTGCTGGCACCGCATGCCAGTGGTGAAACACCATTGTCTGTTGGCGATGATGAGGGCAACCAGCGCTTGGATGCAGTGTTCGCGGCCTTGGCCGATGCCCGTGCGCGGCATGGTGGCGACGCGCTGGGCAGCTACATCATCTCGATGGCGCACGACCGTGGCGATGTGCTGGCGGTGCTGGCGCTGGCGCGTCGTGGCGGCCTGGTCGATGACGCCGGCCACGTGCCGCTGGATATCGCGCCGCTGTTCGAAACCGTGGACGACCTCAAGCGCGGCACCGCGACGCTGCGCGATCTGCTGGCCGATCCGGTGTACCGCGCGCACCTGCGTGCACGCGAGGACGTGCAGATGGTGATGCTCGGCTATTCGGACAGCAGCAAGGATGGTGGCATTGCCGCATCACGCTGGGGCCTGCAGCGCGCGCAGGTGGAGCTGCTGGAAGTGGCTGCCGAAGCGGGCCTGCGCCTGACCTTCTTCCATGGCCGCGGTGGCTCGATCAGCCGCGGTGGTGGCAAGACCACGCACGCGGTCGATGCCTCGCCACGCGGCAGCATCGATGGCCGCCTGCGGGTGACCGAGCAGGGCGAGGTGATCCACCGCAAGTACGGCATCCGCGCGCTGGCATTGCGTTCGCTGGAGCAGGCCACCGGTGCGGTGCTGCGCGCCAGCCTGCGCCCGCGTGCCGCCGAACCGCGCGAGGATGATTGGCGGCCGGTGATGGACGTGGTCGCCGGTTCCAGCAGCGAGGTCTATCGGGCGTTCGTTGGCCAAACGCGTTTCATGGATTACTTCCGTACCGCCACGCCGATCGATGTGATTGAACGGATGACGCTGGGATCGCGGCCGTCGCGCCGGCTCGGCCAGGATGCGGCCTTGACCAACCTGCGCGCGATTCCGTGGGTGTTCGCCTGGAGCCAGGCGCGCGCGGTGATTCCGGGCTGGTATGGGGTCGGCAGCGGCCTGCAGGCGGCCGCCGACGCCGGCCATGAAGCCACGTTGCGTGAAATGGCGCGGGACTGGCCGTTCTTCCGCACCTTCCTGGATGACATCGCGATGGTGCTGTCCAAGGGGGATATCACCATCGCCGAACAGTTCTCGCGCCTGTCCGGCGAGCTGCACGATGCGTTCTTCCCCCAGGTCGAGCGCGAACTGGAGCTGACCCGGCACTGGCTGCTGGCGCTGATGGAGCAGCAGACCCTGCTGGACCACGACGCGCGGCTGGCGCTGTCGATCCGCCTGCGCAATCCCTATGTGGACCCGATCAGCGTGCTGCAGGTGGACCTGCTGCAGCGCTGGCGCGAAAGCGGGCGCGAGGACGACGACCTGCTGCGTGCGCTGGTGGCCTGCGTGAATGGTGTCTCGCAGGGCGTGCAGAACACGGGGTGATGCGCATCCGCCGGGCATGGCCCGGCGAATTCGCAATGGTAGTGCCGGCCGCTGGCCGGCAACCTCACAGCAGGCAGGCTACTGCAGTTGCCGGCCAGCGGCCGGCACTACCGGTTTGCCAGGTGCCGAGCCCGGTCGGCCCGCTTTCATTCTTCCGGTGACGGCGGATTGGACGCCAGCAGTTCCAGATGCCGCTGCTCCATTTCCTGCCGAAGCTGGCGGCGGATCAGCGCTGCGGCCTGCCGGCGCTTTTCATCCGAACTGGCCGGCTGCAGCGATGGAACCGGCGTCGGCCGGCCGTCCTCGTCCACCGCCACCATGGTGAAGAAGCAGCTGTTGGCGTGGCGCACGCTGCGCTTGAGGATGTCCTCGGCCACCACCTTGACGCCGATTTCCATCGACGAGGTGCCGGTGTAGTTCACCGAGGCCAGGAAGGTGACCAGTTCGCCCACCGCGATCGGCTGGCGGAACACTACCTGGTCCACCGACAGGGTGACCACGTAGCGGCCGGCATAGCGGCTGGCGCAGGCATAGGCGACCTGGTCGAGCAGGCGCAGGATCGCGCCACCGTGGACCTTGCCGGAGAAATTGGCCATTTCCGGCGACATCAGCACGGTCATGGACAGCTGGTGGGATTTGAGTTCGGTCGACATGGGGCGATTGTATCGGCAACCACCGGCACTACCATCTGCCGGCCAGCGGCCGGCACCCTCATGATGTCCGGAAACCGATGCATGGTTGCCGGCCAGCGGCCGGCACTACCGAAAGCAGAAGGGCCGCTTGCGCGGCCCTTCGTGTTTCTTACTTCAGCTTCGCATCGGCGCGCAGGGCGGCGGCGCGATCGGTCTTCTCCCAGGAGAAGGCCGTGGCGTTGACGGTCTCGCCTTCGCCGTTGATGTAGCTGAACTCCTTCGGCTTGCGGCCGAAGTGGCCATAGGCCGCGGTCTGCTGGTACATCGGGTGGATCAGGTCCAGCATCTTGATGATGCCGTACGGGCGCAGGTCGAAGTGCTTGCGGATCAGCTTCTCGATCTTGTCGTCGCTGATCTTGCCGGTGCCGAAGGTGGTGACCGAGATCGAGGTCGGCTCAGCCACGCCGATGGCGTAGGAGACCTGCACTTCGCAACGGTCGGCCAGGCCGGCGGCAACCACGTTCTTGGCGACGTAGCGGGCAGCGTAGGCGGCCGAACGATCGACCTTCGACGGGTCCTTGCCGGAGAACGCGCCACCACCGTGACGGGCCCAGCCGCCGTAGGTGTCGACGATGATCTTGCGGCCGGTCAGGCCGCAGTCGCCCACCGGGCCGCCGATCTCGAACTTGCCGGTCGGGTTGATGTGGAACTTGGTGCCCTTGTGCAGCCACTTGGCCGGCAGCACCGGCTTGATGATCTCTTCGCGGACGGCCTCGATGAGGTCCTTCTGCTTGATGCCCGGGGCGTGCTGGGTCGACAGGACCACCGCGTCGATGGCCGAGACCACGCCGTTTTCATAGCGCAGGGTGACCTGGCTCTTGGCGTCCGGACGCAGCCAGGACAGCGGCGAGTTGCGCTTCTTGCGGATCTTGGCCTGCTGCTCGACCAGGCGGTGCGACAGGTGGATCGCCGCCGGCATGTAGCTGTCGGTTTCGTTGGTGGCATAGCCGAACATCAGGCCCTGGTCGCCAGCGCCCATTTCTTCCGGCTTCTTGCGGTCAACGCCCTGGGCGATGTGCGGGGACTGCTTGCCGATCAGGTTCAGCACGCCGCAGGTGGCGCCGTCGAAGCCGACGTCGGAGCTGTCATAGCCGATGTCCACGATGACCTTGCGGGTCAGCGCTTCCAGGTCGATCCAGGCGCTGGTGGTGATTTCGCCGGCAACGATGGCAACGCCGGTCTTGACCATGGTCTCGCAGGCCACGCGGGCGCGCTGGTCCTGGGTCAGGATCGCGTCCAGCACCGCATCGGAGATCTGGTCGGCAACCTTGTCCGGATGGCCTTCAGAGACCGACTCGGAGGTGAAGAGGTAGCTGGACATCAGGCTTAATATCCTTTGATTCGGATGGAAAGATGGGCGCGAATGATACACGGGGTGCGCCGCCTGTGCATTGTGAACCTGTATGGGTTGCCGGTGGTTAAGGTGTTGTGCCCGGCAGGGCAAGGCCTGGCGGGCATTGCGGCGGCATCGTGC
Source organism: Stenotrophomonas sp. OVS01A (assembly GCF_019969775.1). Taxonomy (NCBI): domain Bacteria; kingdom Pseudomonadati; phylum Pseudomonadota; class Gammaproteobacteria; order Lysobacterales; family Lysobacteraceae; genus Stenotrophomonas; species Stenotrophomonas sp. OVS01A. The sequence goes on along the minus strand of NZ_JAHXYV010000007.1, from coordinate 48,824 downwards.
ACAGGCAGTGTTCCACTGGCGTGACCATTGCCGCCCCCGCCGGGACCGGATGTGCCAGCGCCTGCGCCGTCATCATTCTGCCGCCAAACCGCCATCTGGCTGCCGCCTGCCGGGCGCAGGCTCTCGGCCAACCCGGCCGCCGGGCAGGAGGGGACACGCCATGCAGGAACTCGAACAGCGTCTGCAGCAACGCTATCCCGACTGGTTCCATGGCCGTCGGGGCCAACTGGCTCGGCCCCTGCTGCGCAGCGTCGGGTGCGCCGTCATCATTCTGCCGCCAAACCGCCATCTGGCTGCCGCCTGCCGGGCGCAGGCTCTCGGCCAACCCGGCCGCCGGGCAGGAGGGGACACGCCATGCAGGAACTCGAACAGCGTCTGCAGCAACGCTATCCCGACTGGTTCCATGGCCGTCGGGGCCAACTGGCTCGGCCCCTGCTGCGCAGCGTCGGGCGCTGGTCACGGCTGGACCGGATCGAGGCGTTCCTGCGCCGCAATGCCAACGTGCGCGGTTTCGACTTCGTCGCCGCCGGACTGGAGTTCATCGAGGGTCGCTATCACGTGGACCCCGCCGCGCTGGCGCGGATCCCCGCCACCGGCCGCCTGTTGATCGTGGCCAACCACCCTTCCGGCGCGCTGGATGCGCTGGCGTTGCTGGATGCGGTTGGCCGCATCCGCCGTGACGTGCGGATCGTGGCCAACGATCTGCTGGGCGCGATCGGGCCGCTGCAGGACCTGCTGCTGCCGGTACGCATCCTCGGCGGCAAGGTCCAGCGCAGCAGCCTGCAGGCGGTGGAGCAGGCGCTGGCGGCCGAGCAGTGCGTGATCGTGTTCCCGGCCGGCGAGGTCTCGCGGCTGTCGCTGCTCGGCATCCGCGATGGTCGCTGGCAGCGGGGGTTTGTCCGCTTTGCCCGCGCCGCCGCCGCACCGGTACTGCCGGTGCGGGTGGAAGCGCGCAATTCGGCGCTGTTCTACGGCGCTTCGACCCTGTTCAAGCCGGCTGGTACGGCACTGCTGGCACGGGAGATGTTCGCCCGCCGCGGCCGGCCGCTGCGGCTGCGCATCGGCGAACCGATGCAGCTGGGGCAGGGTGATCCCGGCGCGCAGCTGCTGGCGGTGCGCCGCGCGGTATATGCGCTGGGGCGCAGCACAGCGCTTGCCGAAGGCTGCCCGGCAGGGCCCGAGCCGCTTGCCGCGCCGGTGCCGCCCGCACAGGTCGCCGCTGCGATTGCCGCCGCCACCGTGCTGGGGCAGACCGCCGATGGCAAACAGATCCTGCTGGCCAGCTGCACGGCCGATTCGCCGCTGCTGCACGAGCTGGGGCGGCTGCGCGAACTGACTTTCCGCCAGGTGGGCGAGGGCACTGGGCGCAGTCGCGACCTGGATGACTTCGACCTGCACTACCAGCACATCGTGATCTGGGACGGCACCGCGCAGCGCATCGCCGGTGCCTACCGGATCATGCGGGGCGCGCAGGCGCTGGCGCGCCGGGGCTTGGCCGGGCTCTACAGCGCTTCGCTGTTCCGCTATTCCGACGACGCCATTCCCCGCATTGCCGAAGGCCTGGAATTGGGACGCAGCTTCGTGGTGCCCGATTACTGGGGCAGCCGCAGCCTGGATTACCTGTGGCAGGGCATCGGCGCTTACCTGCAATGCCAGCCCGGCATCCGCTACCTGTTCGGTGCGGTGTCCATCAGCGCCGCGCTGCCACGCGATGCGCGCGAGCAGCTGGTGGCCTATTACCAGCGTTACTACGGCGTGGCCGATGGCCGGGTGCAGTCGAACCGGCCGTTCCAGTACTTCGCCGCGCCACCTTGCTTTGGTGAGATGGATGCGGCGGCTGCCTTCGACGTGCTCAAAGCCAATCTCGCCGCGCTCGGTACCGGTGTGCCCACCTTGTACCGGCAGTACACAGACCTGTGCGAACCCGGCGGTGCACGGTTCCTGGCGTTTGGCGTCGATCCGGATTTCAGCGACTCGATCGACGGCCTGATCGAAGTCGACCTGCACGCGATCCGGCCACACAAGCGCAAACGCTATCTGCGCGATGCGGGGATGCCGGCATGAGCACGCTGGCGAACCTGGCACCGCATCGTCGCGCCGTGTTCGTCTCCGATGTTCATCTCGGGTCGCGGCATTGCCACGCCACCGAGCTGGCGCGTTTCCTCAGCACCCTGCGCTGCGAGCGACTGTATCTGGTCGGCGACATCATCGACCTGTGGTGGATGGCACACCGACGCGCCAACTGGCGGCAGTCGCACAGCGAGGTCATCCTGGCCCTGCACGCGCTGCGACGCGCCGGTACCGAGATCATCTACATCCCCGGCAACCACGACGCCTCGCTGCGCCAGGTGTGCGGCCTGATGTTGCCGGCGATGCAGGTGCGCCGCCGTGCGATCCACACCACCGCCGATGGCCGCCGGCTGCTGGTGGCGCATGGCGACGACTATGACGGTGTCACCCACTTCGGTGGCCTGCAGGAGCGGTTTGGTGACTGGCTGTACTACCGCATCCTCACCGGCAACCATCTGTTGAATGCGGTGCGGCGCCGACTCGGGATGCGCTACTGGTCACTGTCCGAATTCCTGAAACGGCAGAGTGGTGCCGCTGAACGCTACATCGAGCGCTTCGTGCAGGCCGGCCTGGACGATGTTCGCCGGCGAGGCCTCGACGGCATCATCTGTGGGCACATCCACCGCGCCGCACTGATCGAACGCGACGGTCTGGTCTACGCCAATGACGGCGACTGGGTGGAGAGCCTGACCGCGTTGGCCGAGGACCACGACGGCGCCATGCGGCTGCTGGACCACAACGGGCGGACGTTGGTGGAGCTGCCGGGAGCACGGTTGTCGCAGGCGGCGTGATTCACAGCTGCAGGGACAGGCCCACGCGCGGCTGCGGCCGCACTGGCAGCTGACTGACGCGCCGCCGGGCAGGAAACCGCCGCTGCACGGAGATCGCCAAGCCGCTAGCATCGGCCGATGGACTCATTGACCCAGATCGTTCTTGGCGGCGCCGTCGCTGCCGCCATCGCCCCGCCTGGACACCGCCGCGCCGCCCTGCTGGCCGGTGCCGCGCTCGGTACCCTGCCGGACCTGGATGCCCTCTGGCTGGGCTTTGCCGCCGCCGACCCGGTGGCGAACATGACCGACCATCGCAGCTTCAGCCATTCGCTGCTGGTGCTGCCGTGGGTGGCCGCGCTGATCTGGTGGCTGTTCAAGCGCTTCGGCAACGGCCGGGTGGCGCAATCACCGCTGCGCTGGTTCTGGGCGATCCAACTGGCGCTGGTCACCCATCCGGTGCTGGATGCGTTCACTGTCTACGGCACGCAGCTGTGGTGGCCGTTGCAGCCACATCCCGCGATGGGCTCGAGCGTCTTCATCATCGATCCCGGCTACACGGTGTGGCTGCTGCTGGGCTGCGTGCTGGCGTGGTTCGGCCGCGCGCGACCGTGGGTGGGCAAGGTGCTCTGCGTTGCGTTGCTGCTCAGCAGTGCGTACCTGGGCTGGGGGCTGATCGCCAAGGCACAGGTCGACCGCGCCGCGCAGCAGAGCCTGGCCGCGATGGGCCTGGGCGACGCGCCGCGGTTCTCGGTGCCGATGCCGTTCAATACCCTGTTGTGGCGGGTCGTGGCGATGACCCCGAATGGCTACGTGGTTGGTGACCGCTCGCTGGTGGCCGACCACGGGCCGATGCGTTTCGAGGGGCATCCGTCCAACGTGCAGGCCTTGCGCGAAGCGGCGGGAATTCCGGCAGTACGGCGCCTGCAGTGGTTCAACCGTGGCTTCATGCGCGCACAGGTGGTGCAGGGCAGGCTGGTGCTGAGCGACCTGCGCATGGGGCTGGAGCCGGACTACACCTTCAATTTCGCGGTGGCCGAGCAGGTTGATGGCCAGTGGCGTGCGATCGTGCCCGAGCAGTTGCGGGTGGACTACAGCAGCCCGGCCGCGCGTGCCGATGCCGGCCGCCGGTTGTCGGCGATGTGGCAGCGCATCTGGCACGAACCGGAGGCGGCGGACGGCGCCGCCGCGCACCCGTAGATCCACGCCACGGCCCATCAGCCCAGTAGATCCACGCCACGCGTGGATGGCGCAGTGCATCGGCACCCAGTAGATCCACGCCATGCGTGGATGGCGTGTACCGCGGCCGCTCAATACACCGTTGCGCGGCCCTGCACGAACGAATAGAAGAACACCGCGTTCGGATCGTTCTGCACCAGCCGGAACTCGCGGCGCATGCCCTCCACCGTCTCTTCGTCCACCGTGCCGGCCTGCAGCAGCTGGTCGGCCGCCGACAGCAGCAGCTGTTCCCAGAAAGCGATCATCGTCTTGCGACGTGCCGGTTCGCGGTTGTCCAGATGGATGGTCTTGATCTCGGTGTGCACATCGCGGAAGCCACCGGCCAGCAGCAGGTTGCCCAGCTTGGCGCCGACGAACGGATCACCGCCGTGGTCGTACTGGAAATCGTTGAAGGCCATCCAGTAGCGCCAGATGTGCGGCGAATACGGATCAAGCAGGAACGAAGCATTCATCACCTCGGTGATGTAGACCGGCGAGCCCGGGGCCAACACGCGGCGTACTTCACTCAGCACGCGCGCCGGCGACGGCACGTGTTCCAGCACCCAGCACAGGAACGCCGCATCGAAGCTGCGCGCCTCGAAAGGCAGTTCGCCGGCATCGGCCTGCTGCAGGGTGTAACGGTCGTTGCACCACGGCGTGCGCGCCAGGTTTTCGCGCGCGGTTTCCAGCTGGGCCTCGCTCAGGTCCACGCCGGTCACGTGCAGCTCGGGGAAGCGGCGCAGCAGGATCTCGGTCTGCGCGCCCACGCCACTGCCGACTTCCAGCAGGCGCTTTGCGCCGCTGTAATCGATCTGGCCGAAGATGCTCGTTTCCAGCAGGCGCGCCTGGGTCATCAGGCGCTGCTGCTCGGTGCCGGAGAACCCATGCAGGTAGGTCGGGGAAGAAATCGGCGGGGTCATGGGGGCGGGCTCAGGCAGCAGAAGACATCGCCGGTTCCCCGGCAATCAGGCGGTCGAAATAGTCGGTGGTCAGCGCGATCTGGCTGGCCGGATCTTCGGCGCGGTTGACCACCGCGCGGAACGCGGCATTCTCCGGCCGATCCTTGGCGTACCAGCCCAGGTGCTTGCGCGCGATGCGCACGCCCTGCGGTTCGCCATAGAAACCGTGCAGCGCGTGCAGATGGCCGAGCAGGATGTCGCGCACTTCGGCCAGCGACGGCGGCGGCAGCTCCTCGCCGGTGGCCAGGTAATGCGCCACTTCGCGGAAGATCCACGGCCGGCCCTGTGCGGAGCGGCCGATCATCACCGCATCCACGCCGGTCTGCTGCAGGACGAAGGCGGCCTTCTGCGGCGAATCGATATCGCCGTTGGCGATCACCGGGATGCGCAGCGCGGCCTTGATCTCGCCGATCGTGGCGTACTCGGCCTGGCCGGTGTAATGCTGGTCGCGTGTACGGCCGTGCACCGCCAGCGCAGCGATGCCACTGTCTTCGGCGATACGCGCGATGAGCGGGCCGTTGCGATGGTCGCAGTCCCAGCCGGTGCGGATCTTCAGCGTCACCGGCACGTCCACCGCGCTCACCACTGCTTCCAGGATGCGCGCGACCAGCTGCTCGTCGCGCATCAGCGCTGACCCCGCCCAGGCGTTGCACACCTTCTTGGCCGGGCAGCCCATGTTGATGTCGATGATCTGCGCGCCATGGTCGACGTTGTAACGCGCGGCCTCGGCCAGCTGCTGCGGCTCGGTGCCGGCGATCTGCACGCTGATCGGCGCCGGTTCACCCGCGTGGTCCATGCGGTGGATGGACTTGCGCGTGTTCCAGAAGCGCGGGTCGCTGATGGTCATTTCCGAGGCGGCCAGGCCCGCGCCCAGCCGTTTGCACAGCAGGCGGAAGGGTTTGTCGGTAACGCCGGCCATGGGCGCCAGCACGACGTTGGGGGCAATGGAGTACGGGCCGATCTGCATGTGCCCATTGTAGGGCGCGGCAGGCGCCCCGGCTGGGTTGACGGCCCGCCGGTTCAGGCCGATCCGGACCGACCTCATGCCGGACGGGCATCAGCAGATGCTTGATGGTCGCTTCCTTCGCCCCCACGGGCCGGTCATGGTGGGCGGCTGGGCGGGCCGGCAAGGCGCATCCACGCATGGCGTGGATCTACTGTGCCCCGGTAGATCCACGCCATGCGTGGATGGGGCCATCGCACCCAGCACCCGGTAGATCCACGCCATTCGTGGATGGGGCCATCGCTCCCAGCATCCGGTAGATCCACGCCATGCGTGGATGGGGCCATCGCACCCAACACCCGGTAGATCCACGCCATGCGTGGATGGGGCCTTGCCCATGAACGTGAAAAGACCCGGGCATCTGCATGCCCGGGCCCGATCATCATCCCCACGGGGATGTCGCGTTACTTCACTTCGGCATCGGCCGGGGTGAAGCGCGGCATCGCCGCCGCTGCGCCTTCCTTCTCGGTCGAGCGACCGGCGAACTGGTTGGCGAAGCGCACGTGGCGGGCGAACGGAGCGTCCGGCACCTGTGCCATCGAGGCCACCAGCGCACCGTTGAAGGCATCGCCGGCACCGGTGGTGTCGATCGCCTGCACCTGTTCTGCACCCACGCGGTAGTACGGCTGGGTGTCGCCACGCAGGTGCTCGTCGGCATGCGACACGAACACGCCCACCGAACCCAGGGTCACCACCACCGTGCCATTGCCGACCAGCTTGCGGCACAGCGCGTGCAGGCTGGCACCGTCCAGCGCGGCGACGTCATTGGCATCCACGCGCTCGCCGACATGACGGCCGAGCAGGGCGGCGAACTCGGTCTCGTTCGGGGTGATCACATCGGCCAGCTTCAGCAGGCCGATGCTCGACGGGGCGTCGGCCGGGGCGGCGTTGAGAACGGTGGTGACACCGGCCTCACGGGCCACGGCCAGGGCCGCTTCGATGGTCTGCACCGGCGATTCCAGCTGCACCAGCACCACTTTGGCGCCGGTCAGCAGGGCCTGCTGTTGCTGTACGAAGTCGGTGCTCAGCGCCGCGTTGGCACCCGGGCCGATGACGATGGTGTTGCGGCCACGGGCATCGACGTAGATGCCGGCGGTGCCGGTCGGCTCGCTGCTGGCTTCGGCGATCAGCGCGAAACCATCCTGCGCGGCCAGGTCACGGGCGGTGGCACCACCGGCGTCGTCGCCCAGCGCACACAGGAAGCTGGTGTCAGCGCCGGCACGGCAGGCGGCAACGGCCTGGTTGAAGCCCTTGCCACCGGGACCGGTGCTGTAGCGGCCGGCAATGGTCGCACCCGGTGCCGGCAGCGACTCGCACCGCCACACGTGATCGACATTGAAGGAACCGACGACAACGACACTGCTGCTCATAGGGAATCTGTTCTCGAAACTAGGGTTCAGCTGAAATGCGTCAGCACGCCGGCGATGGTAGCCGTCATGAAGGTGGCGATGGTACCGCCCAGCACCGCGCGCAGGCCGAACTTGGCCAGATCGTGGCGGCGTTCAGGTGCCAACCCGCCGATGCCGCCAATCTGGATCGCGATCGAACTGAAATTGGCGAAGCCACACAGCGCGTAGGTGGCGATCAGGCGACCTTCGTCGGACAGGCTCATGCCCGGCACCTGGCCATTCACGATCTTCGACAGTTCGGTGTAGGCGACGAACTCGTTGATCACGACCTTCTGGCCGATCAGCGAACCGACGGTGGTGGCGTCGGCCCACGGCGTGCCGATCACCCAGGCGATCGGGGCCAGCACGTAACCGAAGATGGTCGACAGGTCGGTCGGCTTGCCGATCGCAGCCGCCAGGCCGGTCACTTCACCGATCCAGGTCAGCGGCGCATTGAGCAGGGCGATCAGGGCGATGAAGGCCAGCAGCATCGCACCGATGTTCAGGGCCAGCTTCAGGCCGTCACCGGCGCCGGCGGCGGCGGCGTCGATGATGTTGCTGGAGGTCTTCTCCACTTCCATCTTGACCGTGCCGCGGGTCAGCGGGGTGCCGGTTTCCGGAATCAGCAGCTTGGCCACGACCAGGGTGGCCGGGGCCGCCATGATGCTGGCCGCCAGCAGGTGCTTGGCGTAGAACGCCTGCTGCACCGGATCGCCGCCGCCCAGCATGCCCACGTACGCGGCAAGCACGCCGCCGGCGATGTGGGCCATGCCGCCGATCATCATCGTCAGCAGCTCGGACTGGGTCATCTTGGCGATGTACGGACGCACCGTCAGCGGCGCCTCGGTCTGGCCGATGAACACGCTGGCGCAGACGCTGGTGGTTTCCGCACCGGACACGCGCATCACCTTGGTGATCGACCAGGCCATCACCCGCACGATCGCCTGCATGACGTTGAGGTGGTACATGACCCCCATCAGCGCCGAGAAGAAGATGATCGTCGGCAGCACCTGGAAGGCGAAGATGAAACCGTAGTTCTTGACGTCCATCAACGAGCCGAAGATGAACTTCGAACCTTCGTTGACGAAGCTCAGCACTTTCACGAAGCCCTGGCCCAGCGCATCGAACACGTCGCGCCCGCCCGGTACCAGGATCACCAGTGCCGCAAAAGCGATCTGCAGGGTGATGCCGGTGGCGACCAGCTTCCAGTCCACCGCGCGCTTGTTGTTGGAAAACAGCCAGGTGATGCCGATCAGCACCGCCAAACCGAACAGGCCGAAGCCGATCCTGCCCAAACCTTCGACCATCTGAGTGACTCCCCTGGGGCGTCGCGAAAAACGGGAAGCCTAGTGCAGGGCAGGGGCCGGAGCAAGGAAAAGCCGTCTGCGCGCGGCCATCGGCTCCGATCAGGCCAGCAACAGCAAGGGGTTGCGCCTGCCGGGACAGGTAGAATGGTGGCTTGATCCCGGCCCGTATGCGGGCCCGCAGCAGGAGAATCGCATGCTCTACCGTCGCCTTGGCTCCACCGGCCTGCCGATGTCCGCCCTGTCCTTCGGCGCCTGGGTGACCTTCGGCGACCAGGTGCCGCGCGACGAGGCGCGCAACCTGGTGGCGGCGGCCTGGGACCATGGCATCAACTTCTTCGACAACGCCGAGGGCTATGCCAACGGCCGCGCCGAGCAGGTGATGGGCGATGTGATGGCCGACCTGCGCCTGCCGCGCGATGGCTTCTGTGTGTCCAGCAAAGTGTTCTTCGGCAGTGCCAAGGACCCCCGGCCCACCCAGCGCGGCCTGTCGCGCAAGCATGTGACCGACGCCTGCCATGCTGCGCTCAAGCGCCTGCGGGTGGACTACCTGGACCTTTATTACTGTCATCGTCCGGATCCGGACGCGCCGATCGCTGAGACGGTGCATGCCATGGACACCCTGGTCCGGCAGGGCAAGGTGCTGTACTGGGGCACGTCGGAATGGTCGGCCAACCAGATCCAGGAGGCGGTGGACATCGCCGCGCGCCACAACCTGCAGGCGCCGTCGATGGAGCAGCCGCAGTACAACCTGCTGCACCGTCAGCGCGTGGAAGTGGAGTACGCGCCGCTGTATGCCACCGCCGGACTGGGCACCACGATCTTCTCGCCGCTGGCCTCGGGCCTGCTGAGCGGCAAGTACGACGATGGCGTCCCGGCCGATGCGCGCCTGGGCCGCGAAGGCATGGGCTGGCTGCAGGACCTGGTGCTGGGCGACAACGCCGATGAGCGTTTGGCCCGGGTGCGCCGCTTCAGTGCGGTGGCCCGCGAGCTGGGTCACGCCCCGGCCAGCCTGGCCATCGCCTGGTGCCTGCGCAATCCCAACGTCTCCAGCGTGATCCTCGGCGCCAGCCGGGTCAGCCAGCTGCTGCAGAACCTGCAGGCGCTGGACGTGCTGGCGCAGGTGGACGACGCCGGCTGGGCGCAGGTGGAAGCCGTATTCGCCTGAGGAACGGGGACAGGGGGCAGGGCCGAACCCGCGCCCTCCCGCGCCCAGGCGGGCCCATTTCAATAGATGGTAGCTATCGAATTTTAAATTTCGATCATTAATTCCATCAATGAAGTTGAGAATGGTTGTTGATTGTCAACTGAGAATCATTATCATTTAACTCGTCCCTCGCACGAGTCCAGATGCTCATGAATGCTCAACCTGTACTGCTGCGCCCCGAAACGCTGACCCTCCGCGACCGCCCGGTGCGTGTCGTGCCGCCGGAAGAGGTCATCGACAGCGAAGCCCTGCTCAAGGGCCGTCGTGAAATCCTGATCCAGCACGGTGACCGCTTCTACCGTCTGCGTCATACCAGCAACGACAAGCTGATCCTGACCAAGTAACGCGGTCTGGTCGCCTGCCTCCCTCCCTCCTGTCGGCAGCGCCGGCAGGGTGGGCGACCCGTCCGCTCCTGCTCTCTCCCCCTCGGTCTACCGTTCATGCCTGTCTGGCGTGGCGGTGGCCGGGGGTTCCCCTGCCTGACCGAACGATGCCGATGACCCGCCCGACTGCCCTTTCCATTGCCCTGTGGATGGCTCTGCCGCTGTCCGCCCACGCTGCTGCCGATGCTGCGCCCGACGCGCGCGAATTCGATCGCGTGCAGGTCACCGCCACCCGTACCGAACGTGCGGTCAGCGATGTCGCCGCCACCGTCGATGTGATCGACCGCGAGCAGATGGACCGGCAGCTGGTGCAGGACATCAAGGATCTGGTCCGCTACGAGCCGGGGCTGTCGGTCAGCCGCAGTGCCACCCGTTTCGGCCTCGGCAGCATCCGCATCCGCGGCCTGGATGGCAATCGCGTACGCATCCAGACCGATGGCATCGCCATGCCGACCAGCTTCAACATCGGTTCGTTCTCCAACGCCAACCGCAACTTCACCGACCTGGACACGCTCAAGCGCGTCGAGATCGTGCGCGGGCCGGCGAGTTCGCTGTACGGCTCGGACGCACTTGGCGGCGTGGTTGCCTTCGTCACCAAGGATCCGGCTGATTACCTCAAGGATGGCAAGGACAGCTACGTCGGCCTGAAATTCGGCTACGACGGCGAGTGGAAGGGCCTGCTCGGCGGCGTCACCAGTGCCTTCGGTGGCGAACACTGGAGCGGCATGGTCAACATCAACCACCGCCAGGGCCAGGAAACCGACAACAAGGGCGATGTGCGCAGCAATGACAACACGCGCACCGCGGCCAACCCGCAGGACCGCGATGGTCGCAGCGGCCTGGCCAAGCTGGTCTATGCGCCCAGCGAAGACCAGCGTTTCCGCCTGACCGTGGAAGGCAACGAAGACAACACCGATACCGACGTGCTGTCCTCGATCGACCGCACCACCACCACCGGCATGAAGGCGCGCGACAAGCAGAACCGCACCCGCGTGTCCTTCGCCCACGAGATGGATGCGCTGGACAAGGGCTTCGCCGACAGCCTGCACTGGCAGGTCTACACGCAGGACAGCGAAACCACGCAGCGCACCGATGAGGCGCGCGCCAACGGCAGCCGCCGCCATCGCGAGTTCAGTTTCGACCAGCGCGTATATGGCCTGCAGGCGGTGTTCAACAAGGCCTTCAGCACCGGCAGCGTCGAACACGCGCTGACCTATGGCTTCGATGGCGCCCGCACCGAGATCCGCCAGAAGCGCGATGGCTACCAGGTCAGCAATCGTGGCGTGGTCAGCACGACGATCCTGCCCGACGCGTTCCCCGTGCGCGATTTCCCGATCAGCAAGACCACCGAGCTGGGCCTGTACGCGCAGGATGAAATGCGCCTGGCCGATGGCAGGCTCTCGCTGGTGCCGGGCGTGCGCGTGGACCGCTACGAACTGAAGCCGGACGTGGACAGCATCTTCGCCGAGGACAACCCCGGCGTGGCCGTGTCGGAGCTGAAGAAGACCAGCGTGTCGCCGAAGTTCGGCCTGGTCTATCGCTTCACCGACGAGTGGTCGCTGTTTGCCGGTTACTCGCGTGGTTTCCGCTCGCCGCCGTACAACGACGTCAACCTCGGCTTCACCAATTTCGCTTTCGGCTATACCGCCATTCCCAATCCGGACCTGAAGCCGGAAACCAGCGATGGCGTTGAGCTGGGCCTGCGCTTCCTGTCGCCGGCGGCGTACGTGAGCGTGAGCGGCTACTACAACGACTACAAGGACTTCATCGAGTCGCAGACGCTGGTGGGTACGAACCCGCAGGGCCTGATGGTGTTCCAGTCGCGCAACATCGCCGACGCACGCATCTACGGCGCCGAACTGAAGGCCGGCGTCGACTTCGGCCAGATCCGTCCCGCACTGCAGGGCTGGGCGCTGCGCAGTGCGGTGGCGTGGTCGCGCGGCGACAACAAGACCGAAGACACGCCGCTGGATTCGGTCGATCCGCTGCGCGGCACCGTCGGCCTGATGTACGACACCGATACCTGGGGAGTTGAACTGGCAGGCACCTTCGTCAAGCGCAAGGACCGGCTGGCCAGCACCACCACCTATCGCCCGGCGGGCTATGGCGTGGCCGACCTGATGGCGCACTGGAACTTCGCCCCGGGCGCCACCTTCAACGTCGGTGTCTTCAACCTGGGTGACAAGCGTTACATCGACTGGTCCAACGTCGGCTCGACCCTGTCGGCCACCAGTACCGTTCTGGACCGCTATACCAGCCCCGGCCGCACCCTGTCGGCCAGCCTTGCCGTGTCCTGGTGATCCCATGAGCCGAGCCCTGTCCGCGCGCCGCCCGCCGTCCTCCCTGTCGCGTTCGTCGCCGCGGGCCTGGCCTGCGCCGGCACAGCTGGCAGCGCTCGGCACGGTGTTGTGCCTGTATCACGCCGATGGCAACGAGCTGGGCGGTTGGCGCCAGGCGGTATCGGTGCATGCCTGCCAGGGCGTGGACAGCGAGGGCCTGCGCGAAAGCCTGTGCTTCCTCGATGCACGAGGCCGTTGCGTGTGGCGCCTGTACCTGTTGCCGGACAGCGATTTCCTGGCCTGGGACCGGCTGGTGGCGACGCTGCCGCCGGGTCCTTCGCACGATAGTGATGGCAGCGTCGGTGAACGCCTGTGGCGGCGCCTGGCCGGGCATCTGGGCGGACAACGCTGGCGTCTGTGCACGCTGCGCCTGCACGCCGCCGACGAGGGCCGGACCCTGGCCGCCAGCCTGTCCACGCTGTCGTCGCTCGGTGCCGCCACCGCGCGCCGCATCGCACGCATGGAAGGCGCCGAAGGCGAACTGGCGATCGACGACTGCTGCTGCGCCGACGCCGCACGCCGCCCTGCCGCGCGCGCTCCCGGCGACCTGCCGCTGGTACGGCTGTGACCTGATTGCGATGGATTGCCTGCCGGCCAGGATGGCCTTTCCACGAAACCTGCAACCCCGAAGGAAGACCCGATGAAGTTCCAGACAGCCAGCGTGATGGTGCTGCTCGCCGCCAGTGGCGCCGCCAGCGCGCAGCCCTCCGACATCGCCCGCGACCATGACAGCATCCTCGCCATGCAGGGTGAGTACACGGTGGATTTCGCCTTCGATGAGACCGTGCTGCTGAAGCCGGGCTACGAGCGCGCGCCGGCCATGCGCAGCGGTGGCAACGAAGTGGTGATCGTGGTCGAGGACACGCCGAAGCGCATCGTGCTGCAGCACCTGCTGCTGGACGAGAAGAGCGGCCACGTGACCAAGCACTGGCGGCAGGACTGGGTGTATGAAGCGCCGAACCGCTTCGAGTTCAGCGCCGACCAGACCTGGCAGGTGCGCACGATCGCGGCTGCAACCAACCAGGGCGCCTGGACCCAGTGCGTGTACGAAGTCAGCGATGCGCCGCGCTACTGCGGCACCGGCACGTGGACCTACCTCAACAACGTGCCGACCTGGACCAGTGACATCAGCTGGCGGCCGCTGCCACGCCGCGAGTACACCAAGCGCAGCGATTACAACGCGCTGGCCGTGGTCAACCGCCACACCCTGACCCCGAACGGCTGGACCCACGAGCAGTTCAACACCAAGGTGCAGCGCAACGCGGATGGCAGCCAGGTGGAAATCGCCCGCGAATTCGGCTTCAACGACTACATCAGGACCACCGAGGTCGACTTCACCCCGGCGCGCGATTACTGGAAGGCCACCGCCGGTTACTGGAGCAAGGTGCGCCAGCGCTGGGACGGTTTCCTGACCCAGGCCCCGGGCGTGCACCTGAAGACCAAGCTCGACGGCATGGCGATGATCATCCCGTTGTTCACCCAGGCCGAGGACGTGCAGGCCGGCAAGAAGGTGAAGGACGCGCAGATCGACGAAGTCTTCGCCAAGTACGTGGAAAAGGCGCCGAAGGAAGGTTGATCGGCGCGCTGCGGGTGCCGGATGCGCACTGCACGGCATCCACGCATGGCGTGGATCTACCGGACGTGCGCTGCTCTGGTGGGTGCCGAGCTTGCTCGGCACGCTCTCCGGCGGCGATTGCACCCGGCATCCACGCATGGCGTGGATCTACTGGGACCATCGGCACTGCATCCACGCATGGCGTGGATCTACCTGCTTGCGTGGCCGGATCTACTGGGCTCGCTGGTAGATCCACACCATGCGTGGATGCCTTTGCCACAGAACAGCGTCAGGCCTCGCGCAGCGCCAATGCCGGTGGCGTGTGCAGGATCCGCCGGGTCCCCAGCCAGCCGGCCAGCAGGCTCAGCGCGATGCCGAGCAGGCCACCCAGCAGCAGGCCCGGCCACGGCGGCAGCAGCGGCAGTTCGAACACCTTCTGCGACACCGCTACGCCGATCACCGCTGCCGCGCCCACCGCCAGCAGCGCCGCCAGCGCGCCCAGCGCACCGAATTCCACCAGCACCGCGCCACGCAGCTGGCGCCGCGTCGCACCCAGCGTGCGCAGCACCGCGCTGTCATAGCGTCGCTCGCCCGCCGTTGCTTGCAGCGCCGCCAGCAGCACCAGCACGCCGGCCAGCAGACTGAACACCATCACCAGCTGCACCGCCTGCGCCACCCGTTCCATCACATCGCGTACCTGCGAGATCACCGCATCCACGTCCAGCAGCGAGAGGTTGGGCTGCGCACGCACCAGGGCACCCAGTCCCGCCGATCGGCCGGCCGGGAGATGGAATGCCGACAGCAGGTTGTGCGGTGTATCGCCCACCGCGTTCGGGTTCAACAACACGAAGAAGTTCGGCCGGAAGGTATTCCAGTCGGCCTTGCGCACGCTGGTGACGCTGAACTCGCGCTGCTGCTCGCCCACCGCTATGGTGATGCGGTCACCGGGATACACGCCGTAGCGCTTGGCCCAGCCGATCTCCACGGATGCCTCCGCGGCGGTGCTGTCCGGCTTCCAGAACGTGCCGTTGACCAGCGTATTGGCCGGCGGGAACGTGCTGCGCCAACTGAAGTTCAGCGGCCGGTTCTCGTCATCGTCGTCGCGCTGTCCTTCACCCTGCGGCTGATTGTCGTCGGCCGGCGTGCGATCCACTCGCAGCGGCGGTTTGCCGTTGATCGCGATCAGGCGGCCGGTGGCCATCGGTTCGATGCTGGCATCGTGCGCACCCAGGCCCTGCAGGGTCGCCAGCACGCTGTCGCGCTGCTCGGGCTGGATGTTGATCAGGAAATAATTGGGCGTGTCCGCAGGCAGGCGCTCGCGCCACTGCTGCAGCAGGCCGGGGCCGATCACCGCCAGCAACAGTAGGGCGCACAGCGACAGTGACAGGCCCACCAGCTGCATCACCGCCAGCATCCGCCGCCGCGTCAGCGCTGCCAGGCCCAACCGCCAGTTGCCGTGCAGGCGGTGCTGCAGGCCACGCAGCAGCTGCAGCAGCAGGAACCCGACCACGCCCGCGGCCACCGCCAGCCCGGCCAGGCCACCCAGCACCCACAGCGCCAGTTTCAGATCGCCGGTGACCTGCACCGCCAGTACCAGGCTGGCCGCCAGCGCAGCCACATAGGCCAGCAGCGAGGCCGGCGGCAAGGCTGCGAACGAACGGTTGAACACGCGCATCGGCGGCACGCCACGCAGGCGCAGCAGCGGTGGCAGTCCGAAGCCGAACAGCAGCAACAGGCCGATTCCCGCGCCGGTCAGCGCAGGCATGGCTTCGGGCAGCGGCAGGCGTTGCGGCACCAGGCTACCCAGTACCTGCACCAGTCCTTCCTGTGCCGCCATGCCCAGGCCGATGCCGATCGCACACGCCGGCACCGCCAGCATCAGCAGCTGCAGGGCCAAGCCGGCCAGGATGTCGCGCTGGCGTGCACCCAGGCAGCGCAGGATCGCCACCTGGTCGATGCGACGCAGCGCGAACCGGTTGGCCGCCAGTGCGGTGGCAACGCCGGCCAGCAGCACCGCCAGCAGCGCGCTCAGGCCGAGGAAACGACCGGCCAGGTCGAAGGCCTGGCGCACACCGCGCTGGGTATCGTTCACGCTGAGCAGGCGCATGCCTTTTACCTGCGGCAGCAGCCATTGCCGGAATGACGCGATGTCGGCGGCAGGGCCGGCGAACATCACCCGGTAATTGATGCGGCTGCCGGGGCCGAGCAGGCCGGTGCCTTCCACATCGGCGCGGTTGACCAGCAGGGTCGGCGACAGCGTCAGCAGGTCGCCACCGGCATCCGGTTCCGATTCGATGATGCCGGCGATGCGCAGCGTGCCCGCACCGAATTCCAGATCGTCGCCGGCCTTCAGGCCCAGTGCCTGCAGCAGGCGTGGGTCGGCATAGGCCTGGCCCTTGGCCGGCATTCCGGCATCGGCGATCAGCGCGCCGCCGGGCGTGGCACGCACGCGCAGCGCGCCGCGCAGGGGGTAGCCCGCTTCCACGGCCTTGATGCTGGCCATCTGGCTGGCATCGCCCTGGAACAGCACGCTGCCGAAGCTGGCCAGCCGCGTATGCGCCAGGCCGCGTCGCTGCGCCTCCTCAGCGAACGCGGCGGGCGGGTCATCGCGGCCGGCAACACCGAGGTCGCCGCCGAGCATTTCCGCCGCGCTGCCGGTCAATGCCAGGTTGACCCGGTTCACCAGCGTGCCCACCGCCGTCATCACCGCCACGCCCAGTACCAGGGCGGCGAACACGGTCAGCAGGTCACCTGCCAGGGCCTCGCGGCGCAGCGCGCGCCACGCATGCCGCAGCAGGTTCATGCGTCCACTCCATGTTCCACCGGCTGCAGGCGGCCGTTGTCGATGCGATGGATGTACTGGCAGCGCTGCGCCAGGCGCAGGTCGTGGGTGACCAGCACCAGCGTGGTACCGCTGCCGGCATTGAGTTCGAACAGCAGATCGCTGATGTGCTGGCCGGTGGCCTGGTCCAGTGAACCGGTGGGTTCGTCGGCGAACAGGATGCGCGGGCGGCTGACGAATGCCCGGGCAAGGGCGACACGCTGCTGCTCACCGCCGGACAACTGCCGCGGATAGTGGCGGGCGCGATGCGAGAGCCCGACCGCAGCCAGCACCTCGTCCACCCGCGTGCGGTCCTCGCGCCCGGCCAGTTCCAGCGGCAGCGCGATGTTCTCGGCCGCCGTCAGCGCCGGCAGCAGATGGAAGCTCTGGAAGACGAAGCCGACGTCGCGCGCGCGCAGCTGTGCACGCGCTTCTTCGTCCAGTGCCGTCAGATCCTGGCCCGCCAGCGCGATGCGGCCACGGCTGGGCAGGTCCAGCCCGGCCAGCAGGCCGAGCAGGGTGGTCTTGCCGGAACCAGAGGCGCCGACGATGGCCACGCTGGTGCCTTCATGGACGGTCAGGGTGATGTTGTCCAGTATGTGGACTTCACCCTCCGGGCCATGCACGGATTTGCCGACCTGGTCGACGGCGATGGCGACGGGCGCGCTGCGGGGGGACAGGCTGTCGATGAGGAGACTCCAATGCACAAGACGGAATGGAGCCGGCAAGCCGGCGCAATGATGATGCTGCTGCTAGGGTTGCTGCTGTTGCCGGTACTGGCGTGTGCCAAAGGTCCGGGCGGCGGTACCGTGCTGGTGCTCGGTGACAGCCTCAGTGCCGCCCACAATATCCCGGCCGATGCCGGCTGGGTCAGCCTGCTGCAGCAGCGGGTCAGGCAGCAGTCGAAAACCCCGCCGCGCATCGTCAACGCCAGCATGAGCGGGGAAACCACTGCTGGCGCGCTGACCCGCCTGCCGGGCCTGCTTGGCCGGGAGAAGCCCACGGTGGTGGTGATCGCCCTCGGTGGCAACGATGCGCTGCGCGGGCTGACCCCGGCGCAGGTGCAGGGCAACCTGGAGAAGATGGTGCAGGCCAGCCAGAAGGCCGGTGCCAAGGTGCTGCTGCTGGGCATCGACGTGCCGCCCAACTATGGGGCGGGCTACCGCCAGCGCCTGGCTGCGGCGTACCGGGCACTGGCCACGCAGTACAAGGTGCCGTTGCTGCCGTTCCTGCTGGAAGGCGTGGCCCTGCAGCCCGGCTTGATGCAGGCCGACGGCCTGCATCCCACCGCCCAAGCGCAGCCGAAGGTGCTGGACAACGTCTGGCCGCTGCTGAAACCGCTGCTGTGAGCACGCCATCTTCTTTTCATTGACGCAACTTCACATCGCGTGCACCGTCGATCGGGCATGTTTCACAAAGCTGAAGAAAGAGGGATTCTCATGCGTCAGACGAAGGAGACTTCCGGCTTGGTGCTGGTGGTCGAAGACAACCGCAATATCTCCGAGATGATCGGTGAATACCTGGAAGGCCGTGGCTTCGAGGTCGACTATGCGCAGGATGGCCTGGACGGCTACCGTCTGGCTGCCGAGAACAGCTACGACGTCGTCGTGCTGGACCTCATGCTGCCGCGGCTGGATGGCATCGAAGTGTGCCGCCGGCTGCGCAACGATGCGCGCAAGTCGACCCCGGTGCTGATGCTGACCGCGCGCGACACGCTGGATGACAAGCTCACCGGGCTTGGCTTTGGTGCCGACGATTACCTGACCAAGCCGTTCGCGATCCAGGAACTGGAAGCCCGCCTGCGCGCGCTGATCCGCCGCGAACGTCGCCAGGTGGGTTCGGAAGTGCTCAAGGTCGCCGACCTGGTGCTCGATCCGGTCAGCATGCGTGCCACCCGTGCCGGCACCGAGCTGCAGCTGTCGCCGATCGGCCTGCGCCTGCTGACCATCCTGATGCGTGAATCGCCGCGTGTGGTCACCCGCCAGGAAATCGAGCGCGAGATCTGGGGCAACGGCCTGCCTGATTCGGACACGTTGCGCAGCCATCTGTACAACCTGCGCAAGATCATCGACAAGCCGTTCGATCGGCCGCTGCTGCACACCGTGCAGAGCGCGGGCTATCGCATCGCCGATATCGCCCAGCCGATGGCCTGATCGACGTCGTGCCGGTGTTGCAGCAGAACCGGCACGGCCGTGGTCGGCAGGGAAGGGGTGCACGTTCCGGATACCGGGTCGTCATCGTCCATGCACGATCACGGCACAGCGCGCTGCCTATAATCGCAGCGCTCTGACCGGGACACCGCAATGCCGCACGGCCTGCCGCGCAAGATCCGTATCGCTTTCATCCTGCAAGCCGTGCTGGCCAGCCTGGGTATCCTGCTGGGTGCCTGGCTGGTTTCGCTGGTGATCAAGCACAGCCTGGTGGGCGCTGCCCTGCGCGAAGAAGCGGCGTACTACTGGACACTGCACGAGGCCTCGCCCGTGCAGCCGCCACCCAATACCCAGAACATCCGTGGCTACCTGCTGGAACGCGGGCAGTCCAGCCTGTCACTGCCGGCCAACCTGCGCACGTTGGAACCGGGTTTCCACGAACTGCCCGACGACGATCAGCTGGTGCTGGTCGACGCCCGCGAAGAGGGGCGCCTGTACCTGGTGTTCCTGCGCTCGCGCGCGGAGATGCTGGCGTTCTGGTTCGGCATCGTGCCGGTGCTGCTGACCCTGCTGGCGGTATATGGCGCCTCCTGGATCACCTACCGTGCCTCCAAACGCCTGGTATCGCCGGTGAACTGGCTGGCGCGCCGTGTCTCGCGCTGGGATCCGGGCCATCCGGAAGCGGCCGACCTGGAGCCGAACAAGCTGCCGGCGGACATGCAGGGCGAGACCCGGCAACTTGCGGCGGCGCTGCATTCGCTGGCCAACCGGGTCACCGCGCACGTGGCGCGCGAGCGCAACTTCACCCGTGATGCCAGCCATGAACTGCGCACGCCGCTGACCGTCATCCGCGTGGCCAGCGACATGGCGCTGGGCGATGAAAGCCTGGAGCCGCGCCTGCGTCGGAGCCTGCAGCGCATCCAGCGTGCCGGGCGGGACATGGAAGCGGTGATCGATGCCTTCCTGATCCTGGCCCGTGAGGCCGACGTCGAGCCGCAGGTGGAACTGTTCGACGTCAACGACATCGTCCGTTACGAAGTGGACAACGCCAACGAGCTGCTGGTGGGACGGCCGCTGGCGGTGCACCTGCACAGCGACGCGGCCGTGCAGCTGCACGCACCGCCGCGGGTGCTGCAGGTGGTGGTCAGCAACCTGGTGCGCAACGCCTGCAGCTATACCGATGAAGGCCGCATCGACGTGCATGTGCACAACGACCGGGTGGTGGTGAGCGATACCGGCATCGGCATGTCCGCTGACGCGCTGTCGCGTGCGTTCGAGCCGTTCTATCGTGCCGATCCCAGCCGACCGCAGGGCACTGGCCTGGGGCTGTCGATCGTGCGCCGCCTGTGTGACCGCTTCGGCTGGAAGGTCAGCCTGGCCAGCGAGCTGGGCAAGGGCACCGAGGCGACGGTGATTTTCCGCTGAGGGCCGCTTGCCACCTCGGTAGTTGCCGACCTTGGTCGGCGCTTTCACTGGGATGCAGGTGGACGCATTCATGCCAACCACGGTTGGCAACTACCGGAGCACGCGCGTTGTCGCGGTGGTGCCGGCCGCTGGCCGGCAACCTCGGGATCAATCAGTTGCAGTTGACCTTCGGCGCCAGCGCCTTGGTCCAGATCGCATAGCCGGCCGGGGTCATGTGCAGCATGTCCTCGCGGAACAACGACGCATCGGGTTGGCCGTCGGCCCCGAGCATCGGTGTGTAGATGTCGGTGTAGCCGGTGTTGGGCAGCTTCGCCAACGCAGCCTTGATCTTCGCGTTGGCGTCGTTGATCGCCGGCAGCAGGTGCGCCCGCGAGGGGCTGGGCTTGATGGAGACGTATTCCACCTTCGTCTGCGGCAGGTCGCGATGCACGCGCTGCACGAAGGCCACCACGTCATCGCGTACCTGGGTTGCGCTGCGGCCGCTGTTGAGGTCGTTGTCGCCGGCGTAGAAGAACACCTTGCACGGCGCGTACGGCACGATGGCCTGGCCGGCGTACCAGGTGCTGTCGCGTACTTCCGAACCTCCGAAGCCGCGGTTGAACACCGGTTGCCCCGGGAAATCCCGGGCCAGGCTGTCCCACATGCGGAAGGACGAGCTGCCGATGAACTCGATGCCACCACGCGGCGGCGGATTGGTCCGGTCGGCGGCGGCGAAGGCGGCGATGTCGGCCTCCCAGGCCACGTTGGAGACCTGCGCAGGGATCTGTGGCGGCGCCGGCGGGCTCAGGGCCTGGGCCAGCGGCGCGGCCAGCAGGCCGAGCAGGATCAGGCAGGTGCGGGGACGGGTCATCAGGCACTCCGGCAGGGCAGGGGTATCCATCATAGAAGCTGGGCTGGCCCCGCGCTTGGCCGCGCTGGGCCGTTTGCGGGGTCGTTCGCAGGGCCTCGCGGCGGGGCGTGCGGGGTGCCATTGCCGCCCTTGTGGCAAAATGGGGGCTGTCTGCCTATCCCTGTGCACCCATGATTTCCTGCCGTGCGTCTGAGCGGTCGCTGCGCCGCGCCCCTGTTGCTGGATCCATCACCCGTGGCTGATCAGTTCGGCCACATGCCCCGCGGCCCGCGCCGCATCTTCCAGGCCGCCCGCTGGTCCTGGCAGGGCCTGCGTGCTGCCTGGCTGCACGAGTCCTCGTTCCGGCTGGAGGTCTACCTGCTGGTGCTGCTGACCCCGCTGGCGATCTGGCTGGGCCAGACCCCGGTGGAGCGCGCGCTGATGATCGGCTCGATGCTGCTGGTGCTGGCGATGGAGCTGGCCAATTCGGCCATCGAGGCGGTGATCGAGCGCTATGGCGCGGAAATCCACGAACTGGCCGGCCGCGCCAAGGACATGGGCTCGGCGGCGGTGTTCGTGCTGATGATGAACGTGCTGCTGTGCTGGGCCCTGGTGCTGGTGCCGCGGTTGTTCCCGGCCAGCGTCGGCTGATCCTTCTTCCTCCCCCCTTGTTGAAGACTTCCCATGTCCCTTGAGCTTCTCGCCGATCCGAACGTCTGGTTGACCCTGTTCACCTTGAGCGCGCTGGAAATCGTGCTCGGCATCGACAATCTGGTGTTCATCTCCATCGCCGTCAGCAAGCTGCCCGAAGAGCGCCGCCCGTTCGCGCGCCGCCTCGGCATCGCCGTGGCCTGCATCACCCGTATCGGCCTGCTGGTCTCGCTGGCGTACCTGGCGCACATGCAGGCGAACCTGTTCACCGTGGCCGGCATGGGCATCTCCATCCGCGACCTGGTGCTGATCGTCGGTGGCCTGTTCCTGATCATCAAGGGCTGGATGGAGATCAAGGAGATGATCACCGGTGGCGAGGACGAGGACCCGACCACCACCAAGACCTCGGCCGTGTTCGGCTACGTGATCGCGCAGATCGCGGTCATCGACATCGTGTTCTCGCTGGATTCGGTGATCACCGCCGTCGGCATCGCCGACCATGTGCCGGTGATGGTGGCGGCGATCCTGTTGTCGGTGGCGGTGATGCTGCTGGCGGCCAACCCGCTGGGCCGCTTCATCGATGCCAACCCGACCGTGAAGATGCTGGCCCTGGCCTTCATCCTGCTGATCGGCGCGGTGCTGATCCTGGACGGCCTGGACGTGCACGTGCCCAAGCCCTACATCTACGCCGCGATGGGCTTCTCGGTGCTGGTGGAGTGGCTGAACCTGCTGATGCGCCGCCGCGCACGCGAACACCACGTGCCGGGCGCCGGCGACTGGTAAGCAAGCGAGACAGAACCCCCGGCCCGGCCGGGGGTTCTGCGTTTCAGGCGCCGCTGCGCTCGCCGGGCATGGCCCGGCGCTACCGAAGCGTGGGCCATGCCCGGCGTGGCTTCTTCCCGCAATGCCGGCTTGCACCTTCCACTTGTGAATCGGGATCAACACTGTTTTCCCGCGTAGTGGCTTACTCCCGGCCGGCAAAGCGCGCAGGCTACGCGCTCATTTTCCACAGGGCCTGCCCCCACGCAGGCAACCCCCATGAATTCCAGAGCCGCATTGCTGGCCCTCGCCGTCGGCGCCTTCGCCATTGGCACCACCGAGTTCACGCCGATGGGCCTGCTGCCGGTCATCGCCAACGGAGTGGGGGTCAGCATCCCCACCGCCGGCATGCTGATCACCGCCTATGCGGTGGGCGTGATGCTGGGCGCACCGGTGATGACCCTGCTGATGGGACGCTTCGGCAAGCGCACCGCACTCATGCTGCTGATGTCGATCTTCGTCATCGGCAACCTGCTGTCGGCGCTGGCCCCGAACTACGGCCTGCTGCTGCTGTCACGGCTGGTGACCAGCCTCAATCACGGTGCGTTCTTCGGCATCGGCGCGGTGGTCGCCGCCAGCCTGGTGCCGAAGGAGAAGCAGGCCGCGGCGGTGGCGACGATGTTCATGGGCCTGACCATCGCCAACATCGGTGGCGTGCCGCTGGCGACCTGGGTCGGCCAGCAGCTGGGCTGGCGCCTGGCCTTTGCCGGCACCGCCGTACTCGGTGTGGTTGCGATCACCGCGTTGGCCATGGCACTGCCGCCGTCGGCCGCGGGCGCGCGCCCGGATGTGCGGCGTGAACTGAAATCGATCATGCAGCCGCAGGTGCTGCTGGCGATGGCCACTACGGTGCTGGGTGCAGGTGCGATGTTCACCCTCTACACCTACGTGGCGCCGGTGCTGACTGAACTGACCGGTGCGTCGAATGCCTTCATCGCGCTGTCGCTGGCATTGATCGGCATCGGCTTTACCTTCGGCAACGGTATTGGCGGGCGCCTGGCCGACTGGTCGCTGGACGGCGCCACCCGGATCCTGCTGGCGGTACTTGCGGTGCTGATGTTCGTGCTGCCGCTGGCTTTCATGAGCCAAGCGACTGCGGCGCTGGGTGTACTGCTGTTCGGTGCGGCGACCTTCGCCATCGTGCCGCCGTTGCAGATCCGGGTGATGCAGGCGGCCAGCGAGGCGCCGGGCCTGGCGTCGTCGATCAACGTCGGTGCATTCAACCTCGGCAATGCACTGGGCGCGGCGCTGGGTGGTGCGGTGATCAGCCTGGGGCTGGGGTACGCGGCGATTCCGGTGGCCGGTGGCCTGCTGGCAGCGTCGGCGCTGCTGCTGGCGTGGCTGGGGCGGGCACGCGCGCCGGTGGCTGAGGCTTGCTGAGAGATGTGTTCCGGCAGGGCTGCGCCCTGCACCCGCAGAGGCGGTAGTGCCGGCCGCTGGCCGGCAACCTCAACAGCAACGGCGGGCATTCCGTGGGATGGCGGGGTGGGTCAGCTTGCGGGGGACGCTGCAAGTACGTCCCTGTAAGCTCGGTCGCGCCATCCATGGCGCTCACGCCCCCGCAAGCTGACCCACCCCGCCTTCGACAGTGTTCCGCGATCTGTCGGGACGGCATTCTGTGCTGCTGTTGGTAGGTGTCGACCTTGGTCGACAGATCCACGCCATGCGTGGATGGCAGGCATCAGGAATGTCTGAAGAATCGGTTTTCGCTTTTGATTTTTCTTTTTCTTTTGATCTTCCCGCGGTGCGCAGGAAACCGTCCGTGGCCGGGAGGGTGGGTTGGCTGGGGGCGTGAGCCGCATGGATGCGGCGACCGAGCTTACATGGACGTACTTGCAGCGTCCCCCAGCCAACCCACCCTCCCGGCCCACCCGAGCTGGCTGGACCACACCGCGGAGGGGGCGGCGCCCGATGGCCGGCACTCTCCACACGTCCGTTAACACCGACCATGGCATGCTCGGCGCTCAGTCCACCCGGAGCCTAGGCCATGCGCCTGTTGACCCGCCTCATCCCATTATTGCTGCTGGCCTCCCTGCTGTCCGGCTGCGGCTACAACGCCATCCAGCAGAAGGACGAAGCGGTCAAGGCCAGCTGGTCCGAAGTGCTCAACCAGTACAAGCGCCGCGCCGACCTGGTGCCCAACCTGGTGCAGACCGTGAAAGGTTTCGCCAGCCAGGAAGAACGCGTGCTGACCGAAGTCACCAACGCCCGTTCGCGCGTTGGCCAGATCAACGTCAACGCCGACGATGAAGCCTCGCTCAAGCAGTTCCAGCAGGCCCAGGGCGAACTGGGCAGTGCGCTGTCGCGCCTGCTGGTGGTTACCGAGAACTACCCGGTGCTGAAGTCCGACCAGAACTTCCGCGACCTGCAGGCGCAGCTGGAAGGCACCGAGAACCGCATCACCGTTGCCCGTGGCCGCTACATCCAGCAGGTCCAGGACTACAACACCTACATCCGCTCGTTCCCGCAGCTGATCACCGCCAAGATCTTCGGCTACCAGCCCAAGCCGAACTTCACCGTGGAAAACGAAGCGCAGATTTCCAACGCGCCGGCGGTTGATTTCGGCAACGCGCCGCAGCAGCAGCCGGCCCCGGCTCCGGGCCACTGACCGATGCGCCTGGCCGCCACACTGCTGGCCCTGCTGCTGTGGCTGCCGATGACCGTGCAGGCGCAGACGCTGGCGCCGATTCCGGCGCTGGATTCGCCGGTGGTCGATACCACCGGCACCCTGGATGCCGCGCAGAAGCAGGCGCTGGTGCAGCAGGCGCTGGACCTGCAGCAGCGCAAGGGCAGCCAGATGCAGGTGCTGGTGGTGCCGACCACGCAGCCGGAAGACATCGCCCAGTACACCACCCGGGTGTTCGATCAGTGGCAGATCGGTCGCAAGGGCGTGGATGACGGCGTGCTGCTGGTGGTGGCCAAGGACGATCGGCGGGTGCGTATCGAACCGGGCTATGGCCTGGAAGGTGCGATTCCCGACGCGATCGCCAACCGGGTGATCCAGGAATACCTGGTGCCACGCTTCCGCGCCAATGACTATGCCGGTGGCATCACCGAGGCCACGGCGGTGCTGGTGAGGATCATCGACGGCGAAGCCCTGCCGGCGCCGGTCAGCAGCCAGCAGGGACGCGCCCCGGACGGGGGCGGTGATACCTGGATCCTGGCGTTGTTCATCGGCGTGTTCGCCGGCAGCATCCTGCGCGGCGTGTTCTCGCGGGTACCGCGTCCGCTGCGCGGCCTGCTGGGTGGTGCTGGAGCGGCGGTAGCCGCCTTCCTGTTCACTTCCACCTTGCTGGCCAGTGGCCTGGCCGGCGTGGTGGGCCTGGTGGTGGCGATGTTGTCCGGCCATCCGGGGCGTTTCGCCGGTGGTGGCGGTTGGGGCGGAGGTAGCTGGGGCGGCGGCGGCTTCGGCGGCGGGGGTGGGTTTGGCGGTGGCGGCGGCTGGGGCGGCGGTGGTGGCCGTTCCGGCGGCGGCGGCGCGTCGGGAGGCTGGTGATGATCCAACGTCTGTGCAGGCATCTGTTTTCGCCATCGGTACGGCGGGCGTTCCCGCCGGCCACGCTGCAGGCGATCACCGAGGCGATCGCCGCGGGCGAGCAGCGCCATGGCGGCCAGGTGATGTTTGCCGTGGAGGCCGATCTGCCACTGCATGCGCTGTGGCACAAGGTCACCCCGCGGCAGGCGGCCGAGCATGCCTTCGCGCGCCTGCGCACCTGGGATACCGCGCACAACAACGGCGTGCTGATCTACCTGCTGCTGGCCGACCACGCCATCGAGATCGTGGCCGACCGTGGACTGCAGGGGCGGGTCGCGCCCGAGCAGTGGCAGCGGGTCTGCACGCATCTGCGCGAAGGCCTGTGCGGCTCGCAGCCGGTGGCGGCGCTGCGCGATGCCATCGACGAGGTTTCCTCCCTGGTGGAAGGGCACTTTCCGGCCTCGGCGCGGTCCGATCAGGACGGCCTGCCGGACGCGCCGCAGATCCTGGGCTGAAGCCCGGCAATCGGGCGACGGCGGCCACGACGAGGCCGCTCCCGGGCGGCGCTAGAATATCGGCATCCCTGCAAGGCGCCCTTCATGATCTATTTCCACGACATCGACCCCATCGCCCTCTCGTTGGGACCGATCAAGGTGCACTGGTACGGCATCATGTACCTGCTCGGCTTCACCGCCGCCTGGCTGCTGGGGCGCAAGCGGATCGCCGACGGGCGCCTGCCGGGCGTCGACGCCAACGGCTTCTCCGACCTGCTGTTCTACGCCATGCTCGGCGTAGTGCTGGGCGGGCGCATCGGCTACATGCTGTTCTACGCGCTGGGCGATTTCCTGCACAACCCGCTGCTGCTGTTCAAGGTGTGGGATGGCGGCATGAGCTTCCACGGTGGCCTGCTCGGCGTGATCGCGGCCTGCTGGTGGTGGTCGCGCAAGCATGCGCTGCACTTCTTCGACACCATGGATTTCATGGCGCCACTGGTGCCGCTGGGCCTGGGCTTTGGCCGCATCGGCAACTTCATCGGCGCCGAGCTGTGGGGCAAGTACACCGACGGCCGCTGGGGCGTAGTGTTCCCTTCCGGCCTGCCGGCACCGTTGAACCAGCTCGATCACGCCACCCTGCAGTCGCAGTTCGCCAGCGGTGCGCTCAACCAGTTCGCGCGCCATCCGTCGCAGCTGTATGAAGCGCTGCTGGAAGGGCTGGTGATGTTCGCGGTGTTGAGGACGGTGTCGGCCAAGCCGCGCCATCGCTATCTCATCGGCGGCCTGTTCGCGCTGCTGTATGGCATCTTCCGCTTCGCCGTCGAGTTCGTGCGCATGCCCGACAACGGCGTCTACGTGGCCTTCGGCTGGCTGACCAAGGGCCAGATCCTGTGCGTGCCGCTGATCGCCTTCGGCCTGGTGCTGCTGGTGATGTCGCGCCGCGCGCCGGTGCTGCAGCCGCAGCCGCTGGTGACGGCGGAGGGCAAGGCATGAAGGCCTACTTGGACCTGCTCTCGCACGTGCTCGAACACGGCGCGGAGAAGAGCGACCGCACCGGTACGGGCACCCGCAGCGTGTTCGGCTGGCAGATGCGCTTCAACCTCAACGACGGCTTCCCGCTGGTCACCACCAAGAAGCTGCACCTGCGCTCGATCATCCACGAGCTGCTGTGGTTCCTGAAGGGCGATACCAACATCGGTTACCTCAAGGACAACCAGGTGCGCATCTGGGACGAGTGGGCCGACGAGAACGGCGACCTCGGCCCGGTGTACGGCAAGCAATGGCGCAGCTGGGCCACGGCCGACGGCGGCGAGATCGACCAGATGCAGTGGCTGGTGGACGAGATCAAGCGTAATCCGGATTCGCGGCGGCTGGTGGTCAGTGCCTGGAACGTGGGCGAGCTCTCGCAGATGGCGTTGATGCCGTGCCACAACCTGTTCCAGTTCTACGTGGTCGACGGCAAGCTCAGCTGCCAGCTGTACCAGCGCAGTGGTGACATCTTCCTCGGCGTACCGTTCAATATCGCCAGCTACGCATTGCTGACCCACATGGTGGCGCAGGCCACCGGCCTGGGCGTCGGCGATTTCGTGCACACGCTGGGCGACGCGCACCTGTATTCGAACCACTTCGAGCAGGCCCGCGAGCAGCTGTCGCGTGAACCGCGCGCGCTGCCGACGCTGTGGTTGAACCCGGAGGTGACCGATCTGTTCGGCTTCCAGTTCGATGACGTCCGCATTGATGGCTACGATCCGCATCCGGCGATCAAGGCGCCGGTGGCGGTATGAGCGCGCGCCCACGCGTTGCGGCACTGCTGGCGTTGGCTGGCCTGGCGCCGTTGAGCCTGGTGCAGGCGGCGCCTGCAGACACCCTCGCATTGGCCCGGCAGGTCAACGAGCAGATCGTGCACAAGCACATGCGCGGGGAATTGCAGCGCTTCGTCCGGACGCTCGATGGCAGCGCGCCACTGCCCAGCGACATGCCGGCCGGCTGCCAGGCACAGGTGCGCGAAGCGGTGACCGGCATGTACGCGGCGATGGCCGAACACCTGAAGGCTGGCATCGAAGAACCCGCCTACCAGCATGAGCTTGAGCAGCGCCTGGCGGTGGTCTATTCCAGCAAGGATCTGCAGGGATTCCTGGCGCGCAGCGGCAGCACCGACGTTGCCACGCTGTCCAGGGACATCCTGTCGGGACCGGGCCTGAAGGAGATCGAGGACGCGCAGATGGACAGGATCCTCGAAGGCCTGGACGAGAATTCCACGTCGAACCCGGCGCTGGCTGCGGCGCTGCGCGCGGCCAGTGCCGCCAACGAGGCCTGTACACGCCTGCAGATCGACGCCGGCTGAGGAGGCCGCACCATGAAACTTTCGATGATCGTTGCACTGGATCGCAATCGTGGCATCGGCCAGGGCAACGCCATGCCCTGGCACCTGCCGGACGATTTCAGGCACTTCAAGGCGTTGACCCTGGGCAAGCCGATCCTGATGGGGCGCAGGACCGCCGAATCGATTGGCCGCGTGCTGCCCGGCCGAACGAACCTGGTGCTGACCCGCAGCGGCCAGGTGCCGTTCGAGGGCATGCGCGCGGTGGCCTCGCTGGACGAGGCGAAAGCGATTGCAGAGGGCGAGGGCGCCAGCGAGCTGTGCATCATTGGTGGCGGCGAGATCTTCCGCCAGCTGCTGGACCAGGCCAGTGATCTGTACCTGACCTGGGTGTATGCCGAAGTACCGGCCGATACCCATTTCCCGGAGGTGGATGAGCGCCTCTGGCAGGAGGTGGCCAGTGAGCCGCACCCGGCCGATGAGCGTCACGCCTACGCGTTCCGCTTCGTGCATTACGTCCGCCGCTGAGCGCGGCGTCCTGTAGAGCCTGGCCGTGCTCGGCTCTACAGGATCGTTCTACGGCATCCGGTAGTGGCCGATGATGGTGTGCTGGAACAGCAGGTTCTCTTCCCGCGTACCGCGCGCGATGTTGTGCAGTACCAGCGGCGTACCGTCGGCCAGGCGCCGGTCGGAAACGATGCCCACGTGCAGCAGGCCGTTGCCATTGAGCTTCCAGGCCACGATGTCGCCGGCAGCGAAGTCGCTGGGAAGGGCACTGATCGGTTGCTGCCAGCCGTGGCGGTCGAACCAGCGCATCAGGTTGGGCACGCGCCGGTGGTCGATGTTCCGATCCGGTCGGGACAGGCCCCAGAGGGGCGGATAGGCGCTGAAATCAGCGCGCATGTCTTCATTCACGCGGACCTGCAGGTCCAGCCCCTGCGTACGCAGGGCGCGGACCACCACGTCGGTGCATACGCCGCGATCAGCGGGCACGTCGCCACCGGGGTAGGCCAGTACCTGATAGGCAGGGTCGTAGCGGGTGGTGACGCCGACCTGTGCGCGTGCGGCAGCGACCAGCGGCGGCGAAGGTGCAGGAGCTGATGCAGGGGCGGCGGTAGCGTCGGCGCCGGCAGTCGCTGGCGACGATGAGGGCTGGCAGCCGCTGGCCAGGGCCAGCGTCAGCAGCAGCACCGTCCATGGTGCGCGGTTGCCGGGCGTCATGCCGAAGGAGGCGTTCCGTTGTTGTTGCCACCACCGCCACCACCACGGCGGCGGCGGCGGCGCGGACCACGGTTGCCCGGGGCGCCAGCCGTTGCAGCGTTGCCGTTGCCCTGGCTGTTGTCCTTGCCTGCCGTGCGCTCGTGTGCCGGTCGCGCGGGCGGCCGCGCGTTGGCGACCGGTGCCGGTACGTCGCGTCCCGGTACCTGCACCACGCGCAGCTCATCGGTGTCGAGCTGGATCGCGGTGAGCTTGCCACCCCACACGGCACCGGTGTCGATCGCGTGGATGCCCTGGGTGATGGTCAGGCCGAGCGCGGACCAGTGGCCGCAGACCACCTTCAGGTCGCGCTCGACCCGGCCCGGCACTTCGAACCAGGGATACAGCCCCTGCTCCTGGGTGCCCGGCGTGCCCTTGTCCTCGATGCCGATGCGGCCGCGCGAGGTGCAGTAGCGCATGCGCGTGAGCACGTTGATGATCGCCCGCGAGCGCTCGTAGCCGGTCAGGTTCGGCGCCCAGCTGGGCTTGTCGCCGTACATGTTGCGGAACAGCTTGCGGTAGCCGGCGCCGTGCAGCTGCACTTCCACTTCGGCCGCATGCTTCTCGGCCATCTGCGTGGTCCACTTCGGCGCAAGGCCGGCATGCACCATCATCCAGCCAAGCTCGCGGTCCACGTGCACCAGCTTCTGCAGGCGCAGCCAGTCCAGCAGCACATCGCGGTCTTCGGCCTGGACGATGCGCAGCAGGTCCGGGTTGACCTTGCGCTGCTCTTCCTCGGTTCGCGCACCGACGGCCAGCAGGGAAAGGTCGTGGTTGCCGAGCACCACCACGCTGTGTTCGCGCAGCGAATGCACCAGCCGCAGGGTTTCCAGTGACTGTCCACCGCGGTTGACCAGGTCGCCGCAGAACCACAGGGTGTCCTGCGCCGGATCGAACCGGATCTTCTCCAGCAGGCGCTGGGTTACGTCATAGCAGCCTTGCAGGTCGCCGATCGCCCATACACTCATCGTTCGGCCTCCGTGTCAGTGCAGGGTGCGCGGGATGGCCAGCACGAAGGGTGCGACCGGCGCGGCGAATTCGGTGCCGTCGTCGGCCACCATGTCGTAATGGCCCTGCATCGTGCCGTGCTCGGTGCCGAGCATGACACCCGAGGTGTAATGGAAGTCTTCACCCGGACGCAGTCGCGGCTGTTCGCCGATCACGCCATCGCCATCGACATGCTCGACGCGGCCATTGGCATCGGTGATGCGCCAGTGGCGTGCGACCAGGCGCGCGGCAACGCGGCCCTGGTTGTGGATGCGGATCGTATAGGCGAACGCATAACGACCGTCTTCCGGCGCGGATTGGTCGTCGAGGAAGCGCGGGGCGACTTCGACGGAGATGGCATAAACGTCAGCGTCTTCCATACCGGCAGTGTAATCAGGTGGCATTGGCCAAAGCGATGAATTCAGCCACGTCCAGCTGTTCGGCGCGGGCATCGGGGCGCACGCCGGCGGCCACGAACTGCTCGGCGCTGACCACGTTGTTCAGGGCATTGCGCAGGGTCTTGCGGCGTTGGCCGAAGGCGGCCTTGACCACCTCGGCGAAGCGCTTGTGGTCCTTGATGTCGATGCTGGCCGGGTCGCGCGGTACCAGGCGCACCACGGCCGAATCGACCTTCGGCGGCGGCCTGAACGCACCCGGCGGCACCACGAACAGCGAGGTCACCTCGCAGTAGGCCTGCAGCATCACGCTGAGGCGGCCGAACACCTTGCTGCCGGGACCGGCAGCCATGCGGTCGACCACTTCCTTCTGCAGCATGAAGTGCATGTCCGAGACCACCGCAGCATGTTCCAGTGCATGGAACAGGATGGGCGAGGAGATGTTGTAGGGCAGGTTGCCGACCAGGCGGATCGGCTGTCCGTCGGCCAGCTCGGTGAAATCGACCCGCAGCACGTCGCGGTTGACGATGGTCAGTTCACCCAGGGGCTCGGCGGCGGCGGTCAACGGCGCGATCAGGTCGCGGTCGAACTCGATCACCGTCATCTTCGGGTGCACGCGCAGCAGCGGCAGGGTGATCGCACCCTGGCCCGGGCCGATCTCGACCAGGCGGTCGCCGTCCTTGGGATTGACCGCCATCACGATCTTGTCGATGTAGTAGCGGTCGGCAAGGAAGTGCTGGCCGAGCTGCTTCTTGGCCGGGGCGGAAAACACCGGGCCGGAGGGGGAATGCGGGGAAGTCATGTGCTCAGTGTACGTTGCCGCGCCAGCCGCGCACACAGCGTTGTGGCGGCCCGCAGGCTGGAAGGATCGGCAATGCCGCGGCCGGCAAGATCCAGCGCGGTGCCGTGGTCGACCGCCACGCGCGGATAGGGCAGGCCCAGGGTCAGGTTCACCGCCTGCTCGAAGCCGGAGTACTTCAGCACCGGCAGGCCCTGGTCGTGGTACATGGCCAGCACGGTGTCGAAGCCGGCCAGCTTGGCCGGCAGGAACGCGGTATCGGCCGGCAGCGGACCGATCAGGTCCATGCCCTCGCTGCGCAGGCGCTGCAGCAGCGGGATGACCAGATCCAGTTCCTCGCGGCCGAGGTGGCCGTCTTCGCCGGCATGCGGGTTCAGGCCAAGCACGGCGATGCGCGGTGCGGCCAGGCCGAACTCGCGGCGCAGCGCGGCATGCACGGTGCGCAGGGTGTGTTCCAGGCCGGGCGCGGTGATCGCATCGGCAACCTCACGCAGCGGCAGGTGGGTCGTGGCCAGGGCAACGCGGACGATGTCGTTGGCCAGCATCATCACCACCTTCACCCCGGCCTGGTCGGCCAGCAGTTCGGTGGTGCCGCTGTAGGCGATGCCGCCCTGGTTGATCACCGCCTTGTGCACCGGGCCGGTCACCACGCCGTGCAGTTCACCGGACAGGCAGGCCTGGCCCGCACCGAGCAGGGCGCCGATCACCGCACCTGCGTTGGCAGGGTCGGTATGGCCGAAACGGCTGGGGGCGCTGTTGGCGACGGCGCGCAGGCGCAGATCGCCGGGGACACGTGCGTGTGCGTCCTCGGGCAGCAGTTGCAGGGGCAGATCCAGCGCGGCTGCGGCCGCGCGCAGGGTGTCCGGATCGGCGAATGCCAGCAGCCGGCAATCATCGCGCGGCTGCTGGACCAGTCGGACACACAGTTCCGGGCCGATCCCGGCGGGCTCGCCCGGTACCAGAGCGAGCTCGGGGAGCATGGCTCAGGACTGCGGAGGCGTGGCGGTATTTTCCGCCCGGTCACCGCTGCGGAAGCTGACGTAGGCTTCGCCACGCAGCTCCTGCAGGAAGCGGTTGTACTCGTCTTCCAGCTTGCGGCGACCGATGGTCTCGCGGACCTGGGCGCGCTGGTTGTCACTGCCGACGTCGGTCTGGCGGGTGCCCACGCGCTGCACGATGTGCCAGCCCGCATCGGTGCGGAACGGCTGGCTTACGCCGCCGTCCTGGATGCCTGCCACCTGCTGGCCGAAGGCCGGGCCGAACGCGTCGGCCGGGAACCAGCCCAGATCGCCGCCCTGGCCCTTGCTGTTGGTGTCCTCGGACGATTCCTTGGCCACCTGCTGGAAGTCGGCACCGCCGGCAATACGCGCACGCAGGGTGTCGATCTTGGCCTTGGCGGCCGCGTCGGACTGGGCATCGTCCACGCGCACCAGGATATGGCGGCCGTGGTACTCGGTGACCGTGTGGGTGCCTGCCGCCGCGCTGGCGTCACGCACTTCCACCAGCTTCAGCAGCTGGAAGCCGCTCGGGCCACGGATCGGGCCGACCACTTCGCCGGGCTTCATCTGCTGCATCGTCTGTGCGAACGCGGCCGGGATTTCATCCAGGGTGCGCCAGCCGAGGTCGCCGCCTTCCAGCGCATTGGGGCTGTCGGAATAGCGCACGGCCGCCGCATTGAAGTCCAGTTCGCCCTTGTCCAGCAGGGCCTTCACGCCATCAGCCTTCTTCTGGCCGGTGGCGATCTGCTCGGCGCTGGCACCATCGGGCAGGGCGACCAGGATGTGTGCGAGGTGGAACTGGTTGCCGGCATCGGCCTGCTGCTTCAGGGCAGCATCGACCTCGCCTTCGCTGACGCTGATGCGGCTCTGCGCGAAGCTCTGGCGCAGGCGCTGCACGGTGATCTCGTCACGCACCGAGGCGCGGAAATCGTTGAAATCGATACCGTCACTGGCCAGGCGCTGGCGCAGGGCATCCAGGGTCGAGCCGTTCTGCTGGGCGATGGCATTCATCGCCTGGGTCAGTTCCTGGTCGCTGACACGGATGCCGCTGCCCTGGGCACGGGCCACCTGCAGCTTGACCAGCACCAGGCGCTCGAGCACCTGGCGGCTGAGCACGTCATCGGGCGGCAGCTGGGCCTCGCGGCCGGCGTACTGCGCCTTGATGTTGGCGATCGCACGCTGGAGCTCGCTCTGCAGGATCACGTCCTCATCGACGACAGCAGCGATGCGATCCAACGGCTGGGCCTCCTGCGCAAGAACCTGCAGGGGGGCGGACACGCTGGACACCGCCAGAAGCGATGCGAGGAGAACGGGGAAGCTCTTGGTCATGGGATCTGATTCGGATCGTAGTCATCGCGGGTCGCTCCGGTGTTGCTGGGCGGCACGAGATAGAGGTCGTCGCGGTTGTAGCCGAGGATAGCACGGCGCAAAGTGCGGTCCGTGTCCTGGCCGAGGGAGCTCAAGCCCTTGAGCACGAACTCGAGCTGGATGGAGTTGTTCATTTCGCCTTCGCGGTTGCGTACGTAGCGGCGGGCCACGGCGCGCACGGCCAGGCAGCAGCTGTCCCACTGTACGCCACCGATGATCTCCAGCGGTTCCTTGTCCTGGATCGAGTAGTAGTAGCGGCCGACCAGGCTCCAGCGCTCGTTCAGCGGGTACAGGAACGACAGGTCGGCCTGTTCCAGCAGGGTGCGGTCATGCTTGTTGGCGGTGGCGGGGGCGCCGGAATTGATGCGGTAACGGTAGGTCAGGTTGACCACGCCGTCGTTGGACATCAGGTAGCGGGCGCGCACGCTGGCCAGATCCTCGCGCTTGTACTTGGGGTCCCACTGATAGGTGGCGCCCAGGGTCCAGCGGTCGTTGATCATGTAGTTGCCGTCGGCGATCCAGGCCGACTTGCCCTTTTCAACCGGCGCGCCACCGGGGACCACGCTCACCCGCGACTCGTCGAAGTACTGGATCTGGCCGATGGAGGCCGAGAAACGCTCCTTGCCGGTGGTCTGGTCGATGAAGCGGGTGCTCAGGGCCACGGTCAGCTGGTTGGCGTCGTTCTGGCGATCGGCGCCGGTATAGCGCGAATCGCGGAACAGCTGGCCCCAGCTGAAGGTGAAGTCGCGGGTATCGAAGATCGGCAGCTCGTCCTGGTCGCGGTAGGGCGTGCGCAGGTAGAACAGGCGCGGTTCCAGGGTCTGCAGGAACGACTTGCCACCGATCTTCGTCTCACGGTCGAAGAACAGGCCGGCATCGAGGCTGGCGATCGGCAGGCTGCGGCTGGGCGAGGTGTTGCCGCGCAGCTGTTCGGGGGTAGCGGTGGCCGGGTCGATGCCCTGCGAGCGCAGGATCTGGCCGCGGATGCCGTTCACGCCATCAACCAGTCCACGGTCCAGCTGGTAACCGGTATAGCGGTAGGCAAGCGTGGGCGTGACATACCAGGCCGCGCCGCTGATCGGGAACGACACGTACGGTTTCAGGTCCAGTCGCGAGCCGCCGCTGACACCGATGCCCTCGGTCTGCCGGCTGCCGTTGCGGGTGTACTGCAGGTCCGGTCCCGCATCGGCGCCGTACTTGAAGTTGATGTCGTCGTGGGTGAAGCGCACGGCCTCGGCGTAGACACCGGTCTCCAGCCACGGCAGCAGCGGCTTGTCCCAGTTGAAGTACAGGCGCGGCTGGCGGTTGTAGGCCAGCGCACTCTCGTTGAGGGTGTAGTCGGTCAGCTGCCAGCGGTCGGCCATGATGCCGGCCGTCCAGTTCTTGCCGGTGCCGTACAGGCCGACGGTGCTCTGCAGGTTTGACGCGGTGACGCCCACCAGGCGGTTGGCGAAGTCTTCCACGTAGCGTTCGTCGCTGACCCAGGCCAGGTTGGCGCGGGCCTGCCAGTGGTCGTCGAGGTTGTGGTAGCCGCCGAACATCACCCGGCCGCGGTCGCGGTCGCGCAGTTTGTCGTTGGGCATGAACGCGGTCAGCAGTTCGCCGCGGCCGCCGTTGTAGAGGTAGCGGAACTCGTTGTCGAGCATCAGGCCGCGTTGGCTCATGTAACGCGGGGTCAACGTGTCGTCGTAGTTCGGCGCCAGGTTGAAGTAGATCGGCTGTGCGTAATCGAAACCGTTGCGGCCGGACATGCCCAGCTGCGGGAACAGCAGGCCGGTCTTGCGCCGGTCATCGATCGGGAACTTGAAGTAGGGCGCCCACAGCACCGGCACCTTGCCGATCCGCAGCACCGCGTTGCGGGCGGTGCCGAAGCCTTCGTCGTTGTCGACTTCGATTTCCGGGGCGGTCAGCTTCCACACCGGCTGCGACGGGTCGCAGGTGGTGTAGGTGGAGCGGTGCATCTGCCCGACCGCGCCCTGCAGGTCGACCGATTCGGCTTCACCGTTGCCGCGGCGGGACACCAGCTGGTACTGGATGTCGGTGATCTTGTGGGTGTCGCTTTCCTGGTTGCCCTCGGCGCGCTTGGCGACCATCCGGATCGAGGCATCCTGGTAACGGACGTTGCCGTCGGCGACATAGTTGCCGCTTTCGGTATCGAAGCTGAGCTTGTCGGTGCCCACGAACTGGTCGCCCCGGCGCAGCGCCACGTTGCCCTGGTACTGCGGCACGGTGGTGGTGCCCAGCAGCTGGTCGCCCTCGATGTCGGTGGGCTGCTGTTCGCGCGCAGCGCTGGCGGCAGCCTTGTCCTGGCCGGGCACCGGGGTCGGTGCGTCGGTGAACGCAGGGATCACGTCGGTGGCCGGGCAAAGGCCCCAGTTGAGCGGCTTGTCATCAGCCCATGCCGGAAGGCAGACGGCGATGCTCAGGGGCAGGGGAAGCAGGCGGAGGGCTCGGCGCACGCGGTTCGGATTCGGGCGAAAACGGACGGTAGCTTGCCCCATCCCTTGCATAGGGGCAATGAAGGCCTCCCCGGGTTGCCGGTTCGGGTTCATCCAGGCCCGCTGCCGGAAGGCGTCGCCATCAGTGCCTGCAGGTGGGCCACGCTGCACTCGGCCAAGGCCTGCAGGTCGTATCCTCCCTCCAGCATCGACACCACCCGGCCGGCGGCATGGCGGCGTGCCAGCGCGTGCAGTTCGCGGGTGATCCAGGCGAAATCGTCGGTCTCCAGCATCAGGTCGGCCTGCGGGTCGCGCAGGTGGGCGTCGAAGCCTGCCGAGATCAGCAGCAGCTGGGGGCGGAAGTCGTCGATCGCCGGCAGCATCTCGTCGGCCCAGACGTTGCGGAAGCGGAAGCCACCACTGCCGGGCGGCAGCAGGATGTTCATCAGGTTGCCGGCGCCGCGGTCACGGCGCAGGCCGGACTCGGGGAACAGCCCGGCCTGGTGGGTGCTGTAGTAGGACACCCGTGCGTCGTGCTGGAAGATGTCCTGGGTGCCGTTGCCGTGGTGGACGTCGAAGTCGACCACTGCGATCCGCTCCAGACCGTGGCGGTCGCGGGCGTAGGCGGCGGCGATGGCGATGTTGTTGAGCAGGCAGAAGCCCATCGCGGTGCTGCTGGTGGCATGGTGGCCGGGCGGGCGCACCGCGCAGAAGGCCAGCGGATCCTCGCCCAGCATCACCGCATCGACGGCCGCGACACCTGCGCCGGCGGCGTGCACCGCGGCGCTGGCCGAGCCCGGCGAGGTCCAGGTGTCCATGTCCAGCTGGCGCAGCGGTGCGCTCTGCGGTTGCAGTACCAGATCCAGCAGCGCACTGTCGTGGACCCGGGTCAGTTCACCGAACTTGGCCGGCGGCGCTTCGCGCCAATCCAGTTGGCCGGGGAAGGCCTCGTGCAGCGCGTCGAGCACCACCTGCAGGCGTTGCGGGCATTCAGGATGGCCAGGGCCCGGATCGTGCAGCAGGCAGGCGGGATGGGTGAAGACCAGCACGGCGGCTCAGCGCTGGCGATGCTGTGGTTGCCACAGCGCTTCGCCGTGGCCATCGGCCCGTGCCAGCACCCGGGCCAGCACGAACAGCAGGTCTGACAGCCGGTTGAGGTACTGCAGCGCCTCGTTGCGTACCGGTTCCACGCGGGCCAGGGCGACCGTGTCGCGCTCGGCGCGGCGGACCACGGTGCGCGCCAGGTGGCAGCGCGCGGCGGCCTCGCCACCGGCCGGCAGGATGAACTCCTTCAGCATCGGCAGGTCGGCGTTGTAGTGGTCCAGCTGCTGTTCCAGCGCCGACACATCAGCGGCGTGGATCGCGGCATGGCCG
This sequence comes from Stenotrophomonas sp. OVS01A, assembly GCF_019969775.1. NCBI lineage: Bacteria > Pseudomonadati > Pseudomonadota > Gammaproteobacteria > Lysobacterales > Lysobacteraceae > Stenotrophomonas > Stenotrophomonas sp. OVS01A. The sequence continues at coordinate 10,031 of NZ_JAHXYV010000007.1, read as the reverse complement.
GGAATGCACAGTTCGGCGCCCAGATCGAACAGCTGGTGCTGCAGGTGCACCACCAGTGCGCGGACGTCCTCCGGCAGCGGCACGGCCAACAACAGGCCGAGCGTGGCGTTGGCTTCATCGACGGTGCCATAGGACGCAACACGCAGGTCATCCTTGCCGACCCGGCTGCCGTCACCCAGGCCGGTGCTGCCGTCGTCGCCGGTGCGGGTGTAGATGCGCGAGAGGCGATGACCCATGGCGTGGCTCAGTGGTGGATGTCGCGGCGGGCCTGCAGGAGCTTGAGCACCTGCTCCACGGCCAGCTGCAGTGCGGCGGCCAAGGCCACGTAGATCGCGGTGGTGCGCAGGTAAGGGCCGAACCATTGGGCGTAGTTCTGTGCCCATCCGGCCACGGTCGGCTCGGCCACGTTCTGGCTGGTCCAGTAGAAACCGCCCTGCGCCAGCAGATGGCACAGCGCCACCGACGCCACCAGCAGCAAGGCACCCTTGCCCAGCACCGACCACTGTGCGCTGCGGTAGTTGCGACCCAGCAACATGCCACCGGCCCACATCGCGAAGTACGCCGGCAACAGCAGCCAGTAGCCCGGCGATACGCAGTAGTGCTGCCAGAAGTCGAGGCCGCTGCTGCGGATCACGATCCAGTCGACCAGCACCGCGAACACCATCAGCAGCGGGAACGCCCAGCGGGTCCAGCGGGCGAGATAGAAGCCGCCGATGAAGAACACCGCCCAGGAGGCGTCCGGGATTGCCGCGAAGTGATTGACGCGGGTCGCAGCCAGCAACAGCACGAGCACTGACAGGACGAAGGCGCGGGGGGCGGAGTCGGACATGGCGGTGGGCCGGAGCGGATTCAGGTTTCATTCTAGCCCGGCGCGGCGCTTGGCGCAGGCGGGGCGGCGTGGGGCATGCCGGCGCGGCGAGCGCGTATCATGCGCCCATGAGTGAACGACATGACGTGCTGATCGTCGGTGGCGGTCTGGTGGGTGCCAGCCTGGCCATCGCCCTGGACCGCCTGGGCCGCGACGTGGGCCTGCTCGAAGCCAGCCCGGCCGGGGAACTGCCGGCGGTGTTCGACCAGCGCAACCTCAGTTTTGCCGCCGCCACGATCAACGCGCTGACCGCGCTGGGGGTCATGCAGAAGCTGTCGATGGCGCCCGGTCCGATCCGCCGCATCCATGTCAGCCGCGCCGGCGATTTCGGCCGGGTGCAGCTCGATGCCGCAGAGTACGACCGGCCATGGTTCGGCCAGGTGGTGGTGGCGCGTGATTTCGGCCAGGCGCTGGAAAGCCGGCTGCAGGAGTTGTCACGGCTGCGCCGCTACCGGCCGATGCGTTTCCTTGGCCTGGGCGAGGTGATTGACGGCTACCGCCAGGTGCGGGTGGCCGATGACAGTGGCGAGCGGGTGCTGCTGGCGCGGCTGGTGGTCGGTGCCGACGGCACCAGCAGCGGCGTGCGCGATGCGTTGGGCATCGACGTTGATCGCCACGACTTCCAGCAGACGCTGTTCGTGGCCCGCGTGCGCAGCCAGCGCGCGCCCGATGGCACCGCCTGGGAGCGTTTCACCGATACCGGCCCGACGGCGTTGCTGCCGCGTGGCGACCGCCATTTCGGTACCGTGCACGGGGTTGCCCGTGACCAGGCCGAGGCGGTGATGGCGCTGGACGACGCTGCCTGGCTGCAGCGCCTGCAGCAGGCCATCGGCTGGCGGGCGGGCCGCCTGCTCGACTCCGGCCCGCGCAGTGCCTATCCGCTGATCCAGGTACTGGCGCGCGCGCTGGTGGGGGAGCGCACGGTGCTGCTGGGCAATGCCGCGCAGACCATCCACCCGCTGGGTGCGCAGGGTTTCAACCTCGGCCTGCGCGACGCATTGACGTTGGCCGAGCTGCTGGAAGTGGAGGGTGATGCCGGCAGCGATGCACTGTTGCGATCCTACGTGGACCGCCGCGAAGAAGATCGACGGCAGACGGTGGCGTTCTCCGGCGGCCTTGCCCGGCTGACCAGCAATCCGGCGCCGCTGCTGCGCCCCCTGCGCAGCCTTGGCCTGGTGGCCGCACAGCGCGCCTCGGTGCAGTCGATGCTGGTTGGTGGTGCGATGGGCTTCCGTGGCGATGTGCCGCGCCTGTGCCGTGGAGAAGCCGCATGAACCGGCGCGCACGCCTGGACGTGGCCATTGTGGGCGGCGGTGTGGTCGGCGCCGCCTGTGCGCTGGCGCTGGCCGATGCCGGCCTTGCCGTAACGCTGGTGGAAGGGCGTGAACCGGCACCATGGCAGGCCGCACAGCCGGATCTGCGGGTGTTCGCCTTCGCCGCCGACAACGTGCAGTTGCTTGAGCGTCTCGGCGTGTGGCCGACGATCGCGCAGGCACGCGCCTGGCCATACCGGCGCATGCAGGTGTGGGACGCGGCCGGTGGCGACGACCTGCTGTTCGACGCCGATCGCTTCGGCCGTCGCGAGCTGGGTTTCATCGTCGAGAACGGCTTGCTGCAGGATCGCCTGTGGGCGGCGCTGCCGGCAGCTGGCGTGGAGCTGCATTGCCCGGCGCGCGTGGAAGCGCTTGAGCAGGACGAGCACGCTGTGCGCCTGCGCCTGGATGATGGCCGTCGCATCGAAGCCGCACTGGCGGTGGCTGCCGACGGCGCTGAATCGACCCTGCGCGGACTGGCCGGGATCGAGGTCGAGCGCCACGATTACCAGCAGCGCGGTGTAGTCGCCTATGTGGACAGCGAGCTGCCCAACCAGGCCACGGCCTGGCAGCGCTTCCTGCCGACCGGTCCGCTGGCGCTGTTGCCGGTGGCCGAGCGCCGCAGTTCCATCGTCTGGACATTGCCCGACGACGAGGCCGCACGCGTACTGGCCCTGGACGAAGACGCATTCAATCGTGAACTGACCCGCGCTTTCGCCGCGCGCCTGGGTGAACTGCGGCTGGCCTCGCCGCGCGCGGCCTTCCCGCTGCGCCGGCAGCTGGCCCGCCACTACGTGGCCGGTCGCGTGCTGGCGCTGGGCGATGCCGCCCACGTGGTGCATCCGCTGGCCGGGCAGGGCGTCAATCTTGGCCTGCGCGATGTCGCCGCCCTGCAGCACTGGCTGGCGCCGTCGGCCGAACGGCGTGGACAACCCCGGTTGTCGCCGCAGCGCGTGCAGCGCTGGGCGCGTGAGCGTCGCAGCGACAACCAGATCGCCGCCTACAGCTTCGACGCGATCAACCGGCTGTTCTCCAACGACGAGATGCACCTGACCCTGGCGCGTGGCCGCGCGCTGGGCTGCGTAGGCAAGTGGCCGCCGCTGGTACAGGCCTTCTGGAAGCGCGCCGCAGGGGTGTGACGGCGAGGCCCTGGTACATGCCAACCTTGGTTGGCGCGTCGATCGGGCATCCTCGGCCCAGCTGGAGTGAGGGCCTTCCGGGCTTGTGCCAACCAAGGTTGGCACCTACCAAAAGCGGGCCATGCCGGTCTGCAGCGAATCGCTTCTGTAGACGCCAACCTTGGTTGGCGCGCGAGCCCCGGATCATCCGCCGGTAGCGCCGGGCCATGCCCGGCGAGCGCGTAGCGCGGTTCACCGATCCCGCCGGGCGTGGCCCGGCGCTACCGGAATCGGTTCAATCGATCAGCCAGCCGGCAAGGTCAGCGCGGTCCAGCTTGCCGCGACGCTTGCTGTCCAATGCGTTGAACTCATCGGAAAGCGCCGGATTGGCCAGTGCTTCGTCACGGCTGATGAAACCATCAGCATTCACGTCCAGCTCGGCGAAATGGATGCGGTACTGGCCGACCACGCTGGCCGGCGCCAGCGAGCGCACCGTTACCGGGGTTTCGCCCAGCGGCACCACGATGTCGACGCTGCCGGTCACGCGGCCGGCCGACAGTGACTGCTGTCGGACCACGCCACTGTCATCGCGCAGCGGAGCACTTTGTGCCGGTTGCGGGCGCGCCGGTTGTGCCAGTGCTGGCGACGCCAGCACCGCGGTACACAGCAGCAGGGATATGCGCAGGGTGTTCATCAGCGCAGCGGCGACGCCAGCACCGTGATTTCCTCACGGTCGTGGTACAGCTGCTTGGCACGTACCACCAGCGGCTTGCCGGCCTGCTCCTGGAACAGGTCCAGGCACAGGCGCGTCTCGTCCCAGCGCTTCTTCATCGGCAGCTTCAGGTTGAAGATCGCGTGCCTGCACCAGCCCTCGCGGAACCAGGTGGCCATGCGTTCGGCGACGCGACGCGGCTGCTCGACCATGTCGCAGACCATCCAGTCCAGCGGCTGCTCCGGGTGCCAATGGAAGCCATCGGCGCGCAGGTGTTCGACCAGGCCCGTGTCCAGCACGTGCTGGCGCAGCGGGCCGTTGTCGATGCTCAGCACATGCACGTGCTGGCGGGTCAGTACCCAGGTCCAGCCGCCGGGTGCCGCGCCCAGGTCGGCCGCACGCATGCCCGGACGCACCAGCGCTTCGCGTTCTTCCGGGGCAAGCAGGGTCAGCAGTGCCTCGTCCAGCTTCAATGCCGAGCGCGAGGGTGCATCGGGCAACAGCTTCAGGCGCGGAATGCCCAACGCCCAGGGTGCGCTGTCGTCCGGGTTGGCCACGCAGATGAAGGCATGCGTGCCATCGACGAACACCACGTGCAGGCGCGGCAGGCGTGCGTTGGGTTTTTCGCTGAGTTTGCCGGCCTTGCGCAGCGCCGGGCGCAGGGCATTACCGAAGGCACGCGCCAGTCCGGACAGCGGTTTGCCGGCGTCCGAATCGGGATGCTCCACCGACAGATCACCGAAGCGCGGCGCATCGGCCAGCACGTCCAGCATCGGCGTGATGCGGTCGGCCGGATCCAGCTGCGGCAGCTCGGCCAGCACCACCAGCTTCTGGCGGGCGAAGATCAGCTCGCGCCACGGCAGTCGCGGTGCAAGCGCTGCGGCTTCATCGCACATGAAGAGCACGTAGCCGTCGTTGCGCTGGGTACGGGCGTAACCGGCAAAACCGGCGGCGCCTGCGCGGAACTGCAGTTCGCCGGCCAGCTCGGGCTCGAAGCCCTGCCGGCACAGGCACAGCAGGCCGATGCCGGCCTCAGTAACGGGCGCCATCGCTTTCCCCATAGGCACGCAGCACGCTGCGCGCCGCATCGCGGTTCAGGCCCTGCACCACGTCGATGCCGCGCTTGTTGAGCTCGCCCACCCAGTCGGCCGGCAGCGGGCCTTCATCGAACGGGGTCAGTTCTTCCACGTCGGCCGAACTGGCGCCGATCAGCAGGCGGTCGATGCCGGCCCACACGGTGGCGCCGTAGCACTGGCAGCACGGCTGCGAGCTGGTGGCCAGGGTGATCGGCGACAGCACCGCGTTCAGGCGCGGGGTCTGCAGGCGCTGCTGGGCCAGCATGTAGGCCATGTTCTCGGCGTGCGCCAGCGAGGTCGAATGCGGCATCACCCGGTTCACGCCGGCAGCGATCACCTTGTCATCCGGCCCGAACACCACGGCGCCGAACGGGCCGCCACTGGCGTGGTCGACGTTCAGCCGCGACAGCTCGATCGCCAGCGCGACCTTGGCCTCGTCGCCCGGATATCGACGATCCAGGTCGATCTGGTCGTGGATCCAGGCGGGAAGGGTCAGGTGGACTTGCGCGTACAGCATCGCGGGGGTGCCTCGTTGGGAGTGAAAGGAACAGGTGCAACAGATGTCGGCGCGCAGTGTAGCGGCAGTGGCATGTACCGGGCGTGCGCGCTGGATTCAGGCCGCTGAGGGTGAGCCGGTGCGGATCACCACGTACTGCTTCCGGAATTCCAGCCCCGCCTGCGGCCAGCGCGCAGCATAGGCGCGCAGCAGCGGCAGGGCAGGGGCGAAGTCATGGCCGTTGACCCGGCAGTCGGCTTCGCACTGGCCCTGCTCGTCGCGCGAAGCGAACAGACGGATGGCCAGGAAGTGATGGGCCTTCAGCAGATCGTCGAAGGCGTCGATGCTCCTGGTGAACAGGCAGCAGGGGCAGGAGCCGTGGTCGTCTTCGCTGCACGCAGCAGCGTCGTCCAGTTCGCGGGCGCGGTAATGGGCCAGCGGTCCCAGCACCACGGTGCGCTCGTGTTCCCGGCCGTCTTCGTTGGTCGGGTAGGTCAGTCCCATCATCGGCAGATCCGGTGCGTCTTCAGCGCCGATGGCGGCCTGCAGGGTCGCCAGATCCACCCGCACCCAGGTCTCGAAGCCGGACAGCAGGGATTCCTGTTCGGTTGCGCCATTGGCGTGCTGGTATTCGAACAGGCCATCGGCGAACAAGCCCGCGTGACGGGTCTCGATGACGGTGGAGGTCTGCCAGCCGCCGTTGTCTCGTTCGTTGCTGGCGACACCGTGTGGGGTCAGGTGCAGGCCACTGTCGAGCAGCAGTCCGTCGTCCTCGACGGTGCAGGCGATGTCACGGCCCAGCAGGACCTGTTGCAGCAGCGGCAGAAGTGCACTCGGGGCAGCGGACATGGCAGGGCCTGATGGGTAGGAAAGAACGGACGATGATGGCGGTATCCGCTGCACAGCGGCAGTGCGTGCCACGTGCGCAGCACGGCCGGGCCGCGTCCGCTGGTCGGCGCTGCGGCTTCACGGGATGGGGCACTCGCCGGGATGACGCGGGCGCCTGTGCGGCGCCCGCGCAGGTGCTCAGGCCGACCAGGTGTCGCGCAGGGTCACGCTGCGGTTGAACACCGGCTTGGCTGCGGTGTGGTCGCGGCGGTCGGCAACGAAGTAGCCGGTGCGCTCGAACTGGAACGACTGTTCCGGCGCCGCGGTGGCAGCCGCCGGCTCGACATAGCCGATGACGGTGCGACGTGATTCCGGATTGAGGTAATCGCGGTAGGTCTTGCCTTCCGATTCATCGTCCGGGTTCGGCACCGAGAACAGGCGGTCATACAGGCGGATCTCGGCCGGCACGCCGTGCACCGCGCTGACCCAGTGGATGGTGCCCTTGACCTTGCGGTTGGCGCCTTCCATGCCCGGACGCGACTCCGGATCCAGCCAGCCGCGCAGTTCGGTGATGGTGCCGTCGGCATCCTTGATCACTTCATCGCAGCGGATGATGCCGGCGCCGCGCAGGCGCACTTCGCCACCGGGAACCAGGCGCTTCCAGCCCTTCGGCGGCACTTCGGCAAAGTCCTCGCGGTCGATCCACACTTCACGTGCGAACGGCACTTCGCGGATACCGAAGCTTTCGTCCTTCGGGTGGTTGCTGAAGGTCAGCTGCTCTTCGTGGCCGTCGGCCAGGTTGGTCAGCACCAGCTTGACCGGGTCGACCACGGCCATGCGGCGCGGCGCGGCGCTGTCCAGGTCTTCGCGCAACGCGCCTTCCAGCACGCTGAAATCGATCAGCGAATTCTGCTTGCTGATGCCCACGCGCTCGGCGAACAGGCGCATCGCCGCCGGCGTGTAGCCACGGCGACGCAGGCCCTGCAGGGTCGGCATGCGCGGGTCTTCCCAGCCGTCCACCAGCTGTTCGGTGACCAGCGCCATCAGCTTGCGCTTGCTCATCACCGTGTAGTTGATGTTCAAGCGCGAGAACTCGATCTGGCGCGGCTTGGCCGCTTCGCGCGGCAGGCCGGCGTCGACCAGCGGCTGGGTCAGCGCGTCATCGTGGGCGAAGTCGACGTTATCCACGCACCAGTCGTACAGCGGGCGGTGGTCTTCGAACTCCAGCGTGCACAGCGAGTGGGTGATGCCTTCGATCGAATCGCCCAGTGCATGGGCGAAGTCATACATCGGGTAGATCGGCCAGGCGTTGCCGGTGTTCTGGTGTTCGACGTGCTTGATGCGGTACAGGGCCGGATCGCGCAGGTTGATGTTGCCGCTGGCCATGTCGATCTTGGCGCGCACGGTGCGCGCGCCATCGGGGAATTCACCGGCGCGCATGCGGCGGAACAGGTCCAGGTTTTCCTCGACGCTGCGGTCGCGCCACGGCGAGGGCCGGCCCGGTTCGGTCAGGGTGCCGCGGTAGGCGCGCACTTCCTCGGCCGACAGGTCACAGACGTAGGCCTTGCCGTCGGCGATCAGCTTCTCGGCGGCCAGGTAGTAGGCGTCGAAGTAATCCGACGCATGGCGCAGCTCGTTCCACTCAAAGCCCAGCCAGCGCACGTCGTCCTGGATCGCGGCCACGTACTCCGGGTCTTCCTTGGCCGGGTTGGTGTCGTCGAAACGCAGGTTGCAGACGCCGCCGAACTCGCCGGCGACGCCGAAGTTCAGGCAGATCGACTTGGCATGGCCGATGTGCAGGTAGCCGTTCGGCTCGGGCGGGAAGCGGGTCTTGATCGCCTGGTGCTTACCGCTGGCCAGGTCCTCGCGCACGATCTGGCGGATGAAATCGCGCTTCTCGTGGCTGTCGGCGGGGGTCTCGGGGCTGGCGGGGGTGTGCTCTGACATGAGTCGGCGAAAGAAAGGCAGAAAGATTGCCAGTCTAACGCTTACCGGGAAGGGCTGCCCGGCGAGCGCAGCGGCACCATTCAGCCCCCGGGCGTATGCTGGAATCCTGTCCCACGGAGCTGCCGCATGCACATCGTGTACAAGGCCGATAATCTGTTCGACGCCCACCTGGTCAAGCACGCGCTGGAAGACGCCGGCATCCCGGCGTTCGTGTTCGGCGAGTCGCTGCTGGGCGGCATGGGCGAGCTGCCGCTGTTCGGCGTGCTGCGGGTCGGTATCCCCGACGCCGCGCGGCCACAGGCCGAAGAGATCGTGGCGGCGCTGGACTTGGGCCACGCCGCAGACGCCCCCATTTCAGATGCCGACGACATTGCCGGGCTTCCGGCGTAGGAGCGCATCATGTTGGGAATCGGACAGGGCATCCTCGGCATCGGGGCCTTCAAGCAGCGCCTGCCGCGCCCGGAAGAGGCTTTGCCGGGCCGCGACCAGCCGCTGCCGCTGCACAGCAACCAGCACTTCGTGAACAGCCATCCGCTGAAGGACCGTTTCGCCGGCCTGCAGCAGATCCGCTTCGCGCTGGGCTGCTTCTGGGGCGCCGAGCGCAAATTCTGGAACGAGCCGGGCGTGTACAGCACCTCGGTGGGCTATGCCGGTGGAATCACCCCGAACCCCACCTATGAAGAGGTCTGCTCGGGCCTGACCGGCCACACCGAGGTGGTACAGGTGGTGTTCGACCCGGCGGTTGTCAGCCTGGAGCGCCTGCTGCAGCTGTTCTGGGAAAGCCACGACCCGACCCAGGGCATGCGCCAGGGCAACGACACCGGCACCCAGTACCGTTCGGCGATCCACGCCACCGACGAGGCCCAGTACGCCGCGGCGCTGGCCAGTGGCGAGGCCTACCAGGCGCAGCTGGCTGCAGCGGGGTATGGCCCGATCACCACCGAGATCGTGTATCCGGCACCGACGTACTACTACGCCGAGGACTATCACCAGCAGTACCTGGCCAAGAACCCGAACGGCTACTGCGGCATTGGCGGTACCGGCGTGAGCTGCCCGATCGGGTTGGATGTGGAGGTGCCGCGCTGACGCGCGGTGGTCCGCCTGCGGCGGGCAGAAGCCAAAGCCAAAGCCAAAGCCAAAGCCAAAGCCAAAGCCAAAGCCAAAGCGGCTCTGGGTTTCTGTGGGTTGGGCGGGGCGGTGTGGGTTGGCAGGACACGCCGTAAACCCGTCCATGGGGGCTCGATGGCGCCATCCATGGCGCCAACGGTCCTGCCAACCCACACCGCCCCGCCCCCGACCGTTTCCCGGTGACGGTGGGCAAGAGCATGGGTTACTGACGAACTGATGGAAAACAAAAAGGACGCGGCGTTCGCCGCGTCCTTTTTGTTTGTGAGCACGCGCAGCGCGCGACCCGCTGTTGCTTTTCTTTTCTTTCTTCCGTGGCGGGCGGCCACAGGAAACTGTCAGAGGGCGGGCGGGTTGGGTTCGCGGGGGTGTCCGCCGCATGGATGCGGCGGCCAAGCCTTATCTGATTGGAATCTGGCACCGTAGGTGTCGAGAGCCGGCGTGGGCCGCCGTGTAAGCCTGGATCTCGACGATCGCCATGGAGCTTGGCGCCCACGCCGGAATCTCCCTTGATCCGCCCGAACAGTTGCTGGAGCTGACACTCGCAG
>NZ_JAHXYV010000006.1:0-247668 GCF_019969775.1 Stenotrophomonas sp. OVS01A | reverse complement strand
CTCCCTGGTGAAATTAGCGCTATGGAACCACCCGATCCCATCCCGAACTCGGAAGTGAAACGTAGCTGCGCCGATGGTAGTGTGGCCTAAGCCATGCGAGAGTAGGTCATCGCCAGGGTTTATACCCGAAAACCCCGCTGCTCATGCAGCGGGGTTTTTTCTATTAAGTGAAGGCTCTGCTTTTTTGAGTTCCTTCCGCCCCAAGGGCAAGTACGCGAGCTGGCGCTGCAAGCGCTGCTGCAACCGTCTCCCTGGTGAAATTAGCGCTATGGAACCACCCGATCCCATCCCGAACTCGGAAGTGAAACGTAGCTGCGCCGATGGTAGTGTGGCCTAAGCCATGCGAGAGTAGGTCATCGCCAGGGTTTACATCCAAAAACCCCGCTGCTCACGCAGCGGGGTTTTTCTTTGCGCGCGAGAAACCGAAGGTAGTGCCGGCCGCTGGCCGGCAACCTCATGAACGTCACGCGGCTGCACGTGCCAGCCGGCCAGCGGCCGGCACTACCGGCGCCCAGCACTCACGCACAAAAAAAGCGGCGCCCAAGGGCGCCGCTTTCTTTGGAACTCAACGGCTGGGGGACTTACTTCGCCGCAGCGGCCGGTGCCTTGGCCTTCATCATCGTGTCGCGGGCAGCCTTGAACGGATTGCCTTCGTACCAGTTGGGCCAACGATCGCCGCCGGCCAGTTCCTTGCCGACGCCATACATCAGCTGCAGGTCCTCGACCGTGCCATCCAGCTTCCAGGTGGCCGGGTCATACTCGTCCTTCGGGCCGTGGTAACGGTTGGAACCGTAGTCGGCGGCCGCCTTGCGGCCAGCCTCGACACCGCCGTCGCGCAGGTCCTCACCGCCGTCGGCGTACAGCGCCGGCACACCCGCCTTGGCGAAGTTGAAGTGATCCGAACGGAAGTAGAAGCCGCTCTGCACCGAGGTCTCGCCGTGCAGGGTGCGATCCTGGGCTGCAGCCAGCGGCTTGAGGATGTCTTCCAGCTCCGAACTGCCGAAGCCGGTCACCGTCACGTCCTTGGCACGACCGGCCACCGACATCGCATCGATGTTGATGACACCAGCGATCTTGTCCAGCGGGAAGGTCGGGTGGGCGACGTAGTACTTCGAACCCAGCAGGCCGGATTCTTCCAGGGTCACCGCCAGGAACACCACCGAACGTTCCGGCTTCGGTTCCTGATGGGCCATCGCTTCGGCCACCTCAAGGATGCCGGCCACGCCGGTCGCGTTGTCGACGGCACCGTTGTAGATGTTGTCGCCCTGTTCGCCCTCGTGCTTGCCGAGGTGATCCCAGTGCGCCATGTACAGCACGGCCTCGTCGGCACGCTTGCTGCCAGGCAGCACGCCCACCACGTTGCGCGACTGCTTCTGCGCGACCTTGCTTTTCAGGTCCACCGAAGCGGTTGCCTTCAGCGGTACCGGCTTGAAGCCGGGCTTGCTGGCGTCCTTGTAGGCCCGGTCCAGATCCAGCCCGGCGCCGGCGAACAGGGCCTTGGCCGCGTCGGCGCTCAACCAGCCCTGTACCGGCAGGCGCGGCTCCGCATCGTCCTTGGCCGGCAGGTCGTACTGCGGGCCGGCCCAGGAGTTCTTCACCACGTCCCAGCCGTACGAAGCGCCTGCGGTGTCATGGACGATCAGCGCGGCAGCAGCTCCCTTGCGCGCAGCTTCCTCGAACTTGTAGGTCCAGCGGCCGTAGTAGGTCATGCGCTTGCCGTCGAACAGCTTTTCGTTATCGACATGGAAGCCCGGGTCGTTGACGAACATGACCACCGTCTTGCCCTTCCAGTCCTGGCCGGCGTAATCGTTCCACTTCTGCTCCGGCGCATCCACGCCGTAGCCGACGAAGACGAGGTCGCTGGCATCGACCTTCACTTCTGTCTGGCCGGTACGGGTGCCCACCACCATGTCGGTGCCGAACTTCAGTTCGCGGGTCTTGCCGCCCTGGGTGAGGGTGAGCACGGTCGATTCATCGGCCGTGGTCTCGGTCATCGGCACGTCCTGGAACCAGCTGTCGCCGTTGCCGGGCTGCAGGCCGATGCGCTGCATCTGGTCGCGGATGTAGTTGACCGTCAGTTCTTCGCCCTTGCTGCCGGGCGAGCGGCCTTCGAACTCGTCAGAGGCCAGGGTTTTCACCATCTCGGCGAAGTCGGCGGCGTTGATCGCCGCTGAGAAGGTGTGCGTGGCCGGCTTGGCGGCGCTGTCGACGCTGGGCGCCGGAGCCGGGGTGTCTTCGCCTTTGCAGGCGCTGAGCGCGGCCGCGGCGGCCAGGCACAGGAGGAGTTTGCGGGGCATCATCGGTTCCTGGAAACACAAGGGACGGCCACGCAGCACGCGCGACCGGTAGCGGGGAGTATCGCCCAAGCCGCAGGCTCAGTCGGCCGGGGCGGTATCGGTATCGAAGGGGATCGGATCGGCGCCGGTGACCGGGCCGATGCGCGCACTGCGGTGGACGTACAGCACCACCTCGCGCTCGAACAGCAGGCTGCCGTTGACCACGGCATTCGGCCCGATGATGACCCGCGGCTTGCGACTGGCCGTCAGCGAGACACTGAAGTTCGGCTTGCGCACATGCACGCCACCGCCGACCTGTGAGCCGATGCCGACGGTGATGTCGCCGTTGACGGTCTCCACGTCCTTGCGCACGCGGCTGCCGACCAGGCCGATGCCACCGTTGACGGTTTCCACGCCGCCTTCGATCTGGCTGCCCTGGTCGCTGAAGATGCTGCCGTTGACCGTGCTGACATCGCCGTGGGCCGTCACTTCGCGACCCAGGCGGATGCCGCCGTTGACGGTCTCGATGCTGCCCGTGCGCGCACGATCGGCGACCTTGACGCCGCCGTTGACGGTGTCGATGCTGCCGGTTTCCACGCCTTCGCCGACACGGATGCCACCATTGACGGTGTCCAGCTTGCCGTAGCGCTGGCCCGGATCGGCGCTGATGCTGCCGTTGACCTTGCTCACGTCTGCCTGGGCCCAGGCCGGGCCACTGGCCAGCGCAATGCCCAACAGCAGCGGAATGGAGAGAGCTTTCATGGGAACCTCGTTGTTGTGCGGCTGGCAGGCCGCGTGCGGAGATGTCACCATTCCCTGCACGTCCCCGCATCTGCCTGAAGTCACTGGAAAGCCCTTGCGCAACAACGTCTTCCCCTCACGCCGGCATCACATCGCCACCCTGCGCGGTGGACGTTGCCTGTTGCTGGGAATGGCGCTGGCCCTGGCGCTGCCATTGCCGGGTGCGGCGCAGACCTCTTCGGCCCGCGAGGCCGAACGCAAGCTGCAGAAGCTGCGCACCGAACTGAAGGGCGTGGCGCAGGAGCGCCGGCAGATCGAGGGCCAGCGCGGACAGGCGTCACAGCAGCTGCGCGAGGCCGATGAAAAGGTGGCACGCAGTGGTCGTGCGCTGGCCCAGACCGAATCGGCGCTGCGCGAGCAGACCCAAGCGCTGGCCCAGGCCGAACAGCGGCGCAATGCACTGCAGTCCAACCTGGAAAAGCAGAATCGCGAACTGGCCGGACTGCTGCGCGCGGCCTACCAGCTTGGCAACCACGCGCCGTTGAAGCTGCTGCTTTCGCAGGACACGGTGGCCGATGCCAACCGTGCGCTGGCCTATCACCGCTACCTGCAGCGCGAGCGCGCGCAGCGTATCACCACGCTGACGGCCGACCTCAAGGAACTGGAGACGCTGCAGGCACAGATCGCCCAGCGCCAACAGCAGTTGCAGGGCACTCACCGCGACCAGAAGCAGCAGGTCGCCACGCTCGCATCGGACCGTCGCGAGCGTGCGCAGACCGTCGCTTCGCTGGAAGAGCGCTTCAAGGACAAGCGCGAGAAGGAACAGGCACTGGGCCAGGACGCCAAGGCGCTGGAAACCTTGCTGGCCAACCTGCGCGCTGCGGCGGCCCGTGCCGAGGCCGAGCGCCGTGCCGCCGCCCGCAAGGCCGCTGCGGAGAAGGCCGCTGCCGAAAAGGCCGCACGCCAGGCCAAGGCCGAAGGCCGTCCGGCACCGGCAACCAAGATCCCGCCGGCCGTGGCCTCGGCACCAGCGCCCAAGGTGGGTGGCCTGGGCTGGCCACTGTCGGGCAATCTGCTGGCCCGCTATGGCGGCAAGCTGCCGGATGGCCGTACCAGCAGTGGCGTGTTGATCGGCGCACCCGCCGGAAGCACCGTCACCGCCGTGGCCGACGGTACCGTGGTGTTCTCCGATTGGATGACCGGCTACGGCATGATCCTGATCGTCGACCATGGCAACGGCTACATGAGCCTGTACGCGCACAACGACACCCTGCTGAAAGATGCCGGTGCGCGGGTCAGCCGTGGCGATGCAGTGGCCAAGGTCGGCAACTCCGGTGGCCAGGGCGTGACGGCGCTGTACTTCGAACTGCGCCGCGGCGGGCAACCGGTCAATCCGGACAGCTGGCTGCAGCGGCGCTGAATTCCGCCTGGCCGCAGCAGGGCGGATTCAACGGGAATTTAGCCACGCTTCGCGCATAATCGGTGCATGTGCCTTGGGCACGATGCCATCGTCGACAGGAGTGATCCATGCGCGCAGCCCGTACCGCCACCCTCTTGCTGGCTCTGTTGCCGGCCCTGTCCTGGGCACAGCAGACCGCCCCCGTCCCGTTGAAGGAAACTCCCGGGAAGGCGGCGAGCAGCGAGGAGGCGGTGACCTCGAAGGTGCCGCTGGACGATATCCGGCGCTTCGTGGCCGTCTACAACGCGGTGCGCGCGGCCTACGTCGATCCGGTCGATGACAACAAGCTGATGCAGTCGGCTGTGCGCGGCCTGCTGCTCGACCTCGATCCGCACAGCACCTACTTCAACAAGGAAGATGCCGAGGCGTTCGACGAACAGGCCAATGGCGCCTATGAAGGCATCGGCGTGGAGCTGCAGCAGCAGCCGGACAATGCCAGCATGAAGGTGATCTCGCCGATCGACGACACGCCGGCGGCCAAGGCCGGCATCCTCGCCGGCGACCTGATCATCGCCATCGATGGCAAGCCGATCAGCGCGATCGATGCCAGCGAACCGCTGCGTGGCCCGGCCGGCAGCAAGGTGGTGCTGACCATCGTCCGCGACGGCAAGCCCAAGCCCTTCGACGTCAGCCTGACCCGGCAGACGATCCGCGTGACCAGCGTGCGCAGCCGCCTGCTGGAACCGGGTTATGGCTACATCCGCCTGAGCACGTTCCAGGCCGACACCGGCTCTGATTTCCAGAAGCACCTGCAGCAGCTGCAGAAGCAGTCCGGCGGCAACCTCAAGGGGCTGGTGCTGGATCTGCGCAGCAATCCGGGTGGTCTGCTGACCGCTGCGGTGCAGGTGGCCGATGATCTGCTCGACAAGGGCAACATCGTCAGCACCCGCGGCCGCATCAGCATCAGCGATGCACGCTTCGACGCAACCCCGGGCGACCTGCTGAAGGGCGCGCCGGTGGTGGTGCTGGTCGATGCCGGTTCGGCCAGTGCATCGGAAGTGCTGGCCGGCGCACTGCGCGACAACAAGCGCGCGCGCGTGATCGGCAGCCGCACCTTCGGCAAGGGGTCGGTGCAGACCGTGCTGCCGCTGGACAACGGCGATTCGGTGAAGCTGACCACGGCGCGCTACTACACACCCAGCGGTAAATCGATCCAGGCCACCGGTATCGTGCCGGAAGTGGAACTGAAGGCAGCACCGCGTCCGGAAGACGAGGCATTGCCGGCCAGCCTGAGTGACTACAGTGAAGCGACGCTGCCGGGCCACCTGCGCGGTGACGAGGAAGGCACCGAGGGCTACCACGCAGGCGCCGTGTTGCCGGGCGATGGCCCGATCAACGATGCACTGGCCGAACTGAAGAACCCGGGTTCGGTTGCGGCGCGCTTGAAGGCAGAAGCTGCGAAGGCCGAAGCGGACAGGGCAGCAAAGGCCGCCGCCAAGCCTGCACCGAAGGCGGAGCCCAAGGCTGAAGCAAAGCCGGAAGCCAAGCCCGAAGCCAAGCCCGAAGCCAAGCCTGCAGAGATCCCGGCCAAGCCTTGATTGCGTAGCGTCGAGCCATGCTCGACTGATGTGCGGACACCGCCCGAGCATGGCTCGGGCGTTTCGCAGAATGCAGCAAGCGGACGCTAGAACCCGTGCCGCTTGCGCAGACGCCGCGCGATCGCCGCGCGCACGTACATGCCGTACACCACGCCGAACACGAAGCCCCCGATGTGCGCCCACCAGGCGACCATGCCGAAGGTCGGGCCGATGTAGGCGAACACCACCTGCAGCGCCGCCCACACACCGATCAGCAGATAGGCCGGGGCGCGCACGAACTCCAGGAACAGCCCCAGCGGGATCACCACGCCCAGGCGCGCGCCGGGGAACAGCGCCAGATAGGCACCGATCAGCGCCGACACCGCACCGCTGGCGCCGATGATGATCTGGTCCGGGCTGCCCATGGTGTAGATCGCGACCAGGTTGGAGATCGCCCCGCCCACCAGGAACAGCAGCAGCAACCGCCACGGGCCCAGCACCCGCTCG
Organism: Stenotrophomonas sp. OVS01A; assembly: GCF_019969775.1. Taxonomy (NCBI): domain Bacteria; kingdom Pseudomonadati; phylum Pseudomonadota; class Gammaproteobacteria; order Lysobacterales; family Lysobacteraceae; genus Stenotrophomonas; species Stenotrophomonas sp. OVS01A. The sequence goes on along the minus strand of NZ_JAHXYV010000006.1, from coordinate 241,168 downwards.
GCCGGCAGGCCGAAGATCAGCAGGAACACCAGGTTGCCCAGCAGGTGCGACCAGTCGGCGTGCAGGAACAGGGCGGTGAACAGGCGCAGCACGCTGCCGTCCTGCAGCGTTGCCCACCAGTCCAGCGGGTGGGTCAGGCCGGTGGACAGGGCGCCCCAGTCCAGCCACAGGCTTCCGCGGGCATCGTCCGGGCGCGAGATCGACCACAGGAATGCCAGCCACAGTGCCGCAAACAGCACGGGTGTAGCCCAGCGCAGGGTCGCCTTCTTGCGCGAGGGGAGGGAGACAAACATGGCACTAGCCTAGCGTGCGGGCGCTTTTGGCGGGGAAGGAGCCTGTTCAGCTTTTGCGACGAAGAATGCGCCAGCGCTGTTATTGTTTCATTAACGGCTCTGGGTAATACTCGCATACGGCGTCGTATGTCGGGAGGGGAATCCGGCGCGCTTCGAAAGGCCATCCGGCCTGACGGGCGCAGGCGCACTTAGAGCACCATCACCGCTTACCGGAGAGAGAACTACGATGCAAACTGCTTCTACCATTGCCCGCCTGACCCTGCTGGCCGTCGGCGTTGCCGGTGCGCTGGCCGCCGCCGACGCCAATGCCGCCGCCTTCCAGCTGAAGGAAAACAGCGCCAAGGGCCTGGGCCGCGCCTTCGCTGGTTCCACCTCTGCCGAAGGCGATGCCTCGGTGGTCGCCACCAACCCGGCCTCGATGCGCCTGCTGGAAGGCACCCAGATCCAGGGTGACGTCAGCGCCATCAGCTTCGGCGCCAAGTTCCGCGGCGAAGGCCGCTATGCCAACGGCGCTCCGATTTCCGGCGGCAACGGCGGCGACGCCGGCATGATCGCTCCGGTTCCGGCCGCGTACTTCCACGTGCCGTTCGGCGAGAAGGACAACATGCACTTCGGCGTGTCGCTGACCGTGCCGTTCGGCTTCAAGACCGAATACGACCGTGACTGGGTCGGCCGCTACAACGGCGTCAAGACCGAACTGCAGGCCATCGACCTGGGTGCGGCCTTCTCCTACGACGTCAACCCGTACCTGTCGTTCGGTGCGTCGGTGTTCGCCGAGCGCCTGAATGTCGACCTGACCAGCGCCGTCGACGGCGGTACCGCCATCAACGCCAGCGCCCAGCAGCGCGCTGCCGCCGCTGCACTGGCCGCTGGCCGCACCCCGGCACAGGCCCAGGCCGCTGCCCAGGCCGCTGGCCGCCAGGCCGCACAGCTCGGCTTCTCGCCGGGTACCGCTGATGGTTACCTGCGCATCAAGGGCGACGAAGTGTCCGTCGGCTACACCCTGGGCATGACCGTCAGCCCGGTGGAAGGCACCAACATCGCCTTCAGCTACCGCTCGGAAGTCGAACACAAGATCACCGACGGCAAGGCCGACTTCACCATGACCCCGGCTGCTGCCGCGTTCCTGGCGCAGGCTGCCCCGGGAACCTTCGTCGACAGCAACGGCCGCGCGACCATCACCCTGCCGGCCAGCGCCACCGTCAGCTTCACGCACCGCGTGAACGACCAGTGGAAGATCATGGCCGACGTGTCGCGCACCGCATGGAGCAAGTTCGACGAAGTGCGCGTCGACTACGACTCCAACCAGCCCGACAGCGTGCTGCCGTTCCACTACCGCGACACCACCTTCGCTTCGATCGGTACCGAGTACCGTCTGAACGAGCAGCTGACCCTGCGTGGCGGTCTGGCCTATGACCAGACCCCGACCACCGACGCCCACCGTGACGTCCGCGTGCCGGATACCACCCGCAAGTGGCTGTCGCTGGGCTTGACCTGGGCGCCGTCGGAGAAGATGGAATACAGCGTGGGCTACACCCACCTGTTCACCAAGGATCCGAACATCAACTCGACCTCCGCTACCGCCAACAACGTTGTCGGCAAGTACAAGGTCACCGGCGACGTGCTGGCTGCGTCGATGCAGTACAAGTTCTGATTACGGCGATTTCCTGAAGCAGTACGAAGGAGGCCCCGCGCAAGCGGGGCTTCTTTTTTTCGGGGATCTGCATCCACGCATGGCGTGGATCTACGCGACAATGGCCTGATGGCCGATCGCCGATACCTGAAGAAGATGACCCGCTACTGGGCCGCCGAAGAGGCGAGGGCCACCGTGGCGCTGCAGGATGCGCTCGCATCGGAATGGTTCGACTACTGGCATACCCACTTGGACTGGAAGGGGCGTGGCAATCGCCATGGCAGTGATCGCACCGCCGTTGCCGCCGCGTTGCTGCGGCTGCTCGAGCGCGCGGTGGCCTGCAGGCGGCGGGACACCCAGTGCTGGGTGGTGTTGGCGCCGGATAGCGGCCAGAGCGCGCTGTTCCTGCATTCGCCGAATCCGCAGGGAACGCCTTGGCCGCATCCGTTCGATGGCGTGACCTGGGATATCGAAGCACCGGATTGGCTCGCGCCTGTGATGGCGCCGCACCATCAACTGGGCCGCTGGGGTAGCGCAGAGCCCCGGCTGCTGGTGCGCGTGCGCGCTTGATTTCCATCCACGCATGGCGTGGATCTACTGGCTCAATCCCGCGGGGCGCGGATCTACGCGACAATAGCGCGATGAATCTGTCCGACCCGAATTTCCAGCTGGAGCTGGCTGCCAACATCGCCGTTGCCGGCTCGATCCTGCTGGCCGGCCGCAACAACGTGCATACGTGGTGGCTGGGCATCGTCGGCTGCGCGTTGTTCGCCGCGGTGTTCGAGCGCTCCCACCTGTACGCGGACATGGTCCTGCAGTTCTTCTTCGTGGTCATCAGCGTGTTCGGCTGGTGGCAGTGGCTGCGTGGTGACCATGGCGCGCCGTTGCCCATCACCCGCTTGCCAGCACGCGCGTGGAGCTGGCTGCTGCCCTTGGCGGTGCTGGCGACCTTCGGTTACGGCTGGATGCTGACCCGGCTGACCAATGCGTATGCGCCCTACATCGACTCGGCGGTGCTGGTGTTGAGCGTGATCGCACAGATCCTGATGATGCGGCGCAAGCTGGAATCGTGGTGGGTGTGGCTGCTGGTCAACACCATCGCGGTGCCGCTGTACTACAGCCGCGGGCTGCACCTGACCTCGATCCTGTATGTCGGTTTCTGGATCAATGCGCTGGTGGCGCTGCGTCACTGGCGGCACCTGATGCGCGCCGAAGCGGATACGGGCAGGGCGGCCGATGGCATTGCCTGAGCGGGTACCGCGCGGGTTGGTGGTCGGCAAGTTCTGCCCGCTGCACCTCGGCCACGAGCGCCTGATCGAATTTGCTTCTGCCCGCTGCACCCAGCTGCTGGTGATCGGGTGGTCTCAGCCGGGCTTTGCCGGCTACAGCGCGGCGCGTCGCGAGCGTTGGCTGCGCGCGCGCTTCCCGCAGGCGACGGTGGCGGTGCTGGATGATGCGCGGCTGGCGGCGTTGTGCAGGCAACAGGGTGTTCCCGTGCGTGCGCTGCCGCAGGACAAGGACAGTGAGCAGGTGCAACGCGCGTTCACCGCATGGCTGTGCGTGGCACTGTTTGGCGGACCGGTCCAGGCTGTTTTCACCGGTGAAGACTACGGCGATGGTTTCGCTGCAGCCCTGGCGCAGCATTTCAATGCGCCGGTGCAGCACCATCGGCTGGAGCGTTCGACCGACATCGGTCAGGCCAGTGGTACCGAACTGCGCGCCGATCCGCATGCGCATCGACAGGGCCTGAGCCGGTCGGTCTATGCCGACCATGTGCAGCGGGTGGCCTTCATCGGCGGTGAGTCCACGGGCAAGAGCACGCTGGCGCGGGTGCTGGCCGAACGCCTGGGTACGGCATGGGTGCCGGAGTTCGGGCGTACGTTGTGGGAGCAGCAGGGCGGCGAGCTGCAGGCGCAGGATCTGCTGCGTATCGCTGCGACCCAGCCGCAGCACGAGGACCAGGCCGCGCAGCATGCGCATCGCTGGGTGTTCTGCGATACCACGCCGTTGGTGACGCTGGGCTACAGCGGCTGGATGTTCGGCACTGCACCCGAACCACTGCAGCGGGCCGCGGCGCGTGCGTACGACCTGTTGTTCCTGTGCGCCCCGGATATCCCGTTCGAGCAGGATGGGACGCGTGTGGGCGAGGAGTTCCGCATGCGCCAACACGCGTGGTATCTGCAGCAGTTGCAGGCGCGTGGAATGGCGTATGTGCTGCTGGAAGGCGACCTGGAGATGCGTATCGCGCGGGTGCTGGAGGAATTGGTGAGGCGTGCGGACAACCGGTTCAGTGTGGTGGCGGAATGAGCTGCCAGGGGCTGGCAGGCCCGCATCCGCCCAACATGAAAAAACCCCGCTTTCGCGGGGTTTTTCGTTTACTGCATGACGCCTGGGATCAGTCGCCCAGGGTCAGCAGCGAGGCGTTGCCGCCGGCGGCGGTGGTGTTCACCGTCACCGTCTTTTCGGTGGCGAAGCGCAGCAGGTAGTGCGGGCCGCCGGCCTTGGGGCCGGTGCCGGACAGGCCCTGGCCGCCGAACGGCTGCACGCCGACCACCGCACCGATCTGGTTGCGGTTGACGTAGACGTTGCCGACGTGGACGCCGTTGCTGATGCGGTCGACGGTTTCGTCGATGCGCGAATGCACGCCCAGGGTCAGGCCATAGCCGGTGGCGTTGATCTGGTCGATCACCGCGTCGAGCTGGTCGCCCTTCCAGCGGATCACGTGCAGGACCGGCCCGAAGATTTCCTTCTGCAGCTGGCCCAGGTCCTTCAGTTCGTACGCACGCGGTGCGAAGAAGGTGCCGTTGGCCGCTTCGGCGGACAGTTCGGCCGCAGCGATCAGGCGCGCTTCGCGGTCCATGCGCACGGCGTGGTCCTGCAGGATCTTCAGTGCATCGGCGTCGATCACCGGGCCGACGTCGGTGGACAGCAGACCGGGGTTGCCGACCTTCAGTTCCTTCATCGCACCGGCCAGCATGGTCATCACCTTGTCGGCGATGTCGTCCTGCACGAACAGCACGCGCGCGGCCGAGCAGCGCTGGCCGGCCGAGGTGAAGGCCGAACCGATGGCGTCCTTGACCAGCTGTTCCGGCAGTGCCGAGGAGTCGGCGATGAAGGCGTTCTGACCGCCGGTTTCGGCGATCAGCACGCCGATGGCGGCGTCACGTGCAGCCATCGCGCGGTTGATCGCCCGGGCGGTGTCGGTGGAGCCGGTGAAGGCCACACCGGCCACGCGCGGGTCGGCGGTCAGCGCGGCGCCGACGGTGGCGCCATCGCCCGGCAGGTACTGCACCACGTCAGCCGGCACGCCGGCATCGTGCAGCAGCTTCACTGCGTAGTAGCCGATCAGGTTGGTCTGCTCGGCCGGCTTGGCGATCACGCTGTTGCCGGCGGCCAGTGCGGCAGCCACCTGGCCCAGGAAGATCGCCAGCGGGAAGTTCCACGGGCTGATGCAGACGAACACGCCGCGGCCATGCAGCTGCAGTTCGTTGGATTCGCCGGTCGGGCTGGGCAGCTTCTCGGCGTGACTGAACTGCTCGCGTGCCTGCTTGGCGTAGTAGCGCAGGAAGTCCACGGCTTCGCGTACTTCGGCGATGCCGTCGGGCAGGCTCTTGCCGGCTTCCTTCACGCACAGCGCCATGAATTCGGGCATGCGCGCTTCCAGCTGGTCAGCGGCGTGCTCGAGGATGGCGGCGCGGCTGGCGGCCGGGGTGCGGTTCCAGGCCGGCTGTGCGGCCACGGCATTGGCCAGCGCCTTCTGCACGGTGGCGGCATCGGCCGCCTGCCACTGGCCGACCACTTCACGGGTGTCGGCCGGGTTGGTCACCGGCAGCGAGGCACCAGTCGGGTTCGCGCCCGGCACCAGCGGTGCGGCCTGCCAAGGCTTCACTGCAGCGTTGAGCTGCTCGGCCAAGGCGCGCAGTTCGTTGTCGTTGGCGAGGTTGGCGCCCATGGAATTCTTCCTGTCGTGGTTCTGGCTGCGCAGCAGGTCAACCGGCAGCGGGATCTTGGGATGCGGAATCGATTCGAACGAGGACACCATCTCAACCGGATCGCGGACCAGGTCGGCGATCGGCACGCGCTCGTCGGTGATGCGGTTGACGAAGCTGGAGTTGGCGCCGTTTTCCAGCAGGCGACGCACCAGGTACGGCAGCAGGTCTTCATGCGAACCGACCGGCGCGTACACGCGGCAGGGCAGGCCAAGGCGATCGGCCGGCACTACTTCGGCGTACAGGTCATCACCCATGCCGTGCAGCTTCTGGTGCTCGTAGACGCCACCGTTGGCGATGCTGCGCACTGCGGCGATGGTGTGCGCGTTGTGCGTGGCGAACATCGGGTAGATCGCGTCGGCATGGGTAAACAGACGCTTGGCACACGCCAGGTAGGACACGTCGGTGTTCTGCTTGCGGGTGAACACCGGGTAGCCGGCATAGCCTTCGATCTGCGCGCGCTTGATCTCGGCGTCCCAGTAGGCGCCCTTGACCAGGCGCACCTGCAGGCGACGACCGGCGCGACGCGCCATGTCGGCCAGGTGGTCGATCGTGTACGGCGTACGCTTCTGGTAAGCCTGCACGACCACGCCGAAGCCATCCCAGCCGGCCAGCGAGGCATCGCCGAACACCTGCTCGATGATGTCCAGCGACAGTTCCAGGCGATCGGACTCTTCGGCGTCGACGGTGCAGCCGATGCCGTAGCTCTTGGCCAGCTGCGCCAGTTCCAGCACGCCGGGCACCAGGTCCTTCAGCACGCGCGCGCGCTTGGCGTGCTCGTAGCGCGGGTACAGCGCCGACAGCTTGATCGAGATGCCCGGTGCGTTGTTGACGTCGCCATCGGCACGGCCACCGCGCGCCTTGTGGTCACCACCGATGGCGTGGATCGCACGACGGTAGTCTTCCAGGTAACGCAGGGCGTCCTTCATGGTCAGCGCGCCTTCGCCGAGCATGTCGAACGAGTAGCGATAGCTGGCGCTGTCGCCCTTGTGCGAGCGTGCCAGCGCTTCGCCGATGGTGCGGCCCATGACGAACTGGTGGCCCATGATCTTCATCGCCTGGCGCACGGCCAGGCGTACCACCGGCTCACCGACGCGGCCGACCAGGCGCTTGAACGCGCTGGGTGCATCGGCGCGGGTGGCGTCGTTCATCTGCACCAGCTTGCCGGTCAGCATCAGGCCCCAGGTGGAGGCGTTGACCAGCACCGAGTCGCTGCCGCCCAGGTGTTTTTCCCAGTCGGCATCGGCCAGCTTGTCGCGGATCAGCTTGTCGGCGGTCTCTTGGTCCGGAATGCGCAGCAGCGCCTCGGCCACGCACATCAGCAGCACGCCTTCCTCGCTGCCCAGGTCGTACTGGCGCATGAAGGCTTCGATCGCGCCCTGGTCCTTGGCGCGCACACGCACCCGGGCGACCAGGTCGGCGGCCAGCGCCTGCACCTTGGCCTGCTCGTCGGCCGGCAGGCGCGCCTGCGCCAGCAGTTCGCGCACATGGCTGGCCTCGTCCTTCAGCCAACCATCGGTGATGGCCTGGCGGAACGGGTTGGGGGACGCCGGCAGTTCCGGCGACAGCAGCGCCGAGTGACGCGGGGCGTCGCTGGCGGCAATGGGAGAGGAGGGTGCGTTCATGCCGGTCCGGCCAGTGGAAAACTTGGCGATTTTAATCATTTTTTCGACTTCAGGAAGGCCCGCGCAGCCACCTTCATGAATGCTGATAGCCCCTAGCGGTGGTGGATTCAGCGTGTTCAGCAAAGTCGGGCCGTTTTGTGCCGAATTCGTCATTCGTGCCGCTGGGCTCATGCTGTATTGCAGCATCGGAAAAAGTGTGAATGCACCCTTGCTACCGGCGAGAGGGCAGGGCTACCATCGAGACGTTTCCCGCGGCAGGAACGCGGTTGCGACATGATCGAGGTGCTTACAGCTCCGGATGGGTCAGGTACGCAGCTGCGACTGCGTCCCCCACGGGCGCTCGATGCCCGGCAGTTCGTCCTGTTGTTTGCTGTGTTGTCGGGAGTGATGTGGCTGGTGTCCGCCTTCGGGTGGGTGGCCGGCAATGCATTCGCTCCCCTGTTCGCGCTGCTGTACAGCCTGTTGCTGGCAGCTGCGTTGCGCGCGTTGTGGCGCAGTGGTGAACGGCAGGAGGAAATCCGGGTAGTGCCGGCGTGCGTGGAGGTCATCCCCGTGCCCGGTGGATCGCCGGTGTTCCGGGCTCATCCGCACTGGGTGCGCCTGCTCACCGACGACCAGAGGGTCCGGCTGGCATCCAGCGGCCGGCAGGTGGAGGTGGGGAGTTTCCTCGCGCCGGCCGAACGTCAAACGCTTGTTGAAACGCTTGAAGATTTGCTCGCCGCCAGCGATGGCGGCAACCGACGACGCTAAGGGTCTAGGCAATGAAGCAAAGCAGAGGGTGGGGCACGAAGTGCGTTGCAATGGCCGCCGCGATGGGGGCCCTGCTGTCGATGCCGGGGACGGCGCTGGCCCAGGCGGCCGATCCAAAACCGTGGCAGTTGAACATGGGCAAGGGGGTGACCCAGACCTCGCGCCTGGCCTGGGAATCGAACAACCTTTCGCTGATCGTCTGTACGGTGATCGGCGTGATCGTGTTCGGCGCGATGGCCTACGCGATGTTCAAGTTCCGCAAGTCCAAGGGCGCGGTCGCTGCCACCTTCAGCCACAACACCAAGGCCGAAGTCATCTGGACGGTGATCCCGGTGATCATCCTGGTGGTGATGGCGTGGCCGGCCACGGCCAACCTGATCAAGATGTACGACACCCGCGATGCCGAGATGACGGTCAAGGTCACCGGCTACCAGTGGATGTGGAAGTACGAGTACCTGGGCGAGAACGTGACCTTCACCAGCCGCCTGGACCGCGAGTCCGACCGCATGCGGCAGAGTGGCAAGGTACCGACCCGCGAGAGCCATCCGCACTACCTGCTGGATGTCGACAACCGGCTGGTGCTGCCGGTGGACACCAAGGTGCGCTTCGTCATCACCTCCGACGATGTGATCCACGCCTGGTGGGTGCCGGCGCTGGGCTGGAAACAGGACGCCATTCCCGGCTTCATCAACGAAGCCTGGACCAGCATCGAGCAGCCCGGTGTCTACCGCGGCCAGTGCGCGGAGCTGTGCGGCAAGGACCATGGCTTCATGCCGATCGTGGTCGAGGCGGTGTCCAAGGAAGAATTCAAGCAGTGGCTGGCGCAGCGCAAACCGGCGCCTGCACCGGCAGCCCCTGCCGCGCCTGCCGAACCCACCGCACCTGCCAGTGCAACGCCGGCGCAGCCGGCGGCACCGGCAGCCGCCGAGGCCGGCAACGCGCCTGCGGCGGCGGCCAGCGGAGCCTGATGTAACTGCCCGCGGCCGTATTGCGGCTGCGGCGACAACCGATCCTGAGAGGTGTTTTGCAATGGCGCACTCGGCAGTTGGGCACGACGATCACCATCACCCGCAGAGCTTCTTCGAGCGTTGGTTCTTCTCGACCAACCACAAGGACATCGGCACGCTGTACCTGGGTTTCAGCTTCATCATGTTCGTCATCGGCGCGTTCATGAGCGTGCTGATCCGGCTGGAACTGGCCCAGCCCGGCATCCAGTACATCCGTCCGGAAATCTTCAACCAGCTGACCACCGTACACGCGCTGGTGATGATCTTCGGCGGGGTGATGCCGGCCTTCGTCGGCCTGGCCAACTGGATGATCCCACTGCAGATCGGCGCGCCGGACATGGCGCTGCCGCGCATGAACAACTGGTCGTTCTGGCTGCTGCCGGTGGCCTTCAGCCTGCTGCTGCTGACCTTCCTGCTGCCCGGTGGCGCGCCGGCCGGTGGCTGGACGCTGTACCCGCCGCTGTCGCTGCAGGGCGGCTACAACGTGGCGTTCACCGTGTTCGCCATCCACGTGGCCGGCATCAGTTCGATCATGGGCGCGATCAACATCATCGCCACGGTGCTGAACATGCGCGCGCCCGGCATCGACCTGCTGAAGATGCCGATCTTCTGCTGGGCCTGGCTGATCACCGCGTTCCTGCTGATCGCGGTGATGCCGGTGCTGGCCGGTGCGGTGACGATGCTGCTGACCGACAAGTTCTTCGGCACCAGCTTCTTCAATGCGGCCGGTGGTGGTGACCCGGTGATGTTCCAGCACATCTTCTGGTTCTTCGGCCATCCCGAGGTCTACATCATGATCCTGCCCGCCTTCGGCGTGGTCAGCGAGATCATCCCGACCTTCAGCCGCAAGCCGCTGTTCGGCTACCAGGCGATGGTCTACGCCACTGCGGCGATCGCGTTCCTGTCGTTCATCGTCTGGGCCCACCACATGTTCACCGTGGGCATGCCGCTGGGCGGTGAGATCTACTTCATGTTCGCCACCATGCTGATCTCGATCCCGACCGGGGTGAAGGTGTTCAACTGGGTCAGCACGATGTGGCGCGGTTCGCTGACGTTCGAAGCCCCCATGCTGTGGTCGGTGGCGTTCGTCATCCTGTTCACCATTGGTGGGTTCTCCGGCCTGATGCTGGCGATCGTGGCCGCCGACTTCCAGTATCACGACACCTACTTCGTGGTCGCCCACTTCCACTACGTGCTGGTGACCGGCGCGGTGTTCGCGCTGATCGCGGCGGTGTACTACTGGTGGCCGAAGTGGACCGGGCGCATGTACAGCGAGAAGTGGGCCAAGGTGCACTTCTGGTGGTCGATCGTGTTCGTCAACCTGCTGTTCTTCCCGCAGCATTTCCTGGGCCTGGCCGGCATGCCGCGCCGCATCCCCGATTACTCGGTGGCGTTCGCCGACTGGAACCTGATCAGCTCGATCGGTGCGTTCGGCATGTTCGCCACGCCGTTCATGATGGCTGCGATCCTGCTGTCCTCGCTGCGCAACGGCGAGAAGGCCGAGGCCCGCTCCTGGGAAGGCGCGCGCGGTCTGGAGTGGACGCTGCCGTCGCCGGCACCGGCGCACACCTTCACCACGCCGCCGACCATCCGCCCGGGTGACCTGGCCCACGACGATATCGGTCATTGAGGTGGTGCATGCATAACGAGAGCCCGATCACCCCGGCCAGAGCCGAGCCACGCGTGGCCGCAAGCGCATCGACAGGCCAGCGGCCAGGCACCGCGCCGCTTTATGCGGAGCAGCGCCAGCGCGCCAAGCGCACCGCGTTGTGGGTGGGCGCGATCGCCGTGCTGGTGTACGTCGGCTTCATCCTCAGCGGCGTGATCGGTCGATGAGCGAAACACCGGCCACCGCTCCGTCACGCAGCGCCGGCCTGCCGCGCCTGATCGGCGTTGCGGTGGTGGTGTTCCTGCTGACGTTCTCGCTGGTACCGCTGTATCGCATCGCCTGCGAGAAGGTATTCGGCGTGCGCCTGGAACGTGGCCCGGGCAGCGAAGCCAGTACCGGTGCTGCCACCGGCAAGCGCACCGTGCGGGTGGAATTCGATGGTGGCGTCAATTCGCGGCTGCCGTGGTCGTTCCATCCCGAGCAGCTGACCATGGATGTGGTGCCTGGCGAGCTCAACGAGGCGCTGTACTTCGCCCGCAACGACAGCCAGCAGGCCGTGGTCGGCAGCGCGGTGCCGTCGGTGGCGCCGGCACGCGCGTCCGGGTTCTTCAGCAAGACCGAGTGCTTCTGCTTCACCGCGCAGACCCTGCAGGCCGGCGAGAAGCGTGACATGCCGGTGCGCTTCATCGTCGATCCGGACCTGCCGCCGGAAATCCGCACGATCACCTTGTCCTACACCTTCTACCGCAACGATGCGTTGTCCGATCGGCTGGCGCCCGCCGCCACGTCGGAAGGCGCCCACGCTGCTCCCTGACCCGGATACCGACCATGGCCCAGACACCTACCGACGCCAACGTGTACTTCGTCCCGGCCCAGAGCAAGTGGCCGTTCGTCGGTTCCATCGCGATGATGGTGACCATGGTCGGCGTGGCCAGCTGGCTCAATGACGCCAGCTGGGGCCGCTGGACGTTCTACATCGGCGTGGCGATGCTGGTGCTGACCCTGTTCTGGTGGTTCAGCGATGTGGTGCGCGAGTCGCAGGCCGGCAACTACAACCGGCAGGTGGATGGTTCGTTCCGGATGGGGATGGTCTGGTTCATCTTCTCCGAAGTGATGTTCTTCGGTGCCTTCTTCGGTGCGCTGTTCTACACCCGCCACCTCGGCCTGTCGTGGTTGAGCGGCGAAGGGCGCGGGGTGATGACCAACGAGCTGCTGTGGCAGGGCTACTCGGCCGGCTGGCCGACCAATGGCCCGGCAGCGATCGGTGGCGCGTTCCAGACGATCCCGGCCTGGGGCCTGCCGCTGATCAATACGCTGATCCTGCTGACCTCGGGCGTGACCCTGACCATCGCCCACCATGCGCTGAAGGCGGGCAACCGCCGCCAGCTGTTGATCTGGCTGGGCCTGACCGTGCTGCTCGGCTTGGGCTTCCTGACCCTGCAGGCCGAGGAGTACATCCACGCCTACAAGGAATTGAACCTGACGCTCGGCTCGGGCATCTACGGTTCGACTTTCTTCATGCTGACCGGCTTCCACGGCGCACACGTGCTGCTGGGAACGATCATGCTGATCGTGATGTGGCTGCGGTCGGCGAAGGGACACTTCACCCGCGACAACCATTTCGGCTTTGAAGCGGCCGCGTGGTACTGGCACTTCGTCGACGTGGTGTGGCTGATGCTGTTCCTGTTCGTCTACGTGCTTTGACCGCGCAGGCGTCGGCAGCGTCAGCCGCCGGCGCTGCCTGGCCTGATGGGGCGTCAGCCGCCGATGCCGTGCGGTTTGATCCAGCCCATGTAGATGCTGACGATCACCAGTACGATCAACGCCACCGACACTCCGATGCGGCGGGTCAGTGCATTGACCGTGCGCTTGGTCTGGCCGCGGTCCACCAGAAGGTAATACAGGCCGGCGCCCAGATTCCAGACGATGACGATCAGAAACGCGATTACCAGCAGGGTCTTCAGCGAATCACTCATGCGCGGCTCGAGGGCAGGGTGGATGTGCCTATCTGACCGCGTTTGCGCGGACTTGTCATGATGCGCCAGCACACGCGCCTGATCGGCTGGCTGATGGCGTTGCTGGCGATGGCCGGATTCACCGCGCTGGGGCTGTGGCAGCTGCAGCGGATGCAGGCCAAGCAGGCGTTGCTGGATGCACAGGGGCCAGCCGTGGCGCAGGCGCTGCCGTTGGCGCAGGCGCTGGCGGCGCAGGGCGCGCTGCATGGCGTGGCCGATCACGGTCGCTTCCTGCCGGGCGTGGTGCTGCTGGACAACCAGACCCGCCACGGCCGCGCCGGAGTAAAGATCTATCGTCCGTTCCGCAGCGATGCGGGCAGCGTGTTGCTGGTGGACCTTGGCTGGCGCGCGCTGCCGCCGGACCGCAGGTTGCCGGTGGTGCCGGCACCGCCGTCGCCGGTGGCCGTGCGAGGCCTGTTGGCGCCGCCCCCTTCGTCCGGGCTGGCGCTGGGGCCGGCGTTCACTACCACCGATGTTGCAGGGCGCTGGCTGGCCAGTCGCCTTCCCGCCGATGGCCTGGCTGCGGCACTGGGCCTGCCATCGTTGCCCGAGCGCGTGCTGCGGCTGGACCCGGCGCTGCCGTTCGGCGATGAGCGCGATCTCGACCTGCTGCCGAACACGCTGCCGCCGCAGCGCCACCTGGGTTACGCCGTGCAGTGGTTCGGGCTGGCGCTGACCGTGCTGGTGGTGGCGCTGGTACTGGAGTGGCGCGGAAGACGGCCCGTTGCCCGGTAGTGCCGGCCGCTGGCCGGCATCCCTTTCCCAACCATGAGAAAATGCCCTGCATGAACACTGCTACCTCCCCGCAGGCGCGCGGCAACGGCCGCCGGACCCTGGTGCTGCTGTTCGCCGTTTTCTTCGGGGCGATGGCGCTGGCCGCCCTCCTGCGTTTCTCCGGCTGGCAGCCAACCGCGCACCGCAATGCAGGGCAATTGCTGAAGCCGCCGGTGGATCTGCGCCAGCAACCGCCGACGCTGGCCAATGGCGCGGCCTACCCCTGGAACCCCGAGGCGCGCACATGGCGCCTGTTGGTGGCCCCGGCCGGAGCCTGCGACGCGCAGTGCGTCACTTTGTCGCAGGGACTGGGCAAGGTGTGGCAGCTGTTCGGCCATAACGCCGATAATGTCGAGATCCTGTGGCTGGGAACGCCACCGGCGTCGATCGCCTCGCTGCCCGCGCTGCGGCCGCTGGCCCCGTCGCCAGCCCTGCGCGCGGCGCTGCCTGGCGTCGATGATCCGGCGGGTCTGCCGGTCTACGTGATCGATCCGAACGGCTTCGTGATCATGCGTCATGCCCCCGGGAGCGATCTCGGCGGTCTGCGCAAGGACATGGCCACGTTGCTGAAACTGAAGTGAGTCCCGTTTGATGAGCCTTTCCGCGCGTCCGGCGCTGCACCGCAATTTCCACCGCCTGGCGTGGTTCGCCATGATCATGACCGCGAGCACGATCATGTTCGGTGCCTTCGTGCGCCTGTCCGATGCCGGCCTGAGCTGCCCGGACTGGCCGACCTGCTATGGGCAGGCGACCTGGCCGCAGCACGTGGAAGAGACCATCGGCCACCCGGCAGCGGAGATCCGTCCGCTGGAAACACACAAGGCCTGGCGTGAGCAGGTGCACCGCTTCCTGGCCGGCGCGCTCGGCATCGAGATCCTGACCCTGGCCCTGCTGGCCACGCGCAAGCGGCGTTTCGGAAGCACGGCGGTGGTCACCGCCTGCGTGCTGGTGGCCGCGGGCATACCGCTGTACATGATGGGCTGGCATGGAACCGCCAGCGCACTGGCGCTGGTCGGCGAGGCCATCCTGCTGATCGCGGCGCTGCGCTGGAGCAACATCGACCTGGCGCGCGCTGCGCTGCTGACATTGGCGGTGGTGATCTTCCAGGCGCTGCTGGGCATGTGGACGGTGACCCTGCTGCTCAAGCCGATCGTGGTGATGGGTCATCTGCTGGGCGGCATGCTGATGTTCGGCCTGCTGGTGTGGATGGCCTGGCGTGCCACGCACATGCCGATCACCCTGGCTGAGGCGCCGAAGCTGAAGTGGCTGCTGCGCATTGGCGTGGCGGTGCTGGTCACCCAGATCGCGCTCGGTGGCTGGGTCAGCGCCAACTACGCGGCGCTGGCGTGCGGCGGCGGCAGCGCCTCGCTGGACAACTTCCCGCGCTGTGCCAACCAGTGGTGGCCGCAGCACAACTTCGCCGAGGGCTTCACCCTGTGGCGCGGTATCGGCGTGGACTACGAAGGCGGCGTGCTCGACGGGGCCTCGCGCATCGCCATCCAGATGGCCCATCGCCTGTTTGCCATCGTCGTTGCCGTTTACCTGCTGTGGCTGGGCCTGCGCCTGTTCCGGCTGCCGAGCATGCGCGGCTGGGCTTCGGCCCTGGTCGCGCTGCTGGTGCTGCAGGTCACCCTCGGCATCCTCAACGTGAAGCTGGCGCTGCCGCTGGAAGTGGCAGTGGCGCACAACGGCGTTGCCGTTGCCCTGTTGTTTGTATTGGTCAGCCTGCTGGCCCGCCTGCGTGCCCCGGACTGATCCCATGTTTTCCAACTATCGCCAGTACTGGGACCTGACCAAGCCCAAGGTCGTTGCCCTTATCGTCTTCACCGCCCTGGTCGGCATGGTCCTGGCCATTCCCGGCGTGCCCAGCTGGGAGCAGGTGCGTGCCGGCCTGCTCGGCTTCCTCGGCATCTGGCTTGCCGCGTCCGCCGCTGCAGCCATCAACCAGCTGCTGGATGCGCACATCGACGCGCAGATGGCGCGCACCTCGTGGCGTCCGCTGGTGGTGGGCAAGGTCAAGCCGTGGCAGGTGCTGGTATTCGCCGGCGTGCTGATCGTGCTGTCGATGGCGATCCTGGTGCTGTGGGTGAACTGGATCACCGCGGTGCTGACCTTCGCCTCGCTGATCGGTTATGCGGTGATCTACACCGTCTACCTGAAACGTGCGACCTCGCAGAACATCGTCATCGGTGGTCTGGCCGGTGCGATGCCGCCGATGCTGGGGTGGGCGGCGGTAACCGGCATGCAGGGGCAGTCGGACTGGGCGTACTCGTCGCTGCTGGTGCTGATCATCTTCATCTGGACGCCGCCGCACTTCTGGGCGCTGGCGATCTTCCGTCGCGAGGATTACGCCAAGGCGGAAATCCCGATGCTGCCGGTCACCCATGGCGTGGTGCACACGCGTAAGCAGATCATGGCGTACTCGGTGGTGCTGGCGCTGGTCTGCCTGCTGCCGTACCTGGTTGGCATGAGCGGAGTGTTCTACCTGGGTGGGGCGATCGTGCTCAACGCCGTGTTCCTCTGGTACGCCTGGCGCATGCTCAACCCGCCGGACGAGCTGTTCTCGATGAAGATGTTCAGTTACTCCATCGTCTACCTGATGGCGCTGTTCGCCTTCCTGCTGGTGGACCACTGGATCCTGCCCTGGTTGTGACGGCTGGATCCGCCGGGCATGGCCCGGCGCTACCTGTGGAACATCCACTGCCCTGGTTGTGACGGGGTGACGCCGCCGGGCATGGCCCGGCGCTACCACCGCGCCCGGTAGCGCCGGGCCATGCCCGGCGATGTTCCACAGGTCAGGGCGCGCGCTTGGCATACCGTTGCGCGATCACGCCGCAGACGATCAGCTGGATCTGGTGATAGATCATCACCGGCAGCACGATCGCGCCGAGGCTGCCACCGGCGAACAGCACCTTGGCGATCGGAACGCCGGTGGCCAGGCTCTTCTTCGAGCCGCAGAACACGATGGCGATCTCGTCTTCGCGGTTGAAGCGCAGGCGGCGGGCGATGAAGGTGATCAGCGGCATGGCGATGCCCAGCAGTACCGCCGCCACCACCGCCACCGCGAACAGCGACAGCAGCGGCGTCTTGCTCCACAACCCCTCGGTAACCGCTTCGCCGAACGCCGAGTACACCACCAGCAGGATCGTGGCCTGGTCGGTGTAGCGCAGCAGCGCGCGCTGCCTCTCAACCCAGCCGGCGATCCACGGGCGCAGCAGGTGGCCGGCCACGAACGGCACCAGCAGCTGCAGCATGATGCCGCCGATGGCATGCAGCGGGTCGTGCACGCCGCCGGAGGTACCGGCCAGCGCGGTCAGCAGCAGGGGCGTGAGGAACACGCCGAGGATGCTCGACAGCGAAGCACTGCACACGGCCGCAGGCACGTTGCCGCGCGCCATCGAGGTGAACGCGATGGACGACTGCACGGTGGAGGGCAGGGTGCACAGGAACAGCACGCCCAGGTACAGCTCAGGCGTCAGCAGCCAGCCGGACAACGGCTTGAACAACAGCCCCAGCAGCGGGAACAGGATGAAGGTGCAGGCGAGGATCGTCAGGTGCAGGCGCCAGTGCAGCATGCCGCCGATGATCGATTCGCGCGGCAGGCGCGCGCCGTGCAGGAAGAACAGTGCGGCGATGGCGACGGTGGTGACATCGTCGAGCACCAGGGCGGCGGCGCCTTTCATCGGCAGCAGCGAGGCCAGGCCGACGGTGCACAGCAGGGCGAGGGTGAAGTTGTCCGGTCGCAGGCGCGACCACCAGCGGGTCATGGTGGATGGGCTCCTTGGTGCGGGGGGATTACCCCGGGAATCAGGGGGTGGGAGAAGGGATCGCCAGACGCTCGCGGGTGGCCGCTTCCAACGACTTCAGGCCGGCTCGCTGGCCCAGTTGCAGCGCCTGTTCCGGGCTGGCGTGTTCGTAGCGTGCGTTGACCAGGCCGAGCACGGCACCGGCGCGGTTGCCGGAAGCGCAGTGCAGCAGCACCGGCCCCTGGCTCTGCTGCAGCGCCTGGTGCACGGCGCGCAGGTTGGTGGCATCCAGGCCCTCGGCGCCGGCTACCGGGATGCGCACATAGCGCAGGCCGAGCGCTTCGGCCTCGCGTGTTTCATCAAAGCCGCGATCTTCATCGGGTTGGCGCAGGTCGATTACCGTGCGCACGCCTTGGGCAGCCAGTTCGTGCAGTTGCGCGGCCGTGGGCTGGCCACCGGCGTAGAGGCCGGGGCGGACTTCAGCAAGAACAGGGTCCGCAGCCCAGGCCGGCAGGATCGGGCAGAGCGACAACAACAGCAGGCAGGTCAGGCGCAGCAGCATGCTCTCTCCGGGGATGTGTTCTGCCGCTACAGGCGCAGATTGGCGCGCGCCTTCAGCAGCTCGCGCATCTCGTACTTGTCAGTATCGTCCAGACCCTGTTGTCGCTGCTTGGCGTTGAGGTCGTCGATCCGCTGGAACAGCAGCTGCTTCTCCAGCTGGCCGACCGCGTCATGCAGTTCCACCGTCCACATCGCTTCATCGCCCGCCAGCGTCTGCGCGGCCAAGGTGTGCAGCGAGGCCTGTTCTTCGCGGCCGTCGAAATGCTCCAGCAGGGCGCCGGTACTGATGTCCGGGCGCTGTTCGACCAGCCCCAGCAATTCCAGCAGCAGCTCAACGCCCGGCAGGCGCAGGCCCTGGAAGTGGTGCTTGCCGCCCAGGGTCAGGGCCAGCGACGGCTGCTGCAGCAGGACGGCGATCGCGCCACGCACCAGGCTGCGCTTGGCCGCCGGCTGGATCGTGCGCGGAGCGGCGCGTTGCGGCATCTGCGGCCGGCCCGCCTGCGCGTTGCCGCCCAGGCCGGTCAGCTGTGCCAACTGCTGCTTCATCAGGTCGCCGAAGGCACCATCGGGAATCTGCGCCAGCATCGGCTTGGCGCGCTCGGCCAGCCGTGCCTTGCCATCCAGCGTGCCCAGGTTGATCTCGCGGGTCAGCTCGTCGAAGAAGAACTGCGACAGCGGCGTGGCCTGCTTCAGGCGTTCGTCGAAGGCCTCGGCGCCTTCCTTGCGCACGATGCTGTCCGGGTCTTCGCCGTCGGGCAGGAACAGGAAGAAGGCCTGGCGGCCGTCCTTCATGCGTGGCAGCACCGATTCCAGCGCCTTCCAGCCGGCGCGGCGGCCGGCGGCGTCGCCATCGAAGCAGAAGAACACGTCCGGCGCGTTGCGGAACAGCAGCTCGGCATGGTCCGGCGTGGTTGCCGTGCCCAGCGTCGCCACTGCCTGGGTGACGCCGAACTGGAACAGCGAGACCACGTCCATGTAGCCCTCGACCACGATCAAGCGCTCGATCTTCTGGTTGGCCTGGCGCACCTGCCACAGGCCGTACAGCTCGCGGCCCTTGTGGAACAGCGCGGTCTCGGGCGAGTTGAGGTACTTGGGGCCGTCATCCTTCTCGAACACGCGCCCGCCGAAGGCGATCACCCGGCCACGGCGGTCGAAGATCGGGAACATCACCCGGTCGCGGAACTTGTCGTAGACGTGGCCGCGGTCGTTCTTGGAGAACAGGCCAGCGCGGTCGAGCAGCTTCATCCGCCGCTCGTCCTTGCCCAGTGCGTCGCGCAGGCCGCTGTAGCCATCAGGTGCATAGCCGATCTGGAAGCGCGCGCGGTTCTCTTCATCCACGCCGCGGCCATCGAGGTAGCTGCGGGCTTTCTCGCTGCCCTCAAGGTTCTTCTGGAAGAACCTGGTTGCCGCGTCCAGCGCCGAATACAGCTCGCGACTGTCATCCTGCTGCTGGGCGCTGCGCGGATTCTCGCTGCGCGGCACTTCCATGCCGGCACGCTTGGCCAGTTCATCCACCGCGTCGAGGAACTCGAGGCGGTCGTAGTTCATCAGGAAGCTGATGGCCGTGCCGTGCGCGCCGCAGCCGAAGCAGTGATAGAACTGCTTGGTCGGCGAGACGGTGAACGAGGCCGACCGTTCGTCATGGAACGGGCAGCGCGCGGCGTACTCCTTGCCCTGGCGCTTCAACGGCACGCGGCTGCCCACCACCTCGACGATGTCGGAGCGGGCCAGCAGGTCGTCGATGAAAGCGTCGGGGATACGGGCCATGGGCAACGAGGCAGGGCGCGGCGGCAGCCACGCGGAAGGGGGGAAGTCAGTCCCCCTAGTTTACCCCTTGCCGGCCACGTTCCCGGGCGCGTTCGCCGCAGTGCCAGGGTCGATGCCGGCAGCGAGCAGATGATGGCGTGCGCGCAGGCGTTCATCGATCACCGCGGTCATCAGCGCGCCGACGAAGAAGACCACGGTGGCGTAGTAGATCCAGACCAGCGAGATCACCAGCGCACCCATCGAGCCGTAAGCGCTGCCCGGTGCGACGGTGGCGATGTACACGCCGATGCCATAGCGGCCGAGCGCGAACAGCGCCGAGGTGATGAGGCCGCCGATGAAGGCCTGGCGCCACGCCACGCGCCGGTCCGGCAGGTAGTGATACATGAAGGCGAAGCCGACCGCGTACAGCAGCAGGCTGGTCAGGTAGCCGATGGCCGGCAGGATCGAGGGCAGCTGCGCAAAGGCCACCTGCAGCACGGTGGTGGCGGTCATCGACAGGATCAGCAGGAAGCCCAGCGCCAGCACCACGCCGAAGGAGAACACGCGTTTGCGCAGCCACGCCTTGATGCCCTCCAGGCGTTCGCCGCTGGTGCGGAAGATCAGGTTCAGTGCGTTCTGCAACTGGGCAAACACCGCAGTGGCGCCAACGAACAGCAGCAGCGTGCTCCACAGCCCGGCCAGCGATCCGACGTCGGGCTGGTTGTCGGCATTCTTCAGCACGGTTTCGGCCACGGTCGCGGCACTGCTGCCGGCCACAGAGCTGATCTGGTCGACCAGGGCCTGCTGTGCCGGCGGATACAGCGAGGCGGTCAGCCACAGCAGCAGCACCAGCAGCGGCGCCATCGACAGCAGGGCATAGAAGGAAACCGAGGCGGCCTGGGTCAGCACGTCGATTTCGACGAAGCGCTTGACGACGGCCATCGGGAAACTGTCCTGCAGGCGCTTGATGTACTTGTGCAGGGACGCGGGGCCGCCGTGCGGCGCGCTGTCTTCGGGGGCGTGGGACGTTGGATCAACCATGCCGGAGTTGTAGCAGCACCACGTCGAAGACGCGGTGAAGCAGGTGCGCAGGAGCGCGTCCCGGAGTCCCTTCGCAGTGCGGAAGGGACCCGGGTCAGGCGTCGCTTACGACAGCGCCTGCTTGACCAGCTTGGACACCAGGCCCATGTCGGCCTGGCCGGCCAGCTTGGGCTTCAGCGCGCCCATCAGCTTGCCCATGTCGGCCGCGCTGCTGGCGCCGGTCTCGGCGATGGCTGCCTGGATGGCCGCGACAATCTCGGCTTCGCCCATCTTGGCCGGCAGGTAGGCTTCGATCACCACGATTTCGGCGCGCTCGATTGCCGCCAGGTCTTCGCGGTTGGCCGCTTCAAACTGGCTGACCGAGTCCTTGCGCTGCTTGACCATCTTGTCGAGCACGGCGATCACGGCGGTGTCGTCGAGCTCGATGCGCTCGTCGACTTCCTTCTGCTTGATGGCGGCGTTGATCAGGCGGATGACGCCCAGCTTGTGCTTCTCGCCGCCCTTCATGGCGGCCTTCATGTCTTCGGTGAGCTGCTGCTTCATGCTCATGACGAACCTCGTGGTGGTAGTGGGGCAGGGCGGATGCCCGGGCCCGGAAACGCAAAAAGCCGGCGACGCTCGCGCGTGCCGGCTTCGACTCCATCGCGGCAGGGAATGCCCACCGCAATGAAGATGCGTCCGATCAGTACAGGCGCTGACGCTTGGTAACGTCGCGCGACGAGCGGCGCAGCTGACGCTTCACAGCAGCGGCGGCCTTGCGCTTGCGCTCCTGGGTCGGCTTTTCGTAGAACTCGCGCTTGCGGGTTTCGGCCAGCACACCGGCCTTTTCGCAAGTGCGCTTGAAGCGGCGAAGAGCAAACTCAAAGGGTTCGTTCTCGCGGACTTTGACGCTGGGCATGGAATCTCCGGGACACAGTAGAACCGGGTCACGCCCGGCGAGCCGCACATTATAGTGGCGAATAAACAAACTGCAAGCCACAAATCCTGAATAGGGGCAAGTTGTTGGATTGCAGTGAGGCCTGCCAGTTCCCCGAGGGGTTGGCAGGGGCGTCATAATAGCAGGCATGCGAGTCCTTGGCATCGAATCTTCCTGTGACGAGACCGGCGTGGCGGTGTATGACACCGACCTGGCCGGCAGCGCTGCCCTGCGCGCCCATGCGGTTTACAGCCAGATCGCCCTGCACGCCGAGTACGGCGGTGTGGTGCCTGAACTGGCCAGCCGTGACCACGTGCGCAAGCTGCTGCCGTTGATCCGTCAGACGCTGGCCGAGGCCGGGCTTGGCGTGAACGACATCGACGGGGTGGCCTACACCGCCGGCCCCGGCTTGGTAGGGGCGCTGCTGGTGGGTGCCGGCGTGGCCCGGTCGCTGGCCTGGGCGCTGGAGGTTCCCGCCGTGGGTGTGCACCACATGGAAGGTCACCTGTTGGCGCCGCTGATGGAAGACGATCCGCCGCAGGCCCCGTTCGTGGCGCTGCTGGTGTCCGGTGGCCATACCCAGCTGGTGGCCGTCGATGCCATCGGCCAGTACCGGTTGCTGGGCGAAACCCTGGACGACGCCGCAGGCGAAGCCTTCGACAAGACCGCCAAGATGATGGGCCTGCCGTACCCGGGCGGGCCGCAGCTGGCCGCGCTGGCCGAGCAGGGCACGCCGGGCGTCTACCGCTTCACGCGGCCGATGACCGACCGCCCCGGCCTGGATTTCAGCTTCTCCGGCCTGAAGACCCAGGTCCTGATGGCCTGGCGCGACAGCGACCAGAGCGAGCAGACCCGCGCCGACATCGCCCGTGGCTTTGAAGACGCCGTGGTCGAGACCCTGTGCATCAAGTGCGAACGCGCGCTGGAAGCGGCCGGCACCAATGTGATCGTGGTGGCCGGCGGCGTGGGTGCGAACAAGCGCCTGCGCGCCCGCCTGCAGCAGATGGCCGAGCGCCTCGGCGGCCGCGCCTGCTTCCCGCGGCCGGCGTTGTGCACCGACAACGGCGCGATGATCGCCTTCGCCGGCGCGCTGCGCCTGCTGGCGGGCCAGCACAGCCCCCCGAAGGTGGACGTCACCCCGCGTTGGGACATGGCGACGCTGCCGGCGGTGTGAGCCCCGCAACCGGTAGCGCCGGGCCATGCCCGGCGGACGCATTATGGACGCCCTGCCAACGGCGACGCCGCCAATACCGTCGTCGCCCGTTCATGGCGCTGCAGCCATGCCAGCGTGTGTGGGCACCGGGCGTGGATCAGCCGCCCGATCGCGGCCAGGTCGGCGCCGATGTCGCGCTCAAGGATCGGTTCGTGGCGGGCGATGCGGTTGCGCAGGTGGCGGATGCGTCCGATATCTGCGTGGATGGCTTTCCTGGTGACACTGGGATGGGCCGAAGGCGCATGGCGTAGAACGCCGCTGAGCGCTGGTATCCACAGCGAAGCGTCGAAGCGGCAGGTGAAGAGCTGCTGCCAGAAAACCATCGGCAGGTTGGCGACGATCTCGGGCGTGTCGGTGGTACGGCCGGTTACCAGTTCCAGTGCGGTTCTCGCCGAAGCGGATGAAGATGCCGGCAACCTGCGTCGGAAGGCATCATTCCACGGCCATCGAGGCCCATGTTGCCGGGCCAGCGCCGATGCGGCTGCGTTGCGGATGACAACTTCGCACAGATGCACCGGCATCATCAGCGCACCGCACATCCGCATGTTCCACAGGTACAGGGATTCGGCGGTGACACCCGGGCTGCAGGCCGATGCAATTCTCTCGTAGGTCGACAGGCGCTCCGCTGACAGAGCGCGCCTCAATGCATCGTATGCAGCCATCGTGATGTGCGGTGGTGAAGGAAGGGTCGATGCTGGCCAGAGACGGCGGCGATCACCATCGGGGAACGCCGTTGCCTGCGTGACCGATTTCCTGTGTTTCGGCTCGGACGAATTCCGTGAGTTGCTTTGTCGCAATTGGCCTTGACCGGCGATTGGGTCCTTGCCTAACCTCAGTGCCTGCGCCACCGGGACCCGCGGCTTGAGAAAGCTCCCCCCGGGGACAAAACGGTAGTACCAAAGGGCCCCGCTAGCAGGGCCCTTTGTCTTTTCCAGACCTTGCGAATGCCCGGCGACCCGCCTCCGTTCCGGGCAGGCTCACTGCCGTCCCGTTACCATGGCCGCCTGTTTTCCGGCTGGTAACCGCAATGGACAAGGTTTTCATCGAAGGGCTGACGATCGACGCCCTGATCGGCATCTACGATTGGGAGCGGCGGATCCGCCAGGACCTAGTGTTCGATCTGGAGATGGGGTTCGACAACCGTCGCCCGGCCGCCAGCGATGACATTGCCCATACCCTGAACTACAAGGCGGTCAGCAAGCGCCTGGAGCAGTTCGTGCGCGAATCGGAATTCGGCCTGGTGGAGACCCTGGCCGAGCGCTGCGCGCAGATCGTGCTGGACGAGTTCGACGTGAAGTGGCTGCGCCTGAAGCTGAGCAAGCCCGGGGCGGTGCGCGGTGCACGTGCGGTCGGCGTGATCATCGAACGCTCGCGGGACTGACACTCCGGTAATGCCGGCCGTCGGCTGGCAACCCCCGGTAGTGCCGGCCGCTGGCCGGCAACCTCAACAGCAATGAAGAAGGAGACAACCGATGGTGGACGCAGTGGTGGCGGTACAGTGGCTGGAAAAGCTGCAGAACACACTGGAACCCTATCCTGGCGCCTACCTGGCGTTGATGATCTCGGCGCTGCTGGTTGCCGCCGGCCTGGCCAACTGGGTGACCAAGCGCATCCTGCTGCGCGGCCTGCGTCGCCTGCTGCAGCGCCTGCCGGGCGCCGAGTCCGGGCGTGGCAGCCATCTGATGCGGGTCATTTCGCGGCTGTCCAACGTGGTGCCCAGCCAGGTTATCGCCTCGGGCATCACCCTCATTCCCGACCTGCCGCCAAGCCTGGTCAACGTCATCATCAAGCTGTGCATCGTGTGGGCGGTACTGACCGTGTCGATGGCGTTCTCGCATGCGCTGGATGCGGCCAACGACCTGTACGAACGTCGCCCCGAGGCGCGCAACAAGCCGATCAAGGGGTACCTGCAGGTCGCCAAGATCATCATCTTCGTGATCGCCGGGCTGTCGATCGTTGCCACCCTCGCCGGTGTCGACCTGCGCTACCTGGTCACCGGCCTGGGCGCGGCCACCGCAGTACTGATGCTGATCTTCCAGGACACCATCCTGTCGCTGGTGGCCAGCGTGCAGATCAGTGGTGATGGGCGTATCCGTATCGGCGACTGGATCGAGATGCCCAGCCAGAATGCCGACGGCGATGTCATCGATATCGCCCTGCATACGGTGACGGTGCAGAACTTCGACAAGACCATCACCACCATCCCGACCAAGAAGCTGGTGACCGAGTCGTTCAAGAACTGGCGCGGCATGCAGGAGGCCGGTGGCCGCCGGATCAAGCGCGCGCTGTTCCTGGACCAGCACAGCGTGCGTTTCATGGAGGAACAGGACCTGGCCTTCCTCGGCCAGTTCGCCCTGCTGGGCGACTACCTGCGCGGCAAGCAGCAGGAGCTGGGCCAGTGGAACGGGCGCCTGCGCGAGCAGGGCGTGGCCGAGGTCAACAGCCGCCGGGTGACCAACCTGGGCACCTTCCGCGCCTACGTGGAGCGCTATCTGGCCAGCCATCCGGGCATCCATACCGATATGACCCTGCTGGTGCGCCAGCTGCAGCCGACCACCGAAGGCCTGCCGCTGGAGCTGTACTGCTTCACCCGCAGCACCGCCTGGGGCGAATACGAGGCGGTGCAGTCGGACATCTTCGACCACCTGCTGGCGATCCTGCCGGCCTTTGGCCTGCGGGTGTTCCAGGCGTCCAGCGACGCGATGTTGATGGCCGGGCAGCGCCAGTTGGCCGGCTCGGAGTAAGCTGCGATGCCCCCGGCCGGACCGTACGGATCCGGCTGGTGGCTGAAACTGAATGACGAAACCTCTCGCCAAATCGTCCGGGATCGCTAGAATGCCGGGCTTGTAAACGTTTTCATCAAGGACTGCCGGTGGCCTCCGATCGCATCGAATCCCTCATTGCCCAGATGACCGTCGAGGAAAAAGTCGGCCAGCTGGGTGTCTTCGCGGACATGGTCCGCCCGTTCGCCCCGGACGTGAACCCGGAAGCCAACGTGCGCAATGCCGACCAGGTGCTGCAGCAGGTGCGCGAGGGCAAGGTCGGCTCGCTGTTCAACGGTGTCGGCGCCGAGCTCGGCCGCCGCATCCAGCAGGTCGCCACCGAGGAGAGCCGCCTGGGCATCCCGGTGATCCTGGCGGCCGACGTCATCCACGGCATGCGCACGGTGTTCCCGATTCCGCTGGGCGAGGCCGCCAGCTTCGAGCCGGACCTGGCCGAGCGCACCGCGCGCGCCACTGCGGTTGAAGCTACCGCTGCCGGCCTGCACTGGACCTACGCACCGGCAGTGGACATCGCCCGTGACCAGCGCTGGGGCCGCGGTGCCGAAGGTGCCGGTGAGGACGTGGTACTGGGCTGTGCCTTCGCCGCTGCCCGCGTGCGTGGCTTCCAGGGCAGCGACCTGCGGGCCGCCGACTCGCTGCTGGCCACGCCCAAGCACTTTGCCGCCTACGGCGCGGTGATGGCCGGCATGGAATACAACATGGTGGACATCTCGCCGCAGACCCTGCGCGATGTGCACCTGCCGCCGTTCAAGGCGGCCTTCGACGCTGGCGCGATCACCGTGATGTCCTCGTTCAACGACATCAACGGCGTGCCGGCCAGCGCCAACGCCGAGCTGCTGACCGACATCCTGCGCGGTGAATGGAAGTTCCCGGGCGTGGTGATCTCCGACTACACCGCCGACATGGAACTGGTCGCGCACGGTTATGCCGCCGACGACCGCGATGCCACCGCCAAGGCGTTCACCGCCGGCCTCGACCTGAGCATGCAGAGCGGCTTCTACGCCGAGCACCTGCCGGGCCTGGTGGAGAGCGGCGAGGTGCCGATGAGCGTGCTGGATGAAGGCGTGCGCCGCATCCTGTGGCTGAAGGAAGCCATCGGCCTGTTCGACGACCCGTACCGTTCGCTGGACCCGGCGCGCGAAGCCGATACCTCCCATATCGACGCCCATGACGAACTGTCGCGCGATGCCGCGCGCCGTTCGATCGTGCTGCTGAACAACCGCGACAACGTGCTGCCGCTGCAGAAGAACGGGCAGAAGATCGCGCTGATCGGCCCGTTCGTGCAGGACCGCGACAACATCGAAGGCTGCTGGACGCTGTTCGGCGACAAGCAGCGCTACGTGGATCTGGAAACCGGCGTGCGTGCGGCCATCGGCGATGACGCGCTGCTGGAAGTGGTGCCGGGATGCGAACTGGAAGCCGCCATTGCCGGTGGCACCGAGGCGGCCGTGGCCGCTGCGCTGCGCGCCGACGTGGTGGTGCTGGCGCTGGGTGAGCCGCAGCGTTACAGCGGCGAGGCGCAGTCGCGCGTGGAGATTACCCTGCCGCCGGCACAGCAGGCGCTGGCCGAAGCGGTGGCGATGACCGGCAAGCCGCTGGTGGTGCTGCTGCGCAATGGTCGCGCGCTGGCCCTGCAGGGCGCGGTGCGCAATGCGCATGCCGTTGCGATCACCTGGTACCTGGGCACGCAGACCGGCCATGCCGTGGCCGATGTGCTGTTCGGCGATTACAGCCCCTCCGGCCGCCTGCCGGTCAGCTTCCCGCAGGTGTCCGGCCAGCAGCCGTACTTCTACAACCACCCGCGCACCGGTCGCCCGGAACTGCCGACGATGTCGGAATTCAAGGCACGCTGGCGCGAGATTCCGAACGAGCCGTTGTACCCGTTCGGCCATGGCATCGGCTACACCACCTTCGCCTACGGCGTGCCGCAGCTGAGCACTGCGCGCGTCGGCTGGGACGACACCCTGACCGTGACCACCACGCTGACCAATACCGGCAGCGTGGCCGGCGAGGAAGTGGTGCAGCTGTACATCCACGACCGCGTGGCCAGCCGCGTGCGGCCGGTGCGCGAGCTGAAGGACTTCCGCAAGGTGGCCCTGCAGCCGGGCGAGTCGGCCGAGGTGGTGTTCACCCTGACCCGTGAACAGCTGGCATTCACCGGCCGCGACGGCGTGCTGCGTGCCGAGCCGGGCCTGTTCGACGTGTGGGTGTGCGCCTCGTCGATGGCTGGTGACGCGGTGCAGTTCGAACTGCTGAAGGCCTGATCGGTAGAGCATCCACGCATGGCGTGGATCTACTGGCAATGAGTAGCGCCGGGCCATGCCCGGCGTCCTCACCCATGGCGAACACGCCGGGCACGGCCCGGCGCTACCATCGGAGCCTGATCCGATGGAGACCGCGCATGCGCACGATGGCCTACCTTGTTCCTGTCCTGTTGCTGGCAGCGTGCTCGCAGCCGGCACCGCCGCCCGAACCTGCCGCCGATGCGCCTCCGCCGATGACGGGCGCGACGCCGGCCGAAGCGGCCGCCAGCACCACGCCCGATGCCGTCGC
Source organism: Stenotrophomonas sp. OVS01A (assembly GCF_019969775.1). Classification (NCBI taxonomy): domain Bacteria; kingdom Pseudomonadati; phylum Pseudomonadota; class Gammaproteobacteria; order Lysobacterales; family Lysobacteraceae; genus Stenotrophomonas; species Stenotrophomonas sp. OVS01A. The sequence continues at coordinate 212,914 of NZ_JAHXYV010000006.1, read as the reverse complement.
CGCGCCACAGGCTGCGGCGGAGCACGCCAAGGATGCGGCTGCGACGCCGGCCGATGCTGCCAACCCCGCAGCACCTGCGGCGGCAGACGACGCCCGCGCGCGCATCGAGACGCTGCTCGGCGATGCGGCGCAGTATGAAAAAGTATTCACTGCCTTCAAGACCGCAGTGGTCGGTGGCGATCGCGCGGCGGTGGTTGAAGAAGTGCGATTCCCGCTGAACATCAGCGGTGGCAGGAAGATCACCGGGCCCGGTGAATTCCAGCGCAACTACGAAAAGATCATCACCCCGGCGGTGGTCAAGGCGGTGTCCGCGCAGGACTTCGGCACGGTGTTCGTCAACCAGCAGGGCGTGATGATCGGCGATGGCCAGGTCTGGCTGACCGGCGAGTGCCTGGACAAGGCCTGCACGCGCACCGAGGTGAAGGTCGGCACCATCCAGTAACGAAAACGGCCCCGTATGCAGGGCCGTTCCAGATCGGTAGTGCCGGCCGCGGGCCGGCAACCAGGGCTCCTGCAGGTGCCGGCCAGCAGCCGGCACCACCCGGCCGTCAGGCCTTCGGCGTGAGCTTCAGCAGCCGTGCCTTGCTGCCGTCTTCCAGCAGCCACAGTGCGCCGTCCGGGCCCTGTTCCACTTCGCGGATGCGCTCGCCCATGTTGAAGCGTTCGGCCTCGCGCGCGCTGTCGCCGTCGAAGGCAACCCGCACCAGCGAGGTGGACGACAGGCCACCGATGAAGGCGCTGCCCTTCCACTGCGGGAACAGGCTGCCGCTGTAGAACATCAGGCCGGCCGGGGAAATGACCGGGTTCCAGGTCACCTTCGGTGCGGCAAACTCCGGGCGGGTGTCATGGTCGGGAATCGGACGGCCGTCGTAGTGGTCGCCGTTGGACACGATCGGATAGCCGTAGTTGGCACCGCGCACGATCAGGTTCAGCTCATCGCCGCCGGCCGGGCCCATCTCCTGCGCCCACAGCTTGCCATTGGCATCGAAGGCGATGCCCAGCACGTTGCGGTGGCCGAGCGACCACACCTGCGCGGCCACACCGCCCTGCGAGGCGAACGGATTGTCGGCCGGCAGGCTGCCGTCGTCGTTGAGGCGGATGATCTTGCCCAGGTTGCCGCTCATGTCCTGCGCAGGATCGAACTTCTGCCGTTCGCTCGAACTGATCCACAGCTTGCCGTCCGGGCCGAAGGCCAGGCGGTGGCCGTAGTGGCCTTCGCCGCTGACCTTCGGCGTCTGCCGCCAGATCACCTTCAGGTCCTTCAGCTGGCCGCCACCGTTGGCATCGAGGGCGAGGGTGGCACGGGCCACGGCCGCGCCGCGCGTGTCCAGCGTGCCTTCCTCGGCGTAGCTGACGTACACCACATGGTTGCGGGCGAAATCCGGATGCAGGATGACGTCACCGAACCCACCCTGGCCGCCGTAGGCGACCTTCGGCACACCGGTGATCTCATGTTTCTGGCCGCTGGCCAGGTCCAGATGCTGCAGCTTGCCGCGCTTTTCGGTGACCAGCAGGCTGCCATCGGGCAGGAAGGTCATCGCCCACGGCTGGTCGAACCGGCTGACCTCGGTGGCGGTGAAGGGGCGTTGGTCTGCGCTGGCCGCGGCGGTCGCCGGGGCCTTCTGGCCAGACGCATCAGGGCCGGCCGCGTTGCAGGCGGTGGTGGCGAGGATCGGCAGCAGGCCGAGGGCGAGCAGCAGGGGCGTGCGGGTCATGGGTATCTCCAGCGGAAGGGGATGCGGATGGCCAGGCTCTCCCTTGTATACCACCGGGGCGGTGACGGTCGTGGCCCGAAGGTCCTGCTCCCCCTGTGCGGCATGGCGCGGATCGTCTAGGGTGTTGTCGCCCGGGCAAAGCATTGCCCGCCTGTCTGCCAAGGACCTGCAATGAACGCACCCCTCATCCATCGACCCTCGCCCGCCTTCATCGCCGCCTCGTGGGTGGCCCTGCTGCTGGGCGCGGTGGCCTACCTGGTCGGCCTGTTCAATGCCGAGATGCCGCTGAACGAGAAGGGCTATTACCTGACCCTGCTGCTGTTCGGCCTGTTTGCAGCGGTATCGCTGCAGAAGAGCGTGCGCGACCGCGTCGAGGCCATTCCGGTGAGCGGCCTGTACTACGCGCTGTGCTGGTTCGCACTGCTGTCGGCGCTGTTGCTGCTGCTGGTCGGCCTGTGGAACGCCACCCTGGTGCTGAGCGAAAAGGGCTTCTACGGCATGGCGTTCGCGCTGTCGCTGTTTGGCGCGGTGGCGGTGCAGAAGAACACCCGCGACCTGATTGCCGCCAACGCGGCCGAGCCCAAGCGCGCGTCGTCGATCCCGCCGCTGCCGGAACAGGAATGACCGGCTGAGGTAGCGCCAAGCGCCTGCCCAGGCCAGGCCTGCAACGCAGAAGGCGCCGAGCAGGGGCTCGGCGCTACTGGGGCTGCATCAGTCAACTGCTGGAGGGGTCAACCGTGGCGCGTCAGCCGCGGATCGGCCACATGGGCTTCATCCCAACCGCGGCGGACAGCGGCGCGGGCCTGATCCCATTCCAGGCGGCTCTTGCCGCGCTCCGTCGCCCAGCGGGACTGCAACTCCGCTTCGACCTGTTCGTAGGCGCGGATCACCTGATCGGCGCGGGTTTCGTTGAAGCGTGCTGCGTGGCCGATCTGATAGGCCGGCTCGTAGTCATCGAACAGCAGGCTGGCGTCGTAATACGGTTCGGCGCTGTAGCGGTCGCGCCAGTAGTCGGAAATGGCCTCGCGCGGGGTGCTGTCTTCCGGCACGCGACCGGGGATCTGGTAATCGGGGCTCATGGACAGAAGGCTCCGTAGTGGACGAAGCCTGATCGTGCCCATCGGCCGGTTAACGCGCCGGACCGGCAGCGTGATCGGCAGGTCAATCAGCAGCGGCATCCTTGCGCGGCAGCTTGTAGATCACCGCGCCAACGGCGAAGGCGACCAGCGCTGCGACGATGTTCTGCCAGCTGGCACTGGCAAACAGGGCCACGCACAGCAGCAGGGCCAGCACCGGAATCAACGGGCCGCCGGGCAGCTTCAGCGCGCCGGGACGGTCGGCATAGCGCTTGGCCAGTACCAGCACTGCGGCGGCCGTGCCGATGTAGGCGAACAGGCGTGTGGTCATCGACAGCAGTGCCAGCTGCACGAACGACCCGGACAGCGCCAGGCCGAGGGCGATCAGGCCCTGGCAGAAGATCGCCGCGGCCGGGGTACGGAAGCGCGGGTGCACCTGCGCCAGCACCTTCGGGCCGTAGCCATCGCGGGCCAGGGCGAACAGGAAGCGCGGGCCCATCATCATCGTGTTGCTGTTGGTGCCGAGGATGGAGATGGTCGCGCCCACGGTGAGGATCAGCGCCAGCGCCTCGCCGCCGAAGCTGGAGGCCGCATCGGCCAGTGGCGTGGCCGAGTTGGCCAGGCCGGGCAGCGTGCCCTGCGCCACGATCTGCACCGCCGCGTAGATCACGGTGACGGTGACGATCATGGTGATCAGCGCGAACGGGATGTCGCGGCGTGGGTTGCGGTACTCGCCGGCTGCGGCCGGAATGTTCTCGAACCCGGCGTAGGCATACAGCAACAGCAGCGCCGCCTCGCCCATGCGCTGCAGGTCGTGCGGGTCCGGGCGCTGGCCGGAGAAGGCCAGCTGTGGGTCGATGTAGAACGCGCCGATGGCCACGAACAACAGTAGCGGCAGCATCTTGCCGATCACCAGCACGATGCCGGTGCGGGCGGCCGAACGCACGCCGATGATGTTCACCCCGGTGAGGAAACCGAGCGAGACAACGATGATCGCGATACGGCCCATGCCTGCGCCTGCCCACGGCCAGAACCGCGCCACAGCGTCGGCCAGCGCATTGCTGAGCGCTGCGGCCGAGCTGATGCGGGTCAGCCAGATCATCCAGCCGATCTCGAAGCCGGCGAAGCGGCCAAAGGCTTCGCGCGCGTACAGGTAGCTGCCACCGGGCTCATCGAAATAGCTGGCCGCCTGCGCGTAGCACAGCACCAGCAGGGCGACGACGATGCCGGCGGCGACCACGCCCCACAGGCTGAAGGGACCGAGCAGGGCGACCGTGGCCGCCGGCAGCAGGTAGATGCCGCTGCCGACCACATCGTTGATGGACAGGCCGACGATCTGCCAGCGGCTGACCGCGCGCTGCAGTTGGGGTTCGTCGGCGGCGCTCAACGTACGGCTCCTTCAAGCGCGGGCAGCTTCCACTGTGCCTGCAGGCGCTGGTATTCGGCCCTTGGCAACAGGACGAAGCGTGGCGTGTCCTGCGGGCGCAGCCAGTCCAGCAACGCCTGCATGCGCACCTCTGGCATCGCAGTGCAGCCAGCGGTGGCCTCGCCGGGCTGGCGCCACAGATGGGCGAAGATGCAGCTGCCCTTGCCGGGTTGGTTGTCCGGGTTGTGCGCGATCACGAAGCCTTCCCGGTAACGCACGTCACCTTGGTTGTGCAGGTCCAGCCGCATCGGTTCGGTGGAACCGGCTATGGCGGCGCTGCCCACCTTCTTCGCATCGACGATGCGGTTGTAGAACGGCGATGCTGGCACGTCCATGCAGTAGCTGCTCTCGAGCATCGGCTGATAGGTCATCGCCGTGCCGGGCCGGGTGATGGCATAGCCGAACGCGCTGCCCAGCGCGAACACACCGGCCGGACTGCGGCCATCGCCTTCCTTTTTCTGCGGACCGTCGGTCTGGGCAGGATGCAGGCCCAGGCCCCAGGCACTGCCGGTGCGACCCAGCGCCACCGGGAAGGCCTGGCCGTGCCTGCGCCAGTGCTTGCCGTCGCGCACGAAGGCCTGCAGCTGGCCCTGCGTGCTGTCCCAGGTCTCGCTGGTGACCACGATCAGTTGGCGAGCGTTGTCCAGCGGGGCAGCGTGGAGAGCAGCTGCGGCAACGAGCAGCAGCGCGGCAGATGCAAGGCGGGCCAGCAGCAGGTTCATCGGGCGCTCCGGTCAGGAATCCAGCAGGTGGTCGATCCGTTCCAGGTTCACCGCCAGCTGCTGCTGGCGATCCGGATTGGCGTGGCAGAGCAGCACGAACAGGAAATCGAGCAGGGCATGCATGGCGCTACGGTACAGCAGCTGCGCAACCTGCGGCGCGCGGTCGTGTGCGCACACCACCAGTGCTGCATCGGCATGCGCACGCAGCGGGTTGGCGGTGTGGCGGGTGATCGACACCACCTTGCCGCCCATGTCCTGGAACTGGCGCGATAGCTGCGAAAGCTGTGGCAACTTGCCGAACTCGGAGAACATCAGCAGCACATCGCCCGGGCGCGCGGCGGACAGGTTGGCCAGCATCAGGATCGGATCGGTATGCGGCACCACCAGCAGGCCGAGCAGCGACAGCCGCATGGCGAATTCGCGCGCGTACAGGCCGTCGTCACCCAGGCCGTACACAAACAGCTTGGGCGCGCCGTCGAGCAGCTGCACGATGCGCTCGATCTCCTCGCGTGGGTTGGCCTGGCGGGTTTCTTCCTCGGCCTGGGCCTTGCTGCGGCGCAGGGCGTCGCCCAGGCGCAGGTAGTCATCGCTGATGTCCGGTTCGGCGGGCGCCTGCTGTGGGTCGGCACCGGCGCGGGCGACGTCCTCGCCGATGGAATATTTCAGGTCCGGGTAGCCCTTGAAGCCGAGCTTCTGGCTGAACTTGACCACGCTGGACTGGCTGATGCCCAGCGCGCTGGCCAGCTGCTGCGAGGAGTAGTCGCGCAGCAGGTGCGCGTTGTCGAGGATGAAGTCGGCGATGCGGCGTTCGATGGCCGACATCTGCCCGCGCTCGGTGCGGATTTTCAGCAGGGGCGGCATGCGGGGCGTCCGATGGTCGTGCGCTGGAGCATAGAGGACCGCGTTGCGGTTGGCGGCGTAGAGCAGAGTATGTGGTGGCTCGGGCGGGTGCCAGCCGCGAAGGGGTTACGGAGTGGGGAAAAAGCAAGAGCAAGGGCATCCACGCATGGCGTGGATCTACCCGGAGCTGCAGTTGAGTCCGCCTTCAAGCGAGCCGAGCACCGCAGGTCCGGCGAGGGCGAAGAGGCGCGGGTGTCTGAGCGCAGCGAGTTCCGCGTCGTCCCTCGGCGGACCGAGGAGCGCAGGGCACCGGCGTGCGCAGCACGTCGGCTCGCGGCCGGCGGAGCGTTTCTTTTGGTTACTTTTCTTTTCGCGAAAAGAAAAGTAACGCCCGACCCAACGTCAGTTGTACGCCAAGCCAGCCGCAAGGCAGAAATCAACCCAGCATCTCCAACCCCCGCACTTCGGTGATGCCCAACCCCGGCACATCGCTGATGCTGATTTCCGACTCGTTGAAGCGCACCCCGCCGCTGACCGGATCGAACTGCCCCAGCGAGGGGCCATCCAGGTCGACCTTGGTGATCACATCGCTCTTGGCTACCGCCAGGTGCACCGCTGCGGCCACGCTGATGCTGGATTCGATCATGCAGCCGATCATGCACGGCACGCCGTAGATGCCGGCGATGTCGGCAATGCGGATTGCGTTGGACAGGCCACCGGTTTTCATCAGCTTGATGTTGATGATGTCGGCGGCGCGCTGCTGGATCAGGTCCATCACCTGGCTCGGACTGAACACGCTCTCGTCGGCCATCACCGGGGTGTTGACCCGATCGGTTACGTACTTCAGGCCGCTGATGTCGGCGGCCTTGACCGGCTGCTCCAGCAGTTCCAGCACCACACCTGCATCTTCCAGCGTTCGCATCGCATGCACCGCCTGCTTGGCGGTCCAGCCCTGGTTGGCATCCAGGCGCAGCAGCGCACGGCCTTCGACGGCGGCATGGATCGCCTTGACCCGCTCGATGTCCACGCCGATGTCCTTGCCGACCTTGATCTTCAGCGACTCGAAGCCGCGTTCGATCGCCGACAGCGAATCGGCCACCATCTTGTCGATGTAGTCCACGCTGATGGTGATGTCGGTGGTGATCACCGGGTCGCCACCACCGAGCATCTGGTACAGCGGCGCGCCATGCAGCTGCGCCCACAGGTCGTACAGGGCGATCTCCACCGCCGCCTTGGCGCTGGTGTTGCGCTCCATCGCGGTCTGCACCAGCGTGCACAGGCGGTTGAGGTTGACCACCTCCTGGCCGATCAGGCGCGGGGCGATGAAGTGCCGGATCGCTTCGATGATCGAGCCGTGGGTATCACCGGTGATCACCGCGGTGGCAGGCGCCTCGCCGTAGCCGGTGTGGCCGCTGTCGGTGCGGATCAGCACCACCACGTCCTCCACGGTTTCCACCGTGCGCAGCGCGGTCTTGAAAGGGGTCTTCAGCGGCACGCGCAGCATGCCCAGTTCGATGGCGGTGATCTTCATTCAGGGGTTCTTGGCACGCAGGCGTTGGATGTTGGTGATGCGATCGATGTAGCGGACGCTGTCGCTGGCCATCATCGGCTCCAGCGGGGTGACCGATACGCCATTGAGGTGGGCCTGCACACGCTTGCCGTCGGCGCCGAACCAGCTGCCGCCCGCGGTATCGTGGATCACCCAGGTGCGGCCATCGACGTGGCCGATGGCCATCATCACGTGGCCGGGGATGTAGACCAGGTCACCCACCTGCAGATTGGTGACGGCGCGGTCGCGCACGGCCTTGCCGTCCTTGGCGGTGAACGGCAAGCGGTCCAGCGCGGGACTGACCGCCTGTGCGCTGGTATTGCGTGGCAGCAGCACGCCGAAGCTGCGGTAGATCTCCGATACGAATCCACTGCAGTCGCGGGTGTCGTAGTCGTGGCCCCAGCCATAGCGCTCGCCGAGGAACTTGAACGCTTGCTGCAGCAGCAGGCGCGGAGTCAGCGGCAGGTAGTCGGCGGCGGTGTCCTGCGAGCGCGGCAGCAGCGCCGGCACCAGCTTCAGGCGGCCATCGGCCTCGCGCACCGGCAGCTGCACCACCCACGAGGCGTGCGCCTGTTGCCCGTTCACCGGCTCGGCGGCGGGCCAGTCGGCCAACACCGGCAGGCGCATGCCCATGTCCAGCTGCAGGCGCGATACGCGCGGTTCTTCGGGTGTGTAGGCGGTGTGCGCTGTGGCGGCGGTGACGATGCGGTACGGGCCCTTCGCGCCGTAGCCGAGCACCGTGGCCTTGTCACCGCTGGCCACCGCGTCGGCTTCGATCCATGCGCTGTAGCGCTCGCTGTGCACGAACAACCAGCGGCCGTCGGTGCTGCGGTGGACGACGGCTACCTTGTCACCGGGAAACAGCGCCGACTCCTGGAAGCGGTCGATGTCGGTATCGCCGACGGTGCTGAAGACACGCTGGCGGGTGGGGAAGGTGCGCAGCGCGGCGCGCTTCACCACCAGGGCGTAGTCCGGCGACACCTGCGACGGAACTGCGTCGAGACCGAGGTTGGCTTCGATCGCGCTGCGCACGTCCGGTGCGATGGCGCGGCCCTTGTCGTCATACAGCGCCCGCGTGGGCCAGCTCGACAGCGCGCCGATGCTGTCACGCACCTGTGCCGTGCTGAGCTGCGCAGGCAGGGTGGCGATGTCCTGGATGTGCTTGTCCTGCGCGCGCATCCGTGCGTTCTGCGCCTCGATCTGCGCGCGGTCCAGGATAGGTGCGTCGGCATTGTCCAGCCGTGCCGCCCAGTAGTCCGCGGTGAGGTAGGCCTCGTGCAGGCCGATCACGTAACGCAGCGGGGCGCCGGGGTCGGGTGCAGGCGTGGCCGCCTGGGTGAATGCGGGTGCGCCCAGCAGGCCCAGGGCCAGTGCCAAGGTCAACCGGTGCGGCCAGTGCCGACGCGGTTCGCGGGAAGCCAGGATCATGCGCTGCACACCCTCCTCGAATGCCTGTTGGAATATTTATTCCTTTCGGCCCCGAAAGCAAGAATAAATTATTGACCGGTCTTCCGGCCCGTGTTACACAGCCGTTACCACCCGCGCTTGGGAAGTGTCGCTGTGGATCCTGCCGTTCGCAAACCGTCTCTGCCTGCCGCTGCCGGCCTGTGTGCCGCGCTGCTGCTGTGGGCGTCGGCGGCACCGGCCGCGGATCCGCGCAGCGCCACTGATCGCGAACGGGAAACGCAGCTGATCGATCTGGTCGACAGCGGTCGTTTCAGCGATGCCGATGCGTTGCTGGCGACCGCTGGCGATGCTGCCGAAAGCGCGTTCCAACGCGAGCGCATGCGCCGCATCAAACTGGATTTCTCCCTTGACCACGCCGCTGCCAAAGCAGCGGTACGCCGCTGGATTCCCGACCTGACCGACGAGGAATTCGCGCGCTGGGACCAGCTTGGCCTGATCGAGCATCTCGACATCGATGGCACGCGCTGGTACTTCAAGCGCGCACCATCGAACCTGTTCCTGCTCAGCGATGAAGCGCGTGCACGCCGCCGCGCGGATGCGCCGATGCCGGCGCCGGGCCCCAACGAGGTGCTCAACGCGCATCACGCGCGCGTGGTTGCCGCCGCCGAACAGAGCGGCATGGCATCCGTGCTGCCGCAGCGCATCGAATTCACCCAATCGTTGACGGTCAAGGCGGATGCCGTACCGGCCGGCGAAACCGTACGTGCCTGGATTCCGTACCCGCGCGAGATTCCCGGCCAGCAGGAGCGCGTGCAGTGGATCGGCAGTGCACCAGGCAAGGCTCGAGTCGCTCCGGCCAGCACCCAGCAGCGCACCGCCTACCTGGAAGCCGCAGCCGTGGCTGGCCAGCCGACGCACTTTGAAATCCGCTATGCGGTGACGATCTTCGCGCGCCACACGGCAATCGATGCGACGAAGGTGCAGGCCACGCCGGATGATCCAGCATTGAAGCCCTATCTGGCCGAGCAGCTGCCGCACGTGCGCTTCACCCCGGCGCTGAAGCTGTTCTCCGACCAGGTGCTGCAGGGCGAGACACGCCCGTATGAAGTGGTACGCAAGCTGTTCGCCGCGGTCGACCGCATTCCATGGGCCGGTGCGCGCGAGTACTCGACCCTCAGCAACATCAGCGACTACGCGTTGCGCGCCGGTCATGCCGATTGCGGGCAGCAGACACTGCTGTTGATCGCCCTGCTGCGCATGAACGGCATTCCCGCGCGCTGGCAATCGGGCATGGTGTTCTCCGACGATGGCAGCGGCTACAACAACCTGCACGACTGGGGACAGGTCTACCTGGCGTCCTACGGCTGGCTGCCGATGGATGTGACCACCGGTGCGCTGGCCAGCGGCACGCCCGCGCTGCGTGACTTCTACCTCGGTGGCCTCGATGGCTACCGCATCGCCTTCAACGACGATCTCGGCCTGGCGTTCGTGCCGGCCAAACAGCACTACCGCTCGGAAACGGTCGACTCGCAGCGCGGCGAGGCCGAGTGGTCAGGCGGCAACCTGTACTTCGACCAATGGAGCTACGACTTCCAGTGGCGGGTACTGCCAGCCGGGCAACGCTAGCGCGACACACCACCCCACCACCATTCAATTCTTGCAGGAGAGAGCAGGGGATGAAGGCTTACAACATCAAGCGGGCGGCCTTGTGCGTCGCCCTCGGCGCGTGTCTGGGCATCATGCTGCCCGCCACGGCCATGGCCCAGAACGTGTCGGGTGCGGTCGCCGGCCGCGCCACCGCGGGCGACCAGATCACCGTCGTCAATGCCGGCACCGGCCTGACCCGGACGGTCACCGTCGGTGCCGACGGCAGCTACCGCCTCGGCCAGCTGCCGGTGGGTGACTATCGGCTGCAGCTCAGCCGCGATGGCCAGACGCTGGGCGAACAGGTGGCGGTAAGCGTCGCTGTCGGCGGCACTACGACCGTCAACCTGGCCAGTGGCGGCGGCGTCACCAACCTCGATGCACTGCAGGTGGTCGGTACCCGCGTGATCAACCGGGTGGATGTCTATTCCACCGAGACCTCATTCAACATCAACCGGCAGGAAATCTCACGGCTTCCGGTGGCACAGGATCTGTCCGCCGTGGCGCTGATGGCACCGGGCGTGGTCGGCGGCAACTCCTCGTTCGGCGGCCTGTCCTTCGCCGGCTCCTCGGTGGCCGAGAACGCAGTCTTCATCAACGGCCTCAACGTTACCGACATGTACACGCGTCGCGGCTTCAGCACGGCCCCGTTTGCGTTCTTCAATGAATTCCAGGTCAAGACCGGCGGCTACTCGGTCGAGTTTGGCCGTTCCACCGGCGGCGTGATCAACGCGGTCACCCGCTCGGGCAGCAACGAGTTCAAGGGCGGCGTGGAAGTCACTGCCGAGCCCAGCGCAGGGCGCTCAAGCGGTGGTGACCATTTCCATCGCGACGGTACGCCGCATTCCTATGGCAGCCGCGACAACAACTCGTTCCTGAAGACCAATGTCTGGGGCTCTGGGCCGATCATCAAGGACAAGCTGTTCCTGTTCGCCATGTACGAGGACCGCAACGACCGCGGCCACAACACCTCGTCCGATGGCAGCACCTGGTTCAAGAACAAGTCCGGCAATGGGTTCTGGGGCACCAAGCTGGACTGGAACATCAATGACAACCACAGCCTGGCGCTGCTGGCATTCTCCGATGAAGGCGATGTCACCAATGCGTCCTACGCCTACGACTGGGATGACAACCGCCTCGGCGACTGGGGCGGTGATTCGATCACCGAGACTGGCGGCAAGAACTGGTCAGCCACCTACACCGGTCACTTCGGACAGAACTTCACCGCACGCGCGATGGTCGGCCAGAACAACCAGCGCGCCTTCACCAACTCGTCGCTGGACCAGGCCTGCAGCCCGGTGTTCACCGACAGCACCTATGGCACCCGCCTGTCCAAGCTGCAGGGCCTGCGCGCCGGCTGCCATCCGACCGGGACCGCCGTGGCCGAACGTGATGACACACGCGACGTGGCGCGCCTGGACTTCGAATGGCAGCTGGGAGACCACCTGCTGCGCTTCGGCGTTGACCGCGAGCTGATGACCACCGACCAGACCACCCGCTATCCCGGGCCGACCGCCTTGAGCTACACCGCCTACGTGGCGCGTCCCGGGGATGAAGTGTGGGACGGCGCCAATGCCTACGTGCCGGCCGGTGTCACCGAGATGCTGCGTGCGCGCAACCGGCAATCCGGCGGCAAGTTCGAGACCGAAGCCAATGCCTTCTACCTGGAAGACATCTGGAACATCACTCCGAACCTGATGCTGAACCTTGGCGTGCGTTGGGACCGCTTCGAAAACCGCACCGCCGCCGGCAAGGCGTTCATCAAGATGGACGATCTGATTGCGCCGCGGGTGGGCTTCTCGTGGGACATGAAGGGCGATGGCAGCACCAAGCTGTTCGGCAACGCGGGTCGTTACTACCTGCCGGTGACCAACAACATCAACGTCAACTTCGCCGGCGGCCTGACCGACGAGTACAGCTACTACGTGCTTGAGGGCTGGGAACGGAAGACCTCGCCTACCGGTTCGGCGTACATGGCGCCGGTCATCGGACAGCAGATCGGGCCGACCGACACCCGCATGAACACCGGCGGTGCCGACCTGCGGCAGAGCGTGGACAAGGACCTGAAAGCGGTCTACCAGGACGAGTACATCCTCGGTTTCCAGAACATGATCAACCAGGCCTGGTCGTGGGGCGTCAACGCCACCTACCGGCGCATGACCCGCGCACTGGATGACATCCGCATCAACTACACCCCGTGCGGACCGACGCCGAGCACGTTGTGGCCGATCGCGAACCCGGGCGAGAGCCTGACCATCTGGGGCGACAAGAGCATCGGCTGCGCCAACGAAGGCTGGATCACCATCGATACCGCCAACAGCGGCTATCGCAAGGGCGGCAGCGGCGAGGTGATCGGTTATTCCAAGCCGAAGCGTACCTACAAGGCGCTGGAATTCCAGATCGATCGCGCATGGGACGAGAAGTGGATGCTCAACGCGTCCTACCTGTGGTCCAAGAGCGAGGGCAATTTCGAAGGGCCGGTGAACTCCGATACCAACTACGGCGACACCGGCATGGTCCAGTTCTGGGATCACCCGGCTACCAATGAACGTTATGGCGTGCTGTTCAATGATTTCCGTCACCAGTTCAAGCTGCGCGCGGCGTATGCGCTGAACAAGCAGTGGTCGTTCGGCACCACGTTGCAGGTGCAGTCCGGCGGCCCGATCACCGCTTATGGCGTCATGTGGCCGAACGATTCGATCGCAGGTGGCAGCACCTCCAGTGAGGGCAGCGGTGGTGGCACCGGCTGGCTGTGCGTGGCCAACTGCTCCGGCCCCTATGACAAACGCCAGTTCGAATACAGCCCGCGTGGTGCCTTCGGTCGCCTGCCGTGGACTTGGACCATGGGCGCGAACGTGACCTGGCGCCTGCCGGTGGAGGGCATCGACCTGAGTGCCCGGCTGTCGGTGTACAACATCTTCAACAACCAGAAGACCATCAACGTGCACCAGCGTTACGAAGCCCAGCCTGGCCAGTACCGCGAGAACACCTTCGCTACCGGTACCCGCTGGCAGGCGCCGCGCTACACCCAGCTGGTGGTGACCTGGAACTTCTGATCGACGAGGATGCGCAGGGCCGGGCGTCGCCCGGCCCTGCCAATGGAGACCGGCCGTGTATCGCCTGCTGACCTTGGCCGCGTTGCTTGCCGCCACCGCCCCAGCAGGGGCGGTGGACACCGCACGCCTGGACGCCGACATCGCCTTCGTGGGCCAGCACGAGCACCTGCCGGGGCTGGCGATGGCGGTGGTCGAGGATGGCCAGGTGGTCTATCGCCACACCGAAGGCGCGCGCGGTGACGGCGGCCGCATCGACGAAGACACGCTGTTCAAGATCGCCTCCAACAGCAAGGCGATGACCGCCGCGCTGCTGGCCACGCTGGTGGAGCAGGGCAAGCTGCGCTGGGACGACCCGGTACGCCGCCATCTGCCGGCGTTCCGCATGCATGACCCGTGGGTGGGCGAACACCTGCAGGTGCGCGATCTGCTGATTCACAACAGCGGCCTCGGCCTGGGTGCCGGTGACCTGATGCTGTGGCCTGAGCCCAATGCCTTCACCCGCAGCGATGTCATCGCCGGGCTGGCACACCTGAAGCCAGTCACCAGTTTCCGCAGCGGCTACGCCTACGACAACCTGATGTACGTCGTTGCCGGTGAGGTGGCTGCGGCCGCCGGTGGCAAGCCGTATGACCAGCTGATGCGCGAGCGGGTGTTTGAACCGCTGGGGATGACCCGTTGCCAGGTGGGCGCATGGTCGGTGAAGCAGGTCGGCAATGTCGCCCAACCGCATGTGCGTCGCGATGGCCGCAATGTGGTGGCCGGTGCCGATGGAACGCTCAGCCCCGATCTGACGTCGATGGCGGCCGGTGGCATCCGCTGTTCGCTGCGCGACATGACGCGCTGGATGCAGGTGCTGCTGGACCCGGCGCTGGCACCGGCGTGGTTGAGCGCCGAGCAACGCCGCATGCTGTGGACGCTGCACATGCCGATGCCGTTAGGCGAACGCCAACGCAAGTGGGACAACGCCCACTTCTATGGCTATGGGTTGGGCTGGCGGGTGTCGGACATGGATGGGCAGTGGAAGGTCGCGCACACCGGTACGCTGTCGGGCATGTATTCCTCGCTGGCGCTGCTGCCGGATCGCAAGGTCGGCGTAGTGATGCTGTTCAACGGCGAGGCCGAAGAAGCCCGCACCGCGCTGATGCAGTCAACACTGAAACAGTTCACCGCGCCGGATGACGCGCAACCTGTGGGGTACTACCTGGCCGAGCTGAAGGCCGATCGTGCCGCGCGTGCCGCCACGGGAAGTCGTGCGCCCTCTACCCGGGCTGCACGCCCGGCTGCAACCACCGATCTGGCGCATTGGCAGGGGCGTTACCGCGATCCCTGGCTTGGCCCCGCCTCGCTATGCCCCACCAGCAATGGCCTGCGCTTCAGCGTGGACAAATCGCCCGCGCTGCAGGCAACGGTGCAGCAGCTGCAGGGTCGCTGGCTGTTGCAGTGGGATACGCTGGAACCCTCGGCGCAGGCGTGGCTGAATCCCGATGCAGGCACGCCGACGCTGGAACTGCGCGCCATCGATCCGGAGATCGACTTCAGCTATGACTTCCAGGACCTGCATTTCACTCGTACTGGCGATTGCCCTGGCAGCGGCGGCCCACGCCGCTGAGCCACCACGCATCTCGCCCGCCACCGACGTCACTGCGGCGGGACTGGTGGAGATCCGCACGCTGTCGCCGCGCATCGAGATGGACATCCGCTACGCCGGTGCCAACAACTTCACCGCTGCGCGCGTGCCCGGCTATGAGGCGCCCGCGTGTTATCTGCTGGCGCCGGTGGCAAAGGCGTTGGCTGCTGTGGAAGCCGACCTGCGCGCGCAGGGTTTTGGCTTGCGTCTCTACGATTGCTATCGCCCGGTGCGCGCGGTGCAGGCGTTCATGGCCTGGGTAAGTGATCCGCAGGAACAGTCGCGCAAGGCGCTGCAGTATCCGGATCTGGACAAGCCGCAGCTGCTGAGCGACGGCTACATCGCCGAGCGCTCCGGCCACAGCCGTGGTGCCACCGTGGATCTGGGCCTGCTGGATTGCCGCAGCGGGCGCTGTACGCCGATGGACATGGGCACCGACTTCGATTTCTTCGGCCCGCGCGCGCATACGCAGACGCCCGACCTGAATGACGCGCAGAAGGCCAACCGCCAGCAGCTGGTACAGGCGATGGCACGGCGTGGTTTCGCCAACTATGCGCAGGAGTGGTGGCACTACACGCTGCAGCCCGAGCCGGACCCCGGTACCGCCTACGACGTGCCAGTGCGGTAAGGGGTTGTCGGCAGGGCTGCGCCCTGCACCCGCCGAATCGACGGCAACAGCAACAGCAACAGCAACAGCTGGCATTCCGTGGGATGGCGGGGTGGGTCCGGTTGCGGGGGACGCTGCAAGTACGTCCCTGTAAGCTCGGTCGCGCCATCCATGGCGCTCACGCCCCCGCAACCGGACCCACCCCGCCTTCGACAGATTTCCGCGATCTGTCGGAATGGCTTGGCGTGCTCCTGGTGGGTGTCGACCTTGGTCGACACAGTAGATCCACGCCATGCGTGGATGTTCTTCGTTCAATTGTCGAAATATTCGATTCGATGGAAATCCATCCACGCATGGCGTGGATCTACTGAAGCCGCCGGTACTCGTCTGGGGAAGAGCCCCCTGAGTCAGGGGGCGGCCGCGAAGCGGCGGGGGTGTGGAAGCTGGTAAGGGGGGCCCGCGGTTCGCGCAGCGAAGCGTGGGAGCGACAGCGCGTATGCGATGGCGCGTACCAGGGCGCAGCCCTGCCGATACGCCTTACACTGGCCGCCTTCTCCTGCGTCCCCGCCCGATGAACCTTCCCCTGCATTTCGGCCTGCTCGGTACGCTCGAGGCGGGTCTCATCGCCCTGCTGGTCGGCCTGCTGGTGTATTTCCTGTGGCACCACCTGTGCCGACTGCTGCACTGGACCGTGGGTCATGCGATCGGCTGGTCGTGCGTGATCGCGGTGATCATCTCCGCCGGCATCGATGCCTGGAAGCTGTTCTACATGGGCATCGTGCGGTTGGAGTCGCCGCTGTATGCGCGCCTGTTCCTGTCCACCATCCACGATCCGAACGAACTGGGCAGCCGCGTGGTGCTGGAGATCGCCGGTGCGCTCTCCGGTGTTGCATTGGGATGGGTGTTGTTCAGTTCGCGGTCATCGGAAAAAACCGTCGACTGACGCAGGTTTTTCGTTCGCTGCCGGTTAAATCCTGCAGCGCTGAATGCTCGTCTTACTACCTGCTCACTTCGCACTAACCACCGCGCTAACGCATGCGTCTGCGCCAGTGGTTAACCATGCGTGTTCGAGGGAATCGCGGCGCAAAATCGATTCAGAAACGCGGTGGCAGGGTAGGTGCCGTGCGGAGACAACGACCGCGCACTACCACCCTTCAGGAGACACCCCAGATGACTATTCGCAACCGCAAGCCCCTGATCGCCCTGATCGTCGCCGCCGGCAGCGTGTTGGCCATCCCGGCGATGGCGCAGTCGGCCAAGCAGCAGGCCGCGCATGCACAGAACGAAGCGGCACAGGCCCAGCAGGCGGCGGCACAGGCAGGCCAGGCGGCTGACCAGGCCACCGACGCGGCCGCAGCAGCCTCGGCGCAGGCCAACGGCGGTGGCCAGACGTGGGCCAGCATCGATACCGATGGCAACGGCACCATCAGCAAGAGCGAGTCGCAGGTGAATGCGGGCCTTGCGCAGGTGTTCGACCAGGCGGATGCCAACAAGGACGGCCAGTTGAGCGCCGACGAGTACAAGGCCTACGTGGCCGCCCAGCAGGCGGGTGCCGGCGCGGGTGGCACGGCCGCAGGCCAGGGTCGCTGATCCACGGTTGAATTCGGGACAACCGGTGCATGGGCAACCCGGGTGGCTTCGGCCACCCGGGTTTTTTTCGTCATCGCCGCGCCTGTATCCTAGGGCGATGAACACCTCCACGCCTGCGCCCTCGCGCGCCATCGGCCTGGTCGGTTTTGACGGTGACGACACGCTGTGGAAGAGCGAGGACTACTACCGCAAGGCCGAGCAGGATTACCTGGACCTGCTGTCGCGCTACATCGACGTCCACGACACCCAGACCGCCCGCCACCTGCTGGAAGTGCAGCAGCGCCACCTCGGCGTGTTCGGTTACGGGGTGAAAAGCATGACGCTGTCGATGATCGAAGCGGCCATCGAGATCACCTCGCAGCGGATCGAAGCCAAGGACATCCAGCGCATCCTCGATATCGGCCATGACACCCTGCGCCACCCGGTCGAACTGATCGACGGCGTACGCGAGTCGGTGGCGGCCATAGCCGCGCGGTACCCGGTGGTGCTGATCACCAAGGGCGACCTGTTCCACCAGGAAGCCAAGATCAAGGTCGCGGCGCTGGCGGACCTGTTCCCGCGCATCGAGATCGTGTCCGAGAAGGACCCGGAAACCTATGCCCGCGTGCTGGCCGAATTCGACCTGCCGATGCAGCAGTTCGTAATGGTCGGCAATTCGCTGCGCTCGGACATCGAACCGGTGATCACCCTCGGCGGCTGGGGTATCCACACCCCCTACGCAGTGACCTGGGCGCACGAGACCCAGCACGGCGTGGCCGACGACGAACCACGCATGGTCAACGCCGATACCGCCTGGGACTGGCCGGCGGCGCTGGCGACGATCGAGGCCAAGGCCGCTGCCGCGGCCTGACACGGCGCGGCGGCTGCGGCAGAATCGAAGGATGAAACTGCCACTGCGCGCCCTGCTGTTGTCCCTGCTGCTGGCGCCGGCCATCGTGCTGGCGCAGCAGACCGCCGAACGTTCGGCGACCTATGAGGTGGATACCGGCGATGCCTGGGTCGACACCCAGCTGGCCGACATCAACCACTACGCCGAGCGTTACCCCGATGCCTTCCTCGACGAGGTATCGCGCTATGCCGGTGTACCGCGCGGTTACATCGCCGCGCTGGCCACCACCCACCGGTGGCAGGCCGGCGACATCTATTTCGCCTGTTTCTGGGCCAAGGCCAGTGGCCAGACCTGCCGCGACAGCGTGCGCGCCTTCAGCCAGGACCCCGAGGGCGGCTGGGCCGAGGTGGTGAAGCGGATGCCGGCCAAGCCGCAGAACCTGCACTACCGCGCCGTACGCCACGCCATCGTGGCCAGCTACGAGCACTGGGATCGGCCGATCGCCCTCGATGCCACGCTGAAGCGCCAGCTCAAACGGTAGTGCCGGCCGCTGGCCGGCAACTGCATGCCCCCGACGCACGGTGGTTGCCGGCCAGCGGCCGGCACTACCCATCGCAGGTCATGTTGCTCTGCGTATCGCCGCCGCCGCGCGCTCCGGCGACAATACGGGTCCGAGCTGTTCCCCGTTCCCGTAATCGAGTGACTGATGAGCGCCTCTTTCGTTTCGCCTGATGTGATCCGCCGCCTGTTCGCCCAGGCCATGTCCCGCATGTACCGCACCGAAGTGCCGTTGTACGGCACGCTGGTGGAACTGGTGGAGCGGATCAACACGCAGGTCCTGGCGCAGGACCCGGCGCTGGCCGCGCAGCTGCTGCGCAACGACGAGCGTGCCCGCCTGGATGAAGAACGCCATGGCGCGATCCGCGTCGGTACCCCGCAGGAACTGGCAACCCTGCGCCGCCTGTTCGCGGTGATGGGCATGTACCCGGTGGGCTACTACGATCTGTCGGTGGCCGGCGTGCCGGTGCATTCCACCGCCTTCCGCCCGCTGACCGCCGCTGCGCTGGCACTGAACCCGTTCCGCGTGTTCACCTCGCTGCTGCGCCTGGAGCTGATCGAAGACGAGGCGCTACGCGCACAGTCGGCCGAGATCCTCGCCCGCCGCCGCATCTTCACCGACGAGGCACTGGCGCTGATCGACCAGGCCGAGCGTGACGGTGGCCTGACCCAGGCCGATGCCGAGCGCTTCGTCGAACAGGCGCTGGAGACCTTCCGCTGGCATGGTGACGCCACCGTCGACCTGCCGACCTACCATGCCCTGCACAAGGCGCACCGGCTGGTGGCCGACGTGGTCAGCTTCCGTGGCCCGCACATCAACCACCTGACCCCGCGCACGCTGGACATCGACGCTGCGCAGGCGGCGATGATCGAGCACGGCATGGCCGCCAAGGCGGTGATCGAGGGCCCGCCGCGCCGCGCCTGCCCGATCCTGCTGCGGCAGACCAGCTTCAAGGCACTGGAAGAGGCGGTGCACTTCCCGGGCAACGAGGGCGGCGACGCCGGTACCCATACCGCGCGCTTCGGCGAGATCGAGCAGCGTGGCCTGGCGCTGACCGCCAAGGGCCGCGCGCTGTACGACCAGCTGCTGACGCAGGCGCGCGATGCCGACGGCGCGGGCAGCACCGGTGGCGACTATGGGCAGCGCCTGCAGGCGGTGTTCGCCAGCTTCCCGGATGACCACGACACCCTGCGCCAGGAAGGCCTGGGGTATTACCGCTACCAGCTGACCGACGCTGGCCGCGCCGCGCCGGAGCGCGTGGCCGATCTGCCGGCCGAAGTGCTGGTTGCCGCGGGCCTGGCCACGGCCGATCCGATCGTCTACGAGGACTTCCTGCCGGTCAGTGCCGCAGGCATCTTCCAGTCGAACCTGGGCGGCGGTGAGCAGCGCGCGTACGCCGCCCATGCCAATCGCGAGGCCTTCGAACAGGCGCTGGGTGCGGCGGTGAACGATGAGTTCGAGATCTACGAGCGCATCCAGGCCGAATCGCTGGCGAGCCTGCGCACCTGATGCGGCACACCCGCCGGGCATGGCCCGGCGCTACCAAGGTGCGATGCGGGACACCGCCGGGCATGGCCCGGCGCTACCAAGGTGCGATGCGGGGTAGCGCCGGGCCATGCCCGGCGAACCGGCAATACTCAGGCCTTCATGGTGCCCGTATCCAGCCACCGCTGGTGCCACGACAGCGCCTCCGGCAGCAGGTGCGGGGTGTGCTTGCCGTAGCTCTCGCGGCTGGCGCGGTCGAAGTAGTCCTGCAGCTGCGCGCGGAAATCCGGGTGCGCGCAGTTGTCGATCAGCACCTGCGCGCGCTTGCGCGGGGTCAGGCCACGCAGATCGGCCAGGCCCTGTTCGGTCACGATCACCGACACGTCGTGCTCGGTATGGTCGACATGGCTGGCCATCGGCACGATCGCCGAAATGGTGCCGTTCTTCGCCGTCGACGGGCTCAGGAACGCAGACAGGAAACCATTGCGCGCGAAGTCGCCCGAACCGCCGATGCCGTTCATGATCCGCGTGCCCATCACGTGCGTCGAATTGACGTTGCCGTAGATGTCCACCTCGATCATGCCGTTCATGCCGATGCAGCCCAGGCGGCGCACCAGTTCCGGATGGTTGGAGATTTCCTGCGTGCGCATGATGATGCGCTCGCGGTAGAAATCGATGTTCTCCTTGAACGTCTCGTTGGCCTGCGGGCTCAGTGCGAAGCCGGTGCACGAGGCATAGCTCAGCACGCCGTCGCGCAGCAGGTCGAGCATGCCGTCCTGGATCACTTCGGTGAACGCGGCCAGGTCGCGGAAACCACTCTTGGCCAGGCCGGCCAGCACTGCATTGGGGATGTTGCCCACGCCCGACTGCAGCGGCAGCAGGTTGGCCGGCAGGCGGCCGCGTTTCACTTCGTGCTGCAGGAACTCGATCAGGTGCGCGGCGATCTGCTCGCTGGTCGCATCGATCGGGCTGAACGGGCTGTTGCGGTCCGGGCCATTGGTGCGCACCACGGCCACGATCTTGTCCGGGTCGCAGCGCAGCGCGGTCTCGCCGATGCGGTCGTTGGCATTGACCAGCGGAATCGGCTTGCGGTGCGGCGGCAGCGCGGTGCCGTAGTAGATGTCATGCATGCCATCCACGCCGGCCGGCTGCCACTCGTTGACCTCGATGATCACCTTCTTGGCCAGGTCCAGCCAGGTCTTGTTGTTGCCCAGCGAGGTGGACGGCACCAGCGAGCCATCCTCGCGGATCGCCGAGACCTCGACCACGGCGGTATCGATCTCACCGTAGAAGCCGAACCAGACGTGCTGGGCGACGTGGCTGAGGTGGATGTCGATGTAATCCAGCTTGCCCTCGTTGATGCGGTTGCGCGCATCCGGGTCGCTCTGGAACGGCATGCGCATGGCGATGCCATCGGCCTTGGCCAGCGCGCCATCGAGTTCCGGCGCGGTGGAGGCGCCGGTCATCAGGCTGATCTGGAAGGGCAGGCCCTGGGCATGCACCGATTCGATGCGGCGGGCCAGCTCAACGGGAACGGCCTTGGGGTAACCGGAGCCGGTAAAGCCGCTCATGGCCACGGTTTCACCGGGCTGGATCAGCGCGGCTGCGGCCTCGGCGGAGACCACGCGGTCACGAAGACGCGCGTTGGCGATGCGATCAACAGTCATGACGACAGCGTTTCTGGGGGGAATCCCGATTATCGGCCATCCCCTGCCGTACGGGGCGTTCTACCTTCGTGGAATGGTGTTTCCGGCAACGCCTCTCCCATACCCGTCAGTTTTGTTTTGCAGTGCAGCGTGCAAAGTACTTTCGTACACCGCACGATGGCCCTGCATCCCGACGTGGGGGAGGGAGCAGAGCCCGCTGGCAGTTCGCTGCAAGCGGGCTTTTTTATTGCCTGTCGCCCAAGATGAATGCGCGGCCTCCATTATCGGTAGTGCCGGCCGCTGGCCGGCAACCCCAGCAACCTTCGGCGATATCGCAGCAAGCGGTCACAGCTCTTCGCCGTTGGCAAAGAGATGCGACCCCGCGAGAATCAGTGCATGACCCTCGCCCCCGCCGAATTGCCCGCCACCCTGCAGCCCCTCGTCCACCGCGCGCTGGCGCGCCTGGCCCAGGCAGTGCCCGATCCCATCCCGGCAGAACTGCAGCCGCTGCTGGTGCAGCTGGCCATCAGCAGCGACTTCGCCCTGGACACCCTGGTGCGCCAGCCCGGCCTGCTGGCACAGCTGGCCGCGCCGGGCTGCCCGCCGCTGCCGGCGCCGGTGCTCGACCCGCTGCAGCCCAGCGACTGGCCGGCACAACTGCGACGCTGGCGCACGGCGATGTCCACCCGCTTGATCTGGCGCGACCTGGCCGGGCTGGATGACGTGCCGCAGACTCTGGCGGGCGCTACCGCGTTGGCCGAGGACTGCCTGCGCTTGGCGCTGGACGCCCTGCAGCAGGAGTTCGCCCAGCGCCACGGGGTGATCACCGATGACCACGGCCAACCGCAGCAGCTGGTGGTGTTCGGGCTGGGCAAGCTGGGCGGTGGCGAGCTCAACTTCAGTTCCGATGTCGATCTGGTCTACGCCTACGTGCAGGGCGGTGAATCCGACGGTCCGCGCGCGTTGGCGGCCGAAGAGTATTTCGCCCGGCTCGGCCAGCGCCTGGCCAAACTGCTGGATGAAACCACCGTCGATGGCTTCAGCCATCGAGTCGACCTGCGCCTGCGCCCGTTCGGCAGCGCGGGCCGCGTCGCACTGTCATTCGCTGCGATGGATCAGTACTTCCAGCGCGAAGGCCGTGACTGGGAGCGCTATGCCTGGTTGAAGGCGCGCGCGGTGGCGGGCGATATCGCCGCTGGCGAGGCCTGGCTGCAGACCCTGCGTCCGTTCGTGTACCGCCGCTACCTGGATTTCACCGCGCTCGACGGCCTGCGCGAGATGAAGGCGGCTATCACTGCAGAAGTCGCCCGGCGCGAGATGCACGACGATATCAAGCGCGGTGCCGGTGGCATCCGCGAGATCGAATTCCTGTGCCAAGCGCTGCAGCTCATTCGCGGTGGCCGTGAGCCGGTGCTGCGTGAGCGGCGGTTGCTGGTCGCGCTGGATGCCCTGGTGGCTGCCGGGCAGATCGCTCGCGATGATGGCGCCGCACTGCGCGAGGCCTATCTGTTCCTGCGCCGGCTGGAAAACCGTTTGCAGATGCTGCGCGATGCGCAGACCCATGTGCTGCCCAGCGATACGCTGGATCGCGAGCGGATTGCCGTCGGCCTGGGCTATGCCGATTGGGATGCGCTGCGCGAGGCACTACGTGTGCAGCAGCAGCGCGTCAGTACCGAGTTCGGTGCGCTGCTGGCACCACGCAAGGGCCAGGCAGCGCCGGATGCGCTGGCCAACTACTGGCGCAGCCTGCCCGAAGGCAGCAACGCGCCGCTGCTGGCCGAGGCCGGTTTCCTCGATGCCAATGGCGCCGATCAGTCACTGCGCGATTTCGCCCAGGGTACGGGCGTGAAGTCGCTGTCCGATGCGGCGCGTGCGCGACTGGACCGCGTACTGCCGGCACTGCTGCACGCGGCCACCCGTTCACCGCAGCCCGATGCCGCACTCAAGCGCGTGCTCGGCCTGCTGCAGGCGGTCCTGCGCCGCACCAGCTACCTGGCGCTGCTGGACGAACAGCCCAGCGCACTCGCGCGACTGGTCGACGTGCTGGCACGCAGCGCGCTGCTGGCCGAGCGCCTGGCCGCGTATCCGCTGCTGCTGGACGAACTGCTGGACGTACGCGTGTCCGGGCCGATGCCCGACGCCGCCGGCATGCTGGCCGAATGCCGGCAGGTGCTGCCGGTGGAAGATCCCGAATCGCAGCTGCGCTGGCTCAATGAAACTCGCCTGGCGTTGAGCTTCCGCATGGCCATGGCCACGCTGGATGGCCGCCAGGGCGCGGTCGACAGCACCCGGCAACTGGCCGAACTGGCGCAGGCGGTAGTCATCACCGTGTTGGCGATGGCCGAGGCCGATATGCACGCCGCGCACGGCGCTATCGCCGGCGGCCGCTTCGCGATTATCGGTTACGGCAGCCTGGGCGGCCTGGAGCTGGGTTTCGGCTCGGATCTGGACCTGGTGTTCCTGCACGATCACCCGCCGGGTGTGGAAGCCAGTGACGGCGCGCGCCCGCTGGAGCCGGGCCGCTGGTATGCGCGCCTGGCCCAGAAGGTGATGGCGCTGCTGGCTGCAGTCACCGCCGCCGGCCGCCTGTACGACATCGACGTGCGCCTGCGTCCGGATGGTGGCAAGGGCTCGCTGGTGTCTTCGCTGGCCAGCTACACCGAGTACCAGCGCGATCGCGCATGGACCTGGGAGCACCAGGCGCTGGTGCGCGCACGCGGCGTGGCCGGCGATGCCAGCCTGCTGCAGGATTTCGAACAGGTACGTGCGCAGACCCTGGGCCGCGAACGTGATCGCGCAACGCTGTATGCCGATGTGGTGAAGATGCGCGGGCGCATGCGCACCGAATTGGACCGCAGCGATGCCGCGCGACTCGACCTGAAGCAGGGCGCGGGTGGCGTGGTCGACCTGGAATTCCTGCTGCAGACCGGCGTGCTGGCATGCAGTGCGCAAACCCCGGCATTGCTGCAGCCTCGTGCCACGCCTGCATTGATCGACGCGCTGGCGGCGGCGGAGTTCCTGCCCGAAGCGACCGCACAGGCGCTGCATGGCGCGCATGCCGCGCTGCTGGAGGTCGGGCTGGCCTGCACGCTGGATCGCCGGCCGCGCTTGGCACCGACCACGCCGGCCATCGAAGAGGCGTGTGCGGCGATCCGCGCCGCGTGCATCGCCGCGGAGCTGCCGTTCGCCTGAGTGCTTGCAATGGCGGTAGCAGCTTTGGGTAGGTGCCGACCGTGGCACCCACCAGATCAATGGTCTGGCGATGGCTTTTCATTGGTAGGTGCCGACCGTTGGTCGGCACAATCCCTCAGCTGCGATGAACCCTGAAGAAGCGTGCCGACCAACGGTCGGCACCCACCGGGTTCAAGGAGTGCGCCAACCAAGGTTGGCAGCTACCGGATCAATGGTCTGGCGATGGCTTTTCATTGGTAGGTGCCGACCGTTGGTCGGCACAATCCCTCAGCTGCGATGAACCCTGAAGAAGCGTGCCGACCAACGGTCGGCACCCACCGGGTTCAGGGAGTGTGCCAACCAAGGTTGGCAGCTACCGGATCAATGGTCTGGCGATGGCTTTTCATTGGTAGGTGCCGACCGTTGGTCGGCACAATCTCTCAGCTGCGATGAACCCTGAAGGAGCGTGCCGACCAACGGTCGGCACCCACCGGGTTCAGGGAGTGTGCCAACCAAGGTTGGCAGCTACCGGATCAAGGGCCCGGCGATGGCCGTCCATTGGTAGGTGCCGACCGTTGGTCGGCACAATCTCTCAGCTGCGATGAATCCTGGAGAAGCGTGCCGACCAACGGTCGGCACCCACCGGGTTCAGAGAGTGCGCCAACCAAGGTTGGCACCTACCGGTGAGGCGGTCAGCCCGCTGTACGCAGCGGCGCCATCTTCCACAGCAGCGCGCGGAACGGGGCCAGCAGGCACACGCCGATCGCCAGCTTCACCGCTAGGTCGCCCGCCGCCCAGCTCACCCACGGCAGGGTGGAACCGGCGAAGGCGATCGACCAGAAGATCGTGGTGTCCACCGTAGCGCTGCAGGTGGTGGCCACCATCGGTGCGCGCCACCAGCTGCCGCGGCGCAGGCGATCGAATACGGTGATGTCCAGCAACTGGGCCACGATGAAGGCCGAGCACGAGGCGATCGCAATGCGCGGCGTCGCCACCCACACCGACAGCAGCACCGCCACCGCAAACCCGATCCACGCCACGCGGCGGGCCGGGCCCGGGCCGAAGCGGCGGTTGATCAGGTTGCTGACCAGAAAGGCCACCGGGTAGCTGAAAGCACCCCAGGTCAGCCAGTCATTGATCGGGTACTGCACCAGCACGTTGGACAGCAGCACCACCGCGCCCATGGCCAGCACCGCCAGCACCAGGGCGCGGGCGGTCAATGGGGCAAAAACAGGCGCAGGACGCACGGACATGGCGAGCCAGAGGACAAAGGGGATCGCCCATTATCCGCCCGGCCCGCCGCAAAGCCAAAAACGGCCGTTCAGTTTTACAGCTGCTCGCTCAGCGCGTCGCCGGCGGCATAGGCGGTCGGCACATAGGCCAGGGCCTTGCCCTCACTGTTCTTCACTGTCCAGCCGGCACCGGCATCGGTCGGGTCGAAGCGCACCTGCTGGCCGACCACGAAACCGGCCACCGGGTCTTCGCCCTCGATCGCCGGCCACTGCAGGGTGGCGGTCTGGTCGGCCTTGTCCGGCACCTGCAGCTGCACCTGGCGCTCGCCAGCGGCGGTGGTCGCCACCTGCTTCACTTCCATCGGCGGCAGCGGTACCGCAGGGGTGCGCTCGGCCACCCGGCCATTGCGCTCGCTGGCCTTGAACGGCGCCTTGGACAGCGCGGCCAGGCCCATCGAGGTGGCCAGCGGAACCGATACCACGATCAGCGAAGTGACCAGCACGCTGGCCTGGCCGCTGTTGATGTGCGGGGCGGCGCCAGCGTGCACGGTCGGCACCGTCAGGGCCGAGAGCAGCAGGGCGGCGGCGGGGGCGCGCAGGGAACGAAGCATGGTGACCTCCTGGTCAGGATGAAGGCAGCGGCTCAGCGCTGCGTATCGAAAATGTCGCGGGGGCCGGTGGCCTCGGGCAGGTATTCCAGTGGGCGGCCCTGGTTGTCGCTCACCCGCCAGCCGTTGCCCGATTCAGCAGGCTCGAAATTCACGGTCTGGCCCACGTTGAACTGCACGGCCGGGTCACCGGGCCGCTTGGGCCATTGCATGGACGCGGTGTTCTGCGGGTTGGCGGGGTCCTGCAGCAGCACTTCACGGCGACCATCGACGGTGGTGGAGATGGCGCTGACCTGCATCTGCGGCAGCTTCACCCGCGGGCCCTGGCCGGGGGGCATGCCCGCATCGTTGGTTTCCCCAGCCGCGGCTGCGCGCGCCCGTTCCACCATCGGCGCGGACATCTCCAGGCTCGGCCCCTCGGGCACGCTGTTCTGGATGATCACGATGCGGCGCTCGGCATGTGCCGGCGCTGCAGACAACAGGCTGCCGCACAGAAGCACGGCCAACGCGGAAAACTGCAGGTTGCGCATCATCTTCTCCTTGCCAGGTCAGGGCGCAGCGGCGGCAGTGTCGGCCGTCGCATGCGCAATGGTCAGTTCCTGCTGCAGCTGGCTGCGCTGGTGCAGGAAGTCGAATACCGATTCCACCGTCACCACCGAGTAGTTGCCGGAAATGCGTTCGCTGGCCGGATGGTCGGTGGTGGTGGCGTTGGCCACGAACAAGCGCGCACCCACGCGCTTGCCCAGGCCGATATGCAGCACGCTGGGCTGGTACTTCTGGGCGCGCAGCCATTGCTGTGCCTGTTCGCGCTTGACGATGACCGGGCCCCCTTCGGCCTGCGCCATCGCTGCGGCCAGCACTTCCAGGATCCACTGGTTGGAATTCTGGAAGTCGGTGGCGAACGGATAGGCCACCACGTTGTAGTTCGATTCGTGCAGCGCCTTGGGCTGAATCGCTGGCGCTGCCAGCATCCGCTTCAGTGCAGCCTGCAACGCCGGGGGCGGCACGCCGATGCGCAGATCGGTATGGGTACCGCTTTCACCGACGAAATTGCCCAGGCCCTCGCGGTACAGCTGCGAGCTGTCGGTCTTGCAGCGGTTGAGCAGGTGCATCGCGCGCCAGCGGCCGTCGTCCTCGCGCAGCAGGAAGGCCAGGTGGCTGTGGCGCAGGCCGTAGCGGCTCAGGTCCTGGCCGCCACGCGCGGCGATCACCACGTCCACGTCGGGCAGCGCATCCAGGCGCTCGGCCGTGGTCCACGCCACATCGAACATCGCCGCCTGCGCGGCCACGCTGGGGTAGCGCTCGCGGCAGGTGCCGCTGTCGGCCCATGCCGGCACGGTGGCCAGCAGGCCCATCGACAGCAGCAGGGCGCAGCGCAGGCGATGCAGACGTTCCATGTATACCGCTCCAGACGCGGGCAGGCCCGCGCGCCGATCATACCCGCATCGCTGGAATCAGCGCTCCACGCCCTTGCGCCGCAGTTCCTTGTCGCACGCATCGCTGATCGGCGCGATCGGCAACGGCGGGCGCTCGTTGCGCGGATTGCGCAGGGCCGGCTGCTCGCGGTAGGCATCCAGTTGCTGCTGGCAGGCGTGCGAGAGCGGGTCCAGTTCGGTAGGGGTGGTGGAGCAGGCGGCCAGCAGGGCCAGCGGCAGTAGAAGCAGGGTACGCATGGGGGACGTCCAGTCCGAGGGGGGAGGCTGGACTCTAACCGCGCTGCGGGATCGAAATGTTCAAAAAACGCTGGAGAGGGTCGTGCCGGCCGCTGGCCGGCAACCCCATGATCTTCGGCCACGTGCACCTGGTTGCCGGCCAGCGGCCGGCACTACCGTGATGCCA
This sequence comes from Stenotrophomonas sp. OVS01A, assembly GCF_019969775.1. Taxonomy (NCBI): domain Bacteria; kingdom Pseudomonadati; phylum Pseudomonadota; class Gammaproteobacteria; order Lysobacterales; family Lysobacteraceae; genus Stenotrophomonas; species Stenotrophomonas sp. OVS01A. The sequence continues at coordinate 184,286 of NZ_JAHXYV010000006.1, read as the reverse complement.
GGCGTGCTTTGACCTCGGCGGCAATCCGCGTGGTTTCGCGCAGGGGTTCGATGCGGTCGTACTGCCAGTCCAGCCAACGCGGCTGCAGACGCCCGCGCTCGCGCAGCTGCTGCTGGAAGCGCGCCAACCGTCCCTGTGCGGTATCGGCCAGGGCCACCATCACCGGCATGCGGGTGGCGCTGGCCTCGGACAACAGGTTCACCGAATCGGGCGACACCACCACCCGGTTGGCCCAGCCGAGCAGGCCGGCATACGGGTTCACGCCATCGCCGCCATCGCCCCAGATCACATGCGGCAGATCGGCGAACTTCGCGCGCAGGATCTCGGCCAAGGCCGGCGGCGTGCGCCGCGACGTCGTCGCCAGCAGGCTGCCGCCCTCGCTGCGGATCTGCTCGGCCAGCGCCTGGAATACATGCACCATCGCGGTTTCGTCCCACGGCGCCAGCGGCGTCGGGCCGCCCACCAGCAGCGCGGTGCGCGGGCCGGGCAGGGTGCTGAAGCTGGCGAACGCCGCGCGGCCCCAGGCCAGCCAGTCATCGTCCACCGGGTTCAGGCTGCCGATCAGGGTCAGCACGTTGCTGCCGCGCAGCGCGTCATGTTCGGGCACCACCACCACGTCCCAGTGGCGGGAACCGATGCGCGGGTCGAGGATCTGCACCACCTGGCTGCCGCGCGCACGCAGTACGCGCAGCGCGCCGGCGGCCTGGCGGCCACAGCCGATCGCCAGCGCGGGCACATCGGCGGCGAGGGTTGCCAGGGCTTGGCCGTAGCCGTGCACATCACCGGGCAAGCGCCGCGGTGCCAACCAGCGCCATGGCGCCCGGGGCTGCAGGATCAGGGGGCGGTGGGTGCCTTGGCGCAGCGCCGAGGCCAGCGCGACCGCCTGCCGGACATTGCCGGCACGGCCGTCGGTGACCGTCCAAGGAGCGCTCGATCGTTTCACCATTGGCATTAATTCGTTTCAGCCCTGCTGGGTGTTGCAACAGTCGCGACACTCTACACTGCGGATCGACGTTTCGCCCCGCGCCGCCCGCGGGCACAGACCTTAGCCGCCCTGGAGATCCACCGATGTCCCACGCGCTCGACGCTGCTGCACTGGACCAGTTGTTCCGCACTGCCCGTACCCAGAACGCCTTCCTCGACAAGCCGGTCGAAGACGCCCAGCTGCACGCCCTGTACGACCTGCTGAAGTGGGGCCCGACCGCCGCCAACGGCAGCCCGGCGCGCTTCGTGTTCGTGAAGTCGGCCGAAGCCAAGGCCAAGCTGGCCCCGGCCCTGTCCGAAGGCAACCACAACAAGACCCTGGCTGCCCCGGTCACCGTCATCGTGGCCTTCGACCAGGACTTCCACGAGAAGCTGCCGTACCTGTTCCCGCACACCGACGCCAAGGCCTGGTTCGACGGCCCGCGCGAAGGCCGCCATGAAGGCGCGTTCCGCAACGGCAGCCTGCAGGGCGCTTACCTGATCCTGGCCGCACGCGCGCTGGGCCTGGATGCCGGCCCGATGTCCGGCTTCGACAACGCCAAGGTCGACGAAGCCTTCTTCGCCGGCACCAGCATCAAGTCGAATTTCCTGGTCAACCTGGGGTACGGTGACGATTCGGGCCTGTTCCCCCGTCTGCCGCGTCTGTCCTTCGACGAAGCGGCGCGCATCGCGTAAGTCGCTGTATCGGTTTCGGGCCCGCCCGCCGTGGCGGGCCATTGCTGCACTGTGTTCCCACCCTACGATCCGGAGAGTTCCTGAGATGAGCGCCACCCGTAAACTGCTGCTGCCGCTGGCCCTGACCCTGGCCATCGCCGCCTGCTCCAAGCCGGCCGACACCGCCGCCCCGGCGGCCGATGCTGCTGCCCCGGCCGCCACCGAACAGGCTGCCACCACCCCGGCCGCCGATGCCGCTGCTGCCGCCCCGGCTGCTGCCGCCATCACCATCGCCTCGGGCACCTACAAGCTCGACCCGACCCATACCGACGTGCTGGCGCAGTGGAGCCACTTCGGCTTCTCCAACCCGAGCGCGCACTTCGGCAACGCCGAAGGCACCCTGGTGTACGACGCCACCGACGTCACCAAGTCCACCGTGGAAGTGAAGCTGCCGCTGAGCGGCCTGAACAGCTTCACCGCCAAGTTCGACGAGCACCTGAAGAGCGCCGACTTCTTCGACGCTGCCAAGTTCCCGGCTGCCAGCTTCAAGAGCACCAAGGTTGAATCGGCCGGCACCAACAAGCTGACCGTCACCGGCGACCTGACCATCAAGGACATCACCAAGCCGGTGACCCTGGACGTCACCGTCAACGGCGGCGGCGAGCACCCGATGGCCAAGGTTCCGGCCGCCGGCTTCGATGCCACCACCACGATCAAGCGCAGCGATTTCGGCGTCGGCGCCTACGCCCCGAACGTCAGCGATGAAGTGAAGATCCGTATCACCACCGAAGCCACCGGCGAGAAGCCGGCGGCTTGATCCCTCCCGCTCACTCGTCGTGAGAAGGCAGAAGGCCCGCTGAAAAGCGGGCCTTCTTTTTTGGCGATGTCCTGGACGGGTCGCTCGATTGCCTGATTGGCCGATTGTCGAATCAATTGGTCGCCGAATCACTCAATCGCCCAATCGCCGAATCGCCCAATCGCCGAATCGCCCGATCGCTGAATCGCCGAATCACTCGGTGGCCCGATCGTCTGGTAGTGCCGGCCGCTGGCCGGCAACTGCATGCATCCAACTACCCCGAGGTTGCCGGCCAGCGGCCGGCACTACCCGGCAGGTGCCAACCTCGGTTGGCGCACGAGCACTCCGCAGGCCAACCAAGGTTGGCCACTACCGGGTACGGGCGCTCAGCGCAGCGTACCCAGCCACGCCGCCGACGCTTCGCTCGGGCTCTGCTTGGCCTTCACCACCAACCCGCTCGCACGCACGAACGTCTGCGCCGCCTGCGCCACTACCTGGCGGGCGATCAGCGCGGCCTGCTTGGTCGTTGCCTGCTGCTTGCGCAGCTGCACGATATGCACCGACGGGCGACCGACCGGCGCGTACTTCTGGTCGCGGCGCAGGATGTCGGCCACCTGTCCCACTTCGTGTTCGGCCTGCAGGTAGCGGTGCTGTGCCTCGACCAGCTCACGCAGCGGTACGCGCGCCGCGGCCGGGTCGGCAAAGGCGGACAGCGCTGCATCGCAGGCGGCATCATCAGTGAAGCGGGTACGCAGCGTGTCCACGCTGGCCAGGGTCAGTTTGGCCATGTGGGCCTCGTTGCTGCAGGAAAGGAGTGCGATTGTCGCATTGCTTGCCGGGTCGTGCCGGCCGCTGGCGGGCGACTGCATGGGGGCGTGCGGACCAACGGTCCGCACCCACCGGCGGACCAACCGTCCGCACCCATCGGCTGGCCGACGGTCTGCACCCGCCGGCTGCAGAGAGCAGCCGAGCATCGGGTCGCGGTTACCATGGCGGCCGCACTGAACCACGGAAGGCAACACCATGCAGGAAGCGCAGTATTGGCTTGGCGAATTCTGGACCGGCCTGAGCGTGCTCGATCTGATCGGCGGCAGCGTGCTGGGCACGCTGTTGGGGCTGGTGCTGGGCATCTTCGCCTGGCGCGGGCTGCATCGACGCGGTTGGCTGCGGCGGCAGCGGCGTTGGCACCACGGGCTGCTGGCCTCGTATGTGGTGCTGCTGCCGTTGCTTGTCGCGTTCTTCGGCCTGCAACTGGGCTTCACCGCCGGCGCGCACCGCGCGCTGTTCAAGCAGCTCGACCACTTCCAGCCGCACCTGCAGACGATGGTGGAAGGGTGGAGCAGTGGCTTCACCGCCTCGCTGGAAGACGAACGCATGCGTGCCGCGCTGCAGAGCCAGGGCACGGTGGGTGACGTTGCCGATTCGCTTGCCGCGATCTACCTGCGCGAGCATCCGCTGCCAAGCGTGGAGCGGCTCGGTAACGGGCCGATGGCGCGCGGCGTGGGCTGGGTGATCGGCAAGGTGCGCGCCGGATTGCTGCGCGCGATGGTGGAAGACACGCTGATCGACAAGGCTGGCACTGTTGGCCTGGAGCCGAAGATGGTGCGTGAGGCGCTGACCATGCGCATGGATGAGCTGCTGCATACGCGCGGCGTGCTGCGGCTGGTGAAGGCGCAGATCAACGGCATGATGCCGGGTGTGTACCTGGGGTTGCTGCTGCCGCTGGCGATCATCGCGCTGCTGCTGGCGCTGGAGATCTGGGCCGCGCATCGGTTCGGGTGGAAGGGTGGGGCTGCGCCCCGGCTGGTAGTGCCGGCCGCTGGCCGGCAGTTGCAGGATGCTGCCGAAGGGTCATGAGGTTGCCGGCCAGCGGCCGGCACTACCCGTAGAAGAGCGTGCGGACCAACGGTCCGCACCTACCGTTTTGCGGTCAATCGCCGTCCTGTTCGTCCGGGTGCGCCTTCCAGTAACCGGTCGAGCGGATCCAGTCGCGCGGCACGCCCAGGTGGCCTTCAATGAACTTGCGCATCATCCGCGCGCGGCGCGATTCGGTGGCGATCCAGTAGAACGTATCGCCCTCGGGCACCTCGAAGTCGGTCAGCATGTCTTCCAGCAGCGTGCTGCTGGCGGCCGGGAAGCCGTTGCGTTCCAGCCAGTGGATGCGCACGTTCTCGTACTGCGGCAAATCCTGGCGCTCGTCCTCGTCGGCCACCTCGATGTACGCCTGCACCTCCGCGCCTTCGGGCAGCACGTCCAGCCAGCGGGCGATGGCCGGCAGCGCGGTCTCATCGCCAATCAGCACGTAGGCGTCATAGCTGTCGGCCACCACGAACGAGCCGCGTGGGCCGCCGATCACCAGCGTGTCGCCGGCCTGTGCGCGCTCGGCCCACGGCCCGGCAATGCCCTGGTTGTGCAGCACGAAGTCGATGGCCAGCTCACCGGTTTCGTGGTCCCACCAGCGCGGGGTGTAGTCGCGTGCCGGCGAAGGCTGCTTGCCCTCGGGGTAGCTGCGGCCCTCGGCGGTCAGCACCGGCAGCACCATCTCGCCGCTGGCGTTGGGGAAGAACAGCTTGATGTGGTCGTCGGCGCCGGGCGAATCGAAGCCGGCCAGGTCGTCGCCGCCCAGCACGATGCGGCGCATGTGCGGGGTGACAGTCTCGGTGCGCAGCACCGTCAGTTCACGGAAGCGCACATCCAGGCGCAGGCGCGAGTTGTGATGTTCGGTCATGGGGGTACCTGTTGGAAGGTCGCGCGGGGGCGCGCGGCATGGGGGAGACCTGGCTGGAATCAGTCTGGCTGGGTCGTTGAAAAGGGAGCAGGCGCGTTGTCGCCCTGGCCGTTGATCAGCGCCGAGGCACGCGACAGCAGGGCCGCCACCTGCTCGGCTTCGCCGTCGGCCCAGCGCCCGTGGTGGTGCACCAGCGCCCGCTTGAACTCGCGCAGCGCAGCGGCCAGCGGTGCCGGCAGCGAGGCCTTGGTGATCTCGCGGGCGCGGTCGAACGCGCGCCGCTGCGCCAATCGCACCTGGGTGCGCTGCACCTTCAATTCGAACTCGCCAGCGGTGGTGATGCGGAACACACGGCGGCCGTCCACCTCTTCCGACGCCACCCAGCCGGCCTGCTCGAAGCTGGCCAGCAGCGGGTACATGGTGCCGGCGCTGGGGGTATAGGCCTGCATGAACATGGTGCTGATGTGCTGCATCAGCTCGTAGCCGTGGCGCGGCTGCTCGCCGATCAGCGCCAGCACCAGCAGGCGCAGGTCGCCACGGCTGAGCACGCGCGGCTGGCCGTTGCGGCGGGGTACCGCGGCATCGTCGGTGCGGCTGCGAGAGGAGGGGGATCGGCCCATTTCGATATATCGGTAACGTGTATTGCAAACGATATATCGATAGGCCAAGCGCGGCAAGCAGGATTCCGGCCACAACGCTTGCCGGATCGGGCCACGCAGCCAGGCGGCACAAGGGCTCAGGGGGAAAGATGCGCGCGGCGCAAGCCACCGTTGCGCGGCCTGACATCCGTATCGGGCCACGCAACGGCACTGCGGGTTTCCGCCCCGGGCAGGGGCGCAGCAGACGAGCGGCGAACCGCGGGAAGGGGCCTGCTCGCGGCCAACCGTGCGCAGCTGCTTCGTCCGCGTCGAGAGGCGCGCGCGACACGTTGTCGCGGGTTCAGCGGCGCCCCGTCAGACAACGCCGACATGGCGCCCGCCTTGCCCCACAACGGTCATCCATGGCGGTAACACTGCGTCCTGCGCATGGGCGCAGCTGGCCGCAAGCGACAGCTGGCGCAGCCCTTGCAGGCAGCCACAGCGGCCTGCCGCAGCGCTTTGTCCCGCCGGTGGACGTCCCGGGACAGGCCTTGCAGACATGGGTGGCCTGCATCCATACGCCAGCGTAGCCAAGTGACGAAAGCCCTTGGTGCGCTACACTTTGCGGTCTAGAAATCTATCAACAGTCGCGCGCGTGCGTGCGGTAATGGGAGCGCTAATGAACTGGTTGAACGAGGTGCTGAACAACGACCCGAATCCTGTGGAAACCCAGGAGTGGATCGAGTCGTTGAAGGCCGTTATTGATGTCGAGGGCCCCGAGCGCGCGCATCAGCTGCTGGAAGGCATGGTGGAACTGACCCGTCGTTCGGGTGCCTATCTGCCGTTCTCTCCCACTACCGAATACGTCAACACCATCGAGCCGCAGCTGGAGGCCAAGAGCCCGGGCAACGCCGAACTGGAATGGCGCATCCGTTCGATCATCCGCTGGAACGCGATGGCCACCGTGGTGCGCGCCAACCGCAAGCCGGGTGACCTGGGCGGCCACATCGCCTCGTTCGCTTCCGGCGCAACGCTGTACGACGTGGGCTTCAACCACTTCTGGCGCGCCCCCAGCGAAAACCATCCGGGCGACCTGCTGTTCATTCAGGGCCACAGCGCCCCGGGCATCTACGCGCGTTCCTTCCTGGAAGGCCGCATCAGCGAAGAGCAGCTGGACAAGTTCCGCATGGAAGTGGACGGCGGCGGCCTGTCGTCGTACCCGCACCCGTGGCTGATGCCGGAGTACTGGCAGACCCCGACCGTGTCGATGGGCCTGGGCCCGCTGGCCGCCATCTACCAGGCGCAGTTCATGCGCTACCTGGAAAACCGTGGCCTGATCGAGAAGTCCGACCGCAAGGTGTGGTGCTTCATCGGCGACGGCGAGAGCGACGAGCCGGAAACCCTGGGTGCCATCGCGCTGGCCGGCCGTGAAGGCCTGGACAACCTGATCTTCGTGGTGAACTGCAACCTGCAGCGCCTGGACGGCCCGGTGCGCGGCAACGGCAAGATCATCCAAGAACTGGAAGGCGTGTTCCGTGGCGGCGGCTGGAATGTCATCAAGCTGCTGTGGGGCGGTTACTGGGATGCCCTGCTGGCCAAGGACACCAATGGCGTCCTGAAGAAGCTGATGATGGAAACCGTCGACGGCGAATACCAGAACTGCAAGGCCTTCGGCGGCGCGTATACCCGCGAGCATTTCTTCGGCAAGTACCCGGAAACCGCTGCGATGGTGGCCGGTCTTTCCGACGACGACATCTGGCGCCTGAACCGTGGTGGCCACGACCCGCACAAGGTGTACGCCGCCTACCACCAGGCCGTGAACACCAAGGGCATGCCGACCGTCATCCTGGCCAAGACCGTGAAGGGTTACGGCATGGGCAGCGCCGGTGAGGCACTGAACCCGACCCACCAGACCAAGAAGCTGGACGACGAAGCGGTGCGCCACTTCCGCGACCGCTTCAACATTCCGGTGACCGACGCGCAGCTGGCCGACGGCCAGGTGCCGTTCTACCACCCGGGCCCGGATTCGCCGGAAGTGCAGTACCTGCAGGAACGCCGTGCATCGCTGGGTGGTTACCTGCCGCAGCGCCGCCGCAAGGCCGAAAAGAGCTTCAATGCACCGAAGCTGGAAAGCTACGAGCGCCTGCTCAAGAGCAGTGGCGAGCGCAGCTATTCCACCACCATGGCCTTCGTGCAGAGCCTGAACATCACCCTGCGCGACAAGGAACTGGGCCCGCACATCGTGCCGATCGTAGCCGACGAAGCCCGTACCTTCGGCATGGAAGGCCTGTTCCGCCAGATCGGCATCTACGCGCCGTTCGGCCAGAAGTACAAGCCGGTCGACGCCGACCAGCTGATGTTCTACCGCGAAGACCAGAGCGGCCAGGTGCTGCAGCAGGGCATCAGCGAGCCGGGTGCGATCAGCTCGTGGATGGCCGCCGGTACCAGCTACTCGGTCAGCAACGTGCCGATGCTGCCGTTCTACATCTACTACTCGATGTTCGGCTTCCAGCGCGTGGGCGACATCGCCTGGCAGGCAGCGGACATGCGTACCCGCGGCTTCCTGCTGGGTGGTACCGCCGGCCGCACCACGCTGAACGGTGAAGGCCTGCAGCACGAAGATGGCTTCAGCCATCTGGTGGCCGGTGGCATTCCGAACGTGCGCAGCTACGACCCGACCTTCGGCTTCGAAGTGACGGTGATCCTGCAGCACGGCACCAAGGCGATGATGGAAGATCAGATTGACGAGTACTACTACGTCACCCTGATGAACGAGAACTACACCCACCCGGAAATGCCGGAAGGTGCGGCCGAAGGCATCGTCAAGGGCATGTACCTGCTGACCGACGCCGGCAAGCCGAAGAAGGGCGAGCTGCGCGTGCAGCTGCTGGGTTCGGGCACCATCCTGCGCGAAGCCATTGCCGCGGCCGAGCTGCTGGACAAGGACTTCGGCGTGACCGCTGACATCTGGAGCTGCCCGAGCTTCAACGAACTGCGTCGCGATGGTTTCGACGTGGAACGTGCCAACCGCCTGCATCCGGAAGGTGAGCAGCGCAAGGCCTACGTGACCGAGCTGCTGGAAGGCCGCCAGGGCCCGGCGATTGCCGCCACCGACTACGTGCGTGCGTATGCGGACCAGATCCGCGCTTTCGTGCCGATGTCGTACACGGTGCTGGGTACCGATGGCTTCGGCCGTTCGGATACGCGTGCGAACCTGCGTCGGTTCTTTGAAGTCGACCGGTACTACATCGCGCATGCCGCGATTGCGGCGCTGGCGAAGGACGGGAAGATGACCGCGAAGGATGTGGCCCGGGCGATCAAGCAGTACAAGATTGATCCGGAGAAGGCTAATCCTGTTGGGGTTTGATTGGGTCAATTAATTGACTAGAAGGGCGAGCCAATAGGCTCGCCCTTTTTCTTTGCCCCGATTATGCGTGGGGCGGGTTCAGTAGCGTGACTCCATCAAAAAAAACCAGCTGACGTGTCGACTTTTTGACTTGGCTAAGTCGTACAAGAATGGTCGGAATAAGGAGGGGAGCTCTTCTAGGTGTCGCCATCTACTCCATCGAAGCAGAAAGATGGCATCATCAGCGCATGGATGAGCCTTGGAGCAAGGATGAAACTGATACCCAACTGCCCCGGCGTTGAAACGACCGGCACCGAGCGCCGAGTATTTTCTTTACTCCGTAACGTTGATTGGGGTGGGGTGACCGGATTTGCACTGCATTCTCTAAACCTCGCGGAGCACGAGTATCAGCGATGGGGCGAGATTGACTTCTTGGTCGTGGGCACCAAAGGGCTCATTGCAATTGAAGTCAAAGGGGGAAGCCTCTCCTGTTCCAATGGGCAATGGTGCTATGAAGATCGAATGGGACGAGTGGTGCGCCGAAGTAAGTCGCCCGTCGTGCAGGCGAAGGATGCATTCTTCTCGCTCGATAAAAAGTACCTTGGACCGGCACTAGGGAGAAATTTCGCTCTTAATTCCACAGCCGGTTTCTGCGTAATACTTGCAGGAATGGCTCGAAAAGATATCGATCACATAATCGGTGGTCCAGAGCTTCCTGCTGCGCTAATCGGCACTCGAGAAGATGTGGTCAATCCGGCGAGCCTTCAGAAATTCTTGATACGCGTCGCGATGTATTGGTCGGCCAAGAATAGATCTAAGGGTTCGATTCAAGCGGACGACGTGAAGCGAATTCTCCAGCTGCTACGTCCGGAGTTCGAACGAGTTCGCTCGCTCGCATTGACTCGCGAGCAACTTGGTATAGAAATAAAAGCCCTCACATCTGAGCAGTATTCAATTATTGATCTTTGGGAAGGGGCTAAGAGAATCCTCTGCTCGTCTGCAGCCGGTTGTGGAAAGACGCTTCTTGCCGTAGAGATGGTTCGAAGACTGAGGGCCTCAGGAGAGAAGGTTACTTTTGCGGTCGGTAGTAATTCGCTTGCGGACGCCCTGCGAACAAGCTTGGATTTGGATGGCGTAGTGCTTGGCCTTGACGATCTGGACGCCTTATCGTTGAAGGTAGAAGAGAAAGCAAGCACTCTGATAATAGATGAGGGGCAGCAACTCCTCACGAGGAGGCAGTTGGATATCCTCGATTCGACATTGGAGGGCGGGCTGGCTTCTGGGCGGTGGGTCTGGTTTGGCGATCAAAGCTATCAGTCGTCTTTGCCTGAAGTTGAAGCACGCGAGTGCTTCGAGGCGCTAACCAGAATGGCTTCAGTTGCGCCAAGGCTCACGAGAAACTGTAGAAACACGCCCGAAATCATATCAAGCGTTGAACTTGCATCTGGGGTTCCTCTTGGTCATGCAAGGGTGCGTGGTCGAGGGCTTCATCCGAGGTTCGTGGAGGCAGACAGCCTCGTGCAAGCTGCAAGCATAGCGTCAAATCAGGTTCATCAATGGAGTGCCGAGGAGATTCCTATTGCAAACATGGCGCTTCTCACTGATAGCGTAGATTCTGGGAGGCTTGCCGCCTTAGTTGCGAGCCAGGGCAAGTTAAGTGTCGAAAAATGGAGGCGGGCATCTGCAAGTTCCCATGCGCTGAACCACTCATGCATCGACGATTTTCGCGGTCTGGAAGCTGGCTTCCTGATTATGTGGATCGGCGATGATGACTTGGACGATGAATCACTCGGACGCGCTCTCTACCTTGGAATGACGAGGGCAAACTTCAGTCTTCTCGTGATAGCGACGCCAAAGAATAGAGCGCGGATAAAAGGGTACATGGCAGACAATGCGCTAAGGCCGAAGGAGATGGCAAGTGTCAATTACTGAGTTAAGCGAGGCTAGAGAGCGGTCCGTCGAGAAGATTCGATCCTGGATGATCGGCCCGTCAGATGGAGAAGAGGAAGACTTCGTCGGCTCCCCTCTGCTTCGATACATGATGGGAATGCTGTATCCAGTTGAGAACAATCAGATTGACCTGGCAGACGATGGAACTACAGACGATAGCCAGTCCGCCGACGATGACGCCGACTCTTCGGCCTCAAACCCTGCCCGCCGACAGCTCCCATCATCACTCGGAATGAGCTTTCTTGTCGGGCCTGATGCCTGTCTGGAATGTGTAGCCGAGGCAGCCCTGTACAAGGCGCATGGCGCTAAGGCTACTGGAGAGCGTGGTCGGCGGGCTTGGCGCCGAGACAGGCTCCCTTCCGACATCGAAACCGTTCAAGTGATGACCGGAGAGGTCGAGCGCCTTACCCTCGGCGGGCATGCCAAGCTTCACATCAACGCGCGACCTTGGGGGGGGGGAGGTCATCTGGTTACGGTGACGTTGATAAACGCAATTGATGCCGGGAAGAACTTAATAGACCCCGCTAAAGTCCTCTTTCAGGTCGGGCTCTCCGTGACTGTATCAAAGGGGGAGCTTCTTCCGTATCCGTCCGCTCGTTCGGCGTCGGCGAGTAGCGAAGATGAGGCGGAGGTTAGATACCTCTATCGTGGATCGCCCGTGTACGCGAGAGGGCATGGTGTTGCAGCGGAGTGGGACGAATGTGCTGATGGTCGTCCTAGGACGGTTCGCGCATCATTCATGCCCAAGGCAGAGGTGCGCGCTCCAACCTTCGAAATTCAGTCAGATCTTCTCGTCGACGAACGATACGCCAGCGTTGAGTATCTCGCGTTCAATAGTGATGCTGAGGAGCTTAAAAGGGTCCTGGCAACGGTGAGCTCATCGTTCAAACGCTGGGTTAAGTCTCAACACGAGACTGCTTCGGCGAACGGCGAGGTTGCCGGCGTAGTTCTGGCGAAACGGTCTGAAGATTGGTGTGAGAGGATAGATCAAGGCATCGAACTTCTCTCTGATCCGGTTGCCTATGAGTCATTTGTGCTGGCAAATCGCGCAATGTACTGGCAAATGATCATGGCAAAGGAGGCGCGGAATGGTCCATTTTCTGTTCAGGATGGCCGATGCGTCCCGCCATTGCGTGCGGGACATGATTTCGAGTGGCGACCATTCCAGATTGCCTTCTTTCTTGGCGTGCTTCCCTCCTTGCTTGAGTCGGCATCTGCGTCCGTTGCTGACGCATTGGCGATTAGGGATGACCGCGACACTGTTGATGTCATTTGGTTTCCGACAGGCGGGGGCAAAACGGAGGCATACTTGCTTGTTGCGGCTTTCGAACTGATAAGGCGCCGACTCGTTCATGGAGCGCAAGATCAGGCGTGCGCTGTACTGAGTAGGTACACCCTGCGAATGCTCACTGCCCAGCAGTTTCAGCGGACCGGGATGTTGGTGGGCGCGCTGGAGCTAATGCGTCGTTCGGACATGGCGCGACTCGGCAGTCGTCCATTCACCGTCGGCCTATGGGTTGGGAAGAGTCTCACCCCGAACTACTTCAAAGACGCGGTATCCGCTTATGAGAAGTGGATGCGGGCACCGTCGACGGAGAAGAATCCGTTCTTGCTCGATCGCTGTCCAGTTTGCGGGACAGCTATAGTTGATGATGTCTCCGGAAGCTCCGGAGTGCTGGCGAGCGAGGTTGGATTCGTATTCAAATGCATGAGTAGAGCTTGCGAATTCAAAGATGAAATTCCAATGCAGGTCGTGGATGAGGCTTTATACAGGTCACCACCGTCTATATTGCTGGGTACACTCGACAAGTTTGCCGGTCTTGCATGGGATGACCGGCCCCGCGCTTTTTTTGGTCTCAATGACCGAAGCGGTCCTCCGCCTTCGCTAGTTATTCAAGATGAATTGCACCTGATCTCCGGCCCTCTAGGTTCCATTGCGTCGCCGTATGAGCTTGCCATCGATTCGATCATAAAATCGCGTGCAGCTGGTCGCGGTGCCAAGGTGATTGCCTCCACAGCGACAATTCGGAACTCTGGGGAACAGGTGCGGGGAATCTATGGGAGGCCATCCGCGGTATTTCCATCGCCGATTAGAAGTTGGGATGACGCATTCTTCTTTCGATTGCAATCAACATCAGAAGTGCCAGGTAGACTCTACGTCGGTGCTATGGGTCAAGGGACTACCACGCCTGTAGTCTCCATGGTATGGATGGCGGCTGCGCTATTGCAGGCAAGTAAGGAGGTGGCGCTGCCGGCTAAGCTTGATGATGCGTATTGGACTGTCCTTGCCTATTTGAACAGTCGTCGTGAATTGGGACGCACGATCACTGCAGCGTCACAAGAAATTCCGGATCGAATCAAGGCCATTGCGACAACATCAGACAATGTTCGTCAGGTCAACAAGATTATGGAGCTGAGCTCGCAGATGGCGAGTGACATGGGCGAAGCGATTCGTACCCTTCAGAGAAAAGGAACGCCTTCAAGTCCGGCAACGGACTTTGTGCCCTGTACGAACATTATCTCCGTTGGGGTGGACATTGACAGGCTGGGTCTCATGCTAATCAATGGACAGCCGAAGCTCACCTCGGAGTACATTCAGGCATCAAGTCGCGTTGGACGGTCTCCTTTGGTCGCGCCCGGGCTTGTGGTCACACTGTATTCCCCGGCGAAACCCCGCGATCGATCGCACTATGAAGATTTTGCGGCCTATCATCAATCCTTCTACCGCTATGTAGAACCAACAAGCGTCACGCCATATGCTCCCCCTGCCAGAAAAAGAACTCTGCACGCCGCCTTGATCTCAATGGTGCGACATGCGACCCCTTACTCATCCAATGATCAAGCGGGTGCCGTTCCTCTAGATGACGCTGTTGTAATCGGCCTTGTCGAACAGTTCAAAACGAGGGTTAGATTTGCGGATAGTGTAGAGGCGGATGAAGTCTGGCGCGAAATTGACTCAATACTGCATGTCTGGAAAGAACAGAATGAGGCGGGAGGAAAGGTAGTCTACGTTAGCTCGGGTCGGCAATTCGTTGGGACTGAGACCGCGTTGATCAGAGATTTCGGAGATCCGCCAAAATGGGGAATGTTCGAAACGATGCGATCAGTTCGCAATGTTGAGCCAGACATCCATCTTCGTCCCGTCGGCAAGAGTGGTGCAGGAAATGACTAGGCGGTCTATCAGGCAGGGGCAGCTCATCTCGCCATTCGGAGTTGGTGCAATCATCGACATCGGACAAGAGTCATTTGTAATGACTGATATTAGCCGCTGGAAGGCTGATGAGATGCGAGCAATTGAGTCAAGTTTTTTAGAGCGAAAACTGAATACGCCGATTCGGTGTCCGTCCGGAAAGGAAGTCGCTCGTCCCCTCGCAATCAATCGGTTTCCTCGCTGGCACTTCTGTCCCAGGTGCAGACTAATGCGTATGGTCACGGGTATGGACGATCTGAACAGCGAGCATCAGATTCCCCGTTGTACCGCCCCAAAATGCAAAAGTGATATGACTCCAATGGGGTTTGTTGCCGCATGCAAGAACGGTCACCTATCTGACGTTGATTGGCACAGGTGGGCGCACTCAACTCATCAGGGCGGTTCTGTCTGTAGCCGGCAAACGGCAAGTATGAAGTTCGAAACCACGGGTGAAGGGGGAGGCGATTGGACGGCCATCAGCGTTCGCTGTGCGTGCGGGGCGAGTCGAGACTTTACGGGACTAGTACAGGTAGAAGGCCCTGCGGGATTAACTTGCCATGGGGGGCAGCCCTGGCAATACCAGCCGCCGCCGTGCGGCGAGAAGGTGACTGTGTATCGGCGTGCTGCGAGCAATCTGCACTTCTCGAAACAGATATCTGCGCTAGATCTCCAGCCTGAAGACGTTTCCGGGATCACCGGGAATGCCATCGAACAGGCGTGGGAGGCTTCCGATTTCATTTCGATGGCGCGAGCCCTCGCCGCGGCCGACGTTTCGCATGACGTGATTCTTAGTGCTGCAAGCAGTCATGCAGACCGCATATCGCGTGAGTATGGCTGCCGTCCGTCTCTGGCGTTGGAGTGCCTTCGCGGGATCATCGAATCGGGGGGCACATCAGAAGGTGACGAGGGGGGCCGGGCAGCGGATGTTCAGCAGGCGATCCTGCAAGAGGAGTGGAGCGTTCTCTCTGGGCGGGCCGATATCAAGACAGAGCATCTAGATGTCAGGAGAAAGGCAATCCCTCTTGACTGGCCGGTTGAGCTGCGCCGGACAATTCGGTCCATGTCCATGGTGCGCCGGATGCGGGAGGTGCGTGCGCTTCTCGGTTTCAGGCGGCTGAATCCAGATGAGAGTACGCCGCTAGTCCCGGTGGATCTTGGTGCGGTGCAAGTCGGATGGTTGCCAGGCGTCGAAGCTTGGGGTGAGGGCATATTTATCCAGCTTAATGAGGAGGCCGTGCTCGACTGGGAGGAGCGGGCTCGGCCGCCAATTGAGGGGCAGCTCAGTATGCGTCAGAGCGTAGAGGGAATGGGGTGGGATCCGGAGTGGGCATCTCTACGCTTTATCATGTTGCACTCCCTTGCCCACGCTCTTATTCGTCGGCTGGGCTTTGATGCTGGTTACTCGGCTGCCTCTATTAGGGAGCGCATTTATGCAAGTTCCGGCGTGGGCGGAATGTGCGGAATCCTGTTGTACACGGCCGATGGCGATTCGGAAGGATCGCTTGGGGGGCTTGTACGCATGGGAGATCCTACTAGATTCAGCCACTTGGCCGAAGCTGCACTTGCCGACATTGTGTGGTGTTCTGCCGATCCAGTATGTAGGGAAACGAGTAACCAACAAGCCGCTCCGCTCAATGCAGCTGCGTGCCACGCGTGCATTCTTGCGTCTGAGACTACGTGCTGCTGCAATAACTCGTTGCTGGATCGTAGAACTCTGATCGGCGTCAGCGAAATGGAGCCTTTCTTCCGCATGGAAAATATGAACTTTAGCTAATAGTAGGGATGCTAATGCGATTTCCTAAACTGACGGATCTCGATGCGGAACAAATGCGGATCTACAGCGGTGCCCCACCGACGGGGTCCGTGATCGTCGTTGGTCCTCCCGGAACGGGGAAGACCGTGATGGCATTTCATCGAGCGGCGTACCTCGAAGCGCGAGGCAAGTTGCAGCCAAACAAAGCGATGGTTCCGCGTGTACTTATGTATAGCAAGGTTCTCTCGACTTATACTGCTGGAAGAGACGGAGTCGCGCCCACGGTCGCCACTAGTACGCTCCATAAGTGGGTGTACGAATGGTGGAGATTGATGTTTGGGCGAAAGCCGCCGCCGCACTGTGCGGACGATGCGTACGCATTCAATTGGACGTCAATCGTCACTCAGGTGCTAATCTCGTCTGGCATGCTGCAGAGGCGTCAGCATTGGGGTCATCTGATAATTGATGAGGGTCAGGACTTTCCGCCTGATATGTATAGAGCGTTATCTGCCATTAGTTCTGCCATGGTCGAGGAAGATATCGACGCGAGGCCGGCGATCACTGTATTTGCGGACGAGAATCAACGCCTTTCCGAGACGAGGAACTCAACCATTCAAGAGATTGAGACCGCGTTGTCACTTCCTGAAGGCCGTAGGTATGCGCTCAAGCGGAACTACAGAAATACATTGCAGATCGCGGCCTTTGTGCGTCACTTCTACGTGGGGTTGCCGTCTGGAATTCCTGATCTTCCTGTTCGTGTGGGCACAGCGAAGCCAAAGGTCGTTCTTGCTCGCTCTGGAATCGAAGTGGCGAGGCGCAGAATAGCCCTCTATGCAAAGAATAATCCTGACAAGGATGTAGGGGTAATATGCATGGCGGACTCGGTCAGGCGCAGGTGCTTCAATAGTTTGTGCACCAGACTGGCAGGGTCCAATATTGTGGTTCAGACTTACTCAAACAAAGAGAGAGAGGAGCATCCACCTGAGGCTCTGAAGTTCGACTGTGGGGGCTCCGTTACCGTGCTGAATGCGCAGAGTGCGAAGGGTTTGGAGTTTGATTCAGTATTCGTGATAGATCCACTTGTCGATGCTGGTGGTGCGAGCCTTCAGCAGGCCAGAATGCAGCTGTACGTTACTGCGTCCAGGCCGAGGGACTATCTAGAGCTAATTCTGATGAATCCTCCTGACGATTATTTGAATCTCCTCCCGGAATCAGAAACGTATGACTTCATCGAAGAGTAATCCCCGTGCGCGGCCGCGTCGCAAGGTCGCCTCACGATACGTTCCAGTGCATCAGGATGAGTTGATGCTGGCGTTTGCACGTGGCTTCTTTGAAGTAAGGGGGGGCGGTCCCTCGTCAGGGCGTGTGGCCGCTAAAGATCTCGTTACTGTGCGGGAGGGCAGGGATTGGGGGGCGGTCTTCTTGCTGGAGTTGGATGGCGGTGCGGGTCTTAGTTCGAATCCGCGCCCAAGCAACTGCATCTTCGCTGATCAGGTGGTCTCGGTTGTGGCACCAAGCGATGAGGCGCTAGTCGACGTGCTCGCTCGCATCGAGGCCTTCGACGACACCATCGCCGACCTAGTCCCCATGAGGGTGGAGTCAACGATGTTTCCATCAGGCGAACTACCTCTCGCCGATAGTGGTGCAGGAGAGTACGAGTGTTCGACAGGTGATTTCATCGCGGCAGAGCCTCTAGTTCTGGACAAGCTCGGTGGAGCATATGCTCTCATAAGGGCGCACTTAGAGAGTTTGGAGCGGTCTCCTTCCGAGTTGCACCGAATGCTTAAGTTCGAGGCTGCGCGATCGCAGGCTCTGGGCGATGCGCCTGGTGCCTTTGCGTCCCATGTTTACCGCCTAGTCCGCCCGTCCGTAGGCGAGGCGGATGACCTGAGAATTTTTGTGGCCGCGGCGTGTAGTCTTCTAACGGCATCGACTGCGCGAGGACTAGATGCGACTTCCTTCGTTCGAGGTCTAGCCATTGGGGACGGCGAAGGAGCTGTAAGCATCGCGGCATTCCTGACTGTCTTGGAAAAAGTCTTCGACAACCGGATCGAGTTGGTCGACGCTATGGTCGATGACTCCGGTGGCATTGGTCAGCGCGCACTGTTGATCTTTTTGCTCGCGCCTACACCGGAGAAGCTCAGAAGGTGGGTGAAGGCTCGCACTGTTGGCCCTCAGGTTGCGTTGCTCGCGAGCGTGCTCTCGGGCCTTTACGCAGGCTTCGGTGGGCTGTCTCGTGGAGAGAAAGGGGCGTCGCGCGAGCAGGCGGTGGCTCATGTGGCTGCCGCCAGGCTCTCCATAAATGGCGAAGTTAAGGGTCTTGAGTTGACTTCCGCGTGGGACCAGAGTGGTGTCCGCACTGAGACCCTGTTTGCGGCGTCGCTTCCTCTAATGCGTGGGAAGGGTGCGACGGACTTGCAGAAGAGGGCGGTGCTGGAGGCCCTTGCTGGCAACAGTTTGCAGCCAGCTGTTGATCCGGAGAGTGGAGACATCCGTGTGACTTTTGGAGGCTGTCCAATGGTTGCGGTGATTAAGTATGCCCGTTCCTCTTTGGTGCTTGGGGGCGTTGAGGTATACGAAGTTGTAGTTGAGGGTCGTCAACCTAGAAGAGGGGCTCTGACAAGGGATGTTCTAGAGAGATTATTGGATGAATCAAGTCGGCCCGTCGTGGCGTGCCTAACCCCGATTAAAGGTAGAGTGTTGCTAAGAGTTGAGGTGCAATCCGCATCACTCCTCGTGGAAGCGCTGAATGCAATAGGGGTCGTATCGTCCGCGTTGTCTCTCACGGCCGTGTAGCCGAAGTCAGGACAGGGTTCCCCAGATCGTCCCACACGCGTCCGTCGTCAGAGCTCCTGCCCGCCTCGATCTGTTAGATGTGTGGGTTGATCGCCAAACTGACGTTGAGTGCCGCCTTGTGCAAGCAAGGCGGAAGGCGCTAGTCGGGGTGCGTCGTGGTGGGTTCTCGCCTGACTTCCCTGCTAGATGGGGAGGCGATCTTCATCAGACCGGAAGAGCTGTCGAACGAGGAGGCTGACCCGTTAGGCGGTGAGGACTGAGCCTCGCCTAATTATTCCCGCTAAATGCTCCCCGATTGCTTTCGCCATTGGCACCGGTACGGCATTTCCAATCTGGGTGTATTTCGGAAGCTCTCGCTCATGAATGCCCTCCAGAGGGTTTCCGGCCCGCTTGATGCCGCCGGTTGTTCGTTTACCTTTGAACTGGTACCAGTCAGGGAATCCTTGAAGTCTTGCCCATTCGCGAACAGTGAGTGTGCGGGGCTGCTCGAAGTGGACATAGTCGTCAGGTAGGGAGGTGGCGGTCACGGTTGGCCCTTTCTCGGTCCATTCCTTAGGCAGTACGCGCTGGGCGAACTTCTTCGTTGACTCAAAAGAGTTGCCTTTGAGCATTGCGTCAAACTTCATAAGCACGGGAGGGCTGTGCTTGCTGTAATCATGCTCCGACACCGGGTCGCCCTGCCGAGCAATGGTGAGACCGTCATGAGAGCGGCGCAGCTCGATCTGCGTTTCACTAAATGCCTGACAGGGATACGCAGCTGTCGACCCGCCGTTCTGGTAATAGGGATCAACCAGGTCGCCAAGGAGTTCAACAATTGATGGCGCACGCGACACATCCCCGGCGGGAAGGAACCCGCTGGATATCCCAGTGCCATCTATGGCGTCAACATCTCTCTTGCTTGTGACCCCTCCCGCTATGTCGCTCCTAATTCCCACAAGTACTACGCGCGGTCTGTTCTGACAGACTCCGTAGTTTCTCGCATACACCAGCTCCGCAGCGAGCTTATAATCACCAATTCCGGCGAAAGCCTTCTTGACGTCCTTCCATATCTCCCCAGGTTCGCCGTAATACGTCCACTTCCCAGTAAGCAGGCCGCGCACGTTCTCGAAGACGAATGCTTTTGGACGCAGCCTGTCGATAATTCGAGCCATGTCCTTGTAAAGGTGGTTTGATGGAACATCCTCTTTGGCTACTGCGTAGGATCGGCGATGTCCTATGCCCGAGAAGCCCTGACAAGGGGGGCCCCCCACGATGAGATCAATCTCCCCGTGATCTAGGCCAAACTCTGACAGGATGTCTCTTTGGAGCTTGTCGAGCGTTTCCCGCCTCGTGATTCTTCTCGCATCCGCCGAACTAAAGCGATTGAGCCACTTCTCTCTGTCGAGGCCTTCTGAGAACCAGCTGTGCTTTGCCTTTCGATTGGAAATATAGGTCGCACGAGCGTCGTTGTTAATTTCATTAACATAGATTGGCGTGAACCCCGCCTGCTCGAGCCCCAATCCAAATCCGCCACAACCGGCGAAAAGGTCCATCACGCTCAAAAATTCTTCTTTCAATGAGCTTCCCCAGTCTCGCCAACCATCTGTGCAGGTAAAGGTATTTTCTATGCAACCCCCTAGTTTACGCTACTCACGGCGGGTTTCAATGGGCCTGAAGGGGGGGCGACGGCCATCATGGCAGGAAACCTGTGGATGCACCAGGTGAGGCGACCGTTCCGGTAAGATGGACCAATAGATGGTGTCAGCTTGTGGCTGGATCCACTGGGTAATGTTCCATGCCATGAGCATCCGCTTCGAACGGGGTGAGTCGAAGTTCTGGCTTGGCGGGGCAAGGGAAAGGGGATGGATCAAGTTAAGGATTACTCTGACGAAAGGTTGTTCTCGGGATGCGTCTACTGTGGAATGGCAGTTGAGACAAGGGAGCATGTACCCTCAAAGGTATTCCTTGACATTCCTTATCCGGAGAACCTTCCGGTAGTTGGGTCATGCAAAGAGTGCAACGAGGGCTTTTCCAGAGACGAGCAATACGTGGCTTGTCTAATTGAAGTTGTAAGGGTGGGAAGCTCGGATCCGAGTGACATGCGAAGGCAGTTGATTGCAGCGACGCTTGCAAGGTCCGCGCGTCTGCGAGCGCTTATTGACGGAGGGCGCTCGGAGCAAGCAGGGCTCATTCAGTACTCTTTTGACCGCGAGCGACTGAGTCGCGTATTGGTTAAACTCGCAAAAGGACACGCATGCTTCGAGCTTGCGGCTTGGAATCTTGGTGAGCCTGAGGAAGTGTGGTGGGCACCCATGATGTCTCTAGTTGATTCCGAACGTGAGGCGTTCGATGCACCCCACGTAGTTGAGACTTTCGGTGAGATTGGGTCTAGGGCTGTCAGTCGAATGATGGTTATTCAACCAACCTTGACTTCGAGCACTGGTGAGATGATTCAGCCATTTCCTCCTCTGGTGATATCCGATTGGCTGGATGTGCAAGAAAACAGATACCGATTTCTGGCTGTTGATAGTGGAGGGCATGTGGTCGTTTCTATTGCGATAGGCGAGTACCTAGCTGCTCGAGTTAGATGGAAGAAGTGATGCCTCGGTCGAGTATTTGTATTGCGTTCAGTTTGCGCAGATTAGATGCCTGAGTTGTTAGCATCTGATGGGGCGGACGTCATCCCGATTTTGAGTGGCACGGCGATTTGGAGTTCAATCCCCAACGAGACGGAGATTGGACGTGGAGAGGCGCTTTTCCGAAGAGCAGATCATCGGCTTCCTGCGTGGGGCAGAGGCCGGCATGGCGGTGAAAGACCTGCAACGGCAAGGAGTTCTGCGGCAAGACGATGGTGGCTTGGGTCTACGAGCGAGGCGTGCAGTTGCGCTTGATCCAGCCAGGCAAGCCGAGTCAGAACGCCTACATCGAGAGTCTCGACGGCCGTTTGGGCGACGAATGTCTCAACGAGCACTGGTTTCCCACTCTGCTGCACGACCGGACCGAGATCGAAACCTGGCGGCGGGAATACAACGAGGGGCGACCGAAGAAGATCCTGGACGGCCTCACACCTGCCGCCTATGCCCAACAGTTGGCGGCCAAAGCCGCTACGATGAAATCTTGACTCTAAAGAGCCCCGCTACTGGCTACTGAAAGCGGAGGGCGTCGCAGACGTGCTATAACTGCCAAGCTATAGCAGCATTCGGACAATGGAGTGGGGGCACCTTGTAATGAGTTTGTCTTATGAGTCTTGGATCCACAATCTTATGGAGCGGATTGTGGAACTGGTTGGGTTGGGCGCGGCCCAGTCCGCGCTGGCGGAGTGCGAGGCCTCCTTGAAGCAGGAGTTCGGTAAGGGCGATCTTGAAAGCGCTGGCATTATTTTCTTAAAGAAATTAGTAACGCACGACCTTGATCTTCAGATTGGGAAGAGGCGTGGTGAGGGCTCCTCGGAAAGTCAACTAGCATATGAGTTTGGTGTGTCGAAGGAGGAGGCGCGCAAAGCCTGGTCAAGGGGGTTTAAGAAGCAGGCGCTGGTTCTCGCATGGTTTCGTGGTCAGGATATCGACTTTTCGGCCTCATTTGATTTCAGATCCTGACCTCTAGTGGTTGTATTTCTTTCGCATCTCGAAGGTTTGGGCACCAGCAGCATCCCCGGATTCGGGGATGTTTTGTCGTCGCTGGCAAGTCCTAAAGGCACGGCAGGCATGCATGCCCCAAATGACTCGCCTTTGCTGATTGCGCAGATCAGCTTCGCCGCTCCCAATCCGTCCCCGCCCGTATCCGCCATTGCTGCTGCAAATCCTGCAATTTCGGAACCCGCTCCGCCGAATGTCCAGCAACCGCCGTCAGCACTAGTTGCATCGAGGAGTTGTCCACCATCATCACCGGTTCCCCGTCAGCCCACACCTCAAAGTACCCCTCGCCCTCATTCCTCGGACTCACCACCAGCCCTTGGCTATCGCGTGCCTCGGCAAACGCCTTGCCCTCCTTCTGAATAAGCCTGAACTCAGCATCCGACAATCTGCGGTAGACCTTCACCTCCAGCGTCGCCTGGGGAAGGCAGTGGTCCGAGATCGCCGGGGCCATCAACATGAGCGCGGTGGTGACAACAAAGGGCGGCACCCTCATGTGGCGCGCTACGGCAGCACCGCCGCATCACGCCAGGCTCTTCGCGTAGGTACTATCCCCGCACCTGCAATCGCTCAGCCACCTGCGCAGTCAACGCCACACAAGCCATCTTCAACCCTTCCATCATCCGATCCCCCAGATACTCCTCGGGCGCGCCATTCTGCCGCGTGCGCTCCGCAGCCAACATCAGCTCCGCCACCACGCGCAGCCCAGCCAACGCGCAGTCCGCATCCGCCAGCTCAAGACAACGCCCAGGCAGTTGATGCCGCTCCGGCCAAGGCTGACCGTCCGCCGCCGCACCAGTGCCGATGCGGTGCAGCGTGGCAACGAAGGTGTTGGGGTCGCTGGACGATTCGCGCTCGACTTCAGTGTTGGCCGGGTCGTGCTGCGCATGGAGAGAGCGGAATTCCGATGTGTTCATGGCAATGCTCCGTACAGGGACAGATAGCAGCGCCACCAATAATGGCGGCGGACGGTGCGTGGCTCGAAAACCGGTGAGTGTCAGACCGGCGGGTCCGAAGACCCCCACGCACCGCCCGCCATGGAACGCGAACGGATTGCCAGCCGGCGCCACACAAAAGTGACGCCGGCTGGCAAGCGCATACATCTGACACTCAGGCGGGTTTTCGAGTCCCGCGCCACCCATTTTTCGGTGGCACGCCAAGAGATACCCGCGCAGCTGCCAAATGCCAAGAAACTGCAGAACTGACGATTGCCAGTCCTGACGCATTCGGGATTGTCGCACACGGTGTTAAGCCGGCAGGCGATTGCGCCGCAACGGTCTTGAAGGGCTTGGCGCTATTGGCCCCAGACGCAGGCTGCCCACAGCCAGTCCCACGGAGTAGGACCAATTACGACAGATTGGATCAGCGGTTCAGCCGGGCTGCGCCTCGGCCGTGGGCACGAAGGTCAGACGGACCCGAACCCGCGCATGCAGCGCGACGCCCCCAACCACAACCGGTTCGAAGCGCCACTTGTCCACGGCGGTAAAGGCCGCACGATCAATCTCCCGCAGTCCGCTGGACCGCGCCACCATCACGTTGGAAACGTGGCCCAGCTCATCCAATTGAGCAACCAAAAGCACCTCCATGGGAACCTGCAGCAAGGTATCGGGCGGCGTGGCAGGGGCCGTTGAATACACAACGGCGGGCGCCTGCGGTAGCTCGAAGGTGGGGTTGTCACCGCGCTCTACGAACACCTCAGTGGAAACCTGCGGGTCTGCCGCCAAGGCCATGGCAGGTGTAGCGCCCAGCAGCATCAGAACAAGGTTCAGTGCCAGAGCGGTGTTCGAACGGGGCATGCTTGGTTTCCATTCCGGTGCGCTGCCAGCATAGCGGCCATCCCCAGGCAGCGCTTGCCTTGAACGCCGGCGTGCCGGACTGCTGCACGGCTCACACAGGCATGCCCGGCCGTGGCCACAGCGCGTCGTCGCGCTCCAGGTCGTAGTCGCTGCCGAACGCCAGTGCTGCTTCGCGCGGCGGGAGGTCTGCATAGCAGCTCAGCAGATACTCATCGATGCCGGCATCGCTATGGTCGATGGCGAACAGGTGGAGGAGCTCTTTGTCGAAGGCTTCCAGCCATGTGGGATCGATCTGGGTCATGGTGATCCTCCAGTGGGGGAGGGGAGGATGGCTGAAGTGCGTCTCAAGACATGGGATGTGAATTCGACTTACTGCGGGCCCGGCGGTAACCGTCCGCTCTGTAGTGACAGTCGTCGTAGATTGCTTTTAGGCCAGGGTGTATAAGAAGGCCTGGTGAAAACACACCTATCAATCAAGGCTGACGCGAGGATGGACGATGCTGCGACTGGGACGACGGATGCTGGGAGCCGGCGCATGCTTTGCTTTTCTTCTGCTGATCGCTTGCCAGGCACAGACTTCCCCGCCGCGATCTGAGACTTCTTCAAGTGCTGCACAGAACAATGTGCCACTTGTCAGGCCGCTTACTCTGACGTCAATGGCCGAGCCCATGGTCGTAGAGTTCAATCTGGAGCCGCCCGGTAGAAGCGCCAGTCCAACCCTCTTGATTGCTGTACGCGTAAGTGGGGAAGATGGTGCCGTAGCGATGGAGCGGGCCTTGATGATTCGAAGCGCTGGTCTGCCTGCACGCGTACACCTTATTCAACTTGGAGAAATGGGTGACGCAAATGCTCCACTCGTCCGTGTTGAGCAGCAGCTGGGATCGGCCGCCACTCTCGTGCCGATCAACGCTGATGGACAGGTTTCAATGGTCTGGCTTGATGACGTGGACGACACTTCACTTGAAGCGGCAGGTCTGTCCAATCCGCAGGGGCACTACAAGCAGCTGGCGATGGCATGGGGCCAGAACCTCTCTCCGGGCAGGTACCGCCTTAGTGTGGAATTACTTGACCCACCGGTACATCTCGCGCCGATCCCGGCAGAATTGATGGTCGCCTACAAGCACAAGTCGAAATAGGAGCGATTCATGGACGAACGATATCGCGTGACAATTTACGTTGCGGCGCCAGGAACCCCACTGTTGGAGGGCGGAACATCTACCGCGGGCCACGTCTACTACACGGTGGACAATGGCCGTGAGAGCACTAGCTATGGTTTTGCGCCGAAGGAGCACGGGGCGACGACTGGTCCCGGCAAGGTTTATGACTCTGACGCGCGGGAATACCAGAACCCCTTTTACCAACGAACGCTCGAAATCTCGAAAGATCAGTACGAAAAGCTACAGGAATTTGGTGCAGCGCCGGACAAGCACGGGTTCAATACGCAGTATCACGGGCTCAACAACAGTTGTATTGATTTCACCTGGGGTGCACTGAATCATGCGGGGCTCCATCGCACCAATGCACTGTTCATGCAGGACAAGGATTTCCAAGGTGGCCTCAAGCCACTCACCAATGTCGAGTACATCCGCAGCATCCGCGCACCGTTTCCCGATAGTGAGTTGAACAGCGAGCATTACAACAAGATGCCGGAGCGAACCCTGAAGCAACGCCTCATCAGCGATGAGCAATTGCCAGGCAACGATCGCGAGATGCTCGATGCCATCCGCAAGGGCGTAGCGGGCATTGATGAGAGGCACGGCCGGGCCTACGACGAGACTAGTGAGCGCATCTCGGTGGGGTTGCTGGCCACCGCCAAGGAAAATGGGCTGGAGCGCGTCGATCATGTTGTACTGGGCAATACCCCCGCTGATGGCTCAGCACAGCGGCTATTCGTCGTGCAGGGCGAGCTCAACGATCCTGCGCATGTGCGAGCCTCTATGACGGCAGAGGAAGCAGCCCGAACGCCAGTGGAGCAGTCGTTCGCCAAGGTCGAGCAGATTTCGCAAAGCCAGCAGGAGCGCGCCTTGGCGGTACAGCAGGAGCCCGTGCTGGAACAGAGCCGGGCGCCCATGCAAATGGGCTGACCCGGGCCGAGTACTGCATGGTAGATCACAGTTTCGGGGGCTTCGGCCCCTGTGCTGCTTTTCTCTCCACCTGCCCGCGAACCCACCTATGCGATCATCCGGCCAGGACCGCAGTACCCAACAAGGCTGAGCAGGCATGGAGCAAGCAACACGCTACACGGTAACCCTCTTTCTGGCCGCGCCCGGCACCCCGCTGAACAGCGGCGGCAGCTCACCGCGCGGCCACATGTATTTCCAGACCGCCGCCGGCGAGGAAGCACACAGCTACGGCTTCGCACCGCCGCGCCTGCCGACCGATGAGACCGCTGCCGGTGTGCAGTACGCCGAGGTCGTACACGACGACGCCGACGAGCACCGCGACCCGTATTACAGCCGCACCCTGGAAATCAGCGAGGAGCACTACGGCTGCCTGCGCGATTTCGCCGAGGAGCCGGCCGAGTTCGGCTTCGATGTCGATCGCCCGGCCACCATCAACCGCTGCAGCGATTTCGTCTGGGCCGCGCTGCACTATGCTGGCCTGCATTCGCAGCCAGCACCGCTGGACGGCGGCAGCAACCTGGGCGAGTTTGCGGTGCTGTTCAACCTGCCGGAAATCCAGTGCATTGCGGCGCCATTCCCGGCCAGCGAGCTGAATGGCGAACAGCACCACCCGATGCCCGAACGCGAGGCCGAGCTGCACCGCGAAGGCGGTCGCCCGAGCGACGAGCCGCCGCCCAGCCCGATGGAAGTGGCCGGCACGCTGCTGGACCCCTCGCACCCGGATCACCGGCTGTTCGCGCAGCTGATCCAGAAGGTGGCCGAGCTGGACGCCGCACACGGGCGCACCTTCGACGACACCAGCCAGCGCATCAGCGCCAGCCTGCTGGTGTTGGCCAAGCAGAACAACCTCTCCCGCGTGGACCACGTGCTGCTCAGCCGGCCTACCAAGAGCAGCCACGAGGCCGAGAGCATCTTCATCGTGCAGGGTGACCGCGATGACCCGGGGCATCGCCGCGCGAGCATCGCTACCGAGGTGGCGGCACAGACCGATGTGGCCGATTCGCTGCGGTTGAAGGAGCAGTGATGCGGGTGGTGCTTGCGGTTGTTGCATCTGCGGCGCTTGCCTTGTTGGTGGGCTGCGGTAGCGACTCACCGCCGGCTGACGTGCCGAAGCTTTTGACCCGGGCTGAGGCCGAGGCACGTACCGTGGTGCCATTCACGCGAGGCGTGCGGTTGGACAAGGCGGGGCGCATCGTGGATGTCACCTTTGAGGCGCCGGCGGTGGTCGACCCGCAGATGTCCTGGCTGAAGCTCGGGTTGAGAATGCAGGGGGCTGAGCAGAAGGCTGTATCGGAAGCTGCTGAACGCCTCAGGCGCGCGGAGTTTCAGACGCGTATTCACTTGGAGCGCGTGGACATGGCAAAGCCGTCGCCCATACCGCTTTCAAGGTCGTCCGATGATGGCCGCGGCTGGCAAAGGCTTCCTCAGGATGGCCGCGTCGAACGTTTGTTCCAAGACAGCGTGGACGCCTATCCCTTGGTGCAGGCCGGGCTCCAGTCGGAGGATATGTTCTATGAGGTTCTGCAGATCGCCGATGCAGGTTTGATTGATCCGGGTCGGTATCGCGTTACCGTTGATATTGTCGAAGATCGCCCTGAGTTCGAGGGGATGCAGGTCGAGTTCATCGCCGCGTATTACTCGCTAGGAAAGTAAATCATGCAGGATGCAGCAGAGCGTTACACCGTCACCATACATCTTGCGGCGCCGGGCACGCCCCGCCGCGGCATGCGGGGCGGTGAGTGGATTGATCTGGAAGACTCCGATGTCGGCCATATGTATCTGTCCCTCAACCGTGTCGGCGAGAAGGCAGATCCGCTGAGTTTTGGCTTTACCCGCAAGATCGAGCCAGATGGCAGCAGTCACGGCTCGGTGGACGCCAATGATGTGAGGGTCTACCAGGACCCCCGCTACCAGCGAACGATCGAGATCAGCAACGAGCAGTACAACAAGATCATCGAGTTCGCGAAAGATCCCGCGAAGCACGGCTTCGATGCAAAGAACTACAACCTCGCCTCCAACTCCTGCGTGGACTTCGCCTGGGGCGCCTTGAACCACGCCGGTATTCACGGCAACACCATTTTCGGTGAGTTCAAGACGTACGAAGGTACGTTGAAGGTGCTGGACAACATCGGACCGGTGCAGAGCATCCGGCCACAAGTGAAAGGCAGCGAGCTGGATCGGGAAGAATGGAAGCCGATGCCCGTGCAGACCAATGCGATACAGCGGTGGTCCACGGACGCCAGTGACCCAGCCCGCGCGGATGCACTGGCCTGGACCGGTACGCCGGGCGACCCCAACCACGCCGACAATCCCCGACTGAATCAGATCCACGAGCGCGTGGTTGCCATGAATGCCTTCGGCGCCCAGAACGGCAACGTCAGCGCCAGCCTTCTGGCGCTCTCCAAGGAGCAGCAGTTCACGCGCGTAGACGATGTGCTGCTCGGCGAGCGCCGTGGCGATGCCGCCCCCAACCTCTTCATCGTGCAGGGCGATCGCAGCGACCCGGCGCATCAGCGCGCCAGTCTGCCGGCAGACGTCGCCGCGCAGACGCCGGTGGCAGCCTCGTTCGAGCGCATCGAGCAATTGGCGCAGGCACAGCCGCAGCGGGATGCCCAGCGTCAACAGGAAGAGCAGCAGCTGGCCCAGACCCACGCCCCGCGCATGGCGTAGGCGCCCAACACCGAACAGCGCGTCCGCCAGGCATCCGCAGGCGGACGCCACGGCCCCTACCTGCTACCATTCCCGCGCTACCCAGCCAGCCCACCCCGCGCAGACAGATGCAGGGCCGGGCCGTCGAAGAACGGCCCCGCGAGCCAGGACACCCTCCGTGCCCATTGAAGGACGCTCGCATGATCCGCAATTCCCTTTTCCGTTCGGCTGCGCTGGCCGTCGCCGTGTCGCTGAGCCTCGGTGCTCCGACCGCCTTCGCCGCTGAAGCCGCCGCTGCCACCAGCCCCGCCACCGCCGTGCAGCGCCAGGCCATCGCCCAGGGCCTGTATGAGCTGGCTTACAGCCCCAAGCAGAACGCCGTGTTCGTTGCCTCGTCCGGTGGCTTCGGTGACAACGCCGGCCCGGCCCAGGTGCTGCGCCTGAACCCGACCACGTTGGCCGTGGAAACCCGCATCCCGCTGGAGCGCAAGGCGTTCGGCGTGGTGCTGGATGACGCCCACGACCGCCTGTACGTGGGCAACACCGTGGACCTGTCGGTGACCGTGGTCGATACCGCACAGAACAAGGCCATCGGCACCGTGCAGCTGATGGAGAAGAAGACCGGCAAGGACGGCAAGGCCGCCTACACCCACGACCTGCGCGAGCTGGTGGTCGACAGTGCCGCCAACCGCCTGTACGTGACCGGCCACAGCAGCCAGCCGGATGTGAGCAGCGTGCTGTTCGTGATCGATACCAACACCCTGAAGGTGATCAACACCATTCCGGGCCTGGGCAACGCCAAGGCGCCGGGCTTGGCGCTGGATGCCGCCAACAAGCGCGTGTACACCAGCAATCTGCTGGCCGATCTGGTGGTGGTCGGCACCGACTCCAACAAGGTCGAAGCCCAGCACAAGATTGCCGCCGAGCAGCCGATGAACATCGCGCTGGACCCGGCCGGCAAGCGCCTGTTCGTGACCGACCAGGGCTCGGAAATGCTGCGTGGCTACCAAGCCAAGAGCAGCGGGCTGGTCAGCAAGCACCCGGGCCAGCGCGTGCTGGTGCTCGACCGCAGCAATGGCAAGGAACTGGCCAGCATCCCGACCGACGCCGGTCCGCTGGGCATCCTGCTGGATGCACCGCGCAAGCGCCTGTACGTGACCAACCGCGAAGCCGGGACGGTGACCGCGTACAACAGCGACAGCTACCAGAAGGTGGCCACCTACGCCGTGCCGACGCACCCGAACAGCCTGGCGCTGGATGCCAGGAACAACGTGCTGTACGTGAGCATCAAGAACGGCGAGAAGGATGCCAAGGGCTCGGACGAGAGCGTGGCGCGTATCCAGCTGTAAGGGATGGTGCCGGGTCATGCCCGGCAGCTGGCTGCTGGAAAAGGGCAGGGCTTTTTGCCCTGCCTTTTTCTTTGCCCGGTTGCGGCCCCCACCGCCAACCCGCTAGGGTTGAAACCCATGGCAGGGAGCCAAAGGATCTGAACATGCTGGGTATCCACCGCTGGCTGCGCGTCGGCCTGTTGATCATCTTGAGCACCGTGCTGGGTGCCTGTTCCAGCCGCATCCCGGAGCCACCCGAACCACTGGAACTGACGCAGCCGATTACGTTGGATCGGCCCGGCCAGGAGATGCGGTTCGAGTTCGAGACGAATGCGCGCAATTTCGATCCAGGCCGCACCTATGCGCTGGAGCTTGAGGTGCAGCGGCAAGGCGGGCGCGAGAACGGCGAACCGGACATGCGCAGGTTGAATCTTCCCTTTGAGGTGTCACTGCAGCGATGGGGCGCAGGTGCCTGGCAGGACGTCCCCACCCATGACAGCTACCAGGCACTCGCGCTCAACGCGGGGAAGCCGCTTCCTGCATGGCACGCATCCAATGCCTGGCGCTATGCAGCGTTGAGCGCGGGCAGCGGTGGCCAGTATCGATGGAGCATCGTTGCCCTGCCGTTGGATCTTGATGCCCGTTACCGGCTGGATGTGCGCACGGTTCAGCCCAGCGCCGAGTTGAAGCACTATTCGGCTCGTTTGAAGGTCCACGCCGCCCGCCCGGTTGGAAAGTAGTCAGCACCTCACCCTCGGAAGGAACTGAAGGAGCCACCTTATGGATAAGCCGCGCTATACCGTAGAGATCGTCATCGCCGCACCTGGCACGCCTCTGATGGACCCGAAGACCGGTCGACAGGAGGTCCTTGACGGTGTTCCGCAGACATCCTCTCCAGGTCATATGTTCTATGTCCTGCATGCATCAGGCCAGCCCGCGAAGAGTTTCGGGTTCGCGCCCAAGGTACACGGAAGCATCAACGGGCCCGGTGACATCATGCCGGATGACGCAGATGTCTATAAAGACCCACGCTACACCCGCACCCTCGAGATAAGCGAAGAGCAATACAAGAAGCTTGAGGCCTTCGGCTCGGATCCGGAGAAATTCGGCTTCAGCAAGCACTACGAGGACGTGCGCCACAACTGCGTGGACTTCACCTGGGAAGCGCTGAACCACGCTGGCATCGAGCGGAAAAGAAGTATCGACGTGAATGCTTTTGGAGGTCCCGCAGGGCAGCTCTTTCCGGATGTCCGCATTCCCCTGGACAGCAAGGGCGCGGGCAAGGACGGTTTTCGCCCGCTGCGCAACATCCACGGCGTGGACAGCATCGAGCCGCCGTTCCCGAACAGCGATCTCAATCGTACGAAGACCAATCCGATGCCCGAGCGCACGTGGAAGCATCGCTTGCTGAGCGAGAACGACGACATCGGTGAGCGCAGCGGTGAGCGGTTGGCCAACGACGCACGTGTGCCGGGTGACACATTGCATCCGCTGGACCAGCGGGTGCGTGCGGCGCTGGGGGACGCGGCCGAGCGCCAAGGGTTGCCGCCGGGACAGCAGCCCGAGCTGTTGGCGGGCCACCTGACGCGATTGGCGGTGCAGGGTGGCTACACCGAACGCGATACCTTGCAGGTGGCCTTCAGCAGTGGCGGTGCGGTGGATTCGCCGGGCTATGTCTTCCTGCAGCGCACGGGCGACACCGCCTCACCGGACCCTGCAGCGAACCGCCAGCGTCTTTCGCTGGCCGATGCCCAGCAGGGCACGGTGGAAGAGGTGTACCAGCAAGCCAGCGTGCAGCATCAGGGCCGCGAGGCCAGCCGCGTCGCGCAGGAAGATCAGCTGCAGCAGACGCAGCACGCTCAGCCGCGCATGGGCTGATACCGGCCCATGCGACAGGCGCCGATGGCATCGACGCCTGACGGCATTCATCCCATGCGATGCGCAGGGTTCTGCTGCTGATCCTGCGCCTGTGCATCCAGCGTCTGCTGCTCGGCCTGCACTGGCTGCTGTCCGCCCAGCCCCAGCTTCTGCAGTGACTGCTCGGCCGGCGTCTGCGCGGCCACGGCGGTCGGCAGCATCGCCCGCAGGTGCGCCGGGTTGGCCGGGTCGCCCTGTACCACGAAGATGTTGTGCCCGGCCGGGAGGTTGGCCGTGGCGTTGCTCACCACCACGTGGTCGGCGCGTTCCAGACCCTGTTCGCGGGCTTTGACGGCCAGGCTGGCGGCCACGTTCTCGCTGGTGGCGTCGAACGCACGGCCGTGCTTCTCGTCCAGTGCGGCTACGTTCTGGCGGATCTGCTGGTGCAGGGAATCATCAGGGGTCATTGGGGGCTCCATGTGGCCGCTACCGTGTGGCCGGATGTAGCCAGTGTAAAGCGGTCGTGGGCTGCGCCGGTAACCGCTTTGTTGCTAGCCTGTGGCCCGGGGTGCAGGGGATGGCGCCCGGCTGCAATGGGATGGAGGGAGAGGGTGGTGCACGGGGAGACAAACCGGATACGGGGGCAGGCAGCTGCGCGGTTGCTGCTGGGCGTGGGGCTGTGGGTCTGCGCAGGTATTGCGGTGGCTGACACGCCCGTGGCGGCGGACGATCCCGCTTGCCCTTCGCAGGACTTCACCCATTTCCTGCAACGCTTCGCCGACCCGGCCGATGACCGGGTGCGCCTGCGCTATACCTCGGACCCACTGGAGTACGAGGTGCCGATGCACACCGTGCGTGACGACCACGAGGGATTGGCGCCCACGCACGTCGTGCTGGAGCAGGGTGCCGCGCGGTTGAAACGTTTCAACTACCGCTACCTGGCCGCGTTCAATCTGTTCGTGCCTTCGCCGGTAAGCCGCGATCCGGCCGCGCTGGAGCGCATGCGCGCCGGCGCCTACAACGCGCCCACACGCATCGAAGCGATCGATGACAACGGGCAGCGCGTGACCTTCGGCAGCGACGCCGAGCGCGATACCTACACCTTCGCGCGCCGCTACGGCTGCTGGATGCTGACGCGCGCCAGCAACCTGCGCGATTGAGCGGGCGCTGCGGCGGTGATGTCTATTTGTCTGCCGGGCGGTGGTCGTAACTAATCACCCGCTCGGCCTGCCATCGGCCATCCACGCGGCGCCAGACCTGGATGAAACGGGCCTGGCCGGTCCAGCGTTCAACGCCATCGGCGCCGCGCTCATGGAAGCGGTGATCGCCCATTTCCAGGGCGCGATCGTCCTGCAGCGGAAAGACCTGCAGTGAGCTCTCCACCAGCTCGCGCCGCAGGTGCCAGCCCCCCTTGCGCGCGTTGTCGCACAGGCTGGCCACGCTGCGGCGGAAGTCCTCGCGGCTGTTGGCGGACTTGCCGTCCTTGTCATGGAAGAACTCCATGTCTTCGGTGGTCATCGCGGCGGCCCTGTCGGCATCGCAGGCATCGAAGGCCACGGCGAACAGCTGCGTGTCGGCCGCGCGGATCTGCTCGCGCAGGGTGTCGCTGGCGGGGGAGGTGCCGGCGACGGCGGCGGCGAGCAGGGGCAGGGCGAGCAGCATGGCGTGGCTCCATTGAGGACCGGCGCAGACTGGCATGGGCGATGGCGCACGGTAAGCGGGGCATGACGAAACCGGTGCAGGGCCCGACCAATGCCGTGCTGGCGGGTGCGAACCGATGTACCGGCTGACCGGTGCCCGTGTACGCGATGTCATGGCCTGAGCCGGATCCATCACGGGCGGCTCCGGTGCGATTGCCTAGGCTGGGTTCCTCTTTCCCCCGGGAGTTCCCATGGCTACCTCCTCCGTCCGACTGCACATTGAAGATACCGGCGGCACCGGCCGCCCGGTCATCTTGATCCATGGCTGGCCGCTGTCTGCCGAATCCTGGAAGGCGCAGGTGCCGCTGCTGCGCGATGCCGGTTACCGGGTGATCAGTTACGACCGTCGCGGCTTCGGGCGCTCGGACAAGCCCGCCGATGGCTACGAGTACGACACCTTGGCCGCTGACCTGGCCGGCCTGATCGACGAACGCGACCTGCGCGATGTCACCCTGGTCGGCTTCTCGATGGGCGGTGGCGAAGTGGCGCGCTACATCGCCAACCATGGTGAAGACCGCCTGCACAGCGTGGTGTTCGCTGCGGCCGTGCCGCCGTACCTGTTGAAGGGCGCGGACAATCCCGAAGGGCCGCTGACCCAGGAAAAGGCGGATGAGATGCGCCAGGGGCTGGAGAAGGACCGGGAGTCGTTCTTCGACGGCTTTACCCGCGATTTCTTCAGTGCCGACGGCAAGCTGATGGTCACCGAGGACGAGCGCCAGGCCGCCATCGCGCTTGCCCATCAATCTGACCAGACCGCTGCGCTGGGGTGCATGAAGGCGTTCGCCACCACCGATTTCCGTGCGGACCTGAAGAAGGTGACCGTACCGACGCTGGTGCTGCACGGTGACAGCGATGCGACGGTGCCGTTCGAAGGTTCGGGCAAGCGCACGCATGCGGCCATCGCCGGCAGCGAGGTGGTGGTGCTGAAGAATGCACCTCATGGCTGCAATACCAGCCACGCCGATGACTTCAATCTGGCGTTGCTGGAATTCCTGAAGAAGTAACACCGACTACGGCATCATCCGCACATGCCCACTGCCCGCACGCCGCCCTGGAAGAAGCCCAACCCGAAGGGCCAGAAGACGCAGCCGCTGACGGAGGCGCAGAAGGCGGCGGCGCGGCAGCGGGCAGAGGAGAACGGGCGCCGTTACCCGAACCTGGTGGACAACATGTGGGCGGCGAAACTGCCGCGCGGTTGAAGCCTTACTGGCTGTTGCGCCCCGGCCACGGCTGCCAACCCCATTCCCGCCATGGCGCGACGGTGTGCGGCTGTATCGTCAGCGTAACGTTGGACGATGCGCTGCACTTGTACAGTGCGTCGCGCAGCAGGGCCGCATCCACCGGCTGCGCCGTGGCCACCTGCAGCAGCGTGCCGCGGTGCCGCACCTGCACCGGCAGCACTCCGTGCACCTCGACCAGATTGCCGGTACGGGCTCTGCGGTAGCGCATGGTGATGGGGCGGACAGTGCGGTGCAGCACAGGTGCGCAGGCGTCCAGCAGGTGCAGCTGCTGCTGCATGGGCGCGCGGACCTCGATGACGGTGGAGGGATATCCCAAGGTGCTCTCGACCAGCACCTGGAAGCGGGGGCCATCGGGCATCAGGTAGACGGTCAGGCCCACCGTGCCGATGAACGCCATTGCCGCGAGCAGGACCCAGCTGCGCGGCACCTTGGGCGGCTGGGTGAAGCGCTGCAGGCGCGGTCTGCGCCGAAGCATGCGGCGATAGCGGCGCTGTGCAGCGGGGCTGGGCAGCAGGCTGTCATCCGGCAGTGCAATCACGCGCGGCGGAAGGCGGGCCAGCCGCGCATTGATCACGCGTGCGCCAAGCATCGCAACCAACCCGCCAAGCAGAACCGGCAGCAGGGTACGCACGAGCAGATACAGCCCTACCATCGCCAGCTCTCCTGAAGGAGTGGACATGATCGCGCATCCTCCAGGGTCGTGTCGCATCTGCCAGCCGACAGCGGCCGTTGGCTTGGCTAGCATGCGCGTCACTCGCTGGGACTACGTCGATGACCGCCTTCACTGCCCGCCTCGGACGCTTCTTTGGCGCCGGCCTGATGTTGTTGCTGCTGCAGGTGCTGGCGCTGCTGTCGGTGGGCTTGGCCGCAGGCCATTTCCACCAGCGCGTGGCCCTGCTGCTGGAGCCCCTGTCTTTGGCCTGCGGCGGTGCCGATCCTGCTGCCCGGATGCTGGTTGCCGAGCAGCTGTTGGCACGTGCCGGCGCGCTGGACGACTGGCAGCCGCTGTGCTGGCTGCCGATGGCAACGCTGGTGCTGGCCCTGCTGGGTACGCTGCTGGTCTGCGTGCACTGGCTGCGCTATGTAGATGCACCGCTGCGCCGCAGCGCTTGGGGCCTGCTTGCCCTGCATGCGGCGGCGCTGCTGCTGGCGAGCGTGATGCTTCGACTGTATGAGCACGTGTGGGCGGGCATCACCACTGCGCTGCCTGCAGCATGCATGACAGACCTGACACCAGACGGACATGCGCTCCCGTCCTCGATACGGCGATGGCTGTTGCAGATCTTCGCCAGGGGCGACCTGATGCCGCCGCACGCACCTGATGCGCTGGCCATCATCCTGTGCGGACTGCTGATGGCAGCGATGGTGGTCGGCCTGTGGCTGTGGCGCACTACCTCTCAGCTGAGCCGGTTCTGAAGCTGGCGCGGGCCGCTGACTGGCACCAACTGGCGCTTTTGCGGCACGCTATGCAGATGAATACGGAAACTTCATTCAAGCAGACCAGCAAGTTCCTCAGCCTGGTGCTGCGCCATGAACCCGCGAAAATCGGGTTGAACCTGGACGGCCAGGGCTGGGCCAACGTCGACGAACTGCTGCAGAAGCTGGCTGCACACGGGCAGGCGCTCGACCGTGGCGGACTGCAGCACATCGTGGCGAGCTGCAACAAGCAACGCTTTGCACTGAGCGATGATGGCCAGCGTATCCGCGCAAACCAGGGGCATTCGGTCGCGGTCGATCTTGGACTGGTGCCGGTGGCGCCGCCGCAGTGGCTGTACCACGGCACGGTGCCGCGCTTCGTCGGCTCGATCCGCGAGCAGGGCCTGCGTGCGGGCGAGCGCCATCACGTGCATCTGTCACTGGACCGGGAGACGGCCCACCAGGTCGGTGCTCGCCGCGGTGCGCCGGTGATCCTCAGCGTGCATGCCGGGCGCATGCATGCCGATGGGCACGTATTCCACCGCTCGGCCAATGGTGTCTGGTTGACCGACCACGTGCCGCCGCAGTACATCGCCGACTGACCCGCTCTGGCGCTGCGGCCGGGTCCACACTCGGCGGCAAGGGCCAATCGCGTTACAGTCGCTGCATCCTGGTCCCATGGATGTACCGATGCGTCTGTTCCTGCGTGCGTTGCCGTTGCTGTTGTTGTCATTGACTGTCCACGCTGCCGAAGTCGATCGGCGCATCGCGGTGACCATCGACGATCTGCCGTGGGCGCGCCTGGATGAGATCGTGCCGGCCGATCTGCAGGCACGCCATGCCGCACTGATGGCGCAGCTGCGCCAGGCCGATGTGCCGGTGGTGGGCTTCGTCAACGAAAACAAGCTGGAAGTGGATGGCCAGGTGCAGCCGGCGCGCGTGCAGATGCTGCGCGACTGGTTGGATGCCGGCTACGAACTCGGCAACCACACCTGGTCGCACATGGACCTCAACGCCAAAGGCGTAGCGGCATTCCAGCAGGACTTCCTGCGCGGCGAGCAGGTGCTGCGGCCGCTGCTGGCCGAGCGTGGGCAGACGCCGCAATGGATGCGCCACCCTTACCTGCGTGCGGGCCGTACGCCGGAAGACCGCGTGGCGATGGACGTGTTCTTCAAGCAGCACGGCTACCGCGTTGCGCCGGTGACGGTCGACAACGGTGAGTGGGTATGGGCCTTCGCCTATGCCAACGTGATGAACGAGCAGCCCGATTCACCGCAGCGCGAGGCGACGCTGGCGAGCCTGCGCAAGGGCTATGTGCCTTACATGCTGAACAAGGTGGATTACTACGAGCAGCAGTCACAGGCGCTGCTGGGGTATGCGGTGCCGCAGGTGTGGCTGATGCATGCCAACGAGCTCAACGCGGCGACGTTCGCCGAGCTGGTGGCGGCCACCAAGCGCCGTGGCTATCGCTTCGTGTCGCTGCAAGAAGCCGTGCGCGACCCCGCCTATGCGCGCGGCGCCGAGGGCTACAGTGGTCGCTATGGGCCGAGCTGGCTGCACCGCTGGGCGATGGCCGAGAACAAGCCCAAGGCGTTTTACGCCGGCGAGCCGGAAGTACCGAAGTGGGTGATGAAGCTGGCCAAGGTGGAAGGCGAGTGAGCCTCAGCGCTTGACGGCCAGCACGCCATCGAGCGCCAGCTCGGCCTTGAAGCCGGCCTTTTCCAGGCGCTTGGCCACTTCGCGCGGCACGTCGCGGCCGCTGGTCAGCTTGTTCGGCGCGCCGGTGTAGTGGAACAGGCGGCCACCCTTGCGGATGACGCGGGCGAGATGGTCGTAGAACACCTGCGAGTACAGTTCGCCGGCAATGCCGAAGCGCGGCGGGTCGTGCAGGATCGCATCGACGCTGTTGCTGGCGACCTGTTCGATCTGCTGCGAGACGTCGCCGTGGCTGAAGTGCAGGCGGCCGCCCGCGGCGGCTGAGTCAGGATCGGGCGACCACGGATTGAGCGTGCGCAGCCACATCACGTCGGCGTTCTTCTCGAACGAGCGGATCTGGCCGACGCCGGCCTCCAGTGCGCAGGCGGCGAAGTAGCCAAGCCCACCGCAGGTATCGAGGAGGCTTTTGCCCGCCGGGGCGACCAGCTCGACCTTGCGGCGCGCGTCCTCGAACGGCGACAGCTTGGAGGTCGGCAGCATCTTGATGCCGTCGATCTCGAAGGTCGGTGCGCCCCACTCGGTCGGCACCAGCTTGATCAGCGAGCCGCTGAAGCGGGAGATGGAGCAGAACTCCTCGCCATCCCAGTAGTACAGCGTGCGGTCCTTCAGCTTGCCCGGCCACGGATAGTGCTGGCCGCGGAAGGTGAAACCCTCGGCATCCAGCTGTACTGCCGCTTCGCTGCGGCCCAGATCGAGCGAGCCCGGCCACTCGGTGGCGCCCTTGTCGTGGGCACGGCGCAGGGTGTCAGCGCTGTCGCGGGTCAGCAGGGGGCCGGAGTAGTGGGGCACGGTGGGTAGCGGGAGGATTCGGGGGAGGGCATGGTACCGCAGGCGCTGTGCAGCCGAGCCGGACATGGACGCGGCGCTACCGCAGGTCGGTGCAGCTGAATCCGTGGATGGTTCCCTCTCCCGAGATGAGGCCGACGCCTCGTGAGGGCCGCATGCCCTGCAACGCGCACGAACGGCGATGGACATCCTGGGTGGCGGCTGGCTGCCGGTCGAAGTCGTAGCGCATGCTGCCGTCTTCCTGCAGCAGCCAGTGCACGGTTACGCGCTCGGCGCGTTGCCCTTCGATCTCCCAGTCGAAGGTACGCATCACCAGGATCTCGCCATCAGCGGTCTCACGCACCTCGTCGTAAGCACCCTGGGTCTTTGCAACGATTGCGGCCAGCAGGAGAAGAACGGTCATCGGAATTCCTCCTCGAAACCGGCAGCGTGTGCCAGCGGCATCGCTGAGGCCATGGGAAGAATTGCAATGTGGCCGCTACTGGCACTTCACCGCATACACCGGTCCGGCGCCGATCAGCAGCAGCGCCATGTAGTCGCTGTCGCGTGCCCGGGCCTTCAGCGTGGCGCCGTCCTTGACGCGGAAGATGCCGAAGCCGCCGGCCATCCGGATCAGCGCGCTGTCGATCTGGTCGGCGTCATCGCGGAAGTACTGCTGGATGTCGCTGCGGCTGGCTTTGTACAGCGCATTGGGTTCGCGCTGCCAGTGGCCATCGCGTTCGAACGAGACGAAGTACTGGCTTGCTTCCTTTTCGATGCGGAACTCGGCGGACTTGCGCGGGCTGGTGGCGAAGCAGCCGAGCATCGGGTCGGAGGAGAACGGCAGCTGGGTGTCGCCGGAACAGGCCACCAGCAGCAGGAGGGCACCGGGCAGCAGCAGGCGGAGCGTGCGCATGGGATGTCCCGACGGGGCAGGTGCGGCCAGTGTAGGCAGCACGCAGCCGTGGCCGGTACAGATTTTCGGCAAGAACCGCCGCCCTGCTGGCGTCACGCGCTGCGGTGGATCTCCACGGTGACATGCACCAGTTCCTCGTGGATCGCCAGCGCCTGGCGCACGGTGTCCGGATCGAGCGTGGCATCACTGGTGACCACGCTGGCGGCGACGGCGTACTTGCCGCGCCCCACCTGCCACACGTGCAGGTCGGCCAGGCGTGCCGGCCACGGACCCTGCTCGATCACTTCGCGTACCTCGGCCACCACCGGCGCATCCATCTGCGCGTCGAGCAGGATGCGGCCGCTGTCGCGCAGCAGGCCGATTGCCCAGACGGTGACCAGCACCGCGCCGACCAGGCCCATCACCGGATCCAGCCAGGTCAGGCCGAGCAGCTTGCCGCCCAGCAGGGCGACGATGGCCAGCACCGAGGTGGCGGCGTCGGCCAGCACGTGCACGTAGGCCGACCGCAGGTTGAGGTCGTGGCCGTGGGAATGGTCGTGGCCGTGATCGTGGTCATGCCCATACCCATGATGATCACCATGGTCGTGCCCGTGTCCATGGTGGTGATGGGCGTGGCCGGGGCTGTCATGCAGCCACCATGCGCACAGCAGGTTCACACCCAGGCCGACCGCGGCGATGGCGATGGCTTCGTTGTAGTGGATGGGCGCGGGCACCCACAGGCGTTCCAGCGATTGCACGGCCATCAGCGCGGCGACGCCGAGCAGGGCGATGGCGCTGGTATAGCCGGCCAGGATCTCGATCTTCCAGGTGCCGAAGGCGAAGCGCGGATCGTGCGCGTAGCGCCGTGCGCAGCGGTAGGCGAACACCGACAGGCCCAGTGCCAGCGCGTGCGAGCTCATGTGCCAGCCGTCGGCCAGCACGGCCATGGAGTTGAACCACCAGCCACCGACGATCTCCACCAGCATCATGCTGACGGTGAGCCACATCGCGCGGCGGGTGCTGCGTTCGGCCAGCGGATTGCCGTGGTCGAAGCGGTGCTCGTGGCGGCGGGCGGCGGCGAGGACGTCCAGGTGCATGGCGGCGGTCAGGCTTGGGTGGATACCCCCATAGGGTATATGATCCCGCAATGGCCCATGTACACAGAAATCGAAAGCAGCTGCTGACCCGGGTGCGCCGCATCGGCGGGCAGGTGGCGGCGCTGGAACAGGCATTGAACACGCCCGAGGGCGAGGCAGGCGACTGCGCCGATGTGCTGGTGCAGGTGGCGGCCGTGCGTGGCGCTGCCCACAGCCTGCTGATGGAACTGCTGCACGAGCATCTGCAGGAACACGTGGTGGGCGCGGACGACCCGGCGCAGCGGGCGGCCGAAGCCGAGGTACTGGTGGCACTGCTGCGGCGTTACGGCAAATAGCTGGGTAGTGCCGGCCGCTGGCCGGCAACCTCATGACCTGCGGACGATGCCTGCAGTTGTCGGCCAGCGGCCGGCACTAGCTTCTGCGGTGCCGGTGCTGCGCGTTCCACAGGTGCGTGGCGGCCAGCAGCAGGCTGCCGGTGACCGTCAGCGGGGTCTCCCAGGCGTGCGAGGGCAGTGCCAGCGCCCCGGCCATCAACAGCGCCAGGCCCATGCCCGCGCTCAGCCATGCCAGCGCAGGCAGCGGCTGGCGGCGTTCGGCGCGCCACAGGGCAAAGCCGGTCATCGGCAGCGCGATGGCGACGAAGACCAGGTGCACCCACTCCGCTTTGGCCCAGACGCCGAACAGCGGCAGCGCGGCCGCCAGCAGGGGCAGTGCCAGGCAATGCAGCAGGCACAGGCTGGACAGGGCGACGGCGCCGGCATCAAGCAGGGCGGCAGCGGGCGACTTCATGCGGGGAGTTCCTTGCGCGACAATTGTTATACAGTAACATTTCCATTCCGCAGCCAGCCCGCTCCGACATGAACACTGTTTCCCGCGCCGACCGCCGCCTTCCGGTCACCGTGCTTTCCGGCTTCCTTGGGGCCGGCAAGACCACCCTGCTCAACCAGATCCTGCGCAACCGCGATGGCCTGCGGGTGGCGGTGATCGTCAACGACATGAGCGAGGTCAACATCGATGCGCAGCTGTTGCGCGATGGCGGCGCCGAACTGCGTCGCACCGAAGAGACGCTGGTGGAGTTCAGCAATGGCTGCATCTGCTGCACGCTGCGCGATGATCTGCTGCAGGAGGTCAGGCGTTTGGCCGACAGCGGCCGCTACGACTACCTGCTGATCGAATCGACCGGGATCGGCGAGCCGATGCCGGTGGCTGCCACCTTCGCGGTGCGCGATGAGCACGGCTTCAGCCTGAGCGATATCGCACGGCTGGACACGATGGTGACGGTGGTGGATGGCAGCGCCTTCCTGGCCGATTTCGGTTCGACACTGCGCCTGGCCGAGCGCGGTCAGCAGGCGGGGCCGGATGATGATCGTGGCGTGGTCGACCTGCTGTGCGAGCAGGTGGAATTCGCCGATGTGATCGTGGTCAGCAAGGTGGACCAGGTGGACGACGAAGTGCTGCAGGACACGCTGGCCGTGCTGCGCGGGTTGAACCGCGACGCGAAGCTGCTGCTGTCCCGCTTCGGCGATGTCCCGCTTGCCGAGCTGCTGGATACCGGCCGCTTCGATTTCGAGCGCGCGCAGCAGGCCCCCGGTTGGGTGAAGGAACTGCGTGGCGAGCACACGCCGGAAACCGAGGAGTACGGCATCGGCAGCTTCGTCTATCGCTCACGGCGGCCGTTCCATCCCGCTCGCTTCGCGCGCACATTGCAGCACGGCATGCCCGGCGTGATCCGCAGCAAGGGCTGGTTCTGGCTGGCCAACCGCATGGACTGGGTGGGTGAGTTGAACAGTGTGGGCGCGGCCACACGCACCCAGGCGGCGGGCTTCTGGTATGCGGCGCGCGAGCGGGTGCACGCCGGCCAGGAGGACACCACGCCGCTGCTGCCGCCAACGCCGCTGCCTTACAGCGATCTGGGCTGGGCCCGGCAGCAGGCCGACTGCTGGAGCGCGCCGCTGCCGGACGTACGGGAATTCCCGGACGCGGCCGCGCACTCGGCGATGGCACGCCTGTGGCATCCGCTGTGGGGTGACCGCCGGCAGGAACTGGTGGTGATCGGCGTGCACATGGACGAGCGTTTGGTGCGCGCCACACTGGATGCGTGCCTGCTCAACGACACCGAGCTGCAGGCCGGGCCCTTGCTGTGGCAGCAGATGCCGCAGGCGTTCCCGGTGTGGAAGCGTTGATGCGTCTGCACCACGCGTGGATGAGAGGCTGGCAGTAGATCCACGCTACGCGTGGATGAGAGGCTGGTAGTAGATCCACGCCATGCGTGGATGGGAGGCTGGCAGTAGATCCACGCCATGCGTGGATGAGAGGCTGGCAGTAGATCCACGCCATGCGTGGATGAGAGGCTGCAGGAGCCGAGCATGTGCTCGGCCCTACAACGCATCGCGCCACCGCCAACCTGCATCACCGACCTGCAGCACCTGCGTTGGCCGCAGGGCCTGCAGCAGGTGGGTGTCATGGCTGACCATCAGCAAGGCCCCCGGCCACGCCGCCAGCAGCTCTTCCAGCGCCTGCAGCGCAGCAAGGTCCAGCGCGTTGCCCGGCTCGTCCAGCAACAGCAGCTGCGGGGCAGGATCGGCGTACAGCACGCTGGCCAGTGCCCCTTTCACCCGCTCGCCATCGCTGAGGCTGCTGGCCGGGCGCTGGACGCGCTGCGCATCCAGGCCCAGCAGGGCAAGACGCGTACGCAGTTCACCCGCATCGGCCGCGGGATTCGCAGCGCGCACGGCATCGAGAATGCTCTGCTCACCTGCAAGCCCCAGCAGTTGCTGGTCGAGCAGGGCCAGCGGCGCATGCCGCTGCACCTGACCGCTGCGTGCCGCCAGCTGCCCGGCCAGCACGCGCAGCAGCGTCGACTTGCCGCTGCCGTTGTCGCCCACGACGGCGATGCGCTGGCCGCGCCGGATCTCCAGCTGCAGCGCCGCGTTGCAGCCATGCGGCAGCACCAGATCGTGCGCCTGCAGCAGGCGGGCCTGGCCACGCTCGCCTTCGCCACTGAACAACGCCAGTTCTGGCGTCACGTGTACCGCCGCAGCGGCGGCGCGCACCTGCGCCGCGCTGGCCTGCAGGCGGTCGCTCTGGATCTGCTGCGCACGGCCGTGGCTGGCTTCGGCGCGCTGCTTCTGCCGACCGAGCAGGATCGGTGCCTGGTTGGCCTCGCGCGCTTCGCGGTTGCCACGTGCCTG
This sequence comes from Stenotrophomonas sp. OVS01A, assembly GCF_019969775.1. Lineage (NCBI taxonomy): Bacteria > Pseudomonadati > Pseudomonadota > Gammaproteobacteria > Lysobacterales > Lysobacteraceae > Stenotrophomonas > Stenotrophomonas sp. OVS01A. Next base: position 140,126 of record NZ_JAHXYV010000006.1, on the reverse strand, counting down.
CCGCTGCTGCTGGCGCTCGTTCTGTTCGCGCGCGCTGCGTTGCTGCTGCCGGTGCTGGGCACGGGCATGCTCCAGCTGCGCGGCGGCGGCCTCGCGTTCGGCGGCGCGTGTGTCGGCATAGTGCTGCCACGGTCCGCCGTAACGATGCAGGCCGTGCGCGTCCAGTTCGACGATCTGCGCCATCTGCGCGAGCAGGCCACGGTCGTGGCTGATGGCCAGCAGGCCGCCCTGCCACTGCTGCAGCTGTGCGTACAGCTGGTGGCGATGCCGGGCGTCGAGATGATTGCTTGGCTCGTCGAGGATCAGCCAGTCCGCGCCGCTGGCCCACGCGCCGGACAGCGCCACCTGCATCGCCTGGCCGCCACTGAGCCGGGAGGCGGGCTGCGCCGGATCAAGGTCGGTCGGCAACTGCATCGCCTGCCACTGCTGCTGCAGGCGTTCGCGCAGGTCCCAGTGGTCGCCCACGCAGGCGAAATCGGCTTCATCGATGCTGCCTGCTTCGATGCGCGCCAGTGCCGCCAGCTCGGCGCCGACGCCGGCCAGTTCACCCACCGTGCCACGTGGCGGATAGCCCGGCGTAGGCAACAGGAACACCTGGCCACTGCGGTGCACGCGGCCATCGTCGGGCGACAGCTGGCCGGCGAGCAGGCGCGCGAGCACGCTCTTGCCGGCGCCATTGGCGCCGACCAGCCCGGTGGCCACCGGTTCGAAGGAAAAGGACAGATCGGAAAACAACGGTCGGCCATCGGCCAACCGATACGACACGCGATCGAGCGTGAGGGAATGCGAAGTCATGCGACCTCCATGGATGCCTGGTTCTCCCCTGCGCGCAGGGGCGGGAAGAGTCGGGCCGTCTAGTGCGAAGACGGCGGCATCACTGGCGCATTGGTCGCGAGCCTCGGTGGGGAATGAGCGGGCAGTATAGCGCCGCGAGCTGAATGGTCGTGGCCGTGGCGCGGGGTCAGGGCACCGTATCCAGCCGCGCGCCAACGAATTCGATGAACACCCGCAGCTTCGGCAGCACGTGGCGGCCGGAGGGCCACAGCAGGTGGAAGATGCCGCAGGAATGCACGTGCTCTTCAAGCACGGTGACCAGCCGGCCATCGGCCAGTGCATCGCGCACCGAATGCACCGGCACGAACGCCAGGCCCCCGTCGCGCAGCGCCAGTGCCACCCGCGCTTCGATGGTGTTGGCGACCAGGTGCACCGGCAGATCCTGTGCCGTTTCGCCTTCGGGCCAGAGGATCGGCCATGGCTCGAGCTTGCCGGTGCTGGGGAAGCGGTAGTGCAGCAGGCGGTGCTGCAGCAGGTCGCCCGGCGTGCGTGGAACGCCATGCCGTTGCAGGTACGCCGGCGATGCAACCACGCGGCGTGGGAACACACCGAGGCGACGCGCGGTGAGGCGTGAATCGCTGGGCTCGCCAACGCGCAGCACGGCGTCGAAGCCTTCCTCGATGACATCGACCAGGCGATCGCAGAAATCCAGCTCCAGCCGGATGTCCGGGTAGGCCGCCATGAATTCGGCCATCAGCGGCAGGGTCAGGTCGCCCACCAGCGGCAGGCTGATGCGCAGGGTGCCGCTGGGGGTTGCATGTTGCTGGGCCAGTTCGGTGCGTGCGGCATCGCGTTCGTCGAGGATGCGGCGGCAGCGTGCCAGGAACAGCTGGCCCTCGGCCGTGAGGGTGATGCTGCGCGTGCTGCGGTGGAACAGGCGCACGCCGAGTGCGTGTTCAAGCCGGGCCACGCACTTGCCGGCGGCTGAGGCGGAGATGCCCTGCACGCGGCCGGTGTCGACGAAGCTGCGGGTGTCCGCGGCGTGGACGAAGGTCTGCAGGTTGGCCAGGTTGTCGAGGACGGACATGGGGAAGGTCGCTGCGAAAGTGGGCAGGGTAGGGCGCGGCAGTCCGGCCCGCTGACGTGGCCCGCGCAACACTGCGGTGCGCGGGCCTGGCGGGGCGGTACGGCCCAGCGGTTCCGGGCATCATGCCGATTGCGGACCTTGCGGTCCATGATGCACGGAGCCCCGCCCCGCTTTTTGCCGGCGCCGGAGCTGCCTACCGTGGCGGGCCTCTCCCCACGGATCACCCCGATGACACTCGCCCTTCCTGTTGATACCGCACCGGCGCTGCCCGCGGTGAGCGCACTGCTGCGGACCGTGCATCCACAGCGCCTGGTCGGTGCGGTGGTACTGGTGCGCGAGCACGGCGTGCTGCGCCACGCCAGCGCCAGTGGCCTGGCCGACCGTGAATCGAACACGCCGATGCGCCGCGACCACCTGTTCCGGCTGGCCTCGGTGAGCAAGCCGCTGCTGACCACGGTGATCCTGCGCCTGGTAGCCGAGGGGGTGCTGGACCTGGACGCGCCGGTGCAGCGCTGGTTGCCGGCGTTCCGCCCGGCACTGGCCGATGGCAGTCGCCCGCCGATCAGCCTGCGCCAGCTGCTCAGCCACAGCAGTGGGCTGGGCTACCGCTTCCTGGAAGCCGATGCTCAAGGGCCCTATGCCCAGGCGGGTGTGAGCGATGGCATGGACGCGAACCCGGTGACGCTGCAGCAGAACGTGCAGCGTATCGCGCAGGCGCCGCTGTTGTTCGCGCCGGGCAGCCAGTGGCTGTACTCGCTGGGCGTGGATGTGGCGGGCGCCGTGGCTGAAGCGGCCACCGGCGAAAGGTTGCAGGTGTTGTTCGACCGGTTGTTGGCGCAGCCGCTGGGCCTGCGCAATACCGCGTTCGCCACCGCCGAGAGCGCTCGTCTGGCCACGCCGTATGTCAGTGACCTGCCGCAGCCGCATCGGTTGCGGGAGGGCGAGGTGGTGCCTGCGTTCGAGGGATCGGTGGGCATCGAATACAGCGTGGCGCGGGCGACCGACTCACACCGCTATCCGTCGGCAGGCGCGGGGCTGGTGGGCAGTGCCGACGAGGTAATGGCCGTGCTGGAAGCGTTGCGCGATGTGCGCGCCTCGCAGCTGCTGCCGGACAGCGTGGTTGCACAGATGGGAACCCCGCAGGTCGGCGAGCTGGGACCGGTTGATCCGCCGGGTTGGGGCTTCGGCCTCGGCTTTGCGGTGCTGCGTGATGCAGCGGCCAGCGGCACACCGCAGACCGCAGGGACATGGCGTTGGGGCGGTGCTTACGGCCACAGCTGGTTCGTGGACCCGGCGCGTGGCCTGAGCGTGGTCGCGCTGACCAACACGCTGTACGAAGGCATGCATGGCGCGTTTGTCGATGAACTGCGCGATGCGGTGTACGCCGATCTGGAGACGGTGCGATGAGCGGTCACGCAATTGATGCAGCAGCTCCGGCGGGTGAAGCAACACGCTTGCCGTGGCGCGGGCTGCTGGCACTGGCCGGTGGTGGCTTCATCACTCTGCTGACCGAAACGCTGCCAGCGGGCGTGCTGCGGCCGATGGGCGAGAGCCTCGGCGTCAGCGATGCGGCCGCAGGGCAGCTGGTGAGCGTGTATGCACTGGGCTCGGTGCTGGCTGCGTTGCCGATGACCGCGCTGACCCAGCGCCTGCCGCGCCGTCCGCTGCTGCTGGCGGCGATTGCCGGCTTCATGGTGGTCAACACCGTGACCGCGCTGAGCCACGACTACGTGCTGACCCTGGTAGCGCGCTTCCTGGCGGGTGTGGGCGCGGGCCTGCTGTGGTCGTTGGTGGCCGGCTATGCCGCACGCATGGTGGTGCCGGAACTGCAGGGAAGGGCGATCGCGGTAGCGATGATCGGCTCGCCGCTGGCGCTGTCGCTGGGAGTGCCGGCCGGCACCTTGCTGGGCCAGCAGATCGGGTGGCGCTGGGCGTTCGCGTTGATGAGCGTGTTGGCGGTGCTGCTGCTCGGCTACGCCCGATGGGCACTGCCCGCGTTGCCGGCGGCCGGTGCAGGCCAGCGCATGTCGCTGGGCTCGGTCTGGCGCATGCCCGGCATCCGCAGCACGCTGCTGGTGATGGTGCTGTACGTGCTGGCGCACAACGTGCTGTACACCTACATCGAGCCGTTGGCAGTGCAGGCCGGCGCCGGGACGTGGCTGGACCGGCTGCTGCTGGCATTCGGCATCGCCGCGATCGTGGGCATCGCCATCGCCGGCTGGGGCGTGGACCGCCACCTGCGCGCGCTGGTGTGGGCCAGCGTGATCGGCTTCGTGATGGCGGTGGCTTCGCTGTTGCTGTGGCCAGGCGTGCCGGGCGTGCTGCTGCTGGTGACGATCCTGTGGGGCGTCGCGTTCGGTGCGGTACCCACCCTGTTCCAGACCGCCCTGACGCGCCGCGCCGGTGCCGCCGCCGACCTGGCGCAGTCGATGCTGGTGACCGGCTGGAACCTGGCCATCGCCGCCGGCGGCGTCGGCGGCGGCCTGATGCTGCAGGCCAGCGGCGCCCAGCACCTGGCCTGGCTGCCGTTGCTGCTGCTGGTGGTGTGCGGCCTGTGGGTCTGGGCGCGGCCGAAGGCCTGGGCGTAGGCGTCGATCGAGGGTGACGGGGTTGCCGGCCAGCGGCCGGCACTACCCCAGCCGAAGCTCAACAGCGTGCGCGAGCGCAGCGACCCGCTGTTGCTTTTCTCTTCTCTATTTACGTGGTGGAACGCCGCAGAGATCTGTCCCGGCCAGCCCACGAACCGCTCTTAGCGACCCACCACGAGGGGCGGCGCCGTTCGCCGGCTACTCCCCCGCCTGCTCGCGCTCGAACGGCACGCTGCGCGGATTCTGCATGTGCTCCCGCGCCGCGCCGTACTGCTGCTGGCGCTTGCGGTGGAAGGCGATGAACTCATCGCGCGGCAACGGCCGCGAGAACAGCCAGCCCTGGCCGAACTGCACGTGCTGGCTGTGCAGGTAGGCCAGCTGCGCTTCGGTTTCCACACCTTCGGCCACCACCCACAGGCCCAGCTCGCGGGCCATGCCGATGATGTGCGGCGTGACCGGGCTGGTCGCGCTTTCGGTGCCGATCGCATCGACGAAGGACTTGTCGATCTTCAGTGCATCCAGCGGCAGCTGCTGCAGGTACTGCAGGCTGGAATAGCCGACACCGAAATCATCGATGGCCACGCTGTGGCCCGCGCGCCGCGCCGCAGCCAGCATGGTGCGGGCACGGTCGATGTCGAGGAAGCCATGTTCGGTGGCCTCCAGCCAGATCTGTTGCGGCAGGATGCCGCTGCCGGCCATGCGCTGCGAGATCACCTTCAGCGCCCGTCCGCTGCTGATGTCCTCGGCCGCCAGGTTGATCGCGATGTGTGCACTGCGATCCTCGGCCAGCAGCTCACGCATGTCGGCAACCACGTTCTCGATCACCAGGTCGGTGATGGCGGCGATCATCCCGGCTTCTTCGGCCAAGGGAATGAACAGGTCCGGACGCACCTGCGTGCCGTCGGGGCGCTGCCAGCGCACCAGCGCCTCGGCGCCGACGCAGATGCCGGTGTCCAGTTCGATGATGGGCTGGTAGTGCAGGTAGAGTTCGCGGCGGCGGATGGCGATGCCCAGTTCGCCGCGCATCGACAGCCGTCGTCGCGACAGCCAGATCACCAGCCCGGCACCGGCGGCGGCCATCAGCAGGCCCAAGGGCACGAACAGCCACGCCTGCTGCCGGAACGTGGCCGCCAGCGCGGTGCGCGGCGCCGTGGCGATCGCCAGCCATTCACCGCTGCGCGCGCTGGCATACAGGGTGTCGCGGTCCAGGCCTTCGCCGGGCTCACGCAGCAGGCGCTGCAGCAGGGCCGGGTCCATGCCATCCTGCTGGGTCAGCAGCCGTCCATCCGGACTTGCCAGGGCCAGCCGCACGTCCGGATCGACGATGACGTCGACGAAGCGCCGAGGGTCGACCAGCACGTCATAGGACCCGTACATCATGGACAGCATCGGCCGCCGGCCAGCCGCCTCGGGGCGCACGTTGACGGTGATGCCGGCACCATCGCTGGTGACGTGGTCCGGCGTGGGCTGGTCCACATCCTGCTGGAACGGCCCCCACGACGTGCAGCGCAGCTTGCCGCCCTCGAAGTAGCCCATCTGGTCCGACGACGGCGTGGTCATCACCAGGGTCTGCATGCGCTGGATGTGTTCGGCCCCGCAGGGCGGCAGGACAGTGGCCTCGGCCGACTTCAATGCCGCCAGTGCTTCCTGGTAGGACACTTCGGTACGGCGCAGGCTGCGCTCGGCGATGGCATGCAGCCGCTGCTGTTCGACACTTACGGCACGGTCCCAGGTGGCATAGACCATGACCGCGATCGGCACTGCAGCGGCCAGCACGGCCAGGACGGTGCCGCCGATGATGACCCGCAGTCGGCTCATGACCGGGGCTCCAGAGAGGTGTGCAGGGCTGGGCACATGGGCGGGGCCGGTCCTTGGGCGATGGCGGTATATGAACACGGCGCAGGGCTGGGCGGAATGGGACAAAGGCGGTAACGGGTCACATTGTGGTGAAAGTGACACTTGCTGACGGCCCTGGGCCGTCCGGCGCTGGCGTTGTGGCAGCGGGAGGACTAACGTCGAACGCTTCACCCGCCCCTTCCCGCGCCCATGACCGAGCCCGCCACGCCCCCCGAGCACCTGCGCCGCAGCCTGTCCAACCGCCACCTGCAACTGATCGCCATCGGCGGTGCCATCGGCACCGGCCTGTTCATGGGTTCGGGCAAGACCATCAGCCTGGCCGGCCCGTCCATCGTGTTCGTCTACCTGATCATCGGCGCGATGCTGTTCTTCGTGATGCGGGCGATGGGCGAGTTGCTGCTGTCCAACCTGCAGTACAAATCCTTCATCGATTTCTCCACCGATCTGCTTGGCCCATGGGCCGGGTTCTTCTGCGGGTGGACGTACTGGTTCTGCTGGATCGTCACCGCCATCGCCGACGTGATCGCCATCGCCGCCTATGCGCAGTTCTGGTTCCCGGGACTGGAAGCGTGGAAACCGGCGCTGGCCTGCGTGATGCTGCTGCTGTCGTTGAACCTGGTGACGGTGAAGCTGTTCGGCGAAATGGAGTTCTGGTTCGCGCTGATCAAGATCGTGGCGATCTGCGCGCTGATCATCACCGGTGCTGGACTGGTGGCGTGGGGCTTCACTTCGCCCAGCGGCCACACCGCATCGCTGTCGAACCTGTGGAATGACGGCGGCATGTTCCCGATGGGCCTGGTGGGTTTCTTCGCCGGTTTCCAGATCGCGGTGTTCGCCTTCGTCGGCATCGAGCTGGTGGGCACCACCGCTGCGGAAACGGCTGACCCCGAGCGCAACCTGCCCAAGGCGATCAACTCGATCCCCGTGCGCATCATCATCTTCTACGTGCTGGCGCTGATCGCGATCATGGCGGTGACCCCATGGCGCCAGGTGGTGCCGGACAAGAGCCCGTTCGTGCAGCTGTTCGTGCTGGCCGGCATTCCCGCCGCCGCCAGCCTGATCAACTTCGTGGTGCTGACCTCGGCCACGTCCTCGGCCAACAGCGGCATCTTCTCCACCAGCCGCATGCTGTATGGCCTGGCCGAGGAAGGCCACGCACCACGTGGCCTGTCCAAGCTCTCGCGCGCTGCAGTGCCGGCACGGGGCCTGCTGTTTTCCTGCCTGTGCCTGCTGGGCGGCACCCTGCTGATCTACCTGATCCCCAACCTGGTGACCGCCTTCACCCTGGTGACGACCCTGGCGACGGTGTTGTTCATCTTCGTCTGGTCGCTGATCCTGGTGGCCTACATGGTCTACCGCCGCCGCTACCCTGAGCGCCACGCGGCCTCGATCTTCAAGATGCCCGGTGGCGTGGCGATGTGCTGGGCCTGCCTGCTGTTCTTCGCCGCCGTGCTGGTGCTGCTGAGCCTGCAGGCCGACACCCGCCAGGCGCTGATCGCCAGCCCAGCGTGGTTCGTGCTGCTGGGCGCCGGTTATTGGCTGCGGCGGAAGATGGCGAGATAGTCAGCAAGACCCTCGCCAACAGATCCAACGGCCTCGGTGAGCCCCATCCACGCATGGGGCGTGGATCTACGTGTCGACCAAGGTCGACACCCACCAGCAGCCGCGGGAGATGGCGCAGTAGTCAGCAAGACCCTCGCCAACAGATCCAACGGCCCCGGTGAGTCTCATCCACGCATGGCGTGGATCTACGTGTCGACCAAGGTCGACACCCACCAACAGCCGCATGGTCGACATCCTTCAGCCGCCGCGGGAGATGGCGCAGTAGTCAGCAAGACCCTCGCCAACAGATCGAGCGGCCTCGGCGAGTCCCATCCACGCATGGCGTGGATCTACACGTGTCGACCAAGGTCGACACCCACCAGAAGCCGCGTGGTCGACACCCATCAACAGCCGCATGGTCGACACCCACCAACAGCAGCACAGAACACCGTTCCCAGATCGCGGAAATCTGTCGAAGGCGGGGTGGGTCCGGTTGCGGGGGCGTGAGCCGCATGGATGCGGCGACCGAGCTTACAGGGACGTACTTGCAGCGCCCCCCGCAACCGGACCCACCCCGCCTACCTTCAGGAAGCCAGCTTCTGCTGTTGCTTCGGCTGTTGCTGCGGCCGTTGCTTCTGCGGGTGCCGGGCGCCGCCCGGCCGAACCCCCCATTCACTCAGTGTTAGCGGCCGCGGCCGGATCATCCCGCCGCCATGTCCCTCCGTCCCGCCCTCGTCGCGCTGTTGTTGCTGTCTGGCCTGTGGCCAGGGCTGGCCGCTGCGCGCACGGTCTACCGCTGCGTGCAGGGCAACACCGTCAGCCTGGCCACCGCACCGGAGCCCGGCTCGCGCTGCACGCCGAAGGAGATCGAGGACAGCGCCGTGCAGACCCCCAACCTGTGGGGCAACATGGGCGTGTTCAGTGGCGTGCTGTACGAGCGCGAGCAGGACGGCAAGCTTGTCTATTCCACCCGCAACCTGCCCGGCTCGCGGGTGTTCCTGAAGTTCACCGTGGCCACACCGCCGGGCGAACCGGCGCATGAAGGCCTGGGCAAGGTCGGCAAGCCCCAGCTGGCCCAGCACGCAAAACAGTTCAAGGCGGCGGCCAAGGCCACCGGCGTGGACGATGCCTGGTTGCGGGCGATCGCCCACGCCGAAAGCAATTTCGACGCGCTGGCGGTGTCCAGCAAGGGCGCGCAGGGCGTGATGCAGCTGATGCCGGACACCGCGCTGGAATACGGCGTGCGCGACCCGTTCTCGCCGCAGCAGTCCATCGACGGCGGCGCCCGCTATATGCGCGCGCTGCTGCGCCGCTACAACGGCGACCGTCCGCTGGCAGCGGCGGCCTACAACGCCGGCATCGGTGCGGTGGCGCGCTACAAGGGCGTGCCACCGTATGCCGAAACCCTGGCCTACGTGGACAAGGTGATGGCCCTGTATACGCGCTACCGCGAAGCGATGGGCATCCGTATCGAAGTGCCGGCGAAATGACCGGCGATCAGCGCGATGTGGAAATGCTGTAGAGAGGGTAGCGTTCAATCCGGCCGACGCGGTTGATCGCGGCACGCACATCGGCACGCCGTTTCAGTTCGCGCCAGCGTTCGTCGGCCACCCGCTCCGCGGGCAGCGAGGGATACACGCGCATGTCCTGCAGGCTGAGCAGTGCGTCGGTGCGATCCTCTGCGGATTCCAGTTGGCTTATCAGCGCGGCTGCGGCGGCCTCCATGTCGCCTTCTTCAATCAGCAGTTCCATATGGATCTGGGGTGCGTCCTTGCGGTGGCTGACGATTTCCGCGCGCGCGGCCGCCGCTGCCGCCGGATCGTTGTTCTCGCGCGCATGCACGAAGGTCAGGTAGGCGCGCGCCGCAAGCCCGAAGGGCGACAGCCCGTCCATGCCTGCAAGCAGGGTGTCGCTCTCGCGTTCGTGGCCAGTGGCAGACAGCATGAAGGCCAGGTTCATGCGGTGCTCGGCCGCGTCCGGGCCAAGGGCACCGACCGCATCGGTCAGTCGTGCGGCCGCCACCGAGTCGTCGATGCGATCCAGCCGGCGCAGTGCCAGCGTGCGGTAGTCCAGCAGCCACGCCAGCCACGTTGCCTCCTGACCCGCAGGACGCTGGCCGGCACTGACCATCCGCGCCATGTCATCGGTGAACTGCACGATCTGCTCGTTCTCGCCCACCATCAGCTGGATGAAGCCGAACGCAGCCAGCTTGGCATTCAAGCGGCGGTCGAGCAGGCCCGACACGCGCAGGTCATCCAGCTTGCGCTGTGCCACCTGCTGCGGATCGAACCGCGGATCGCGGCGATCGACGTAGCGGTCGAAGCGCTTGTCGCTGCGCAATGCGATCACCTCCAACGGTGTATCGATGCGGGCAATCGTGGCAGCTGCCTCTGCGCTGCGGCCGTGCTCGACCTGCAATGTCGCCAGCACCAGCCAGAGGCCAGTGGGTTCAACGCCATCCCCCGTCCACTGGTTGTCGAACAGGCTCTTCAGCAGGGCCATGCGTTGAGCCGGCTGCGCACGCAGCGTGTACTGCAGGTAGCTGACGGTCTGCGTATCAACCTGCACGGGGGCATCTGCATGGGTGGCCGCTTGCAGCAGGTGTAGGGTTGCGGCGGCGGTGTTGTCCTCGGCCAGTTCCACCGATACCAGGGTGGCCAGCGTGGCCGGATCGTTCGGCAGCGCGGTCAGTGCCTGCTGCAGGTAGCGGCGGGCAACGCCGGGGGCATCCTGCATCAACGCGGTGGCACCGGCGATCTGCGCGTTGCGCCCACGCACGGCGGGCTCGAGACGGGCGAACAACGGATCGTCCATCAGCCGTTCGAATGCGATCATGGCACCCAGCATGTTGCCGCTGCCGGCCATCATCAACGCCGACTCCCACCGTTGCTGGTAGGCGGAAAAGGGGGTATCCGCGATCTCCTGCGCTGGCGCCTCGGGATGGGGCTCGACGGCGTGTGCAGATGCTGCCGCCAGCACGGTGAGCAGCAGCGCGGCGAGAGGCAGGGTAGGTCGGGACATGACGGCATCCATCCTTGGAAAGTGCGTTGATTTGAATGCGAAGTGCGTTGATTTGAACCCGCAAAGGGCTGCCACCACAAGCACCCCCGCATTTGCAGCGGCGCGGCCTTGGCAGCCGGGAGTGCAGCGACTATCGTCTGACCCTCTTCACGGTCTGGCAGGCGAACAGGAACGATGGCACGGCGGCATTGGATGGCGGCAGGCGTAGTGGTGGCAACAGCGGTGGCATTGGCGGCAACCTGGTGGGAGTTCCCCGCCTCCGGCCCGCAGGTGCCGGCTGGCCCTGTACCGACGCCGCTGGCGTGGACCGCACAGATCGAGCTGCTGGCCGGCGACGGTCATCCGGGTGATCGCGATGGCGCCTCGGCGCAGGCACGCTTTGCCGACCCCTACGCGCTGCTGGCCAGCGCCGATGGCAGCGTCTACTTCACCGATGCCGGTGACAACAACCGCATTCGCCGCCGCCTGCCCGATGGCCGTATTGAAACGGTAGCGGGGCAGAGCGAGGGTCGTGTTGATGGGCCTGCCCTGCAGGCAAGTTTCAACACGCCTTCGGGTATTGCCGCCGATGCGCAGGGCAATCTGTATGTGGCCGACACCGGCAATCATGCGATCCGGCGCGTCAGTACCGATGGACAGGTGACGACGCTGGCCGGTGGCCAGCAAGGCTTCGCCGATGGTCCTGCCGCGCAGGCGCGCTTCGATGGGCCGATGGGCATCGCCGTGGATGCGCAGGGACAGGTCTATGTGGCTGATACCTGGAATGACCGCATCCGGGTGATCGGTACCGATGGCAACGTGCGTACGTTGGCCGGCGGCGACCGCCCGGGCTTCGCCGATGCGCTTGGCGCTGACGCTCGTTTCGATACACCGGTGGCGCTGGCCTTCGATGCGCACGGCGCACTGCTGGTGGCCGATCTGTTCAACAACGCAGTGCGTCGCGTCGGCACCGATGGCATGGTCAGCACCGTCGTTGGCCGCGGGGAGGTCATCAATGGCCCGCTGTCACTGGCCACCACGCATGACGGCGTGCTGTACGTGGGTGACCTGGATGGACGCATCGTGCAGGTGACCCCGCAGGGGCATCAGCTGGCACTGCTGGGCAATGACCGCCTGCCACGCCTGGCGCGCCCCAGCGGTCTGGCGGTGGAGGCCGACGGCACTCTGCTGGTGGCCGATTCCGCGGCTTATCGCCTGCATCGCCTGCGCCCGTTGCCGGTGGGTGAACTGCCCGCACCGGCGCTGGTGGGCCCGGCCTCGGATGCGGCGCTGCCGGACAGTGGCGGGCGCTGGCCACTGGCACCGCAGGATGGCTGGCACGAAGTGGTGGGCACGCTCGGCGAGGTGCGCGGCACCTTCCAGGGTGAGAGCCGCCACCACCTGCACGGCGGCTTCGATGTGCGCGGCGATGTCGGCCAGACCGTACTGGCGATCGCCGAGGGCAAGATCAGCAGCCCGATTGCCGCCTGGAGCCTCGGTGGGCAGGCTGAGGGCCTGGCCGTGGACCGGTTGAAATACATCCACATGCGCGTCGGTCGCACGCCACGCGGCGAACCGTTCGACGCGCGCTGGCAGCCGCTGTACGCCGAAGACGGCACGCTGGAGCGCATCCGCGTGCGCCGTGGTACACGCATCCACGTCGGCGACCGCCTGGGCAGCATCAACAACCAGGCGCACGTGCACCTGGCCGTGGGCAATGGCGGTTTCGAGACCAATGCGGTGGCGCTGGGGTTCAAGGGCTATGCCGACCACTTCGCGCCGCGCATCACCGATGTGGCGCTGCTGGACGACAACGACCAGCCAATGGCCGCCGGCAGTGATGGCGTGGTGATGCTGGCCCGGCAGGGACGCGGCGTGCAGATCGTGGTGGAAGCCTGGGACCAGGTGGACAACAACCTGCCACGTCGCCGGCTGGGGCCATACCAGGTGGGCTACCAGATCCTCGATGCCGCCGGGCAGCCGCTGCAGGGCTACGAGCAGCCGCGCTGGAACATCGTCTTCAACCGCATGCCACCGCAGAAGCAGGCGGTGAAAGTGGCTTACGCACCCGACAGCGGCATCACCGTGCATGGCAGCGCGGTCACCCGCTTCCGTTATCTGGTGACCAACACCGTGCGCGATGGGCTGATGGAAACCGGGCGCTGGCAGCCGGCGGCGTTGCCGCCGGGCGAGTACATCGTGCGTGCCAGTGCGCGCGACTACAGCGGCAACGAAGGCGTGGGCCCGCGCGACATCAGGGTACGGCTGCTGCCATAGCCGCGGCCGGGGCGCCGCAGCGTTCGCGCTCGGCGTCCATGTCTTCCAGCGGCCGCACCTCGATGCTGCCGAAGCGGGCCCACGGGAAGCCCTGGGCGATACGCATGGCCTCATCGCGGTCACGGGCCACGATCAGGTTGAAGCCGGCCAGCAGTTCGCGGGTTTCGGCGAAGGGGCCATCGAGTACCCGGCTGTGGCCATCGCGCACGCGCAGGGTCTGCGCCGATTCGATCGGCTGCAGTTTCTGCGCGGCCAGCAACGTGCCTTCGGCCTGCAGTTTGTCGGCATGGGCGAGGCAGTCGCGCATCAACGTATTGAAGTCGTCGATGGGCAGTGTGCGCAGCAGTGACGGGTCGATGTAGATCAGAAGCAGGTACTGCTGCATGGCGGAGTCCTGGCGGGGGCGGGGGTCCATGATCGCGCAGGTTTGCGCGGGGGCATGCTGCACTGCGAAAGGCAGAGCGGGAAGCGCGCCTTCGGCGGGGATCGGCGAACGGCGGGGCCCCTCCGTGGTGGGGTTGGTCGTGAAGAGCTGCATCTCTGCGGGTTGGCCGGGCGGGTGGGCTGCGCAGGGGACGCCGTGAATACGTCCTTGTAGGCTCGGGCGCGCCATCCATGGCGCTTACGCCCCCGCGCAACCCACCCGCCCGGCCACGGACAGGTTCCTGCGGCATCCACCACGGGAAATCACAGGAAAAGGCAAAAGCGGGTCGCTCCGCTCGCAAAGCGAAGGCTGCCAGCCAACCGCTTTTGCTTTTGCTGTTGCTGTTGCTGTTGCTGTTGCTGTTGCTTCTGCCTTTTTTCTTGATCTTCCCGTGGTGGTTCGGCCACCGGAATCTGTCTGGGGCTGGGCGGGTGGGGTTGGCGGGGTATCCGCGCCATGGATGGCGCGGCTAAGCCTCCAGGGACGGATTCACGGCGTCCCCGCCAATCCCACCCGCCCAGCCTTCACTCGGAAACCCAGCTTTCAGCGACCAACCCCACCCCACCACGGAGGGGCCCCGCCGTTCGCCGATCCCCGCCGAAGGCGCGCTCTCCGCAGGAAAAATAATCTGCACGACGGTGTCGATTCTCGCGCCCCTGGTTCGTTGTAAGAGGGAAGGGCACGCACCCGCAGCCCAGCGGAGACCGCAATGAAAGTGATGGTGATCGTCAAAGCCAACGCCGATTCCGAAGCCGGGCGCATGCCCAGCGAACAGGAACTGGCCACCATGGGCGCCTACAACGAACAACTGGTGGCCGCCGGCATCATGCTCGCCGGGGAAGGCCTGCATGCCACCCAGCGCGGCCGGCGCGTCCATTTCGGCGGTGGTACGCCCCGGGTCGAGAGCGGCCCGTTCGGCCCGGCCGGCGAGCAGATCGCCGGGTTCTGGCTGTGGGACGTGCGCTCGCTGGACGAGGCCACCGAATGGGCCAGCCGTGCGCCCTTCGGCGCGGGCGGTGCGCTGGAGCTGCGCCCGTTGATTTCCGCCGAAGACTTCGGCGAAGCCTTCACCCCTGAATTACAGCAGCAGGAACAGCGTCTGCGTGAGCAGCTCGACCGTGCCTGAGCACGGCCGCGCATTCATCCCATCCTACGGAGCATTCCCATGAAACTGATTCCCTTCCTCGGCTTCAGCGGCCAGGCCCACGACGCAATGGCGTTCTATGCCAAGGCACTTGGCGGCCAGGTCACGTCGGAGATGAAGTACCGCGACATGCCGCCGTCCGACGGCTCGCCGGGCTGCAATGAAATGCCGGCCGACACCCTCGACCATGTGGCCCACAGCCAGCTGGAGATCGGCGCGGCGATCCTGATGGCAGCCGATGGTCCCGGCGGCGGCGAGGGTGGCTCGACCACCATCAACGTCGACGTGGACAGCATCGAAGAAGCCGAGCGCGTTTTCGCGGCGCTGGCCGAGGGTGGCCAGGTGCAGATGCCGATCGCCGAAACCTTCTGGGCCCACCGCTGGGGCATGTTGACCGACCGCTACGGCAAGCCGTGGATGGTCAACTGCATGAAGCAGCCCTGATTTTCCTTTTCTCCATCCTTCGCAGGGAACCGCACCGATGAGTACACCGCAACCGCAGATGATCTTCGTCAACCTGCCCGTGCAGGATCTGGAAAAAGCCAAGGCGTTCTTCGCCGCGCTGGGCTACAGCTTCAACCCGGCCTTCACCGACGAGAACGCCGCCTGCATGGTGGTCAGCGAGAGCATCTTCGTGATGCTGCTGGTCAAGCCGTTCTTCCAGCAGTTCACCACCAAGGGCATCGCCGATGCGCATGCGCAGACCGAGGTGATCACCTGCCTGTCGGCTGACAGCCGCAAGGCGGTGGACGCCATGGTGGACAAGGCGTTGGCCGCCGGTGCCAGCGAACCGCAGCCGGCGCGCGACTACGGCTTCATGTACCAGCGCGGCTTCCAGGACCTGGATGGGCATCTCTGGGAAATCGCACACATGGACGGCGAGCCGGGCTGAGCGGCCGCCGCAGGGAGAATCCCCATGGCTTACGTGGATGCTTACGTATTGCCGTGCCCGCAGGACAAGGTGGCGGCCTATCGCCGCCTTGCCCGCCAGGCCGGCGCAGTGTGGAAGGACCATGGCGCGCTGCAGTACATGGAATGCGTGGCCGATGACGTGCAACCCGGAAAATCGACCTCGTTCCCGCAGGCGGTGAAGCTCAAGCCGGGCGAAACGGTGATCGTGGCCTTCGTGGTGTTCCGCACGCGTGCCGCGCGCGACCGCATCAACAAGAAGGTGATGGCCGACCCGCGGCTGGCGCATATCGGCCCGAAGGACATGCCGTTCGATACCAAGCGCATGTTCTGGGGCGGCTTCAAGCCGATCGTGGAAGCGTGAACGCCGGCGCTTGTGCGGGCCGGGCCCGCATGCTGTGATCGGCGCATGCACGAGCCCGCCCTGAGCCAGCGCCTGGACACCCTCTGGCGGATGGAATCGCCAGTGTTGATCGCGCGCCTGGCGCGCCTGCTCGGCGGCGATGTCGGTCGTGCCGAAGAGCTGGCCCAGGACACCTGGCTGGCCGCGCTGGAGCGTTGGCCGGTGCAGGGCATCCCGGACAATCCTGGAGCCTGGCTGATGACCACCGCGCGCAACCGCGCCATCGATGTGCTGCGCCAGCACCGTCGGGTGGCGCAGCAGCATGCGCAATGGGGGGAGGAACTGCATCCGGCCGCATTGCCCGCGCCCGACGACAGCCAGGCGCTGGAAGACGACATCGGCGATGACCTGCTGCGGCTGATGTTCGTGGCCTGCCATCCAGTCCTGCCTGCCGACGCGCGGGTGGCGCTGAGCCTGCGCCTGCTGGGCGGGCTGACCACGACCGAGATCGCCCGCGCGTTCCTGCAGCCGGAGCCGACCATCGCCCAGCGCATCGTACGTGCCAAGCGCACGCTGGCGCAGAAGCAGATCCCCTACGAAGTGCCGCGTGCCGATGCATTGCCGGAGCGACTGGCCTCGGTGCTGGAGGCGATCTACCTGGTGTTCAACGAAGGCTATGCAGCCAGTGCAGGCGACGACTGGATGCGACCGGCGCTGTGCGCCGAGGCGCTGCGGCTGGCGCGCATCCTCGCCCATCGCATGCCGGTGCCGCCGGTACTGGGCCTGTTGGCGCTGATGGAACTGCAGGCCTCGCGCGCGGCGGCACGGGTGGATGCGCAGGGTGCGCCGATCCTGCTGGACCAGCAGAACCGGGCGCGCTGGGACTGGCTGCAGATCGAACGCGGCCAGCAGGCACTGGCGCGTGCGGTGTCGGCGGGTGGCGGCGA
The DNA here is from genome assembly GCF_019969775.1 of Stenotrophomonas sp. OVS01A. NCBI lineage: Bacteria > Pseudomonadati > Pseudomonadota > Gammaproteobacteria > Lysobacterales > Lysobacteraceae > Stenotrophomonas > Stenotrophomonas sp. OVS01A. Next base: position 123,234 of record NZ_JAHXYV010000006.1, on the reverse strand, counting down.
TGACCCCTATGTGCTGCAGGCGCGGATCGCCTTCTGCCATGCCAGTGCGCGGCGTGCCGAAGACACCGACTGGGCGCGCATCGCTGCACTGTATGCGCAGCTGCTGCAGGTAATGCCATCGCCGGTGGTGGCATTGAACCGGGTGGTGGCGGTGTCGCGCAGCGAAGGCGCGTTCGCGGCATGGGCACTATTGCAGCCGCTGCTGGATGAGCCACGCCTGCAGGGCTACGCACCGCTGATGGTGGTGCGCGGCGAACTGCTGCAGCAGTTGGGGCGGGAGCAGGACGCGCGTGACGCATTCGCCTCGGCAGCGGCGTTGAGCCAGAACCAGGCAGAGCGGACCCTGCTGCGGCAACGGGCCGGCCTGCCGCAGGAAAATTGAAGCCGACAAGGTCAGCACTTGTCGGTTTGCCCCGGAGCGGCTATGTTTCGCGCCCAGCGGGCGTGTTCGCGCCTGTCATTCGTGTGTCGTGACCGAGGAGCGGTTGGATGTTTTCAAGGACGAAGAGCGCACCGCGCGCTTTTGCGCGCCTGCTTGCCTATGCCCTGTGCCTGGCCGTATGGCCGTTGGCCAGCCAGGCCGCAGACAAATCGCAGCAGGCCTACTGGGCCGGCTTTGCCTATACCGCTGACGCCGCCGCCGTACAGGCGACCACCCCGCACGCGCATGCCGTGCTGGAAAAGCGTGGCCTGATTCCGCTCAACCAGACCCTGGCACAGGCGCTCAAGCGCCGCGCGCCGGCCAACCTGGAACTGATCGACCAGCCGGTGGCGATGCTCGATGGCACCACCAGTGCCGTGGTGCTGGCCGCTGCGCTGGACCGCGAGCTGGTATCGGTCGAACCGATCGGCGACCAGTACAAGGTGCTGGTGGAAGTGGCACTGCAGGCGCTGTTCTTCGATTTCCGCGAGCGCCAGGTGATCGCCTCCTATCCGCTTACCCTGCAGCGCATCGACGTGCAGGAGTACCGCCCGGACAGCGACGATATCGACGCGATCGTCGCCGATCTGCTGTACGGCGGTGCCGATACCAGCCTGTCGCAGGTGCTGGCCACCACCCTGGCCCAGGCCAAGCTGCCGGAAGCGGCCACGCGTCGCCTGCAGGTGGGTGCGGTGACCTTGTCCGACGCCACGCTGGCCAAGCTGCCCGACCCGAAGTGGGCCGGTCCGCTGCGCGCCACGCTGGCACACGAACTGTCCAAGACGCTGTCGTCCAATACCGGTGTCGGCCTGCTGCCGCCGGCCTCGGGCCAGGCGATCGGCGGTGCCATGGCCGCGCGCTTTGCCGACGGCAAGGTCTACCAGCTGAAGATCCCCGAGGCCGACTACGTCATCAGCCTGCAGGTGGATGCGCTGAAGAACGGCGTCATCAGTGAAACGCCGGCGATGAAGACGATGCTGTTCGGCGCGTTCTTCACCGCCAAGGTCACCGAGCCGTTCTCCGGCAAGGTGTACTTCGAACAGCCGCTGCGCAAGGGCGCCACCAAGGTGGTGCCGGTCACGCAGTGGCAGGTCGACCAGTGGTCGGCCAGCTACGAAACCCTGCTGGCCGGCTTCGATGCCTTCGCCGGCGCCGCCGCCAAGCGTGCCGATTCGCGCGCCTGGCTGGACGAGCAGAAGCCCGGCGGACGCCCGCTGCAGCAACAGACCCAAGCCCTCCAGGAGTTGATCAAATCATGTCGCTGATGCGTACCATCCTGCTCATCCTCATCGCCCTGGCGGTGGCCTCGCCGGTCGCCGCGCAGACTGCCAGCTCGCGCGGTACCGGTTCGGCCAGCTACAGCCTGCGCCTGAGTGCCGATACCCGTGCGCAGGCCCTGAACAAGGCCAAGGCCAATGCACTGGAGGCGTACATCGCCGAATCCGGTGCGGCCAAGCTGCGCCTGTTCGAATCGCGTCGCGCCGAGTTCCTCGGTGAAATCGACCGCTACGTGCTCAGCGCCGTGCAGCTGTCGGACAACGAAGACAAGAAGGCCAAGACCTACAGCGTCACCGTCCGCGCCGAAATCAACACCACCCTGCTGCAGACCAAGCTGGATGCCGGTTCGGCCGTGGCCGGTGCCACCGCCGCACAGCGCTCGCTGCTGACCTTCCTGTTCATGGCGCGCTCGCAGGACACCGTGCAGTCGTTCCAGGACAAGGAATACCGCCGCGTCGACGCCAGCAGCAGCTACAGCGAGAACACCCGTGAGGGCGACAGCTTCCGCGGCAACTCGGTCAGCACCAACGGCAGCATCAACCAGAACGGCTCGGTGTCGGTCACCAGCGGCGGCAGCACCACCGCCCGCAGCGACAACATCAGCTGGAAGGTGGCCAACGCCGCCGAAGTCAACACGGCCATGACCGGTGCCTTCAGCGCCGCCGGCTACGAAGTGGTTGAAGCCGAATACGTGGAAGGCGAGTCGCGCGGCCTGCTCAGCATCGAGCGCATCCGCAAGGACTTCAGCACCGGCAACGATCTCTCCGCGGCCACCCTGCGCGATACCGCCAACGGCATCCGTGCGGCGAACATCCCGTACATCGCCGTCGGCACCCTCGACGTCGGCATGCGCGACCGTGATCCGGCCAGCGGCAACACCCGCGTGTTCGTCACTGTCACCGGCAAGGTGCTGGACGTGACCGGTCGCTTCCCGCGCACCGTGTCGTCGGTGGGCCCGGTGCAGTTCTCCGGTACCGGCCCGAACGAAACCGTCGCCCGCACCAATGCACTGCAGCTGGCTGCCGAAAAGGCCGCCCAGCAGATGATCAACGAACTGAACGTCAAGGCGGTCCGCTGACGTTACCGCTGCGCTCGCCGGGCATGGCCCGGCGTTACCGGCCCTGGTGGGTGCCGAGCGTGCTCGGCACTGACCCGCTGCTATCCCCGATCCCGCGCGCCGCATTGCGGCCGTCTCTCCCAAAGGACTCTTCCATGATCCGTAATACCGCTCTCGTCGTTGCCATCGCGGCCGCCACCCTGTCGATGCCGGCCCACGCCCAGTTCGGCAAGCTGAAGGACCTGGCCGGTGGTGCCACCGGCAGCTCCAGCAGCAGCGCCAGCGCTGCCGCCCCGGACGAAGCCGCGCAGGAAGCGCTGGTCCGTCGTTTCGTCAGCTCGCAGTCGCACTCGCTGCAGGCACAGACCTCCTTCGCCCGTGCCTTCGGCCTGGCCGAGCAGGTGCAGCTGCTGGAAGCCGAGCGCCAGGCGCTGTCGTCCGGTTCGGTGAACGTCGATGCGATGAAGAAGTCGGTGTCGGTCAGCGAAGCCGCCCAGGCCGCCATCGACGAGCGCCAGGCCGCACAGCCGGAACTGAACGCTGAATCCAAGCAGCACTACGCCGAAGGCCTGGTCTCGCTGCTGGCCTCGGCTGCCGAAGCACAGAAGCTGAGCGGCGAAGCCAGCGGCTTTGCGGCCGGCATGAAGAACCTGGGCGCCACCCAGATGGCCACCGTTGGCCGCAAGCTGGCCGCCGGTGCCTGGGTTGCCAAGGAATCGCCGGGCTTCATCAAGGGTCTGTACGGCTCGACCAAGTCGGCTGTGACCTTCGCCAAGAAGAGCAAGGTGAAGGTGCCGTCCAACGCCGATTCGATGCTGGATTCGCTCTGATACGAGGCAGCTCCGCATGCGTACGACGACTCGATTGATCGGCCTGGGCCTGGCAGCGGCCCTGCTGGCAGCCTGCGGCAAGCAGGATGCACCGGCAGAAACCGCTCCGGCCAAGGACAAGGCTGCCAGTGCACTGGCCAGCAATGCGCCGGTGCAGGAAGCGCCCCTGCGTGGCACGCCGGATTTCGGCGGCACCACCCAGGTCGCGCGTGAAGCCGACGGTATCGGCAGCACCCCGGAACTGGCGGTGCTGGCGGCATTGCAGTCGGCCGTGGCCCAGGTCAACGGCGTACGCGTGGCCAGCCAGATGCAGAGCCTGCGCGCAGGCCTGCATGTGGACGTGGACGGTGAACACGTCGGCGATATCCGCGCCGACGCGTTCTCCCAGCAGATGATTGCCGGCTCGCAGGGCGCGGTGCTGGGCTATGAAATCCTCTCGCAGGATGAAGTGAGCCAGCTCGACGAAGAAACCATCGCCCGCGTGCGCGCCAGCGACGAAGGCTGGAGCTTCAAGGGGTCGGCCTCGGCCAGCGCTTCCGGCGAAGCTTCCGCCAAGGGCGGCTCGGCGTCGGCCAGCGTCAAGGAAAACTACGAGGAGCAGGTGAAGGTAGACGCCAAGCGCGGTGCCAGCTCCTTCGATTCGGATGTCACCCGGCGCAGCATGCGCAGCTACTGGAAGGTGCGTGTCCGCGCGCAGATTGCCCAGTACCGTGCACCTGACGAAGAAGGCAAGCCGAAGATCGTGGTGGCCCTGCCGCGCACCAAGTCGGGCAGCTATGCCGTTGGCGATGGCCGGGTGAACGCCGACGAGGTCGCCCAGGCGATCCGCGCGCGGCTGTCCGACACGCTTACCCAGACCCAGCGTTTCATCGTGCTGGACCGCGAGTTCGGCGACGAACTGCAGGCCGAGATCGACCACATCAACAGTGGCAACGTGCGCCTGCAGGACACCGCGCGCGTTGGCCAGCAGCTGGCGACCGACCTGATCCTGATTCCGACCATCGAACGGTTCGAGTACCCGCGCAGCGTGCGCAACCTGCGCATGTCCGATCGCCAGGTGACCTCGTATTCCGGTGGCGGCCGCATCACCCTGCGCCTGGTCAATGCCACCACCGGCCAGGTGGTGATGTCCGACAGCTTCGACCATCAGTTGGCCTCGACCGGCCCCAGCACGCTGCCGCGCGTGGTCAATGGCCGCAGCATGGCCGCCTCGATGATGGACTCGCTGTCCGGGCAGATCGGCAGCACGATCGTCACCACGCTGTTCCCGGTGTCGGTGGTGTCTGTCGATGGCGACCAGGTGGTGCTGAGCCAGGGCGGTGACACCGTGCAGGTCGGCCAGCGCTGGCAGGCCGTGCGCCTGGGCGAAGAGCTGAAGGACCCGCAGACCGGCCGTTCGCTCGGCCGCAGCGAGCATCCGTGCTGCACCATCCGCATCGACCGCGTTGCCGCGCAGACGTCCTACGGCACCCTGGAAGAGGGCGTCGACGCGATGCGCGGTGGTTTCCGCCCCGGCCAGATCGAACTGCGCCAGAAGCTGGGCAGCAAGCCCAAGGCCGCCGCCGGCGCAACCGCATCGGCCGCCCCGGCCGCCGCAGCGCGCCCGGCCAGCAAGCCGAAGCCCAAGCCCGCCGCCGCCCCGGCCGAAGACCCGAACTGGTAAGACACCTCGGTAATGCACAGATGGGGTCAGAGCTCTTTCCCACCGGGAAAGGGATCTGACCCCTTCTTGTTTCTGCTCATCCACGCATGGCGTGGATCTACTGTGTCGACCAAGGTCGACATCTACCAACAGCGGCGATACCACCAACAGCGTTACCAACAGCAGCGGGAAACTGTCGAAGGCGGGGTGGGGCAGCGTGCGGGGGCGTGAGCCGCATGGATGCGGCGACCGAGCTTACATGGACGTACTTGCAGCGCCCCCCGCACGCTGACGTGCCCCGCCTACCCTCAGGAAACCTGCTTCCGCTGTTGCCTGGGCTGTTGCTGTTGAGGTTGCCGGCCAGCGGCCGGCACTACCGCGGCTGCCGGGTGCAGGGCGCAGCCCTGCCGAACCTCTTACCCCTTACACTCCAGAACGATTTCCCTGCTGGAGAGAGCAATGAAGCGAGTAGTACTGGGCGTGCTGGCCCTGTCGGTGTCGAGCGCACTGATGGCGGCCACCCCGAAATTCGATGGCGCGCGGATCTCCGCCGACGTCAAGGAACTGGCCTCCGACGCCTACGAAGGCCGCTCCCCGGCCACCGCCGGCGAACAGAAGACCATCGCCTTCCTCAGCAAGCAGTTCGCCGACGCCGGCCTGCAGCCCGGCGGCGACCTGAAGGACGGCAAGCGCCTGTGGACCCAGGCCGTGCCGCTGCGCAAGGGCGACATCGTCGGCACCCCGCAGCTGTCGCTGCAGCAGGGCGGCAAGACCATCGCGCTGGAGCAGGGCAAGCAGATCGCCGTGCGTGCAGCCATGAACGGTGCGACCAGCGTGGATATCAGCAAGGCACCGCTGGTGTTCCTCGGTTACGGCGTAAAGGCGCCGGAGCGCAACTGGGACGACTTCAAGGGCGTGGACCTGAAAGGCAAGATCGCCGTCGTGCTGATCAACGACCCGGACTTCGAAACCGGCAAGGGCGACTTCGACGGCAAGGGCATGACCTGGTATGGCCGTTGGCCGTACAAGTACGAAGAAGGCGCACGCCAGGGCGCACTCGGTGTGCTGATCGTGCATGAGACCGCCCCGGCGTCGTATGGCTGGGCCACGGTGGCCGGCTCCAACACCAACACCATGTTCGACGTGGTGCGCGACAATCCGGCTGACAGCCATCCGCTGCTGGAAGGCTGGATCCAGCGCGATCTGGCAGTGGAACTGTTCCGCTCGGCCGGGCAGGATTTCGAGGCGCTGAAGAAGAAGGCGCAGCAGCGTGACTTCACCCCGGTGCCGCTGACCGGTGCCAGCCTGGATGCGAAGTACGCGGTGAAGACCGAAGTGATCACCTCGCACAACGTGGCCGCGCGCCTGGAAGGCAGCACGCATCCGGACGAGACCGTCATCTACAGCGCGCATTGGGACCACATCGGCGTGGGCGAGCCCGACGCACGCGGCGACCGCATCTTCAACGGCGCGCTGGACAACGCCAGCGGCACCGCCTCGCTGATCGAACTGGCGCGTGGCTTCGCCAAGGCACCGCGTCCGCAGCGTTCGGTCGTGTTCCTGGCGGTAACCGCCGAGGAGAAGGGCCTGCTGGGTTCGGAGTACTACGCAACGCACCCGCTGTACCCGCTGGAAAAGACCGTGGCGATGATCAACATGGACGGCATGGCGCCGTTCGGCCCGTCGCGCGATTTCGGCATCTACGGCGCGGCGCGCTTCGAGCTGCTGGACCAGTTGAAGGGCGTGGCCAAGGGCTGGGACATCCGCTACACGCCGGACCCGAAGCCGGAAGCCGGCCTGTTCTTCCGCTCCGACCACTTCCCGTTCGCCAAGCGTGGCGTGCCCGCGCTGTCCTGGTCGGCCGGGCAGGACTGGGTGGACGGTGGCGTCGCGGCGGGCAAGAAGGCGTCCGAGGACTACACCGCCAAGCGTTACCACCAGCAGGGCGACGAGTGGCAGCCGGACTGGGTGTTTGCAGGCGCTGCGCGCGACCTGGAAGTGCTGTACACCCTGGGCAACCAGCTGGCTAATTCGCGCAGCTGGCCGAACTGGAGCAAGGACGAGGCGTTCCGCGCCGTGCGTGACGCCAGCGCCGACCAGCGCAGATAACGGAATGCGCCGGGCTCACCCGGCGCCTCCCCGGTTGCCGGCCGCTGGCCGGCAACCCGGTGATGCCTGGTAGTGCCGGCCACTGGCCGGCAACCCTGTGATGTCTGGTAGTGCCGGCCGCTGGCCGGCAACCCGGTGATGCTTCCGGAAGCGATGGGGAGCCGGCCAGCGGCCGGCACTACCAGAACCGGTTCCATCCACCCTTTCCCGGTCTTCGTCGCACATCGCTTGTTTGCCCGAAGGGCCGCTCTATGCTCGGCTCACCCCTTCCACCAAGGCGCCGCCGTGATCGCCAGCTTCTCCCTCATCATCCGTCATCTGCTGGCCTGGGCCGCGGCGCTGTTCGTTGCCGGCATGGTCTGGAGTGGCATCTTCAGCGGCATGAACGACGGCCCAGGCTGGGTGTTCGGGCTGCTGGTGATGTTCCTGATGATTTCCGCGCTGGGCAGCGCGATCACCCACGTGCGCCGGGTCTGGCTGGTGGCCGGTCGCCTCGATGGCGCCACCTTGTCCGGCCGCCAGCGCCGGCAGATCGAACTGCCGATGGATGCAGGCCAGGCCTTCGCAGTGGTCGAGGCTGCCGTCGGCGAACTGCCGCGGGTGGAAGAGGTGGAGAGTTCTGCCGGCAGTCTGCAGGTACGTGCCTATGTGCGGCGCGTCGACCTGTGGAACGGCCGGCAACCGTCGCGCTGGAACCTGCCGGCGCGGCTGGCGATCAAACGCAACAGCGTGCTGGCCACGGTAACGCCGGGGCAGGGCACCAGCACCGTCACCCTGCTGTTCGAACCGGACGCCGGCTGGTGGGCCGATCTGCTGGCACTGGATGAAGGCAGCAACTATGAGAACGCCGAAGCGGTGACCCGAGCGATCAGCCGCCGTGTGGCCGACCAGCGCCGCGACGAGCAGGCCGCTGCCGAACAGACCCAGGTGGAAAAGGAACTGTCGGTCGCGCGCTTGAACCTGCTGCACGCGCAGGTCGAGCCGCACTTCCTGTACAACTCGCTGGCCAATGCACAGGTGCTGACCCGCACCGACCCGACGCGCGCCGAGCAGATGCTCGGCCACCTGATCCAGTACCTGCGCAGTTCGCTGCCGCAGGTGGATGAATCGGTTTCCACGCTGGGCGTGGAGCTGGAACGTACCCGCGCCTATCTGGAAATCCTGCGCATCCGCATGGGCGCACGGCTGGCGGTGGAAGTGCAGGTGCCCACCGAGCTGCACGAAGTGAAGATGCCGGCGATGGCGCTGCAGACCCTGGTCGAGAATGCGATCAAGCACGGCCTGGAGCCCAAGCCCGGCGGCGGCACGATCTGGATTCTCGCGCGTGGTTTCGATGACCATGTCACCGTGACGGTCGCCGACGATGGGCTCGGTTTCGGACAGGGCACCAGCGGCACCGGCATCGGCCTGAAGAACCTGCGCGAGCGCCTGCGGCTGACCTGCGGCGAGCAGGCCGGAGTGGCGATCGTGGCCAATTTCCCCAGTGGTGTAGCCGCTACCATGACCCTGCCGCAGTCGGCCAAGGAGCCCAGCCATGCCGCTTGAAGCGCTGATTGCCGAAGACGAGGAGCTGCTGCGGCACTCGCTGGTCGAGCAGCTCGGGCGGCTGTGGCCGGAGCTGAAGCTGGTGGCCGAATGCGAGGACGGTGCCAGTGCGCTGGAACAGCTGGCCGAGAAGCAGCCGGACATCGCCTTCCTCGACATCCGCATGCCCGGCATCAGCGGCATCGAAGTGGCGCGGTCATTGGCCGAACTGAGCCCGCGCACCCAGGTGGTGTTCGTCACCGCCTACGACCAGTACGCCATCGATGCCTTCGAGCAGGGCGCGATGGATTACCTGCTCAAGCCGGTCAGTGACGAACGGCTGCTGGCCACGCGCGATCGCATTCTTTCGCGGCTGCCATCCACGCGCCAGGACGATGCGGTGCTGGAGCGCCTGCTGCAGCGCCTGGGTGCAGGCCCGGCCGCCAACGACCGGCCGCCCCTGGCCTGGATCACCGCCAGCAACGGCCGCGATACGCAGCTGATCATGCTCGACGATGTGATCTATTTCCGCGCTGACAACAAGTACACCACCGTGGTCACTGCCGCCGGCGAAAGCCTGCTGCGCACACCGCTGCGCGAGCTGCTGGAAGTGCTCGATCCGCTGCACTTCCGCCAGGTACATCGCTCCACCATCGTCAACATGAAGGCGGTGGCAGCCGTCAGCCGCGACGATACCGGCCGTGGCGTGCTGCGCCTGCGCCAGCGTGCCGAAACCCTGGTGGTCAGCCAGCCGTTCATGAGCCTGTTCCGCGGCATGTAGCCGCAGTCATTGCCATCCACCGAGGAACGAACATGCGCCGTATCCTGCTTGTAGGTCTCGCCGTGCTGGCCATCGCCGGCTGCGAAAAGTCCAGCAACACGTCGATCACCCGCACCAATGCCAATGGCGTGGACACGCTGTACAGCAAGAGCACGGTGGTCGATGGCGTGGCGCGTTTCGAATGCATCGCCAGCAGCAGTGGCCAATGCCATTACCTGGTGCTGGCGCCGGGCTGCAGCACCGACACCGCTTGCGCGACGCCGCCGCTGCGCCGGTTCGCGGTGGCCGCAGGCAAGACCGAGCAGGTCAGTGGCCTGCCGAAGGACTTCCGCCAGTGCGTCAGCGACGTGCAGAAAGAACAATGCCACCGTGACTGAGCACGGTGGCATTGTGGCTCCCCCCGGATTGCGTTCGGCTCAGTAAGCCGGCTGCAGCGTCATGTCGTGATGGTGTTCGGTTTCACCGACATGATTCAGGCGACCCACCAGTTCGGAGTGCTGCTTCATGCGCCCGATCTCGGTCATGATGCGGATGTCCTCGTGGCGCAGCTCGCGCTTGGCGGTGACCGCCTGCTTGTAGTCCAGCACTTCCGGATAGTGTTCAGCCAGGTCCAGCGCTTCGGCCACGTGCTCGACGCTGTCGGCCTTGGAGGTGATGCGCGCGCGGCTGTTGAAGGCCTTCATCCAGCGTTCGAAGCCCGCTGTGCGGTCGAACATGTTGGCCATGAACCAGATCACGAACAGGATCGAGATCCACGAGCCGAACACCACGACCACGCGGGTGAAGGTGATGTGGTAATCGTCGCGCCACAGGTAATTGGTGATCAGGCCGAGGATCAGCAGCGAAGCCGCCTGCCATCCGACGATCGAAGTGATCAGCCATTGGCACTTGGCCTGGGCCAGCACCGCCACTTCATCGCGGATCTGCTGTTCGCTGAGGCTGCGCCAGTGCGCGACCTGTTTTTCGAACGGGCTGCTGTAGAGCTCGTTGTCGCGAAGCAGTAATCCCAAACCCTTGAACAAAGCAATCATGGCTGGCTCCTTGTGGAACGTGCGGCGATCTGCAGTGGACGGTGTGGCGGGTTCAGTTCTAGCACTTCCAGCGAGCGGTGCAATGGCCTCAAGGCCACGCGGCACAAGGGCTCAGCCTGAACAGGTGAATATTGGTGCGACGCAGCATTGCCCGCGTGGCCTGCGACAAGATGTCGCAGGGTGAAATGTGCTGCGCGCGCACATGAAACCGCCGCTGAGCGGATGGGCTCGCTGTGCCGGTCGTGATCGACCAGAATCGGGGTGGACCGCGCAGGACGCGGTCCGTCCCTCCGCCGATCTGGACCCGTGATGCCGCCGTTGCTGCACCGTCTTTCCCGCCCCGTCACCGCGCCGATCCGGCGCTGGGTCCTGGATGCGTTTCCGCGTGGCCAGAGCGGCATCGACTACGACCATCCACTGGGCGATCCCGGCTGGTTCGGGCCGGACAGCGTGACCTGGCGGATGCACGCTGAGCTGCCCTCGATGCTGGCCGGCGGTCTGTGTGCGCTGATGCTGCAGACGCTGCATCCGCGCGCGCTGGCCGGTGTCTACGATCATTCCAATTTCCGCCAGGACCTGGTCGGCCGCCTGCGCCGTACCACTGCTTTCGTGGCCGGCACCAGCTACGCGCCGGCGCGCGAGGTGGAAGCGCTGGTGGCCAAGGTGCGGCGCATCCACGCGCAGATCCGCGGGCATACCGCGCAGGGTGAGCCGTATGCCGCCGATGATCCGCACCTGCTGACGTGGGTGCACGTCACCGAGGCCTACGGCTTCCTGCAGGGCTATCGCCGCTACGGGCGCGAGGTGCCTGCCGCGATCGCCGACCGCTATTACGACGAGTACCGCTGCGTGGCCGAAGCGCTGGGCGCGGTGGACGTACCACGCAGTGCAGCGGAAGTGGATGCGTATTTCTGTGCACGGCAGCCGGAGCTGGTGGTGGACGAACGCTCCCGCGAAGTGCTGCAGGTGCTGTCCGGCGTGCGCCTGCCGGTGCCGGTGCCCGGCCTGTCGCGCGAGATCTTCCTCGGTGCCGGTGCCGCGCTGCTGCCGGACTGGGCCGAGGGCATGCTCGAGCGCAGCACGCGCCAGCGTGCGCAGGCCGCAGCTTCGGCGAAGCTGATGCAGGGCATGGCGCCGCTGTTCCGCCGCGCGCTGCCCGACGGCCTGGCGAGCCGCGCCTGCGCCCGCGTGGGTGTGCCGGTGGAATCGTTGCGCGAGTGGCCGGCATTGCCCCGGTAAACGCCGACCTTCGGCACGCTGGCCGGCTGTGGTGGATGTGGACCTAGGACCGCACGCTTTGGCGCCCAGCCTCGTCCACGCCATTCGCGGATGGCACACGGTAGATCCACGCCATGCGTGGATTGGCTTTACGTGGTCGACTTCAGCCCACGCAACAGCATCTCCAGTGCCGCCGTTGCTTGGCGAAGGCGCGCATTGCCATCTTCACCTTCGGCTATCCAGAACGCGGCCTCGGCCAGGCTGCCGTAGATCAGCGATGCCAGCGCCTGCGCGTCCACCGGCGCGACCAGGCCTTGCGCGATCAACTGTTCGATCAGGCGTTGCATCGAGTGCACGCAGTTCCGCTGCGATTCCGGCGATGCGCCACCGAGCACCGCACGTGCATCGCGCAGCACGATGCGCTGGATCTCTGGTTCCAGCGCCATCTCCAGGTAGGCACTACAGCGCCGCACGAAGCCGTCCCAGGTGTCGGCGGTACCATCGCTGATCGCCTGCAGGCGCGCATCCATCTCGTCGTCAAGCTGGACGACCACCGCCGCCAGCAGACCCTGCTTGTCGCCGAAATGGTGATACAGCGCGCCGCGGGTCAGCCCAGCCTGGGCTGTCAGGTCGTCCATCGAGGCGGCGGCATAGCCCTGTTCGCTGAACACGCGACGGGCGGTGGCCAGCAGATTGGCGCGCGTTTCTTCCATCTCGGCGCGGGTGCGACGGACCATCGGGATCTCCTTACATACGACGTGCATGATTATTTACATACGGAGCGTATGAATGTAGTCTCATATTCATACGTTCTGTATGTATTGTCGTGGCGCCGCGTGCGCCAGGCAAGTCGCTGCCCTGGAGATTTCGATGGCCACCCCGTACCGCGACCTGTTCGCAGCCCCCGGCACCACCGGCCTTGCCTTGGCCGGGCTGCTGGCACGCCTGCCCCTGCCGATGACCGGCATCGGCTTCATCACCTTGCTGTCGCAGCTGCGCGGCAGTTATGCGTTGGCCGGCGCGGTGTCGGCCACCTTCGTGCTCACCTATGCATTGCTGTCGCCGCAGGTGTCGCGTTGGGTCGACCGCCATGGGCAGCGCAGGGTTCTGCCGTGGGCCACCGCAGCCAGCGCTACAGGCCTGTTGCTCCTGCTGGCATGCACGCTGCTGCGGGCGCCGTACTGGACCTTGTTCGCCGCGGCGATGCTGGCCGGCTGCATGCCCAGCGTGTCGGCGATGGTGCGGGCGCGCTGGACCGCGATCCACCGCGGCCGCCCGCAACTGCAGACGGCCTATTCGCTGGAGACGGTGTTCGATGAGGTCACCTTCATCGCCGGGCCGCCGTTGTCGGTCGGGCTGTCGGTGGCTATATGGCCGCAGGCCGGCGTGCTGGCTGCCGCCCTGCTGCTGGTCGTCGGCGTGACGCTACTGGTGCTGCAGCGTGGCACCGAACCGCCGCTGCAGGCCTGCGAGGGCGGCGCACCTTCGCGCTCATTGCTGCGGCAACCGGAGATCTGCCTGCTCGCATTGCTGATGCTGGCGATGGGTGTGGTTGTCGGCACGGTCGACATCACCAGCGTGGCCTTTGCCGAACAGCGAGGGCAGCCACTGGCAGCCAGCGCGGTGCTGTCGGCGTACGCACTTGGCAGCTGCGTGGCGGGGCTTCTGTTTGGTGCGCTGAAGCTGCAGGTGCCGTTGCAGCGCCTGTTGCTGCTGGGCGCAGGAGCAACCGCGTTGACCACATTGCCGCTGCTGTCGGTGGGCACCCTTCCTGCATTGGCCATTGTGGTGCTGCTGGCTGGGCTGTCCTTCGCGCCGACGATGATCGTGGCGATGTCGCTGGTGGAACAGCGCGTGCCCGAATGGCGCCTCACCGAGGGCATGACCTGGTTGCTGGCTGGCCTGAACATCGGCGTGGCACTGGGTGCCGCGTTGTCCGGGCAGAGCGTTGATGCCGGTGGTGTGCGCAGCGGCTTCGTCGTCGCGTTGGTGGCAGGCAGCGTCGTGCTGCTGATCGCCCTGCTCGCGCAAGGTGCGCTACGCACTTCTGCTTCGTCCACCTCCTCTGCTGGGATGGTCCCGTGAGTACTTCATCGCCCGCGCAAGCGTCGCCTGTGCCTCGCCATCCGTGGTGGGCCACCTCCGCCGTCGGCCTCGCTACCTTCTCCGTGGTCACCACCGAAATGCTGCCGGTCGGCCTGCTGACCCCCATCGCCGACAGCCTCAGCGCATCCGTAGGCACCGCCGGTCTGATGATCTCCTTGCCGGCACTGCTGGCGGCGCTGTTCGCACCGCTGGTGGTGATCGCAGCCGGTGGCATTGATCGTCGCCGCATCCTGTGCGCGTTGCTCGGCCTGCTGCTGGTGGCCAACGTCGCCTCGGCACTGGCGCCAAGCATCGGAGGGTTGCTGGCCGCGCGCGTGCTGGTGGGCTTCTGCATGGGCGGCATATGGGCCATCGCCGGCGGACTGGCGGCGCGCCTGGTGCCGTCAGCGCGCATCGGCCTAGCCACCTCGATCATCTTCGGTGGCGTAGCCGCGGCCTCGGTGCTGGGCGTGCCGCTGGGTGCACTGATTGGCGAGGCGCTGGGATGGCGTTGGGCCTTCGTGGTGATGGCTGCGTTCAGTGCAGCCGTCCTGCTGTTGCACCTGTGGGTGGTGCCAGCGTTGCCGGTGGACGGCTCGGTGCGCGCGCGCCACTTCGTGCAGCAGCTCGGCAACCGCAGCCTGCAGCAGGGGCTGCTGCTGACCCTGCTGTTGGTGGCGGGGCACTTCATCGCGTTCACCTACGTGCGGCCGCTGCTGACCACGCTGGCGAACATCGATGCGGCGTGGATCGGAGGCCTGCTGTTTGCCTATGGCATGGCCGGCATCGTCGGCAACTTCATCGTTGGCCTGCTGGCGGCGCGACGTCCGCGCGGGTTGCTGCTGGCCATTGCGCTGGGGTTGCTGCTGACACCGCTGTTGTTCCTGTGGACCGGCGGTACGCCGGCCAGTGGCGCGGTGGTGTTGCTGTTGTGGGGCCTGGCCTATGGCGGGGTATCGGTGGGGTTGATGACGTGGATGATGACGGCGGCCCCCAAGGCCGTGGAGATCGCTACGGCGCTTTACGTGGGCGTGTTCAACATCGGCATCGCGCTGGGCGCGTGGGGTGGGGGGCTGCTGCTGGATGGCATCGGGCTGCGCGCCAATCTCTGTGTCGCAGCCGGGTTTGCGGCAGCGGCGACGTTGGTCGTGGCTGGTATGCGCAGGCAGTAGATCCACACCACGTGTGGATGGCGAAAAACTGCCAACCGAGGTTGGCGT
Source organism: Stenotrophomonas sp. OVS01A (assembly GCF_019969775.1). Taxonomy (NCBI): domain Bacteria; kingdom Pseudomonadati; phylum Pseudomonadota; class Gammaproteobacteria; order Lysobacterales; family Lysobacteraceae; genus Stenotrophomonas; species Stenotrophomonas sp. OVS01A. The sequence continues at coordinate 108,038 of NZ_JAHXYV010000006.1, read as the reverse complement.
CTACCCATGGAAATAAAACGGGCGCCTTTCGGCGCCCGTCTGCGTTACATCACCACACCTTGACCCGCTTGTCCGGGGCCAGGTACAGCTTCTGGCCTTCCTTCACTTCAAACGCCGGGTACCAGGCGTCGATGTTGCGCACCGTCAACGCGCGGAACTGGCCCGGTGCATGCACGTCGGTCAGCAGCGAATTGCGCAGCGCCTGCTCGCGGCTCTTGCTGCGCCAGGCCTGGGCGAAGCCGAGGAAGAAGCGCTGGTCCGGGGTGAAACCTTCCAGGGTCTGGCCCGGCTTGCCCTGCAGCGACAGCTGGTAGGCGTCGTAGGCGGTACCCAGGCCGGCGACATCGGCGATGTTCTCGCCCAGCGTCAGCTTGCCGTTCACATGTACACCCGGGAACGGCTCGTAGCTGCTGAACTGCGCGGCCAGTGCATCGCCGGCCGCGTTGAACTGCTTGAGGTCTTCGGCCGTCCACCAGTTGTGCAGCTTGCCGGTGTCGTCGAACAACGCACCCGCGTTGTCGAAGCCATGGCTGATTTCGTGGCCGATCACCGCGCCGATCGCACCGTAGTTCACTGCGTCGTCGGCGGCACCGTCGAAGAACGGCGGCTGCAGGATCGCCGCCGGGAACACCAGGCGGTTCTCCAGCGGCACGTTCATCGCATTGATGGTCTGCGGCAGCATCGCCCACTCGCTGTGGTCGACCGGCTTGCCCAGCTTGGCGATGTTGCGCTGGTACTCGAACAGCTCGGCGCGCTGCGCATTGCCCAGCGGATCGTCACGACGGATGTCCAGGCCGGTGTAGTCGCGCCACTTGTCCGGATAGCCCATGCCCACGGTCAGGCCGGCCACCTTGGCCTTGGCGCTGGCCTTGGTCTGCGGTGACATCCAGGCCAGTGCATCGATGCGCTTGGCGAAGGCGGCGATGATGTTCTTGGCCATCTCGTCGGCACGTTCCTTGGTCTTCGCATCGAAGTGCTTTTCGACGTAACGCTTGCCGATGGCCTCGCCGACGGCATGGTTGGCGTCATCCACGGCACGCTTCCAGCGGTCGCTCTGCTGCGGCGTACCGCTCAGCGCGGTGCCGTGGAAGGCGAAGCGCGCATCGGCGAACTTCTTCGGCAGGTAGGCAGCGGCGCGGTCCAGCGCGTGGAAGGTCATGTAGTCCTTCCAGGCATCCAGCGGCTCGGTGGCCACCAGCTTGGACAGGCCGGCCACGGCCTTGGGCTGCCACACGATGAAGTCCTGCTGCTGGCCAAGCTTGGCGGCGTCCAGGAACGCGGCCCAGTCCATGCCCGGGGCCTTGGCGTTGAAGTCGGCCTGGGTCCAGGGGTTGGCGCCCTTGGTCACGTCATTGGTTTCTTCCTGCGTGGCATGCGCCTGGGCGATCTTCGTTTCCAGGGCGAGGATGCGCTGCGCCTTGCCGGCCGGGTCGGCCACGCCGGCCAGCTGCAGCACCTGCGCGATGTAGGCCTGGTACTGCTTGCGCAGGTCGGCCATGCGGCCACCGCCCAGGTAGAAATCGCGGTCCGGCATGCCCAGGCCGCCCTGCACCAGGTACGGCGCGGTACGGTCCGGCTGCAGCAGGTCCACCGACACCCACAGGCCGAACAGGCGGTCGGTGTAGAAGTTGGTGGCATTGAGCAGGTCGACGTCGGCGCGCACGTCGCCGCCGAGGGCGCGGGCCAGGCCGGCCTTGTCGGCGATCGCATCGATGTTCTTCAGCTGCGGCTGCACCGGTGCCAGGCCGCGCTGCTCGATGCCGGCCTCGTCCATGTAGGCGGCGTAGTAGTCGCCGATCAGCTTGTCTTCGCCGCTGGCCTGGGCGTTGCCGGCAGCGCCTTCCAGGATCGCGCGGGTGTCGGCCTGGGTCTTCTCGGCAATCACGTTGAAGCTGCCGAAGCGCGAGCGGTCGGCCGGAATCTCGGTGTTCTTCACCCAGCTGCCGTTGGCGAAACCGAAGAAGTCGTCACCGGCGGCGATGCTGCGGTCCATGCCACTGGCATCGAAACCAAAGCTGCCCAGCATCGGCTTGGCGGCAGCGGGGGTCGCCTCGGCCGGTGCGGCGGTGCCGGCGGCCGGATCGGCCGGGCGGTCGCAGGCGGCCAGGGACAGGCTGGCAACGATGGCCAGTGCCAGGGTGGGGCGGCGCAGCTTGGACATGGACTTCTCTTGCGGCGGAAAACTCCAAGTCTAATCCGCTGCGGGCCGGCTGGACGTGCTCGACAGGGCCAGCACTGTGCGTGATCTGGCTGAACACGCCGCAGCGATCTTCACGCGGTCACCGGCGTGGTGCATGCTGCGGGCTGGATGTCTGCAGCACCCGGGGGAGGGCGCATGCAGGACGGGTCGAGGCGTCAAGAATGGCGTCCGCCGGCCGTTGAGGTCGGGGATGTGGAGGAATCGTTCGCGCATGAAGCCAGCCGACTGCACAGGGAAGACCGACCGATGCCGGCGCTGAGACACGCGCTGGCCCGGCCGTTGCGTGCCATTACCTGGGGCGGCGTGGTGCTGGGCGTGCTGCTGGCGGCAGGCCTGGCCGCGATGCTGGCCAACGATTACCAGCGCCGGCTGGAAGCCGCGCAGCGGCAGAGCCGGGCGCTGGCGATAGGCAGCGAGCGCCTGCTGGCACTGGAGCTGCGCAACCTGGAACGGGCGATGGCCGGCATCGCCGCCGATGCGGCCGAGCTGTTCCGCACGGTGCCTGCGCAGGCGCCCGCGCTGCTGGACGCCGCCATAGCCGGCGTGCTGCGCCGGCACGCCGAACTGCACAGCATTGTCGTGCTCGATACCTATGGCCGCGCCCTGACCGCCGGCAAGGGCGAGCTGCAGCTGCCACTGTGGACCGATCCGCAGCGAAGGGGGCAGGGCAGTGCGCTGTACATCGGGCCGCCGCAGCGTGCCAGCGACGGTGGCTGGGTGGTGCCGCTGGCGCTGCCGATGGCTGGCGATCGCTGGCTGCTGGCACGGCTGCGCTGCGGCGAACTGCAGCGGATCGTGGGCGGTCTGGATGTGGGGCCCAGTGGCCTGGCCTCGATCAGCGACGCCGATGGCTACATGCTGGCCCGTGTCCCCGATCCGCACGGCACCGTCGGCCGCCGTTACACGCTGCCGGCACGCACGCTGCTGGGCCGGCAGGCAGTGGTCGAGCTGGGCAGCATTCCCGGCGCGGTGGACCAGATACCGCGCATCTCCACCATCAGCACCCTTGAGCGCAGTCCATTGGCGGTGCAGGTCGGTCTGGCAAACGAAGATGTGCTGAAGCCGTGGTGGCCGTATCTGCAGGCGGCGATTGCCATCATGCTGGCCTACGTGGCGCTGCTGCTGGTGCTGCTGTATGCCGTGCGCCGCAGCACGCACCGGCAGCAGTCGATGGCCGAAGAACTGCGGACCGGCCATGCCGAGCTGCGCCTGGCCCATCAGGTGGGCCGCGTATGCACCTGGTATGTCGACGAAGACGCTGCGCTGCTGCGCTGGTCACCGCTGGCGCGCGAGATCTTCGGTGTGCAGACCGATGCGCTGCCGGTGGCCGAATTCTTCGCCCGCGTGCACCACGATGACAGCGCACGCATGCAGCAGGCCTTCGATCAGGCCTTCGCCGGCAACGCTGTACTCGACGAAGAATTCCGCCTGGTGCTGCCCGGCGGTGCCGTGCGCTGGGTTGCCGCGCGTGGCCAGCGGGTAGCGGTGGTCGATCGGCAGCGGCGCATGATCGGCGCACTGACCGACCTCAGCGAGCGCTACCAGGCACGCGAGCAGATGCGCCAAGTTGAACGCCGCTTCCGCCTGTTGTTCGATCGCAACCCCGCGCCGTTCTGGGTGTTCGATCCGGACACCTTGCGCTTCATCGAGGTCAACGAGGCCGCCGTGCAGCAGTACGGCTACAGCCGCGATGAATTCCTGGCGATGAGCATCCTCGACATCCGCCCACGCGAGGGCTGGGACGAGGTCAAGGGCGCGATCGCGCAGGTGCGCAGTGGTGAACTGCAGGACGCTGCGGTGCGCCTGCACCAGCGCAAGGATGGCACGGTGTTCGAAGTGCGCGTGCACCTGTCGCAACTGGATTTCGATGGCCAGCCCGCGTGCCTGGTGCTGGCCGAGGATGTCAGCGAGCGGCTGGCCTACGAGCGCGACCTGGCCTATCACGCACGCCACAACCCGGCCACCGGCCTGCTCAACGTGCGCGCACTGAGCGAACAGCTGGACGAGCAGGCCGGCGCCTACACCATCGCCTATGTGCAGCTGCGCGGGCTGCAGCTGGTGGCCGATACGCTGGGCCGCGAGATCGGTGATGCGGTCCTGCAGTCGATGGCCTCGCGCCTGGGCGGGCTGGGCGCGCGCTTCGGCCTGCTGGCGTTCCAGCCGGCGGAGGATTTCGTGCTGGCGATCGCGCCGGAACACAACACCCAGCGCGTGCTGGACGATCTGCTGCAGATCGTCTCGGCACCGATGCGCGGCCAGGATTCGCTGCACCAGTTCGAACCCCGCATTGGTGTGGCCGTACATGACGCCGACGCAGGCCACAGTGCCGAACAGGCGATCGGCATGGCCGCGCAGGCGGCGCACGCGGCCCGCGCCGAAGGCAACGTGGTGGCCTGGTTCGATGCGGCGGTGACCATCCGCCTGGCCGACCGCCTGCGCCTGGCCGGGCGCATCCACGCGGCCATCGACAACGAATTCCAGCTGTACTTCCAGCCGATCCGGCACGCCAGCGATGGCAGCCCGGCGTCGCTGGAGGCGCTGCTGCGCTGGCCGCAGGCCGATGGCAGCTTCATCCCGCCCAGCGAGTTCATCCAGTTGTGCGAGGACACCGGCCTGATCCTGGCGTTGGGACGCTGGGTGATCCGCGCGGCAGCACAGGCGCAGCGGCGTCTGGTCGAAGCGGGGTGGGGCGAGCTGTCGATCGCGGTCAATGTGTCGGCGGTGCAGTTCTTCAACAGCGATCTGGTGGCCGAGTTCGCCCGCGCGCAGCAGGATTTCGGCCTGGCCCGTGGTGCACTGCACGTGGAACTGACCGAGAGCAGCCTGATGCGCAAGCCGGCACAGGCGATGCAGACCATGCAGCGCCTGCACGAGCAGGGCATCCGCGTGTCGCTGGACGATTTCGGTACCGGCTACTCGAGCATGTCCTACCTGCAGCACCTGCCGCTGGACGTCCTGAAGATCGATCGCAGTTTTGTGGCCGACGTGGAAACCAATCCCCGCAACGCATCGATCTGCCGGGCTCTGCTGTCGCTGGGCCACAGCATGGGGCTGACGATCATCGCCGAGGGCGTGGAAACGCCGGGACAGCTGGACTGGCTGGCCGCGCATGGCTGCGACCAGGTGCAGGGCTACCTGCTGGGGCGGCCGGCACCGCTGGAAAAGATCATCGCGCAGCTGGATGAGGTTGTCGCCTAGGCCGCGCTTCGCGCTCGCCGGGCATGGCCCGGCGCTACCGTGTCATGGGTGCGCTTCGCGCTTCGCCGGGCATGGCCCGGCGCTACCGTGTCATGGGTGCGCTTCGCGCTTCGCCGGGCATGGCCCGGCGCTACCGTGTCATGGGTGCGCTTCGCGCTCGCCGGGCATGGCCCGGCGCTACCGTGTCATGGGTGCGCTTCGCGCTCGCCGGGCATGGCCCGGCGCTACCGTGTCATGGGCGCGCTTCGCGCTCGCCGGGCATGGCCTGGCGCTACCGTGTCATGGGCGCGCTTCGCCCTTCGCCGGGCATGGCCCGGCGCTACCGTGTCATGGCCGCGCTTCGCGCTCGCCGGGCCATGCCCGGCGGACGCACGCTTACACCCCGGTTTCCACCAGGTAGTCGATGAAGCTGCGCACCTTGGGGGCGAGATGGCTGCGGCTGGTGTAGACGGCGAAGATGCCGATCGGCTCAGCTTCCCATCCGGGCAGGATGCGCACCAGGCGGCCATCGGCCAGCGCCTCGTGCAACAGGAAGTCCGGCTGCAGGATCACGCCCATGCCGGCAATCGCCGCTTCGCGCAGGACGTCGCCATTGTTGGCGCGCAGCAGGGTGGTCACTGCAACCTTCACTTCGCCACCCGGTCCCTGCAGGGGCCAGTGGTCGCCGGCGGCCCAGTAGCTGTAGCCGAGACAGGCGTGGGTCTGCAGATCCTCGGGGGCCTGCGGTGTTCCGTGTGCGGCCAGGTAGGCCGGTGCGGCACACAGGCTGATCCGCGATTGGCCCAGGCGCCGCGCGATCAGGCTCGGGCCCGGTTCGCGGGTGATGCGGATGGCCACGTCGTAGCCTTCTTCGACCATGTCCACCAGGCGGTCGGACAGCGCCAGGTCCAGTTCGACCTGTGGGAAGCGTTCGCGGTAGCCGGCCAGCAACGGGCCGAGGCGGGCGATGCCCCAGCTGACCGGTGCGTTGATGCGCAGCGTGCCGGACGGCTCCAGCGCCTGTGCGCCGATGCTGGCCTCAAGCGCATCGAACTCGGCGAGCAGGCGCACGCACTGCGCGTAGTAGGCGGCACCGGCGCTGGTCGGGCTGACCCGGCGGGTGGTGCGGTGGAGCAGGCGGGTGGACAGGCGCTTTTCCAGTGCGGCGACCTGGCGGGTGACACCGGCCGTGGACATGTCCAGCGCCTGTGCGGCGGCGCTGAAGCCGTTGCGTTCGACCACCGCGACGAACACGCGCATGGCATCCAGGGTGTCCATTGTTGCGCCTTATGAAATAAATACGGTCGATCCATCGTATTTATCGGCAATCGAGGGCGCAATAACCTGTGCCCTGTCCCTACCGAGGTGCCCCATGAACGCGACCCCCACTCCCCTGTCCCCGCTCGCCCCGTACGCCGCGACCCTGCTGCGGTTGGCCCTGGGCGTGTTGTTCCTGGTCCATGCGCTGACCAAACTGCTGGTGTTCACTCCGGCAGGTACGGCGGCCTTCTTCGAGTCGCTGGGCCTGCCCAGCGTGTTGGGCTACCTCACCATCGCCGTTGAACTGGCGATTTCCGCAGCGCTGCTGCTCGGCATCTACGCGCGCTGGATCGGCCTGCTCGGTGTGCCGCTGCTGCTGGGCACCATCGTGACGGTGCACGGCGCCAACGGTTTCAGCTTCGCCAATGCTGGCGGTGGCTGGGAATACCCGGCGTTCTGGGCGCTGGCCCTGGTCGTGCTGTTCCTGCTGGGCGATGGCCGCTGGACCCTGCGTTCGCGCTGAACGTCCCCCGGCCCGCTGCCTGTTCCTGTGATTGGAGAAGATCATGTCCCGCCTGCCTTCGCTGTACATCTCCCACGGCTCGCCGATGACCGCCCTGCATCCGGGCCAGGTCGGCGTGCGGCTGGCCGAGCTGGCCCGCGACCTGCCAACGCCGCGTGCGATCGTCATCGCCTCGGCGCATTGGCTGGCCCGGCAGCCGCTGGTCGGCAACCATCCGCAGCCGCCCACCTTCCACGATTTCGGCGGCTTCCCACGCGAACTGTTCGCGCTGCAGTACCCGGCGCCCGGTGATCCGGCGTTGGCTGAAGAGGTGGCGGGCCGCATCGCCGCCGCCGGCCTGCCGGTGGCACTCGATCCGCAACGTGGCCTCGACCACGGCGCGTGGGTGCCGCTGCGCCTGCTGCACCCGCAGGCCGACATCCCGGTGGTGCCGGTGTCGATCCAGCCGATGCTGGGCCCGCAGCATCAGTTCGCGCTGGGCCGTGCGCTGGCGCCGCTGCGCGAACAGGGCGTGCTGCTGATCGGTTCGGGCAGCATCACCCACAACCTGCACGACTGGGGCCATTACCAGGACGGCAAGCAAGCGCCCTACGTGCGCCCCTTCATCGACTGGGTGGAGCAGCGGCTGGCCGCCAATGACCGCGATGCCCTGTTCGACTACCGCCGACAGGCGCCGTTTGCCGAGCGTGCGCATCCCACCGATGAGCATCTGCTGCCGCTGTACTTTGCGATGGGTGCGGCGGGGGAGGGCGGTTTCGGTGCGCAGCGCATCGATGCGGGTATCGATGCCGGCTTCCTGGCGATGGACCTCTACCGCTTCGATGGTGCCGACCGCGCTCAGGACGCGGCATGACCCCACCGCTGCTGCCAGGGCTGGAACGCCCTGCATCAGGACACGTGCAGGGCCGGTTGGCAGTGCTGCATGACGACGTGGCCAGCACGCCGGCCTGATCGGGCGGCGCTTGCTGTCGCGGTCCTGACGCGCATTCAGATCGCTGGCCGCAGTGGCGGCCTGCTGTGTTAAGTTTTTTCCCGTCCCCCGGCGCACTCCGGTTTTTCCGGCCCCACGCGCCGCTCCTGTGGAAGAAGCATGCACACCATCGAAGTCGTCCTGGCGATGCTGGTGGCCGTTGTCGCCAGCGGTTACCTGGTTCGCGTCCTGCCATTCTCGTTGCCGCTGCCGCTGGTGCAGATCGGCCTCGGCGCGGTGATCGCCGGGGTATTCAACCGCGGCCATGCACTGGAACCGGAAGTGTTCTTCCTGCTGTTCCTGCCGCCACTGCTGTTCCTCGATGGCTGGCGCATTCCCAAGCAGGGCCTGTTCCGCGACAAGGGCGCGATCCTCGAACTGGCGTTCGGGCTGGTGGTGTTCACCGTGATCGGCGCGGGCCTGCTGATCCACTGGATGATTCCGGTGATGCCACTGGCGGTGTGTTTCGCGCTGGCCGCGATCGTGTCACCGACCGATCCTGTGGCGGTCGGCGCGATCGCTGCCAAGGCACCGATTCCCAAGCGCCTGATGCACATCCTGGAAGGCGAGTCGCTGCTCAACGATGCCTCCGGCCTGGTCTGCTTCCGCTTCGCGGTAGCGGCGGTGATGACCGGTACTTTCTCGTTGGCGACCGCCTCGCTGACCTTCGTGTGGGTGGCGGTGGCCGGCCTGGCCGTCGGCGTGGCGGTCACCCTGGGCGTGTCCACGTTCCAGCGCTGGCTGTGGCGCCGTTTCGGCGAAGAGCCGGGCGCGGCGATGCTGGTCAACCTGCTGATCCCGTTCGCGGCGTACCTGCTGGCCGAAGAGATCAATGCTTCGGGCATCCTCGCTGCGGTCGCAGCGGGTATTTCGATGAGCTACGTGGAAATGACCGGCCGTGTCTCCGGCAGCATGCGCGTGCAGCGTGCCGGCGTCTGGAACATGCTGCAGTTCAGCTTCAACGGCATCATGTTCGTGCTGCTGGGCGAGCAGCTGCCGGGCATCGTCGAACGTGCCACCACCACCATGAACGAGAGCGGCCACCAGAGCGCGTGGTGGCTGCTGGTGTACGTGCTGGTGATCAACGCGACGTTGATCGCGCTGCGCCTGCTGTGGGTGTGGCTGTCGCTGCGCTGGAACCTGCTGCGTGCGCGTCGCCGCGGCCTGGAGCGTGGCGAGGCACCGAACTGGCGCATCGTGGTGGCCACCTCGGTGGCGGGTGTGCGTGGTGCGATCACCCTGGCCGGCGTGTTGACGCTGCCATTGTTCCTGCCCGATGGCAGCCCGTTCCCGGCACGCGACCTGGTGATCTTCCTGGCTGCTGCGGTGATCCTGTGCTCGCTGGTCGGCGCCAGCGTGGCGCTGCCGCAGCTGTTGAAGGGCCTGCAGCTGCCGGCCGATTCGGGTGAGCGCAAGGAAGAGGATCTCGCCCGCAAGCTGTCCTCGAAGGCCGCGTTGGCGGGCGTGGAGCGCATGCGCCAGCAGCTGGTGCTGAACCAGAACACCGAGAACGTGCAGCTGTACAACGACGCCGCATCGCGGGTGAGCCTGCTGTATCAGCGGCATCTGGACCGCGACAACCCGGACGTGGACCCGGAAAAGGTGAACCGGATGGAGATGGGCTATCGCCAGCTGCGCAGCGCCGGGCTGAATGCCGAACGCGAGGAACTGTTCCGGCTGACCCGCCGCGGCGTGGTGTCGGACGAGATCGCACGGCGGCTGATCCGCAACCTCGACCTGCTGGAATCGCGCAAGCGCGAGTGAACGGTATGCCGATCGGGGTCAGATCCCTTTCCGCAGGAAAGGGATCTGACCCCGCCCCGGGACCGCCGGTTACTCCGGCTTCTGTTCCAGGAAATACGCCTCGACCTTGCCCTTTACCTTGATGGTCATCGGGTTGCCGCGACGGTCACGAGCCTTGCCGGCCTGCACGCGGATCCAGCCTTCGCTGACCGAGTATTCCTCGACGTTGTCGCGCTCGACATCGTTGAAGCGCACGCCGACGCCGCGCTCCAGGGCCTGCGCATCGTGGAAGGGGCTGGCCGGGTTGATCGCCAGGTGGTCGGGAGGGGTATCGCTCATCGCTTCATTCACAGTGACGGCCACCACGGCCGGCTTCAGCGGTACAGGATAAACCGTAGAATGCCCCCCTGCTCCCGAGGACGTTCCGCCATGCCTGACAACAGCGACTATTTCGACTTCGAGGAAGACGCCCACGATTTCGACGAGGACGATTTCGAGGCGCGGGTCTGGAACCTGCTCGTGCTGATCAACCCCGGTGACGAAGAGCTGGCCCTGCAGCAGTTCAACCGCTGGCGCGAGCATCTGTCCGAGGACGGCCAGCCGCTGGAAGCCGATAGCGACTGGCTGCCGGCGCTGTTCACGGCCATTGCCTGGCAGTCGGGCTTCGAGGTCGAGCGTGATGATTTCGATTCGCTGCAGTCGGCGGTGAACGAGCTGTCGGCGCGCTTCAACCTGCAGCTGGACTGGGGTGGCGACCTGGACGACGAGGATTTCGCCGCGGAGCTGGATGGGGTGCAGCTGATGAGCACCGCCTTCGACCGCCTGCGCGAGCACAACTACACGCTGTGGAGCGTGGATGCCGGCAACGACGGCTTCAGTGGCTGGATGGCGCTGACCCGCGATGACGACGCCCTGCTGGCGCTGTGCTCGCTGCTGAACGTGGAAGTGCGCCTGGGCAGCGACCCGTTCTGAGATTCACCGGTAGCGCCGGGCCATGCCCGGCGGCTTCCCGCCGCGCTGCGCGCTCGCCGGGCGCGGCCCGGTGCCACCTGTACCAGCCTAGGGCTGGTACTGAGCCCTGGCGTTGGCGATCACCGCCTTCACCTGCGCCCGGTCCACATGCCGGGAGATGGCGACCGCACCCAGCGCGAGTGCCTGCGCACGCAGCTCGGCGGTGACATCGTAATGCGCCCCGCTGGCCTTGTTCTGGAAGGCCCGTGGAGGAATGCCGAGCTGCGCCGCCATTGCGTGCAGCTCGGCCAGGGTATCGGCCATCAGGTGCGCCCAGCGCTGACCGCGCCAGGGATGCACCGCGTCATCGACGTAGACCGACACCGCCGCCGCCGGATCAGGCCTGCGGCTTGCCGTCGGCGTCGGCGGCCGGAGTGGCCTCGGCGTCGGCAGTGACTGCAGCCGCTTCATCGGACGCTTCGCCTTCAGCGGCTGCGTCTTCAGCCTGCTCGCTGGCGAACTCGGCCACCAGCTTGTCCAGGTACTCCTCGGCGGTCTGGCCCGCTTCTTCGGCCAGGGTGTCGAGCAGCTTCTGCATCAGCTCGGAATATTCCAGGGTGACCTTGCGGCCTTCGGCTTCCTGCACGTTGGACAGGTGCTTGAGCATGGCCAGCATCGGCACCGGGTTGTCGGCGTTGCCCATGGTCTGGCCGCCGATGGCCAGCAGCCACTCGCGGCCCTGCAGGCCGATGGCGGCCACGGCCTGGCCGTCTTCGTTGACCAGCACGGCATGGTTCTGCACCTGCTGCTGGGCGTTCAGACGGAGGAACGGGCGCTTGGCCTGCTGCTTCTTGCGCTTGTCGCGCTTGGCCTTGGAAGACTGGGACATGGGGGTGTGATCACCTGGAGTCGGAAAGACCGCCATTGTAGCGGCCGCGCGTAGGTGGGGTCAGATCCCTTTCCATGGGAAAGGGATCTGACCCCGGTTCAGCGCTGTGCGGACCAGGGTCCGCACCCACGGATTACTTTCCTGACCCCTGCGCGGCCTGCACGTCCGGGTCCACGGTGGTTGCCGACAGGCCTACCTGCGGCCCGGCGCCGGCCAGCGCAGCTTCCTCGGCGGCCTTGGTCATCACCACGATGCTGATGCGGCGGTTGATCGGGTTCTGCGGATCGGCCTTGTCAAACAGCACCGACGAAGACAGGCCGACCACGCGGGTGATCTTGCTGTCTTCCAGGCCGCCATCGATCAGCGCGCGGCGCGCGGCATTGGCGCGGTCGGCGCTCAGTTCCCAGTTGCCGTAACCGCGCGCGGCCGAATAGGCGGTGATGTCGGTGTGGCCGGTCAGGCTGATCCGGTTCGGCACGTGGTTCAGGTACTCGGCCAGTTCGTGCAGGATCTGCTGCGTGTACGGCTTCAGGGTGGCGCTGCCGAGGTCGAACATCGGCCGGTTCTGCTTGTCCACGATCTGGATGCGCAGGCCTTCCGGGGTCAGGTCCAGCAGCAGCTGGTCCTTGAACGGTTCCAGCGCCTGGCTGCGGCTGATCGCTTCCTGCAGTTCCTTCATCAGCGCTTCCAGCTGCTGCTTGTCGCGCTGCTGCTCGTCCACCGGCTGCGGTATCGACTTCTGCTGGTTCTGGAAGGGATCGTTGCTGTTGCCGCGCGAAACATCGGTGGCGCCGCCGAGCTTGATCATCGAGGTGCTGGCACCGCCCGGCCCGGCCATGCCCGGCGCCGGCGTCGCGCTGGAGCCGACCAGCGGGCTGGGGTTGCGGAAGTACTCGGAAATGGCTGCGCGCTCGGGCTTGCTGGTGCTGGCCATCAGCCACAGCACCAGGAAGAAAGCCATCATCGCGGTCACGAAGTCGGCATAGGCGACCTTCCACGAACCGCCATGGTGGGCAGCGTGGCCGGCCTTCTTGACCCGGCGGACGATGACGGTGGGCTTGGTCTCGGCCATGGCTTACTTGACCGTCTTCAGGTGCTGCTCGAAGTCGGAGAACGCCGGGCGCACGTTCGACGGCAGCGTCTTGCGGGCGAACTCCAGCGCGATCTTCGGGTTGTAGCCGCGCAGGCAGGCCAGCAGGGCGGTCTTCACCGACTCGTAGATGCGGCTGTCCTGCTCGGCACGGGCTTCCATCGCCGAGGCCATCGGGCCGACGAAGCCATAGCCCAGCAGGATGCCGAGGAAGGTGCCGACCAGCGCGCCGGCCACATGGCCACCCACTTCGACGATGTCGCCGCCGATCGAGCCCATGGTGATGACGATGCCCAGCACTGCCGCCACGATGCCGAAACCGGGCAGGCCGTCGGCGACCTTGGTCAGCACCTGCGACGGCGCCATCGCTTCGGCGTGGTGCTTTTCCAGCTCCAGCTCCAGCAGCGGCTCCAGCTCATGCGGCTCGATGTTGCTGCCGATCATCAGGCGCAGGCAGTCGGTGATGAAGTCGATCAGGTGGTGGTCGGCCTGCACCTTCGGGTAGTTCCCGAACAGCGCGCTCTCGGCCGGGCGCTCGACATGGTCTTCCAGCGCCATGAAGCCTTCACGGCGGGCCTTGTTGAGCAGTTCGTAGACCAGGCTGAGGACGTCGATGTAGTCCTGCTGCTTGTAGCGCGGGCCCTTGAACACGCCGACCATGGCCTGCAGCGTCTGCTTGACCGTCTTGGCCGGGGTGCCGACCAGGAACGCACCCAGCGCGGCACCGCCGATGATGACCAGTTCGTAGGGCTGCCACAGCGCCCCAAGGCGGCCGTGTGCGCCGAGGTAGCCGCCCAGCACGCTGATGATGACGACCAGGAATCCAACGATGATGAGCATGGCGCGACGCAAGGAGGGGGGATATCTCCTTGTCGGCCTGACACCGGTGTTTCTGAAGAGGGAATTCTGTGAAGTCGGTCAGCGGGGCATTGCGGCGCGTGTCAGCCCGCCACGCCGGCCTCCGCGCCGCCACGCTGCAGCGGATCGGGCCACGGCTCGCCGTTGCCGGTGAATGAAAGTGAGACCGAGTTCAGGCAGTGGCGCTCGTAGGTGGGCGGCGGACCGTCCGGGAACACGTGGCCCAGATGGCTGCCACAGCGGGCGCAGGTGATCTCGGTGCGGACCATGCCGTGGCTGGTGTCGCGGATCTCGCGCACGTGCGACGGGTCGAACGGGGCGAAGAAACTGGGCCAGCCGGTGCCCGAATCGAACTTGGTGCTGGAGCGGAACAAGGGCAGGGCGCACAGGCGGCAGCAGTAGACGCCCTCGCGCTTGTTGTCGAGGAATACCCCGCAGAACGGCGCCTCGGTGCCGTGCTGCAGCAGCACGCGGCGCTCCTCGGCGCTGAGCCCGGCGACCAGGGCGTCGGTCTGCGTGGCGGTGGGGGGCGTCAGATCGAAAGCGCTCATGCCGGCTCTCCGTGGGGTTGTGGCCTGGGATGCCAGCAGACGTGGGGGTGTCGGCACACGCTTGCAAGTGTGATGGCCGTTCATGGCCGGCACACAGGGGCAGGCGCAGGGTAAGCGTGGCCCACCCTGGAGCGCGCGATGAAACCCCGCCTAGTCCTGTTGCTGTCGGCCCTGTTGCCTCTGCTCGCCCAGGCGCAGGTTCCCACCGGCAGTCCGACCGCCACCCGCAGCAGCTCGACGGTGGCACCGCCGCCTGTCGCCCCGCCACCGCAGGCGTCGCGCCCGCAGCCGCAGGTGCTGCCCTCGCCGCAGCCGGCACAGCCGATCCGATCGACCGGCCCGGCCCAGGTGACCCCCACGCCCGCACCGGCGCTGCCGGACAAGGTCTACGACCGCAACGGCCGCATCGTTCCCGGCGTCAAACCGGTCGGCCCCAACCGCGTGTTCGACTCGCGCACCGGCCGCTACTACGACAGCGTACCGACCGGCGACGGCCAGCAGATCAAGCGCTGACCCCAGCGCCCGCAACCAATCGCGCAACCCAAAGAGAGCGCAGCGACCCGCTGTCGCTCTTTTTTTTTCTTTTTCTTTTCCGTGGCTGGCGCCCGCATGAACCTGTCCAAGGCCGGGCGGGTGGGCTGTGCAGGGGCGCAAGCGCCATGGATGGCGCGCCCGAGCCTACAGGGGTGAGGGCGCTTTGCTTGCGAAGCACTGCTTCGCAAGCGCCCGAACGCACAGCCGCTAGCGGCTGGGCCGGTCTGGGGATTCACGGCGTCCCCTGCACAGCCCACCCGCCCGGCCTCACCCGCAATGCTGGAAGCATGCGCAGCCACAAGGGGCTCAGCCGTTGGCAGGAAACCCGCCACCCACATGAACGCCGGAAAACAGCCCCCGCCCTGCACATCCCGCATCACCCGTTTTTCGCCTGCGATTAACCGCCCCAGGACCACGGTGGACCTGCGCCGGCATACCTGTCGTCGCGCTTCCCTCGTCCCCTTGGAATACGATCATGGCCAACCAGCAGAACCGTCATCCCGGCAAGGAACAGCAGGGCAAAACACCGCAGGAACAGCAGCGCCAGCAGCAACAGCAACAGCAGCCGAACGAGCAGCAGAAGAAGAATCCGCAACAGGGTTCCATGAAGAACCCGCAGCAGCGCTGATGCAGCCAGGGGCCAGAGCCCGCGTTGCGGGGTCTGGTCCCGCTGCCGCCAGTCGGTTCAATCCGGAATCGGCAGCGCCCAGGTCTCCTTGACCTCTTCCATCACGATGTAGCTCTTCGACTCACGCACATGTGGCAGGGTCAGCAGGGTGCTGCCGAGCAGCTTGCGATAGGACGCCATCTCGCTGATCCGTGCCTTCAGCAGGTAATCAAAATCGCCCGACACCAGATGGCATTCCAGCACGTTGGGCAGCTTCAGCGCCGAACGCCGGAATTCCTCGAAGATGTCGCCGGATTTGTAGGCCAGGCTGATCTCCACGAACACCAGCAGGCTCGCTTTCAGCGCGCTGGGGTCCAGGTGCGCGTGGTAGCCGGTGATCACCGCTTCGCGCTCCAGCCGGCGCACGCGCTCGGTGCACGGGGTGGTCGACAGGCCGACCCGTTCGCCCAGCTCGGTGAAGGAAATGCGGCCTTCGGCCTGCAGGATGCGCAGGATCTTGCGGTCGATCTTGTCCAGCTCGCGGGGACGGGTGGCCATGGGCGTCAAGTTCGGGGAGTGAATCACAGGGAAATATCCTGACTGCATTGCTGAAATCAGGCAAATCATCTGGATACGGAAGAATATACTTCCCCGATTATGGCCCCTGCGCACGCAAATGCAGGGAATGATCGGGTTGGAGAATTCCCATGCGAGTCCTAGTCCTCGGCAGCGGCGTGATCGGCACCACCAGTGCCTGGTACCTGCGACAGGCCGGGTTTGAAGTCACGGTCGTCGACCGCCAGCCCGGTCCCGCGCTGGAAACCAGCTTCGCCAATGCCGGCCAGCTGTCATTCGGCTACACCTCGCCGTGGGCTGCCCCGGGCGTGCCGAAGAAGGCCATCGGCTGGCTGTTCGAAAAGCACGCACCGCTGGCGATCAAGCCGGGCATGGACCTGGCCCAGTACCGCTGGCTGTGGCAGATGCTGCGCAACTGCACCCACGAGCGCTACGCGATCAACAAGGCGCGCATGGTGCGCATGTCCGAGTACAGCCGCGACTGCCTGAACGAGCTGCGTGCGCAGATCGGCATCGATTTCGAAGGGCGCGACCTGGGCACCACCCAGCTGTTCCGCACCCAGCAGCAGCTGGATGCATCGGCGCAGGACATCGAGATCCTGGCCCAGTACGGCGTGCCGTACGAAGTGCTGGATCGCGCCGGCATCATCAAGGCCGAGCCTGCGTTGGCCCACGTCGATGGCCTGGTGGGTGCGCTGCGCCTGCCGCGCGACCAGACCGGCGATTGCCAGCTGTTCACCCGCCGCCTGGCGCAGATGGCGGCCGAAGCGGGGGTCGAGTTCCGTTACGACCAGGACATCACCGGCGTGGAATCCGACGGCGACCGCATCACCGGCGTGCGCATCGGCGGCAAGCTGGAAACCGCGGACCGCTTCGTGGTCGCACTGGGCAGCTATTCGCCGGGACTGGTCGCGCCGCTGGGCATGCGCCTGCCGGTGTATCCGCTGAAGGGCTATTCGCTGACCCTGCCGATCACCGACCCGGCGATGGCGCCCACCTCGACCATCCTCGATGAGAGCTACAAGGTGGCGGTGACCCGCTTCGACAACCGCATCCGCGTCGGTGGCATGGCCGAGGTGGCCGGTTTCGACCTGTCGCTGTCGCCGCGCCGCCGCGAGACGCTGGAGCTGGTGGTGCGCGACCTGTACCCGAAGGGCGGTGACCTGGCCAAGGCCGAGTTCTGGACCGGCCTGCGCCCGGCCACGCCGGACGGCACGCCGGTGATCGGCGCCACGCCGTTCCGCAACCTGTTCCTCAACACCGGCCACGGCACGTTGGGTTGGACCATGGCCTGCGGCTCGGGCCGCTACCTGGCCGACCTGATGAGCGCGCGCCAGCCGCAGATCAGCACCGAAGGCCTGGATATCTTCCGCTACGGCCAGTACCGCCACGCCCCGCAACATGAGAACCGCACATGCGTCCTGCCCGCGCGCTGATCGACCTGGGCGCACTGCGCAGCAACTATCGCCTGGCCCGTGAACTGGGCGGTGGCAAAGCGCTGGCGATCCTCAAGGCCGATGCCTATGGCCACGGTGCGGTGCGCTGTGCGCAGGCACTGGAAGGCGAGGCCGACGGCTTTGGCGTGGCCACCATCGAAGAAGCGCTGGAACTGCGCCAGGCCGGCATCCGTGCGCCGATCCTGCTGCTGGAAGGCATCTTCGAGCCCAGCGAAATGGCGCTGGTGGCCGAGCATGACCTGTGGTTCTCGGTCGGTTCGCCGTGGCAGCTGGAAGCGCTGGTCGCGTTCGACAGCCCGCGGCCGCTGACGGTGTGGCTGAAGCTGGACAGCGGCATGCACCGGCTGGGCCTGGACGTTCCCGGATTCCGCGCCGCGCACGCGCGTTTGTCTGCACTGCCGCAGGTGGCGCGCATCGTGATGATGACCCACCTGGCACGCGCCGATGAACTGGACAGCGAGCGTACCCGTGAGCAGGCCGCGACCTTCGTCGAGGCCATCGATGGTCTTGAAGGCGAGACCAGCATCTGCAATTCGCCGGCGCTGCTGGGCTGGCCGGACGTGCGCAGTGACTGGGTGCGCCCGGGCCTGATGCTGTACGGCGCCAATCCGCTGCCGGACAACAGTGAACTCACCGCGCGCCTGCGCCCGGTGATGACGATGCAGTCCAAGGTGTTCGCCGAGCGCTGGATCGAAGCCGGCGAGCCGGTCGGCTACGGTGCGCGCTTCGTGGCCAAGGCGCGCACACGCGTGGGCGTGGTCGCACTGGGCTATGCCGATGGTTATCCGCAGTTCGCCCCCAATGGCACGCCGGTGCTGATCGATGGCCAACCCGGTGGGCTGATCGGCCGCGTGTCGATGGACATGCTGACCGTGGACCTGACCGCGCATGCGCAGGCCGGTGTCGGCAGCGTGGTGGAACTGTGGGGTACGGCGCCGACGCTGTCCGAGCTGGCGCCGCGCTGCGGTGTCAGTGCCTACCAGCTGCCGTGCGGCGTCAAGCGCGTGGCACGCATCTACCAGGACTGACCGGCTCTGGTAGCTGCCGACCTTGGTCGGCGCTGTGAATGCGTGTCGACCAAGGTCGACACCTACCGGATCGGATCAGACCCTGGTCGGCGCTGTGAATGCGTGTCGACCAAGGTCGACACCTACCGGATCGGATCAGACCCTGGTCGGCGCTGCGAATGCGTGTCGACCAAGGTCGACACCTACCGGGCAGCGGTAACGCGTGAGGTCAGCTGGCGCTTCACCCAGTCATCGATCAGGCGCTTTTCATAGCGCAGCGGATCGGTATCGCTCTTCAGGCCGATGTTGTGCAGGTAGCCGCTGTCGCTCAGGCGGGCGTCGCCTTCATCGATGATGCGCCCGCTGGCGTCCTTCAGCGTGTATTGCAGGGTGATCCGCGGCGGGTAGATGTCGCGCATGATCCGGATGTCGCGGCCACGCGGGCCGTGCCAGGGCTCGTAGTCGCCTGCGCGCTTGACGTCCACCAGGGTCACCTCCAGCGTCTGCCCGGCCTGCAGGGGCTTGGCGGCGCTGGTCTGCACGTAGCGTGCCAGCTGCTGCACCCAGTCCCCGCGTTCGGCCTCGAAGCGGTTGGTGCTCTGGCGGATCTCGGTGAATTGCGCCGGATCATTCCATTGCACGCTGACCGGGCCATCGGCCTGTAGTGCGCGCGGCGCATCGGGCGCGGTTACCGTCCGCGGTGCGGCGGCCACGCTGCCCACGGCAAGCATGCCGGCCAGCAGCAGGGCGGTTGAAAGCGAACCTTTCATGGCAGTCTCCTGCGTCCCCGAAGCGGGGAGGATGATGATCTCGGATCGAGTGTGATCCCGCCGCCGGGCCGCAGCAATGGCCAGTAGCGTCAAATGCGTCAACAGTTGCCGCCAATTCATGGTCGTCAACCCTGACTGACGGCGCTTGACGCTGTGAATACGCACTCTGGAAGATGCTGTACCTCCATCCGGTCTTTTCCTCCCACGCCCTTGTCCACACTGCCGCCCCTCGTGGAGCGCTCACCCTTGATGGTGCCGACGCCCGAAACCGACCTGCACCATGGCGTGCTTGAGCGCATCCACGCAGGTTTCTGTGTGATCCAGGTGCTGTTCGATGGCGACGAGGCGATCGACTACCGCTTCCTCGAGGTCAACGATGCCTTCGAGCGCCACACCGGCCTGAAGGATGCCTGTGGCAAGCGCATGAGCACGCTGGAGCCCCATCACGAAGGCGACTGGTTCCGGATCTACGGCGAAGTGGCGCGGACCGGGCGACCGGCCCAGTTCGAAATGGATGCCCGTGCTCTGGGGCGCACGTTCGCCGTGGATGCCGTTCGGGTTGGCCAGCCGGGCGAGGACAAGGTCGGCATCCTGTTCTTCGACGTGACCGCGCGCAAGCAGATGGAAGTGGAACTGGGCGAGAGCGAGGCCCGTTTCAGTGCGTTGGCCGATGGCCTGCCGATGCCGGTGTGGGTACTGGACGAGCGCGGCCACGCCCGCTTCGTCAACAGTGCCTTCAGCGAGTTCTTCGGCGGCGACGAGAACCGGGTGCCCGAAGATGTCTGGCGCGGCCTGGTGCATCCCGACGATGCGTCGGTGTTCGAATACGAACTGCAGGAAGCGCTTAAGGCACAGCGTTCGATGCATGCGTTGGTGCGTGCCCGTCGTGCCGATGGGCAGTGGCGCTGGCTGGAAATGAACGCACGTCCGCGCTTCTCGCGGATGGGCCGTTTCATCGGCCTGGCCGGCAGCAGCCCGGATGTCACCGAGCGCCGCGAGATCGAACTGGCGCGCGAGGAACTGCTGCAGTCCGAGCGTGCCGCGCGCAGTGCGGCCGAAAACATGGCGCGGCTGAAGGATGAGTTCCTGGCCACGCTGTCGCACGAGCTGCGCACACCGCTGACCACGATCCTGGGCTGGAGTGAACTGCTGCTGCAGCGCGTGGATTCCACCAGCCCGCTGTACAAGGGCCTGGGCGTGATCGCCAACAGCGCGACCGCGCAGAAGCGGTTGATCTCGGACATGCTCGACCTCAGCAGCATGCTGCTGGGCAAGGTGCAGCTGGAAGTGGAAGTGCTGGACCTGCGCGACCAGTTGAACGAAGCGATGGGCGCACAGGAGCTGGTGGCCGAGGGCAAGGCGCTGGACGTCACCCTGCAGCTGCCGGCACAGCCCTGCCAGGTGCTGGGCGATGCCACCCGGCTGCAGCAGGTGTTCTGGAACCTGTTGTCCAACGCGATCAAGTTCACCCCGGCCGAAGGCCGCATCGACGTGCAGCTGCAGGCCGATGGCAACTATTGGACGATCACCGTGCGCGATACCGGCGACGGCATCGCGCCGGAGTTCCTGAACCATCTGTTCAGCCGCTTCCGCCAGGCCGACGGCACCACCACCCGCCGCCATGGCGGTCTGGGCCTGGGCCTGGCCATCGTGCAGCAGCTGGTCGAGCTGCACGGCGGTTCGGTCAGCGCGGCCAGCGATGGCCACGGTCACGGCTCCACCTTCACCGTGCGCC
Organism: Stenotrophomonas sp. OVS01A; assembly: GCF_019969775.1. Taxonomy (NCBI): domain Bacteria; kingdom Pseudomonadati; phylum Pseudomonadota; class Gammaproteobacteria; order Lysobacterales; family Lysobacteraceae; genus Stenotrophomonas; species Stenotrophomonas sp. OVS01A. Next base: position 87,140 of record NZ_JAHXYV010000006.1, on the reverse strand, counting down.
TGCCGCAGCATCTGCCCGATGCCGAACGGCGTCCGCTGCGTGAGGTCGTCAGCGGTCCTATCCTGGAACCGATGGTGGTCGAGCCGTACCCGCTGCGCGGCCTCCATGTGCTGGCGGTGGAAGACCAGCCTGAAGTGCTGGAGTACCTGCGGCGCATGCTGGAAGAGCAGGGCGCGAGCGTGTCCGCCGCCAGTTCGGCGGGCGAGGCGCTGGCGCTGCTGGCCGACAATGGCCACCTGCAGTACCAGGTGCTGCTGACCGACATCGGCATGCCGGGCATGGATGGCTATGGCCTGGTAAGCACGTTGCGGCAGGACCTGGGCGTAGACGCGGCAGCGCTGCCGGCGGTAGCGGTGACTGCGCTGGCGCGTGCCGATGACCGTCGCCGTGCGTTGGCCTCGGGCTTCCAGGAGCATGTGGCCAAGCCGTATTCGGTGGCCCAGCTGGTGGGTGTGGTGCGGCGCGTGCAGGCCACGCGCGGGGACAGCCTGCTGCACTGAGCATTCACGGACGATCGGCGACCCTGCAGTTCAGGAGGTCGCCGATGTCCCGTATTGCTCCCCGTATCCATACTGATTCCGCGCAGATCGCGCGCCTGGAAGCCCTGTTGCCGCAGTTGCAGGGGGAAACCGAGGTGCAGCTGACCCTGCACGATGGTCGACGCCTGCTGGGCACGGTTGCGGTGCAGCCGACGCTGCAGCAGTACCGCAACGACGCCGGCGACGAAGGCAGCAATGGCCAGCTGCGGCTGGACGATCTTGATGCGCCGGTGCAGCAGCATCACGTGTGGCTGGATGAAATCGCCAGCATCCGCAGGTTGCCGCCGAGGCTCTGACGGCAACTGCAGATGGCTGCATCCACGCATGGCGTGGATCTACTGTAGAGCCACGCCATGCGTGGCTGCGATGGTCAACGTTCGAACAGGCGTAGAGCCACGCCATGCGTGGCTGCGATGATCATTCGAACAGTAGAGCCACGCCATGCGTGGCTGCGATGGTCAATGTTCGAACAGCGTTGCCGTCGCTTCGAACCTGCGCGCATACGCGCGCTCCTCGGCTACCCGGGTCACTTCATCGTCTGCCAGATCCGGCGCGCCATAGACGGCGTAGGCCACGCTGCCATCGGCGCCGTGGCCAACCTGGTGCAGGCGGTAGCGGGAATGGCCGCCGCCGGTGTCCTCCGGGTAATGCACGGGGGGATGGCTGCCTTCCAGGTCCATTTCACTGTTGTCGACAACACCTCCGACGAACAAGGCACGCATGCAGGATCTCCAGGGGTTGCGGGGGAGCTTCTACCCTGAACGCTGGCATGTTGCTGCGGCATCAAGGCAACGTTGAAGTTTCGCAAAGCGGTGGCCGGGGCCGGGCCGGGGCGGACAAGCCGGTACAATGGACGGCCCTCACGCTTCCAGTACCCGCGCCGATGGCATCCAGCGACGACGCCCCCCTGCAGACCCTGTTCCTGCCGTTCTCCAGCGGCGCCCTGCGCTGGCCGGAGGGTCCGGTGGCCTTCCTGCGCGCCCGTGACGGCTGGCCACTGCGCGAGCAGGCCGGCGGCCGCGAGGTCGACTGCGAGCAGAGCTTCGCCCCGTTCGCGCAGCCGCTGCAGCAGGCCGCTGGCTGGACCGTCAGCGGGCAGCTGGATGATGTTGCCGGCCGCGGCCGTTACCCGCTGGTGCTGGTGCTGCCGCCGCGCCAGCGCGAGGAAGCCCGCGCGCTGTTCGCCCGCGCCCTGGCGCTGGTCGCCGAGGGTGGCCGCATCGTGGCCTGCCAGCACAACAACGAAGGTGCCCGCTCCGGCGAAGGCGACCTCAAGCAGCTGGCCGGCCTCGGCGGCAGCCTGACCAAGAACCACTGCCGCGTGTTCTGGACCGCTCCGCTGCAGGGCCAGCACGATGTGGACGTAGCCAAGCGCTGGGGCGCGCTGGACGCGGTGCGGCCGATCGTCGGCGGCCGTTTCCTCAGCCGTCCGGGCGTGTTCGCCTGGGACCGCATCGACCCGGCGTCGGCCCTGCTGGCCGAGCATCTGCCGGCCGACCTGGCCGGGCGTGCAGCTGACCTCGGTGCCGGTTACGGCTACCTGTCGCGTGAACTGCTGGAGCGCTGCCCGAAGATCACCGCGCTGGACCTGTACGAGGCCGAGAAGCGCGCGCTGGACCTGGCCGAACTCAATCTGGCGCCGCCACCGCGTCCCGTGCCGCTGCGCTTCCTGTGGCGCGACGTCACCGCCGGTATCGAGCCGGACTACGACGTCATCATCAGCAACCCGCCGTTCCACACGCCCTCGCGTGCGGATCGCCCGGACATCGGCCAGCGCTTCATCGCCGTGGCCGCGCAGGCGCTGCGCCCGGGTGGGCGCCTGTACGTGGTGGCCAACCGCCACCTGCCCTACGAGTACACGCTCAACGAGAGCTTCGGCGCGGTGCGCGTGGTTGCCGAGCGCGATGGCTTCAAGCTGGTCGAAGCGGTGAAGGGCAAGGGGAAGGGCCGGTGAAGCTGGTCAAGCACATCGCCAACCTCGGCTACGGCAGCCGCAAGCAGGTGCAGTGGATGTTCCGCGAAGGCCGCGTTACCGACGCCGACGGCGAGGTGCTCTACGCCGACGACCAGGTGGCGCATGAAGCGGTGCGGGTGGACGGCGAGCCACTGGACCCGCCGGTGGGCCTGTCGCTGGCGATGTACAAGCCGGCCGGCTACACCTGTTCGACCAAGGACAAGGGCCGCCTGATCTACGACCTGCTGCCGCCGCGCTTCCGCGACCGCGACCCGGTGCTGTCCACCGTCGGCCGTCTGGACCGTGAGACCAGCGGCCTGTTGCTGCTGACCGACGACGGCAACCTGCTGCATCGGATCATTTCGCCGAAGTCGAAGCTGCCCAAGGTCTACGAAGTGGAGCTGGCCGAAGACCTGCGTGGTGACGAGGTGGCGCTGTTTGCCAGCGGCACGCTGATGCTGGAAGCGGAGAAGACGCCCCTGCTGCCGGCTGAACTGCAGGTGCTCGGGCCGCGCAAGGCGAGCCTGGTACTGCACGAAGGCCGCTACCATCAGGTACGCCGCATGTTCGCTGCCGCAGGCAACCATGTGCAGGCACTGCATCGCAGCCGTGTTGGTGGCCTGGACCTGCAGGGACTGGCCGAAGGGCAATGGCGGCTGCTGACCTCCACCGATCTGGATACGTTGTTCGCTCCATGACTTCCATCGCTGCGCTGCCGTTCCTGCCCGACGCCGTCATCTTCGACATGGACGGCCTGATGATCGACAGCGAGCGTGTGTCGCTTGCATGCTGGAGCGAGGCGGCGGAGGAATTCGGCCTGCCCCTGGATGCCAGCTTCTTCGTGCGCATGGTCGGCCTTGGCGACCGCGACAGCCAGGCGCTGCTGCGCCAGCAGGGCATCGAAGACAGCATGATCGAGGCCATGGCCGCGCGTTGCCATGATCTGTACGAGGAGCGCACGCAGACCGGGCTGCCGCTGCGGCCGGGCATCCTGGAACTGCTGGAGTTGTTGAAGGCGCACGCGGTGCCGCGCGCGGTGGCGACCACTACGCGGCAGCCGCGGGCCAGCCGCAAGCTGGCTGCAGCCGGGCTGCTGCCATACTTCGATGCGGTGATCACCAGTGGCGATGTGGCGCGGCCGAAGCCGGCGCCGGACATCTACCTGCTGGCCGCGCAGCGGCTGGGACAGGCGCCGGAACGTTGCCTGGCGCTGGAGGATTCGCCGGCGGGAACCCGTGCCGCGCTGGCCGCCGGCATGACCGTGATCCAGGTACCGGACCTGGTGCATCCCGATGAAGAACTGCGCGCGCTCGGCCACCGCATCGTCGGCTCGCTGGTGGACGCGCACGCCTTGCTGCTGCCGCTACTGCCGAAGTAACGGTGGGGGATGGTGGGTGCCGACCGCTGGTCGGCACGCTTCACCGTTCTCGCCGGGCATGGCCCGGCGCTACCGCCTTGGTAGGTGCCACCTTGAACCTGGTGGTGCCACCTTGAACCTGGTGGGTGCCGACCGTTGGCCGGCACGCTTCACCGCTCTCGCCGGGCATGGCCCGGCGCTACCGCTCTGGTAGGTGCCACCTTGAACCCGGTGGGTGCCGACCGTTGGTCGGCACGCTTCACCGCTCTCGCCGGGCATGGCCCGGCGCTACCGCCCTGGCAGGTGCCAACCTTGAACCCGGTGGTGCCACCTTGAACCCGGTGGTGCCACCTTGAAGCTGGTGGGTGCCGACCGTTGGTCGGCACGCTTCACCGTTCTCGCCGGGCATGGTCCGGCGCTACCGCTCTGGTAGGTGCCAACCTTGGTTGGCACGCTTTCAGATCACACTCTGCCGAACACCAGCGCCGCGTTGGTGCCACCGAAGCCGAAGCTGTTGGACATCACCGTATCCAGCTTCTGCTCGCGGCTTTCGCGCAGGATCGGGAAGCCTTCCACCCTCGGGTCCAGCTCGCCGATGTTGGCCGAGCCGGCCACGAAGCCGTCGCGCATCATCAGCAGGCAGTAGATCGCTTCATGCACGCTGGCGGCGCCCAGCGAATGGCCCGACAGCGCCTTGGTCGAGGACAGCGGCGGAATCGCATCGCCGAACACCTCGCGGATCGCACCCAGCTCGGTCACATCGCCCAGCGGGGTCGAGGTGCCGTGGGTGTTGAGGTAATCCAGCGGACGGTCCACGTTCTGCAGCGCCATCTTCATGCAGCGCACGGCGCCTTCGCCGGACGGCGCGACCATGTCGGCGCCATCGGAGGTCACGCCATAGCCGATCAGCTCGGCATGGATGTGCGCGCCACGTGCCACCGCGTGTTCGTAGTCCTCCAGCACCAGCATGCCGCCACCGCCGGCGATGACGAAGCCATCGCGGTCCTTGTCATACGGGCGCGAGGCGCTGGCGGGGGTGTCGTTGAAGCTGGTGGACAGTGCGCCCATCGCATCGAACATCACGCTCATCGACCAGTGCAGGTCTTCACCGCCGCCGGCGAACATGATGTCCTGCGCGCCGTGGCGGATGAGGTCGGCAGCCGCACCGATGCAGTGCGCCGAGGTCGCGCATGCGGCCGACAGCGAGTAGCTGACGCCCTTGATCTGGAATGCGGTGGCCAGGCAGGCCGACACGGTCGAGCACATCGTGCGCGGCACCATGTACGGACCCACTTTGCGCACGCCACGGCTGCGCAGCAGATCCACCGCACCCACCTGCCATTCGCTGGAGCCACCGCCGGAACCGGCGATCAGGCCGGTGCGCAGGCCGCTGACCTGTTCCGGGGTCAGGCCCGCATCGGTGATGGCATCGGCCATCGCCAGGTAGGCGAAGGCAGCGGCATCGCTCATGAAGCGCTTCTGCTTGCGGTCGATCAGCGCATCCAGGTCGAGGTCGACGCGACCGCCGACCTGGCTGCGCAGGCCGGCTTCGGCGTGGTCGGCCAGCGCGGTGATGCCGGCGCGGCTTTCACGCAGGGCGGCCGAAACGGTATCCAGATCATTGCCGAGGCAGGACGTGATGCCCATGCCGGTGATGACGACGCGACGCATCAGAAGCTCCCGGTTTCGGTGAACAGGCCCACGCGCAGGTCGCGGGCGTTGTAGATCTCGCGGTCGTCCACGTACATGCGTGCGTCGGACTGGGCCATCACCAGCTTGCGGTTGATGACGCGGCTGATGTCGATCTCGTAGCGCACCAGCTTGGCATCAGGCAGCACCTGGCCGGTGAACTTCACTTCGCCGCAGCCCAGGGCGCGGCCCTTGCCGGGGGCACCCAGCCAGGTCAGGAAGAAGCCAGTCAGCTGCCACATGGCATCCAGGCCCAGGCAGCCGGGCATCACCGGGTCGCCGATGAAGTGGCAGCCGAAGAACCACAGGTCCGGGCGGATATCCAGTTCGGCGCGTACCATGCCCTTGCCATGCGGTCCGCCGTCCTCGCGGATTTCGGTGATGCGGTCGAACATCAGCATCGGGTCGTTGGGCAACCGGCCGGCGGCAGCGCCGAACAGTTCACCGCGTGCGCTGGCCAGCAGCTGGTCGCGGTTGAACGCGTGGAGACGAGTCATGGAAAGCGCAATCCTGGAAGCGAAAACAAGGCAACGAATTCCCGAGGATGCACGACGGATCAGGCGGATATCAAACCGCGTCTCCGTACGCGTGCGTAGTGTTTTCAGCTGAAACCACGCATCCCGTTGATGCACAACGACCATACTTCGGCGTCTGGACCGGTACGGTGCAGGTATCATGTGGGCCAACCATGAACGCACTGCGCAAGATCATCCACGTCGACATGGACGCCTTCTACGCGTCGGTGGAGCAGCGTGACGATCCGTCACTGCGCGGCAAGCCGGTGGTGGTGGCATGGCGTGGTGCGCGTTCAGTGGTGTGTGCCGCTTCGTACGAGGCGCGCGTGTTCGGCGTGCGTTCGGCGATGCCGGCGCTGCGCGCCGAACGCCTGTGCCCGGACGCGATCTTCGTGCCGCCGGACTTCGCGCGTTACAAGGCGGTATCGCGCCACGTGCGCGAGATCTTCCTGCGCCATACCGACCTGGTCGAGCCGCTGTCCTTGGACGAGGCCTACCTGGACGTGACCGAGGCGAAGAGTGGCATCGAACTGGCCACCGACATCGCCCGCACCATCCGCGCGCAGATCCGCGAGGAAACCAACCTGACCGCTTCAGCCGGGATCGCGCCGAACAAGTTCCTGGCCAAGATCGCCTCGGACTGGCGCAAGCCCGACGGCCAGTTCGTGATTCCGCCACAGCGGGTGGACGCATTCCTGCTGCCGCTGCCGGTGAACCGCGTGCCCGGCGTGGGCAAGGTGATGGAAGGCAAGCTGGCGGCGCGCGGCATCGTCACCTGCGGCGACCTGCGGCAATGGACGCTGCCGGACCTGGAAGACGCCTTCGGCAGCTTCGGCCGCAGCCTGTACAACCGCGCACGTGGTGTCGACGAGCGGCCGGTGGAGCCTGACCAGCAGGTGCAGTCGATCTCTTCGGAGGACACCTTCGCCGAGGACCTGCTGCTGGAAGACCTGAGCGAGGCGATCGTGCAGCTGGCCGGGAAGACCTGGCAGGCCACGCGCAAGACCGAACGCATCGGCCACACCGTGGTACTGAAACTGAAGACCGCGCAGTTCCGCATCCTCACCCGCAGCTTCACCCCGGAACGCCCGCCCGAGTCGATGGAAGAACTGCGCGACATCGCACTTTCATTGCGCGCCCGCGTAGATCTACCCGCCGACACCCGCTATCGGCTGGTCGGCGTCGGCCTCGGCGGCTTCCGCGAAAAGGAAGCCGTGGTGCAGGGCGAACTGTTCGAGCACACAACGAACGACTCCCCACGGACCTGATACATGTGTCGACCAAGGTCGACACCTACCAACAGCCGCGTGCCGACCAACGGTCAGCACCCACCAACAGCAGCGGGAAGCTGTCGAAGGCGGGGTGGGTCCGGTTGCGGGGGTGTCCGCGGCATGGATGCCGCGGCCAAGCCCCCAAGGGTGAGGGCGCTTTGCTTGCGAAGCACTGCTTCGCAAGCGCCCGAACGCACAGCCGCCAGCGGCTGGGCCGGTCTGGGGGTTTACGGCGTCCCCCGCAACCGGACCCACCCCGCTAACCCTCAGAAAACCAGCTTCTGCTGTTGCTTCTGCTGTTGCAGTTGCCTCTGCGGTTGCAGGGCGCAGCCCTGCAAAAGAACCCCTTACCTTACAGCCACTGCATCTCGCCCTTGGCCACCTTCGCACTCAACTCCAGCGACGCCACGCCCGCCAGCTGCGGATAGCGCGCCTGCATCGCCTTCACCAACGCAGCGCTGTCCTTGGCCTTGGCGGTTTCAACATCGAAGGCACGGATGTAATCCGCGGTGAAGCGCAACGCACTGGCATCCAGTGCCGCTCCCTCCGCGTAATGGCCGGGCACCACCACCTTCGGCTTCAGCGCCTGCAGCTGCTGCAGCGTGCGCAGCCAATCGGCATGCGACTGCGGCGTCTGCGTATCGGCCATCCACACGTGCTCGCCGGCCACCACCGGAATGCCACCGACGATCGCGCGCAGCGACGGCACCCACAGCACGCTGCGGTCCGGCGTCGGGCCATCCAGGCCGATCAACGGCAGGCGCTGGCCTTCCAGCTGCAGTGCATCGCCTTCCAGCACCGCGGGCACCACGATGCGTGCGGGAGCGTCGGCGCCCATCTTCGGCCCCCAGTACGCCAGCTTGCCGGCCTGGGACTCACGGATGTGCGCCACGGTCTGCGCGGTGGCGACGATGCGCGCCTGCGGGAACGCATCCTGCACGGTGGCCAGGCCGAAGTAATAGTCCGGATCGCCATGGCTGATGTAGATGGTGGTCAGCCGCTTGCCGCTGGCACGGATCTGCTCGACCAGCCGGCGTGCATCGCCGGCAGCAAACTGCGCGTTGACCAGGATCGCGTCGTTGCGCCCTTCGATCAGCACCGAGGACACCGAGAACATTGCCTGCGGTCCGGGATGGAAGGTCTGCAGGCGCAGCTGGGATTTGGCAGCGCTGGCGGGTGCAGGCGCGGCCGGTGCGGCCAGCAGCGGGGCGCTGGTGAAGCTGGCAGCCAGCGCGAGAGGAAGCAGCAGGGCAGCAGTACGCATGGGAGGTGTCCTTGGAGTGTCGAGCCGAGCGTTGGCTATGCCGGGCGTCCTTGCCCGGCCCCCTACGGGCCGTCGCAAGCGACGTTGGCAACGGCTCCTGCCGTTGCCTTCGGCTTTACAGGTGGGTAGCGCCGGGCCATGCCCGGCGGGCGGTCAGGCCGGCGAGTGCGTGATCAGTACGCCGCCGTGATGATCTGCCTGGGGTGCTTGTGCGCTTCCAGTTCGGCGACGAACGCGGCGCCGTAGTCGGCGTAGCTGATGCGGCTGTGGCCGCTGGCATCGGCGAGGAAGGCCTTGGGCTGCACGCGGTACTGCCCACGCTCTTCACCTGGGCCGATTTCGGCGGCCGGCGAGAAGAAGGTCCAGTCCAGGTCATCCACCGCCTGCAGGCGGTTGAACGCTTCACGGTGGGCAAGCGCGTAGGGCTTGTAGGCCTCCGGGAAGGTGGGGGTGTCGACCAGCTGCACGCCGGGGGCGACTTCCAGGCTGCCGGCGCCACCGACCACGACCAGGCGCGGCACGTTGGCCTTGCGGGCGGCGTTGGCCAGCTGTGCGGCAACCTCGCCGACGCGACCGATGTCGTCGCCCGGGCGCGGGCCGTAGGCGCTGGCCAGCACATCGTGGCCGGTGATGGCGGCGACCAGGGCGTCCTGGTCATCCAGCGAGGCGATGACCGGATGGGCGCCGGCCAGCTCGGCCGGCAGGTCCTGCGCGCTGCGCACGATGACGGTCAGTTGATGGCCGTTGGCCAGCGCGTGGCGGGCGATCTGGCGGCCGATGTTGCCGGTGGCACCGACGAGGGCGATCTTCATGGCAGGACTCCGTGGGGGTGGTGGCTGGGAATGGGGCCACTGTAGGCCGCTGCAGTCGCTCGAAAAACAGCGTATAACGCGCTTGTTTGTTGCATGGATCGAGCAGATGGACCGATTGACCGCCATGACCGTATTCGTCGAAGTTGCCGAGCGCGGCAGCCTGACCGCCGCCGCCGAGGTGCTGGACATGTCGCGGGCGATGGTCAGCCGCTACCTGGCCGAGGTGGAGGGCTGGCTGGGCGCGCGGCTGCTGCACCGGACCACGCGTCGGGTCAGCCTGACCGGGGCCGGTGAAGCCGCGCTGGCGCGTTTCCGGCAGATGCTGGCGATCGGCGAGGAACTGCAGGGTGAGCTGGCCAGCGACGATCCCGAGCCACACGGCACGCTGCGCATCACCGCCAGCGTGTCGTTCGGGCAGAGCCATCTGGCGCGTGCGGTGGCCGCCTTCGTGCAGCGCCATCCGGCCGCACGCATCGAACTGCTGCTGGTCGACCGCATGGTCAACCTGGTAGAGGAGCGCGTCGACCTGGCCGTGCGCATCGCGCGGCAGATCGATCCCAGCCTGATCGCACGTCGTTTGGCGATCTGCCGTTCGGTGCTGTGCGCGACGCCGGCCTACCTGCAGGCGCGTGGCACGCCGACCGCGCCCGAACACCTCGCCGTGCACAACTGCCTGACCCATCACTACGTCGGCAAAAGCCTGTGGCAGCTGCATCGCGAAGGGCGCTCGTTGTCGGTGGCGGTGGGCGGCAACATCAGTGCCAATGAAGCATCGCTGTTGCTGGAGGCGGTGCGCGCCAATGCCGGTATTGCCATGTTGCCGACCTATCAGGTCGCGCCGTTGCTGCGCAGTGGTGAGCTGATCGAACTGCTGCCCGAGTACAGCCTGGACGAGCTGGGCATTCATGCCGTGTACGCCTCGCGCCGGCAACAGCCCGTTATCATGCGGCGATTCCTGGATTTCCTCGCCGAGTGCTTCGCCAGCCCGGCCTTCCAGGATCTGGACTGGCGGCCTTCGGGCAAGGAGAACACATGAACCATGGACAGGCGTTGATCGACCACAACCGTGCTGCCTGGGACCGCCAGGCCAGCGAGGTGCGCGAGTGGTCGCGACCGGTGGATGCCGAAACGATTGCCGCCGCACGCGAGGGACGCTGGCAGGTACACCTGACGCCGCGTGCGTTGCCGCTGGATTGGCTGGGCGATGTGCGTGGCAGGCGCATCCTGTGCCTGGCCTCGGCCGGTGGCCAACAGGCACCCGTGCTTGCCGCGGCAGGCGCTGAGGTGACCGTATTCGATCTTTCCGAAGGGCAGCTGGCGCAGGACCGCGCCGTCGCCGACCGCGACGGTCTGTCGCTGCGCACCGTGCAGGGTGACATGCGTGATCTGCAGGCCTTTGCCAGTGACAGCTTCGACGTGGTGTTCCATCCCATATCGAACCTGTACGTGCCCGACGTGCGTCCGGTGTGGGCCGAGTGCCGCCGGGTGCTGGCACGCGATGGCCTGCTGATGGCCAGCTTCTACAATCCGGTGGTGTTCGTTGCTGCGCGTGATGCACAGCTGAGCGAGCAGGGCCTGATCCGTCCGCAGCACGCGATTCCCTATTCCGACCTGGAAGACCTGGAGCCCGCCGCGCGCGAGGCCAAGCTGGCCCGTGGCGAAGCGCTGACATTCGGCCACAGCCTGGGGGATCTGATCGCCGGGCAGCTGGATGCCGGGTTCGTCATCGACCGCTTCATGGAAGACTGGCAGCCGCAGCCGCGCTTCCTGATCGACCGTTACCTGCCGACCTTCCTGGCCACCCGCGCACGCCGGATCGGCTGAAGACGCGGGCGTACAATGGACGGCCCCACGTTGCACGAGTGAGCCGTCCCTTGTCGTATCCCTATCCGCTGGTCGTGTTCGACCTCGATGGCACGCTGGTCGACAGCGCCGCCGATATCGCCGAAGCACTGAACCGCACGCTGGAAGACATCGGCCTGGCGCGCGTACCCGAAGCCACCGTGCTGGGCTGGATCGGCGACGGCGTGCGCCGGCTGGTCGAACAGGCCGTGCAGGCCGCCGGGCGTCAGATCGATCTGGCAGCGGTGATGCCGACCTTCATGGTCCATTACCGCGAATGCCTGCTGCGCAGCCCGCAGCTGTTCGCTGGCGTAGTGGACGCGCTGGCGCAGTTGCGCGCGTTGAACGTGCCGCTGGCCATCTGCACCAACAAGCCGGCCGCGCTGGTGCCGCCGTTGCTGCAGCACCTGGGCATCGCCGATGCCTTTGCGCTGGTGCTGGGGGGTGATTCGCTGCCGCAGCGCAAGCCCAGTGGTGAGCCGTTGCGGCATATCGCCGCGCACTTCGAACTGCCCGTCGACGCGTGCCTGATGGTTGGCGATTCGCTCACCGACTATCGTGCTGCCGAGGACGCCGGCATGCCGATTGTGCTGGTGCGCTACGGCTATCCGCGAGGACTGGACCTGGAAAACGCGCAGGCCGTCGCGGTAATCGACGACCTGCGTGAACTGCCGGGATTGGCTGCGGTATCGGCGATCTGACCCGCCGGTAGCGCCGGGCCATGCCCGGCGGCCCTTCGATCTGGCGCCCCGACGCCGGGCATGGCCCGGCGCTACCACTTACCTGGGCTGGTAACGCACGCTCAGCTGATACTCGCGGCCTGGCTGGTTGAACCACGCCACGGTTTCGTACTCGCGGTCGAACACATTGGCCACCCGCGCCAGCACCGACCATGCCGGGGTCAGCGCGTATTCGGCGCGCAGATCCAGCGTGCCGTAGCCGCCGACCTTCACCGCGTTGGCGGCATCGTCGTAGCGCTTGCCCGCGCCCTGCACGGTCAGGCCGGTGCGGAAATCACCGAAACGGCGGTCGATGTCCAGGCGCGCGGTCTGCTGCGCACGGCGTGCCAGCCAGTTGTCGAACTGCGCGCTGCCGTTGGTGCGGTTGCGCGGGTCGGTGAAACTCAGCTGCGCGTTGATGTCGAAGCCGGCCACGGTGGCGCCGCCGGTCAATTCCGCACCGCGGATGCGTGCCTTTTCGACCTGCTGCATGCGGAAGGTGGCCGCGTCGTAGGTGATCAGGTCATCGATGCGGGTTTCGTACACGTCCAGGCCCCAGCGCCAGCCCTGGCCCTGCTGCGAGATGCCGAGATTGGCACTCTTGGACTTTTCCGGGTCCAGCGTCGGCACGCCGCTCCACGGGTCGTACAGGTCGCTGAAGGTCGGTGCCTTGAACGCGGTGCCGTAGCTGGCGTTGACGCGCAGGCCGTGGCCCAGCTCCATCGCCCAGCCGAGGCTGCCGGTGGCATGGTTGCCGAACTGCTGGTTGTCATCATTGCGTGCGCTGGCCTGCAGCTGGTGACGGCCGAAGCGCGCCTGGTACTGCAGGAACACGCCGGTGTTGCGACGGCTGTCGACCAGGTAACCGGCGCTGCTGCCATCCAGGTTGTCCTCGCTCCAGTCCACGCCGGCGCTGAGCAGCTGGCCTTCGGCAATACCGATGTCGGCCTGCAGCGAAGCGCTGTCGCGGTGCGTCTGTGCGCTGCCGCGTGCACCGAAATCACCGAAGTTGTCGGACTCGTTGTCGCTGCGGCCGACGTTGGCGGTCAGCGTCAACTGCTCGGACGGGGTGTAGCGCACCTTGCCGGCCAGCACCTGCTGGCGGGTCTCGGAGTAGTTGTAGTAGCCGTCGTAGTGGTTCTTGCCGTCGGCACGCAGGGCGCTGCCTTCCACGGTCCACTGGTCGCTCAGGTTGTAACCACCGCGCAGGCTCTTGGACAGGTTGCGGTAGCCATCGCGGTCGGGTTCATCGGCAAAGCAGCCGGTGAACAGCGTGGCCGAACCGCGGCAGGCATCGATGCCATCCGAATGCTGGTAGGCGATGTCGGCGCCGAACCAGCCGCGTTCGGTGCCGCCACCGATGCCGCCGCTGGCTTCACGCAGGCCATTGCTGCCGCCGCCCAGCTGGAAGTGCGGAGCGAAATCACCCTGGTTGCGGCGGGTGAAGATCTGGATCACGCCGCCGATGGCGTCGGCACCGTACAGGCTGGACTGCGGGCCGCGCACGATTTCCACGCGCTCGATCTGTGCCAGCGGCAGATCCTGGTACATCGCCAGGCCGAGGTCGGCGCTGTTGATGCGCACGCCATCGACCAGCACCACGGTGTGCGAGGAATTGGTGCCACGCAGGAACAGCGAGCTCTGCTTGCCCAGGCCACCGGCATTGGTCAGGTTGATGCCGGCGCGGCCCTGCAGCAGTTCCTGCAGGGAGGTGGCCTGGCTGGATTCGATCTGCGCACGGTCGATCACCTGCGCAGGCGCAATGCTGTCCTGCAGGGCGATCGGAGTACGGGTAGCGGTGACCAGCACCTGGTCGAGGTCGGCGGCGCCATCATCGGCCAGGGCCAATGCAGGAAGTGCGGCCAGCACGGCCAGGGACAGCATTCGGGACTGCAGTTTCATCGGGGGACTCCAGGTGCCGCGCACGCCCGCGCAGCGAAGGGGAGGAGTCACAACAGGCAGGCACGCGCCGATGCCGCGGCCATCGCCACAGACATCCAGCGCCATGCCCACCGCATCGCGACCTGAGGCTTCCGGGCCGGTCTCCGGGCTCGCCGCCGGGTGGCCCGAGGCCACCGTCCAGGCGCCTTCCCATGCCTGCGGCACAGTGGCGGGTTGCCTGGAATTGACGTGCTTACCGTTGCGGGGGCAGCGCCGGCATGGCGTGTTGTCACGCGTCACCGGCTTCCCGTTTCAACCTGCCGGCAGGGCCGCAGGTCACCTGGAAGTGCGCGCAGTCTACGGCATCGCGGCCGGCCCGTAGCGTCGAACCCGCACGACTGAGCAGGCGCGGATGCACCTGCACGGTGCAGCAGACCTGCGCCAGCGCCTAGAATGCAGCTCGAATTATCGTGGTGCCGTTGCCGATGTCCGTCTGTTTTCCGCTGTTCCCGCGCCGCCCTGACTGGGCACGCGCATGATCCTCGACCTGGTCCGCCATGCCGGCAACGGTCGCGATGAGTTCCTCGATGGCCGCAGCGATCCGCCGCAGCTGGCCCGCCTGCCGCAGGAACTGGTCGATGCCTATGCCGGGCAATCGTGGGAACGGGTGATCAGTTCGCCGCGCCTGCGCTCGCTGCATACGGCGATGGCACTGGCCACACCGCGCGCGCTGGATGTTGAGGCCGACGAGGAGTGGGAAGAGCTGGATTTCGGCGACTGGGATGGCCAGTCATTGTTCGATCTGCCGGAAGAGGCGTTGGCCGCGTTCCACGCCGATCCGCACGCGTTTCCGCCGCCGCATGGCGAAAGCTGGGGCCACTTCGAACGGCGCATCGCACGCGCGCTGGATCGCCTGCTGGATGACGACGACCCGCCGCCGACGGTCGTGGTCAGCCACGGCGGCCCGCTGCGCATGGTGCTGTCGCTGGTGTGCGGCCTGCCGATGTCGCTGTGCTGGGGGCTGCGCATCGACCACGGCACGCGCCTGCGCGTGTGGGTCGAGCGCGGAGAAGTGGGGCTGGTGGGCGAGCTGCTGGAGCTGCAGCAACCCTGACGAATCCGGTAGCGCCGGGCCATGCCCGGCGGATTCCACATCAACCGCGCTACGCGTTCGCCGGGCATGGTCCGGCGCTACCGATCCCGCATCACAGTGGTGGTGCCGGCCGGTGGCCGGCATTCCCAGCAACGCGGAGGCCTCAATCCTCGTCGGCGCTTTCGGCCGTGCTTTCTTCGCCCTCGTCCTCGGCGTCGAAGCGCTGCTCATGCACCGGGCCCGAGGCCGGACCTGCCGCCTTCAGCGGATGCACGGCAATCCGCGCTTCGTAGTCCTGCACCAGCGCCGTACGCTGCGGCTCGCTCAATTCCTGCCAGTGGCAGTCCAGCAGCGCACCTTCCAGCGAATACAGCAGGTTGAGGCTGGGCTTGAAGCCGGCACGCTTGACCTTGACGAAGGCACCGACGGCACCGATGGCAACCAGGTCCTCGCGGCTGCGCAGGCCCACCTGGCGCAGCCATGCCGCACTCTTCGGGCCGATGTTGCGCAGCTTGACCGCGCTCACGCCAACGCCCCGACGAACACCTCGGCGATGGCTTCCAGGCCGGCCTGGTCCTCGGCATCGAAGCGGCCAACGACCGGGCTGTCGATATCGAACACGCCGATCAGCTCCCCACCGCGGAGCAACGGCACCACCAGTTCCGAGCGCGATGCGGCGTCGCAGGCGATATGGCCGGGGAAGGCGTCCACGTCTTCGATCCGCTGGGTAACGCGCTGGCTGGCGGCCGCACCGCACACGCCCTTGTCCAGCGGAATGCGCACGCAGGCCGGCAGGCCCTGGAACGGACCGACCACCAGTTCCTTGCCGTCGTACAGGTAGAAGCCCACCCAGTTCAGGTCGGGCAGGGCGTGGTAGACCAGTGCAGCGAGGTTGGCCGCATTGGCGATGCGGTCGGACTCGCCGTAGACCAGGCCACGGGCCTGTTCCAGCAGCTGGGCGTATTGTTCCGGCTTGCTGCCGGTGAGCGAGGCGTTGGCGAACATGGCCGCAGTCTAGCAAGCGTGCCGGGCCAGCGATAATGGGGGCTCTGTTGCCCTGCTGGAGCCTGTGATGTCCCTGCCTGCCACGTTGCCAAAGGCCCTGTTCGTCACCGGCACCGATACCGAGATCGGCAAGACCGCCGCCAGTACCGCGCTGCTGCACGCGCTGCGCCGGCGCGGCCTGCGCGCGGTGGGCATGAAGCCGGTGGCCAGCGGCAGCCATGACGCGGGGCAGGGGCTGCGCAACGACGACGCGCTGGCATTGCAGGTCGCCAGCCTGCCGGTGCCTGACTACGCCGATCTGAACCCCTACGCATTGCGCCAGCCGTTGGCGCCCGAACTGGCGGCCGCAGAAGATGGCGTGCGCATTGAACTGGCCCCGATCGTGGCGGCCTTCGAACGCCTGCGCGCACAGGCCGACGTGGTGGTGGTCGAAGGCGTGGGCGGCTGGCTGGCGCCGTTGTCGGCGCAGCTGGACCAGCTTGACCTGGTACGTGCGCTGCGGCTGCCGGTGGTGCTGGTGGTCGGCATGCGTCTGGGCTGCGTCAACCATGCGCGGTTGACCGCACACGCGCTGCAGGCCAGTGGCGTGGAGTGCCTGGGCTGGATCGGCAACCACATCGATCCGTCGATGCAGCGCCAGGATGAGAATTTCGCGACCTTGCAGCAGCGTCTGCCGATGCCCTGCTGGGGCCGGCTGCCGCATCTGCCGGGCGCCGATGGAGAAGCGTTGAGCGCGTATCTGCACAGCGACCACAGGTAGTGCCGGCCGCTGGCCGGCAACTGCACGCGTTTCACCACCTCGAGGTTGCCGGCCAGCGGCCGGCACTACCGTGTTGCCGTCACCAGCTCCCGTGCGATCGCACCCAACCGTTCCACCGCAGCGATGAAGCGCGCGTCCAGGGTCTGGCAGCACGACAACCGCAGGCAATGCCGGTAGCGCGCGCCACGCGAATACACCTGGCCCGGCATGAACACGATGTCCTCTGCCAATGCGCGCTCGAACAGCTCCCGGGTGTCTACGCCAGGCAGCTCCAGCCACAGCAGGAATCCTCCCTGCGGCTCGGTGGCGCAGGTGCCGGCCGGGAAATGCTCGGCCACCAGTTGCCGCAGGCGACCGACCTGTTCGCGGTACAACCGGCGCATGCGATGCAGGTGGTGCTCGTAGCTGCCCGCTTCCAGGTAGGCCGCCACCGCATCACCGAGCAGCTGCGGTTCGCCGCCGGTGGACTGGAATTTGAGCAGCGCGATGCGTTCGGCGAAGCGGCCGCCATCGAGCCAGCCGATGCGGTAGTCCGGTGCCAGCGTCTTCGAGAATCCACCGACCACCATCACCCAACCGTCGCGGTCGAACGCCTTCAGCAACGGCGCCGGTGGCTCGCTGAACTGCAGTTCGGCATACACCGCGTCTTCGATCAGCGGCAGCTGGCGTGCGTTGACCAGCTCGGCCAGGCGCTGCTTGTCGGCGATCGGCATCGTGCAGCCCAGCGGGTTGTGCACGGTCGGCATCACCACCAGCGCCGCAAGAGGGGTGTGCTCCAGCAGCGCTTCCAGCGCATCCACGTCCAGGCCGCGCTGCGGATGGGTGGGCAGTTCGATCGGCTGCAGGCCCAGCGTGGTCAGCAGGGGATACAGGTTGAAGTACGAGGGTGCTTCGATGCCGACTGCATCGCCGGGTTGGGTGACCGCACGCAGTGCCAGTTGCAGTGCTTCCATCGCACCATGGGTCAGCAGCAGGCGTTCGGGGTGGGTATGCAGGCCCATCCGCGGGCCACGCCGCACGATCTGCGCCAGCAGGCGTGGCGAACCATTGGGACGGGCGTAGGTCTCCACGGTCTGCTGGCCATGGCGCAGTACCTGCGCGGTGTGCCGGGCCAGCTGCGCACCCGGGTAGAACTGGCGCCCACGCGGGCCGGCAAAGGCGAGGTCGATCACGCCGGGGCGCCGCTGCGCTTCCAGCACCCGCGCCATCAGCACCTGCTGCAGCGGGGCGGTGGGCGCCGACGGCGCATCGCGCAGCGAGCGCTGCGGAACCGACAGTCGCGGCGCGACTTCGAAGCCGGCCTTGGGTCGCGGAATGACCAGACCGGCGTCTTCCAGCTGACGGTAGGCCGCGATCACCGTGTTCAGGCTGAGCTGGCGCTGCGATGCCATCTGCCGCAGCGACGGCAGCCGGCTGCCGACCGGCAGGCGCCCGCCGTGGATGGCTTCAGCCAGCTCGTCCGATAGCCGCTGGTAGCGGGGAGGAATCATCGTGGTGGCGTCTTCTGTATCCATCGACCTGGCCCACATCTGGTTCTGTACCCATGATGCTGACGAGCCTAGCATGTCGTTGTCGGCCGGGCCTGATCGGGGCCGGGTCGATACTTCCCAAGCGCACGGCCCTGTGGCCGTGCGTCTTTTTCATGCCGTGGTGGTGCCGGCCGCTGGCCGGAAATCCCTGGCTGCGGACGGGGGCGGTTGCCGGCCAGCGGCCGGCACTCCCCGGGGTGTCAGCGCATCGGCACCAACGCGGGATCGCGGCGGTACAACGCCGGGAACTGCTTGCCCAGCGCGGTCAGTTTGGGCGCGTCGTAGTAGCGGATGTACGCGGCCTGCGGGTAGTTGCTCATGTAGTTCTGGTGGTAACTCTCGGCCGGGTAGAAGCGCTGGCCGCTGCTCACCTGGGTCACGATCGGCGCGCGGTAGCTCCCCGCTTGGCCGAGCTGGCCGATGTACGCACGGCTTGCTGCCTGCTGGCGCGCGTCTTCGACGAAGATCGCCGAGCGGTACTGGCTGCCATGATCGGGCCCCTGGCGGTTGAGCTGGGTCGGGTCGTGCACCACCGAGAAGAACACCTGCATCAACTGTCCATAGCTGACCTGGCGCGGGTCGTAGTCCACCTTCACCGCTTCGGCGTGGCCGGTGCGGCCACCGCTGACGCGTTCATAGCGGGCGTCGGCGGCACTGCCTCCGATGTAACCGGACACCGCGTTGCTCACCCCTTTGACGTGCTGGAACACGCCCTGCACGCCCCAGAAACAACCGCCGGCGAAGACCACGCTGGCGTGGCTGGCGTCATCGCGGAACGCCGCATCACCGCTGGGCGCAGGCAGTGCCTGCAGCTGTGCGGTGGGTTCGGCCGGGGCGGCGATCGCGCTGTGGTCCACCAGCAGCACACCCGCGACCAGCGCGGTGGCGACCAGGCCGGCGACGCCGGCGGCAATGCCCTGTTCGAAGGAGAGTTTCATCGTGTGCTCCCGGTTCAACCGAAGGTGAAGGCGTAGGCCTGCACGCCTGCGTCGAGGAATTCGATCTCGAAACGATGCGGACCGATCGTGCCGCGCTGGCGGATCAGCTGGTACAGGCGGTGCTCGTTGACGGTGCCGGTGCCATCGGCGGCCACGTCGGCGCCGGCATCGGCCGCAGGCAGTGGCTTGCCATCGAGCAGCACGCGGAAGCGCACCGGCTTGCCGTCCTCGCCCGGTGCCAGCACCAGATGCAGGTCGCGGGCGTGGAACTGGAACGCGATGCGGCCGCCGGCCTGCTGCAGTTGTGCAGCCTCATCGTTGACCCGCCACTGTCCGGACAGGCCCCATTGGTTCAGCGCCAGGGTGGACGGCAGCGTGTAGCCGAATGCTGCGTCGGCGCGCTGCCCGCCCGGCGAGGCGAACTGCTCGGCTCGTGCGTGGCCCAGGTAGGTTTCCGGCGAGCGCAGGTTGCCCATGTCGGCCTGCGTGGCCACGCCCTGCAGGTCAGCCGCGGCCGGATCAGCAGGCGGCGGCAGCTCGGTCTGCCCGGCTTCCACCAGCAGGCGGCGGATCACCTGTTCGGAGTGCGCGTAGTTGCCCTCGCCGAACTGATGCCCGCGGATGTTGCCCTGCGCATCGACGAAGTAGTGCGCCGGCCAGTAGCGGTTGTTGAACGCGCGCCAGATCGCATACTGGTTGTCGAGTGCGACCGGGTACTCGACCTTCAGCTGCTGCACGGCCTTCATCACGTTGCGCGGGTCGCGCTCGAACGCGAATTCCGGGGTGTGCACGCCGATCACCACCAGGCCATGGTCGCGGTAGCGCTGCGCCCATTCGTGCACGAACGGCATCGCACGCAGGCAGTTGATGCAGGAATAGGTCCAGAAGTCGATCAGCACGACCTTGCCATGCAGCTGCTCGCGGCTCAGCGGCGGGCTGTTGAGCCACCCGGTGGCGCCGTCCAGCGTGGGCAGCGTTCCTTCCACCGGCAGCGGCGCGCCTGCCTGGCCGGCTGCCATCATCATCATCGGTGGTGCTGCCGGCTGCGTGCCGGGCACGGCATCGAGCAGGCCCTGTTCGATGCGTGCGGTACTGACCGCGGACAGGCGGGTCAGCAGGCCGGTGTCCCAGCCCAGGCCGATCGCCACAACCGCCAGCAACGCTGCCACGCCCAGCACCCGGCGCACCACATTGCCCAGGCCGAGCCGGGCCTGCAACGCGCGGAACACACGGCCGCCCACCCACACCGCCAGCGCCAGTGCGGTGACGGCGCCCAGCGCGTAGGCCAGCAACAGCGAACTGGTGCCGGCACTGGCGCCGTTCAGGGCGGCACCGGTCAGCACCAGGCCGAGAATCGGACCGGCGCAGGGGGCCCACAGCAGGCCAGTGGCGATGCCGATCAGCAGCGAGGTCCAGGCGCCGCCACGGCCAGCCGCATCCGCGGCGTCGGCACGTGCGCTCAGGCGCGCGCCGATGCGCTGGAACGGCGCCAGCAGGTGGTCGGCCAGGGTCGGCCACAGCAGCGCGATGGCGAACACCGCCATCAGTACCAGTGCCACCCAGCGGCCGACCTGGTTGGCCTGCGCCACCCACTGGCTGCCGACCGCCGCCAGACTGGCGACCACGGTGAAGGTCAGTGCCATGCCCAGCAGCAGCGGCAGGGTGCTGCGCAGGAAAGGACGATCAGCGCGTGCGAACACGAACGGCAGCACCGGCAGGATGCACGGGCTGAGCAGGGTCAGCACGCCGCCGAGATAGGCAAGCAGCAACAGCAGCATCATCAGGCTCCAGAAGCAGGGGAAGAACCGACCGGCACGCGCCAGCCGCCAGCGGCGTCCTGTTGCGCAGTCCCGGGCATGAACGCCATCGCGGCGCCGTTCATGCAGTAGCGCAGTCCGGTCGGCCGCGGGCCGTCGTTGAACACATGGCCGAGATGGCCGCCACAGCGGCGGCAATGTGCTTCCACCCGCAACATGCCGAAGGTGGTGTCACGGTCCTCGCCGATGGCGTTGTGCAGCGGCGCCCAGAAGCTGGGCCAGCCGGTGTGGCTTTCGAACTTGGTGGACGAAGAGAACAGCGGCAACGCACAGCCGGCACAGGCGAACGTGCCCTGCCGATGTTCCTTGTTCAGCGGACTGCTCCAGGGGCGCTCGGTGGCCTGCTGGCGCAGCACGGCGTACTGCGCCGGGCTCAGCAGCCGGCGCCACTCGGCATCGCTGCGGACCACCTCGAACTGTCGCGCAGGCCGTGCCTCGGCAGCGGCCGGGGCCGCGCGGCTGCACGCGCCCAGGCCCAGCAGGCCGGCGGCGGTGACAGCACCGCCCAGGCCCAGCAGATGGCGGCGGGTGAGGGACATGGTGGACTCCGGGAAGGGGCGACGGGGCCATGCTGCGCCCCCTCCGGTCAACGAATCCTCACGCAGGATTCAATTTTTCGTGAGGTATCCACGTCGCTCCCGCGCCACAATGCGGGCAGCCTCCCCACTGGCCCGAAGCTGCCGATGTCCGCCAAACGTGTCCTGATCGTTGAAGACGATGCCCACATCGCCGACCTGCTGCGCATGCACCTGGGTGATGAGGGCTATGAAGTCGCACACGCCGCCAGCGGCGATGCCGGCCTGCGCCTGATCGAACAGGAAGGTCCGTGGGATGCACTGGTACTGGACGTGATGCTGCCGGGCGTGGACGGCCTGCAGGTCTGCCAGCGTGCACGCGCGATGGCGCGCTACGTGCCGATCATCATCATCAGCGCACGTGGCAGCGAAACCCAGCGCATCGTCGGCCTGGAACTGGGCGCGGACGACTACCTGGCCAAGCCGTTCTCGATGCCGGAACTGGTGGCGCGCGTGCGTGCGCTTCTGCGCCGCGCCGAAGCGATGGCACAGAACGCGCGCATCGATGCCGGGGCGATCGAACTCGGCGGGCTGCGGCTGGACCCGGTCGCCCGTACTGCCGCCGTCGATGGCAATGCACTGGAACTGACCCCGCGTGAGTTCGAACTGCTGCTGTTCTTCGCCCGCCACCCGGACCAGGTGTTTGCGCGGATGGAACTGCTCAACCAGGTCTGGGGCTACCAGCACGACGGTTACGAGCACACGGTCAACACCCACATCAACCGCCTGCGCAGCAAGATCGAGACCGACCCGGGCAACCCGCGGCGCCTGCTGACGGTGTGGGGGCGCGGTTACAAACTGGTCGACCCGGCCGGGGCGGCCACATGATCAAGCCGAACCTGTGGCAGAAACTGGCGCTGGTGATGTCGGCGCTGATGCTGACGTGCTGCATGGCGCTGCTGGCCTGGCAGATGCGCACCAATACCCGGCATGAGCAGGAAGTGGTGCAGCGCCTGTCGCTTGGGTTGGCCGAGCACATCGCCCAGCGCAGCGAGCTGATGGACACCAGCGGCATGCGCGATGCGGCGGTGCGCGCATTGTTCGGCCAGCTGATGGCGGTCAACCCCAGTGTCGAGGTGTACCTGCTGGATGAGCAGGGTCGCATCCTCGGCCACGATGCGCCCAGCGGCCATCTGGTGCGCAGCCGGGTGGACGTGGCACCGCTGCGGCGCCTGCTGTCCGGTGCGCCGCTGCCGATCCTCGGTGACGATCCCCGCAGTGCCGATGGCCGCAAGGTGTTCAGTGTCGCGCCGCTGGTGGTGCAGGGGCGGCAGGCGGGTTACGTGTACGTGGTACTGGTGGGCGAACACCGGCAGATGCTGGCCGACGATCTGGCCGCCGGCAGCCAATGGCACACCACGCTCTGGTCGGTGCTGTTGATCGGCGGGCTGGGCCTGCTTGCCGGCCTGGTGGCCTTCTACTGGGTGACCCGGCCCCTGCGCCAGGTCACCCGGCGCATACAGGCCTTCGACATCGACGCACCGACGCCACTGCCCGCGCCGGTACCGCTGCGCGCGGGCGAGCGCGATGAACTGAAGATCCTCGAACATGCCCATTCGCAGATGGCACAGCGGCTGGGCGAGCAGTGGCAGCAGCTTCGCCAGCAGGACCTGCAGCGCCGCGAACTGGTGGCCAACATCTCGCACGACCTGCGCACGCCGTTGTCCTCGCTGCACGGTTACCTGGAAACGCTGGCGCTGAAAGAAGCCACGCTGTCGCCGCAGGAGCGTCGTCGCTATCTCGGTATCGCGCTGGCGCAGAGCGCCAAGGTCGGCCGTCTGGCCCGGGCGTTGTTTGAACTGGCGCGGCTGGAGCACGGTGA
This sequence comes from Stenotrophomonas sp. OVS01A, assembly GCF_019969775.1. Lineage (NCBI taxonomy): Bacteria > Pseudomonadati > Pseudomonadota > Gammaproteobacteria > Lysobacterales > Lysobacteraceae > Stenotrophomonas > Stenotrophomonas sp. OVS01A. Next base: position 63,758 of record NZ_JAHXYV010000006.1, on the reverse strand, counting down.
AGTGCGGCTGGAGTGGGAAGTGTTCGCGCTGCCGGAACTGCTGCAGGACGTACTGCAGAAGTTCGAGCTGGCCGCGCAGGCACGTGGGCAGCGCCTGCACGCTGATTTCCCGCCGGGCCTGCCGCTGGTGCGCGCCGACCTGGGTCTTGTGGAACGCGTGCTGACCAATCTGCTCGACAACGCGCTGCGGCATGCGCCGGACGGGGGCCGCGTGCAGGTGCAGCTGTCGGCGCTGCCCGACAGTGTGCAGGTGGCGGTACAGGACGATGGCCCTGGGGTGGCGCCAGCACTGCGTGGGCAACTGTTCCAGGCGCCGGCGGCACTGGGCGCGCGGCGTGGCGAGAACGGCGGGCTCGGCCTGCTGATCGTGCAGCGCATCGTGCAGTTGCATGGCCGCCGTATCGAACTGCGCGACAGCGAACAGGGCGCGCTGTTCGTGTTCGCCTTGCCGCGTGCCGATGCCGAGGCGAACTAGACGTTGTCTGCCGGTGGCGGGACACCGCTTTCCATCGGCAGCAGCAGCCGGATGCAGGCACCGCCGAGCACCGAATCGGCCACTTCCACGTGGCCGCGATGCTTGTCCGCCACCACCTGCACCAGCGCCAGGCCCAGCCCGAAGCCCGGGCTGGCCAGGTCCAGCCGCACGTAGGGCTGCAGCACCTGGCTGCGCAGTTCGACGGCGATGCCGGGGCCGTCGTCCTCCACCTGCAGGCACAGCCATCCCTCGTTGAGCGTGCTGACGATGCGGATCTGTCGGCGCGCATAGCGCAGCGCGTTGCCCAGCAGGTTGCGCAGCGCCAGTTCCAGCATGTGCCGGTTGACGTTGACCAGCCCTGCCGGTGACAGGTCCTGCTGCACCGGTATCGTCAGTGGTGCGAACTGCTCGACCACGCCGCGTACCAGCGCGGCCAGTTGCAGGCGCTGGCGGGTGACCTGATGGCAGCGGCCGAGCGCGGCGTACTCGACACCCGCATCGGTCAGGTGCTGCAACCGGTCGATGTCGATGCGCAGGCCGGACAGCGCATCGCGCTGGGCGTCGTCCAGTCCGGTGTCTTCCAGGTCGGCCAGGCCGAAGCGCATGCGTGCCAGCGGTGTGCGTACTTCGTGCGCCACCGCCTGGGCCAGCACGCGCTGGCTGTCCAGCAGCAGCTGCAGCTGTTCGGCCATGTGGTTGAACGCCTTGGCCAATGGCCGCACCAGTGCGGTACCGGCGCGTGGCGCCCGGCTGTCGAGCTGGCCATCGCGCATCCGTCGTGCGGTCTGCGCCAGCTGCGAGACATCGCGCCACAACCGGTAGACCATCACGTACATCGGCAATGCCACCGCCACCATCAGGATCAGCAGGATGATGGCCACGCCGGAGGCTTCGCTGTCCTGCCAGCCTTCTTCGGGCAGGGCCTGGTCCAGCGGCCCCAGGATCAGCGCACTGCTGCTGTTGCCGACGCGCTGCAGGCTGCGCATGCTGTCCAGCTCGATCTGCACGTGTCCGTTGAGCAAGCCCTTGCGCTGTTTCGCCGGCAGTATCGCGGCAGCTTCGGTCAGCGGCATCAGCTGCAGCGGATAGGCGAAATCGCTGTCCAACTGTTGCGCCAGGGCTGGCCACTGCGCCGGCGGCGTTTCGGCGAAGCGATGTTGCAGCATGGCGTGCGGGCCGCGCATTTCCGCCTGCAGGCTGGCCTCGGTGCGGTCTTCCAGCAGCGCATCCCAGGCCCACAGCCCGAGCACGATCAGCAGCAGATGGGCGGTGAGGAAACCGATGCCGTAGCGCAGGAAGTGGAAGGCATGGCCACGCATGGCCGACGACGGATGCTTCATCCCCATGCTGATCGGCTGAACAGGTAACCACGGCCGCGCACGGTCTTGATCCGCTCGGGCTGCTCCGGGTTGTCGCCGAGCTTGCGCCGCAGGCGCGAGATGCGTGCGTCGATCGACCGATCCAGGCCATCGAAGGCGATGCCGCGCAGGCCACGCAGCAGCGCATCGCGGTCGAGGATCTGGCCCGCGTTGCCGGCCAGCAGGAACAGCAGGTCGAACTCGGCGGTGGTCAGCTCCAGCAGGCGGCCCTGCAGGTGCACGTTGCGGGTGGACGGGTCGATGCTCAGTTCACCGAAACGCAGGGCGCCATCGCGTGGCTCGACCCGGCGGTGGCGGCGCAGGTGGGCGCGCAGCCGGGCCAGCAGCACCCGTGGTTCGATCGGCTTGCCGATGTAGTCGTCGGCGCCCAGCTCCAGCCCCAGCACCTGGTCGATGTTGTCGGTGCGGGCGCTCAGCACGCAGATGATCCCGTCATAGTGGGGCCGGATCTGCCGACACACTTCGAAACCATCCTGGCCCGGCAGGCCGATGTCGAGCAGGACCAGCGCCGGCTTCTCGCTGAGGATCCGGGCGATCGCGCGCTGGCCGCAGCGTTCGTGGGCGACCTGGTAACCGTGGCGCTTCAGGTAGTCGCTGACCATCGTGCCCAGCCGAGCGTCGTCTTCAACCAGTACGATATCCAGCATCTACAAGGCCTCCGGGGTGCTTCCGTACCGCCGTGGCACGAGCGCGGCGATGCTATCCCAGCTGCCGGGCCGCTCGGGTCCAGGGAGCGGGCGCCATTCAGCCGGGGTTGCTGGCGCGCGGGCCGGGCCTCAGGCCGGGCAACGACTTGGCCGCACGGTAGCCATCGTGTTGTTACAAAACGTTACGCAAGCCGCGCCTGCGGTGACGGTCGCTGACAGCGCTACGACTGACGTGGCGCTCGGCGGGGCCGAGCATGGCAGCTCTCCCCATCCGCGTGCCGCCCTCATGCCGTCCGCCTCCTGCCCCGCGCTTTTCCTTGAATGCCCTTGCCATGGAGGCCAGCGATGAGCGGCGTGGTCGGGGCCTGGCTGCCGCCTGCCGACGATGAGCAGCTGCTGCAGCAGCTGGCGCCGATGCTGCGGGCGCTGCAGCAGCGCGGCCGCGGTCGCATCGGGTACTGGACCGATGCCGACGCAGGGCTGGCCCTCGGTCATTGCCGTGCGCCGACCGACATGCCGTTGCAGCCGCTCAGCTCCAGCTGCGGGCGCTACGTGCTGTGCCTGGATGGCCGCATCTACAACCGCGCGGCCCTGCAGTCGCAGCTGCGCGACCTGCCACGCAGCTGCACCGATGCACGCCTGTTGCTGCAGGCCGTCGTCGAGTGGGGCGTGCAGCGTGCGCTGTCGCGCATCGAAGGGGCATTTGCGTTCAGCGTCTGGGACCGCCACGCGCATGAGCTCTGGCTGGCGCGTGACCCGGTCGGCGAACGGCCGTTGTATTACGGCTGGTACCAGGGCCAGTTCCTGTTCGCTTCGGAGTTGAAGGCGCTGCAGGCCTTTGCCGGATTCGCTCCCAGCATCGACCAGGATGCATTGAGCCTGCTGCTGCGCCATGACTATGTGCCGGCGCCGCACACCATCTATCGCGGCATCCACAAGCTGGTGGCCGGGGCGATGCTGCGCGTGGACCTCAACGATCATGCCGCCGGCGGATCAACGCAGGCCACGCAGGGCGGCCATCGCTACTGGTGCGCGCGCGATGCGATGCAATCCGCGCTGCAGCAGCCGTTGCAGCCGGCGCCCAGCCTGGAGCAGGCCACCGACCAGTTGGAGGTGGTGCTGCAGCAGGCGATCGCCACGCGCATGCATTCACCCGTGGCCTGCGGTGCATTCCTGTCCGGTGGCACCGATTCGTCGCTGGTGGTGGCGATGATGCAGGCGCAGTCGGCGTTGCCGGTGGAAGCATGGACGGTGGGTTTCGACGACCCCGGTCACGACGAGAGCGACTGGGCCTCGCAGGTGGCCCGGCACCTGGGCGTGCATCACCACCTGCACAGGATGGACAGCCGGCAGGGCCTGGAACTGCTGCAACGCTTGCCACAGGTCTGGTGCGAACCGTTCGCCGATGCCTCGCAGCTGCCCACCCTGCTGGCCAGCGAGCTGCTCGGCGCGCGCAAGCCGGTGGCGCTGACCGGCGACGGCGGCGATGAGCTGTTCTTCGGCCACCCCAGCTATGGCCGCGCGCTGCGCAATGCGCGCCTGTGCGGTGGCCTGCCGGACTGGGTGCGCGATCTGGCGCGGCGTGGCAGCAGCCGCTTGAACGTCGAGCGTGGTCGGCTTGGCGGTTGGCGCGCACTGGTGGCCGAGGTGGCCGCCAACGACGTGGAGGGGCATTACCTGCAGCGCGTCACCCGCTGGCGGCAACCGACCCAGGTGGTACTGGGGGCGCGCGAACCGGCGACGATCTTCCAGCAGCAGGACACCGCACTGCCGGCGGAAGCGCGCATCCAGCTGCTGGATTTCCGCATGGACCTGGCCGAGGGGATCCTTGCCAAGGTCGACCGTGCCGGCATGGCGGCCGGCGTGGAGACACGCTCGCCGTTGCTGGACATGGAGGTCATACGCCTGGCCTGGCGCCTGCCGCAGCACTTGAAGTACCACGACGGCGAGCACAAGCGGATCCTCAAGCATCTGCTGGCGCGCTACCTGCCCGCGCCGCTGGTCTATCGCCCCAAGCGCGGTTTCGGCCCACCGATGGCACGCTGGCTGGCCGGCCCGCTGCGCGACTGGGCGGAAGCGTTGCTCGACCCGCAGCTGCTGCGCAACCAGGGGTGCTTCGATGCGGTACGCGTGCGCGCGATCTGGGAGGCGTTCCTGCGCGGCGAGCGCAAATGGCATACGCACCTGTGGAACGTGTTGATGTTCCAGGCGTGGTACCAGCACTGGCACGGCAATCGCGGGCGATAACCCGGAGCGATCCTTACGGGCGCGGCGAATCTTCCTGGCGCAGGGCGGAGGCCCTTGCGTGCGAATGTCCTCCGGCGCCGGCCGTTGGCCGTCACCTCCCCCTTTACTTCGCACGCAAGGGCCTCCGCCCTGCGTCCGGAGCTCGTCGGCGTCTCATTGAAGGGCCGTCGCGAGCGCTGCATCTGCGCATCTGGTGCCGTAAGCCGAGCCTCGTCGGGGCGGGTAGGGGTCTGGGCAAAGTAAAGGAGGAGGTGACGGCCAACGGCCGGCGCCGGGGACATTTGCCCAGGCCTCTACCTGCCCCGGCGGGGCCCTCCAGCTCGCAGAGACCCAGACGAAGGAGCGCTCTGGAATCCAGACGCCAGGCAAAAAAAGACCCGGCAGAGGGAGGGATCTGCCGGGTCCGGATTGCATGGGGGGAGGGACCCATGCAATGAGCGTGGGCGTCGCGCCGGTGGCTGTTGCCTGCCAGTCGCATCCGCCGTGCATTTGTATTGATGCAATGCAGCATACGCCGATCATGCGGCAATGCAACAAAAATCACGAAGGCGCCATCTCTGGCGCCTTGAGGCCTTTCAGATCAATGGGTTGATCAGGCGGCAGGGCCGCGGTAACGGCAGCCCGAGGTGCAGGTTTCGTGCACGGTGATCTCGCTCAATGCCGGCAGGGTGGGCTTGAGCTCGTTCCAGATCCACACGGCCAGGTTTTCGCTGGTCGGGTTCTCCAGGCCGGGGATGTCATTGAGGTAATGGTGGTCCAGGCGGTCGTAGATCGGCTGGAAAGCCGCCTTCACGTCACCGAAATCCATGATCCAGCCGGTCTGCGCGCCCGGCTCGCCCTCGACTTTCAGTTCCACCCGGAAGGAGTGGCCGTGCAGGCGCGCGCACTTGTGCCCCGGCGGCACGTTGGGGAGGCGGTGCGCCGCCTCGAGCATGAAGACTTTGAAGATTTCCATGGCGCGATTGTACGCCGCGGGCGGCCGATCAGCCCGGCTTTGCGTTGCCTTCCCGTGAAGAAATTCTTTCCATCCGGATGAAGAGATGATAGTTTCTCTTATATCCGTATGAAGAGATGTTATTGGCCGCACCCCGGCCAGGCATGGATTACTGCGGAACTTACCTCGTCCTTCCACTACCTCCCCCACATCGTCATGCCCCAGCACACCCTGCTCGTGGCGGCCCTGGCCGTCGCTCTGGCCGCGCCTTTGTCTGCAGCCGCCGAAACCCCCGCCGACGCCAGCGGCGAAGCCAGCACCCTGGCTGCCGTGCGCGTCACCGGTTCCAACATCAAACGCGCCGATACCGAAGCCTCCAACCCGGTGCAGGTGATCGGCCGCCAGCAGCTGGAACAGACCGGCAAGGCCACCGTGGCCGATGTGCTGCGCTCGATCTCGGCCAACACCGGCAATGCCAGCAACGAGACCACCAACAACGGTTGGGCCTCGGGCTCGGCCGGCATCGGCCTGCGCGGTCTTTCGCAGAAGAACACGCTGGTGCTGCTCAACGGCCGCCGCCTGGCCAACTACGGCTTCCCGGCCGGCGGCCTGTCGGACACCTTCGTCGATCTCAACGCACTGCCGCTGGTGGCCGTCGAACGCATCGAAGTGCTCAAGGACGGTGCATCGGCGGTGTACGGCAGCGATGCGGTGGCCGGCGTGGTCAACATCATCACCCGACAGAACTTCGAAGGCGCCGAGATCGGCGGCAGCTTCGGCGGCGCCGACCAGGGCGGCCTGCACGAGCAGAACCTGAAGTTCGTCGGTGGCCTGGGCGACATCGACAAGGACGGCTACAACATCCTCTTCAGCCTGCAGGGCTACAACCGCGAGCGACTGGACCAGGACGAGCGCAACCTGACCAAGAGCGGCATCTACAGCGACCAGCCCGGCGGCCGCTGGAACGGCTGGTCGGCCAAGGGTGCACGCTATCTGGTCAATGGCACCTCCGTGCCGATGCTCGATGCCAACGGCAACTGCCCCACCGGCACCACCCGCGTGGCCAGCGCGCCGATCGACGGCCTGGCCGGTGATACCTGCGGCTTCAACCAGGCCCCGTACACCACCCTGATTCCCTCCACCAAGCGCTACCAGGCCTACGCCAACGGCACGTTCCGCCTCGGCGACAACGTCGAAGCGTTCGGCGAAGTGCTGTACAGCCAGATCAAGAGTGCTGCCTGGTTCGGCAGCAGCCCGTTCTTCACCCTGGAAAGCGGTCGCTTCGCACTGAACGCGCAGACCGGCCTGGCGGAGCCGGTGTCGTCCAACCTGCCGGCCAGCAACCCGTACAACCCGTACGGCCGTGCGATCCCGATCGAATACACCTTCTTCGACCTCGGCGGCACCATCAAGACCAACCGGTCCACCGCCTATCGCGGTGTGTTCGGGCTGCGTGGCAACACCGAGAAGTGGGACTGGGAAGTGGCCGCGTTCGGCGCGCGCAGCAGCGAGCGCGAAACCGTCTCCGGCGGCTTCGCCAACCGCTGGGCACTGGCCAATGCACTGGCCACCGGCAGCTACAACCTGCTGAACCCGGCCGCGACGCCGCAGTCGGTGCGCGATTCGATCAACATCGCCACCCTGCGTCCGGCCGAGTCGGTGCTGCAGGGCATCGATGCGAAGATCTCCGGCAGTCTCGGCCACACCTGGGCCGGCGACATCGGGTTCGCCGCCGGTGCCGAATGGCGCCGCGAGAAGCTTGATTCGAACAACCCGTGGCAGATCGATGCCGGCCTGCAGGTGCGCCCGGCAATCGCCGAAGTGCATGGCGAGCGCAAGGTCAGCGCCGCCTACGCCGAGGTCAACGTGCCGCTGGCCTCGACCCTGGAACTGTCCGCCGCCGCCCGCGCCGATCATTACGACGATTTCGGCGACGCGTTCTCGCCCAAGCTCGGCCTGCGCTGGCAGCCGCTGGATTTCCTGCTGGTGCGTGCCTCCGCGTCGAAGGGCTTCCGTGCCCCGTCGCTGTCGGAGAACTCCAACAGCACCAGCATCGCCTACGGCAGCGTGGTCGACCCGCGTGATCCGGACGTGCCGGGCTCGCGGCAGAACCCGACCTTCTTCACCGTCGGCAACAGCGACCTGAAGCCGGAGCGCACCAAGAGCGTGAACTTCGGCGTGGTGCTGTCGCCGTGGGCGAACACCAACCTGAGCATCGACTACTACCGTATCCAGCTGGACAACCTGGTCGGTACCAACAACACCCAGACCCTGGTCAACGACAACGTCGCCGGTGCCGTGCAGCGCGATGAGCGCGGCAAGCTGCAGGCGGTCTACAACCGCTACCAGAACCTGAGCGAGCTGAAGACCTCGGGCATCGACGTCGAACTGCGCCAGCGCATCCCGACCACGGCCTTCGGTGACTTCACCGTGACCTCGGCCTACACCCACGTTCGCGACTACCGGCGCCCGACCGTGGTCGGTGGCCCGCTGGTGGACTATGCCGGCAGCAATCTCGGCGCCACCCTGCCGAAGAACAAGGCCACCACCACCCTGGACTGGAAGTACAGCGACTACACCGCCGCGGTGACCTGGTACTACACCAGTGGCTACGACCAGAAGGCCAGCACCGCTGCCGCTGCGGTGCAGAGCCGCGTCGACGCCTACAACCAGTTCGATCTCTACCTGGGCTACACCGGCATCGACAACCTGACCGTGTACGCCAAGGTGCAGAACCTGGGTGACAAGACGCCGCCGTACGATGCCTCGTTCCCGGGCATCCGCGCGCCGTACGACTTCAGCCAGTACGACCTGCGCGGCCGCTACTTCACGCTGGGCTTCGACTACCGCTTCTGATCCACCCACCGCGGCCGGCCACCGTGTGTGGCCGGCCGTGTTGCCATGTTCCAGGGGAGTCACCGTGTCCTTCCACCGCCGTGCCGTTTTCCCGTTGTTGCTCGCCGTCGCCACCGCCGTATCGTTGCCGTCTGCGGTACATGCGCAGAGCGGCTATTTCTTCCCGCAGACCACCGATGCCGCGGCATTCGATACCGCCATTCCCACGCCGGAGCAGTTCCTCGGCTATCCGATCGGCAGCCGCTACACCCGCCATGACCAGCTGGTGGCTTACTTCCAGGAGCTGGCCAAGCACTCGGACAAGATCAGCGTGCGCGAGATCGGCCGCAGCTATGAGGGCCGACCGCTGCTGATCGCCACGGTCACTGCTGCAGGCAACCACGCGCGGCTGGAACAGATCCGCCAGCAGCACGCGACCCTGGCCGACCCGGCGCAGCCGCGCAGCGCTGCCGGTGACAGCCCGGTGGTGGTGTGGCTGGGCTACAGCGTGCACGGCAACGAGACCTCCAGCGGCGAAGCGGCGATGCTGACCGCCTACTACCTGGTGGCCAACCGCAGCGCGGAAACGCAGCAGTGGCTGCAGCAGGCAGTGGTGCTGTTCGACCCGGCGCAGAATCCCGACGGCCGCGATCGCGCCGCCAACTGGCACAACGCCTGGGCGTCCGATCCGGCCTCGGCCGATCCGGCCGACAAGGAACATGTCGAACCGTTCCCGCAAGGCCGTACCAACCACTACTTCACCGATCTCAACCGCGATTGGCTGGCACTGACACAGCAGGATTCGCGGCCGAAGGTGGCGCAGTTCCACCAGTGGTACCCGAACGTGCAGATCGACTTCCACGAAATGGGCAAGGACAGCACGTACTACTTCGAGCCATCGCCGAAGAGCATGCATAGTCCGTTGATCCCGGCAGCATCGTACGAGTTCAACAAGACCCTGGCCAAGTACCACGCCCAGGCGCTCGATGCGCTGGGTTCGCTGTACTACACCGGTGAGAACTTCGACAATTTCTCGCCCGTGTACGGCTCGACCTATCCGGATTTCCACGGCGCGGTCGGCGTCACGGTGGAGCAGGCCAGTTCGCGCGGTCGCGTGCAGGAATCGGTGAATGGCCTGCTGACGTTCCCGTTCACCATCCGCAACCAGGTTGCCACCGGGTTGGGCACGGTGCGCGGTGCGGTGACCGAGCGCAGCGCCCTGTTCGAGCTGCAGAAGCGTTTCTTCCAGAGCGCGCTGAAGCAGGCCGCACAACAGCCGGTGAAGAGCTTCGTGTTCGGCGACGCGCATGATCCGGCATTGACCCGACGCCTGCTGGAACTGCTGTTGCTGCACAGGATTGAAGTGCATGCACTGGACCGCGCTGTCAGCGTAGATGGCCAGCGTTTCGAAGCGGGCAGCGCCTACGTGGTGCCGGTGCAGCAGGCGCAGTTCCGCCTGGTCCATTCGATCTTCGCCGAGACCCCGCCGATCAAGGGCGACGTGTTCTACGGCAGCACCAGCTACGCGATCGCCCCGGCCTACGGCGTGGCTTTTGCCGGCAGCCGCAGCCGCATCGATGGCGGCGCCCGCGTGGTCGAGGTTCCCGCAGTGCAGGGCGGGCTGACCGGCGGTGAAGCGGGCTTCGCCTACGTGATCGACTGGCGCGACTACAACGCGGGCCGCGCACTGGCCGCCCTGCAGGCCAAGGGCTTGTCCACGCGTGCCACCTTCCAGCCGTTCACCGCGGCCACCGCACAAGGTGAGGTGGCCTTTGCCGGGGGCAGCATCGTGGTACCGGTGTCCGGGCAGCCGCTGCAGGGTGCGGCGTTGCAGGAGGCGGTCGCCGCCGCCGCGCGGGCCGCCGGTGTGCAGGTGCATGCGCTGGCCAGCGGTCGCAGCCGCGATGGCATCGACCTTGGCAGTGACGGCGTCAAGGCACTGCGCAAGCCCGCCGTCGCGCTGGTGATGGGCGAGGGCGTGGCAGCCACCGAAATCGGTTCGGCCTGGTTCCTGCTCGACCAGCAGCTGCGCCTGCCGGCCAGCAAGCTGGACCCGCAGCAGCTGGGCAAGGTATCTCTGGACCGCTACACCACGATCGTGCTGTCCGGCGGCACCTATGCCGGCGTCGACGCGGCCGCGGTAGCGGCATTGAAGCGCTGGATCCAGGCCGGCGGGTCACTGGTCACCTATGGCAGCGCGTCGAAGTGGGCGATCGAACAGAAACTTGCCGACGGCGAGAAGCTGGGCAAGGACGAGGAAGCAACAGACACCGCGCGCCGCGCCTTCGGTGACCAGCGCGATATCGCCGCGATCGAGCGTGTCAGCGGCAACATCCTCAGCGCCGACGTCGACCCCAGCCATCCCCTGGCGTTCGGGGTGCCGCGCCGGCAACTGGCGATCAACAAGGAGAACACGGTCATCCTGCAGCCGAGCACGAACGGGTTTTCCACGGTGGTGCGGATCGACGACACACCGCGGGTGAACGGGTATCTGTCCGAGCGCAACCGCAGTCGCGTGGCTGGAAGTGCATGGCTGCTGGTGTCAGCGCAGGGGCAGGGCAACGTGATCCTGTTTGCTGATGATCCGGCGCATCGCAAGTACTGGCATGGCACTGATCGGATGCTGATCAACGCGATCTTCTTCGGGAATCTGGTGAATCCGAGTAAAGCGCGGGGTTGAGGCATTACGCGCCGAACTGACGCTGGGATTGGGAGGACGGATGGGCCGCGCAGGACACGCCGCAAGTACGTCCGTGTAGGCTCGTAGGCGCCATCCATGGCGCCTGCGGTCCTGCGCGGCCCATCCGTCCTCCCCAGACAGTTTCCTGCGGGCGCGGATGCATCAAACCCAAGGCGGGAGCAAGGGCAAAAGCAAAAGCTGGAATTCCGGCTTTTGCTTTTGTCTTTGAATTGATCCTTCTTCTCTCGGCTACCCGGCGGGACAAGTAGGCGCTGGAAATGTCTGAAGCGTTGGGGAGCGGGGGCGGTGCAAAACCGCAGGCGCCATGGGCCCGAGGCATGCCCCGGGCGGGTTGGGCAGGACGCCGAACCCCGATCTTGCCGTGTGCGCAGGACAGCGCACACGAGCAAGGCGCCTACGAGCCCCCATGGATGGGTTTACGGCGTGTTTTGCACCGCCCCCGCTCCCCAACGCCCACACAAAACCCACCGCCAGCTTTCAAACCACCCGGCAGCCAGCAACAAAAAAGGGACGACGCGTAAGCGTCGTCCCCCGATAAGCAGCCCCCGCGCAGCGGGAGACGCCATCCCTGTCAGCTGGGATCAGCTGGCGCGACCGCCGCCGCCACCCTGGCCGCGGCCACGACCGCCACCAGTATTGGCACCGCCACCGCGACGCTGGCCCTGACCGGCACCTGCGCCTGCGCGCTGCTGGCCGTTGCCGGCGCCCTCGCGGCGGCCACCGCCGGCCTTCTTCGGGCCTGCATGGGCATGACGCGGCGCATCGCCGTGCGGACGGCGCGCGTGGGTCTTGCGCGGCACGCGCTCGCCGGTATCGGCCTCGGCCTTGCCCGGAGCACTGTTGCCCCAGCGGATCGGCGTCTGCAGCTCGAAGCCCGGCACATCGCGGATGTCCATGTCACGGCCGAGCAGGCGCACGATCGCGCGCAGCAGCTTCACTTCATCCTGCGCCACCAGCGAAATCGCTTCACCGGTCGCACCGTTGCGGCCGGTACGGCCAATACGGTGCACGTAGTCTTCGGCCACCATCGGCAGATCGAAGTTGATCACCTTCGGCAGCTCGTTGATGTCGATGCCGCGCGCGGCGATATCGGTGGCCACCAGCACGGTGACACGGCCAGCCTTGAAGTCGCCGAGCGCACGCAGGCGCTGGCCCTGGCTCTTGTTGCCGTGGATCGCCGCGGTCTTGATGCCGGACTTTTCCAGGAACGCGGCCAGCTTGTCGCTGCCGTGCTTGGTGCGGGCAAACACCAGGGTCTGCTCGCGGCTGTCCTGCGCCAGCAGGTGCAGCAGCAGGTCGCGCTTGCGGCTGCCATCGACCGGGTGCACCTTGTGGGTGATGGTCTCGGCGACGGTGTTCTTCGGCGTGACCTGGATCTGTTCCGGGTTGCGCATGAACTCCAGCGCCAACTGGCGGATGTTGTCCTCGAAGGTGGCCGAGAACAGCAGGGTCTGGCGGTTCTGCTTGGGCAGCTTGGCCAGGATGCGCTTGATCGAGGGCAGGAAGCCCATGTCCAGCATGCGGTCGGCTTCGTCCAGCACCAGCAGTTCAATGCCGGACAGGTCGATGCTGCGACGCTCCAGGTGGTCGATCAGGCGGCCCGGGCAGGCCACCAGCAGGTCCACGCCGCGACGCAGGATGTCCAGCTGGTTGCCCATGCCGACACCGCCGTAGATGCAGGCGCTGGGGATGCGCAGGTACTTGCTGTAACCGCGCAGGCTGTCATGCACCTGGGTGGCCAGTTCGCGGGTCGGTGCCAGGATCAGCGCGCGCGGCTTGCGCGGGCCGGTGCGCACTTCCTGCGAAGCGGTGCCCAGGTGCTGCAGCAGCGGCAGGCCGAACGCGGCGGTCTTGCCGGTACCGGTCTGTGCGCCGGCCAGCAGGTCGCGACCGGCCAGCACCAGCGGGATCGCCTGCTGCTGGATCGGGGTCGGGGTTTCGTAGCCCTGCTCGGCGAGCGCACGCAACAGGAAGGGCGCAAGGCCCAGGGATTCAAAAGACATCGAGATTGCTCCAAGTACAGTTAACGCCTGTCCGAACGGACAGACGGGGGCAGATCAAACTGATCGGCTGACTCGGAGCGTTCCCGTGAACCGCGCTGCGAGAATTGGGTGCAGCCAACGCGAAGCGCAGGCTGGAATGCGTGACGAACGGCGTCGGAGTGGGGGCGGGCGATGGGGCGAACCCCGGTCGCCGGCGATCCCGGAGGGAAACGGACGGCCGCTGCAGACCCGCATAGTCTAACGGAAGGATGAGACCTGACGCAAAACAGGCTGTTCAGGTTGGGGGTTCGGCAGGGCTGCGCCCTGCACCCGCCGAAGCGGTAGTGCCGGCCGCTGGCCGGCAACCTCAACAGCAACAGCAGAAGCGGGCTATCCGTGGGATGGCGGGGTGGTTCCGGTTGCGGGGGCCGCTGCAAGTACGTCCATGTAAGCTCGGTCGCCGCATCCATGCGGCTCACGCCCCCGCAACCGGACCCACCCCGCCTTCGACAGTTTTCCGCGATCTGTCGGAATGGCATGGCCCGCTCCTGGTGGGTGTCGACCTTGGTCGACACGGTAGATCCACGCCATGCGTGGATGCTCTTCGTTCAATTGTCGAAAAATTCGATTTCGATGGAGATCCATCCACGCATGGCGTGGATCTACCGGAACGAATGCAACCGTCACCGGGAACCTGTCGAAGGCGGGGCGGTATGGGGCTGCAGGACCGTTGGCGCCATGGATGGCGCCATCGAGCCCCCATGGATGGGTTTACGGCGTGTCCTGCAGCCCCATACCGCCCCGCCCAACCCACAGAAAACCCAGAGCCGGCTGTTGCCGTTGCTCCGGCCGTTGCTCTGGCTTGAAGCCGGTGCAGGGTGCAACCCTGCCGCCCCCCTCCTGCGGTAGGGTGAGGCGATGCCGCGCTGCAGCTTGGCTACGCTGCTTATTTGATTACACTTGAAACTTGTTTGCCCACGACTCCGGACACCCACCATGAAGCTTGGTTCCTTGAAGGAAGGCGGCCGCGACGGCACCCTGATCGTCGTCTCGCGTGACCTGCGCCACGGCGTGCGCGCCACCGGCATCGCCGCCACCCTGCAGTTGGCCCTGGAGGACTGGAGCCATCTGGCCCCGCGTCTGAATGCGCTGTATGAGTCGCTCAATGCCGGTGACGCCGATGGCGTGTTCGACCTGGACCCGCAGGCCTTGGCCGCGCCGATGCCGCGCGCCTATGAATTCGTTGATGGCAGCGCCTACCTGCCGCACGTCGAGCGCGTACGTCGCGCGCGCGGCGCCGAGGTCCCGGAGAGCTTCTACAGTGATCCGCTGATGTACCAGGCCACCAGCGCCGGTTTCCATGGCCCGCGCGATGCGGTCAAGGTGGTCAGCGAGGACTACGGCATCGACCTGGAAGCGGAGATCGTGGTGATCACCGACGACGTGCCGATGGCCGCCACCCCGGAGCAGGCCGCCGGCCACATCCAGCTGATCGGCCTGGTCAACGACGTCTCGCTGCGCAACCTGATCCCGGGCGAACTGGCCAAGGGCTTCGGCTTCCTGCAGTCCAAGCCGCGCTCGGCGTTGTCGCCGGTGTTCGTCACTCCCGACGAGCTGGGCGCTGCCTGGCAGGACAGCAAGGTGCACCTGCCGCTGCTGACCCACATCAACGGGACGTGGTTCGGTGCGCCGGAAGCGGGTGTCGACATGCAGTTCAACTTCGCCCAGCTGGTCGCGCACGCGGCGAAGACGCGCCCGCTCAGTGCCGGCACCATCGTCGGCTCGGGCACCATCGCCAACGAAGACACCAGCAAGGGTGCTTCGTGCTTCGCCGAACAGCGCGTGGTGGAAACCCTGCGCGACGGCAAGCCGAGCACGCCGTTCATGTCCTTCGGCGACGTGGTGCGCATCGAGATGCTCGATGCCGCCGGCAACAGCATCTTCGGTGCGATCGAGCAGCGCATCGAACAGGCGGCCAAGCCCTGAGCATGGAGGCGGCGATGGAGATTCCGGTCGACGACGGCATCGTGCTGTACACCTACTGGCGATCCAGCGCCGCCTACCGCGTGCGCATCGGCCTGGCCTTGAAAGGCCTGGCCTTCGAAGCACGACCGGTGCATCTGGTGCGCGAGGGCGGCGAGCAGCACCATGACGCCTATCGCGGGCTCAACCCGCAGCAGCTGGTGCCCACGCTGCTGCATGACGGCCACGTGCTGACCCAGTCGCCGGCGATCCTGGAGTATCTGGAAGAGCGGTTTCCGCAGGTGCCGCTGCTGCCGGCCGATGCCGCTGGCCGCGCACGGGTGCGGGCGCTGGCGCAGCTGGTGGCCTGCGACATCCACCCGATCAACAACCTGCGGGTGATGCAGTACCTCGAGCGCGATCTGCAGTTGCCGGCCGATGCACGCACGCGGTGGACCCTGCACTGGATGGCCGAGGGCTTTGCCGCAATGGAAACGATGCTGGCCAACAGCGCTGACACCGGCACGTTCTGCCACGGTGACCGTCCGGGCCTGGCCGACATCTGCCTGTTGCCGCAGCTGTACAACGCCCATCGCTTCGGCCTGGACCTGGCGGCATACCCCACACTGCGCCGCATTGAAGCGGCCTGCCAGCAGCTGGATGCCTTCATCGCTGCACGCCCCGAAAACCAGGTCGACGCCGCCTGACGTCCCGCTGTGCTCGCCGGGCATGGCCTGGCGCTACCGGTCTCCGGCGCGCGGTAGCG
This sequence comes from Stenotrophomonas sp. OVS01A, assembly GCF_019969775.1. Classification (NCBI taxonomy): domain Bacteria; kingdom Pseudomonadati; phylum Pseudomonadota; class Gammaproteobacteria; order Lysobacterales; family Lysobacteraceae; genus Stenotrophomonas; species Stenotrophomonas sp. OVS01A. Next base: position 47,830 of record NZ_JAHXYV010000006.1, on the reverse strand, counting down.
CCGGGCCATGCCCGGTGGGCGCGGAATCGGCCGCCAGCAGTTGCCGCAGGTCATCGCGGAACAACCGGTAGGCGTCCTCGCGCCGCGTATCATCCTTCTGCCGCAGTACCCAGGCAGGATGCACGGTGGCGTATCCCCGGGTGCCATCCTCGAGCGTGAGCCAGCGGCCACGGTCGCGCGTCAGGTTGAAATCGCGACCAAATACGGACGAGGCCGCCGTGGCGCCGAGACAGACGATCACCTGTGGCTTCACCCGTGCGATCTCGCCCTGCAGCCACGGCCGGCAGGCGTGCACATGGCGGCTCTCAGGGCGCTTATGCAGGCGCACCTTGTCTCGCCGCTCGTGATGGAAGTGCTTCACCGCGTTGGTCAGGTACAGGGCGCTGCGTTCGATGCCCAGCTCCTGCAGCGCACGGTCCAGCAGCTTGCCCGCCGGCCCGGCGAAGGGGCGACCACTCAGGTCCTCGACATCACCGGGCTGTTCGCCCACCAGCATGATGCGTGCATCGGCACGACCTTCGCCGAACACGGTCTGGGTCGACGCTTCCCACAGCGGGCACTGCCGGCAGACGGCGGCCTGCTGGCGCAGCGCCTGCAGGCTGCCATTGTCCGCAGCGGCATCGGTTGCATCATTCGGCCGTGCGGGAATACGTCGCTGCGGTGCCTGTGCCGGTCGATCATGCATCTCCTGCACGCGGCCGGCTGCGTCGCGCACAAGACCCGGCAACAGGTGCGCTTCGGGAAGATGCTTCCAGTAACGGGCGGGCATTTCCTGCTGCATCATCCGCGTGTTGAGCCGGGCCGGATTGAAGATGCTGGCGTAATAGGTCTGCCACAGCGTCTCACGGGCGTCTTCGGCGGGTGCATCGCGACGGCTGCCGCCATCACCGAATGAGAGCGCGCTGCCATCCCAGCGGACACTGCGCGCGGGTGTCAGGATCGCCCAGCGCATACCGGCAAAACGGCGGGCGAAAAACGGCGCGACCCGGTCGACGATGTTGTGGTCGGGTTCGAACCAGGCGATGAACGCGTCGGTCTCGCCGGGCACCTCCCGGAAGCGTACGAAGGCCTTCATCTTGTGCGTGTCGCGGCGCACCGCCTGCGCCAGCGCCATCAACCGCAGCACATCGGCGTCGGCCGGATTGGACAGCACCGTGCGTTCGCCATGCGCGATGCGCCACAGCAGGCGGTACAGCAGCGGCAGGCGCTGCGGATCGCGATGGCACAGACAGGTAGCGGCCAGTTCGACGAAGTCGCGCGGCACGTTCGGGACGGTGGCGCCGTCGGGTAGTGGCGCCTGCTGCACCGCCGGCGCGTCCAGCAGCGACGCTTCGGTACCTGTGATCCAGTCCAGCTGTTCCGGCAGCACCCCGCGCAGCAAGGCCTCACGCGCCGCACCGCGCCAGGCATCCAGCGACCACGGCGGGTCTACGCGCAGCGACCAGCGCTGCAGCTCAGGCAGCGGGCGTGGCATCGAACAGCGAGCCCTGGCGGGGTGGTGGCGCCAGCTTCGCGCGCAGCGCCGCCGGATCATCCAGCGCACTGCGCGGATGGTGGTCGGCCAGCTGCACGAACGGCAGCAGTTTGCTCATCGGCGCCTTCAGTCGTGCAACGTCGGCCACCCGCAGGCGACCGTGGCGGCGTGCCATCAGCACGCGCTTGACGTTGCGCACTCCCAGGCCCGGCACCCGCAGCAGCAGCTCCTTCGGCGCAAGGTTCAGGTCCACCGGGAAGCGTTCGGGATGGCGGATCGCCCAGGCCATCTTCGGATCGATGTCCAGATCCAGCATGCCGCCCTGGGTGGTGTCGGTGATCTCCTCCACGCCGTAGCCGTAGAAACGCAGCAGCCAGTCGGCCTGGTACAGACGGTGCTCGCGCTGCAGCGGAGGCGGCTGCAGCGGCAGCTGGCGGCTCGCATCGGGAATCGGGCTGAAGGCGGAGTAGTACACCCGGCGCATGCGGTAGTTGCCGTAGAGGCTGTCGGCACTGGTCAGGATCTGCTGGTCGCTGGCACCGTCGGCGCCGACGATCATCTGCGTGCTCTGCCCGGCGGGTGCAAAGCGGGGAGGGCGAGGACGCGCGCTGCGGCTGGAAACCGGTGCGATCACTGCCGGCGCCTTGCGGGCCTCCTTGGCTTCTTCGATGCGCCAGCGCAGTTCGCCCATCGCGCCGCGGATCGATGTGCTGGTCTTTTCCGGGGCGAGGGTGGCCAGGCCTGCCTCGGTGGGCAGTTCGACATTGATCGACAGGCGATCGGCGTAACGACCCGCAGCGGCCAGAAGTTCTGGCGATGCCTCGGGGATCGTCTTCAGGTGGATGTAGCCGGCGTATCGGTGCTCCTCGCGCAGCCGGCGTGCCACCTCCACCATGCGCTCCATCGTGTAGTCCGCGTTGCGGATGATGCCGCTGGAAAGAAACAGCCCTTCGATGTAATTGCGCTTGTAGAAGTCCAGGGTGAGCGTGACCACCTCGTCCACGCTGAAACGCGCGCGCGGCACGTTGCTGGACACCCGGTTCACGCAATAGGCGCAGTCGTACACGCAGAAGTTGGTCAGCAGGATCTTCAGCAGCGACACGCAGCGGCCATCGGGCGTGTAGCTGTGGCAGATGCCCATGCCCTCGGTACTGCCGATGCCGCCGGAGGCGCGCGAATCGCGCTTGCCCGCGCCACTGGAGGCGCAGGAGGCATCGTACTTGGCGGCATCTGCAAGGATGGCCAGCTTGCGTATGGTTTCCATTGAAGAAACCTACGCACGAGGGGTCTCATTGGATGAGACCGCCCCTTAACTCTTCAGGATTCCGCCGGGCATGGACCGGCGCTACCACCACGCGTCCGGTAGCGCCGGGCCATGCCTGGCGGGCGCGCCGTCAGAACCCGTGGGTAATGCTCGGCGCGCCGGCCGAGAAGTCCGCATACGGATCGTGCTCGCCGCTGCCGCCTTCTGACAGGCGGAACTTCAGCGCCAGGCCATCGCGCGAGTCGGCCGCGCGCAGTGCTTCTTCCTGATCAATGGTGCCGTTCTTGGCCAACCGGAACAGGCACTGGTCGAAGCTCTCCATGCCTTCTTCCAGCGAAGCCTCCATCGCCGCCTTGATCTCGTGTACCTGGCCGCGACGCAGCAGGTCGCGGATCATCGGCGTGTTGATCAGTACTTCGGTGGCCGGCAGGCGGCGCCCCTCCTTGTTCTTCACCAGGCGCTGGCTGATCACCGCGCGCAGGTTCAGCGCCAGGTTCATCAGCACGTTCTTGTGCGCGCTTTCCGGGAAGAAGTTGAGGATGCGCTCGATGGTCTGGTCGGCGTTGTTGGAGTGCAGGGTGGCCAGGCACAGGTGCCCGGTTTCGGCGAAGGCGATCGCCGCCTCCATCGTTTCGGCATCCAGGATCTCGCCGATCAGGATCACGTCCGGCGCTTCACGCATCGCGTTCTTCAGCGCATTGTGGAAGGCATGGGTATCGAGCCCGACCTCGCGCTGGTTGACGATGGACATCTTGTGCTTGTGCAGGTATTCGATCGGGTCCTCGATGGTGAGGATGTGACCGGTGGTGGTGCTGTTGCGATGGTCGATCATCGACGCCAGCGAGGTGGACTTGCCCGAGCCGGTGGACCCCACCACCAGCACCAGCCCACGCGGGGTCATGATGACGTCCTTCAGCACCTGCGGCAGGTTGAGCTCTTCGATGCTCGGAATCCGGCTGCGGATGGCGCGGATGACCATGCCTACTTCACCGCGCTGCTTGAACACGTTTACGCGGAAACGCCCGGCATCGGCCAGGGCGATGGCCATGTTGAGTTCCAGCTCGCGCTCGAACTGCGGCACCTGGCCCTCGTCCATCAGCGAGTAGGCGATCTTCTTCACCATTCCCGGCGGCAGGCCGGTATTGCCGAGCGGATACAGCTTGCCCTCGATCTTGATGTACACCGGCGCGCCGGTGGTCAAGAACATGTCCGAAGCGTTCTTTTCGGTCATCAGCTTCAGGAAGTAGCCGATATCCATTGCGAATTTTCCCCAACGAAACTGCCGGTGCCCGTTGCAAGCACGGTACCGGCTTGACGACAATGGCCGCGAACCGACAACCGGTACGGCCTCCCCAATGAAACGACTTAGCTTCGCACGAATGCGCCACAGCCTGTATGTGATGGCGTTTGCATTCGCACTCTCTGCTCCCGCCTGGGCGCAGGATGGCGCGTTGGAACTGGCCCAGGCCCGGCAGGCGGTGGACAAGGCCACCCAGGCCGACGCCGACCAGTACGCCCCGGACCTGATCGGGTTGGCCCGCCAGGGGCTGGAGCAGGCCCAGCGTGCCGCCGGCGACCGCCGCGAGCGCAAGAACGCACCGGCGCTGGCCCTGCGTGCCACCGTTGACGCCGATCTGGCCCGTGCCCGCAGCGAGGAAGCCACGGCGACCGCACAGCTGCAGCTGCGCCGCAACGAGGTCAACCAGCTGCAGCGCCAGTTGTCGACCGGGGAGGACCGCCGATGAAGACGATTTCCGCGCTGACCCTGGCTACGCTGCTGGCCCTGCCGACGCTGGCACTGGCCGCTGACAACCCGATGGTGGGCCAGCTGAGCCAGCGCCTGATGGCGATCCAGGCCAATCCGGACACCGCCGAACTGGGCGCCTTCGAGCGCATGCAGGCGCAGCAGGCCATCGCCACCCTGGAGAAGGCCAAGCGCCGTGACCAGGAGCTGGCCACCTACCTGGCCGAGCGCCGGGTCGAGATCGCCGAGACCGCCGTGCGGGCTGCGCTGGCCGCGCGCGAGGTCGACCGCCTGGAGCGCACCCGCGGCGATCTGCTGATCGAGGCCAGCCGCCGCGATGCCGCCCGTGCCCGGCAGGAAGCCGAACAGCTGCGCATGCAGGCGCAGATGCAGGCAGAAGAGGCCGAACGCCTGCGCCAGGCGGCCGAGGCCGAGACCCTGGCCCGCCAGGATGCCGAGAACGCCCTGACCAGCGTGGCCGGCAAGCAGCAGCAGCGCCTCAGCTCGGCCCAGCAGAACGCGGCCAAGCTGGCCCGTGAGGAAGCCGAGCTGGTGTCCGGGCAGAAACTGCCGGGCTCGAAGTTCGATGGCCGCGGCGAGGTCTTCACCTTTGCCGGTGACGCGTTTGCGGCCGGGGCCTCGAGCCTGTCCGGTGGCGCCCGCAACCAGGCCAAGGCCCTGGCCGAGTACGTGAACATCGGCAAGAAGGGCAGGATCCGCATCGAAGCCTATGACAGCGCCAATGGCGTCGGCCAGAAGCGCGCCGAGGCACTGCGTGACGCGCTGGTGTCGGCCGGTGTCGCCAGCAGCCGGATCCAGGTTGCTGGGAAGAAGGCCGCCTCCACCCGGGCCCGCTCGGCCGAGGTCGTCATCGCGCCGTAATTGATTGATATTGTTTGTTTTTCGTTGTGTTGAGTATTCAGCCTGAACCCCGCCTCGGCGGGGTTCGGTCTTTTTGCCGCAGGGGCTTGAACCCCGTCCAGAGCAAGCGTAGGGTCAATTGTCCGGGACGCAATAACGCGGACCGGACGATGGGAGGGCCGGGCCGATGCAAGCAGGGCGCGAACCGCAGCAGATCGAAGTGCGCAGGCCAGTGCCGCATGTCGTTGTGGGCACCCATGTGGGCATCGACCGGCACTCCTCCATGAACAACGCCCCGTGCCTTGCGGCCGGGGCGTTCGTGTATCTGTCGAAGGAGGTCCATCATGTTTGAAGATCAGCCCCAGAGCGAGATCGACGCCCGTCGCGCGCGCGATCCGGAGTTCCGGGCACTCCATGACCAGCACCGCAAGTTGAACAAGAAGTGCATGGATGCGGAGTTGGGTGTACTCCCGATCGATGATGTCACCCTGGGTCGAATGAAGCGCGAGAAGCTGCTGGCCAAGCAACGCCTTCTGCGAATGTACGAAACACCGCTCGCAACCTCGTCCCCCACGCATTGACGCACCCCTGTCGTGCCCGGAATGGCATGACCTGGCCATCGATGGCCCTGCCAGGCTCTCCTGACCTGGCAACGCGGCGCCGCTGAACGCAGGCGTCGCGCCAAGGCACCACACGCGGTGGTGCCTTGGCCCCGCAGGCACGTCCCCCGATGCGGGCGGTACCGGTCTCCTCGTCGATCCGGGGCCGTCCGCATCCCCTTGGGCCGCCAGCCGAGCTGGTGGGTGCCGACCGTGGGTCAGCACGCCTCCCGCCGGGCATGGCCCGGCGCTACAGAAACGGCTCCTGACTTTCGTCGCCATCCGTCGGATAATCACCGGTCCGGCCCTGTGTGGCGCGAACCGAAGTCCCCCGAATGCCCATCCATTCTTCCGTCCTCGAACTCATCGGCCAGACCCCTATCGTCAAGGCCCAGCGCCTGGATGCTGGCGTCTGCGAGCTCTACCTGAAGCTCGAAAGCGCCAACCCGGGCGGATCGATCAAGGATCGCATCGGCCTGTCGATGATCGAAGCGGCAGAGAAGCGCGGCGACCTCAAGCCCGGCGCCACCCTGGTGGAAGGCACCGCCGGCAATACCGGCCTGGGCCTGGCGCTGGTGGCCCAGCAGAAGGGCTACAAGCTGATCCTGGTGGTCCCGGACAAGATGAGCCGGGAAAAGATCTTCAACCTGAAGGCGATGGGTGCCGAAGTGCGCCTGACCCGCTCGGACGTGGCCAAAGGCCACCCGGAGTACTACCAGGACCTGGCCAAGACCATCGCCGAGCAGACCCCGGGCGCCTACTTCGTCAACCAGTTCGGCAACCCGGACAACCCGGCCGCGCATGAATTCGGCACCGGCCCGGAGATCCTCGAGCAGATGGATGGCGATCTGGATGCCATCGTGTTCGGCTGCGGCAGCTCCGGCACCATGACCGGCCTCTCGCGCGCCTTCGCCACGCTGTCGCCGAAGACCGAGCTGGTGCTGGCCGACCCGGTCGGCTCCATCCTGGCCGAGTACATCAACGACGGCGTGCTCAACGACAAGTCGGGCAGCTGGCTGGTGGAAGGCATCGGCGAGGATTTCCTGCCCTCGATCTCCGATTTCAGCCGTGTGAAGAAGGCCTACGCCATCACCGATGCGGAGAGCTTCCATACCGCGCGTGAGCTGCTGGGCAAGGAAGGCATCCTCGGTGGCTCCTCGACCGGCACCCTGCTGGCGGCGGCGCTGAAGTACTGCAAGGAGCAGACCACGCCGAAGAAGGTGCTGGTGCTGGTCTGCGACACCGGCAACAAGTACCTGTCGAAGATGTACAACGACTACTGGATGCTGGACAACGGCTTCCTTGAGCGCCCGCAGCACGGTGACCTGCGCGACCTGATCCTGCGCCCGTACGGCCAGCGCGACACCGTCGTGATCGGCCCGAACGACCTGCTGACCACCGCCTATCAGCGCATGAAGCTGTATGACGTGTCGCAGCTGCCGGTGCTGGACGGTGACCAGCTGGTCGGCATCGTCGACGAAAGCGACGTGCTGCTGCACGTCTACGGCGACGAAGCACGCTTCCGCGACCCGGTGGCCACCGCCATGGTCAGCAAGCTGGACCGGCTGGATGTGAAGTCGCCGATCGAGGCGCTGCTGCCGGTGTTCGACCGCGGCCAGGTGGCCATCGTGATGGACGGTGACACCTTCCTCGGCCTGATCACCCGCATCGACCTGCTGAATTACCTGCGTCGGCGCGTTCAGTAAGGCGTTTATCGCCGCAGATCGCTGCTGAATCCCGGTTTATCCGCGTCAAAGCTCGTTAAGGCCGCGCTGATAGACTCCCGCTCCTTCGACGGCGCCGGTCATCGGCGCCAATCAGGAAACGACATGTCCAACGCTTCTTCCCCGGACCGCGCGCTGGCGCTGGCCACCCTGGCCATCCATGGCGGCCAGTCGCCCGACCCGAGCACCGGCGCGGTGATGCCGCCGATCTACGCCACCTCGACCTACGCGCAGTCCAGCCCGGGCGAGCACCAGGGCTTCGAGTATTCGCGTACCCACAACCCGACCCGCTTCGCCTACGAGCGTTGCGTGGCCTCGCTGGAAGGCGGCACCCGCGGCTTCGCCTTCGCCTCGGGCATGGCCGCCAGCTCCACCGTGATCGAGCTGCTGGATGCCGGCAGCCACGTGGTGGCGATGGACGACATCTATGGCGGCAGCTTCCGCCTGTTCGAGCGCGTGCGTCGCCGCACCGCTGCGCTGGACTTCAGCTTCGTCGACCTGACCGATCTGGCGGCCTTCGAAGCGGCAATCACCCCGAAGACCAAGATGGTGTGGATTGAAACCCCCACCAACCCGATGCTGAAGATCGTGGACATCGCCGCGGTCGCCGCCATCGCCAAGCGCCATGGCCTGATCGTAGTGGTCGACAACACCTTCGCCTCGCCGATGCTGCAGCGTCCGCTGCTGCTGGGCGCCGACCTCGTGCTGCATTCGGCCACCAAGTACCTCAATGGCCATTCGGACATGGTCGGCGGCATGGTGGTGGTCGGTGACGATGCGCCGTTGGCCGAGCAGATGGCCTTCCTGCAGAACTCCATTGGTGGCGTGCAGGGCCCGTTCGACAGCTTCCTGGCCCTGCGCGGTCTGAAGACCCTGCCGCTGCGCATGAAGGCGCACTGCGCCAATGCGATGGCGTTGGCCAAGTGGCTGGAAACGCATCCCGAGGTGGAAAAGGTGATCTACCCTGGGTTGCCCTCGCATCCGCAGCATGATCTTGCCCGTAAGCAGATGACCGGCTTTGGCGGCATCGTCTCGATCGTGCTGAAGGGCGGTTTTGAGGCGGCCAAGCGCTTCTGCGAGAAGACCGAATTGTTCACCCTGGCCGAGTCGCTGGGTGGCGTGGAAAGCCTGGTCAACCACCCGGCGGTGATGACCCATGCCTCGATTCCGGTGGCGCGCCGTGAGCAGCTGGGGATCAGCGATGCGCTGGTAAGGCTGAGCGTGGGCGTTGAAGATCTGGGGGATCTGCAGGTGGATCTTGAAAATGCGCTGGGCGGGAACCGCTGAGCATGAGCATTCTCTCGGTCTTCGGGAAGCATCGTTCGCTTACCTTCGAACTGACCCAGCGTGAAGTCCTTGGGCGCTATCGCGGTGCCAGCTTCGGTCTGCTGTGGTCGCTGATCAGCCCATTCCTGATGCTGCTGGTCTACACCATGGCCTTTGGCTTCATCATGAAGGGACGCTGGCCCGGATCGACCGGGTCCACCACCGATTTCGCGTTGATCCTGTTCGCGGGCCTGACCGTGCATGGCTTCTTCGCTGAGTGCTTTACCCGTGCGCCGCAGTTGATCGTGAGCAACACCAGCTACGTCAAGCGCGTGGTGTTCCCGCTGGATATCTTGGTGTGGAGCATGACGCTGTCGGCGTTGTTCCATCTGCTGATGAACATGGTCGTGTTGCTGCTGCTGTACCTGTGCGTGAAAGGCAGCATCCATCCCACCGCGGTGCTGTTGCCGGTGGTAGTGTTGCCGCTGGTCATCCTGACGGTCGGCATCGGTTGGATCGCCTCGGCACTGGGCGTATACCTGCGCGACATCGGCCAGATCGCGGGTGTCATCGCAGCGGCCATGCTGTTCCTGTCCTCCGCGATCATTCCGGTCGAGTCGGTGCCGGCCAGCTATCGCATCGTGTTCGAGCTCAATCCGCTGACCTTCATCATCAACCAGGTGCGCGAAGTGGTGATTTGGGGCCGCTTGCCGGATTGGGCTGGCCTGGGTCTCTACACCTTGATCGCCTGCGTGGTCGCCGTCATTGGCCATCGCCTGTTCAACAAGCTGCGTGTGGGGTTCGCCGATGTCCTCTGAAGTCGCCGTGGCCGAGACCGTCATCGAGGTCAACGGGGTTGGCAAGTCGTACCACATGTACGAGCGCCCTTCGCACCGCCTGTGGCAGGCGCTGGCAGGCAAGCGCAAGTCCTTCTACAAGGATTTTTGGGCGCTGCGTGATGTGAGCTTCTCGATTCGCCGCGGCCAGACAGTGGGCATTGTTGGCCGCAACGGCTCGGGCAAATCGACCCTGCTGCAGATGATCGCCGGTACCCTCAATCCTACCGAGGGCAACATCAAGGTGAAGGGGCGCGTGGCCGCGCTGCTTGAGCTGGGCAGCGGCTTCAATCCTGAGTTCACCGGTCGCGAGAACGTCTACCTCAATGCGACGATCCTGGGCCTGACGCGCGCTCAGATCGAACAGCGGCTGGAGAGCATCCTGGCATTCGCCGACATCGGTGAGTTCATCGACCAGCCGGTGCGCAGCTATTCCAGCGGCATGTCGGTGCGCCTTGCCTTTGCAGTGATCGCCCATGTCGACGCCGACATCCTGATCATCGACGAGGCATTGGCGGTCGGTGATGCGTTCTTCTCGCAGAAGTGCATGCGGTTCCTGCGCGAGTTCCAGAAGAACGGGACGCTGTTGTTCGTCAGCCATGATGCTGCGGCTGTGACCAATCTGTGCGAGAACGCCGTATGGCTGCAGAATGGCCGCATGCGCCTGTCCGGCACCTCGCAGGAGGTGGTCGAGGCGTACATGACCGAGCAGCACGTGGTCGGGCGGCGTGAAGCCGGCGATGCCAAGGTGGTCGTCGGCGAGAAGCGCGCCCGCCGCCAGATCGGCGATGCCCCCGATGCCCGTACGGCCGCGCGCCAGGAGGCAGGCTGGAGCAATCGTATCCAGACCTTCGAGTTCGATCCGGAGAATACTGGGCAGGAGTTCGGCGCGCAGGGCGCTCGAATTGTCGAAGTGCAATTGCTGGACGAGCATGGTGATTCCGTGGGCCTGCTTGCTGGAGGCGAGCTGGTGCGGTTGCAGATCACCGCCGAGCTTGTGGAGTCCCTGCACAACCTGATTCTGGGGTTCTACGTAAAGGATCGCCTCGGCCAGCGCCTGTTCGGCGATAACACCTATCTTGCTTGGCAGGGTACGCCGGTGTCGGGTGAACCCGGTGAGCGGATCTCGGCCAGCTTCCTGTTCCGCATGCCGATCATGCCGTCGGGCTCGTACATGGTGGATGTTGCGGTCGCTTCCGGCGATCAGCATGACCATGTCCAGCAGCATTGGATCCATGATGCGCTCGAGTTCCGTGCGGTCGATGAAACCATGCGCTATGGACTGGTTGGACTGCCCATGCTGGCGATTGAATTTTCCAAGGAGATGAAATGATCGAGTTCACTGGCGAGCGCTTTGTTCCCAGCGAGCACGGCGTGATTCGGCAGGAGCACCTGCACCGATACGCGTGGTGCCTGCCGATCGTTGCGGGCAAGGATGTGCTGGACCTGGCCAGTGGCGAGGGCTATGGCAGCGCGATGCTGGCCGGTCAGGCCCGTTCGGTTCGTGGCGTGGATATTTCCGCCGAAGCAGTCGCGCATGCTGCCGGTATCTATGCCGGGCGTAGCAATCTGCAGTACCTGCAGGGGTCGGCTGCACAGATTCCATTGCCGGACCAGTGCGTCGACGTCGTGGTGTCCTTCGAAACCGTCGAGCACCTGCTCGAGCAGGAGCAGATGCTGGCGGAAATCCGCCGCGTGCTCCGCCCCGAGGGGGTGCTGGTGATGTCCTCGCCGAATAAGGAGGTCTACTCCGACAAGGCGGGCTATCACAACGAGTACCACGTCAAGGAGCTATACCTGGACCAGTTCCTGGAACTGCTGGGCACCCAGTTCCCAGAGATTCGCGTGGTTGGCCATCGAATGTCTGTCGGCTCGACGATCACTCCGCTGGACGGTAGTGTCGAGGAAGAGTACACAGCGGTCACCGACAGTGGCAGTGTAATCGAGCAGCGGGTTGCCGCACTGCCCGATCCGGTCTACTACATTGCGGTGGCTGCCGCTGAAGCGTCGCTGCTGCCGGCCACGCCTGCCTCGCTGCTGCTGGCCGAGCAGGAAGATCTGTACAACCACCATCACGAAGTGGCGCGCTGGGCCAAAGCGCAGGACACCGAGATCAACGCCCTGCGCGGCCATGTCGCATCGATCCAGGGCGAGCTCGGCCATGCGGCTGCGGTGCAGGCAGATCTTCAGGAGGCGATTGCACGCGAGCAGGAACGGAATGCGGCGCTTCAGGAGCGAAGCGAGATGCTTCAGGAGCGAAGCGAGAAGCTTCAGCGGGAAAGCGCGCAGCACGAAGAGACTGCTGCGGAACTTCGCGAGCTGCTGGCCGATGCGATTGTCGGAGACCACGCGCGGGCCCAACTGCAGTCTCAGCTGGATCAACTGCGGGCCGACAATGATGCCAGCCAGGCGATGACCAGTGCGCTGCTTCAGTCCAAGTCCTGGCGCATGACCAAGCCGCTGCGATTGATGTCGCGTGTTCTGCGCGGTGACTGGACCGGCGTGGCCAACTCGCTCCGCGCCAGCGGAATTGCCCGTCTCCCGGTGTTGGCGCCACTGGTGGGGCCGGTGCGCCGGTTCCTGGTCAAGCGCAGCTTCGCCCAGGTAAAGCAGGTGGAAGGCCTCGGGCTGGAGTTCGTCAGGTCCAACATCGACATGTGCCTTGCGACCACTTCGTTGCCCAAGGTGGAAGCGCCGCTGGTATCGGTCATCGTCCCGACCTATGGCAATCTGCCGATCAGCCTGGCCTGCGTGCGCTCGTTGTCGCGTGCCGCCACGCGCGCGTCATTCGAAGTAATCGTTGCCGAGGATGCCTCGGGCGATCCGGACATCGGCAAGCTACGTGGCATTCCCGGTTTGCGCTACCACGAGAACGACAAGAACCTCGGTTTCCTGCTTTCCTGCAATAACGCGGCGACTCTGGCACGCGGTCGCTATGTCTGCTTCCTCAACAACGATACTGAAGTCACCAATGGCTGGCTTGATGCGCTGTTGAAGGTATTCGAAGCGTTCCCTGACGCAGGCATGGCCGGCTCCAAACTGGTTTATCCGGATGGTCGCCTGCAGGAAGCCGGAGGCATCGTCTGGAGCGATGCCTCCGCGTGGAACTTCGGCCGACTGCAGAATCCGGCCGCGAGCGAGTACAACTACGTGCATGAGGCCGACTACATCTCAGGTGCGGCGATCATGCTGCCGAAGTCGCTGCTGGATGCTCTGGGTTGCTTCGACCCTCACTACCTTCCGGCTTACTGCGAGGACACCGACCTGGCGTTCCGCGTGCGCGCCGCAGGTTTCAAGGTGTACTACCAACCTGAATCGATGGTGGTGCATTACGAAGGCGTATCGCACGGTACTGATGTCACCAGTGGCATCAAGGCCTACCAGGTGGCCAACCAGAAGAAGCTGCGCGAGCGTTGGCAAGACACGCTGCTGGAGGGGCAGTTTGCCAATGCGGAGTTGCCTTTCCTGGCCCGTGATCGCTCGCAGTTGCGCAAGAGCGTGCTGGTAATCGATCACTACGTGCCGCAGCCAGACCGTGATGCCGGCTCGCGCACCATGGACCAGTTCATCGGGCTGTTCAAGAAGCACGGAATGAGCGTGAAGTTCTGGTCGGACAACCTGTGGCACGATCCGGTCTATACCCCGCGCCTGCAGCAGATGGGTGTCGAGGCAATCTATGGCCCCGAGCATGTGGACAACTTCGAGGGCTGGATCGCTGCCAACGGGGGGTGCATCGACTATGTACTGCTTAGCCGCCCCCATGTCTCGATCAAGTACATCGAAGCACTGCGTCGCCACAGCCGGGCTACGCTGTTGTATTACGGGCACGACGTGCACTACCAGCGCATGACCGAGCAGCTCAAGCTGGCACATGATCCCGCCCTGTCGACCCAGCGAGATGCCATGCAGATGCTAGAGGAGTCGCTGTGGAGCAAGGTGGATACGATCTACTATCCATCCGAGCTTGAAACCGCGCACGTTGCGCGCTGGATGGACGAGCGCGGTGAATCGCATGCGAAGAACTTGACCATCCCGGTGTACGCGTTCGATCGATTCCCGGTTGTGGACGTCTCGGGCATGCATCGCCGCAATGGCCTGTTGTTTGTTGCAGGCTTCGCGCACGACCCCAACGTGGATGCCGCGGTGTGGTTCGTCGAAGAGGTGCTGCCGCTGATTCGCGAGCGCAAGCCGGATATCGAGGTCAATCTGGTCGGCTCCAACCCCAAGCCCGCCGTGCGTGCATTGGTCAGTGACACCATCCGGGTGCCTGGTTATGTGACCGACGAAGAGCTGGAGATGTATTACGCCCACGCCCGCGCGGTGGTGGCGCCGCTGCGTTTTGGCGCAGGGATGAAGGGAAAGGTGGTGGAGGCGATGCGCTTCGGCGTGCCGCTGGTGACATCCCCGGCAGGTGCCCAGGGCCTGGCCGCCGCCTCGGAGTTCATCGCCGTCGCAGAAGATGCGCGGACGTTTGCAGATGAAGTGCTGCGGCTGCTGGATGACGATGCGCATTGGTTGCAGGTCTCTGGCCGCGCGCAGGATTTCGCCCGTGCAACATTCTCGGAAACGGCGTTGTGGAGCATCGTCAGCCAGGACGTCGATCCGGCTCCCTACGCCGATGTCGACGCGCGCCGCGAACGCGTGCGCGCAAATACCCCGAATGCGAATTGAGGAGCAGGTAATGAAAGTACTTGTAATGGGCGCGACCGGCTTCGTCGGCAGCTATCTGATGGAACGCGCGATCGCTGAGGGGCATGAGGTGCTGGGCACCAGCTACAACCCGACCATCGAGCCGAAGGACTGGGCGTCATTCCAGGATCGCGTCGTGCGCTGCGACATCCGCTACCGCGAGCAGACTTCGCAGGTGATCGATGCGTTCCGCCCGGATGTCATCTATCTGCTTTCGGCGCAGAGCTATCCGGCACTGTCCTGGTCCGCACCGGCAGAGACACTGGACACGAACGTGGTGGGGACCACCAACGTATTCGAATCCATCCGCGCTGCGGGGATCGACCCGGTAGTGGTCGTGGCTTGTTCCAGCGCCCAGTACGGCGAGGTGGCGGCAGAGGATATTCCGGTCAAGGAGTCGCATCCGCTTCGCCCCCTGCATCCGTATGGCATCAGCAAGGTGGCCACCGAAATGTTGGCGCTGCAGTACTGGTCCAACTGGAAGATCCGCAGCGTGTGCGCGCGTATCTTCAACACCACCGGTGCGCGCAAGGCCGGCGACGTCTGCGCCGATCTGACCCAGCGCATCGCCCGTATCGAAGCGAGGCAGATCGAGCCGGTATTGAAGGTCGGCAACCAGGATACGTGGCGGGCAATCACCGACGTGCGCGACCTGGCATCGGCACTGGAGCTTCTGGCCGCCAAGGGCGAACCGGGGGGCATCTACAACATCAGTGGCGCGCGTACCTACCAGATCCGCGAGATCGTCGAGCAGGTGGTTGCCGCCGCTCGCGTTCCGGTGCAGGTGCAGGTCGACACCGCGCTGCTGCGTCCCAGTGACGAGAAGGTAATCTTCGGCGATTCCAGCCGACTGGTGGAGCGTACCGGCTGGCAGCAGCAGGTACCGCTGGAGCAGACCTTGAAGGACATGCTGGCCTATTGGCGCAACACGCTGGGCGTGGTCGACGGAGGGCGCTCATGATCGTCCGCTCGCGCGCACCGCTGCGCCTGGGCCTGGCAGGTGGTGGTACCGACGTGTCGCCGTTCTGCGATCAGCATGGCGGCTTCGTCATGAACGTCACCATCGACAAGTACGCTTACGCGACCATCGACGATGCGCTGGCCGGGACGGTGTCATTCCATGCCCAGGACGCCGATGCCAGCGAGACTCTATCCGTAGCAGACGTGCAGGCGACTGCAGGCCCGTTGCAGCTGATGAAGGGCGTCTACCTGCATCTGACCGACCGCTATCTGGGAGGCACGAGGCCAAGTATCCGCGTGCGCACGCATTCCGATGCACCTCCCGGTTCAGGCTTGGGGTCCTCCTCCACGATGGTGGTGGCACTCGTGGCAGCGTTTGCCGAATACTTTTCCCTGCCACTGGGCGAGTATGAGGTTGCGCAACTGGCGTACCAGATCGAGCGCGGTGACCTTGGCCTTTCCGGAGGCAAGCAGGATCAGTATGCGGCGGCGTTCGGTGGCTTCAATTTCATGGAGTTCTACGCTGAAGATCGCGTCATCGTCAATCCGCTGCGAATCAAGGACTGGATCTGCGCCGAGCTCGAGTCCAGCCTGGTGCTGTACTTCACCGGTGTGTCGCGTGCGTCGGCAAAGATCATTGATGAACAGTCACGAAACATCAAGGAAGGCCGCTCCGATTCGCTTGATGCGATGCATCGCCTGAAGGTTGAAGCGACGCAGATGAAGGAAGCGCTCCTGCGCGGTGACCTGGTTCGCTTCGCTGAAGTCATGCAGTCCGGCTGGCAGGCGAAGAAGCAGAGCGCGTCGAGCATCAGCAATCCGATGATCGACGAGATCGAGCAGCGCGCCTTCGCCAACGGTGCGCGTGCAGCCAAGGTTTCCGGCGCTGGTGGCGGTGGTTTCATGATGTTCGTCTGTGATCCCGCCGACCGCCTGCGGCTGGTGCGCGCGCTGGCAGAGGCCGGCGGCACCGTCTACGACACTCACTTTACGCACCACGGAGCTTCGTCATGGAAACTGGGATGAATCAATTCATTGGCGCTGAATTTGCGAAGGCGCAGGAGAATTTCCGCAGGATGGCAGAGGATGCTGCCCTCCAGCAGCAGATTGTCGACGCAGTGGAGTTGTGCGTTCGCGCGCTGCGTTCGGGCAAGAAGATTTTCTTCGCGGGCAATGGTGGCAGTGCCGCCGATGCCCAGCATTGGGCCGGCGAGCTGGTATCGAGGTTCTACTTTGATCGCCCAGGTCTACCGGCCATTGCGCTGACGACCGATACGTCGATCCTGACGGCGATTGGCAACGACTACGGCTACGACTACACGTTTGCTCGCCAGATCGAAGCATTGGGCCAATCCGGCGATGTATTCGTCGCGATCTCGACGTCGGGTCGTTCCAAGAACATCATGCGTGCCATCCACGCGGCGAAGGATCGCGATATCGCGGTGATCGGCTTCACCGGTCAGGGCGGTGGTGACATGCTCGAGCATTCGAGCATCTGCTTCCGCGTGCCGTCCGACGAGACGCCACGCATCCAGGAAGGCCATGAATTCGTGGGTCACCTGCTGTGCGCGCTGATTGAAAGCGAGATGTTCGAGCGCCCGACTGCGGGCTGAAGCTGGCAGTTGGCGTCATGATGAGCCGTCGCTGCGAGCGACGCGGTTGATAGGGGCGCGTGCGTTCAGCACGCGCCCGGGCATCGGGAAGGAAGGGAAATCGATGAAGCTGGCCGAAGAAGCCATTGTGCTCGTTGGAGGGTTTGGAACGCGCCTGCGGGCAACCGTGCCTGATCTTCCGAAACCGTTGGCTCCTGTCGCCGGGAGGCCCTTTCTGGCCTATGTCCTTGATAATCTGGCTGACGGTGGAATCCGCCGGGTGATCCTGGCTACCGGATATCTGGGAGAGCTGGTGGAGGAGCAGATCGGTCACCGCTGGCAGTCCATGGAGGTGCTCTACTCGCGCGAGCCTCAGCCATTGGGCACCGGCGGCGCCGTGCGCCTGGCGCTGTCGCGGTTGCAGGGCGACACCGTGCATATGTGCAACGGCGATACCTACCTCCGTTACGTTCCTGCAGCGCTGCAGCAAGCTGCTATCGTCCATGAGTCGCCCATGGCGTTGGCGCTGGCAAAGGTGCCGGATGTTGGCCGATATGGAGCGGTGGTTACGCGCGGCGGTTACGTCAGCGCCTTTTCGGAGAAGGGCGGCAGCGGGTCCGGCTGGATCAACGCTGGCAGTTACTTTCTTTCGGCCCAGGCACTCTCATCGTTGCCTGACCGCGACACTTTCTCCTTCGAGACGGACGTATTGCTGCCCCAGGCAGAGACCGGAAATCTGGCGGCATTGAAAGAGACGTCGGGCTTCATCGATATCGGTGTTCCCGAAGACTATACGCGGGCGCAGACCGAACTCGCCGGTATCGGCAGGTGAGCCGGGTGACCGCAGGGGTCGTGATCAATGAGCGTGCGCGTGTTGTCGGACCGGTTGGCCCGGCCCTGCTGCTGGATCGCGATGGTGTCATCAACGTCAACCATGGCTACGTACACAGTCCGGATCAGACGGACTGGGTGCCTGGCATCTTTGAGTTCTGCCGTACGGCCGTCACGGCAGGTTACCGCCCGATCGTGGTGACCAATCAGGCCGGCATCGCGCGCGGGCTCTACGATGAGGCACAATTCGCCCGATACAGCCGCTGGGTACATGATGAGTTCGCCGTTCGGGGCGTGGAGATTCTGGCTACCTACTACTGCCCGCACCATCCCGATGCGGGATTGGGCACCTACCTGATTCAATGCAACTGCCGCAAACCCGCGCCGGGGATGCTGCTTGCTGCAGCGCACGATTTGGGTGTTGATCTTGCCAGGTCGATCATGATCGGTGACAAAGTCAGTGACATGCGGGCGGGTGAAGCCGCCGGGGTGGGGACTCTGTTGCTTCTGGACCCCGCCGGTGAGCAGCCTGTTGGCCCCCCACGTACCCGGGTGTGCGCCTCGCTGGATGAGGCGGCACGTGCCTTGACGGGCCTCGTGACCGGCTTGCCCGGGTAGTCCAATCCGGGAGTGAGCTTTACTGCAAGTCTTTGAACGGTCAGAATGCTGCGCCGCAGGCCAGCTCTTCAGGGGCTGGCATGCACCTGCTGTGAGGAGCTTGGATGAACAAGGCAATCCGGTCCATTTTGCCTTTGGCAATAATCTTGGCCGTCTCGGCCTGCTGTTCCGAGGAAGGCCGGAAGCGCGCTGGTGCTGCGGGTACCCAGCCGGTAGAGTTGCCTCTGGGCGAAATCCACCGCGACGAGTCGGTACCCGGCATGGCCTTGGTCTACTCCTATGTGGAAGGCGCCGTATTCGAGCCCAAGGTCGAGAATGTCGTCTGCAAGGACAACCATGGCGACATTGGCGAAGTGCGGATCAAGTGGACCGCCCCCGAAGGCGTGAGCTTCACTCGTATCAGTGCCGCTGCTGCTAACCAGGAACCCAAGACTTGGGTTGATGGCGGTGCTTCGGGCGATCAGGTGACCGGGCAGTGGATCACCTCCGGCTCGAGCCTTGTCTTGTACAACGCCAGCACCCAGGCCCGCTTTGCACAGATCAAGATCGAAACCACTCCCTGCAGCGCTCAGTAGCTCTGCCGCCCCACCCAATTCAACAGGATACCGCTGGTGAAATTGCCTGTTCTGGGCTTCGGTACGGCCCGTTTCGTGCTTGCCTCCCTCGTGGCCGCTTCCCATCTGTGGGCAAGCATGACCCAGGGATACGCCGCTTACGCGGTTTGGGCATTCTTCGTCCTCAGTGGTTTCCTGATGACGCTCGTGTTGACCGGCAAGTATGGCTTTGATGGCGCGGGGCTGCGTGCCTACGCCTTCAACCGCTTCATGCGGATCTTCCCGCTTTACTGGTTGGCGGCGATCGCTGGCCTGCTGACACTGTGGTACTACGGCAGCGTCGGCATCGACCTGCGGACGATCAACGGCGAGTTCTACATGCCGACGTCCCTGCGGGAATGGGCATACGTCGTTACCCTGTTCCCTGGCATCCAGCGCGGAGGCCTGCCAGTGCCGGTTTCCAACGCGTTGGGCATCGAGGTGGGCTTCTACCTGTTGCTGCCGATGATGGCGACCTCGCGCGGTGCAGCATTGCTGGGCGTGGTGCTGGGTGTGTGGATTAACCTGGACATGAGTATCGTGCCGACCACGTTCGGCGATCGCTATGCGACCTTCCTGCCCTGCCTGCTGCCCTTTGCGGCAGGCGCGCTGGCTTGCCATCAGCGTGAATGGCTCTCGCGCTTCAACATGCCGTTCATCAGCTGCGCAGCTTGGATGCTGCATGGGCTTGCCTGGTATTGGTTCCCATCCTGGCCTTGGGAATGGGGTCTATATGTCTCGATGGCGCTCTCGGTCTGGATGGTTGTCTCTCTGCACAAGCAGAAGGGCGGCAAGCTTGACAAGATGCTTGGTGACATGAGCTACCCGATCTATCTGGTGCACACCACGGTAGCGGCCTGGTTTGTCTGCCTGTGTGGCTTCTCGAGGCCATTCAGCTTCTTCCTGCAGGCGTTCGCGGCGACGGTCGTGCTGTCGTGGCTGGTGGTGATCATCATCGATCGGCCGCTCTCACGTCTGAAATTGAAGCCACCAGGCCACGTATCGAAACCAAAGCCGGTTTGACCGGAAGGACGGCACCGTCCGCATGCAGAATTGACAATCTAGGTGGAAATGATGGAACCAAGCGTGATCGGGGAACGACGACCGCAGGCGGCACGTGTGGGCTGGAAGACATGGATGCTGGTGGGATTGCTGGCAATCGCTGCCAACATCCTGACCCTGGTCAATCCTGGCTTCTTCAGCCACGACGAGTGGCAGAAGTACGACCATCTGCGTGAAAAGGGCGTAGCCGATTTCGTCGCCGAGTATGGGCAACTGCGTGTGGGTCCGGACTTCGGTTTCCCGGTGAGGCCGATTGGCTTTCTGCAGCAGGGTCTCAGCGCCAGTTTCATGGCCGATCAGCCATTCGTTGCCCACGCGATCGATGTACTGATGCACGTTGTGTGTGCACTTCTGTTGCTGGCAGCGCTTTCCCGCACTCCGCTGCGGGGGCGATGGGCCAATCTCATTGCCGTGGTTTTCGCGATATCACCGTTGGCGACTTTCTCCACCGGTTGGGTTGGAGCATCGTTTGATCGCTGGTATGTGCTGTTCGGCCTTGTCACTGCCATCGGGGTGATCGGTGCTACCTACGGTCGACTGAGCCTCTCCAATATCCTGTTGATTGTGGGGGGGACCGCAGGCGCGACGCTGACCAAGGAAACGTCCGTGATGCTGCCGGTGGCCGTCCTGCTGGTCCAGCTGGCGTTGCTGCTGAAGGGCGGTGCGCGCCTGGACCTGCGTCGGGGGATGACTATCCTGGCGCTGGTGTCGCTGCCGATCGTGGCCTATCTGCTGTTCCGGATGCCGGCGCTGATCGCTTCGTTCAGTGGCCACGCCGGGGCCTATGATCCGGGTCAGGGTGATTTGCTCGGGAATGTCCGGCTGTACTTCGCCCAGCCGTTCATGATCGATGCGGTTGAACTCATCTCGGCGGGCAGTCTGCCCAAGTGGCAGTGGATGATGGCGCTGGGCATGCACGCAGCGATGGTGGTCGTGCTTGGCTGGCGCCGAGGCATACTTGCGGCGCTGCTGTATCTGGCAGGGTACTTCCTGTTCCTGCTTCCCGTGATGCCGGTGCCGATCGTGGGGGCACACTACCTGTACGCCTCCGGAGTCGCGTTCTCGATTGGTCTGGTGGCAGCATTTTTCCCGGATTGCCGTTCCTGGTTCGGACGCGCGCTCGCAACCTTGGCCCTTGTCTGCTACCTGGTGGTGGCGTGCTACCACGCTTACACGATCCAACGGAACCTGCAGGTAGCCGGCATCTGCCAGGTCGTTCTGCTATCTGATATCGATGCCCAGATCGAAGCTGCACGCAAGCAGGGTCAGACCTCGCTCTGGGTCGTTCCGGAGTTCGGTGCGCCGGGCTACATCGCGGTGCGCAGCACCTTTGCACGCTGGCCCTATGAGGCCCAGTACGGAATGCAGGTGGGAATTGGCGAATCCGAGGCGGCGCCGACCGATGGAGCACGTCTGCTGGTAATGAAGCCTGATTGTCGAATCGTACCCAAGTGAGCCCGCAGATGCTGACGGTCAAGGATGCCTTCGAGAGAGGAGCGAACAACTTCCACCTGCTGCGGCTGCTCGCCGCACTGGCGGTCATCTATGGTCATTCCTACCACATCACCGGTCAGCCGGGAGGTGACCTATTCCTGATGACGGTGGGTTTCAAGTTCATCGGCGGCGTCGCCGTGGACATCTTTTTCGTCGTCAGTGGATTCCTGATCTGCGGGTCGCTGGAACGCAATACGGTCGGCAGCTATCTGGCTGCGCGCTGCCTGCGCATCTTCCCGGCAATGATCGTTGCGCTGCTACTGAGTGTCTTCGTGGTTGGTCCCCTGCTGACCAACGATCCGATCTACTGGACCAATCCACAGACTTGGCGTTATCTGTTCAACAATGGCCTGATGTGGAGTACCGAGTACTCGCTGCCGGGTGTTTTCACCGGGAATCCTGATACGGGTTTCAACGGATCATTGTGGTCGCTCCCGGTCGAGTTCCGCTTGTACCTGCTGTTTCTGCTGCTCTCTTCAGTCGGTCTTCTGAGGAAGGGGCCGTTTACAGCATTGAGCATCATCACGCTGCTGGTGGGCCTGTGGGCGGTGCCGCGCTACGCGATCTTTACCCAGTACGCAAATTGGGTGAACGTCAGTGCATACTTCTTCGCCGGCGCCTTGATCTGGAAGCGTCGTGACGAAGTCGTGCTGAGTCCTTGGGGGGTGCTGGCCGTCATTGGCCTATGCATGCTCTTTCATGGAACCGACCAGTTCTACATCGCATTTTTTGTAGCGCTGGTCTATCTGACCTTCTACCTCGGCTTCCTCCAGGTGCCGGGGTTGCCGGAGATCAAGCGGCGCGATCTCTCCTATGGCGTTTACCTGTATGGCTGGCCGGTCCAGCAGATCGTGCTGCTGATGGCCCCTGGACAGTCGGCGATGTTCAATACCATCGTCAGCAGCCTGATCGCTCTCACACTGGCCTTCCTCTCCTGGCAGCTGATTGAAAGTCCTGCTCTAAAACTGAAGAAGAGGCGTTGAAGATGGAAATCTCCCCTGACGTTCCGCGCGCACGCCTGTTGTCGCTGGTGATGCCCGCTTACAACGAAGAAGAGGGGATCGCCGAGGTTCTTGCAATCATCGATGGGATTCTCGACGGGTCGACTTACCGCTGGGAGCTGGTCCTTGTCAATGACGGCAGCAGGGATGGGACGCTGGCGGCGGCTGGCGGCTACCAGCCTCGAAACTTCGCTCTGGTCCTGGTAGATCTCTCGCGCAACTTCGGGAAGGAGGCTGCACTCAGTGCTGGCCTTGAAGTCGCTTGTGGCGACGCCATCATCCCGATGGATGCGGACCTTCAGGATCCCCCTGAACTGATTTTCCAGATGCTTCCGCTTTGGGAATCGGGCGCCGAAGTCGTTCTGGCCAAGCGCGCAGACCGGTCCTCGGATGGTGTGATGAAGAGAATGACGGCGGGGTGGTTCTACCGCACGATCAACCATATTTCCGATGTGGCCATTCCAGAGAATGTGGGCGACTTCCGGTTGATGGATCGTGTGGTGGTGGATGTGATCCGACGGATGCCGGAGAGTCGCCGCTTCATGAAAGGCCTGTTCGCCTGGGCTGGCTTCCGTACCGTGACCGTTGAGTACATCCGCCCGGAACGCCTCAGCGGGCAGACCAAATTCAACGGGATGCGATTGATCAATCTGGCCGTGGAAGGTATTACGTCATTCTCGACGGCACCACTGCGGCTGGCGACCTATCTGGGGGCCGTTGTTGCCGTGGCTGCCTTCCTTTTTGGCGTCTACGTCATCATCCATCGACTCACCGGGGGGGTCGCCGTGCCGGGCTACGCGTCACTGGCGTCGATGATTGCCTTCTTCTCCGGCGTCCAGCTGCTGGCGATCGGCGTGATTGGGGAGTATGTCGGCCGCACCTACATCGAGTCGAAAATGCGGCCCGCCTTCGTCGTGCGCAGTATTCAGCGCCTTTGACAGCAAGCTGGACATGATCTGATGCCCGCAGGACCCGGTGGCCGCTCTCTCATCATCCGCATTGCCGACAAGCCCGTTGTTCGGCAACTGGTTCTTTACGGTGTCGTTGGTGGCGCACAGCTGTTGCTGGACTATGCGGTCTTCGTTGGATTGACCGCGGCTGGCCTGGCCGTGATTTCCGCGAACCTGATAGGGCGTGTCAGCGGTGCATGCGTGGGCTATTTCCTCAATCGACACATCACCTTCGCCGGTATCGGCCAGGATCGTCGGCAGGCGAGCCATGAACGCGGCCGGATGATCCGTTTTGCCATCGCCTGGGTTGGCCTCACCTTTTTGGGTACGGCGGCGCTCGAACTGCTGGCGGCAAATGTCGACCTCAAGGCGACATGGGTCGCCAAGCCTGTCATCGATGGCCTGCTGGCCGTGTTCGGCTTTGTACTTTCCCGTCACTGGATCTATCGCTGAGCCCCCTGTGCTCCGGCCCGGAGTATACGGGCCGCCTTCCGCAATGGGCCGATAGATCGACGCCTTCAGTGTGTGGGTGCGGCGAGGGTGATGCTGCCGAGTACCACCTCTGGCTGACCCTCGCATTGCACGCTCACCATCAGCTTGCCTTTCCTGGCATAAAGGGCGCGGTTACGGAATGAGGAGGTGATCAGCGATGCGCCATTAAGGCTCTCCCCGGTCATTCCACCAACCCGGATAGTGGGCTGTCCCTGCAGGGATTTCATGCTAACCCACACCGCGCTCGCGCCATCGTCCTGGATATTGAAGCCGTCGCCCGCTACACCCATCTGGGGGCCCCACTGATCGACCTCGAAGGCGCAGCTCTGTTCGACAGGTTCAGCCAGCGTGGTGGTCGTGTGCAGTGGCACCGCGTTCTCATGCTCATGCGTCAGAGTGACATGACCCACGAGCACGGCGGGTTCGCCCGGGCACTGCAGCGTAACGGCCAGGGGGGTGGTCTGTTTCATCAGCTGGGGATCATGGAATGCAGCGGTGATCAGGCGAGCTCCTTGGGTGCTGGTTCCCGTGACGCCTGCGACGTGTAGTTGCGGGGAACCTCGTAGCCGGCGAAGACTGATCCAGACTGCACTGGATCCATCGTCCTGCACGTTGAAGCCCTGCTGCAGGATGCCATCCTGCGGCCCCCACTGTTCGACTTCGAAGTCGCAGCTCGGCTGACTCTTCTCGATGTCCAGGCCCGTCTTCTGAGCCGAAGCCAGTAGAGACTCTGCATGCATCGATTGGACGAAATGACGCTTCCCCAGGATCGTATCCTGGCGCAGGGTGCGGAGTTCCTTGAATTGAGCACGGGCATTGGCGCAAAGCGCGCTATCGGCCTGGACCGCACCTGGTGCGCAATCGCGCCACGCGTCGTCAGCGCGGGTCAGCAGGTGCCCGAGGAAGGGGCGGATGGTGGTCTTGCCAAGCTGGCTGGTCTGCGGCAGCAGTTGCCCGGATCCCAGCAGTGCGGAGATCAAGCGGGGCACCGCATACAGGGGGATGTCGCTGCCTATGCGGACTGCGCCGCGCTCGCCATCGACAATTAGCAGCGGGGTACGGGACAGGCCGAGCAGCGAACGCGTTTCAGTAGTATCGAACTGGCCGGTGTCCAGATGATTGACTTGGCTGTAGATATCGCTTCCGTCTCTGTCCCCCTGCAGTACTGGAGAATGATCGCCAAATGCCACGATGATGGCGTCCGGGTCACGGGCCAGGATTTCTTCGGCCCAGTCCATGAAGGCTTGGGTGGTATAGGCAATGGCATTGGAGTAGTCGCGCAGCATTGGCGAATCATCGGGTATCACCTGGACGACGTCCGGTCGTTGCTGGCGGTCACGGCCATAGGCCCAGTGCGATGACAGTGACACCTGATAGTTCAGTACCGGCGCATCGGGCTTCAGCGTGGAGAGGTACGTCAGGTTCTGACGGAAGAAGGAGCCGTCGGAGAGGTAGCTGCCATCCATGTCATCCAGATCGAAGGCGGTAATCGGACGATAGTGGTTGAAGCCAGCGGCACTGTAGGCGCTGTTACGGTTCCAATTGGATGCTTCGTGGGCGTGGCTCGCGGTTGTCTGGTAGCCCATCGAAGACAGCACTGCCGGCAGGCAGGGAGATGTGTTGCGGAGCTGATTGACGAAGGCGACAGAAATCCGGGGCGCGGGGAATCCGCACAGCACTTCAAACTCCGCATTGGCCGTGTTGCCACCCAGCACTGGAGAAAGCGCATATGGTCTACCGGCCTGCTCCCACAAGGCAAGGAAGCGGGGATCCAATGGATTGCGGTTGGTGCGGTGATGGGCCAGCTGGCCGGTATCCCAAAGGCTCTCGAGTAGCACGATGTGAATGTTGCGATTGTGCGTGCGTTCGAGAGGGCGCCACGGTTGCAACGGTACGGCCGCAACTGCCGCCTCGGATGGCGCATCATTTTCGTCGTGCAACGACTGCCAGTCGGCGATGAGATAGAGGATGGGGCCCCGTGCCTGCAGGAAGGCGACGGGGTCCTGCGCAGGTCGTACCTTCAGGATTTCGCCATTGGGCATCTCCCGTTCTTCCATCGCCACGGCCAGGACATGATCCAGAACAGGGTTCAGCCGGCCGACGATCGTTGGCAGTAGAGCGACGTAGCAGATGGCAAGGGCAATGCTGAGCAGCGTGCGCCGGTTGAACTTCAACGCCAGCATCACGAGTGCCGCAGCAGCGGCCACCAAGCCAAACCCAACTACCAGACGCAGCCCGGACATTGTCTTGAACAGCACGGGCAAAGCCTGCAGGTCGGCAATTGACAGAGGCAGATGCAGCATCGCCACTTTTATCGGATTGCCAAGCAACAGCAGGCAGGACAAGCCCAGGCAGATGGCGGCTGTCCAACGACTGCCGCGCAGTGATGGTGCCAGCGCCATGAGCAGCGGGGCGAGCAGCAGCGCAGTTGCGATCAGGCCACCGGGGGCATAGCGAAAATCCTGCGCCAATCGTGCGCACAAGCCCCATAGCAGGCAGGCAAGCACACTCAGGAGCAGAATCTTCCATGAACCGGCCAGTTCCTTGGCGAGTGCCGCTGGAGCGGCTTCAGTCCTGTACTTCATAGAAACTACATGAATGCTAAGCAGCGAGCATTCTGGTAATTCCCCTCCAATATGACCAGTTCATGACTGTTTCGATATGTGTCGCAATGAATCATCTCCGACAGCAAGTACATATAAACAAGCACATATGAAAATGCCTCTAGACAGTGCTGGTGCACCCTCTAGAGGCAGTGGGACTGCTTTCACGCAATTTTCTGGCCGAATCAGCCCAGCGCAGCTTCCAGCTCCGGCAGGATCGCAAACAGATCACCCACCAGGCCGATGTCGGCGATCTCGAAGATCGGCGAATCCGCATCCTTGTTGATCGCGACAATGGTACCGGCATCCTTGATGCCGGTCAGATGCTGGATGGCACCACTGATGCCGACCGCCACGTACAACTCCGGCGAGATGATCTTGCCGGTCTGGCCGACCTGCAGGTCGCTCGGCACATAGCCGGCATCCACCGCAGCGCGCGAGGCACCCACGGCGGCGCCGAGCTTGTCAGCCAGCTGGAAGATCACCTTGAAGTTCTCTTCCGAACCCACGCCACGGCCACCGGAGACCACGCGCTTGGCGCTCTGCAGGTCCGGGCGGTCGCTGGCACCGGCGGCCAGGCCGATGAAGCGGGTGTGGGTGGGCAGGGCGGCATCGACGCTCGCCGCTTCAACGACGGCGCTGCCACCCTGTGTGGCTTCCGGCCACGACGCGGCACGCACGGTGGCGACCACGATCTGGTCGGTTGGTGCTTCCACGGTGATGATCGCGTTGCCGGCGTAGATCGGGCGCTTGAAGGTGTGGCTGCCTTCGACGGCCATCAGGTCGGAGACCTGGTTGACGCCAAGCAGGGCGGCCACGCACGGCATCAGGTCCTTGCCGAAGGTGGTCGACGGGCCGAACACGTGGGTGTAACCCTTGGCCAGCAGTGCGATCTGCGGGGCCAGTACCTGGGCCAGCGCCTGTACGTTGGCGGCGTTGGCCACGGTCAGGACCTTGGCGACGCCGGCGATCTTGGCCGCTTCAGCCGCAACGGCGGTCGGGTCGGCGGCCAGCACCAGCACGTCGATGCTGGCGCCGCTGATGGCGGCTGCGGCGCTGACCGTCTTGGCGGTAGCGGCGTTGAGCTTGCCGTCGTGGTGCTCGGCGATGACGAGAATCCTGCTCATTACAGCAACCCCTTCTGCTTGAGTGCGGCAACCAGTTCGGCCGCGTCCTTGACCATCACACCCTTGCTGCGCTTGGACGGTGCGGCGTACTGGGTGGTCTTGAAGGTGTCGGCAGCTTCAACACCGAGGTCGGCCAGCTGCAGGGTCTCCAGCGGCTTGGCCTTGGCCTTCATGATGTCGGGCAGCTTGATGAAGCGCGGCTCGTTCAAGCGCAGGTCGGTGGTGACCACGGCCGGCAGGTCCACTTCCAGCGTTTCCAGGCCGGCGTCGACCTCGCGGGTCACCATGGCCTTGCCATCGGCAATCTCAAGCTTGCTGGCGAAGGTCGCCTGCGGACGGCCCCAGAGCGTGGCCAGCATCTGGCCGGTCTGGTTGGCGTCGTCATCGATGGCCTGCTTGCCCAGGATCACCAGGTCCGGCTGTTCCTTCTCGACCAACTTGAGCAGGGTGCGCGCGGCGGTCAGCGGCTGGATCGCCTGGTCGGTGACCACATGGATGGCGCGGTTGGCGCCCATGGCCAGGCCGTTGCGCAGGTGCGCCTGGGCATCGGCCGGGGCGATGGTGGCCACCACGACTTCGGTGGCGATGCCCTTGTCGCGCAGGCGCAGGGCTTCTTCCAGCGCGATTTCATCGAAGGGATTGGGGGACAGCTTGACGCCGTCGGTGACCACGCCGGAACCGTCCGGCTTGACCTGAATGCGGACGTTGTAGTCCACCACGCGCTTGTACGCGACGAGGATTTTCATCTTGTACGGGGTCCTTCAATAACGGGGAGAACGTCCGGTCCTCGCACAGCAACCGGTTCGGGGGTGGGATCCCGATTCTAGCTGGCTTGAGGGGACCATGCGAATGCGTATGGTTATGCTGCGGTGCGGCATGAATTTGGCGGGTACTGCCGTTCGTTCACGGTGCGAAGGCAGTCGTGAAGGTGCCCCCGATGTATCCTGTCGCGCTGAATCGGGTTGCGGCATGCGACCCATTTGAATCATCAACAGGAGAACGGGTAGTGCCCACATGGCTTGTCACCGGCGGCGCCGGATTCATTGGCGGTAACTTCGTTCTCGAGGCCGTCGCACGCGGCGTCAAGGTCATCAACCTCGATGTGCTGACCTACGCCGGCAACCTGAAGACCCTGTCCAGCCTGGACGGCAATCCCAACCATGTGTTCGTGCAGGGCGACATCGGCGACAGTGCGCTGGTTGCCCGCCTGCTGGCCGAGCACCAGCCCGATGCGGTGCTGAACTTCGCGGCCGAAAGCCACGTCGACCGTTCCATCGACGGCCCAGGCGCGTTCATCCAGACCAATGTCGTCGGCACTCTCGGCCTGCTCGAGGCCGTGCGCGATTACTGGAAGGCGCTGCCGGCCGATCAGGGCGCGGCCTTCCGCTTCCTGCATGTCTCCACCGACGAGGTGTACGGCACCTTGGGCGAGACCGGCAAGTTCAGCGAAACCACGCCGTATGCCCCGAACTCGCCGTACTCGGCGTCCAAGGCCGCCTCGGACCACCTGGTGCGTGCGTTCCACCATACCTACGGGCTGCCGGTGCTGACCACCAACTGCTCCAACAACTACGGTCCGTACCACTTCCCGGAGAAGCTGATCCCGCTGGTGATCGCCAAGGCGCTGGCCGGCGAGCCGCTGCCGGTGTACGGCGATGGCAAGCAGGTGCGTGATTGGCTGTTCGTGTCCGACCACTGCGAAGCGATCCGTACCGTGCTGGCCAAGGGCCAGGTCGGCGAGACCTACAACGTCGGCGGCAACTCCGAAAAGCAGAACATCGAAGTGGTGCAGGCGATCTGCGCGCTGCTGGACCAGCGCCGCCCGCGTGCGGACGGCCAGCCGCGCAGCAGCCAGATCACCTACGTTGCCGACCGCCCGGGCCATGACCGCCGTTACGCGATCGATGCCTCCAAGCTGAAGAACGATCTGGGCTGGGAGCCGGCCTACACCTTTGAACAGGGCATCGGCTTCACCGTCGACTGGTACCTGGACAACCAGGAGTGGGTGAACGGCGTGCTCGACGGCAGTTATCGCCTGCAGCGCATCGGCACCGCGGCCTGAACCAAGGACACGACATGACCCAACGCAAGGGCATCATCCTCGCCGGCGGTTCCGGCACCCGGCTGTATCCGATCACCAAGGGCGTCAGCAAGCAGCTGCTGCCGGTGTACGACAAGCCGATGATCTATTACCCGCTCAGCGTGCTGATGCTGGCGGGCATCCGTGAAGTGCTGATCATCAATACCCCGCACGAACAGGCCTTGTTCCAGCAGTTGCTGGGCGATGGCTCGCAGTGGGGCATGGACATCCAGTACGCCGTGCAGCCGAGCCCTGATGGCCTGGCCCAGGCGTACCTGATCGGCCGCGATTTCGTGGCCGGCAAGCCGAGCTGCCTGGTGTTGGGTGACAACATCTTCCACGGCCATGGCCTGCGCGAGGTGCTGCGCAATGCCGATCAGCGCGACCACGGCGCGACGGTGTTCGGCTACTGGGTCAATGATCCGGAGCGTTACGGCGTTGCCGAGTTCGACAAGTCTGGAAAGGTGGTCGACCTGGTGGAGAAGCCGGAGAACCCGCGTTCCAACTATGCCGTGACCGGCCTGTATTTCTACGACGGCAATGCCAGCCACCATGCGGCCGAGCTGAAGCCGTCGCCGCGTGGCGAACTGGAGATCACTGATCTCAACAAGCGCTACCTGGCCGAAGGCAACCTGCACCTGGAGGCGCTCGGCCGCGGCTACGCGTGGCTGGATACGGGTACCCACCAGTCGCTGCTGGAAGCGTCCAACTTCATCGAGACGATCCAGACCCGCCAGGGCCTGCAGGTCTGCTGCCCCGAGGAAATCGCCTTCGGCCAAGGCTGGATCAGCGCCGAGCAGTTGGAAGCGCTGGCTGCACCGCTGATCAAGAATGGCTACGGCCAGTACCTGCACAAGCTCGCCCTGCGTGGAGTCGTTCCGTGAAAGTGATTGAAACCAAGTTGCCCGGCTGCGTAGTGATCGAGCCGGCCGTGTTCGGCGATGCCCGTGGTTATTTCTTCGAAACCTGGAATGCCGAGCGCTTCGCAGCGCTGGGCCTGCCGGATCGCTTCGTGCAGAGCAATGTTTCCACCTCGGCGCAGGGCGTGCTGCGCGGCCTGCATTACCAGTGGCCGCGCCCGCAGGGCAAGCTGGTCAGCGTGCTGGAAGGCGAGGTCTACGACGTGGCTGTGGACATCCGCCGCGGTTCGCCGACCTTCGGTCAGTGGGAAGCGGTGGTGCTGAGCGCGGAAAACAAGAAGCAGTTCTGGATTCCGGAAGGTTTCGCGCATGGTTTCGCGGTGCTGTCCGAACGCGCGGTGTTCAGTTACCTGTGCACCGAGGTCTACCTCAAGGACTTCGATGCCGGCGTGCGCTGGAATGACGCCGATATCGGCGTGGACTGGCCGGTCAGTGCACCGACGCTGTCGGCCAAGGACGAGAACGCTCCCTTCCTGAAGGACATTGCTGAAGACCGCCTGCCGGTCTACGTGCCATGACCGTTCTGGTGTTCGGCGGCAACGGCCAGGTCGGCCAGGAGCTGCTGCGCGCGCTGGCACCGCTGGGCAAGGTGGTTGCGACCACCCGCAGCGGCGTCCTGCCCGATGGCAGCGCCTGCGAAACCGCCGATTTCGGCCAGCCTGACAGCCTGCCGGCGCTGCTTGACCGGCTGCAACCGTCGATCGTGGTCAATGCGGCCGCCTACACCGCCGTCGACCGTGCCGAACAGGAGGTCGACGCCGCCTTTGCGGCCAACGCGCAGGCGCCGGGCGTGATCGCGCGCTGGTGTGCGGCGCATGGGGTGCCGTTCGTGCATTACTCCACCGACTATGTGTTCGATGGTCAGGGCACGGCCCCGTACCGCGAGGATGAACCGACCGCGCCGCTGGGGGTCTATGGCACCAGCAAGCGTGATGGCGAAGACGCCGTGCGCGCTGCCGGCGGCCGTCATCTGATCTTCCGCACTGCATGGGTGTATGCCTCGCACGGCGCAAACTTCCTGCGCACGATGCTGCGGGTGGGCGCTGAGCGCGATCAGCTGCGTGTGGTGGCCGACCAGATCGGCACGCCGACGCCGGCGGCAATGATCGCGGATGTCACCGTGCAGGCGCTGCAGCATCCGGGCGCGCTGTCGGGAACGTGGCATCTGACGGCGTCGGGCCAGACCAGCTGGCATGGTTTTGCCGAAGCGATTTTCGCCGAAGCACTGGCGACGGGCGTGCTGGCCAAGGTGCCGTCGGTTGAAGCCATCCCCAGTTCCGAATACCCGACCCCGGCCAAGCGTCCCGCATGGTCGGTGCTCGACAACCGCAAGCTGCAGCAGGACTTTGGCATCGCGCTGCCAACGTGGCAGGACGGCCTGGAGCGGGTCATGGCTGAACTGGCCCGCTGACGGTAGCGCCGGGCCATGCCCGGCGGATGCACATTACCGCTGCGCTCGCCGGCCATGGGCCGGCGCTACCCAGAATGCAGCGGGTTCCGGGTCAACTCCGCCCGTAGGTATCCTCGAACCGCACGATGTCATCCTCGCCGAGGTAACTGCCGGACTGCACCTCGATCAGTTCCAGCGGCAGCTTGCCGGGGTTGCGCAGGCGATGGGTCACGCCCAGCGGGATGTAAGTGCTCTGGTTCTCGCTCAGCAGGATCACCTCGTCGCCACGGGTGACTTCGGCGGTGCCGCTGACCACGATCCAGTGCTCGGCACGGTGGTGGTGCATCTGCAGGCTCAGCGTACCGCCGGGCTTGACCGTGATCCGCTTGACCTGGAAACGCTCGCCGTTGTCGATTGAATCGTAGGCTCCCCACGGGCGGTAGACCTTGCGGTGCCAGGTCGCTTCGCTGCGGCCGTCAGCCTTCAGCTTCGCCACCACCGTCTTGACCTCCTGCATGCGGTCGGCCTTGCCGACCAGCACCGCGTCGTCGGTCTCGACCACGATCACATCATCCAGCCCGACCATCGCCACCAGGCGTTGGCCGTAGGCATAGGTGTTGCGGCAGTCGATGGCGATCACATCACCCTGGTGCGCATTGCCGTCGCCGTCCTGCTGCGATACATCGCGCAGTGCGGTCCAGGAGCCGACATCGTTCCAGCCGGCATCCAACGGCACCACCACTGCATCGGCGGTCTTTTCCATCACGGCGTAATCGATCGAATCGGACGGCACGGCAGTGAATGCGTCCTTGTCCAACCGGGTGAAATCGGCATCGCGGCGTGCGCTCTGCCATGCGTCGCGGCAGGCCGACAACATGGCCGGCTGCAGGCGTTCCAGCTCCTGCAGGTAACGCGAGGCCTTGAACAGGAACATGCCGCTGTTCCAGTAGTACTGGCCGCTGGCCACGTAGCCGGTGGCGGTGTCCAGATCGGGCTTTTCGACGAAACGCTCAACCGCGCGCACGCCTTGGCCGTCGGCGGCCTTGATGTAGCCGTAGCCGGTTTCCGGGCCGGTCGGCACGATACCGAAGGTGACCAGCTTGCCGGCTTCAGCGGCGCCGGCAGCAGCCTGCACCGCAGCGCGGAACGCGGCTTCGTCGGTGATCACGTGGTCGGAGGGCAGTACCAGCAGCAGTGCATCGTTGCCATCGCGGGTCGCCTCAAGCGCGGCAACGGCAATGGCCGGGGCGGTGTTGCGGCCGACCGGCTCAAGAATGATCGCCGCGGGCTCGGCGCCGACCTGCTGCAGTTGTTCGGCCGCAACGAAGCGATGTTCCTCATTGGCAATGACCAGCGGGCCACGGCTGGCAATGGGCGCCACGCGCCGCCAGGTCGCCTGCAGCATCGTCAGCTCACCGGCCAAGGGCAGGAACTGCTTGGGATACGCTTCGCGCGAGAGCGGCCACAGACGGGTGCCGGAACCACCGGAGAGGATCACGGGCTGGACGGTGTTCATCGGAACATCTCCGCTCAGGCCTTCAACAGCGTGGCGATTTCATCGGTGCGTGCCTGCATCAGCGCCGCATCCCCACGCGATTCCACGTTCAAGCGCAGCAGCGGCTCGGTGTTGGAACTGCGCAGGTTGAAGCGCCAGTCGCCGAAGTCGGCACTGATGCCATCGGTATGGTCCAGCGCCGGCGACTGCGCGGCGAAGTGTTCCATCACGCGGGCCACGGACGCCTTCGCATCGCTGACCTTGAAGTTGATTTCGCCGCTGCACGGATAGGCGGCCATGCGGTCTTCAACCCAGTCGGCCAGCGAACGGCCGCTTTCGGAAATGAGCTGGGCGATCAGCAGCCAGGGGATCATGCCCGAGTCGGCATAGGCGAATTCGCGGAAGTAATGATGGGCACTCATTTCGCCGCCATACACCGCGTCCTCTGCGCGCATCTTCTCCTTGATGAAGGCATGGCCGCTCTTGCACAGCACCGGCACACCACCCGCCTGTTCGACCATCTCCACGGTATTCCAGACCAGGCGTGGGTCATGCACGATCTTGCCACCCGGGTTACGGTCCAGCGCCGCCTTGGCCAGCAGGCCGACGAGGTAATAGCCCTCGATGAAGCGCCCGTTGTGGTCGAAGAAGAAGCAGCGGTCGAAATCGCCATCCCAGGCAATGCCGAAGTCTGCGCCGTGCTCGCGGACCGCCTCGGCCGTGGCAGCGCGGTTCTCCTGCAGCAGCGGATTGGGAATGCCGTTGGGGAAGCTGCCATCGGGTTCGTGGCAGATGCGGATGAACTCGAACGGCAGGTGCGGTGCGAGCAGGTCGACGATGGCGCCGGCGCCCCCATTGCCTGCATTGACCACCAGCTTGAGGGGCTTGAGCTTGGTGCTGTCCACATAGGACAGCAGATGCTGGATGTAGGCGCTCTTGTCGTGCTCGCTGCGTTGGCCTGCGGTCGGCGGCTGCGGTGTTGCGCTGTCGGCTGCCACGGCATCGGAGATCGCGAACAGGCCGGTATCGGAACTGATCGGCCGGGCGTTCTCCTTGACCAGCTTCATGCCGTTGTAGTCCATCGGGTTGTGGCTGGCGGTAACCATCACACCGCCCGCTGCACCGCGATGGTCGGTCTGGAAATAGACTTCCTCGGTGCCGCACAGGCCGATGTCGATCACTTCCCGGCCCGCGCCGCGCAGGCCGGCTGCCAGGGCATCCTGCAGCGCCGGACTGGTCAGGCGGACGTCGTGCCCCACCACCACTGGCCCGGGTGACAACTGATCGGCCAAGGCCACGCCGATCCGCCGGGCGAGGTCTTCGTTCAGTTCTTCCGGCACGCGGCCGCGGATGTCATAAGCCTTGAAGGCGGGCAGGGGCATCGCTGGAATCCTTTGTCAGATCAGTTGGCTAGTGTAATCCCAGCCTTGTATGGGAATCGTTTCCATAGACCCAACGCTGCCTGACCGCCGAGTGGTCACGTGCGGGTGGCCCTGCGTCTGCCTGCCGCGCGTTTGGCCGGCGCGCCGGGCAGGGGAGACAGCAGGGCCTCAAGATCGGCTGCGTCGAAACGTGGGCCTGTGCCGCCACTGCCCTCCAGGATCGCGTCGGCCAGGTCGGCCTTGCGCTGCTGCAGCTCGGCGATCCGTTCCTCGACGCTGCCGGCGGTGATCAGCTTGTAGACGAACACCGGCTGGTCCTGGCCGATGCGATGGGCACGGTCGGTGGCCTGGTTCTCGGCGGCCGGGTTCCACCAGGGATCGAAGTGGATGACGGTGTCGGCGGCCGTCAGGTTCAGGCCCACGCCACCGGCCTTCAGGCTGATCAGGAACACGGGAACCTCGCCCTGCATGAAGCGCTGCACGGGCGTGACCCGGTCCTGGGTATCGCCGGTGAGCTGCACGTAGGGCAGGCTGAGTTCCCGCAGGGCCTGGCCGATCAACGCCAGCATGCCGGTGAACTGCGAGAACAGCAGGATGCGCCGCCCTTCCTCGACCATGGCAGGCAACATCTCGCGCAGCAGGTCCAGCTTGGCCGAACCGGCAGCGCGCGCGGGTGTCTCGCCTGGCAGCAGGCGCGGATCGCAGCAGACCTGGCGCAGCTTCAGCAACGCGTCCAGTACCACGATGTGATTGCGCGCCAGCCCGCTGCCGTTGATCGCATCGCGGACCTGCTTTTCCATCGCCACGCGCACGGCTTCGTACAGATCGCGCTGGGCGCCTTCCATTGCCACGGTGCGGGTGATGACCGTCTTCGGTGGAAGCTCGGAAGCGACCTGGTCCTTGCGCCGGCGCAGGATGAAAGGTCGCAGCCGCTGGGCCAGCAGCTGAGCACGCCGCTGGTCGCTGCCGCGTTCGATGGGATGGCGCCAGTGCTGGTTGAACTGTTTTTCGCTGCCGAGCAGGCCGGGCAGCAGGAAGTCGAACTGCGTCCACAGCTCGCCCAGATGGTTCTCCAGCGGGGTGCCGGTCAGGCACAGGCGATGACGCGCCTGCAGCGTGCGCAGCGTGGCCGCCGCGCGCGATCTGGGATTCTTCACCTGCTGTGCCTCGTCCAGGATCAGCAGGTGATAGGAATGGGCCTGCAGCGCCGGTTCGTCGCGCCAGAGCAGGGGATAGGTGGTGAGTATCAGATCATGGGCGGCAATGGCGTCGAACTGCGTGTCACGTGCGGGGCCGTGCAGGGTCAGTACACGCAGATCCGGGGTGAAGCGCGCCGCTTCGCTCTGCCAGTTGTGCAGCAATGAGGTTGGCACGACCACCAGCGCCGGCTTGTCCAGGCGGCCACTCTGCTTTTCAAGCAGCAGATGGGCCAGGGTCTGCAGTGTCTTGCCCAGGCCCATGTCATCGGCCAGCACGCCGCCCAGGCCCTGCTGGCGCAGGTACTGCAGCCATGACAGGCCTTCAAGCTGGTAGCTGCGCAGCGTCGCGCGCAAACCCTGGGGCGCTGGGACAGCGCTCATCGCCGGGGCGTCCAGCAGGCGCTGCACGCGTGCACGGGTATCGTTGCTGCTGTGCAGCCGTAACTGCGCAGCGTCCTGCAGGGCCTGCAGGCGGCCGCGATCATGCGCCTGCAGGCGCAGCGGTTGCCCACGGTCGCCGAACAGATCCGCAAGCAGCGCGATCACCGGCTTCAGCCGCGCTGCCCGCAGGGCCAGACGTTCATTGTCTGCCGTCGTCAGCAATACGTTCTCGTCATCGCCAATCGCGTCCAGCTGGCCGCGCAGCCAGCGCGGATCGGACTGCAGTACGCCCTGCAGCAGCGGAACCAGCGCAATGCTGCGGCCATCGACGTCGATGGTCAGGGCCAGGTCGAGCTCGTTGCTGTCGGCGGACACCGACCGGACATCCAGGTCGATGTCCTCCACCCGGGTGATGCGGTGGCGGAAGGCGTCGTCAGTCTCGATCTTCCAGCCCAGCGCTTCCAGCCGCAGCACGTCCTCCAGCAGGAAGCGGGTCCAGTCGAAACTGCGCAGCTCGAACAACGGGCCGCCGCCGTCCAGCACGATGCGCGGTTGCCGCTCGCGGTGCAGGTGGACGCTGTGCAGTTCAGCCTCGCGCCGTGCCTCCCCGGCCAGGTCACGCGGCAGCAGGTAGAGCTGGCCCTCGGCGTCGTGCACGAACAGCGAGGGGTCGTCGAGAAAACGCACGTGCTCGTCGTACTCGAACGCGACGGTGGCGACGTCGAGCCATTGCGAGGGGTCACGTTCGGTGAGCCAGGCAGGTCGGTATTCCATGCTGTGCAGATGCAGGATCGGTGTCATCGCCTGGATCTGCAGGGTAGGCAGTATCGGATCGGCGGCCGCACGCAGCGAACCCGGTTCACCCTCCAGTGAGTTCTGCAGTGCGGCCAGCAACACCGCGGCGACATGCTCGCAGTGCGTGCCAGCCGGGCAGGTGCAGCGACTCTGCAGGGGGCTGTGCGGGGTGCGGGCGCTGGCATCCAGGTCGATCGCCACCTGCCAGCCCTCGACCTGGGCGGTCAGCAGCGGTGACCGGTAGCGCAGCTCGCGCACTGCCGACACCTGGTGGTTGCCCTTTTCCAGCGTCCCGGCATCCAGCCAGCGGGACAGTTCCCCTCCGGTGAATACTTCGGCCATGCGTCGTCCTGTCCTCTCCATCTACAGCACGCGTTGCCAAGGGCACCGCAAGCGGGAAAGGGAACATTCTACGGATTGGCAGCCCGGCATGCCGGTTCATGCTGCGGCGCATCCCAGCCGGCGTCGGGTGTGCCGCTAGAATGGCGGCATTCTCACCGGGTAGGGCAGTAGAGATGCAGCAATCAACTTCCAGCGGCACGCGCAGCAAGCGTTTCGCCTCTGCGGCGCAGGCCCTGCAGGGCGTGGTCGCCGATGGCCAGACCCTGGCCGTGGGGGGCTTCGGCCTGTGCGGCATTCCCGAGGCACTGATCGCCGCGTTGCGCGACAGTGGCGCCAAGGGCCTGACCGTGATCTCCAACAACGCCGGCGTCGATGGCTTCGGCCTGGGCCAGCTGCTGGAAACCCGGCAGATCAGCAAGATGATTTCGTCGTACGTGGGCGAGAACAAGGAATTCGAACGGCAGTTCCTGGCCGGCGAGCTGGAGCTGGAATTCAATCCGCAGGGCACCCTGGCCGAGCGCCTGCGTGCCGGCGGGGCGGGTATCCCGGCGTTCTTCACCGCCACCGGTTACGGCACCGTGGTCGCCGAGGGCAAGGAAACCCGCGAGTTCGATGGCAAGCACTATGTGATGGAAACCGCGCTGCGCGCCGACGTTGCCCTGGTCAAGGCCTGGAAGGCCGACGAGGCCGGCAACCTGGTGTTCCGCAAGACCGCGCGCAACTTCAACCCGGCCTGTGCAATGGCCGGCAAGGTCTGCATCGTGGAAGTGGAGGAGGTGGTGCCGGTCGGCAGCATCGATCCGGACCAGGTGCACCTGCCGGGCATCTATGTGCACCGCATCGTGCACAACCCCACCCCTGAAAAACGTATCGAACAGCGCACCATCCGTGCGGAGGGCAACTGACATGGCATGGACCCGCGATGAGATGGCGGCGCGCGCTGCGCGTGAGCTGACCGATGGCGCCTACGTGAACCTGGGCATCGGCCTGCCGACGCTGGTGGCCAACCACATTCCCGAAGGCGTGGACGTGTGGCTGCAGTCGGAAAACGGCCTGCTGGGCATCGGTCCGTTCCCCACCGAGGCCGAGGTGGACGCCGACCTGATCAATGCCGGCAAGCAGACCGTCACCGCACGTGCGGGCGCCAGCTACTTCGGCAGCCATGACAGCTTTGCGATGATCCGCGGTGGCCACGTCAACCTGGCCATCCTTGGTGCGATGCAGGTGACCGACAAGGGCGACCTGGCCAACTGGATGGTGCCCGGCAAGATGGTCAAGGGCATGGGCGGTGCGATGGACCTGGTGGCCGGCGTGCAGCGCGTGGTGGTGCTGATGGAGCACACCGCCAGGAACGGCGAACACAAGATCCTGGCCGAATGCACGCTGCCGCTGACCGGTGTGGGCGTGGTCGACCGCATCATCACCGACCTGGCGGTATTCGATGTGACCGATGACGGTCTGGTGCTGGTGGAGACTGCGGCGGGTGTGGGCGAGGATGAGTTGAAGGAAAAGACCGGCGTCGCGTTCAAGCGCCGCTGAGCATCCACGGGGCGGCATGTCGCTGCCCCATCTCCTGAATCTCCCATGCTATTCCCCCACGATCTGCCTGATGCTGACGTCCGACATCTGCCGGGCTGGTTGCCAGCGGCTGACGCCGATGCACTGCAGCGTGTATTGGCGCAGGCAATCCCCTGGGAAACCCACCGCATCCGCATGTTCGGCAACTGGGTGGATTCACCGCGGTTGAGTTGTTGGATCGGTGATCCGCAGGCGCGTTACCGCTATTCAGGTACTGAGTTCGTGCCGCATCCGTGGCCGCCACGGCTGTCCGCGCTGCGCGACCGGCTACAGGCCGAGGGCGTCGGTCGATTCAACAGCGTACTGCTCAACCGCTATCGCGGCGGCACCGACTACATGGGCTGGCACAGCGATGACGAGCCCGAGCTGGGGCCGGCGCCTTTGATTGCGTCGTTGAGCCTCGGCACAGCGCGGCGGTTCCTGCTGCGCCGCCGTGATGACACCACGCGCAAGGCGGAATTCCTGCTCGGCCATGGCGACCTGCTGCTGATGGGCGGCGCTACCCAACGCCACTACCAGCACGCGCTGCCGAAGATGGCGCGGGTACAGGGCGAACGCATCAACCTGACGTTCCGCTGGATCCATCCGCGTTGACCGGGGTTCGCCGGGCATGGCCCGGCGCTACCAGGAACAGGTGGCGGTAGCGCCGGGCCATGCCCGGCGTGCGAAACGGGCAACCTCAGCGCTTCAGCGCCTGCTTGTCATTCTGCCCGCTGGTCAGCGTCCAGCCCACCACGTCCTGCGCCACCTGCTGCAGGCCACGCTCGAACGCCGCTGCCACTGCCGACACATCGGTGCTGCCCACCGGCTGCAGCTGGCGGAAGGTGCGGTCGGCGACCACGCGTTGGTTGGTGACGTCGATCAGCTTGGCGTTGATCTCGATGACGACCGTCGGCGTTGCCTGGCCCTGGTAATCCGATTCGAAGCGACGGATGTCGGTGGACAGCTTGTAGTCGGCGCGGATGCCGGCGGCAACGCGGGCCACGCCGTGGATGCGGCCGGAATCCTCGAAGCCACGCAGCAGGGTGTCTTCGATCATGTCGGTGGCCGGCTGCGCCCAGCTGGCGCCCTTGTAGATCTCCAGCTCCGACGGCGTTGGCCGTACGTTGATGCGCGGGCTGTCGACCATGCGCGCGGCGCTGGGCTTGGCCAGCACCAGCTGCCAGTCGGCCTGCGGCCAGCTGGGGTCGACCTTGACCTGCACGGCCGGCGAATACAGGGTGACGGGGTTCTTGTCGCCGCTGCCGAGGATCGAGCAGCCACCCAGCAGGGTGGCCAGCGACGCTGCCAGCAACAGGCGCGGAAGGGTGGTCGGGCTCATTTGGGTTCGAACTCCTTCGGGGCGTCGCGGCCGAGCAGGTAGCGTGCGGGATTGTTCTCGAGGCGGTCGCTGACCCGGCGCAGGTCGCGGATCAGGCCACGCAGTTCACCCAGGGTCGGGCCGAGCTGGCCCAGGCCGTCATTGGCGAAGCTGTTGATGGCGGCGCGGTTCTCGCCAAGGATCGAATCGGCATTGCCGGCGGCCGAATCAAGCTTGGCCAAGGTGGCGTCGAGCTTGTCGATGATGCCCGGCAGCTGCTGCACCAGGTTCTTGTCCAGGCGCTCGATGGTGCCGTTGGTGGTCTTCAGGGTGGCGTCCAGGCTGCGCGCGGCATCGCGCGCGCTGAGCAGCAGCGACTGCGTGCCCTGGTCACGGTCGGCCAGGCCGCCACTGATGGTTTCCAGGTTGGCCAGGGTGGCGTTGATCGAGGCGACGTTGCGGTCGCTGAGGATCTGGTCCATGCGCTCGACGATGCGGTTGGCCACGTCGGTGATGTTCTGCAGCGCCGACGGTGTGGTCGGGATGATCGGTGCCGGGTCCTTGTTGACCGTGGTCAGCGCCGGCGACTGCGGCGTGCCGCCGCTGAGCTGGATGATCGACGGGCCGGTCAGGCTGGTGATCGCCAGCTTGGCGCGGGTATCGGTCTTGACCGGCGTGGTCGAGTTCAGGCGGATGCGCGCGACCACCTGGCGCGGGTCATCCGGTACCAGGTTCAGTTCGGTGATCGAGCCCACCGCGATGCCGTTGTACTGCACCGGGCTGCCGACCGACAGGCCGGTCACCGCTTCGCGGAACACCACCCGGTATTCCTGCCAGGTGCGGTCGGAGGAGTACTTGGCGGCCCACAGGCCGAAGGCCAGCAGGGCCAGGCCGGTGATCAGGGTGAACGCGCCGATCAGCACGTAGTTGGCTTTTGTTTCCATGGCTCAGGCACTCTCGATCTGTTCGCCACGCGCAGCGCGCGCGCGGGGTCCGTGGAAGTATTCCTGGATCCACGGATGATCCAGTCTCTCGATTTCCGGCAGCGGCGCATTGGCCACCACCTTGCGGTCGGCGATGACCGCCACCCGGTCGCAGATCGCATACAGCGTGTCCAGGTCGTGGGTGATCAGGAACACGGTCAGCCCCAGCGCTTCCTGCAGGGTCTTGATCAGGCGGTCGAACGCCGCCGCACCGATCGGGTCCAGGCCGGCGGTGGGCTCATCCAGGAACAGCAGCGGTGGATCCAGCGCCAGCGCACGTGCCAGGCCGGCGCGCTTGCGCATGCCGCCGGACAGCTGCGAGGGCAGCTTGTTGATGGCATCGGCGGGCAGGCCGGCCAGTTTCACCTTCAGCAGTGCCAGTTCGTAATGCCAGCGCTCGGGCAGTTCGCGGTGGTGTTCCTTCAGTGGCACCTGCACGTTCTCGCCGACGGTCAGCGACGAGAACAGGGCGCCGTCCTGGAACAGCACGCCGGTGTTGCGCTCGATATGCAGGCGGCTCTCGGGATCGTCGGCGCGCGCATCGCGGCCGAGTACCTCGATCTGCCCTTCATCCGGCACGCGCAGCCCGAGGATCGAGCGCATCAGCACCGATTTGCCGGTACCCGAGCCGCCCACCACGCCAAGGATTTCGCCACGGCGCACGTCCAGGTCCAGCCCTTCATGCACGGTCTGGCTGCCAAAGCGGTTGACCAGCCCGCGCACGCGGATGGCCAGGTCGTGGCCGTCGTCGTCCTGCATGGGCACGTCTTCGTGGGTCGGATGCGTAGTCATGTCACCAGTCCATGTGCATGAACCACAACGCCGCGAAGGCGTCGATGATGATCACCAGCGAGATCGTCTGCACCACGCTGGAGGTGGTGCGTTCGCCGACCGACTGCGCGGTGCCTTCCACCTTCAGGCCTTCCAGGCAGCCGATCAGGCCGATCACCAGCGCGAACACCGGCGCCTTGGACAGGCCCACCAGCATGTGCCGCACTTCCATCGTTTCGTGCATGCGCGCGATGTACATCTGCGGCGGGATGTCCAGGTCGAACGCGCCGACGGTGATGCCGCCGGCCAGGCCAGCGACCATCGCGATGAAGGTCAGCAGCGGCAGGGTCAACAGCAGCGCGACCAGACGCGGCAGTACCAGCAGGTCGATGGGATCGAGCCCCAGGGTGCGCATCGCATCGATTTCCTCGCGTGCCTTCATCGCACCGATCTGCGCGGTGAAGGCACTGGCGGTGCGGCCGGCCAGCACGATCGCGGTCAGCAGCACGGCGAATTCGCGCAGGAAGGCGATGTTCACCAGTTCGACCACATAGATCTCCGCACCGAAGTCGCGCAGGATGGTCGAACCGAGGAAGGCGATCACCGCGCCGACCAGATAGGACAGCAGCGCCACCAGCGGCACCGCATCCAGCCCGACCTGTTCC
The DNA here is from genome assembly GCF_019969775.1 of Stenotrophomonas sp. OVS01A. Lineage (NCBI taxonomy): Bacteria > Pseudomonadati > Pseudomonadota > Gammaproteobacteria > Lysobacterales > Lysobacteraceae > Stenotrophomonas > Stenotrophomonas sp. OVS01A. The sequence goes on along the minus strand of NZ_JAHXYV010000006.1, from coordinate 4,769 downwards.
ATCTGGTGCACGGTCGCGGTCAGGCGGAAACGTCGAGGTTCCTTGACCAGGCGCGCACCCTTGACCAGGTTCTCGCCGAGGAAGCTGCACAGCGCCTTGATGTTGTGGCCGGTGGCATGGACGCTGACACCCAGCCGCTCCAGTGCCGCCAGTACGCCGAAGTCACGCTTCGGCTTCGGGCGGTCATCGGCTACTTCCTCAATGGTGCACACCAGCGCCTGGTGGTCCGGGCGGAACTGCAACGCGTCTTCGCTGAGGTCAGCGCGATGGGCGACGCGCAGCACCTGCAGCACGCCGGCCGAGTCGAGCAGCTCGATGCCTGTGGCGTCGATGCCGGTCAGCTTGTCCGGAACGCCACGCAGCACTTCGGCCGCGGCCAGCGCGGTCTTCAGGGTCCAGTGGCCGGACAGCCGGATCAATCCCGGATCCTGAGCGTCCTGTTCGAGCTGGGGGGCGTGGGTCGGGGTCATGGGGGCCATTCGGGTCGCAGCATAACCGTTCTGAATTGCACGTCGCGTCGAACCAGGATGAATTTCTCCAGCAGAGCCTGACGTAGGTAATACTACGGCGCATGTCCGCAGACGCTCACACGATCCCCACGCCCCAGGCTACCTACGCGCAGCGCGTGGCCTTCGTTTCCGAGATCGCCGGCCGCCTGCACAGCTACGGCACAACGGCCCAGCGCCTGGAAGCGGCGGTGGTTGCCTTGGCCCGGCAGCTCGATCTGGATTGTGAACCGTGGTCGAACCCCACCGGCATCATCCTCAGTTTCAGCGATCCGGCGCAGGCCATCGGCTCCAGCGACATCACCCGGGTGATCCGGCTGGCGCCCGGCGAGAACGACCTGCACAAGCTCAGCGTGGCTGACGGGATCGCCGAAGAAGTGGCCAATGGCCGCATGAGCATTGCCCAGGGCCACACCGCGCTGCGCCAGCTGGACAAGGATCCGGGCCGGCGCGGCAAGCTGCGCACCATCCTGTCCTTCACCCTCGGTGCGGCCGGCGTGGCGGGCATGTGGAAGCTGCCGTGGCTGGATATCGCCACCGCTGGCGTCATCGGCCTGTTGATCGGCCTGCTCGGCATGGTCACCGACAAGCGCCCGGCCAGCCGGGAAGCGGCCGAAGCGCTGGCGGCGCTGCTGGCCGGCCTGGTCGCCACCGTGGTTGCCACGTTCGTGGGTGCCCTGAATCTCAACACGGTGATCATCGCCTCGCTGGTGGTGCTGCTGCCGGGCATGTCACTGACCAATGCGGTCAATGAACTGGCCAGCCAGCACTGGGTGTCCGGCACCGCGCGCTTTGCCGGCGCGTTGACCACGATCATGAAGCTCAGTGTCGGCGCGATGATCGCGGTGACCCTGGCCGATGTGCTGGGGCTGGATCCGATGATCCGTGCCTCGCGGCCACAGGGGCCGTGGGTGGAGTGGGGCTCGCTGCTGACGGCGGCGTTCGCCTTTGCGATGTTGTTCAAGGCCAACCGCCGCGACTATCCGTGGGTGATCGCCGCCTCGGTAGCCGGTTACGCGATCTCCAAATTTGGTGGTCATGCCTGGGGTACGCCCGCCGGCATCTTCCTGTCGGCGATGCTGCTGACCGCCGGCGGCAACCTGTTCGGGCGCGTGGTCGGCCGCCCCGGTGCGATCATCCGCCTGCCGGGCATCATCATGATGGTGCCCGGCAGCACCAGCCTGCGCGGCGTGCTGACCCTGGTCCAGCAACAGGACGTGGGCGCCGGCCAGAGCGTGTTCCTGACCGTGTTGAACGTGGTGATGGCGCTGGTCGCCGGCCTGCTGTTCGGCAACCTGCTGATGCCGGCGCGCAAGACGCTGTGATCAGGCGGTAGCGCCGGGCCAGGCCCGGAGGATCGGGAAACCAACCGCTGCGCTCGCCGGGCATGGCCCGGCGCTACCCAAAAAAAACGCCGGCTTTCGCCGGCGTTTTTCATTCCTGCTGCAGACGGCCTCAGGCCTTCTTGATCAGGAAATCTTCCGGCTTCTTGCTGCCCTTGGCAGTCAGCTCGGCCATCCAGCGCGGCTGCTTGCCACGACCGGTCCAGGTTTCCTTCGGGTTGGCCGGGTTGCGGTACTTCGGCGCAACCTTGCCCAGCTTGCGGCCGGCAGCCTTGGACGGGGCCTTGGTGGTCTTGGCGACCTTGCGCGCGCGCGGTGCGGGCTCACCACCGAACAGTTCCTCGATGGTGTAACCCTCGGTCTTGGCCAGCTTGCTCAGCTGGGCACGTACCTTGGTGATCGGGCGACGCTTGGCGACGATGGTCTGCTGCTTCTTGGCTGTGCGGATCAATGCGCCCAGCTCACGTGCAGACAGGCCGGTCAGGTCGATGCTCATCAACGATTACTCCAGAAACTAATTTAGGGACAGGGACGAGCCGGTCCGTGGCGTCGCAGGACAGAGTAATGATGAATTAATCCCAGCACAAACAGTTGCGGTCACCGTCTGTCGGCTGGCTGGCCCGGTTGCGACCATTTTGACCGGATTATGTCCGTTGCGGTTTTCCCGGGTCGGCCAGCCGCTAAAAAAAGACCGGGGTATACCCCGGTCTTTTCCGATCAGCCCTGCAGGCGCTGCAGCAGGGTGGCCTTGTCCAGGCTCTCCGCTTCGGCCGCCCGACGCGAGCGGTACTCGAAGGTGCCTGCGGCCAGGCCGCGCTCGCTGACCACCACGCGGTGCGGGATGCCGATCAGTTCCATGTCGGCAAACATCGCGCCCGGGCGCAGGCCGCGGTCGTCCAGTGCTGCATCCAGGCCGGCATCGCGCAGCTCCTGCAGCAGAGCTGCAGCTGCATCGGCCACGCCTGCGTCGCCCTTCGGATTGATCACGCAGACCACCACCTGCCACGGCGCCATCGCGTCGGGCCAGATGATGCCGGCGTCATCGTGGTTCTGCTCGATGGCTGCGGCGACCACACGCGAAATACCGATGCCGTAGCAGCCCATCGTCATTACCGCGGCCTTGCCATTCTCGTCCAGCACGGTGGCATCGAGCGCCTTCGCATAGGTGCGGCCCAGCTGGAACACGTGGCCGACTTCGATGCCGCGGGCGATTTTCAGTTCGCCGCCGTCCAGCGCACGATCACCGGCGCGCACGTTGCGGATATCGGCCACTTCCGGTTCGGCCAGGTCGCGGCCCCAGTTGACGCCGGCCAGATGGAAACCGGCCTCATTGGCACCGACGACGAAGTCGGACATCGCCGCCACTTCGCGATCGGCGACCACGCGGATCGGCTTGGCCGGGGCGACCGGACCAAGGAAGCCCGGCACGCTGTCGAGGTATTCGGCGATCTCTGCTTCGCTGGCAAAACGCTGCTCGTCCAGGCCAGCAACCTTGCCCAGCTTGATTTCGTTGACCTCGTGGTCGCCACGCACCAGCGCCAGCACGAACTGCTGTGCCTCGCCTTCGCCGGCGATCAGTGCCACCGACTTCACCGTACGCTGCAGATCGATGCCCAGCAGCGCGGCGACGTCTTCGCAGGTCTTCTGGGTCGGGGTCTCGACCTTGCGCAGCGCTTCGCTGGCCGCAGCACGCGCGGCCGGATCGGCGGCGATGGCCGCTTCCATGTTGGCCGCGTAGTCCGAACCGGTGGAGAACACCAGCGCGTCCTCACCGGAGTCGGCGATCACGTGGAATTCCTGCGAGGCGTCACCGCCGATCGCGCCGGAATCGGCCTGCACCATGCGGAAGTCCAGGCCCAGGCGGGTGAAGATGCGGCTGTAGGCCACCTTCATGTTTTCGTACTCACGCACGAGGTCTTCGTCGTGCAGGTGGAACGAGTAGGCGTCCTTCATCAGGAACTCGCGCGCGCGCATGACACCGAAGCGCGGACGGATCTCGTCGCGGAACTTGGTCTGGATCTGGTAGAAGTTCACCGGCAGCTGCTTGTAGCTGGACAGTTCGCTGCGCGCGAAATCGCAGGCCGCTTCTTCGGCGGTGGGGCTGTAGCAGAAGGTCTGTTCCTTGCGGTCCTTGATCTTCAGCAGCTGCGGGCCGAATTTCTGCCAGCGGCCGGTCTGCTCCCACAGTTCCTTCGGCTGGATGGTCGGGATCTGGAATTCCACGGCACCGGCGCGGTCCATTTCCTCGCGGACGATGCGTTCGACCTTGCGCAGCACGCGCAGGCCCAGCGGCGACCAGGTGTACAGGCCGGATGCGAGCTTGCGGATCATGCCCGCGCGCAGCATCAGCCGGTGGCTGGTCAGCTCGGCGTCGCTGGGGGTTTCCTTGGTGGTGTGCAGGTGGAACTGGGAGAGGCGCATCGTCGGCTTCGGATTACGGCAGAGATACCTATTCTGCCAGCCCGGCCGGGGGAGGGGTATCGGCCGGGCGGCGCCCGGCACCCGCAGAGGCAACGGCTGGAGCAACGGCAACAGCAACAGCAACAGCAACAGCAACAGCAACAGCAACAGCGGGGTTGCTGTGGGATGGCGGGGTGGGTCCGGTTGCGGGGGACGCCGTAAACCCATCCGTGGGGGCTTGGCCGCGGCATCCATGCCGCGGACACCCCCGCAACCGGACCCACCCCGCCTTCGACAGATTTCCGCGGCTGTTGGTGGGTGTCGACCTTGGTCGACACGTAGATCCACGCCATGCGTGGATGGGCGCCATGGATGGCGCCATCGAGCCCCCAGGGTGAAGTGACCCCCTAAAGTTGGACAGTTGGGGGATCAGGCGGCCAGCGCGACCTGTTCCCGGTACTTTACCGGGCTCAGGCCCTTTAGTTTCAGTCGGATACGGTCTTCGTTGTAGTACCGGATG
>NZ_JAHXYV010000005.1:0-267642 GCF_019969775.1 Stenotrophomonas sp. OVS01A | reverse complement strand
CATCCGGTACTACAACGAAGACCGTATCCGACTGAAACTAAAGGGCCTGAGCCCGGTAAAGTACCGGGAACAGGTCGCGCTGGCCGCCTGATCCCCCAACTGTCCAACTTTAGGGGGTCACTTCACCTTGGGGGCTTGGCCGCGGCATCCATGCCGCGGACACCCCTGCCAACCCATACCGCCCCGGCCCCGACACGTTCATGAGGCGGAGCGGACGGCGGAAGCAAAAGCGGTTTCTGGTGTCGGATGAAGAAAGAAAAGAAGGGGGCGGATCCGTTTTTCCTGCGGAAAAAGGCTCCGACCTCGATGGCCGTGGAGCGAAGCGACCCGCTTTGGCTCCTGCTCTTCTTTTTTCTTTTCCGTGGGTGGACGCACACGGAAATTGTCAGAGGCCGGGCGGGTGGGCTGGGCAGGGGTGTCAGCCGCATGGATGCGGCTGCCAAGCCTACAAGGACGTACTTGCGGCGTCCCCTGCACAGTCCACCCGCCCGGCCAGACCACGGCTTCTGCTCTCAACGACTGCCCACCCACGAGGGGCTGCGCCGTTCGCTGCAAACTACGCCGAAGGCGACGGCTTCTGCTTCAGCAGGCTCAACGCCAGTCCACCCACAACCAGCACGCCCAGCCCCAGCAACGCCCACAGCAACCACGCCTTCCAGTCGTGCTGCGGCTTCAGCGCTGCGTCACCGGCGAGCGTCTCCGGACTGCCCTCCAAGCGTGCCAGCGTCGGCTGCCACGACGGATCATTGCGCTGCCGCAGTTCCTCGATCAGCACCGTGATCGGCGCCTCCGCGCGGCGCGCGGTCGTACTGCCCACGGCCAGCGCGTAGGGCGCTGCGCCCTGGCTGAGGAACACCATCACCTCCGGTTGATAGCCCAGGCGCAGGGTCGGGGCGCTGGTGGTCTCCACCGGGCTCGCGACCAGCTTCCAGTAACGGTCGCGGTACATGCCGCCCAACGGCTGTGCCGCCGATTGCTGGCGCTGGCCCGGTGCCCCCTGCTGCAGCTGATAGGCGATCCAGGGCGCGCTGCGGCGCTGCCATTCGACGCTTTCGTCGTCGCGGCTGAACAGGGTCCACTGCACCAGGCTGTTGTCGGTGCTGGCTACGTCGGCGCGGGTCACCGGGAATCGACCATCCAGTTCAAAGGTGAATTCCCCCTTGCCCTGCGCGGTCGGTGTCAGCGACAGCCACTCCCAGGGCACCGTTGCCGGTGCCGGCGGCAGTTCGGCCAATACACTGCGCAGCTCCGGCAGGCGCGCCTCGCCCTGCGGCAGGATCCGCAGGTAGCGCACATTGCTGTCGACCTGCAGGCGTCGCTGCAGCAGGCGCTTGCCCGCACGCTGCAGGTCCACCAGGGGGACATCACGGGCGATCGACTGCCAGCGCTGCAGATCATCGCTGGCGTCAAGCTGTACCTGCGCCTGCAGCGGCTGGCCACTTTCGGCCCAGTCCAGCACAAGCGCTGCCAGCGGCTGCTGGCCAAGCACGCTGGCATCGATCAACCAGCCGCCCTGCCCGTTCGCCACCGCACCACCACCAAGCCTGGCCTCGACCCGGCGCACACGGCCGTCGGTATCGCGCTCGGTCAGCAGCTGCAGGTCGTTGCGCTGGGCCTCGGCCAGTGGTGGCAGCACGAACCACGGCAGTTCGCGCTGCACCGGCGGCTGCGCCAACGGCTGGTCCGGCGCCAGCAGCGCCGATGGCAATGCCTGGCCGGCAGCGTTGAACACCTGCAGATCGCCCAGATCAGCGGCGCCTGCGCGGCGGTAGATCGCCGGCTCCAGCACCACACGATAGGCACCGGACTGCGCGCTGGACAGGCTCAGCGGCCACTGTTCGGCGTACTGCGCGCGGTAGTCCGTGGCCTGCGCGGCAACCGCACCGGCCACGCCGAACAAGACCGGCAGCAACGCTCGGCTCCACTTCCTCATTGGTTTTCCTCCACGGTTGGCGGCGCGCTCGGCGGCGCGGGCGCCAGGTAGCCCACCACGGTGCACAGCAGGCCGTAGGCGATGAACGATGCGATTCCCAGCAGGTTGCCCAGATGCTGGCGGTCGATCAGCACCAGCTTGGCCAGCACCACGGCCATCAACACGGCACCGACCATCCACAGCACACGCTGGCCGCGACGCGAGCCCCACACCCAGGCGATCACGCCCAGTACGCTCCACAACACGGTCAGGCTGGTCTGGGCCAGGCTGAAGCGGGCCATCGCCGGATTCCAGGCGACACCGCCCCAATGATGCACGCCATGCAGCACGGTGCTGGTCAACGCGATGAAACCGGCCACGGCCAGCACCGGCACACGCAACCGCTGCAGCTGCGCTGGTCCCTGCGGGTCATACAGCCAGCGCGCGATCAGCAGCAGGCTGACCCACTGTGCAAGCTCGGCAGGATTGAGCAGCGGCAACCACGGCAACGGCGTGGCGTCGCCCGCCAGGGTCAGGCCGAACAACCAGGCCAGCGCCAGCACCGCGAAAATCACGCACTGCAGCGGCAGGCGCACCGGATCAAACGCAGCACCCAGCGGCCAGCGCAGCACGTTCCAGCGCCACAGCGACAGCGCTGCCAGCAGCAACCACGGCAGGGTGACCAGCAACGCGGTCCAGCCCTGCGCCAGGCGCGCGCCGCCGCCGCCCCACAGGGCCAGCAGCGAAAGCAGCGACGGCCACAGCAGCCACCACAGGAACTGCGCGATACGGGCCACGCCACCATTGCCCTGGCGCAGGCACAGCAGGCTGCGCACGCCGAGCACGGCGAACACTGCCCATGCCAATGCGCCATAGCCGGCAAACGGCTGCTGGTGTGCATCGCTCTGCAGCAGCGCCAACGGGAAGCCGGCGGCCAGCATCGCCAACGCGGTCACGCCCAGCGCACGTGCCGGCATGCGGCGTTGCACCTCCGAGGCCAGCCAGGCGGTGACGGCGGCCAGCACCAACACCGCGTCGGCCTGCGCCGAATGCTGGAAGAAGCGGCCGATTTCATGCACCAGACCGCCCAACCACCACAGCAGGCCCCACAGGTAGTACGCCAGGGCGATGTCATGGCGCTGCCTGCGCTGATAGCTCCACGCCGCCGCGAAACCCGCCACGGCCAGCAGCAGTGCGCCGATCGCGGTCGGGTTGAGCAGGAAACGCTGGTCCTGGTGCCAATGGTCGGCGCCCACCACGAATGCGAATGCGGCGGCGAGCTGCAGCAGCGCACCGGTCACCTGCGGCAACCAGCGCTTCTGGCGCAACCCCAGCCACGCCAGGCCGGCACCTTCCAGCGCGAACACCGCACCGGTGGCCCGCGCCGACAATGCCAGCGGCACCGCCAGCGTCGCAAAGCCCACCGCCAGTACCGCATGCGACTGCGCCAGCACCGTGTACGACGCGCGCGCGATCAGGGCCCGTGCCAGCAGCGCATAGATCGCTGCCAGGCCCAGCGCGCACAGGGCCAGCGTCATCGGCTGTTCGTGCAGCATGCCGGCCTGCAGCGAGAAGGCGATCAGCGGCGTGCCGAACACCAGGCTGCCGTCGACCAGATCGCGACGCCCGGCCGGCTGCCGGCGCGCATACAACAACGGAATCAGCAGATAGAAGACGAAGAACAGCAGCAGGAACGGTTCGGTACTGGCGAACTTGGCCGCGTCGTACTGCAGCACGCCCCAGAAGGTGCCGATGCCGAAGGTGAACGCGAAACCCAGCAGGTTCAGCACACGCCACGGGCGATACCAGGCAATGGCGAAAATGCCCGCGTTGAGCACTGCGTAGTAGCTGAACAGGCCGACGTGGTTGCCACTGCCGGTGGACAGCCACAGCGGCGCCATGAAGCCGGCCAGGATGCCCAGCACTGCCAACGTGCGCGAGTTCTGCACGACCGCCAGCACGCACAGCCCCGCCACCAGCGCGATCGAGCTGGCAAAGGCGAAGCCGGGCGCGAGCAGATCGAAACGCTTGAAGGCAGCGAAGATGGTCAGCAGCAGTACGCCGATGGCGCCCCCCTGCAGGGCCAGCGCGAACATCCGCCGGCGCTCGCGCTGGTGCCAGCCGAAGGCCAGCAGGCCCAGCGCACCGACGGTGATGCCCGCCAGCCGCAGCTCGACCGGCACCACCAGCCAGCCCTGGTCGCTGACGTACTTGAGCAGCGCAGCAACGCCGGCCAACAGCACCAGCATGCCGATCTTCACCGGCACATTGCCCTGGGTGAACCAGTGTTTGACCGCACCGATCGCGCGCTCGACCAGGTTCGGCAGGGCCGGTTCCGCTGGCAAGGGCGGCAATGTGGGCTCAGGTGGCAAAGGCGGTGGCGGCGACGGACGCGCGGGTTGGACCGTTGGCGGCAGGTCCTCGCGGGCGGCAACCGGCGGCGGAGCCGTGGCCGCCGTGGGCCGCAGGAACGAGGGCTCGCTGCTGGGTTCACGTGTTGCCGCAGGCGCGCGCGGCGGCTCGGCCACGGCCGAGGGCGCACGGTCTACGGTCCCTGCCGGGTTGGGCGCGACCTGCACGCTCTGTGCGGCCTCCAGCGCGGCGACCCGCCGGCGCAGGCCGGCAATCATCACCAGCGCCACCACCAGCAGCAGCGGTATCGCCAGCAGGACCAGTACTGCCAGGACCAAGAGTGCTTCCATTCCTCGCCTTCCAATGCGATCCCGCGCCACGATGGCGGCGGTCGACGGGCCCATGCTACGTCAGGCCGGGCCCTATAAACGACGAACCCCGGCCAGGCCGGGGTTCGCGCAACGATCTTCGCGGGCCTTACTTGGCTGCGACGACCTTGGCCATTTCCAGACACTTGTTGGAATAGCCCCACTCGTTGTCGTACCACGACACGAGCTTGACGAAGGTGCCGTCCAGCGCGATGCCGGCGTCTGCGTCGAACACCGAGGTGTGGGTTTCACCGCGGAAATCGGTGGCCACCACCTTGTCTTCGGTGTAGCCCAGGATGCCCTTCAGCGCGCCTTCGCTCTGTGCCTTCACTTCGGCGCAGATCTCGGCGTAGGTGGCTTCCTTTTCCAGCTCGACCGTCAGGTCGACCACCGACACGTCCGAGGTCGGGACGCGGAAGCTCATGCCGGTCAGCTTCTTGTTCAGTTCCGGGATGACCACGCCGACGGCCTTGGCGGCACCGGTGGAGGACGGAATGATGTTCTCCAGGATGCCGCGGCCGCCGCGCCAGTCCTTGTTGGACGGGCCATCGACGGTCTTCTGCGTGGCGGTGGCCGCATGCACGGTGGTCATCAGGCCGCGCTTGATGCCCCACTTGTCATTGATGACCTTGGCCAGCGGCGCCAGGCAGTTGGTGGTGCACGAGGCGTTGGAGATGATCGCCTGGCCAGCGTAGGTCTTGTCGTTCACGCCGAACACGAACATCGGCGTGTCGTCCTTCGACGGTGCCGACAGGATGACCTTCTTGGCGCCGGCATCGATGTGCTTCTGCGCACTGACCTTGTCCAGGAACAGGCCGGTGGCTTCGAGCACGACGTCAACGCCGACTTCGTCCCACTTCAGGTTGGACGGATCGCGTTCCTGGGTCAGGCGGATCTTCTTGCCGTTGACCAGCAGATCCTTGCCATCGACGGCTACGTCGGCCTTGAAACGGCCGTGCACGGAGTCGTACTTGAGCATGTAGGCCAGGTAATCCGGCTCCAGCAGATCGTTGATGGCCACGATTTCGATGTCGTCGCCGAAGTTCAGCACCGCCGAGCGCAGGACGTTACGCCCGATGCGACCGAAACCGTTGATACCAACCTTGATTGCCATGTTCTCAAGCTCCTGCAGCCGCGACAGGTGCGGCGGGGTGGATAGGGCCCACAAGTCTAGCAGGCCGGCCTTGACCACCGCCGGCCAAGCCCGCCGCCGGGACGGGGGCCGGACAGGATTTGATCCGGATCAAAGCGTTAGCGCGGCGTGAGGCCGAGACTGGCCACATCCACCCAGCAACGAGATCACCCCCATGCGCAAGACCTCCCCCCTGATCGTGGCCAGCCTGGCCGCCGCCCTGTCGTTGGCCGCTGCCCCGGCCATGGCCCAGTCCAAGGGCGACTGGACCCTTTCCGCTGGCGTGCACCAGGTCGCCCCGAAGTCGAACAACGGCTGGCTGGCCGGCGGCACCCTGAAGGTCGACGTCGACAACGACGTCAAGCCGACCATCACCGGTGAGTACTTCATCGCCGACAACCTGGGCATCGAAGTACTGGCGGCGCTGCCGTTCAAGCACGACATCAACATCAACGGCCTGGGCCGCGTGGGCAGCACCAAGCAGCTGCCGCCGGTGGTCACCCTGCAGTACCACTTCAACAGCAAGGGCAAGGTGTCGCCGTTCGTGGGCGCCGGCCTGAACTACACGACCTTCTTCAGCGAAGACACCACCGGTGCGCTGGCGGGCAGCAAGCTGAAGCTGCAGGATTCGTGGGGCCTGGCCGCGCATGCGGGCATCGACTTTGCGATTGGCGAGAAGGGCGCCCTGCGCGTGGACATGCGCTGGATCGACATCGACAGCAAGGTGAAGCTGGACGGCGAGAAGATCGGCACGGTCAACATCGATCCGCTGGTCTACGGCGCGTCCTACGTCTTCAAGTTCTAAGGGGTTGATTGGCGGGGGCTGCGCCCCCGCTCCCCCGCTACAGGCAAAACCCTCGCAGCATGTTGCCCCGGTATGTGTGTGCCGGGGCTTTTTTGTTGGTGCAGAGCGTGGATCTGCGTTTGGGCGGGGCAAGTGAGTTGCTCAGGACACGCCGTAAATACGTCCATGTAGGCTCGATCGCCGCATCCATGCGGCGAACGGTCCTGAGCAACCCACTTGCCCCACCCCTTCCATTTTTCCGCGCGCGCAGGCGCAAGCAGAAGCCGGCACCCGCATGACCCAGTTGCCATCGGCCGGATGCGATCCTGCATTTGACTCTGATTCTGCTTCTGACGTTTGACGTTTGCATCCGCCACCGCGGCCATGTTGGAGGTGTGCGGTCGGGGCAGGTAGCGCGGGACCGTTGGCGCCATGGATGGCGCCATCGAGCTCCCAAGGATGGGTTTACGGCGTGTCCCGCACTGCCTGCCCCGGCCGCACACACCCCGACGACAATGAACGCGCCGCTTTCCATCAACCACCCATCTCCCCCGCTGGCTAGAATGAGCGGATGAAAGCACTGCACTCCCTGTTCCTCGCCGCCGCCCTCGCGCCGGCCCTGCTGACCCTGTCCGCTCCCGCCCATGCCTGGGGCGCGCAAGGCCACCGCCTGGTCGCCGAAGTCGCCGACAGCCGCCTCAACCCGACCACGCGCGCTGAAGTCGACCGCCTGCTGGCCACCGAACCCGGCGCCACCCTTGCCAGCATCGCGCCCTGGGCCGACCAGCTGCGCGCCAAGGACCCGGGCCTGGGCCGCCGCTCGGCCGGTTGGCACTACGTCAACATCGCCGAAGATGGCTGCCACTACGAGGCGCCGAAGCACTGCAAGAGCGGCAACTGCATCGTCGAAGCGCTGAAGGCGCAGAGCGCGATCCTCGGCGACCGCAGCCTGACCGATGGCGAGCGCCTGCAGGCGCTGAAATTCGTCGTGCATCTGGTCGGTGACATCCACCAGCCGATGCACGCCGGCTACGGCCACGACAAGGGCGGCAACGATTTCCAGCTGCAGTTCGGCAACCGCGGTACCAACCTGCACTCGCTGTGGGACAGCGGCATGCTCAATACCCGCAAGGTCGACGATGCCGGTTACCTGCCGGTGCTGCGCGCACTGCCGGCGCCGAAGCTGGCACGCCAGTCCCACCCGCAGCGCGATCCGGTCAGCTGGGCTGAAGCCAGCTGCCGCATTTCGGTGCAACCTGGCGTTTACCCTGCCTCGCGTAAGATCGGCGACGACTACACCACGCGCTACCGGCCGGTGGCCGAAGCGCAGCTGCGACTGGCCGGTGAAAACCTGGCGCAGTTGCTGAACCGCGTGCTCGCCACACGCTGAGGAGTGCCCGATGTCGGTCCAGGTGCAATCGTTCTTCCACCGTGACAGCAACACCTTCAGCTACCTGGTCAGCGACCCGGCCAGCAGCGAGGCCGCGCTGATCGACCCGGTACTGGATTACGACCCGGATACCGACGCCAGCAGCGAATCGCCGGTGCGCGCGATGCTCGATGCCATCGCGCAACAGCAGCTGCACGTGCGCTGGCTGCTGGAAACCCACGCCCATGCCGACCACGTGTCGGCAGGACGTCGGCTCAAGCAACGGTTCCCGGATGCGACGCTGGCCATCGGCGAAGGCATCCGTGCGGTGCAGGCCACGTTTGCACCGCGCTATGGCCTGCAGCTGCCCGAGGAACATGCCGTCTTCGATCACCTGTTCGCTGATGGCGAGACCTTCGCACTGGGTGAACTGCAGGGGCGCATCATCGCCGTACCCGGCCACACCAGCGACAGCATCGCCTATCTGATCGACGATGCGCTGTTCACCGGCGATTCGTTGTTCATGCCCGATGGCGGCACCGCACGCTGCGATTTCCCCGGCGGCGATGCTGCGCAGCTGTACCGCTCGATCCAGCGCCTGCTGGCCCTGCCCGATGCCACCCGCGTATTCGTCTGCCACGACTACGGCCCGGGCGGACGCGATTTCGCCAACGAAACCACCATTGGTGAACAGCGCGCGCACAACATCCACGTGCATGAAGGCGTGGCCGAGGCGGAGTTCGTCAGCGTGCGCCAGGCGCGTGATGCGACGCTGGCAGAACCGCAGCTGATGCAGCCAGCGGTGAAGGCCAACATCCAGGGCGGCGCGTAGGGCCCGCACGATCGCCTCATCGCGCCAGCAATGACACCGCGTCATTTGCCCTGCGTGTGCACCACATGCTGGCCCTTCACGATCTCGAAGGTGAAGGCATACAGCAGGCTCACCGGCACCGGTTCGACGCGCTCGGCGCCTTGGCAGTCGCCACGGTCGCTCGGCACCTTGCCGGGGGCGAAGTGGCAGACCGCGGCGGGCGAATACTTCCACATCGCCACCGCCTCCTGCGCAGCCTGCAACAGCGGCGCATTCTCGCTCGCCGCGCCTGCCGCGCATTCGCTGCGGTCGACCAGCGCCAGGCTTCGCTCGACAGCGCCTTCGGCATCGATCACCACCTGCAGGCAGATCGTGGTCGGCGCCAGCTCGGTGCGCGGGTCACGATCACCGATCTGCGGATCCGGCGCCGCATACAGCTGCGGCATCCGATAGCCTTCGGTCGCTCCCAGCGTGTACGCCTGCACCTGGCCGCTGCCGCCTTTCCCTTCCGCATGCAGGCGCTGATGGCCGACACTCTCATTGCGGGTATCGACGGTGGTCAACCGTTCCTGGGTGGCGCAGCCTGCCAGCATCCCCACTGCCAACAGCAGCGCGATGCGCATCACCTGGCGGTCTCCGTCACGTCGTCGCTCTCATCCATGGCGAAGGTGATCGGAATGCGTACTGCGCCCGCCACCGGCTTGCCGTTCTTCAGCGCCGGGCGATAGGTCCAGCTTCGCGCTGCTGCAATCGATACCGCTTCGAACACGCCCGGATTGGTGGCGCTGAGCACCTGCACATCGGCGGGGTGTCCCTTGGCATCCACCTGCACGCGCAGGTTCACCACGCCTACCTGACGCTGCTCGATCGCAGACTTCGGATACGAGGGCGGCGACATCTTGTCGACCTGGATCGGACGGTCGAGCCCCGCTTCGGCCGCGTCTTCTCCAGCATATTCGAACGGTTCTACGTTGATCGACGGCACGCCCGCTGTCCCACTCTGGCTGGCCCACGCCACCGCCCCCACGCCCAGGCACAACCCGACCACCAGCACCTGCCCCGACACCCACGGCAATGCCTTCCGCTTGGACTGCTTCAACATGGCGATACGCTCCTTCAACACGGGTTGGCTGCGCCAGTGGCATACCGCCGGCGCAACCGGGTGGACCAGCTGCGCCTTCAGCAGCGTGCTGGCGTAGAGGCCGCGCAGCACAGGCTGCGGGGCAATGGTGCGGGCGTCGCAGGCCAGTTCCTGGTCACGCAGGAAACGGCGTGCGGCCCATGGCAGCAGCGGATGGAACCAGAACACCGCGCGCATCAGCAGCAATACGCCGTTGGCCCAGTGATCGCCATTGCGACGATGGCTGTGCTCGTGCTGCAGGATCAGCGCCTGCTCCTGTGCAGTGAACTGCTGGTCGAAATCGGGGCCGACCACGATGCGCGGCCGCCACAGGCCCACCAGCGCCGGCAGCCCGGGATCGCCACTGGCCTGCCAGCTGCCATCGGCGCGTGCCTGCAGGCCGCCCATGCCGCGTTCGAAGCGGCGCTGTGCGCGCAGGTCGCGCAACAGGCAGACGCCCGCGCCCAGCGCCCACACCACCAACAGAAGCAAGGGCCATTGCAGCGACGCCGTTGGCAGGCTGTCCACGGCTTCCGGCACGACCTTCAGCGGCAAGGTCGGCACATGCTGCAACAGCGCGACCTGTGGCAGGGGAATCAACAGCGTGGCCAACATCAGGGGCAGCAGCCACCAGCTACGGTAGGCCAGCCCGGCGCCGCCCAATCGCACCAGCAACGGCCGCGTCACCGCCAGCAGGATCACGCCCACCGCCAACCACAAGCTGGCCTGCCACAGTCCGTCGAGCAGCTCATTCATGGTCCAGCTCCTGGATCAGCTTCTTCAGTTCGGCGATGTCCTGTGCGCTGAGCTGGCCGCGTTCGCTGAAGTGCGCGACCAGCGGTGCCACGCGCCCTTCGAAGACACGGCCGATGAAGTCCTGGCTCTGCGCCTCCACCCAGGCCTGGCGTTGCAGCAGCGGCCGGTACAGGTAGCGCCGGCCATCGCGCTCGGCGGCGATCGCGCCCTTGGTCAGCAGGCGGTTGAGCAGGGTCTTGATGGTCGGCTCAGCCCAGTCGCGGTGCGCCAGTGCGGCCACCACCTCGTCGGCGCTGCGCGGTGCCTGCTGCCACAGCACCTCCATCACAACGGCTTCGGCTTCGCTGATCGGGGTCATGGTTTACATCCGTAATCGACGATTGGATTACGCGCGTAATCGAATCAGCTGTCAACCCCTCGACCGGTAATTCATCGCGCCTGCGCCAGCATGGGGGCCTCCACCGCAGGTACCGGCATGAAGCCCTTGCGCAAACGTGATTTCCCGGTCGAGCAGGCCCGACGCTTCCTCGAGCCCGGCCCCATCGTGCTGGTCAGTACCGCCTGGCAAGGCCAGTGCAACCTGATGACGATGGGCTGGCACATGGTGATGGGCTTCTCGCCCTCGCTGGTGGCCACCTACCTGTGGAACGAGAACCATAGCTTCAGCCTGGCCCGCAGCAGCGGCGAATGCGTGATCAACATCCCGGGCGTGGAGCTGCTGGACACGGTGGTCGATATCGGCAACTGCAGCGGCCGTGACGTGGACAAGTTCGAACGGTTCGGCCTGGATGCGATGCCTGCGCGGGAGGTGGGGGCACCGCTGGTGGGCCAGTGCCATTCCAGCTTCGAGTGCCGCCTGCATGACGACAGCCAGGTCGAATCGAGCAACCTGTTCATCTGGGAAATCGTGCGCGCCCATGTTGCGCCTCGCCCAAAGCTGCCGCGCACGGTGCATTACCGGGGCGATGGGCAGTTCATGGTGTCCGGTGCCGAAGTCTCGCGTCGACGGCGGTTCAAGCCCGACATGCTGTAATGCCAGCACTCCCCCAAGCAGGACCGCCCCGGATGACCGAACACCTCACCGACCTCGACGCCGCCGTTGACTGGCTGTTTGCGCGCGTGGATGGGCCGCTGCGGATCGGTGCGCCGCTGGCGCTGGGTAAACCACACCGCCTGCTCAACGCCCTGTATGCGCGCGTCGAACAGGACCCGTCGCGGCCGCTGGAGCTGTATACCGCGCTGTCACTGAACCCGCCGCAGGCAAAGGGCAACGGCCTGGAAGCACGTTTCCTGGCACCGTTCGCGGCCCGCCACTTCGGTGAAGACTTCCCGCGCCTGGCCTACGCCGATGCAATCGCCCGCGACGCGCTGCCGGCACACGTGCAGGTGGAAGAGTTCTACATGCAGTCCGGTGCCCTGCTCGGTTCGCGACAGGCGCAATCCAGCTACACCAGCCTCAACTACACCCACGCTGCCGACGCGGTAGCGCAGCGCGCGCCGCAGGTGATCGTGCAGAAAGTGGCGATGCGCCCGGACGACCGACGCCTTTCGCTGTCCTGCAACAACGACATCACCCAGGACACGCTGGACGCGATGACCGCACGCGGCCTGCCACGCCCGCTGCTGGTCGCCGAGATCGATCCGCAGCTGCCCTATCTGGGCGGCACGGCCACGGTCGACGTGTCCTTCTTCGATCTGGTCATCACCCCGCCAGCGCCGTATCCGGCGTTGTTCGGCCTGCCACGGCAACCGGTGGCCGACGCCGACTACGCCATCGGCCTGTATGCCAGCACCCTGGTGCGCGACGGGGGCACCCTGCAGATCGGCATCGGCACCCTGGCCGATGCACTCAGCCACGCATTGGTACTGCGCCACACCGACAACGCACGCTACCGCCGCGTGTTGAACGCGCTGGATCCGCAACTGGCCAGCCATCCGCTGGTACAGGAGATCGGCGGACTGGACCCGTTCGAGATCGGCCTGTACGGCTGCAGCGAAATGCTCAACGAGGGCTTCCGCCGGCTGGTGCAGACCGGTGTGATCAAGCGCAAGGTGCATGACGATCTGGCACTGATGCAGCGCATCGAGAACGGCAGCACGCTGTCCATCGACCATGCCACGTTGGAGGCCGAGGGCGAATACCTGCACGGCGCGTTCTACCTGGGCTCATCCGAATTCTACGAATGGCTGCGCACCCTGCCCGAGGACGAATGCCGGGCGATCGGCATGCGCCGCATCAGCGAGATCAACCAACTGTACGGTGGCAACGAAACGCTGGAGCGCCTGCAGCGCCGTCACGCCCGCTTCTTCAATTCCTGCATGATGGCCACCGCGCTGGGCGCGGCGGTATCCGACGCGCTGGAGGATGGCCGTGTGGTCTCCGGCGTGGGCGGCCAGTACAACTTCGTGGCGATGGGGCACGCCCTGCCGGAAGCGCGCAGTGTGCTGATGTTCCGCGCTGCCCGTGATGACCGCGGCCAGCGCGAATCCAACGTGCGCTGGAACTACGGGCACACGACCATTCCGCGCCACCTGCGTGACATCTATCTCAACGAGTACGGTATCGCCGACGTGCGTGGCCTGACCGACGACGACTGCGTGCACGCGATGACGGCCATCACCGAAGCACCGTTCCAGGGCGCCCTGCTGCAGCAGGCCTTTTCGGCACGCAAGCTGGCCGCCACGGCGCAACCTGATGCGCAGCGGCTGCAGCGCAATACACCCCAGGCACTGGCGGCGGCGCTGGCGCCGTTCCGCAACGATGGCACCCTGCCCGATTACCCGTTGGGCAGCGACTTCACCGAGATCGAACAGGTACTGGTGAAGGCACTGGGCTGGCTGAAGGCCAATACACAGACGCGCGGCAGCAAGCTGCGTACCGTGTGGGACGCGCTGTGGCAGCCTGCAGGTGATGGTGACGCGGTGTATCTGCAGCGGATGGAACTGCAGTCGCCCAAGGACTTCGGCGAACAGCTCAATGCACGGTTGTTGAGGCTGGCCCTGGCGCGCACCGCGTAGCTGCATCGCCGATTGCAGGACTGGGCTGGCGGGCTGGCTTGGCATTGGCTCGCCATTCCTGTATCACGATCGCTCGATCATTTTCCCGATTACGTCTCATGCGCCACCGCATTACAGCCATCCACCACAGAGCGTGCTTCTCGAGCAGCAGTTGTGCATGGTTGGCCATCAACGATGTGCCGATCGAGCTGTGGCTGGCCCAGCATCTGGACCATCCCGACCTCGAAGTGCATGGTCTTTCACTGATGTGGTTGATCGACGAGGATGAGGATGCGCTGGCCAATCGGCGCATCATCCCTGCCGCGAATGGAACCTCCACCCTGGTGCCGCTGCTGGTGTGTAGTGACGACATGGATTTCGCCTGTTCTACGCTGATGACCGAGCAGGTGATCGAGGGCGATGTCGTGCGCTGGCAGCGGTTCGGTCGCAGTGAAACCGGGGGCCTGGAAGTCGGCGCCTCCACGTGCTGGTATCCAGATAGCAAACCAGTGACATTTGCACTTGCCGACTTCAACCAGGCCTTGAGTGAGCATCAACGGCTCATCAAGGAATCCATCGGCAGCCAAGGCTGATCCAAGGAACACCGTAGCACTGACCTGGAACACCTCCCCTGGACAGCCTCGGGCACGTGCACGCCAAGGCGTCAGCGTGTTCATGCGCTACGCTGTGCGGATGAACGACGATTCCCGTTTCCTGCATGACCTGCAACGCCGCCAAGCCGATGGCGAGCACCTGCGTTATCTGTGCTTCTGGGGCCACCAGCCGCCGCGCATGGGCGTGGCGGCGTCGTGTTTCAGCCAGTGGTATGACGCAGGTTTCAGCATCGATGGCGTGCACTACCGCACCGCAGAACACTACATGATGGCCGGCAAAGCGCGACTGTTTGGTGCCACCGACATCCTCGAACAGGTTCTCGCCAGCCGCACGCCTGACAAGGTGAAAGCGCTGGGCCGGAAGATCGAGGGCTTCGACGAGGCTCTCTGGGCGCAGGCGCGCTACGCCCTGGTGGTCGAAGGCAATCGGGCCAAGTTCTCGCAGAATGCGGCGCTGGGTGATTTTCTGCGCGCCACGGCAGACCAGGTTCTGGTGGAAGCCAGTCCGGTGGATTTTATCTGGGGAATCGGCCTGGCCAAGGATCACGCCGACGCCCACAACCCGGCGCGGTGGCGCGGATTGAATCTACTGGGGTTTGCGCTGATGGACGTGCGGGACACGATGTAACGCGCGTCCACGCGTGGCCTGGATCTACGGGCACGGCGGGCGATCCGTTTCGCCCGGAAAAGAAAAGGCCGGCTTTCGCCGGCCTTTTCCCAATTCCATTGCAGCGGGACTTACAGCGCCTTGGCTGCTTCCACCACGTGCGCGGTGGTGATGCCGAAGTGCTGGTACAGCTTGTCGGCCGGGGCCGAGGCACCGAAGGTGTCGATACCGATCACTGCACCGTCCAGGCCGACGAACTGGCGCCAGAAGCCGGTAACGCCAGCTTCGATGGCCACGCGCTTGCGCACGGCGTTCGGCAGCACCGATTCGCGGTAGGCCGCATCCTGGCGCAGGAACACATCGGTGGACGGCATCGAGACCACGCGGGTCTTCAGGCCGGCCGCATCCAGCTGCGCCTTCGCTTCGGTCGCCAGCGAGACTTCCGAACCGGTGGCGATCAGGATCACGTCCGGAGTGCCAGCAGCATCGGCCAGCACGTAACCACCGCTCTCGATCTGTGCGATCTGCTCAGCGTCGCGCGGCTGGTGCGGCAGGTTCTGGCGGCTGAACACCAGGCAGCTCGGGCCGTCCTGGCGGGTGATCGCAGCCTTCCAGCTCACGGCCGACTCGACCGCATCGCACGGGCGCCACACGTCATTGTTCGGGATGTAGCGCAGCGAGGCCAGATGCTCCACCGGCTGGTGGGTCGGGCCGTCTTCGCCCAGGCCGATCGAGTCGTGGGTGTAGACGTGGATGGCGTGGGCCGGGATCAGCGCGCTCATGCGCACGGCATTGCGGGCGTAATCGCTGAACACCAGGAAGGTGGCGTCGAACGGGATGAAACCACCGTGCAGGGCCAGGCCATTGGCGATCGCGGTCATGCCGAACTCGCGCACACCGTAGTACACGTAGTTGGCATTGGCATCGTCGGTGGCGACGGACTTGCTGCCCTTCCACAGGGTCAGGTTCGAGTGCGCCAGGTCAGCCGAACCGCCCACGATTTCCGGCAGCAGCGGCGCGAACGCCTCGATGGCCAGCTGCGACGCCTTGCGCGACGCAATGGTCTGGCCTTCGGCGGCAACCTGGGCGATGTAGGCGTCGGCCTTGGCGATGAAGTCGGCCGGCAGATCGCCATGTGAGCGACGGGTCAGTTCAGCGGCTTCGGCCGGGTACTGCGCAGCGTACTTGTCGAACTGCTGCTCCCACTCGGCCTGACGCAGGGTGCCGGTACCGCCGGCACGCCAGCCGGCGTAGATCTCTTCGGGAATCTCGAACGGACCGTAGTTCCAGTCCAGCGCCTTGCGGGTGGCTTCCAGTTCGTCCTTGCCCAGCGGTGCGCCGTGGCTGGATTCCTTGCCGGACTTGTTCGGCGAGCCGAAACCAATGGTGGTGCGGCAGCAGATCAGGGTCGGCTTGCCGTCCTGCGACAGGGCCGCTTCGATACCGGCCTTGATGCTCTCCGGA
This sequence comes from Stenotrophomonas sp. OVS01A, assembly GCF_019969775.1. Taxonomy (NCBI): domain Bacteria; kingdom Pseudomonadati; phylum Pseudomonadota; class Gammaproteobacteria; order Lysobacterales; family Lysobacteraceae; genus Stenotrophomonas; species Stenotrophomonas sp. OVS01A. The sequence continues at coordinate 251,356 of NZ_JAHXYV010000005.1, read as the reverse complement.
TCGTGGCCATCGACGCCACGGACCACGTTCCAGCCATAGGCCTCGAAACGCTCCGGGGTGTTGTCGGTGAACCAGCCTTCGGTGTTGCCGTCGATGGAGATGTGGTTGTCATCCCAGAAGCAGACCAGCTTGTGCAGGCCCCAGGTGCCGGCCAGCGAGGCGGCTTCGTGGGAAATGCCCTCCATCAGGCAGCCATCGCCCATGAACACCCAGGTGCGGTGGTCGACGATTTCCAGCTCCGGGCGGTTGAAGCGCTGTGCCAGCAGCTTCTCGGCCAAGGCAAAACCGACGGCGTTGGCGAAACCCTGGCCCAGCGGACCGGTGGTGGTCTCCACGCCCGGGGTCTCGTGACGCTCCGGATGGCCAGCGGTGTGGCTGCCCAGCTGGCGGAATGCCTTCAGCTGCTCGATCGGCAGGTCATACCCGCTCAGGTGCAGCAGCGCGTACTGCAGCATCGAGCCGTGGCCGTTGGACAGCACGAAGCGGTCGCGGTTGAACCACTGCGGGTTGTTCGGGTTGTGACGGTGGTAGTCGTTCCAGAGGACTTCGGCGATGTCGGCCATGCCCATGGGCATGCCGGGATGGCCGGACTTTGCGGTTTCAACCGCATCGGCGGCGAGGAAGCGGATGGCGTTGGCCAACTGGCGACGGGTAGGCTGCGTCATGGTTCTGTCGGAATCGGGAGGCGGCCGCGGAACTGCGGGCGGCCTATTGTCCCACAGACGCCCGGCAGGGTCAGGTCGACCAGGGCATTAGTGCCTGCTGTTGGCCGACAACGTCGTGATCTGCGCTGGATTCCGCATATGAAGAGGGGTCGGGGCCCTTTCCTGCGGAAAGGGATCCGACCCCGATCAGGCATTGCCTGGATCAGTTGTCCAGACGGGCCGCGGCGGCAGCGGCCTCGGCCGGAGTGTCCGGCGCTTCACCCTTGGCCACCAGCGTGGTCAGGGCCAGGTCGCCGGTCACGTTCAGCGCAGTGCGGCACATGTCCAGGAAGTGGTTCACGCCCAGGATCAGGCCGATGCCCAGCGGATTGACGCCGACCATCGCACAGATCATCGCCACCACCGGCAGCGAGCCGGACGGCACACCGGCCGTACCGATACCACCAAGGATGCAGACCGCCATCACCATGACCTGCTGGCCGATGCTCAGGTCGACACCGAAGAACTGGGCCAGGAAGATCACCGTCACGCCCTCGAACAGCGCCGTGCCGTTCTGGTTGGCGGTGGCGCCCACGGTCAGCACGAAGCGCGACACGCGCTGCGGCAGGCCCATCTGGTCGGCCACGCGCAGCGCGGTCGGCAGGGTGGCGTTGCTGGAGGCGGTGGAGAAGGCCATCACCGTGGCCTCCTGGGTCTGGCGGAAGAACGCCAGCGGTGAACGGCCCGACAGCCATACCGCGGTGCCGTAGGTCACCACCATGTGCAGGCCCAACGCCAGCACCACCACGCCCACATACGCACCCAGGCGGATGATCAGATCGAAACCGAACAGCGCGGCCAGGTTGAACATGAAGCAGGCCACTGCATACGGCGCCAGGCGGATGACCAGGTTGATCAGGGTCATCGAGATCTCAAACACGCCTTCGATGGCGCGACGCAGCGGGGCGACCTTGGCCTCGTCGGTCAGCACCATGCCGATGCCGAACATCAGCGCGAAGAACATCAGCGACAGGATCGCGCCATTGTCGGAGGCGGCCTGCAGCACGTTGCTCGGCACGATCGACAGCAGCATGTCCATGCCCTTCGGCGTGCCATGGATGCCAGCAACGATTTCCTTGCTGCGCTCAGCGTTCTCCGACAGCATCAGCGCGGCCACCTGCGGGTCGACGCCGGCACCGGGCTTGAGCAGGTTGACCAGCACCAGGCCGATACCCACCGCGATGCCGGACAGCAGCACGGTGTAGGCCAGCGTCTTCCAGCCGATGCGGCCAAGGGCGCGGATGTCGCCCATCTCCGACACGCCCATGATCAGCGCCGAGAAGATCAGCGGCACGATCAGCATGAAGATCAGGTTGAGGAACAGGCCCGACGCCGGGGTGGTGACGTAGTCCATTACCCACTTGGCACCGGTCTGCAGGCCGTCGACGCTGCCGCCCAGGGCATGCACGATCAGTCCCAGGACCAGGCCGATCGCAAAGCCGATGCCCATCTTCCAATGCAGGGGCAACTTCTTCTTGTCGGCAGCAGCTGCTGTCATGCGCGGGATTCCTCGAAAAATGAATCTACTCTAACAAAGCGCGCAAGCCGCGCCGGTTCAGGGTTGCCGCGGCGGATACAGCGGCGGCAGCCCAGTGTCGACGGCGCCGGTGGCGGCCGACCAGTGCGGTCCGTCACGGAAGCTTTCGCGCAGGCGGGCCCGCAGCGCGCTTACATCCCCCATCCCGCCCCAGCGCGCCTGCTGCAACGCCTGCAGGGTCTGCCGCTGGGCCGGATCGGCCAGGCGCTCGATCACCTGTTCCAGGCGTTCAACGCCGGCCATCGAACACAGCAGCGCCTCTACCTGGTCGAAGCCCTCGCCATCGATCGCCCGGCGCAGCTCGGCCACGCTGGCACGCGAGGACGTTGCAGGGGCACTGGCTCCTGGCCGGGGAACCGGACGGGTGTGGACGACGGCACGGCGGCCACGTCGCCATCCCCATGCCAGGGTCAACAGCCATAGCAGCGCCAGGCCTGCGGCGGCAGCCATCCACGGCCACGGCCGGGGACCTGCTGCGGTGGGTGCAAGAGAGGATGCAGCGGCGGGTGCGGCGTCTCCCGGCAACGCGGCATCGGTATCGATCGGTTGTGCCACCGGCACGCCGGCCCGGCCTGCGGCCACGGCCAGTTCCAGATCCGGCAGGCTGGCCTGCTGGGCACTGCCACTGTCCACGTTCCACCAGGCCACGCGCGGCCCCGGCACACGCAGGGATCCAACCTGCCGCGGCACGATCGAGTAGCGACGGGTGATCTTCAGGCGTGGCGTGCTGCCGTTGAAGGTCTCCTCGTACTGGGCAGGTTCGGCGAACACCTGTGCGGCGTCGCCGAGGTCGGGCACGGGCAGATCGGTGAACTGGGCCCGGGTAGCGCCGTTGGCGATCGCTTCGACCATCACGGTGGCCGCTTCGCCCGTGCGCGCACTGCTGGGTGCGGCGGTGTAGCGCAATTGCAGGCTGTGCAGGGGCAGCCACGGCTGCACGGCCTGCGCCGGTTGCGCCTGCACCTGCAGCGTGCGTTCGGCACCGACGGCATTCATGCGGCCATCGCCACCGCTCCCGAAGAAGTCATCGAAGAAGCCACCTGCACTGCGGCCGGTGAAGCGCGCGCCCGGCAGGCGCAACGCCCCGCTGCGCTCGGGGATCAGCAGGAAGCGACGTTCGACCACGTTGTAGCGACGGCCGTTGACCTGGCGCACGTCGCTGCGATCCTCCCCCACCCGCTGCAGCGAAGCGCCACTGGGTGTGTCGAGCACCAGTTCGCCCGACGCCAGCTGCGAGGCGAAGTACAGCCTGACCACCACGCCCACGCTCTGCTGCACGTAGGGCGTCGGGTCATCCACCTCGGTTTCGATGAAGGCGGTGGCATTGCTCTGCGGGGTGGCCACCACGGCATCACTTACCTGCAGCACCAAGGGCACCGTGCGTGCTGCGCCTACCTGTAATGAAGGCACCTGCAGCGTACCGGTGCGGCGCGGCGTCAACGCAACCGTGTAGAGGTTGCGCTGCTGCACACCGCCATTGCTCCACTGCACCTGGCGGTTGCTGCTCTGCGCACTGAGCACGAAATCGGCATTCAACGGTGCATAGTCTGGCGCGCCCTGGTCGGTCTCGATGTGCAGGGTGACCGCGTCACCGGCGGCGATGCTGTCCTGCTCCAGCCAGGCGCGCGTCTGCGCCATGGCCACCATCGGCAGCCACAGCAGCAGCATCGCCAGCACAGGCAAGGGCCACCGGATTTGCCTGCTCCCCATGCCTGTCATCGCCCTTCCCTCTTTCTACGTTCGTTTTCCAACTGGAACTTGGCCCGCAGCAGTGCCCCCGGATCATCCGGCACGCGCCGCATCCACGCCTCTACGGCCTGCTGTTCCTCACGCTGTTGCGGCGTGCCGCCATCGCCGCGCACTGCTGCCTTGCCGGCTTCGCCGGCGCGCGCCTGCTGCAGGGCCTGCTGCATGCGCTGGCGCTGCTGGGCATCGGCCTGCGCCTGGGCCTGCGCGTCGGCTGCCTGCGGCGGCTCCTGCTTCGCCCCCTGCTGGCCGGCACCTGCAGATGCCGGGCTCTGCTGGCCCTTCTGGCCCTGCGATTGCTGCTGGCCTTGTTGGCCTTGCTGGCCCTGCTGCTGATTCTGCTGACCTTGCTGACCTTGCTGGCCTTGCTGGCCCTGCTGCTGATTCTGCTGACCTTGCTGACCTTGCTGGCCTTGCTGGTTCTGTTGGCCTTGCTGGCCCTGCTGGTTCTGCTGCTGTCCCTGCTGCGGCTTCTGCTGCCCCTTGCCCTGCCCCTGGCTGTTCGACTTGCGCTTGCGCGCGGCGTCGACCACCGCACGGTTGGCGACGGCGTCGGCCATCTGCGGGTGGCGCGCCAAGGCCTTGTCGTAGGCGGCGATGGCACCGTCGTAGTCGCCCTGGCGGGCAAGCACATTGCCGAGGTTGTACCAGCCCGCATCGCTGTCGATGCCTTCGAACTGCTTGCGGGCAGTGGCGAAATCACCTTGACGGTACGCCTGCACACCCTCGGCCAGGCGTGCATGCTCACGCTGGTCGGCACGTTCCCACATCGTGCCCGCTGTCGGCGCAGCCATGGGCGCGCGCGGCTGTGCCTGCAACTGCCCGCTCAAGGGCAGAAGACCCACGGCCAGCACCGCCGCCAGCACCGCGCGGCGGCGGAACGCCAGCAGTGCCAGCAGCATCACCGGCGGCAACAACCAATAGCCTTCGTCCTGCCACTGCCGGGCCTGCCCGGGCCGCTGCAACGCACCGCCGTCGCTGGCATCAAGTACGCCCAATGCCTTCAGGTCGCGATCATCGCTGGCGATGCGCTGGTAACGCCCGCCACCTGCGGTGGCGACGGCGCGCAGGCTGGTTTCATCCAGCGCGGCCTGTGCGATCTGGCCTTGACCATCGCGATAAGCGGCGCCGGATGGTGTGCCCAGGCCCAGCACCGACACCTGCAGGCCGAGGCCACGCGCCTGCGTTGCGGCAAGCGCCGCTTCGCTGTCAGCCTGGTCGCTGACCAGGAGGATCTGGCCGCGCAGGGCACCGGTCTGCCGCAGCAACCTGACCGCCCAGTCGATGCCACGGTCGGCGCGCTGTCCATCACGCGGCATCACCTCCGGCGACAGCGCGTCCAGGTACAGCGCCACGTTGGCAGCGTCGTCGGTCAACGGCGCCACGGTATAGGCATCTTCGGCATACACCACCAGACCCACCTGTCCGCCTTGACGGGCGCGCAGCAGCGCACCGATCTTTGCCCGCGCCTGCAGCAGGCGCGAGGGTGGCAGGTCGGTCGCGGTGATGCGGCTGGAGAGATCCAGCACCACCACCAACGGCGCACTGGCCTGATAGATCGGCTGCGCCTGCTGCCTCCAGCTGGGGCCGGCCATCGCCAGTGCCGCCAGGGTCCAGCCCAACAGCAATGCCCATGGCAGGCGCGTGCGTCGCTTGCCCTCGCCCGCCAGGAGCTGCGACAGCAGATGGGCGTCGACCGCCTGCCGCCACGCGTCGCTGCGCCGTTGCCGGTAGATGGCCACTGCGACGATCAACGGCAGTGCCGCCAGCATCCACAACCAATCCGGGCGCAGGAAATGCAGCGCGCTCCAATCGAACGTGCTCCACTCGAACGCGCTCCAGTCGGGCATCTTCAGGAAAGTGGCGTTCATCGGCGACGTTCCGGCCAGGCCCACGCCAATGCGCCCAGCAGCAAGGCGACGGCCAGTGGCCATGCATAGCGCTCGTTGCGCGGACGCAGTGTCGGTCCCTTCGCTGCGATTGGCTCCAGCCTGTCCAGTTCGGCATAGATGCCGGCCAGCTGGTCGGTGTCACGCGCACGGAAGAAGCGGCCGCCGGTCATCTCGGCGATCCTGCGCAGCGTTGCCTCATCAACCGGATCGCGGTCGGCGGCCACGGGAATGCCGAAGAACCGCGCGCTCCCGTCGCTGCCAAACGCCACGGTGTGCACGCGCACCCCTTCGGCACGCGCCAGCTCGGCTGCGCGCAGGGGTTCCAGCACACCGGCGTTGCTGACGCCGTCGGTCAGCAGGATCAGTACACGCTGCCCTTCGGGCTGATTGCGCAGGCGTTTGACCGCCAGCGCGATGGCGTCACCAATGGCCGTCTCGCGCCCGGCAAGGCCAACCACGCTGTCGCGCAGTTGATCGCGCACGCTGGACAGATCCGCAGTCAACGGTGTGAGTGTGTAGGCACGATCACCGAACACCAGCAGGCCGACGCGATCGCCGGCACGACGGTCCAGGAAATCGGCCAGCACCGCCTTGGCTGCGGTCAATCGCTCCACCGCCTGCGCACCGAGCACCATGTCCGGCTCGCTCATGCTGCCGGACACGTCCATTGCCAGCATCATCTGCCGGCCTTCCTGCGGCGGGGTAATCGCCTCACCCAGCTGCTGCGGACGCGCCATCGCCACGCACAGCGCCAGCCAGCCCAGCCACAGCAAGCCGCTGCGCAGCCAGGAAACGCCGACACGACCGCCGCCAGCCAGTGCTTCCAGTTCGGCAGCGGCGTAGGGCACGCGCAACGCAGCGCCCGAATCGGCCCGCCGCTTCCATGCCAGCATCAGGATCGGCAGCGGCAGTGCCAGCAGTGCCAGCGGCCAAGCCAGCTGCAGATCCGGCCAGGGCCAGTAAGCTGCAAGCGCGCTCATCGGCGGCGCTCCTGCAGCAAAGACAGGTAGCGCGCCCGCGCCCACGCGCGCACGTCAGCCACGGCAGCGGCATCCACGTGTGGACGATAGGCCCCCTCGGCCAGCAGGTTGCGCTGCGCGAGCGACAGGGTGTCCTTGGGATCGACGTACTGCCACCACGCGTCATCGCGCAGGGCTTCGCTACCGGGGCGTGCCTGACGCGCCGCACGCCGCAGCAGGCTGGCGATGGCTGCCAGTTCCGACGGCGCGCCGTTCACTGCCGCAATCTCCCTATCGAACACGCGCATCCACTGCTGGCGGCGGCGACGACGACGCCATGCCACCGCAGCAACGATGGCCAGCAACAGCAGAACCAATGCGATCAGCATCAGCCAGCCAGGTGCGGGGGGCCACCACGCTGGCGAGGGCGGCAACTGCACGTCGCGCAGTGGCAGGGAGGCACTCATGCCGGCACCTCCGTCGGTGCCGGTGCCAGCCAGGCGTCGCTGGCCGCATCGGTGGACAGCACCTGCACATCGACGCGACGCGCGGCAAGCTGGCTGCGCAGCTGCTGCAGCGGTTCAACGAAATGCGCCTGCCAGTGCGCCTGCACATCGCTGCGGCGCAGGTCCAGGCCGATGCGCTGCTGCGCGGCGAGAAACTGCAGGGGCGCCGTTGGCGGCTGCAACTCAAGCGGATCGACCAGCAGCAGCAGACTCAGGTCATGGTGCTGGGCCAACGCGCTCCAGCGCGCCGGCGGAATCCGGATCGCCTGCTGCGGATCGGCCAGTACCAGCATCCGGGCGCCGGGACGCAGCACCCGACCGGCATGGTCCAGCGCGCGTTCCAGGCCAAGGTCATCGGCAGGTGGCTGCGCGTACCAGCGCGTGAGTGCATCGAGTACGCGCAGTACGCCGCGGGCACCGCCGGCCGGCGCGATCGGCGCCTCGCGATCACTACCGCGCAATGCACCGATGCGGTCGCCGCGGCGCTGTGCGGACCATGCCGCAACCGCGCCAGCGCGTGCTGCCTGCACCGACTTGAAGCGCACGCGGGTACCGAAGTACAGCGCAGGTGAAGTATCGGCAACGATCAGGGTGACCCGTTCGCGTTCTGCCTGGAACAATTTGGTGTGCGTGCGCCCGGTGCGCGCGGTGACGCGCCAGTCGATGTGGCGCGCGTCGTCGCCCGCCACGTATTCGCGCGATTCTGCGTATTCCATGCCGCGTCCGCGCAGCGGCGAAGGTGCTTGCCCGGCGCTGCCCGCGCGCCCACGACGAGGCGGCGGCGGACGCTGTGCCAGGCGGCGCAATGCCACCAGCTCGGCCAGTTGCGGTCGCAGGCCATCGCCTTCGCTGGTAACCGGAGCAGGTCCGTGGGTCGTGCCGGTCATGCGCGCGCTCAGGGCGCCGGTACCCGGGCCAGCAGCTCCTGCACCAGGCGCTCACCATCCCAGCCTTCGGCGATGGCTTCATAGCTGGGCAGAACCCGGTGGCGCAGCACATCGGCGGCCACGGCACGCACGTCGTCGGGAGTGACGAAATCACGCCCGGCCAACCACGCCCGCGCCCGTGCGCACCGCTCCAGTGCGATGGAGCCACGCGGGCTGGCGCCCCACGCGATGCGCCGCGCCAGCGAGGCGTCGTAGCGCGAGGGATCACGCGATGCCAGTACCAGCTCGATCAGATAGCGCTCAAGCGCAGGGGCCATGTGCAGTTCCAGCACCTCGCGGCGCGCATCGAAGACATCCTGCATCGGCAGTTTTTCCGGCGTCGCTGCGGCCTCGCCAAGTGCGCCGCGGGCGCGCTCGCGGGCCAGCCGCAGGATCTCCGACTCGGCCGCCTGGTCCGGATAACCAATGCGTACGTGCATCAGGAAACGATCCAGCTGCGCTTCCGGCAGCGGGAAGGTGCCTTCCTGCTCGATCGGATTCTGCGTGGCCATCACCAGGAACAGCGACGGCAGCGCATAGGTGTGGCGACCGACGGTGACCTGACGCTCGCCCATCGCTTCCAGCAGCGCGGACTGCACTTTGGCCGGCGCACGGTTGATTTCATCGGCCAGCAGGATCGGGTGGAAGATCGGCCCCGGCACGAATTCGAAACGGCCTTCCTGCGGGCGCCAGATCTCGGTACCGGTCAGGTCCGAAGGCAGCAGATCCGGGGTGAACTGCACACGTGCGAAGTCTGCTTCCAGCCGCGCCGCCAAGGCACGGATGGCCGTGGTCTTGGCCAGGCCCGGGGCACCTTCCACCAACAGGTGGCCATCGGCCAGCAAGGCAATGAGCAGGCGTTCGACCAGCGCCGCCTGGCCGACGATCTCGGCCGACAGCGCATCGCGCAGATCGCTGAAGGCCGCATGCAGGCGCGAGGTGGTGGGGGCAGGCGGCGGAGAAATGGATTCGGGCATCGGCGGAGGCAGGTTCATGGGGGCCTTTGACCGGCGCGGGATGGCTCGGGTTCCCCACATCATCGCAGGCCGTCCGGCTGCTGGCATCAAGAACGGCTGAACAGCCTCCACGCAGGGCGGATCTATTGGGCATGACGTGATCCACCCATGCCTTATCCACGCATGGCGTGGATCTACTGGAGAGGCGTGGCGTGGATCTACTGGCGAGGCGTGGCGTGGCTCTACTGGGGAGGCATGGCGTGGATCTACTGGCGAGGCGTGGCGTGGATCTAGCAAGCCTGCGGTGAATCCATCGTCGGGCCTCCCGCGCAAACGACGCGGGGCCGCACGTGGCGGCCCCGGTCGGATACAACAGATGTGATGCCTCAGTTCTGGCGGGCCACGCGCAGGACCTTCGGGGTCACGAACACCAGCAGTTCGGCCTTGTCCTTGTTGCGACCACGCTTCTTGAACAGATTGCCCAGGAACGGCACATCGCCCAGGAACGGCACCTTGCTGACACTGTTGCGGTCGGTGAATTCATACACGCCACCGATCACCACGGTCTGGCCATCTTCCACCAGCACGGCGGTATTGACCTCGCGACGGTTGATGGACGGCACGGTACCGTAGCCCTGCAGCTGGATCAGCTGATCGACCTCGTCCTTCTTCACCGCCATGTTGAGGAACACGCGGTTGTCGTTGGTGATGGTCGGGGTGACCTTCAGTTCCAGCACCACTTCCTTGAACTGGACGTTCGGGGTGGCTACACCGCCAGCGCCGCCGCCACTGATGGTGACATAGCCGATTTCCTTGCCCTGTTTGATCAGCGCTTCGCGCTGATTGGTGGTCACCACCCGCGGATTGGAAATCACTTCACCACGCGACTCTTCCTGCATGGCGGACAATTCCACGTCAAGCAGATAGCCGGCATTGAGGATCGACAGCGCCAGCGAACCTGGATTGCTGGCAGTTGCCACCGGCAGGTTCCAGTTCAGGCCGCGGGTGATGGCCGAACCGACCGACACCGGCGGCGGGCCCACGCGGCCACCGGCGATCCAATCGCGCTCAGCCTTGGCGTTGGTGCTGGCGGCATCCACCTGCGATTCGCGGGTCTTGGCGTTGGCCTCCAGGTCACCACTGAAATACACGTTGTCACGGCTGCCACTGATGCCGAACTTGGCACCCAGTTCGCGCGCGAACGTGTCGGTGGCGATGACGATGCGTGCTTCGATCAATACCTGGTCGACCGGGCGGTCGATGACACTGATCAACTCGCGCATGCGCGCGATCTTCTTCGGAATGTCGCTGATCATCAGCGTGTTGGTGCGCTCGTCGGCGACGATGCGACCGCGTCCCGAGAGGAAGCCACTTTCTTCCTGCGAACTGCCACCACCGCCACCGCCACCGCCGCCACCACCACCGCCGCCGCCGATTCCCTTGGCCTCGGTCAGCGCTTTGAAGATCTGCGTGGCACTGTGGTAGTTGATCTGTACGTAGTCGGTGACCAGGTCTTCGCGGTTCTCGATGGCGATGCGCGCGTCTTCCTTCTCCTGCTCGAACTTGGCCAGCTCGGACTGCGGCGCAACCCACACCACGCTGCCGTCACGACGCTTGTCCAGGCCCTTGGCACGCAGCACGATATCCAGCGCCTGGTCCCACGGCACGTTGACCAGACGCAGGGTCACATTGCCCTGCACCGAGTCGGAGGCCACCACGTTCAGATTCGACTCTTCGGCAATCAACTGCAGCACGGTGCGCACCGGCACGTCCTGGAAGTTGAAGGTCACCGGCTTGCCGGCGTAGCCGCGCTGCGGCACGCCCTTGGCGGCCTGGGTCACGCTGCCGGCAGTGACTGCGCCAACGGCGGCCTGGGCCTGCCGCGGGCTGATCTCCACCACATACTCGTTGCCACTCTGGTAGGCCAGCGACTCGACCGGACCGCCCGTGCTCAGCACCAGCTGGGTGCCGGCCCCGGACGGCTTGGCGTCGATGCGCTGCACCGGGGTGGCGAAGTCGGTGACGTTCATCGGCTTCTGCAGGTTGGCCGGCAGGCGTGCGTTGCCGACATCGACAACCACGCTGTTGCCCTGGCTGCGCAGGTCGGGCATGGCGCCCTGGCCGTCGAACTGCAGGATCAGGCGGCCCGCGCCGTCATCGCCACGCTTGAAATCGATGCGTGCGACCGACAGGCCTGCCGGTGCAGCGGCCGGCGTGGCGGCCAGCGCCGTGCCGGTCGGCTTTTCCGACGGTGCGGCGGCCAGCGCCGGAGCGCAGGCCAGCATCAACGCGACTCCCAGCGCGCTGATGCGGTTCAAGGTAGAGCGCCGGATGGGACGCAGCCCCTTGGCTTGGTGAAAGGTCATCGTGCTATCCCCAGTAAACGATCATTGATCTTCCAGCGCGAGCGTTGCTGGACGTTCCAGCCAGCCACCCGCGCCATCCGGCACCAGTTCGATCAGCTCCACGCGGTCTTCAAAGACCGCGGTGACCCGCCCGTCGCTCTGCCCCAGGTAACCACCGGGACGCACCCGATAGGTCACCTTGTCCGGCCCCATCACCAGCGCCACGGTGCCGGCGCCTGTTCCGATGGTGCCGACCATGTCCAGCGCGTCCAGCGGGAAGCCTTCCATCGGCTCCTTGCGCCGGTTCGGATCTGGCCGCAGTCCCCCATTCCCCTGCTGCGGGTTGGTCCAGGCATCGGTAAACGGATCGCGCATGCCCTGCGCGGAGTATTCAAAGGTCTCGAACTGCTGCATCACCGGCAGCGGTTCCAGCGGCTGCGCCGGTCGCGCACGCTCGCTCTCGACCCACTTTTCCAGATTGGGTGCATCGCCCGGCGTGCTGGTCACGCCGCGGCCACAGGCGGCCAGCAGCAGCACGGTCAACGCCATACCACCACGCGCAATGAAGGAACGGATCACTTCTTCGCCTCCTTGCCCGCTTCAGCCTTCTGCTGTTCGGCGACCTCGGCCTCATCCAGGTAACGGTAGGTCTTGACCGTGCCCGACAGTTCCAGCGCACCGGCGCGGATGTTGCCGCCGGTCTTGTCCTTCGGCTTGAGGTTGATGTCGTGCATGGTCAGGATCACCACCCGCGGCAACGAGGCCACGCCGCTGACGAAGGCGCCGAACTGGTGGTAACTGCCCACCATCCGCAGCTTGATCGGCTTCTCGGCGTAGAACTCCTTGATCTGCTCCTGTTCGGGCTCGAACAGCTCGTTGGCCAGGCCGCTGGACAACGCGGTCTGCGAGATGTCGATGATCAGGTCCGGCATTTCGGTCTTGCTGGGCAGCTGCCGCAGCATCTGCTGCAGCACCTGCTCCATCTGTGCCAGCTGCTGCTTCAACGGCTCCAGATTGACCGCGCGTTCCTGTTCCTTGGTGAACTCGGCACGCAGCTCGGTTTCCCGCGATTCCAGGCCCGCCAGCTCCTCGCGCTTGCCGCTGATCAGCAGCATCCAGAGCACGAACATGATCACCAGGGCGATCAGCGAGCAGAACACGATCTTCGCGTTCCTCGGCCAATTGCCGATGTCGTTGAAGTCCAGGTTCTTGATGTCGACTTTCTTGCTCATGCGCGATCCCCCTGCATCGGGGCGTGGAAGGCCTGCGGAGGCTGCGCCAGGCGGCTGCCCTCAGACTTGGGTGCGGGTGCGGCTGGTGCAGGCGCGGCCGGCGCAGGCGTTGCCGCCGGTGCTGTCGCCTGTGCCGGAGCAGTTGCAGGCGTGGCTGCCGGTGCCGGAGTCGATCCCGGTGCCGGTGCGGCAGCAGCCGGCGCGGCGGTGTCCGGCCCGGCGCTGAGCGGCGCGACCGTCGGTGCCGCCGGCGTGGTGCCGGCCACACTGCCATCCGGGTTCAGGCCCGGCGTGGCGCCTGCTTCCTCGCTCTGCGCAGGCAGCTTGACCTTGACCTTGAACACGTACGGCAATGCCTTGATGTCAGCCACCGGGCCGGTCGCGCGCCCGTCCTTGTCCTTGTCAGGCTCACGCGCCTCGATGATCGCCAGCTCCGGATTGGTCATCCAGCCGGAAACTTCGAGGTTGCGCATGTATGCCGAGACACGGGCGTTGGACTGGGTGCGGCCCTCCAGGGTCAGCACGTCGCCTTCCTGCTGCAGAGCGGTGAGCACCACGCCATCGGGAATGGTGCGGACCAGCGCATCGAACAGGTGGACCATCTGCGAACGCTTGGCCTGCAGCTGCTCGATCACGGCCTTGCGGGCCAGCAGTCGATTCTTCTGCTCGTCGAGGCGGTCGATTTCCTTGTTCTGCTCCTTGACCTTGTCGATCTCGGTCTGCAGGTAAGCATTGCGGTCATTCTGCCCGCTGACCTGCATGTCGTAGTAGAACCAGATCAACAGCGACAGCAGCAGGCCACCCAGGGCGGCCATGCCCAGCATGATGCCGAACTCGCGCTGGCGTTGCTTGCGCCGTTCGGCGCGCCAGGGCAATAGATTGATGCGTGCCATCAGTCAAAGCTCCTCAGCGCCAGACCGGTCGCGATCATCAGCGCGGGGGCATCCTGGGCCAGCGCGTGCGCCTGCACCTTCGGCCCCAGGGTCATCTGTGCCAGCGGGTTGGCGACCACGGTCGGCACGCCCAGCTGTTCCTCGACCATCTCCGGCAGGCCTGCAAGGGCAGCACAGCCGCCAGCCAGCACGATGTGATCGACGCGGTTGAACTCGCTGCCGGCGTAGAAGAACTGCAGCAGGCGGCTGATCTGCTGGACCGTGGCTTCCTTGAACGGTTCCAGCACTTCCATCTCGTAGCTTTCCGGCAGCCCGCCCTGGCGCTTGGCCAGACCGGCTTCCTCGTAGCTCAGGCCATAGCGGCGCATGATCTCGTCGGTCAGCTGCTTGCCACCGAACACCTGTTCGCGGCTGTACAGGCTGCGGCCACCGCGCAGCACGTTGAGGGTAGTCATGGTGGCGCCGATATCGACCAGCGCAACCACGCCCTCGGCCGACACCGGCAGCTCGCTGGCCACCAGGGCGAAGGCGTTCTCGACCGCGAAGGCCTCCACGTCCATCACCTTGGCCTGCAGTCCGCCCAGTTCCAGCGCGGACTGGCGCAGCTCGACGTTTTCCGAACGCGAGGCCGCCAGCAGCACCTGGACCATTTCCGGGTTGTTCGGGATCGCCCCGATCACCTCGAAGTCCAGGTTCACTTCCTCGATCGGATACGGAATGTAGTTGACCGCTTCCAGCTCGATCTGGGCTTCCATGTCGTTCTCGTCCAGGTCGGCCGGCATCGGGATCACCTTGGTGATCACCGCCGAACCAGCCACGGCCGCAGCAGCCAGCTTGGCCTTGCTGCCGGAACGGTTCATCGCCCGGCGGATGGCCTCTCCCACGGCCTCCACTTCGACGATGTTCTTCTCCACCACCGCATTCGGCGGCAGCGGTTCCACGGCATAATGTTCCACACGGAAACGGTTGCCGCTGCGGGAAAGCTGCAACAGCTTTACCGCAGTCGAACTGATGTCGACGCCAATGAGCGGCGACTGACTTTTTGGGATGAGCCCCACGGTTTCTCCCCTGCCGACGGGCACTTGGACGCAAGAGCTGCGTCCGCGCATTAATAACGTATTCTTAGCAAATGGCAACCGCCCTGCTGTGACATCCCTCACAGGATGAACACGCAGCCCCTGGCGTCCCCTTGCACTCCCCAGTGCCGGCCCCAGCCGCCACCTTGCGTAATCTATACTCTGCGACCACGAAATTCGCAATCGGAATCTGACACCGATGACCCGTCTCCGCCGCTGGCTGCGCTGGATCTTTCTTGTTGTCCTGGTCCTGGCGCTGGTCGGAGCGGCCGCCGTTGGCGGCCTGTACTACGCCGTTTCTTCCAAGCTTCCCGACGTGCAGACCCTGCGCGACGTGGAAATGCAGGAGCCGATGTACGTCTACGCTGCCGACGGCAAGCTGATGGCGGTATTCGGTGAGACCCGGCGTACCCCCATCACCATGAAGGACGTGCCGGAGAAGCTGAAGCAGGCGTTCCTGGCCACCGAGGATGCCCGTTTCTACGAGCACGGCGGCGTGGACTACAAGGGCATCGGTCGCGCGGTGTGGCTGCTGGCCACCACCAACGACAAGCGCGTGCCCGGTGGCTCCACCATCACCCAGCAGGTGGCCCGCCAGTTCTTCCTCAGCTCCGAGTACAGCTATACCCGCAAGCTGGCCGAGATCCTGCTGGCGCGCAAGATCGAGTCCGAGCTGAGCAAGGACGAGATCTTCGAGCTGTACCTGAACAAGAGTTTCTTCGGCAACCGCGCCTACGGCGTGGCCGCCGCCGCCGAGTTCTACTACGGCAAGAAGCTGGGCGAGCTGGACCTGGACGAGATGGCCTCGCTGGCCGGCATCCCCAAGTTCCCGTCCTCGGGCAACCCGATCTCCAACCCGGAGCGCGCCCGCCAGCGTCGTGACAACTACGTGCTGCAGCGCATGGCCGACCTGAAGTTCGTCAGCCAGGCCGAGGCCGATGCGGCCAAGGCCGTGCCGATGCACGCCACCGCCCACGAGCCGCCGGTGCAGGTCGATGCCCCGTACGTGGCCGAGCTGGTGCGCCAGGAAATGATCGCCCGCTTCGGCGGCGACGTGGTCAACAAGGGCTACCACGTCACCACCACGATCGATTCAACCCTGCAGACCGCCGCCAACCTGTCGGTGCGCGACGGCCTGCTGCTGTACGACCATCGCCACGGCTGGCACGGCGTGGAGAAGCAGGTGCAGCTGGGCGCCGGCGATGACGCCGCGGCCCTGGCCGAGCACCTGCGTGGCATGTTCGGCCAGGCCGGCCTGCTGCCGGCCATCGTCGCCAGCACCGGCGCCGACGGCAGCGCCACCGTGGTGCTGGCCAACCGCAGCGAGATCATGCTGCCGGCCGGTGCCGCCAAGTGGGCCAACAAGAGCCCGGCCAAGCTGGTGCAGCGCGGCGACATCGTGCGCGTGCGCGCCGGTGCCAAGGAGGGCGAATGGCTGCTCGACCAGCTCCCGCGCGGCCAGTCCGCCCTGGTTTCGCTGGACGCCCACAGCGGCGCCCTGAAGGCGCTGGTCGGCGGCTTCAGCTTCTCCGGCAACAAGTTCAACCGTGCCACCCAGGCCCGTCGCCAGCCCGGTTCGAGCTTCAAGCCGTTCGTCTATGCGGCCGCCTTCGACAAGGGTTACAACCCGGCCTCGATCGTGCTCGACGCCCCGGTCGTGTTCCGCGACCGCCGCGGCAAGACCTGGGCGCCGCAGAACGACGGCGGCGGCTTCCGTGGCCCGATGCGCCTGCGTGAAGCGCTGGTGCAGTCACGTAACCTGGTCTCGGTGCGCCTGCTTGATGGCATGGGCGTGGACTACGCGCGCAAGTACATCAGCCAGTTCGGCTTTGCCGAATCCGAGCTGCCGCCGAACCTGTCGATGTCGCTGGGTACCGCCTCGCTGACCCCGCTGTCGGTGGCCCGCGGCTATGCCGTGTTCGCCAACGGCGGCTCACGCGTGGACACCTGGCTGATCGACCAGGTCAACGACCGCGATGGCAACCTGGTGTTCAAGGAAAACCCGGCGATGGCCTGCCGCGACTGCGCCGGCAGCAGCGACCAGCCGGTGAACCAGGTCGTGGACGGCTTCAACTTCGGCGCCCCGGCACCCAAGGTCGATGCCACCGCCGCCGCCAAGCCGGAAGCCAAAACCGAAACGCCGGCCGCACCCGCCAACCCGGACGCGCGTACCGCACCGCGTGCGATCGACGCCCGTACCGCCTACCAGCTGGTGTCGATGATGCGCGACGTGGTCCAGCGCGGCACCGGCGCGCAGGCCAAGGTACTCGGCCGCGAAGACGTGGGCGGCAAGACCGGCTCCACCAATGATCACCGTGACGCCTGGTTCTCCGGCTTCGGCGGCCCGTACGTGACCACCGTGTGGGTGGGCCGCGACGACTTCCGCTCGCTGGGCTACCGCGAATACGGTGGCAAGGCCGCCCTGCCGATCTGGATCGACTACATGCGCACTGCGCTGAAGGACACCCCGATCGCACAGAACGAACCGCCGAGCGGCATGGTCCAGGCCACCCTCAACGGTGCGGTGGAGTGGGTGAAGGTGGAAGACATGGACCGCCTGACCGACTACGACCTCAACCTGCAGAGCACCCCGCAGGCTGACGCGGCAGCGTTCGATATCTTCTGAAGCCAGGCGGGGTGGGTACCAACCGTTGGTTGGCACCATGGCCCGACGTTGCCTTGGGAGTCGCCAACCTTGGTTGGCGCCGATGCATCCGCCGGGCATGGCCCGGCGCTACCCCGGTAGATGCCAACCTTGGTTGGCGCCGATGCATCCGCCGGGCATGGCCCGGCGCTACCATGCCGCACCCGTCGGGCACCCTCTTCCAGTAGCGCCGGGCCATGCCCGGCGAGCGTAGCGGCGCCGTTGCCTTCGCCCACGCAGATGTCACACGCCTGCGCTAGTCTGTGGCCAGGTCGCAACAGGGAGTCATCGCATGCACCGCGCTCACCAGCATGCTGTCAGCCAGACCCGCGAACGGCGTCATCGCCTCGCCCACGAAGCCGCCCGGCTGATGGCCGAAGGCGGAATCCGCGACTTCCACCAGGCCAAACTCAAGGCCGCCAGCCGCCTTGGCATCCACGACGATGCTTCCCTGCCCCGCAACGTCGAGATCGAACAGGCGCTGCGCGAGTACCAACGGCTGTTCTCCGGCCCGCAGCACGGCAGCGAACTACAGCGGCGGCGCGAGTCCGCGTTGCGGGCGCTGGAGTTCCTGCACGGGTTTTCGCCGCGCCTGGCCGGACCGGTGCTGGACGGCACCGCCGATGCCAACAGCCCCGTGCAGTTGCACCTGCACAGTGACGACCCGGAGGCCGTGCATCGCTTCCTGGACGAACATCGCATCCCCGCCGAATCGCGTACGCGGCGCCTGCGGATGGACCGTGAGCGCAACCTGGATGTACCGGTGTGGGTGTTCAGTGCCGAAGACCTGACCTTCGACCTGGCCGTGCTGCCCTACGATGCGTTGCGCCAGGCCCCGCTGTCGCCGGTGGACGAGAAACCCATGCGGCGGGCGTCGGCCACGCAGTTGCGGCAGCTGCTGGCCGAGATGGAAATCACCGCCTACATCGGCGGTTGATCCTGGCAGAGCCGGGCCTGTGCCCGGCTCTGCGCCAAGAGCAGCCGAACATGGCCCGGCGCTACGGGAAGATCAGCTGCTCCTGGGCAGGGGTTGCCAATCGTGCCAGCCACGGCACCGCCGCACGGTACGGATACTCGGCCATCATGCGCGCATGCATCTTCTGCAGGTCATGCAGGTTCCAGGCGTGCGCATACACATCCTGGAAGTCATCGGCCCAGCCACTGCGCACGCGCGTGCGTTCGCCATCAAGGTTCGGCACCAGGTACCACGGCACCTGCAGGATCTCGGCAAGCGCCTTGTTGCGTACCGCACTCTCGTGCCCCGACCGCTGCAGCTGTTCGATGCGGAAACTCACGCGGCGGCAGGGAAAGGGCATGCAGGCACCGGTAGCGTTGATGTAGTCGGCGATGTCGGCGTACATGTCCGCCTGCAGCTTCATCGCCACCGGGTCCTGCAGCGTCTGCCGGACCCGCAGCGTGCGCTGGGTGCTGCCGCGGATCTCCGCAGCACTGTAGAAGGGATCACCCGGCGTGGTGCCGCCGTGGCGTACCAGCACGATGCGGTGGATCGCTTCGTCGGTCAGCACTTCCACCCGCACGGCAGCGGCCTCCGGATGGATGCGCGGCTGCGGCACGTTCACCACGCGCCAGAACCCCCACACCATCAACCCCATGCAGACCATCAGCACCAGGCAGGCCAGCGTCCACGTATCCATGTCGTGGGTGAAGTAGCGGATGCGGGCGCGCCACAGGTAGTAGCGCCGATAGGTCATGAAGCGGCTCATGAAGCGATACATTGCAACCTCCTCTGCAATGGCCCCGGCGCGGCGGGGCTCGTTACGCGCACCACACCGGGGCGCCATGGCTTACCAGCCGATGCCCACACCCACGCCCATGCTGCGTTCACCGCTGTTGGTGAAGGCACCATTGAGGCTGAAGGTGGCTGAGCCCTTGTCGTTGAGCACGCGCTGGTAGCCCACCGCCATGGCCGACTCGCCCTCGGCGTAGCCCACGCCCGCGCCAAGGCGGTTGTAGGTGGCCAGGCCGGCGGTGTTCATGGCCATGGCCGTCTGCGCGCTGCTCATCGCCGCCATGCGGTTGAAGCGCTTGTCCATCTTGTCCAGGCGGCGCTCGAAGTTGCTGATCGCACCATCGGTGTACTCGTTGGCGCGGGCCAGCATCTTTTCCAACTCGGCGGTGTCGACCTGCGGAGTCGGCGCCGGCGCGTCGGCCGGCGCAGGCGTGCCACCGCCGTCAGCACTGGCGATGTCGCCACCGGCACGGCCTGCGGAAGCCCCCGCCGGATCACCCGATGCGCCGGCAGGGCCCTCGGCCTCCGGCGCGGCCGGCGGCGTGGGTGCACTGGCAGACGCCAGCGCCCTGCCTTCCGGCGTAGCATCAACGCGCTGCTCCAGCCCATCGATGCGACCGTCCAGGCGCTGTTCCATGGCATGCAGCTGACCACCGTTGACCGCATCGCGGCTGCCCGGAGCAATCAGGCCGTTGGCCACGTTGCCCAGCACCATGCCGTTAGCGCCGGCGAGGTTCAGCTGACCCAGACCATCGCTGCGGGTGGCGAGGCTTTCCTGGAAGACCGAGCGTAGTTGGTTCTCGATCCGATCGGCCCGATTCTTTCCAGCTACGACAGCACCATCGAGAACATTGAGGGCGTCTTCAACGTTGTTCTGGCTTCCGCCCTGTACTTTGTACGTAGGAAGGATAATGTTTCCGCCCGGGTCAATGCCCGCCCCCCCTCCCAGTGCAGCCAATGAGTCCCCGAGCTGCCCAACAGTGACGGCGTCTTCAGCCCCGCGCCCCCGAGCCAGATTGACGATTCGTCGTTTCCTAGTCAGGTTTCCAACAGAAACCACATTCTCTTCGGTCGCCGTCGATGATGCCCCCAATGCAACTGAATACTCTGCACCCGACTCAATTCTTGCAAATCCGCCGAGCGCCACGCCTTCATTGCTATGAACCGATGACCCGGTACCCAGAGCAAACCCATTTTCCGCGGAGCTATCGACGAACGACGCACGCCCTAAGGCGACCGATCCCTCTCCTCGAGCTCTGGAGAAAGCTCCTATGGCAGTTGCTCCATCAGTGCCTTCACCAGCCTCAGCACCATCACCAATGGCTACTGAGAACTCTCCTGCCTTGGCGTCAATACTTTCGTCATCGTGCCCGATAGCTATGTACCTAGCCGTCTCTTCAACCTGTGACAGACGCTGATTGGTGACGAACAACTGCCCACCGTTCACAGCATCGGTACTTCCCGCCGAACTGATATCGCCCGCTGCCACGCCCCGTACCTTGCCGCCGTCCATATCGACCGAGCCGTCGGCTGCGTAGCGGACCACGCCTTCCAGATCGGGATCGAAGTTGTCGAACTCGGTACGCAGGTCATCCAGATCCCGCCGGTTGCCGTCGATACGCGCCTCGTGACCAGCCAGCTCGGTGGCGTGGCTGGCCAGCAGAGACTGATTAGCATTGACCTTCTGATCGACGCCAAACAGCTGCCTGCCCGTCACCGCCTCGGTGCTGCTGGTGTCGAGCGCTGCGTCAGCCACGCCCGTCAGCTTGCGATTGGCGTTGGACTTGTTGCGCACGTCCAGCACGGTACCGGTGTTTTCACCGCCCAGGCGTACGTTGCCGGTCGCTGAGGTCTGACCGACCAGCCCGCCCAGAGCATTGGCCTTGGACAACGCATCGTCGGCGGCGGTCTTTGCTGCGCCCGCTGTCGTCTGGGCGCTGCCTGCGGTGGTGCGGACCGAGGCTACCTCGACATTGGTCGCATTGAGCTGCTTGCCGGTCACGGCCTCGGCGCTGCTCGTGTTGAGCGCGCCATCGGCGACGTTGACGATTTTCCGCTTCAGCGTGTCGTTGCCCACCGAGATCTGGTTCCCTGCGGTGGTCTGGGAGCCATTGCCCAGCGCCACGCTGTCGGTGTGGGCCGCTACGGCGCGGTCACCCAGCGCCACGGCGCTCTCCGCGCGGGCGCTGGCCAGATTGCCCAGCGCGGTGGAGAACGTGCCGGATGCCGATGCTTCACGACCAACAGCCGTCGCTTGGTTCGCGCTGGCGGTAGCTTTGTAGCCCGCTGCGGTTGCGTGGGTGGCCGCTGCGTTAGCATCGTTGCCCAGCGCCACTGCGCGATCGCCAATGGCGCTCGCACGCAAGCCGGAGGCGACCGCGCCATTGCCACTGCGGCTGAGTGCGCCAATAGCGACTGCGCCAGTGGCGGCGGTGCTTTTCTCGCCCTTGTCATTCACACCGGCACGTGCATCTGCACCCATCGCCACACCATTGCCGTTGTACGCCTTTGCCGCCGATCCCAATGCGGCGCTGGCCGTGCTTCCACTGCCTTCAGCCACCGCCGCTTGACCCAGAGCGACAGCTGCAGCACCGATACGGCCTACGGCAGCATCCGCCGATGCTTTCGCGGCATTGGCGGTGCTGGTGGCAGTGCTCACACGCTGGTTGGTGGCGTGCAGCTGCTTGCCGGTGACGGCCTCGGTACTGGTGGTGCTCAATGCTGCGTCGGCTACGCCGCTGATCTTTCGATTGGCGTTCGACCGGTTACGCACGTCCAGGACGGTGCCGCTATTCTCAGCGCCAACGCGGATCTGCCCGCTGGCAGATGCCTGCGTGACCAGCTTGCTGTTGTCCAATGCGCGCTCCGCCGTCTCCTTCACGCCCAGGAGCTGGCGCCCGTTCACGGCGTCCATGCTGTGCTGACTGACATTGCCGTCAGCGACATAAACGACCCTGCGTGGCGCAGCGGCATTGCCTACGGAGACCACATAGCTCTCCGTAGCTACTGCACCGCGCCCCAATGCCACCGAGCCGGCGCCCTTTGCCTGCGCCTCATAGCCAAGCGCCACACCGTCGTACTCCGCACGAGCAAGACCACCGAACGCGATGGCGCCCGTCCAACCCGGTGTACCAGCGTAAGAATCATTGCCGATGGCGATCCGGGAAATACCGCCACCGTTGTCCACCGTTCTGGCCGCATAGCCCATGGCAATTCCGAATTGGCCGGATGCATGCGCATAGGTCCCGACCGCCACCGCGCCAAATCCGTCGGCTACCGATCGCGCACCAAATACGGCGCTTCCCCCCTGCCTGGCGCGAGCATCGAATCCGAACACAGCATTGTTGTCACCTACCGAGCTTGACCAGTTCCCGAACAACGAGGAGTACCTGCCCTGCATATGGCTTCCAGCACCCAGCATCATGTATGAACTGGTGTTTGGACCAAGCGTGTTTTGGGCCATGCTCGGAACATGGGCCATGAACGGCACGCAGTTGAGGATGATCTGCTCGGGGTTCTGGCACGCGTGATAGGTGACCGCCCCGGCGGTTTCCACACCCGCACCGGGTACGAGCGACGCAGTCACGATCAGCACGGCCGCTCCGACCGATGAGGCCGGCTTACCGCGTGGCGAAGTCAGTTCACTGGCCACCACCCAGCATTGCCGTGCGGTGGACCATAGGCGACGGTAGATCTTGTTCATCGAACTCTCCTTAACAACGATGTCAACAACGCACCCGCCATGGGAATCCGCGTGGCGGGCGTGGAAAAATCAGGGCGTGAGGGTGGTCACGTGTTCGCGATAGCCATCGCGCGTGAGCCGATAGCGCAGCTGCACGGTGTGGCCGGGCACCACCGTGAAGGGCAGCGCAAGGGAACTGCCGGGGTACAGGCTGTGCGATACGTCATGAGCGGTGCAGCGGCTGCCCTCGCAATCGGCGATGCTGGTGATGCCCAGGCGCAGGGTGCCGTCGTTGTACAGCGCATCGCCCTGCACCCGCGGCTGCACAGTGCCTTCGGCCGGCAGCACATTGACCAGCGCACCCCAGACCAGATTCACACCGATACTGGCCTGCGCACCGTCACCGCCCTCGATGCTGGTTTCCTCGGGCCCACGCACCCCTTCGAAGTAGACGCGGTAGGCTGTCTCGGCCTCGACGGGCTGCAGCGGAATCAACCGGATCAACCGGTTGCCGCCGCCCGCGAGGGCGAATTTCCCGGGTGTGATGGCGATGGCCGCCTCGCCCGGCTCGACCTCCACCTCGTGCTCCTGGTCGCTGGCAGGATCTACGATCCGCCGCAGCGAGGCCTGGATGTACTGCGGTTGGGTGGACTGTGAATAGATGCGCATCTGGGTGCTGCGCTTGCCATCCACCGAGGCGCGCATCGGATGCACGGTGAGATTGGCCTGGGCTGGCAACGCCAGCAGCAGCGTCAACGGAATGAGGCAGGCGGCGAGTCGTTTCATGCGGCTTCCTGGGGGGATCAGGGGGTGGTGGTGGGCACACGCAGCTCCACCTGCAGCTCGCCGAAGTAAGTGCCGGCCTGCTGGGTGGAAATGGGAACGCGGGGAATATCGAAGGTGATCGGCGTGGGCACACAGAACACCGGCTGGCTCATGCCCGGCAGGATCACCAGGCGCAGCTGGGCGCTGTCGATGGCGTGCAGTTGCTGTTCCACGCCGTTGGGCATCCGCACCGTCGCGCCGCTATGGGCGAGGCTGACGGCGTAGTCCAGGCGCCGTGTGTCGTCGGTACCGCCATCGGTGTGCCAGAGCGAATAGCCGCTGGGACCGGGCGGATGCCCGCCACGATCGCGGACCGTCACGCCGAGATACTGCGCCTGCGAACCGAGGCCGTCGTACAGGCACATCTCCAGCACCGTGCGTCCACCCACGGTCTGCCCGATGGGATCGTAGGCAGCGTTGAGCTGTACCAGCGGAGTAACGTTGTGAAATGCGGGGAAGTAGATCGAGACAGCGTTTCGATCGGTGATGGTGAAGTCGAAGTTAAAGCGATAGGTCGCGAGTGAACCTCCATCAGGTTCGTCATGCAAGGTCATCACTAGAACGGCGTCCCAATGACCAGCCACCAGCCGAGAAAGCTCGTTCTCCGGCAATACCAAACCAGCGCGTGTTCCGACTGTGGGGTCGCCCCCGCAGGCATCTCCCACTGCTATCCAAGGCGGACGAATGGGTGAAAGCCAGTACGTTCCACATACGCGCGTGTCCATCGCGCGATTAATCCACCCGCGCACGCTTATGTTCGTGGTCATGCCAGAGCGCCGTTCCCGCGCTTGAACAGAGATGAGCCCTGCGCCGTCGCCAATGGCGGTTATTCCGCTTGTAGGGCACGCACCCGTGGCGGAGTCGCTGGACGACGCGCATGTCAGATGAAGTTGTCCGTATTTAAGTGACCTATCCGCGCTGTAACCGAGAACGAATTCGGGCAGCCAGAGCGACACGTCCCCAGGCATCGCCGAGCGATCCCACGTCATCACGATGTTCTGCGCTGCACTCACCGGGTGGGTTTCCGGCGGTCGCTGCCCCCACGCCTTCGGCATCACCAGCAGCCACGCCATCACCAGCATCACCACCCACACACGACGCCGGTTCATGGCGTACCTCCAGCGGCTGCGGTCTGCGGTACAGCGGCGATCAGCGCCTGTTCCTGCAGCAGGCGGGTAACCCGTGCCTGCTGGCGGATATCGGCGGGCAGCTGGGCGACGTTCAACGGCGCGCATTCCACCTGGCCCACCAGCATCACGACATTGCGGCGCTCGCGAACCTCCAGCGGGCACTGCAGCAGGCGATCGTCCTGCAGCAAGTACAGGGTGCGTTCGCGGCGTGGGAAATCGGCGACGAAGCCGCCGTTGGCGCCGGTACCGGGCACTGGCGCATTGAGGATGCGGGCGCCGCGCAGTGGCGCGCCGGCGATGTCGCGGGCGCTGCCGATGAAGGTGTAGGTCACCTCGATCGGTACCGGCATCTGCACCAGCCGGCCGGGAGAGAGGAACAATGGCCGTGCGCCGCCCACCCCGGTCACGCGGATGGCGGCATCGCTGGTCAGCGCACTGGCGTCCTGCACTTCGGCGCGGTGGGTCTGGTAGGCCGGCAGCGGCAGCAGGCGGCGCTCGCCCAGCGCCAGCCGCTGCCGGCGCAATCCGCCCACCTGCAGCTCGGCGGCCACCCCGGTCAGTTCCAGGTCGTCGGTGTCATCCACCTGTACGGCCAGGCCGGCGTCGGCGCCCAGGCCGCCGCCCCAGTAGAAGCCGCGGCGGCCCAGGGCCAGCCCGGAGCTGTGCGTGGCGCTGTAGGCCATCTCGTTGCCACCGCGCTGCTGGTAGTGCGCCAGGGTGGCGCCGGTGTGGCCGATGCTGTTCTGCAGCTGGGCACTGAGCGCGGCACTGTAGCGGTCGTTGTTGTTGCCGCGCAGGTCCAGAGAGGCCTCGCGGTACTGCGTATCCATTTCCTGGCGGACGGTCTGGCCGGCGCTGTAGTTGACGTCCGGCCGCAGGTGCTGCGGCTGCCGGAAGTCGATGCCATAGCGGCGTTGCGAACTGCCGCGCTGGCCGCGTTGCAGGCGGGTCAGGCTCACGTTGAGGTAGATACCGCGGTCGCGGCCGTCGCGCAGGCTGCTGCGCGTATCCTGCTGCCACAGGCCGAGCCGGGTGGAGACACTGAACTGCTGCCAGCGCTGCACGCGGCTGTAGCTGGCCTGCCAGGTGCGGCTGAGCTGCGGCTCGCGCGTGTAGCGCTGCTGCCACGGGGGCAGCAGCGGGTCGAGCCCGGCCATCGGATCGTCGATGTCGCCCGGCAGCAGCGAGCCACGGCTCCAGGTCTGGCGGCGGGTATAGGCCATGTAGGCGCTGCCACCGGCAACCGGCAGCGCGACAGAGGCGCTCAGCGAATCGGCGCAGCCCAAGCGGTCGCGCGCATCATCCTCGAACACACAGGCCTTGCCGCGTACCCGCTGCTGATAGAGATTCCACGAGGCGTGGCGGCGATAGGAGAGCTGGTGCTGCTGGCCGCTGCTGCCGTCGCTGCCCTGCAGGCCACTGAAGGTGGCACGGATGTCCTGGGTGGCGAAGGCATGGCGCAGGTCCACACGCAGCTCGCCATAGCTGAAGCCGCCGAGGTCGGCGACGCCGGCGGTGACCGCCGTGGTGCGGCCCAGTGGCAGGCGCAGGCCGGCCATGGCGGCCATCTCGCCGTCGAAGCGGTCGCTGCGGCGCTCGTTGCGGCGGCCGCCCTGCAGGAACCACTGCACGCTGCTGTTGGTCCAGTCGCCGCCCTTGTCGAACGGCGCGTCTTCGCTGCGCACCAGCTGGCCGTCTTCGTAGACGCGCAGGGTGACGGTGTAGTTGCCGAACGGGAACCGGCGGGTGTCGAGCTGGTTGATGCCGGCCGGCAGGTAGAAGGTCTGCAGCAGGCGCTCGCCATCGAAGGCGTCCACCCGTGCATCGCGGGCCAGCAGCACGGTCAGTGGCAGTGCCTGCACGGCGGCATTGGCATCCACGTAGGCTTGGGTGGTGCCTACGCGCAGGCCGGCGAAGCGATCCATCGGCAGCATGCTGAAACTGAAGGTGCCGCCCTGCGGGCTGGACAGGTTGCGGCGGTCCATGCGCCCGGCCTGCAGATAATGCTGCTGGCCCAGGTCATGGCGGTAATAGGCGTTGTCGAACTGGAAATCATCGCGGCGGCGGCCACCGCGGTACTGCTGGCTGTTGAAGTTCCAGTCCACGGCGAGGTGGCCACGTTGCAGCACGCCCAGCGCACCCGCGCCTTGGGCGGTCAGTGCCTGGTAGCCACGGCCACCGCTGAAATTGAGGGTCTGCTGGTGCAGGAACGCGTTCTCGGCGTTGTTGCTGACCTGATGGAAGCGGTCGGCGGCGGGTTCGGCCGCGATCCACTGGCGGGCGACGAACAGGCGCACCGCGCCTTCGCCTTCGTCGTACAGGGCACGCACGGAATGAGGGTCCTCGGGAGGATCGAGATAGCCGCAGCCGGCACTGCCGCCGCCATAGCGGCAGGCAAGATGGCTGTTGCGTGGCAATGGCTGCGACAGCGCGGGCAGCAACGCGGCCTGCGCCTCGGCGGAAAGGTCCAGCGCCTGCAGCACGCGCGCGGGGTCTTCCAGCTGCACGTATTCCAAAGTCACGCGCACCGGCGAAAGCCCGGCCGAGCGACCGAACAGGCGCACATCGAGTTGTTCGATCTGGCCTTCAACCAGATCCTCGAAGCCGGGCGGAACGCCGCGTGCCGCGACCAGGGGCATGGCCAACGACAAGGCGAGCGCGACCGCCAGCCGGGTGACGGCGGGTGCAGGAACGTTCATGGGAGTGATGCCTGAGGCGGCCGGCCCGTTGCCGGGCCGGCGCGGAGTGTTACGGCGGAGTGGTCTTCTGCTTCATGGCGATGCTGACGATGCCCTCGTAGGCACCAGCGACGGTCAACGGGGCCTTGGTAGCCTGGGCGATATCCAGGTCCATGATGAACGAGGCGCCCGGCAGGGCACCGTCAAAGATCTCCGAGGCCAGGAAGTCCTTCGGCGCCACGGTCAACGGTGTTTTGTTGAGGCTGACGCGCAGCGGCACCGCTGGCGCAGTACCGCTCTGAATGACAAGCATCGGGTCGTGCATCACATTGACTTCAATGTCCTTGCTCTCGTCATTGGTGAAGACACGAACGCGCTCGGTGATGGTGCGCAGGCCATCACCCGGTATGTGGGTCATTTCCATCATGTCGGGCAGCGGGCTGCCATCAGCCTTCAGCAGGGCCAGCGACAGGTCGACGTTGGTGTACACCTTGATGTGGGATTCGGCAGCATTCGCCGACAGCGAAACGGTAGCCAGCGCTGCAGCGAGCGCGGCCTTCTTCAGGATGGAGTTCATGGTGTCTCTCTCGGACGGTGGGATATGAGGCCTCCAGTGCGGAGGCATCACCCGCCTGCGTGGGGGCGGGCGACGGAGAGAATGGTAGGTACCCCTACCCTGCGACGGCCATTCAACCATTCCTAAATAGCTGAACGTTAAGGAAATTCTTTGAAGGCGTTCAATGTTTGAGGGTTATGCAAATTTCCTCAACCGGTCTTTGCAACAAACCTCATTGCGAGACATGCACTTTGCAGAGTCGAGCCATGATCGACGCACGGGTGCTCGTGCTGAGCGCTGGTGGTCAATCCTGGCCACCAGCGTGCCCGGCAGCACCACAGGCTGGTCGTCACGCTGGTCGCGGATGTGATGATCCGAAAAGATGTGGAAACGACCTCCCGTGCCAGAAACCATTCATCCCGGAACCGACGCCTCTTTCAGGAACGATTCCATGGCCGCCACCAGGGCCAGCGGCGTTTCGTTCATCGGGTAATGCCCGGCATCCTCCAGGACCTCCATCGTGACCTGCCGGTAGCGGCGCAGATAGGTGCGCTCCATCAGTGCGCGGTTGAAGGTGGGATCGTGCCTACCCACCAGCACCTTCAACCGATGCTTGCCGACGATCTCATTGCTGAAATCGGTATCCGCCCATGCTGGAAGATAGGCAGCAAATGCTGCAGGTGAAGCGTGTGCCGCCGAATACGCGGCCTTCCAGTCGAGCCATTGCGCTGGCAGCCGCCCGCCGGTACTGCGATCGATGATGGTCCGACGCACGCCTACGTCCCCGGCTGCCGTTTCAAGCAGGCTTCGCGTCGCGGCGTCGTAGGCAATGCCGCCGCAGGGCACCGGCGCAATGGCCACCATGCCGTGTACCCGTTCCGGCGCAAGCACCGCCATTCGTTCAATGGCCATGCCGCCCATCGAATGACCCGCCACGCTGAAGCGTTCGTGGCCCAGGGCGGCCATCAGATCCAATGCATCGGATGCAATCTGGCCGATGGTATAGGCCCCCCGTGCATCGCGCATGCCGCCGTAGCCCCGGCAGTCCATGAAGATGTAGCTGAAGTCGTCGCGCGACAGCCATGGCTCGATGGGCTCGAACGCGTGCGCGTCGCCGAACCAGCCGTGCAGCACCAGGACAGCATGGGGTCCGTGTCCCACGCGATGGAAAGTATTGGTCATGTGGTTCCATTACAGCTGAGGGGAGCGTTGATGCTAGACAGCGCGGATCCGGCCCACCGTCGATGACGGGTCAATCGCTATAGAATCCGGGCCATGCGCAATTCGCTGCTTGATCCCTACGAAGACCTGCCACGCGATGTCGTGGTCACCTCGAACGACTACGCCGCCGAATTTGCGTTTCCCCGCCATGCCCACCGGCGCGGGCAGTTCGCGTTCGCTGCGCGCGGCACCATCAGTGTGGCTACGCCGCAGGGGCGGTGGCTGGTTCCCCCACAGCGCGCCTGCTGGGTGCCTGCAGGCTTGGCGCATGAGATGACCATGCGCGGGCCAGTGACGATGCTCAACGCCTTTCTCTCCGCCGATGCGGCCGACGCCGTGGCGCTGCCGGAGCACTGCCGGGTGTACGCGGTCTCTGCGCTGTTGCAGCAGCTGCTGGAGGCGGCCGTGGACCTGCCCCCGCTGTACGACGAGGACGGGCGCGCAGGCAAACTGATGCAGCTGCTGGTGGCGGAAATCGCATCGATGCCGACACTTTCCCTGCATGCACCGCTGCCCGCCGATGCACGCCTCGCACGTGTCTGCCGCGCATTGCTCGACAGTCCTTCGCTGGCAGTGCGCCTCGATGACGTTGCCGCCGAAGCAGGCATGAGCCGGCGCACGTTCACGCGCCTGTTCCGCGCCGGTACCGGGGTGGGTTTTGCCGAGTGGCGGCAGCAGGTGTGCCTGCTGGTGGCCATCGAGCGGCTGGGACAGGGCCAGGCGGTGACGCGCGTGGCATTGGACCTGGGCTATGCAAGCCCGAGCGCGTTTTCTGCTGCCTTCCGACGTGTGCTGGGATGTTCGCCGAGCCGGTACGCAGAAGCGTAGTACTCGGCCGATGCTTGGTTGTCATGCGCGCTGCGCGCGTGGGTCGAGCGTCGCTCGACGCTGTAAATGTCCATGTGCAACTGGATGGCATCAGGCCGCCTCGCGGCGGCCTGATGGATCTCACTCAACGACAGGATCTCAGAAGAAGATCGCGTACAGGATCAACAGCGGAATCGGCACGCCCAAGAACCAGAGCAGAAGCGTTTTCATGGCAGGTCTCCTTGCATCAGATGCGGGTTACAGGTCGCGGCGACGGCCGCCCCAGGTGGCGCTGAGGCTGGCGAAGAACGCGCCGATCAGCAGGGTGATGAACAGCCACAGTGCGGCATAGGCCGTGGCCTTGCGCGCATCGTCGGCAGCTTGCTTGGCGGTGTTCTTGGCCTTTTCCAGCGCAGCACGCATGCGGGTCTGCACGTCGGTCACACGGGCCTGCGCTTCAGCCGGGCTCATGCCCGTCTCGCGCGCGATCAGCTGCGACAGGTACTGGGTATCGGCCGGGTCCAGGCCGTCCCCCTGCAGACTGTTGACGATGATGCGGTTCACTTCGGCACGGACTTCGCGGCGGTCGCCCATCGGGCCATTGCCCGGCATCGGGCGCGGCGGCGGCGGGGCCGTGCGGGCGTCACGTGGGCCAACGCTGGCGGCGGTCGGGGGCGGCGGCGGTGCGGCAGGGTCCATTGGGCTGGTACCCGGCGCTGCGCCCGCTGCCGGCGCAACCGGAGGTGCACCGGCAGCGTCCGGGCCCGCCGTGGTGGCACCGCGGAACAGCGAATCCACCCAGTAGTTGAGGTCGCTCTCCGGTGCGCCTGCAGCAGCGCTGCCAGCTCCGGCCACGGCAGCACCGGCAGTGGTGGCAGCGGCGCCTGCGGTCGCGCCGGCAACCTTTGCGCCGGCGCCCAGCACGCCACCGATGGCCGAGGTCAACAGGCCAGCAGTGAGCAGGGTCGCCACAGCCCAGGACACGAAGCCGTGCGCGGTGTCGCGGAAGTAGGTTTCATCACCGTGCAGCTGCGTCCACTTGGTGCGCAGGCGACCGGCCAGGTAGCCGCCAAGACCGGAAGCGGCCAGCGCGGTGAAGGTCAGCCACGCGACGCTGGTCCAGCCGAAGGTTTCCTTGGACACCCCTTCGAACGACCAGGGCGAAACCGAGGACAGGCCGAGGCCAACGCCCAGGATCAACAGGATCAGCGACAGTGCGGCGGCCGCAACGGCGCCGGCGAAAATGGCGCCCCAGGACACCGCGCTTTCGCTGGGCGGTGGCACGACGGGAGTGGCCACCACGGTGGCGATGTCAGGACCGAGTGGATCGCGCTCGGGCAGGTCGAAACGGGTACTCATGGGTTGGACGCTCCGTATCAGTGCTGCAGGTGCAGCTGGCGTCCTGAGGCTGCGCGAGCGCTTGTGAAGCTGGTGAGACCCTTGAATCACGCGGTCTTGCCGCGGCGAACATCGTGCCAAGCGCCCGGGCGCAGGAGATCCACGCCACGCGTGGATGGGAAAGCGTGCCAACCAAGGTTGGCATCTACCGAAGCCGGGGCGCAGTAGATCCACGCCATGCGTGGATGATGTTTCGCGGACACTCAAATCGTGCCAACCAAGGTTGGCACCCACCGAAGCCGGAGCGCAGTAGATCCACGCCATGCGTGGATGATGTTTCGCGGGCGCCGAAAGCTTGCCAACCAAGGTTGGCATCTACCCAAAGCGAAGCAAAAAAAACGCCCCGCAATCGCGGGGCGTCTTCAGCACAACCTACCGCAGGCGATCAGCCCTGGTAGTCGCGCACGTCGTGGCCGGTGTAGACCTGGCGCGGACGGCCGATCTTCATTTCCGGGTCGACCTGCTGTTCCAGCCAATGCGAGACCCAGCCAGAGGTACGGCCCAGGGCGAACATGACGGTGAACATCTCGGTCGGGATCTGCAGCGCCTTGTAGATGATGCCGCTGTAGAAATCGACGTTCGGGTACAGCTTGCGCGCGACGAAATACTCGTCCTGCAGCGCGGCCTGTTCCAGCTTCACGGCCACGTCCAGCAGCGGATCCTGCACGCCCAGCTGCTTGAGCACCTTGCCGGTCATCTCGCCGATGACCTTGGCGCGCGGGTCGAAGTTCTTGTACACGCGGTGGCCGAAGCCCATCAGGCGGAAGCCGGAGGTCTTGTCCTTGGCCTTGAGCACGGCCGACTCGACGTTGTCGGCCGAACCGATCTCTTCCAGCATCTTCAGCACGGCTTCGTTGGCACCGCCGTGGGCCGGACCCCACAGCGCGGTGACGCCAGCGGCGACCGACGCATACGGGTTGGCACCGGTCGAACCGACCAGACGCACGGTCGAGGTCGACGCGTTCTGTTCGTGGTCGGCGTGCAGGATGAACAGCAGGTCCAGTGCCTTGACCACGTCCTGGTTCAGCTCGTACTTGCCATCAGCCGACTCGAAGGTCTGCTTCAGGAAGCGGCTGACGTAGTCCAGCGAGGTATCCGGCTTGTTGGCCGGCAGGCCCTTGCCGTGGCGGTAGATCAGCGCCGACAGGGTCGGCACCTTGGCGATCAGGCGCACGGCAGCCTGGCGGCGCTGTTCGGCGTCGGACAGGTCCAGCGAGGCGTGGTAGATGCCCGACAGCTGCGCGATGGCGGCGGTCAGGATGGCCATCGGATGGGCATCCTTGGCGAAGCTGCCGATCAGGGTGTTGATCGACTCATCGACGTTGGCTTCGGCAGCCAGCTCGTCGGTGAAGGCCTTCAGCTGCTCGGCGCTCGGGCGCTCGCCGTTGATCAGCAGGTAGGCCACTTCGACGTAGCTCGACTTTTCCGACAGCTGCTCGATCGGGTAGCCGCGATACAGCAGCACGCCCTTGTCGCCGTCGATGTAGGTGATGGCGGACTTGCAGCTGGCCGTCGCGGTGAAACCGGAATCGTAGGTGAAATACCCCGTTTCCTTGGTCAGCTTCGCGATGTCGACGCAGTCGTTGCCGAGGGTGGGTTTGATGACGGGCAGAACGACCGACTTATCGCCGGCGTTGAGCGTGACCTGATCAAGATCGGACACTGTGTGCGCTCCTTCATGGGAAGGCGCCTGCCCAAGCGCATTGGTCAGGCACGTGAATGACGTCCTCGGCCTGTGCCGGGGATCAGGTCATTATCGCACAGCAGCATTTGCCGGGCGCTAGACAGAAGTCGTAGACGACAGGCAGCCGGCACCCTGCCAGCGAGCGGCCGGGATCGGCAAAAGCGTTGTCACAAGGACGCAGTGTTCCGTCCATCCAAACGCCCGTTGGGCAGGCGCTGGACAAAAACAAACGGCCGCGCAGAGCGCGGCCGTCGGTTCGAACCGGGAACGACGTATCAGCGCGCGTAGCGCTTCTGGAACTTGTCGATACGGCCCGAGGTGTCGATGACCTTGTGCTTGCCCGTGTAGAACGGGTGCGAAGCCGAGGAAATTTCAACCTTCACCAGCGGGTAGTCGTTGCCGTCTTCCCACTTGATGGTTTCCTTCGTGCTCATGGTCGAGCGGGTCAGGATCTTGAAATCGGAGGTGACGTCATGGAAGACGACGTCGCGGTAGTTCGGATGGATATCGGCCTTCATGGGCTCACACCGTAAATGGGCTGGTGGTCAAGAGCGGCATTATAAGCACTGGTTGCCGCCCGGGGCAACCAGTGCAGGGGGCTGACCTCAGTCCGCACCCAGGGCCTGGCGTACCAGGGCCTCGAAACGCCCTTGGTCGTAGGCCATCAGCAGGTCGCAGTTGTCCGCCTGGCCGGTCTGGCGGTTCCAGTCGACGATGGTCGCGCCGCGGCTGAACGTGCCGTTCAGTTCCACATTCAGCGGCCGCGATTCAACCTGCAGCTGCCCTTCCGGGTTCAGCGCCCAGGCCATGGCCAGCGCGTCGGCGGTATACCAGCGGCCGCCCTTGCTGTCTTCGGACAGGCCACGGGTCTTGCGCGAGATCAGCTCGTAGAAGCGCGCGCGATCGGAATCGGCACCCAGCCATTGCTCGGCTTCGGCCAACGGCAGGCCGTGTGCAACGGTGGCTTCCCAGTCCGACACCAGCAAGTGCGGGAACGCGGTGAACACCACATGCGCGGCTTCCGGATCGAAGGCGATGTTGAATTCGGCGGCGGGGGTGATGTTGCCGTGGCAGGTGACTGCGCCGCCCATCACCACGATGCGCTTGATGCGCTGGGGCAGGGTCGGATCGAGTTTCAGCGCCAGCGCCAGGTTGGTCAGCGGGCCGAGCATCACCAGCATCAGTTCGCCGGCATGCTGGTGCGACAGGCGCAGGATGGCCAGCGCGGCGTGCTCGGCGTCGGCCTGGCGGCTCGGCGGCGGCAGGTCCACATCGCCATAGCCATCGCGGCCATGCACGTGGGCGGCGTCGACGGACGGATGCAGCAGCGGATCGGGGCTGCCGGCGAACACCGGCACGTCGGTGCGGCCGACGATGTCGCAGAGCTTGAGGGCGTTGCGGACGGTGTACTGCAGGCCTACGTTGCCGGCGGCGATGGTCAGGGCGACCACGTCATGCCGTTCATCGGCGAAGGCCATCAGCAGGGCCAGTGCGTCGTCGACACCGGGGTCGGTATCGATCAACAGCGGGATCTTCTTGGTCATCGTTGCCGTCTTCAGATCGGCAACGAAGTGTGGACCGGGATGATGACCGTTGCAAGTACGGGGGTTCGGGTTCGGCCGGGCTGCGCCCGGCACCCGCCGAATCAACGGCAACGGCAACGGCAACGGCAGAAGCTGGCATTCCGTGGGATGGCGGGGTGGGTCCGGTTGCGGGGGACGCTGCAAGTACATCCATGTAAGCTCGGTCGCCGCATCCATGCGGCTCACGCCCCCGCAACCGGACCCACCCCGCCTTCGACAGATTTCCGCGATCTGTCGGAATGGCATGACCTGCTTTTGGTGGGTGCCGACCCTGCTGCTGTTGGTGGGTGTCGACCTTGGTCGACACGGTAGATCCACGCCATGCGTGGATGGACGTCGGCGGGATCGGGAAAGATGACGTAATCGGCGTGCCGGGCGGGGCCGCGCTGCAATTGCAGCGTTTTCGATCTCTCCAACTTTTCTCATTGAGGCGCACGGTCCTTCATGGAAAACATGGGAGGCCATCGACAACGGATGGCGCGGGCTTCCAATCCCGTTTGACTGCCTTGTTGTTTACGCTTGCCTGCCGGCATTGCGCGCGTGTTACTGCGTGGCGTCCGGCAGGCAATCCGTCCGCGCGTTCTATGGCGGGCGGTGCGTGGGGGCTTCGCGCCCGCCGGCGTTCTTGAGGCAGTCACCGGTATTGGAACCACTCACCGTCCGCCACCCTCGCCTTCGCGTGCGTGGCCTCCTGCCTTGCGCACAAGGACCGCCGACATGACCGCGTCCCGTTATCCCTTCGGGTTGCTGCTGGCATGCCGGGGTTTGGCCGAATACATGGGCACGCAGTTGCCGGCAGCGTAGGAAATGCAGGGGTCGGATTCGTTGGTCGCAGGGCAAGGGCTCTAACCCCGGCCGGCTGCCCGATCCTTACGCCGAGGCGTAGCGCACGGCCGTACCGATCCAGCGCTGCACCACGCGATCTGCAAGCGCCGGTTGCTGCGCCAGCAGGCGTTCGGCCAGCGCATGCACGCCCGGCAGCAGGCCGGCATCGCGGGCCAGATCGGCAATGCGGAAACCGGCCAGGCCGGTCTGCCGGGTGCCCAGCAGTTCGCCGGGCCCGCGCAGCTCCAGATCCTTCTCGGCAATGACGAAACCGTCGTTGGTTTCGCGCATGGTCTGCAGGCGTTCGCGTGCCATCTGCGAAAGCGGTGCCTGGTACAGCAGCACGCAGCGCGACACCGCCGAACCACGGCCGACGCGGCCACGCAGCTGGTGCAGCTGGGCCAGGCCCAGGCGCTCGGCGTTCTCGATCACCATCAGCGAGGCGTTGGGCACGTCCACGCCGACTTCGATCACGGTGGTGGCCACCAGCAGGTCGATGTCGCCGGCCTTGAACGCGACCATCGTCGCCAGCTTCTCGGCCGCTTTCAGCCGGCCATGCACCAGCCCCACGCGCACGCCCGGCAGCAGCGCCTGCAGCGATTCGTAGGTGGCCTGTGCCGGGGTGGCATCCAGTTCTTCGCTTTCTTCGATGAGCGTGCACACCCAGTACACCTGCCGCCCTTCGCGGCAGGCCAGGGCGATGCGCTCGATCAGCTCGGGGCGGCGATCGTTGTTCAGTGCCACGGTCTGCACCGGCGTGCGGCCCGGCGGCAGTTCGTCGATGGCCGATACATCCAGGTCGGCGTATTCGGACATCGCCAGCGTGCGCGGAATCGGCGTGGCGGTCATCACCAGCTGGTGCGGCACGTTGTTGCCGCCCTTGCCTTTGTCGCGCAGCGCCAGGCGCTGGTGAACGCCGAAGCGGTGCTGCTCATCGACGATGGCCAGCGCCAGATCGTGGAATACCACCGCCTCCTGCATCAGTGCGTGGGTACCCACAACCACCTGCGCTTCGCCGTTGGCAACCTGTTCCATCACCTTCGCGCGCGCCTTGCCGGTGACCTTGCCGGCCAGCCAGGCGATGCGCACGCCCAACGGCTCCAGCCAGCCGCGCAGGTTGTTGAGATGCTGTTCGGCCAGCAGTTCGGTGGGGGCGGCCAGTGCGACCTGCTTGCCCTGCTCAACCGCCAGCATCGCTGCCAATGCCGCCACCACGGTCTTGCCCGAGCCGACATCGCCCTGCACCAGCCGCAGCATCGGGCTGGGGCGCGCAAGGTCTTCGCGGATCTGCTTGAACACGCGTGCCTGCGCGCCGGTCAACGCGAACGGCAACTGCTTCAACAACGCCTTGGCCAGCTTGCCGGGACCGGCCAGCGGCGGCGCGTGATGCGCCTGCAACGCAATGCGCTGGCGACGCAGGCTGAGGTGGTGCGCCAGCAGTTCTTCCATTGCCAGCCGGCGCTGCGCTGGATGGGTACCGGCGGCAAGTGCGGCCAGGTCTGCATCCGGCGGTGGTTGATGCACGGTCAGCAGCGCACTGCGCAGCGATGGCAGGCCGAGGCCCTCGAGCCAGCCGGTCGGCAGCAGTTCCAGCGTGCTTTCTTCCGGCAGGCGATCAAGCGCCTGGCCGATCAGCTTGCGCATCGTCATCGGGCCGACGCCTTCGACGGTGGGATACACCGGGTCGAGGCGGTCGCCGAGATCGGGATCGTCGTTGCGGCCCAGTACCTGGTAGCTGGGATGGACAATCTCCAACCCGAGGTGACCCGGTTTGGGCGTACCAAAGCAGCGCAGACGGTTGCCGACCGCGAACTGGCCGACCTGCTGCTGGCGGAAATGGAAGAAGCGCAGCACCAGGGTGCCCTGCCCTTCATCCTCCACTGCCACTTTCAGCATCGGCCGGTAGCGCATGCCGCGCTCGACGGCCACCACCCGCACTTCCACCTGCGCCGGAATGCCGTTGCGCAGGTCTTCGATGCGGGTCAGCCGGGTACGGTCTTCATAGCGCAGCGGCAGGTGCAGCCAGAGATCCTGCAGGGTGGCCAGGCCACGCGCCTGCAGCTTGGCGGCCACGGCCGGCCCGACGCCGGCGAGCATCGCAAGCGATGCTTCACCGGACGGTGCCAGTGCCGGGGTGACCGCCGCCTTGCGTGCCACGTGGCGGTCAGTCGATGACCATCACCGCGTCGACCTCGAAGTTGGCGCCCTTCGGCAGGCCGGAGACTTCGATGGTGGAACGGGCCGGGAACGGGGCCTGGAAGTAGTCCTGCATCACCGCGTTGACCTTGGCGAATTCGGCCAGGTCGGTCAGGTACAGGCCCAGGCGCACGACCTTGTCCAGCGAACCGCCGGCGGCTTCGGCCACGGCCTTGAGGTTGTCGAAGGCACGACGGGCCTGCGCTTCGACGTCACCGACGCCGACGATGTCGCCGGTGGCCGGGTCGAGCGGAATCTGGCCGGAGAAATACACGGTGTTGCCGGCGCGCACGGCCTGCGAGTACGGGCCGATGGCGGCCGGGGCCTTTTCGGTGTTGATGATCTGGCGGGACATGGGTCGCTCCGGTGCGTTGGGGGAAAACAGAGCGGTGATTGTACCGGGTGGGGGCAATGTCGGCTGGGGTCGGATCCGTTTCCCGGCGGGAAACGGATCCGACCCCGTGCGTTGTGTGCGCGGAACGTCATCCACGCATGGCGTGGATCTACTGCCGGCGAACGGCCTGCACGACCGACAGGCGGCGCAGGCGACGCATCACTTCGGCCAGATGGTTGCGGTCGCGCACCTGGATGTTGAACGCCAGCACTGCGGCGTTGAAGTCGCGGTCCAGGTAATCCACGCGCTCGATGTTGGAATGGCTCTGCGCGATCGCCGCGGCCAGCTGTGCAAGCACGCCGGTACCGTTCTCCACTTCCACCACCAGCGAGGTGTCGTAGTCGCCGGATACGGTGGTATCCCAGCCGATCAGCACCCACCGCTCGGGCGACTTGCGCAGTTCGGCCAGGTTCGGGCAATCCATGCGGTGCACCACGATGCCCTTGCCGGCCGTGTGGTAGCCCATGATGTCGTCGCCCGGAATGGGCTGGCAGCAGCCGGCGAAGGTGACCACGCCACGCTCGCTGCCGTTGATCAGGATCTTTTCCTGCGAACTGTGGCGCGAATGCGCGCCGCCGCGCAGTTCGGCGTAGGCCATCAGTGCCTGCGCGGCCTGGGTCGGCATCCAGTTGCCCAGCGCGACTTCCGCCAGCAGGGCCTCCAGGCGCGGGAACCGGTGTTCGGCCAGGAAGGCATCCAGGCGGCCCTTGGGCAGGCGC
The DNA here is from genome assembly GCF_019969775.1 of Stenotrophomonas sp. OVS01A. Classification (NCBI taxonomy): domain Bacteria; kingdom Pseudomonadati; phylum Pseudomonadota; class Gammaproteobacteria; order Lysobacterales; family Lysobacteraceae; genus Stenotrophomonas; species Stenotrophomonas sp. OVS01A. Next base: position 212,492 of record NZ_JAHXYV010000005.1, on the reverse strand, counting down.
TCCAGCGAGCTGTCCATCGCCTCCAGCGCGCGGTCGAGCATGCGGTGGCCCAACTGCACGGCGTCTTCGTGCTCCAGCTGCTTGAGCTGGTGGCGGATGGCGGTGCGCGCCTTGCTGGTCACCACGAATTCGAGCCACTGCGGCTTGGGCGTGGCCGAGCGCGCGGTGATGATCTCCACCGACTGCCCGGACACCAGCTTGGTGCGCAGCGGCACCAGTTTCTTGTCCACGCGCGAGGCCACGGCCATGTTGCCGACGTCGGTATGCACGGCGTAGGCGAAGTCGAGCGCGGTGGAATTGCGCGGCAGGGCCAGGATCTTGCCCTTGGGAGTGAACAGGTAGACCTCGTCCGGGAACAGGTCGACCTTGACGTTGTCGAGGAACTCCAGCGACGAACCGGCGGCCCGCTGCGAATCGATCAGTTCGACGATCCAGGCGTGGGCGCGGCTCTGCGCGCTGTTGGGCGAATCACCGCCGAACTTGTAGGTCCAGTGCGCAGCCACGCCGCGCTCGGCGATCAGGTCCATTTCCTCGGTGCGGATCTGCACCTCGATCGGCGAACCATACGGGCCGAACAGTACCGTGTGCAGCGACTGGTAGCCGTTGGCCTTGGGAATGGCGATGAAATCGCGGAAGCGCCCATCCAGCGGCTTGAACGCGGCATGCACCGCGCCCAGCGAGTGGTAGCACTGCGGTACGCCGCGCACGACCAGGCGGAAGCCGAACACATCCATCACCTGGTCGAAGGATTTGTTCTCGTCGCGCATCTTGTTGTAGATGCTCCACGGGGTCTTGATGCGGCTGACCAGGCGGTGCTCGATGCCTTCCTTGGCCAAGCGCTGCGACAGCTGCACTTCCACCTGCGCCAGCGCCTCGCGGCGCACGACCGGCTGGCTGCGGATGTGCTTTTCCAGGATCGCGTGGCGCCACGGGTACAGCGCCTTGAAGCCAAGGTTCTGCAGTTCGCTCTTGACCAGGCTCATGCCCAGCCGCTGCGCGATCGGGGCGTAGATCTCCAACGTCTCGCGGGCGATGCGGCCACGCGCTTCGCGGCTCTGCGCGCCCAGCGTGCGCATGTTGTGCAGGCGGTCGGCCAGCTTGATCATGATCACGCGCAGGTCGCGCGACATCGCCAGCAGCATCTTGCGGAAGCTCTCGGCGGCCGCTTCCTGGCGGTCGCGGAACTTCAGCTTGTCCAGCTTGGTGACGCCGTCCACCAGTTCGGCCACGGCTTCGCCGAACTCGGCCGACAGGGCCTCGCGGGTCAGCGGGGTGTCTTCGATGGTGTCGTGCAGGATCGCGGCGATCAGCGCTTCCACGTCCAGGCCGAGCTCGGCCAGCACCTGGGCCACGGCCACCGGATGGGTGATGTAGGGTTCGCCCGACTTGCGCGTCTGCCCAGCGTGCGCGGAGGCGCCGACTTCCCACGCACGGCGCAGCAGCGGCAGCTGCTCGGGCGGCAGGTAGTGGGCGGCGCGTTCGAGCTGGAGGACGTAATCGGGTACGGCGGCAGCGGGGACTGCGGCGACCTTGGCAGTGGGGCCTGGGTTCATGGCCAAAGCCTATGCCAGCGCGACGTTTACGGCAAACCCTGAATGCGAAACAGCCCGCACGGGGCGGGCTGTTCGGCGTATCCAGCAATGACGTTGATCGATGCGATCAATCGTCGTTCTTGGACATGTCTTCGTCGGCGACCACTTCAGCGGCGGCCCACTCCAGCGCTTCGCGCTCGGCGCGCTCACGCTCGGCCTTCTCGACTTCGTCGATCAGCGCGTTGTCGATCTTGCGGGCAGCGATTTCGCGCAGCGCCAGCACGGTCGGCTTGTCCTCGGTCTCGCTGTTGTCCAGCGTGGCCTGCACGCCATTGGCGAGCTGACGGGCGCGCTTGGAGGCCATCATCACCAGCTCGAAACGGTTGTTAACGACTTCCAGGCAATCTTCTACGGTAATGCGGGCCATACGGGCTCCCGGCGACCGGTCGGCCGCTCAGTCGAATGAGGGAAAGGGGACGGAGTGTACTGGCAGGGGCTGGACAAAATCAAGCCAACCCCCACCGGACCCTTTAGGAATCAATCAGTTGAACTCGCATCCGGGGTCAGCAGGGCCTGGATCAGGCCGGCATGGCGGACCTTCTGGGCGTCCCGGCGCAGGCGGCTGGCGGTGAAGATCGCACACAGTTCATCCACGGCGGTGTCGAACACTTCATTGACGATGACGTAGTCGAACTCGTTGAAGTGCAGCATTTCATCGCGGGCGGCGCCCAGGCGCTGGGCGATGACCGCCTCGCTGTCCTGGCCACGCTTGCGCATGCGGTCCTGCAGGGCCTGCTTGGACGGCGGCAGGATGAACACCGTCACCGTGCCCGGCACCAGCTGGCGCACCTGCTGCGCACCCTGCCAGTCGATTTCCAGCAGCACGTCCTGGCCGGCCGCCAGCTGCGGCTCCACCGACTGCCGGGCGGTGCCCTTCCAGTCACCATGCACCCAGGCGTGTTCGAAGAAATCGCCAGCGGCGATCATTTCCTCGAACTTCTCGGCGCTGACGAAGTGGTAGTGCTGGCCGTTCACTTCACCCGGGCGCATGGCGCGCGAGGTGAAGGAGATCGACAGGGCAATCTGCGGGTCGCGCGCCAGGGTGGCGTTGACGATGCTGCTCTTGCCGGCGCCGGAGGGGGCGGCAACGATGTACAGCGTGCCGCGTGCGATCGCGGCCGGGGGCGTGGAAATGCTCATTCGATGTTCTGCACCTGCTCGCGGATCTGGTCGATCAGCACCTTCAGCTCGACGGCGGCGTTGGACGTGCGGCTGTCCACCGACTTCGAGCCCAGCGTGTTGGCCTCGCGGTTGAACTCCTGCAGCAGGAAGTCCAGACGGCGGCCGACCGGTTCACGCTGCTTGAGCACGCGGCGGATCTCGACGATATGGCTGGACAGGCGATCCAGCTCCTCGTCCACGTCCAGCTTCTGCAGCCACATCACCAGTTCCTGCTCGGCGCGGCCCGGATCAACCGGATGCGGCAGGTCGGCCAGGCGAGCGGCGAGCTTGGTGCGCTGGCCGTCGCGAATGGCGGGAATCAGCGTGCAGACCTCCGCGGCGATGCGCTCGATGGCATCCACGCGCTCGGCGATGGCGGTGGCCAGCGTATTGCCTTCACGCTCGCGGGCGGCGATGAAGCCCTCCAGCACCTGGTCCAGCAGCGCCAGTGCTTCAATCTGCAGGGCTGCCGCATCGGTGGCCTCACCCTGGGTGACGCCCGGCAGCTGCAGCAGGTCGGTGAAGCTGACCTGCAGGTTGGGGAAATCGGAGGTCAGCCGGTGCGCCAGCTGGCCCAGCTGGCCCAGCAGCACCTCGTTGACCTGCAGGCTGGCAGCCGAGTCCGGCGCGCGCAGGCGCATCACCAGATCCAGCTTGCCACGGCTCAGGCGCGCGGAAATGCGTTCGCGCAGCTGCGGTTCCAATGCGCGCAGTTCCTCGGGCAGGCGCGTGCCCACTTCCAGGAAGCGGTGGTTGACCGAGCGCAGCTCGCAGCCCAGCGTTCCCCACGGGGTGGAGCGCTCGCCGCCGGCATAGGCCGTCATGCTTCGAATCATGGATGTATCCGGTGCTTGCAAAGGGGGAATGGTACCCTAGCGGTCTCTTTTGAGCCCCTTTCCCCGCCCCGTGAAGGCCGCGGGGATGGTGGCGTACTCCCTTTCCCTACGGAACCTGCCCCATGTCCGATTTCCGCCCCAGTGGCCGTCAGCCCGATCAGCTGCGCCCGGTCGTCATCCAGCGCGGTTTCACCCGCCACGCCGAAGGTTCGGTGCTGGTCTGCTTCGGTGAAACCCGCGTGCTGTGCACGGCCAGCATCGAGAACCGGGTGCCGGGCTTCCTGCGTGGCAAGGGCGAAGGCTGGGTGACCGCCGAATACGGCATGCTGCCGCGCGCCACCCACACCCGCAGCGACCGCGAAGCCGCACGCGGCAAGCAGGGCGGCCGCACGCTGGAGATCCAGCGCCTGATCGGTCGCAGCCTGCGCGCCTGCGTCGACCGCAACGCACTGGGCGAACGCACCATCACCCTGGACTGCGACGTGCTGCAGGCCGACGGCGGCACCCGCACCGCGGCCATCACCGGCGCCTACGTGGCCCTGGTCGATGCGGTGAACGTGCTGATGAAGCGCGGCGACATCAAGCGCAACCCGATCCTCGGCGCGGTGGCGGCGGTGTCGGTCGGCGTCTACCGCGGCACCCCGGTGCTGGACCTGGACTACGCCGAAGACAGCGACTGCGACACCGACATGAACGTGGTGATGAACGACGGTGGCGGCTTCATCGAACTGCAGGGCACCGCCGAAGGCCATGCCTTCCGCCGTGACGAGCTCGATGCGCTGCTGGGCCTGGCCGAGAAGGGCGTGACCGAGCTGCTGGCCGCGCAGCAGGCAGCGCTGTCGGCATGAACCGGCGCATTGCCCTGACCACCCTGGTGGTGGCCGACTATGACGAGGCCATCGCCTGGTACACCGGCAAGCTCGGCTTCCAGCTGCTGGACGACATCGACCAGGGCAGCAAGCGCTGGGTGGTGGTCGGCCCGACCGATGGCAGCGCCGCCGCCCTGCTGCTGGCCCGCGCCAGCGACGACGAGCAGCGCAGTCGTATCGGCAACCAGACCGGTGGCCGCGTCGGCTTCTTCCTCAATACCGATGATTTCCGCCGCGACCACGCGGCGATGCTGGCTGCCGGTGTCCAGTTCCTGGAAGAACCGCGCGAAGAACCCTACGCCACGGTCGCGGTGTTCCGCGACCTGTACGGCAACACCTGGGACCTGTTGGAGCCCCGCTGATGAAGAAGCTTGTCCTGGCCAGCCACAACGCTGGCAAGCTGGTGGAAATGCAGGAAATCCTCGCCGACCTGCCGCTGCAGATCACTTCGGCCGCCGAACTGGGCCTGGGCGATGTGGAAGAGACCGGCCTGACCTTCGTCGAGAACGCGCTGCTTAAGGCGCGCGCGGCCTGCGAAGCGACCGGCCTGCCGGCGCTGGCCGATGATTCGGGCCTGATCGTCGATGCCCTCGGCGGTGCACCGGGCCTGTACAGCGCGCGCTATGCCGGTCACCCGACCAATGCGGCAGCCAACAATGCCAAGCTGCTGGAAGCGATGGCCGACATCGCCGATGGCCAGCGCAGCGCCCGCTTCTACGCCGTGATCGTGCTGCTGCGCCATGCCACCGACCCGCAGCCACTGATCTGCGAAGGCCGCTGGGAAGGTCAGATCATCCGCGAACTGCGTGGTACGAATGGGTTCGGCTACAACCCGGTGTTCCTGGACACCACCCACGGCCTGACCGCGGCGGAAATGGAACCGGCGTTGAAGAACGCCATCAGCCATCGCGCCATCGCCCTGCAGCAGCTCAAGCAGCAGCTCAAGCAGCAGTTCGCGGCCTGAACCAGCATCCGACAGGAGACTCAAGGATGACAGTGAAGCGCTACCGCACCGGAATGGAACTGGTGCAACTGCTTGCCGTACTGGGGCTGATCAGTGGTGCGATCTTTGGCGGCATGTTGGCGTGGACAGGGAAGGAATCCTGGTGGGCGGTACCGGTGGTTGCGCTGGTCGGCATGACCGTCATCACGCTCATCGGCGCGCCCATCATGTGGCAGCGCGTCGAACTGGACGCTGCTGCCGGCCACATGCGCTATCACAACATCGGCAGCCTGCATCGGTGGCGCCATGTGGCGTTGGTGGACGTGCTGGAAGTACGGCTTGACAGTTTTGCCGACAAGCGCAAGGCCATGGTCTCCGGTCTCCATCTGTGCATGCGCAATGGCTGCAGTCCGGCGCGCCACCGTTTGATGGACAACGCTATAGGCAGCTACAAAGGGCCCTCGCCCTTCTTCCGCCAGATTGCCGCTGCCGTGCTTCGCGCGCAGCCGCGCTCCCTGGTCGACCCTCTTCTACGGGCGGCGGACTGATCTGCCGCTCCCCCACGTCCGCATCACGCCAGCCATGCCGCACGCCCACGACCACGACCACTGCAACCACCTGCCCGGCGAGTCCTGCGACCACGACGCCCCGCCACGTCTGGTGCCACCGCCGCTGGCGCTGTACGTGCATCTGCCATGGTGCGTGCGCAAGTGCCCGTACTGCGACTTCAACTCGCACCAGGCCAAGGGCGAACTGCCCTTCGATGCCTACATCGATGCGCTGGTGCGCGACCTCGACCAGGACCTGCCGCTGGTCTGGGGCCGGGTGGTCAGCAGCGTGTTCTTCGGGGGGGGCACGCCCAGCCTGTTCCCGCCCGAGGCGATCGACCGCTTCCTGCAGCAGGCCAGTGCCCGCCTGCGCTTTGCACCGAATGCCGAGATCACTCTGGAAACCAACCCGGGCACCGCCGAGCACGGTCGCTTCGATCGTTACCGCGCGGCCGGGGTGAACCGCCTCAGCTTCGGCATCCAGAGTTTTGACGATGCCGCGCTGAAACGCCTGGGCCGCATCCACGACAGTGGCGAGGCCGAGCGCGCGGTGAAGATGGCGCAGGACGCGGGCTACGACAATTTCAACATCGACCTGATGTACGCACTGCCGGAGCAGACCCTGGCCGGTGCCGAGGCCGATCTGGAACGCGCGTTCGCGTTGCAGCCGGCCCACATCTCGCACTACCAGCTGACCCTGGAACCGAACACCGTGTTCTTCGCGCGGCCGCCGCAGGGCATCCCCGATGAAGACCATGCCTGGGACATGCAGGAACACTGCCAGGCGCTGCTGGCGCAGGCCGGCTTCGGCCAGTACGAGGTGAGTGCCTATGCCCGCCCCGGCCGGCAGAGCGCGCACAATCTGAATTACTGGCGTTTTGGTGACTACCTCGGCATTGGTGCCGGCGCACACGGCAAGATCAGTTCCGGTGCCGAGGAACACGTGCTGCGACGCTGGAAGCACAAGCACCCGCAGACGTTCATGGATACCGCAGGCACTGCCGCATCGTTCGGCGGTGATGAAGTGATCGCCGCCGAGCGCCTGCCGTTCGAGTACATGCTCAACCTGCTGCGCCTGCACGAAGGGTTCAGCCTGCGCGACTTCGAATCGCGCACCGGCCTGGCCCGCAGCGTGCTGGACACACCACTGCGCGAAGCAGTGCAGCGTGGCTGGCTGGTGGTGGCAGACGGGCACGTGCAGCCGACCGAACTGGGCCGGCGCTTCACCAACGATGTGGTCAGCCTGTTCCTGGAAGCATGATCTGCTTCGGCGCCGCCATCGCAGGCGGCCCTGAATGGATCCATCGCTAAAGTAGCGCCTTCACCGGCCGACACGGTAGATTCCAAGATCGATCCGCGGGAATCCGGACCCCCTCGCCGATGTCTGCTGTCTTTTCCCTTTCCAGTGCCGACACTGCCCGCCTGGCCGCAGCCGACCTGCCGCCGCGCGTGCGCGAGCTGCTGGGCGCGTTGATCGGCCTGTGCCACCAGGCCCTGACGGCACCGCTGATCCTGACCGTGGAAGCGCTGGAGCAGACCCTGCTGCATGACGCCGACCATGCCCGCAACCCGCAACAGCAGGCCGACCTGCTGGCACAGCGCGGCCAGCTGCATGCGTTCGCCGGCCACTTCAGCGACCGTATGCTCGATGCGCTGGCCGATGCGCTTGCGCGGCTTCGTGAACCGATTGCCCCGGTCGTAGCCGCCACCACGCCACCGCCCTTGCCCGGCATGCTGGGGTTGACCCTGGTCGCCGAGCATGAAGTCGACCGCGACCTGCTGCTGACCGAAATGGTGCGCCGGGAAACCCTGCGTTCGGCCAACGCCTTGAACCTGCTGGGCCAGCGCCTGGGTGTTGTTGCCGGCGCACCAGCCTTTGAAGCTGACACCCTGCCCCTGGCACCGCAGGCCCTGTGCGCGATGGTACGGAAGCTGGCCGAACAGGATGCCCTCAGCGCCGAGGTACAGATGGCGCTGTACCGCAGCTTCGAGCGGCAGGTACTGGAGCGGCTGGGCAATGTGCTCGACCGCGCCAATGCGCTGCTGGCACAGCACGGCATCCTGCCGGGCCTGGTCTACACCCCGTACCTGGCACGTTCTTCGAGCACCCGCCGGATCATCACCCAGTCGGTCGGCAGCGGCCGCAGTGGACGCCCGTCTCCGCGCGTGCCCACGCCGATGACCGGCTGGGGCGGCTCGGCACCGCCCGGCTCGTGGTCGACGTTGATGCAGGACGCCTTCGCCGATGCGGACGCGCCCGGCGCGTCGGCCGGCATGACGGTACCGGCCAGCAGCGTGCTGCACGAGATGCTGCAACAGGCGCGGCAGACCCCGCAGCCAGCGGCCGATCCAGCGGCCCTGCCCAGTGCAGCGGTTGATGCCGTGCTCGCGCGCCTGCAGGGGCAGGCCAGCGCCGCCAGCGCCATGACCGATCTGCAGGCCGCCGTGGTCGCCCAGCTGCGCAGCGAACATGGCGCGCAGGCCAGCCTTGGCAGCCACGACCGCGACAACCTCGATCTGCTGCGTCTGCTGCTGCAGCAGGTGCAGCAGCAGCAACGGCCGGACCCGGTGCCAGCCGCCCTGCTCGCGCGCCTGCAGGTACCGCTGGCGCGCGCAGCGATGGCCGACCCGGGCTTCTTCGTGCGCGACGAACATCCGGCACGCGAACTGCTCAACCATGTCGCTGAAGCCGGCGCCAGCTGGCTCGGCGATGACGATGTCGATCCGCAGCTGCTGCAGCGACTGGCGCAGAGCGTGCAGGGCCTGCTCGGCCAGGATGCACGCACGCCCGAGGCCTTTGCCGCCGCCAACGACGAGATACAGCAGCACCAGCGCGCCGCCGCGCACCGCGCCGAGCTGGCCGAGCGCCGTCACGTGGAAGCCGCACGCGGCAAGGAGCGGCTGGAACTTGCGCGACGCCAGGCCAATGCGCAGATCGACCAGTGCTGCGATACGCAGGAGCCGCCGCGCTTCGTACAGACACTGCTGCGCCAGGCGTGGGCAGATGCATTGACGCTGACCCGCCTGCGCCACGGCGATGATTCTCCGCAATGGCAGGAGCGCCTGCAGCAGACCGAACGCATCGCGGCGATCACTGCCGAGGCCGCCAGCGAAAGCAGCGCGACCGACGCTGCGCTGGCTGCCGAGGTTGAATCGGCCCTGCTGCAGGTGGGCTACCACGCAGAGGAGGCGGCTGCCGTCGCGCGCCGCCTGTCCACGCCGGGTGGCGAAGACGAAAGCACCTCGCGCACCGAGCTCAGTGCACGCCTGAAGGCCCGTGCACGGCTGGGCGAACACACCGGCGCACAGGCCCCGGCAAGCGATGCGGCACCACGCAGCGAGGCCGAGGAGGCCAGTTACCAGCAGCTGTGCGCGCTGCCCTTCGGCAGCTGGTTCGATATCGACGATGGCGAAGGCGCGCTGCGCCGCCAGCGCCTGTCCTGGTACAGCCTGCTGACCGGTCATGTGCTGCTGGTCAACGCGCGTGGGCAGAAGATCGGCGAAACCACCCTGGATGCCCTCGCCCGGCAGATGGCCGCCGGACGCGCGCAACTGGTCACCGAAGACAAGGGCCGTCTGGTCGACCGCGCCTGGCAGGCCAGCCTGAGCGCACTGCGCACTCTGGCCGGACGTCGCCCGCAGGAGTCCAAGGCATGAGTACGCAACCGCCCGTTGATACCCGCCGCGCGCCGCGCCGGCAGGTGTCCGATCTGGTACCGGTGACCGACCAGATGCGCGACAGCGTGGTCGGCCGGCTTGGCAACGTGTCCGAGACCGGCATGCTGATGCTGGCCAGCGCCGCGCTGCGCGACGACGCGCTGTATCAGTTGCGCTTCCCGTTGCCATTGGCCGATGGCCGCAGCGAGTGGATCGACGTCGGCGTACACCTGCTGTGGAGCGAACCGGCGCATGCCCCCGGCCAGAGCTGGGCAGGCTTCCGCTTCCTGACCCTGTCACGCGAGCATCGGCAGCTGCTGCGCCGGTGGATCGGCGAAGACAGCGACGAGGCACCGGTTTCGACGGGCTGAGTGCCGGTTCCGGCACAGCGGATTGCGTCGGTATCCGGCAGAATCTAGGGCCGTTTTCCGTGTCGAGCCACCGCAATGATCCAGCAAGACCCCGGCGCCCTGTATCCCGACCACCTGGCCGTGCTGTGCCGACGCGCCGAGCAGGCGCTGGCACGCGGCGGCTTCGACCACTTGGTGGTGCCCAGCGGCACCCTGCACTACCAGGTCTTCGACGATCGTGACTATCCGTACGCGGTCAACCCGCAGTTCAAGGCCTGGCTGCCGCTGACCCGTGTACCCAACAGCTGGATCGTGTTCACCCCGGGCAAGCGTCCGGCGGTGATCTTCCACCAGCCGTTCGACTACTGGCATGTGGTGCCGGATGCACCGAGCGGCTGGTGGGTCGAGCACTTCGACATCCATATCATCCGCACGCCGGACGAAGCGCTGGCACTGCTGCCGCCCGACCCGGCGCGCTGCGCGATCCTGGGTGAGCCGCAGAGCGCGCTGGGCGCGTATGTGCCCAACAATCCGGCGCCGGTGGTGAACTACCTGGAATGGCACCGCGGCAGCAAGACGCCGTACGAAATCGCCCTGATGCGCCAGGCGCAGGTGTTCGGCGTGCGCGGCCATCGCGCGGCCGAAGCGGCGTTCCGCAACGGCGCCGACGAATTCAGCATCCACATGGCGTACTGCCAGGCCGTGGGCCAGGACGCCACCGAGCTGCCGTACGGCAACATCGTGGCCTTGAACGAGCATGCGGCGGTGCTGCATTACACCGAACTGGGCCGCAAGGCACCGCAGCCGCTGCGCAGCTTCCTGATCGATGCCGGCGCCAGCGCGCACGGCTATGCCAGCGACATCACCCGCACCTACGCCGCCGCCGGCCATGACGAGTTCGCGGCGATGATCGAAGCGGTCGATGCCGCGCAGCAGACGATGTGCGCGGCCGTGCGCCCGGGCTTCGACTACAAGCAGCTGCACGTGGATGCGCACCTGTCGCTGATGGGCGTGCTGAAGGACTTCGGCGTGATCAAGGTATCGCCACAGACTGCGCTGGAAACCGGCGTCAGCGCCGCGTTCTTCCCGCATGGCATCGGCCACCTGATCGGCCTGCAGGTGCATGACGTGGCCGGTTTCGCGGCCAGCGATGAGGGCGGCCGCATCGAGCGGCCTGCCGGCCATCCGTACCTGCGCCTGACCCGCGTGCTGGAGCCGGGCATGGTGGTGACGATCGAGCCTGGCCTGTACTTCATCGACATGCTGTTGAACGAAGTGAAGGCCGCCGGTCATGGCGATGCGATCAACTGGGAGCGTGTGGACTTCTTCCGTCCGTACGGCGGCATCCGCATTGAAGACGAAGTGCTTTGCACTGATGGCGAGGCGGACAACCTGACGCGCCCGGTGTTTGCGGCGGCCAACGGCTGAGCCCCTCGTGGTTGGATGCTGAAATCAAAAGCCGCGGTTGGCGGGGCGGGTGGGCCATGCAGGGGACGCTGCAAGTACGTCCCTGTAAGCTCGATGGCGCCATCCATGGCGCCAACGCCCCTGCATGGCCCACCCGCCCCACCTTTGACAGTTCCTTGCGCGCGTCCAACCACGGAAAAGAAAAAAGAAAAGCAGAAGCGGGTCGCTTGCTGCGCTCGCTCCGTGTCGACCAAGGTCGACACCTACCAATAGTCCCGCGTGCCGACAACCGCCGTTACCAACAGCCGCGGGAAACTGTCGAAGGCGGGGTACTGTGGGTTTGCGGGGTGTGAGCGGCATGGATGCCGCGACCAAGCCTACAAGGACGTACTTGCGGCGGCCCCGCAAACCCACAGTACCCCGCCATCCCACGGAATGCCGCTGTTGCTGTTGCTGTTGCTGTTGCTGTTGCTCTGGCTTGTAGCGGGTGCAGGGCTGCAAGCCCTGCAGAAACACCCTTACCCCGCCATCAACGCTTCGATCTCGTCGGCGCTGCGCTCCAGCCCTTCGGTCAACACCCGATGCCCGTCGTCGGTGATCAGCACGTCATCTTCGGTACGGATGCCGATGCCGCGCCAACGCGGTTCCACCGTCGTGTCGTCCACGCCGATGTACAGCCCCGGCTCGATGGTGAAGGCCATGCCCGGCTCCAGCAGGCGCGAATCGCCGGCCAGGCGGTAGTCACCTACGTCGTGCACATCCAGCCCGATCCAGTGCCCGGTCTTGTGCCGGTAGAAGCGCTGGTACAAGCCTTCGGTGAGATTCTTTTCCAGCGTGCCCTTCAACAGGCCCAGTTGCAGCAACCCTTCGGTGAGGGTCTGCACCGCCGCCAGATGGCCCATTTCGTACGCCACGCCCGGTTTGGCCTGGGCAAGCGCCGCCGCCTGCGCGGCACCCACCAGATCATGCAGCGCGCGCTGCTCGGCGCTGAAACGACCATTGACCGGGAACGTACGGGTGATGTCACTGGCGTAGCCGCGGTACTCGGCGCCGGCATCGATCAACACCAGTTCACCGTCGCGCGAGCGCGCGTTGTTGTCGCGGTAATGCAGGATGCAGGCGTTGCGGCCGGCGCCGACGATGCTGCAGTACGCAGGCACCGCGTCGTTGGCACGGAACACCCGCTCCAGCTCGGCCTGCAGTTCGTACTCGTGGATGCCCGCCTTCGCACTCTGCATGGCCGCGCGATGCGCCAGCACACTGATGTCGGCCGCGCGCTGCATCAACGCCACCTCGGCACCGGACTTGAACAACCGCTGCTCGTGCAGCAGATGGCCCAGTTCCAGGAACTCATGCGGCGGCTGTGCGCCATGGCGCACCTGCGAACGTACGCGGTTCACCCAGCCGATCAGCTTCAGGTCGAAATCCGCATCGCGGCCGAAGTGGTAGTACACCCGCGAACGCCCTTCCAGCAGGCCCGGCAGGATGTCGTCCAGGTCGGTGATCGGGTAGGCATCGTCCATCGCGAACTGCGCCACGGCGCCTTCCTGCCCGGCGCGACCGCCATCCCAGGCTTCGCGCTCGGGATCGCGCTCGCGGCAGAACAGGATCGCTTCGCCGTGGCGACGGCCGGGAATCAGCACCAGCACCGCTTCCGGCTCCGGGAAGCCGCTCAGGTACTGGAAATCCGAATCCTGCCGGTACGGATAATGGGTATCAAGGCTGCGCACCTTCTCAGATGCCGCCGGCAGCACCAGGATCGCGTCTTCGCCCGCCATGTCCATCAACTGCCGGCGACGACGCTTGTACTCGCCGGCAGCGATGCCGGTGCGCTGCTTGATATCCATCAGTTCAGGCGCTGCCGATGGCGCGCGGCCAGCACCACGTCACCGTGCAGCAGCAGCACCGCCACGCGGATGAACTCCTCGATCTCCGACAGGGCTTCGTCGTCATCATCACCGCCCGCTTCAAAATCCTCGCTCGAGGCACGGGCCAGGCTGGCCAGGTCGTTCAGCGCCTCCTCGCCTTCTTCGGACAGGGCCGGCCGGTGGCCGCCACTGCCCAGGCCGAAGCCGCCCAGGAAGGAACGGGTCCAGCTGAACATGGCGTCCGCCTGCGCGGCCACGTCGCTGCTGTCGGTCAACAGCAGCTCGAAGGCGAAGTCCCGGTCTTCCAGCTGCTTGATGGTGGCCTCCAGCAACTGCGCCAGCGCACTGTCGGCAGCTACCTGCGGCAGATTGTCGTCGGCCAGCACGCGCGCCGGCCAATCGTTGCCAGGAGCACCACCAGCGGCCAGCCAGCCGCACAGCCCGCCATGCAGCTCGGCAGCAGTGGCGCCCAGGCCCAGTTCCTGGCTGGCGCGGGTAACGTCGTCGACGGAGGGAAGTTCGGTCATCGTGCGGCTCGTTCGGAAGGGAAACTGCGGAGCGCGCACGCGCGCGCCCGTGAGCCCGGTAGTGTAGCAATGTGTCCGCCTGCTCTCCGTAGCCGCCGGGCCCTGCTGCGACAGTGCTTGACCGCCCTGACCCGGCTTGCCTATCGTGCGGGCATGGAACCCGCCGATCCCCTTGCCCAGCTGCAGGCCTTCGCCGCCCGTGTGGAGGCGTTGCTCGACCGCAACCAGCGGCTGGCCGAGGAGAACCGCAGCCTGCGCCACCAGCAGGAACAGCTGGTGGCCGAGCGCTCGACGCTGCTGGCCAAGAATGAGCAGGCGCGTTCGCGGGTGGAAGCGATGATCACCCGGCTCAAATCCCTGGAGCAGCACACATGAGTGCCGAACCGGTCAGCGTCCGTATCCTAGACCGCGAATACACGGTCGGCGTTGGTGGCGATGAACGCGACAGCCTGATGGCGGCCGCCCGCCTGCTGGATGCGCGCATGCGCGAGATCCGCGGCAGCAACCGGATGGCCGCGGTGGACCGCATCGCGGTGCTGGCGGCACTCAACCTGGCACACGAACTGCAGCTGCTGCGCGATGAGAACGCCCGCCAGGCGGTCGCCCTGCAACAGACCCTGGCCGACCTGAACCGGCGCCTGGACCGGGCGATCGACAGCAGCACCTGAGATGGGCGCGGAATGCGCCTTCTCTTTTCTGAATTGGCACGCACTGTTGCCGACGAACGGCCTATCCAGATCACGCGCGGTAGCTATAATGGCCACGCGTTCTCTGCGGTACTCGACGGCATGTGCAAACATTCGCCTTGTCCCTTAAGAACGACACCGGGAGCGCGACAGCGCCGGGAGTGCAGGTCCGCCTTGCAGCGGGAAGCCCGATGGTTCTCCAGCGTTCCCACTTGAGCCCCCGGGTTCAAGGTCGTTTCGCATGCATCGACATTGCGGAGAATGCAATATTCCAGCAAGGGCGGCGTCTTCGGGCGTCGCCCTTGTTCTTTCCGGCACAATGACGGCTGATCCTTGCCGCACGCTGCCATGACCGACCCGCGACAGGCCCTGCGCCACGACCTGCGGCAACGCCGCCGCGACCTTTCCGCCCCCGCCCGTATCGCCGCTGCCGAATCGCTGGCCGATGCGCTGCTGGCGCTGCCGTTCGCCCCGCGCGAAGGCGCCGTGGCCGGCTACTGGGCGCTGGATGGCGAAATCGCCCTGCACCGCTGGCAACTGCAGCTTCCCGATCGCTTGACCTACTGCCTGCCGGTGCTGCACGGCGACGTGCTGCGCTTCGCGCCCTGGCGCCCCGGCCAACCGTTGACCAGCAACCGCTACGGCATTCCCGAGCCGGACATCGCCATCGAAGACACGCTGGAACCGGCGCAGATGGCCCTGGTGGTGACGCCACTGGTGGGCTTCGACGCACGGTGCCGGCGGCTGGGCATGGGAGGTGGCTGGTATGATCGCAGCTTCGCCTTCCGCCATGATCGGCCGGCGCCACCCTGGCTGGTCGGCGCGGCATTCTCGGTGCAGCAGGTCGAGTCCTTGCCGGTGGCGTCCTGGGACGTGCCGGTGGATGCGATCTGCACTGAAGCCGGCACCCTGCTCCCTTCCGCTGCCCCCGTGAACGCATGACCGCCCGCAAGCGCTACTGGCTGATGAAGTCCGAACCGGACGCTTTTTCCATCGATGACCTGGCCAAGGTCAAGGTTGAACCCTGGAACGGCGTGCGCAACTACCAGGCGCGCAATTTCATGCGCGATGGCATGCAGGTCGGTGACGGCATCCTGTTCTACCACTCCAATACCAAGGTGCCCGGCATCGTCGGCCTGGCCACGGTGGCCAGCGCGGCCTACCCGGACGACACCCAGTTCGATCCGAAATCCGACTACCACGATCCCAAGAGCACGCGCGAGAACCCGCGCTGGATGCTGGTGGACGTGGCCTTCGACCGCAAGCTGAAGCAGGTGATCGCGCTGGACGAGATCAAGCTGCATGCCGAGGAACTCGGCGAAGGCTTCCCGCTGGTTGCCAAGGGCAACCGCCTGTCCGTGTTCCCGGTGACCGCTGCGCAGTGGAAGCTGCTGCTGTCGCTGGAAAAGAAATCCTGATTCCCTGCCTGAGAGCTCTCCGCAATGTCTGAAGCCAAGCGCCTGGCCGCCGAAAAGGCCATCGAGTACGTCGAAGACGGCATGATCGTCGGTGTCGGCACCGGTTCCACCGTCGCCTATTTCATCGATGCGCTGGCCCGCATCCAGCATCGCATCAAGGGTGCGGTGTCCAGTTCCGAACAGAGCACCGCGCGCCTGAAGCAGCATGGCATCGAGGTGATCGAACTGAACCACACCGGCACCCTGTCGCTGTACGTGGATGGCGCCGACGAGTGCGATCCCGGCAAGTGCCTGATCAAGGGCGGCGGCGCTGCGCTGACCCGCGAGAAGATCATCGCCGAGGCCAGCGAGCGCTTCGTCTGCATCGTGGACCCGAGCAAGCAGGTACCGGTGCTGGGCAGGTTCCCGCTGCCGGTGGAAGTGATCCCGATGGCCCGCAGCCTGGTTGCCCGCCAGATCCGCGACATGACCGGCGGCCAGCCGACCTGGCGCGAGGGCGTGGTGACCGACAACGGCAACCAGATCCTGGACATCCACAACCTGCAGATCACCGATCCGGAAAAGCTCGAGCGTGAGCTCAACCAGCTGCCGGGCGTGGTCTGCGTCGGCCTGTTCGCACGGCGCCGTGCCGATGTGGTGATCGTCGGCGGCGAGCCGCCGATCGTGCTCTGACCCTTTCGAAGGACCCTGACGATGTCGTTGCTGCGCTCACTGCTGATGCTCCCGCTGCTGGCCCTGACCGGCTGCGCCACCGATGCTGCCCGCCACTGGGTGGAACTTGACGGTGCGCGCTATGACGTTGAACTGGCCACCAACGATGAAACCCGTGCGCGCGGGTTGATGTTCCGCGACCAGATGGCCGAGGACCACGGCATGCTGTTCGTGCATGACCGCGAGGAAATGCAGGCGTACTGGATGAAGAACACCAAGATCGCGCTGGACATCCTGTACTTCGACAGCGAGCGGCGGCTGGTGAGCCAGCAGCGCGACGTGCCGCCGTGCTCGGCCGGTGACATGTGCCCGCCCTACCCCAGCGGTGGCCCGGCACGCTTCGTGCTGGAACTCAATGCCGGCCAGGCGGAGAAGCTCAAGCTGAAGGATGGCACCGAGCTGATCTTCGGCCCGGGCATCGAGAAGTAGGGGGCGGCCGGGCAGCGCCCGGCACCCGCCGAATCAACATCAAAAGCAAGAGCTGGGTTATCGAGGCATGGTGGGGCGGTGTGGGCTTGCAGGACACCCCGTAAACCCATCCCTGGGGGCTCGTAGGCGCCATCCATGGCGCCTGCGGGCCTGCAAGCCCACACCACCCCACCTCTGACAGCTTCCTGCCGCTGTTGGTGGGTGTCGACCTTGGTCGACACGGTAGATCCACGCCATGCGTGGATGGAAGGACGGCGACGTGACGAATTCACGCCACGCTGCTTGAAACCGCCTGCGATTGCCGCCAGTCTGTGGACATGCAGGACCGGATCACACTCCCCGACTGGGATGCACTGGCCGACTTCGACGACGAGGCGCTGCCACTGCTGCCGACCGCGCTGCTGATCGCGCGCGATGAATATCCCGATCTGCAGCCGTCGACCTACGATGCGCTGGTGCAGAGCCACGTCGAGCACCTGCGCGCCGAGGTGGACAGCATCGAGCACAGCCCGCTGAAGATGGCGGCCATCAACCGGCATCTGTTCGATGAGCTGGGCTACAGCGGCGACCACCAGGAGTACTACGACCCGCGCAACAGCTACCTCAACCAGGTCTTCGAGCGCCGCCTGGGCAATCCGATCTCGCTGGCACTGGTGCAGATGGAGGTGGCGCGACGGCTGGGCATTCCGTTGGACGGCGTGTCATTCCCCGGTCATTTTCTGGTGCGCCTGCCGGTTGACGATGGCGTGCTGGTGATGGACCCGTTCAATGGGGGCCGGCCGCTGGACGTGGACGAACTGCGCGAACGCGCCAAATCACACCTGGGCGGGCAGATGCCCGACGACCAGGTGCTGGCGCAGATCCTCGATCCTGCACCGAGCCGCGCGATCCTGATCCGCATGCTGCGCAACCTGCATGGGGTCTATGCCGAGGCCAGCGAGTGGGATCGTGCCGCGCGCAGTGCCGACCGCCTGCTCAAGCTTGCCCCCGAACAGGACGATGCCCTGCGCGATCGCGGCCTGGCCTACTTGCAGCTGGACTACCTGGCCGGCGCGCGCAACGACCTGGGCCTGTACCTCAAGCGCAACCCCGAGGCCAGCGACGCGCAATGGCTGCGCGAGAAGCTGATCGACCTGGGCGGACCGGTACCGCGGCTGCATTGAGGTTGTCCGGTGTGCGGACCAACGGTCCGCACCCACAGACAGGTCCGATCAATCGATCTCGACCATCTCGAAATCGTCCTTGGTCACGCCACAATCCGGGCAGGTCCAGGTCTCGGGAATGTCTTCCCAGCGCGTGCCCGGGGCGATGCCCTCTTCTGGCAGCCCATCCGCTTCGCGGTACAGGAATCCGCAGACCACGCACATCCAGGTACGCAAGGTGGTGGGGGTGGCTTCGCTCATCGGATAATCAGGGCTGGATTCACGGGCCGCCATTGTCCCATCGCGGTCCACTCACCGGTAGCCATCGATGACTTCTGCTTCCCCGGCGCCCCGCGGCGTCTACCTGATCACCCCGGATGAACCCGATACCGCCCGCCTGCTGGCGCGCACCGCGCCGCTGCTCGCCGCCGGCGCCACCTGGCTGCAGTACCGCAACAAGACCGCCAGCGATGCCCTGCGACGGGAACAGGCCACGGCGCTGCAGGCCTTGTGCGCTGCCCACGGCGTGCCGCTGATCGTCAACGACGACCCCGAGCTTGCCCAGGCCGTCGGCGCGGCGGGCGTGCACCTGGGCGGCACCGACGGTGACATCGGCGCCGCACGCAGCCTGCTCGGCCCGGACGCCATCATCGGCGCCTCCTGCTACGACCAGCTGGCCAACGCAGAGCGTGCCGTGGCGGCCGGCGCCAGCTACGTGGCCTTCGGAGCGTTCTTCCCCACCACCACCAAGGTCACCAGCAGCCGCGCCCACCCCGACCTGCTGCGGCAAAGCGCCGCACTGGGCGTGCCGCGGGTGGCGATTGGTGGCCTGAGCCCGGACAATGTCGGTCCCATCATCGATGCCGGCGCCGACCTGCTGGCCGTGGTCAGCGGCATCTACGCCGCGCAGGACCCGGTCGCGACCCAGCGCGCCTACCTCGCCCGATTCGATACGCAGCAGTAACCCCCAGGAAACCCCATGAACCACGACCAGTCCCACGCCCTGTTCTCCCGCGCCCAGGAATTGCTGCCTGGCGGCGTCAACTCACCGGTGCGCGCGTTCAAGTCGGTCGGCGGCGAACCCTTCTTCGTCGAGCGCGCTGACGGCGCCTACCTGTACGACGTCGACGGCAACCGCTACATCGACTACGTGGGATCGTGGGGCCCGATGATCGTCGGCCACAACCACACCGCCGTACGCCAGGCGGTGAAGAAGGCGATCGACAACGGCCTGTCCTTCGGTGCGCCGTGCGCAGCGGAAGTGACCATGGCCGAGACCATCACCCGGCTGGTGCCGTCGTGCGAGATGGTGCGCATGGTCAACTCCGGTACCGAAGCCACCCTGTCGGCGATCCGCCTGGCGCGCGGTGCCACCGGCCGCAGCTGCATCGTCAAGTTCGAAGGCTGCTACCACGGCCACGGCGACTCGTTCCTGGTCAAGGCCGGCAGCGGCATGCTGACCCTGGGCGTGCCGACCTCGCCCGGCGTGCCGGCCGGCCTGAGCGAACTGACCCTGACCCTGCCCTACAACGACTTCGAGGCGGCCACCGCCCTGTTCGACGCACGCGGCAGCGAGATCGCCGGCCTGATCATCGAGCCGGTGGTGGGCAACGCCAACTGCATTCCGCCCCGCGAAGGCTACCTGCAGCACCTGCGCGCGCTGTGCACGCAGCATGGCGCGCTGCTGATCTTCGACGAAGTGATGACCGGTTTCCGCGTTGCCCTTGGCGGTGCGCAGGCGCACTACGGTATCAGCCCGGACCTGACCACCTTCGGCAAGATCATCGGCGGCGGCATGCCGGTGGGCGCCTACGGCGGCCGCCGCGAGCTGATGCAGCAGATCGCGCCCGCTGGCCCGATCTACCAGGCCGGCACGCTCAGCGGCAACCCGGTGGCGATGGCCGCCGGCCTGGCCATGCTGGAGCTGATCCAGCAGCCGGGTTTCCACGACGACCTGAGCGCGCGCGCCGCACGCCTGTGCGCGGGGCTGGAAGCTGCCGCCGCCGATGCAGGCGTAGCGGTGACCACCACCCAGGTGGGCGCGATGTTCGGGCTGTTCTTCACCGCTGAGAAGGTGGAGACCTATGCCCAGGCCACGGCCTGCGACATCCCGGCGTTCAACCGCTTCTTCCACGCGATGCTGGACCAGGGTGTGTTCCTGGCACCGTCGGCGTACGAGGCCGGCTTCCTGTCCAGCGCACACGACGATGACGTGATCGAGGCCACGCTGGCAGCGGCACGCGTGGCGTTCAAGGCGGCCAAGGGCTGAACCCCGGCCTGGTAGGTGCCGACCGTGGTCGGCACTGCCTGCCCTCATCCACGCATGGCGTGGATCTACTGGATCGACGTGCCTCATCCACGCATGGCGTGGATCTACTGGATCGATGTGCTTCATCCACGCATGGCGTGGATCTACTGGATCGATGTGCTTCATCCACGCATGGCGTGGATCTACTGAGCTGCGTCTCTGGAGTAGAGCCACGCCATGCGTGGCTGCTGCGCACTCAACCGAAGACGAACTTGCCCTTCATCATCGCGAAGTGGCCGGGGAACGAGCAGAAGAAGGTGTAATCGCCGCCCTTCTGCATGCCCTTCGTGGAAAAACGCACGCGGGCGGTCTCGCCACCACCGATCACCTTGGTGTGGGCCAGCACGCGCTTGTCGGCCTTCGGCAGGTAGCTGTCGGCCAGGGTCATGCGCATGCCTGCCATCGCCACCGGCTGGTAGTCGGCGGTGCGGGTCAGCACCCAGTTGTGGCCCATCGCGGTGGCGGCCAGCCTGCCGGTGTGGCGCAGGGTCAGGTCGATTTCGCTGCAATCGGCGGCCACCTTGATCTCCCGGCTGCTGAAGCTCATCTGGTCGGTGCTGTCGATGCTCACCGCACATACGCGCGCCATCGCCGATGGCGCCAGCATCAGCGCACCCAGCCCCACCGCTACCGTCCAAGCCTTCATCGTCGCGTCTCCTGCAGGTTCGGTGGTCATTCTAGGCAGACACCTGGCCACCCGGCTGCGACCGTGTGTCGCAGTGGTGGTCCAGGGTTTGCGCGGGGATACGGCAATGGCATGCTCGACCGATGCGGATCGATCTTCTCCTGCTCGATGTTGATGGCGTGCTGCTGCACTACCAGCGCGCACAGCGCGTGCTGCATCTGGCGCAGGCGCTGGGCGTGCCGACCGCGCACGTGCAGGCCGCGCTGTACGACGGCGGGCTCGAAGTGGCACACGACAGCGGCACGCTGGATGGCGCGCGCTATCT
Organism: Stenotrophomonas sp. OVS01A; assembly: GCF_019969775.1. Lineage (NCBI taxonomy): Bacteria > Pseudomonadati > Pseudomonadota > Gammaproteobacteria > Lysobacterales > Lysobacteraceae > Stenotrophomonas > Stenotrophomonas sp. OVS01A. The sequence continues at coordinate 191,090 of NZ_JAHXYV010000005.1, read as the reverse complement.
GGCCCAGCTGGGCGAACGGCTCGGCACAACGGTAACGCTGCAGACATGGATCGCCGCCCGGCACGCGGCCAGCCACCCGCAACACGCCGTGCTGCAACGGCTGCATGCCCTGCAGGTGCCGATGGCGGTGCTGACCAACAATGGTGCCTTGATGACGCAGGCGCTGCCGACGCTGCTGCCGGAGCTGTTTCCCAAGTTGCACGGCCGGGTGTTCTGCAGCGCGGACTTCGGCCTGCGCAAGCCTGCGCCGGAGGTGTTCCTGCGCACGCTCGCAGCCCTCGAGGTGGCACCGGCGCACACGCTGTTCGTCGATGACCTGTTCGTCAACGTGCGCGGTGCACGCGCAGCGGGCCTGCACGCGGAAACCGTGCAGGACGGGCGCGGACTGGGGAAGGTGCTGAGGCGCTACGGGGTGCGGTAGCGCCAGGCCATGCCCGACGAGCGCAGCGGAAAAGCAACGCCGGGCATGGCCCGGCGCTACCTTGGTCAATGATCAGCGCGCTGCGACGAACGCGGCAATCGCCGCACGCAGGCGCTTGAGGCCTTCCGCCACTTCTTCGTCGGTGATGTTCAGCGACGGCACGAAGCGCAGCACGTCCGGGCCAGCCTGCAGGGTCAACAGGCCCTGCTCCGCAGCGTGGTCGAGGATGGCACCGGCCTGGCCAGCGAACTCCTTGCTCAGCACCGCGCCCAGCATCAGGCCGCGACCGCGCACCTCGCTGAACACCTTGAACTCATCGTTGATGCGGGCAAAGCCATCGCGCAGCGCCTTCGACTGGCGGCTGACATTGGCCGCGATCTCGGCCGAGGCCAGCTTGCGCAGCGCCACGCGGGCGACGGCCGCGGCCAGCGGATTGCCGCCGAAGGTGGTGCCGTGGGCACCGAACTGCATGGTCTCGGCCACCTTCGGGCCGGCCAGCATCGCGCCGATCGGGAAACCACCGCCCAGTGCCTTGGCCAGGGTCACCATGTCCGGCACCACGTCATCCTGCCAATGCGCGAACAAGGTACCGGTACGGCCCATGCCAGCCTGGATCTCGTCCAGCACCAGCAGTGCGTTGTGCTGGTCGCACAGCTCGCGCACGCGCTTGAGGAAACCGGACTTGGCCGGCATCACCCCGCCCTCGCCCTGGATCGGCTCCAGCATCACCGCCGCCACGTCGCCAGCGGCCATCGCCGTTTCCAGCTGCACTTCATCGTTGAAGTCGATGTAGCGGAAGCCCCCCGGCAGCGGCTCGTAGCCTTCCTGGTACTTCGGCTGGGCGGTAGCGGTCACCGCGCCCATGGTGCGGCCGTGGAAGCTGCCGCGGAAGGTGATGATGACGCGCTTGTCGGCCGGGCGGCCCTGGCTGGAGGCCCACTTGCGGACCATCTTGATCGCCACTTCGTTGGCTTCGGCGCCGGAGTTGCACAGGAACACGCGCTCGGCGAAGCGACTGGCCTTCACCAGTTCCTCGGCCAGGTGCAGCGGCGGCGCGCTGTAGAACACGTTGCTGGTGTGCCACAGCTTGCCGGCCTGTTCGACCAGCGCGGCGACCAGGTCCGGGTCGTTGTGGCCCAGGCCGCACACGGCGATGCCCGCGGCCAGATCGATGAACTCACGGCCCTGGCTGTCCCACACGCGGGCGCCCTGGCCTCGCTCCAGCACCACCTGGCGGGGCTTGTACACCGGCAGGTAGTAGTGCGACAGGGAGATCAGCGGATCGGTAGCGGCGGTCATGGCGGTCAGCAGGGTTCAGGAATGCCCATTCTCGCGCTGGAACCCGTGCGGCACAATGCACGCATGCGACCGTTTTCCGCCCCCCAGCTGAACCCCGCCACCGAGACCGGCTGGCGCCGCCGGTGGTTCGACATCATCTACCGCCACGACAGCCGGCCCTCGCGCAATTTCGACCTGCTGCTGGTCTACGCGATCATCGCCAGCGTGCTGGTGGTGATGTTCGACAGCGTGCAACGCTTCCACATCGCCCATGCCGACTGGCTGTACGTGCTGGAATGGGGCTTCACCATCCTGTTCACCGCCGAATACGTGCTGCGGCTGGTGGTGGTCAAGCGCCCGCTGCGCTACGCGGTGAGCATCTGGGGCATCATCGACCTGGCCTCGATTCTGCCGACCTACCTGTCGCTGTTCATTCCCGGTGCGCAGAGCCTGCTGGTGGTGCGCGCACTGCGCATCCTGCGCGTATTCCGCATCCTCAAGCTGACCCGCTACATCGAAGAAAGCGGCGTGCTGATGCAGTCGCTGTGGCGCAGCCGGCGCAAGATCCTGCTGTTCCTGTTCACGGTGGTCACCATCACCATCATCGCCGGCACGCTGATGTACGTGATCGAGGGACCGAACCATGGCTTCACCAGCATTCCCAGCAGCATGTACTGGGCGGTGGTGACGATGGCCACGGTCGGCTTCGGCGACATCGTGCCGCAGACCGTGCTCGGCCGCTTCGTGACCTCGGTGCTGATCCTGATCGGTTACAGCATCATCGCCGTGCCCACCGGCATCTACACCGCCGAACTGGCCAGCACCATGCGCGATGCCGAGCTGGCCGCGCGCCGCGATGCACGTGGCTGCCCGCACTGCGGGCTGGAAGGCCACGAGCCGGATGCGCGGCACTGCCGCAAGTGTGGCGGACCGCTGCCGGATACGTTCAGCCACTGACGATGAGCCCAGCCGACGGCCGGCCCCACCGAAGCCAGCGGAGTAGATCCACGCCATGCGTGGATGAAGCCCCACCAAAGGCACACAGCAGATCCGCGCGATGGACGAATGCGGCATCCCGCATCCATCCATCGCAGTCGACCCACTGGCTCAATTCATGCGATTGCTGGTGGTCACCAGATCGTTGTAGGCGGCCATCACTGCCGCCTCCGAGCCCGCAGGCGCCGATCCGACACGGCCACTGGATGCCCGTTCTTCCTCGCGCTCACGTTCGGTGAATGCCTTACCTGACGCAAGGCGGTCGACGCGGCGGCCGGCATCCCGGATCAGTACGTCCGTCGACCGCTGTACATGCGCCCACAGCGGGTTGTCCTTGCCCACGCCTGCATCCTGCATTTCCTTGACCAGCGCTTGGTAATCGGCCAGCTGTGTGCGCGCCACCTGCAGGTCCGGCGCCTCTCCCTGCAGCGACAGCGCCAAGCGCTTGCCGTCACCGATCATGCGCAGGTGGTAGTACGCCAGTGAACGACCTTCGTCCGCTTCGATCTGCTTGAGCTGCGCGGCACGGCGTTCCTCCTCGTTCTTCTCCAGCGCCGCATCCAGGGCCTCGCTGGCCTTGAAGAAGTCAGCGTAGGCCTGCATCAGCAGCGCATGCTGCGCGCGCATGCCTTCGCCGTTGTCGCGCCGATAGTCCTCACGGGTGAAATAGCCATCAGCGCGTTCGATCAGCGCATACAACGACTGGAAGGCCGTCTGGTACTGCCGCACCGGCTCATCCAGCGGCGTGGCCGGCGTCCGGGCCAATGCATCGGTCAGCGGTTGGCCGCAGTACTCGACACGATGCGACAGCACCTTGCCCGGCGAGCGCGGCTGCGCTTCCTTGCCCGTCGGCCCCGCTTCGGGATCCTTGATCCAGGCGGTATAGGTCTGGAAGCCCTCTTGGATGGGCTGTTCGACGCCGTTGTAGCACTCGATGTAGGCGTTGATCTTCTGCAGGCCCGGATCGGCCACCGCCAGTCCTGTCGATCCGTTGCAACCAGAGAGGGTGGCGGCAGCGCCGAGCATAAGCAGAGAAAGTACACGCGCGGAAGAATTCAAACCGGTTCCTTGCAGATATGAGACGGCGCACATTCTCGCGCGCGGTGGAACAGCCCGCATACGCGGACGCCGATGCCATTGAGACGACGGGACACCCCATCCTTCACGTCGCAATCAGCCAGGTCGAATGCGACAAAAGTGGGGGCAGTGCGCCGGATTACTGGCGGTTGCTCTGGAACACCAGTGCGTTGTAGATGTGCAGCAGTCGCCCGGTCGAGCCGCTCGGCGCCATCGACGGCGACGCCAGCATCCTCTGCTCGAAATCGGTGTACGGAACCTTGCCACTGACCCGCTGCAGCCGCTCCTTGCCTTCGCGGCGGAAGTTCTCGGCCTCGCGTTCGAAGCTGTTCCAGTCCAGCTTGCCCGGCTCCTGATCGGCCACCTTGGCATGCGCTTCGTCGGAAATGCGGTTGAAGGCGTCCAGTCGCTCCCGTGCCCGGGCCACGTCGAAGTCGTCCTCGCCCATCATCTCCATGATCGCTTTCGCTTCCAGCATCATCGCCAGTCGGTAGTACTCGCGGGTGCGTCCTTCGGCCTGCTCCAGCGCCTTGAGCTGTTCGCGCTGGGCAGCGTCGTTCTGGCGCTCCAGTTCGGCGTTGAACGTTTCACTGGCAACGACGAAATCCTTGAAGGCGGCCATCAATGGCGCGTGCAGCTGCTTGCCCTTGGCAAACCCGTCGTCTTCGTAGTCCTGGCGATCGTAGTAGTCGTGCGCGTCCTTGCTGATCGGCACCAGGGCCTTCAGCGCCTGCTGATAGCGACCCGCAGCGGCATCGAGATCGGCAAGCGCCGGCTTGGCAGCCATCGCCTCGGTCACGGGGGCGTCGCATTGTTTCATGTCGTAATCGCCGATCTCGAACGGTCCGTACACGTTCGTCTCGCGCCCGCTCGGGCCGGCGTCCACGTCCTTGATCCAGCGCGTGTAGGTCTGGATGCTGCCGTGCGTCTTCGAATCAAGCGCGTTGAAGCAGCCGATGTAGGCGTTGAGCTTTGCGGTCAACTGCTGTTGGGCGTCAGCCGGCGCCGTGCTGGCCTCCGGCTTGCCGGCGGAACCCGCGTCGCCGTCAGTTGCGGGCGCCTTGCCACCACAGGCAGCCAGAAGAAGCGACAGCGAAGCGGCGAGCGCCGCGATGGAAAGAGTACGTGACATGGGCTCACATCCCTGTTGAAAACGATTACAGCCGCGCATTCTAGCGCAGCGGGCCGAAGGCGGCAGCCATCGGCCTTTCCCTACCGGCAGGCTCAATCCAGGAACAGATCCGGCAGCAACGGACGCGACGCATCCACCGCATACCCGGAAAGATCGGTCACGCCAGCTTCGGCCAGCACCTCCTCATCGATCAGGAAACGGCCGTGGAAACCTGCCGCCTCGCGCACCAGCACCGCATGTGCAGCGTCGGCCATGATCTGCGGCGTGCGGCAGCCGCCGACGTCCACGCCCGGAATCATGTTGATCGCATCGGTCGCAATGACCGTGCGCGGCCACAGCGCATTGACCGCCACGCCCTGCGGACCGAACTCGGCGGCCAGGCCGAGGGTGACAAAGCTCATGCCCATCTTCGCCAGCGTGTAGCCGGTATGCGCGCCCCACCACTTGGGCTCGAGGCTCGGCGGCGGCGCGAGGGTCAGGATATGCGGGTTCGGCGCCTGCAGCAGGTACGGCAGGCAGGCCTGCGCGCACAGGAAGCTGCCGCGCGAATTGACCTGCTGCATCAGGTCGAAGCGCTTCATCGGCGTGTCCAGGGTGCCGCGCAACCAGATGGCGCTGGCGTTGTTGACCAGGATGTCGATGCCACCGAACGTGTCCACGGCGGCAGCAACGGCCGCCTGCACCTGGTCTTCTTCGCGGATGTCGCACTTCAGCGCAAGGCCCTGGCCACCGGCTGCAGTGACGGCCTCGGCAGCACTGTGGATGGTGCCCGGCAGCTTCGGATTGGGCACCGACGACTTGGCGGCAATGGCGACGTTGGCGCCGTCACGCGCGGCCCGCAGCGCGATCGCCAGGCCGATGCCACGCGAGGCACCGGTGATGAAAAGGGTTTTGCCCTGCAGACTGCCCACGTTCCACACTCCAGCGTATGCAATGAGCCGCTAGTATGCCGCGCCGACGCGGAGTTCACCGCACGTTGACGATACTGGCGCCCCGGTCACTGCACGAGGTCCATGCCATGCGCTGTTCCCGCCTGTTGTTGCCTGCCCTGGGCCTGGCCCTGCTCACCGCCTGCCAGGGCCGCTCGCCCGAACCCGGCAGCGCGCCGGCCAAGGATGACGCCGCCAGCGTCGACAAGGCCACCGGTGATGGCAAGCTGCGCTGGAGCGAGGCCGTTGTCTGGGATGGTGACCTCAACGCCTGCCGCCAGGGCGACAGCGCGGCCACCCGCGATTGCCTGCGCGATGCGATGCGGTCCGGTGGGGCCAGTGCCGATGCGGTCACTGCGGCCGAGCAGCTGTCCACCGGTGGCGAACTGGCCTACGTGACCGCCTGGCATGAACACGACGGCCTGGGCGTGGCCACCGTCGAGTATCCGTTCCGCGCCAATACCAATGAAGGCACGCGCCTGGTCGATGCCGCAGGCAAGCGTATCGACGTGGATGCGGTGCAGCTGGACGACACGCTGCGCGCCGATCCCGGCGTGCAGGAGGTGCTCAAGGCGCATCCGCAGGCCACGCCGTTCGCGCCGGCGCAGGCCGCGGGTACCGCGGCGCTGGATGGGGGCGGCATCCGCCTGCTGTACCGCACGCCGCTGCGCGACTGCCATGCGTGCCCGGACGTGGGCCAGCTGCAGATCGGCTATGACTTCGATGGCAAGCGCAACTTCATCGGCCAGCAGGTGGTGCCGGTGACGCCGTAGGGGTTTGCCGCGCCATGCGGCAACGCGCATCCACGCATGGCGCGGATCTACTGATATCCGCGCACCTGCTTGCTCAGCAGGTGCGGCGCGATCCATCGATGCACCGGTGCCACCGGCAGCATGTACAGGCGGCCGAACGCGTTGTGGGTGTGCACCACCGTCGCCACTTCCAACATATCGCCGTGCCATTGCAGCGCCAGCTGCACGCGCAGATGGCGGTCGTTGTCTTCCAGCACGATGGCATCCTCGTCCAGCGCCTGCAGGGTGAAGATGCCGAGGCGTTGCCCGGGCTGCGGATCGGCGGTCTGCTGCACTCCGCGCAGCGAGCCGAGATCCTTCATGCCCAGCAGCCGCATGCCCCTGTTGCGCAGCGCCATCAGTCCATCGAACCAGCCGGGCACCGTCGCGGCCATATCGCGGTAGGCCTGCAGCGCCGAACGGCCGTTGCGCGGCGCCGCCTCTTGGCAGGCATGGACGAAATCGGCACCCGGCAGTTGCGAACGCAGCACGCTGCCTTCGCTCAGCTGGGTGCTCACGGCTTGGGGCCCTGCCCTTCGTTGTCTTCCCAATGCAGGATGCGGCGGGTGACGAAGCGGTAGACCGGCTTGCCGGTGGCGAACCAGAGATCGCGCACCCACGACGTGCGCTTGAGCACGCGCTTCTCCACCGGCGTCAGCGACTCCCGGCAGTACATGCGCTTGTGCTTGAGCAGGTGGCGCAGGTCCTCGCGCGCCAACAGGCGCATCCAGCGCGAGCGCGGGTCACCGATCACTGCCAGCTGGAAGTCGATCAGGGCCGGTCGACCGTCCTCGGTCACCAGCCAGTTGGCTTCCTTGGCCAGGTCGTTGTGGGCCACACCGCGCCGATGCAGCTGCTGCAGCAGGCGGCGTGCGGCGCGGAACCAGGCCACGTCACCGCGCGGCGGACGCTGGTACATCGCGTCGCCGGCCATGAAGCTGCGGTCGAGGTGGCGGCCATCCCAGTCCAGCAGTTGCGGCACGTCGGCCATGCCATGGATGTGGCGCAATGCACGCGCTTCGCGTCGCGCCAACCACCACGCTGGCAACCGCAGCCACAGCGGCGTGGCCCCCAGATCGCGGCGCACGAAGGGGCCTTCAGGCCCCTGCACGAGGAGGATCCGGCCGAAACTGTCGGCCTTCAGTGCATGCGTTGGCGCGTCATTGGATACAGGCATGGCGACATTCTAGGCGATGGCGCCGGTTGCAAACGGTCACCAAGCGGCTGGGAACCAGTCACCTTCACGCCCCTATAATCGGGCAATGGACTCTTCATGGATCGACGCCACCCTCGCGTGGATTGCCGCTCATCCCGTGTTGGCGGGTGCGGTCATCTTTCTGATCGCCTTCTGCGATGCGGTCATCATTCTTGGCGCCATCGTGCCGGCGCTGCCGTTGCTGTTCGCCGTTGGCGTGTTCATCGGCCTGGGCCAGATCTCCGGGCCGTATGCGGTTGCCGCCGCGGCGCTGGGCGCGTTCGCCGGTGATGGCATCAGCTACTGGATAGGCCGGCGCTGGGGCGACCGCCTGCGTGGCGTCTGGCCGTTCAGCCGCTACCCGCAGCTGCTTGACCGGGGCGAGAACCTGTTCCGCCGCAATGCGTTCAAGAGCATCCTGATCGCCCGCTATGTCGGTGCCATCCGGCCGTTCGTGCCCGCCATTGCCGGCATGTTGAAAATGCCCGCCAGCCGTTACGTGCAGGCCAGTGGCATCGCCAGTATTTCCTGGGCCATGCTGTTCCTGGCACCGGGCTGGATTCTTGGCGAAGCCTATGATGCCGTCGCTGCTGTTGCCGGCCGGCTGGTGGTGGTGGTGGGCTTGTTGGCCGTGATCCTCAGCCTGGTCTGGGCCATCGTGCTGTACGGCTATCGCTGGTCGGCCGCGCGCATGGACAGCTGGCTGGCGCGGCTGCTCGACTGGTCCAACCGGCACCCGACGCTGGGCCGCTACACGGTGGGCGTGCTCGACCCGAAGCGCCGCGAATCGGTGCCGCTGGCGATGCTGGCGCTGATGCTGCTGTTGTTGGGTTGGGGCTGGTTCGCGCTGCTGACGGTGGTGGTCGCCCATGGCGAGCCGTTGGCGGTGGACCTGCTGGTGCACCAGGCGATGCTGGCCCTGCGCAATCCGCTGGCCGACTACCCGATGGCCGCGTTGGCCTCGCTCGGCGCATGGCAGGTGCTGCTGCCGGCAACCGCTGCCGCGATGGGCTATCTGGTCTGGCGCCGGCGCTGGATGGCGGCCGCCCATTGGCTGGCCGCATTGGCCTTCGGCCTGGCCCTGACCAAACTGCTCGGCGCCACCGTCGATGTGGTGCGCCCGATCGATGCCAGCAGCGGCTTCGGCTTCCCGTCGGTGTCGGTGACCATGGCCACCATCACCTTCGGCTTCTTCGCGGTGCTGATCGCCCGCGAAATGCCCGGCCGCACCCGCGTCTGGCCCTACCTGGTGTCGGGCATCGTGGTCAGCCTGATCGGCTTTGCGCGCCTGTACCTGGGTGCGCACTGGCTGAGCGATGTCATCGGCGGCATGTTGTTCGGCACCTTCTGGCTGCTGGTGCTGGGCATCGCCTACCGCCGCCGCTTCAACCGCTCGTTCTGGGTAAAGCCGGTGGCATGGCTGTTCTACGGCGTCTTCGTGGTGGCGGCGATGTGGTACGCGCCGCGCAACATCGCCATCAAGCTGGAACGCTTCGAGCCGACCCTGCCGGCGCCGCTGGCGATGGACGCGCAGGCCTGGTGGCAGCACGACTGGGCGAAGCTGCCGGCGCGTCGCAACGAATTCGACGATGACCAGCGCTGGCCACTGGACGTGCAGGTGGCCGGTGCGTTGGCGCCGCTGCAGGCGCAGCTGGAAGCGCGCGGCTGGCAGGTGCAGGCCCAGGCCGGCTGGCAGGAAGCGCTGCTGATGCTGGACAAGAACACCGGCGCCAATGAACTGCCGGTACTGCCGGCGACACTGGATACGCGCGTTGAAGCGCTGCTGATGGTGCGCCAGGGCGCGCAGACCGACGAGCGCTACGTGCTGCGCTTGTGGCAGGCGCCGGCGCAGCTGCAGCCGGGCGACACCCCGTTGTGGCTGGGCAGCGCACAGACCCTGCGCTACGAGCGCCACTTCCAGTGGATCGGCATGTGGCACCCGGTGCGGGGCATCGACCCGGCGTTGAACGCGGTCAAGGAAGCGGTGCAGTCGTTGCCGCAGCGCGAGGATGTGCAGCCGGAGACCGGGCTGCCGGTACTGCGGTTGAAGACCGCCACGCCGTAACGAAGCCGCCGGGCATGGCCCGGCGCTACCGTCCCGCTCTGGTAGTTGCCAACCTTGGTTGGCGCTTTCGGGAAAGGCTGCCAACCAAGGTTGGCATCTACCGACGACGCCGGGCCATGCCCGGCGAGCACCGCGGCCGGGCTTTTACGGCATCCAGCCCAGCAGCTGCTGCAGGCGCTGGTGCGGGTCGTCCAGCTGCAGCAGTTGCAGGCGCTGCTGTTCGCTCAGCGGCAGCAGCTCGGCCAGCCGCCAGCTGACCCAGCTGGCCTGGTCCATCAAGGCCGGCGAGGCCGGTGCGAACGCCGTGCCCGCCTGCTCGATGATGTGGTCCAGTACCGTCGCCAGCAACGCATGCTGCGGACGCAGTTCGTCATCGGGATCCTCATCGCACCAGCGCACATCGGCAACCACCAGCCCGTTGTCGCGCACGCGCGTGCGCTCGACGTGGAAACGACGGGTGCCGCGCAATCGCAGCTGCAGCACGCCATCGGCGCCGACATCGAAATCCTCGATCTTCACCTGCACGCCGAAGGCGGCCGGCGTTGCAGGCGCTCCCACTTCGTTTCCTTCCAGGATCAGGCAGACACCGAAACCTTCACCGCTGCGGCCGGTTTCGCGCACCAGATCCAGGTAGCGTGGCTCGAAGACCCGCAGGCCGATGGCCGCGCCCGGCAGCAGCGTCGTATGCAGCGGGAACAGCGGCAGCGAACCCTCACTGCTCATCGTGCCTGCAGCCCTGCAAGGAAGCGGCGCGGCGCGCCGTCGAAGCCGCCGTTGGACATGAACACCACATGGTCGCCGCTGCGCACGTCGGCCTGCAGCTGCGCCAACAGCGCATCGGTGTCGGCCACGGCATGCGCCTGTCCGCGCACCGCCGCGATCACCGCTGCCGCATCCCAGGCCAGCTCCGGGCGGTGCAGGAACACCACCTCATCGGCGAGTGCCAAGGACGGTGCCAGTGCTTGTGCGTGAGCGCCCAACCGCATCGAATTGCTGCGCGGCTCCATCGCCACCACGATGCGGGCATCACCGACCTTGGCACGCAGCCCTTCGAGGGTCGTCGCAATCGCGGTCGGGTGATGGGCGAAGTCGTCGTAGACGGTGATGCCATCGTGGTTGCCGATCACTTCCATGCGCCGCTTGACGCTGCGGAAGCGCGCCAGCGCCGGGATCACCTCGGCCGGCGCGACACCCACGGCGTGCGCAGCGGCCAGCGCAGCCAGGCCATTGAGCACATTGTGCCGGCCCAGCAGCGACCAGTGCACATCACCCAGCGCCTGCCCGCGATGATGGACGCGGAACGCGCTGCCATCGGCGGCCAACAGCTCGGCATGCCATTCCAGCGCGGGGTCGAAGCCGAAGCGTTCGACCGGGGTCCAGCAGCCCATCGCCAGCACTTCGGCCAGGTGCGCGTCTTCGCCATTGACGATCAGGCGGCCGCGCGCCGGCACGGTACGCACCAGGTGGTGGAACTGGCGCTGGATCGCCGCCACGTCGGGGAAGATGTCGGCGTGGTCGTATTCAAGGTTGTTGAGGATCGCCACCAGCGGCCGGTAGTGCACGAACTTGCTGCGCTTGTCGAAGAACGCGGTGTCGTACTCGTCGGCTTCGACAACGAACTCGCGGCCCTGGCCCAAGCGGGCGGACACGCCGAAGTCCTCGGCCACGCCGCCGATCAGGAAGCCGGGGGAGCGACCGGCATTCTCCAGCAGCCAGGTCAGGATGGTGGTGGTGGTGGTCTTGCCATGGGTACCGGCCACGGCCAGGGTGTCACGGCCCGGCAGGACCTGCTCGGACAGCCACTGGGCGCCGGAAATGTAGCGCTGGCCGGCGTCCAGGACGGCTTCGACGGCAGGATTGCCGCGCGACAGCGCGTTGCCGATCACCACCTGCCCGGTGCCCTCCGGCACGCTGTCGGCGCGGTAGCCCTGGTCCAGGGTGATGCCCAGCTGCTCGAGCTGGGTCGACATCGGCGGATAGATGGCCTGGTCGCTGCCACTGACCGTATGGCCCAGTTCCCGCGCCAGGGCGGCCACGCCACCCATGAAGGTGCCGGCGATTGCAAGGATATGTACGCTGCTCATGACCGGGGATTGTGACCGATCACGGCTGTATAGGGCCATTGTCAGCACCGGGGTAAGAGAACCCCTACAGCTGCTGTGAGAAAACTCCAGCCACATGTCAGGGAATTCCTGATAGCGATGTTCTGTGAACCCGGACACAATTCAGGATGCCAGCCGCAGTACCCGAACCGGTCCTACTCCCCAAGAGGCCATCCCCAAGGGAGCTCATGCTGTGGGGGCCCTGAGCAAGCCCTTTGCTGGCACCTATGAAACGAAACAGGCCTGATCCTCGCGGATCAGGCCTGTTTTTTTGCGCCTGCGGTGGCCGGCATCAACCGGCCACGAGGGTCAGCGCTTGATCGCCGCCAGGATGCGGGCTTCGATCTCGTCCAGTTCGCCGACGCCATCGACGCGGGCCAGGGTGCCCCGGCCGGCGTAGAAGTCCACCACCGGAGCAGTCTGCTCGGTGTAGACCTGCAGGCGCTTGCGCACCGATTCCGGATTGTCGTCAGCGCGGCCCTGCTCCTGCGCACGGCCGGCGATGCGCTCGACCAGCAGTTCGGTGGCCACGTCCAGCTGCACCACGGCATCCAGCGGCTGGCCGATCTCGGCCAGCATGCCGTCCAGCGCGTTGGCCTGGGCCACATTGCGCGGATAGCCGTCAAGGATGAAGCCCTTGGCGACATCGGCCTGGGCCAGGCGCGACTTCAGCATGCCCAGCAGGATCTCATCGGACACCAGGTTGCCGGCATCCATCACCGACTTGGCCTGCTTGCCCAGCTCCGAGCCGGCGGCAATTTCAGCGCGCAGCATGTCGCCAGTGGAAATGTGGGCGATCTCGAGCTTTTCCTTCAGGCGCGTCGCCTGTGTCCCCTTGCCCGAACCGGGCGGTCCCAACAGAACCAATCGCATTGACCTGACTCCAACGTGTTGAAAATAAAGAAGGTTCGCGCCCCGGACGGTCCGGTATCGCTGCACCGCAATAGCGCCACTTTAGCGCATCCGGGTAATGTCCCTGCAATGTCCCCTCCCCCGAACAGGTAGAAGCATGCGCAATGGCACCCTCCTTTACGCCCAGTCCGGCGGCGTCACCGCCGTCATCAACGCCACTGCCGCGGCGGTGATCGAACAGGCCCGCGCCAAGGGAATCAAGGTCCTGGCTGCGCGCAACGGCATCCTAGGCGCCCTGCGCGAGGAGCTGATCGACACCAGCAAGGAGAGTGCTGCAGCCATCCGCGCCCTGGCCCACACCCCCGGCGGCGCGTTCGGCTCGTGCCGGGTCAAGCTGAAATCGCTGGAGGCCGACCGTGCACGTTACGACCGCCTGCTGGAGGTCCTGCGCGCCCATGACGTGCGCTGGTTCCTCTACAACGGCGGCAACGACTCGGCCGATACCGCACTGAAGGTGTCGCAGCTGGCAAAAAGCTCCGGCTACGACCTGACCTGCATCGGCGTGCCCAAGACCATCGACAACGACCTGGCGGTGACCGACACCTGCCCCGGCTTCGGCTCGGCGGCCAAGTACACGGCCGTGTCCGTGCGCGAAGCGGCGTTGGACGTGGCGGCGATGGCCGAGACCTCCACCCGCGTCTTCATCTACGAGGCGATGGGCCGCCACGCCGGCTGGCTGGCCGCGGCCGCCGGCCTGGCCGGCACCGGCGAGGACGACGCCCCGCACATCATCCTGCTGCCCGAGCGCGCCTATGACGAGGCCGCGTTCCTGGCCAAGGTCAAGGCCGTGGTCGCGCGCGTGGGCTACTGCGTGGTGGTGGCGTCGGAAGGCATCGCCACCGCCGATGGCCGCTTCGTCGCCGACGCCGGCGGCGGCAAGGACTCCTTCGGCCATTCGCAGCTGGGCGGCGTGGCCGCGCATCTGGCCGGGCGGGTCAAGGACCAGCTGGGGCTGAAGGTGCACTGGGCCCTGCCCGACTACCTGCAGCGCTCAGCCCGCCACCTGGCCAGCAAAACCGACTGGGAACAGGCCCAGGCGGTGGGCAAGGCCGCGGTGCAGCTGGCGCTGAAGGGCCAGAACGGGGTGATGCCAGTGATCGTGCGCAGCAGCGATGCACCGTATCGCTGGAAGATCGAAGCCGCACCGCTGTCGAAGATCGCCAACCACGAGAAGAAGATGCCGGCCAGCTTCATCCGTCGCGATGGATTCGGCATCACGGCCAAGGCGCGCGCCTACCTGCAGCCGTTGATCAAGGGCGAAGCACCGTTGCCCTACGGTAGCGATGGCCTGCCCAAGTACGTGACGCTGAAGAACGTGGCGGTGAAGCAGAAGCTGCCTGCGTTCGAAGGCTGACCCCCTCCGTCCCCTTTTTGCGAGGAATGCCATGGCGTTGCGTGTTGTTCGACTTGGCTCAGCGCGCGCGCCCGGTGAAGGCCTGCGCATCGGCACCGTGCGGCGCCCGCCGCGCGGTGTGCCGCGCAGCGAATTTGCCCGGCAGGACTGGTACGACGTGTGGTTCCCGACGCTGTCACCCAGCGCGGAGCTGGTGAAACAGGCGCATGAGGCGAAGAGCGCCGCCGACTGGACGGCGTTTTTCCGTCACTACAACGCCGAAATGAAGGCGCCCGATGCAGCGCATGCGCTGGACCTGCTCGCAGCGCTGTCGCAGCACAGCGATATCGCGGTGGGCTGCTATTGCGAGGACGAGGCGCATTGCCACCGGTCGGCACTGCGCGATCTGCTGGTGGCGCGTGGAGCGAGGCTTGCGGATTGATCGCGGGGTTGCCGGCCAGCGGCCGGCACTACCCAGGTCTCACACCCAGTAGATCCACGCCATGCGTGGATGCCTGGCCTCAATTGCAGGCCTTGCCCAGGCCTCCCTCCCAGTAGATCCACGCCATGCGTGGATGCTCGGCCTCAATTGCAGGCTTTGCCCGGGTCTCCAATCCAGTAGATCCACGCCATGCGTGGATGCTCGGCCTCAATTGCAGGCTTTGCCCAGGCCTCCCTCCCAGTAGATCCACGCCATGCGTGGATGCTCGGCCTCAATTGCAGGCTTTGCCTTCCATCTGCAGCTGCGCGGCGAACATCGTCACCTGCGGGATCTTGCCGGCAGCGGCCTGCTTCTTGGCTTCCTCCAGATAGATGCGCGACTGTCCCTGCCCATCCAGCGCCTGGGCGTTGTTCACCGGCAGACGCCACACGCGCACCACCGCCTGCTGCGCCGGGCAGGCGGCATTCGGAACACGGATCACATCATTGAGTTTCCAGCCCTTGTCAGCGCTCGGTTGTGCCTTGCTGTAGTCGACAAAGCGGGCACGCGGCTGGCACTGCTCGCTGGTGCGCACCGCCGAGAAACGATAGGGCTCCGCCGCCTGGCCGGTGAACGCGCCTTCCAGGCGGGCACAGGCTTCGGGAATCTGCCGCAGCGTGTGCACCGCGCCGACCGCTTGTGGTGCACCCACCGCGCGCTGCAGTTCCGGTGCTTCCGCCGCGAAGGCAGGCAGGGCCGGGGCCAGAACGGCAAGCATCAACAGGGACAGGCGCATGGGGATTCTCCGACGGGACTGCGCGCAGGCTTGCAGAGGTTGGCTTAACGGGGTGCAAAGGTGGCGATGGGGACGACGGATATCGCGTCGGTGCAGCAACCGCTGCGCTCGCCGGGCGCGGCCCGGCGCTACCATCCGGGCGCGGGTGCACGCATACTGCGGACACCAGGGAATGCTGAACACCGCCATACGTCGGACGACCACCAAGGTCGGTACGGGTTGGTTCCAGGCTGCAGCCCGTCGTCCCCCTCGTGGTGCCGTTCATCGCCACTGGATGCTTGTCCATCCATTCTGCGGAGGGGTCTAATGCTGGAACGTCACGGGCTGTCATTGGCGCTGGGCTGCGCCATTCTCGCGATCCTGTACGGAATCGTCTCGGCGCGCTGGATCCTGCGCCAACCCACCGGCAATGAACGCATGGTCGCCATCGCCACGGCCATCCAGGAAGGCGCGCGCGCCTACCTCAACCGCCAGTACCTGACCATCGGCATCGCCGGCGTGGTGCTGTTCGTGCTGGTCGGCATCTTCCTGAGCTGGTACACCGCGATCGGCTTCGCGGTCGGTGCGGTGCTGTCCGGTGCAGCGGGCTACATCGGCATGAACGTGTCGGTGCGCGCCAACGTACGCACCGCAGAGGCGGCGCGCCACGGCATCAGCGCGGCAATGGACGTGGCCTTCCGCGGCGGTGCGATCACCGGCATGCTGGTGGTCGGCCTGGGCCTGCTCGGCGTGGCCGGCTACTACGCGTTGCTGCTGCGCATGGGCCTGCCGATGGAACAGGCACTGCATGCACTGGTCGGCCTGGCCTTCGGCTCATCGCTGATCTCGATCTTCGCGCGCCTGGGCGGCGGCATCTTCACCAAGGGTGCCGATGTCGGCGCCGATCTGGTCGGCAAGGTCGAAGCGGGCATTCCCGAGGACGACCCGCGCAACCCGGCGGTGATCGCCGACAACGTCGGCGACAACGTGGGCGACTGCGCCGGCATGGCCGCCGACCTGTTTGAAACCTATGCGGTCACCGTGATCGCCACCATGCTGCTGGGCAGCCTGATGCTGGCCGAGGCCGGCGCCAATGCGGTGCTGTATCCGCTGGTGCTGGGCGGTGTTTCGATCATCGCTTCGATCATCGGCGCGCTGTTTGTGAAGGTGAAGCCCGGTGGCTCGATCATGGGCGCGCTGTACAAGGGCGTGATTGTCTCTGGTGTGCTGGCAGCGATCGCGTTCTATCCGATCACCACAGGACTGATGGCGGACAACGTGTACGGGCCGATGGCGCTGTATGGCTGTGCGCTGATCGGCCTGGTATTGACCGGCCTGATCGTGTGGATCACCGAGTACTACACCGGTACCCAGTACAAGCCGGTGCAGCATGTGGCACAGGCCTCGACCACCGGCCATGGCACCAACATCATCGCCGGCCTCGGCATCTCGATGAAGTCCACCGCGCTGCCGGTGATTGCCGTCTGCGCGGCGATCTGGGGCGCGCACGCGCTGGCCGGTTTGTACGGCATCGCCATCGCCGCCACCGCAATGCTGTCGATGGCGGGCATGATCGTCGCACTCGATGCCTACGGGCCGATCACCGACAACGCTGGTGGCATCGCCGAGATGGCAGAGCTGCCTTCGGAGATCCGCGACATCACCGATCCGCTGGATGCGGTGGGCAACACCACCAAGGCGGTCACCAAGGGCTATGCCATCGGTTCGGCAGCACTGGCCGCGCTGGTGTTGTTCGCCGACTACACGCACAACCTGCAGGCGGCCAATCCCGGCCAGGAGTTCCGCTTCGACCTCAGCGACCACACGGTGATCATCGGCCTGCTGATCGGTGGCCTGATTCCGTACCTGTTCGGTGCGATGGCGATGGAAGCCGTCGGTCGCGCGGCCGGCGCGGTCGTGGAGGAAGTGCGGCGGCAGTTCCGCGAGATTCCCGGCATCATGCAGGGCACCGCCAAGCCGCAGTACGACAAGGCGGTGGACATGCTGACCCGCTCGGCAATCCGCGAAATGATCGTACCGTCGCTGCTGCCGGTGGCCGTGCCGGTGGTGGTCGGCCTGCTGCTGGGGCCACGCGCGCTGGGTGGGCTGCTGATCGGCACGATCGTCACCGGGCTGTTCGTGGCCATTTCGATGACCACCGGCGGCGGTGCCTGGGACAACGCCAAGAAGTACATCGAGGATGGCCACTTCGGCGGCAAGGGCAGCGAGGCACACAAGGCAGCGGTGACCGGCGACACCGTCGGTGACCCGTACAAGGACACCGCCGGCCCGGCGATCAACCCGCTGATCAAGATCATCAACATCGTGGCGCTGCTGCTGGTGCCGTTGCTGTAGCAGGTGTGCGGCTGACGGCCATGTCGATGGCCGTCAGTCACTGCACTTATGCAATCGGCGATACAGGAGCGATCTCGGCCGGCACAGGCGTTTTCGAACCGTGGAGCCGCCTCATTGCCGGCCTATCGAATGCGATGCGCCCCCTTCACGTCCGACACTAACGGCCCCACGCAATCGGCAATTCCCCAGTAGGCACTTGTCTTTCCACCCGGCAATGGATCGAAGAAGGGATCTCGATCATCTGCGGTTTCCAGCAGCACCTGCAATGGGATATCGCTCGCCAAGGGAATTTCACAGATGACCGATCGAATTTCGTACTCAGATGTGCCGGTTTCGGGATCAGTTCTCTCGACGGTCCCCACGATCGCCCAATGGCAACTCTTCAGGACTCCATCAATGGAACGTACCGCACAGCTGATCTTGAAGGGGCGCTGATAGTCATAGACACCAGTGCAGAGCGCATCGCCACAGGCAACATCAAAGCCTTCGAGCCACCTTTCCTCAAGTCGATCAAACGCGGCGGTTCCCATTCCCGGAGCGGGATAGTTACGCGCATCGACAAAGGCAGGCTGTGCCTGGGCAGGCCACGCCAGCCATAGCCCGAAGATGGCGGCAATCAACGTTGAGCGGCTCATCCCAGCCTCCCCGGTACACAATCCTTGCTCAGATGCCACAACGACGTATCGCTTCCAGGTAGTGGGACATGTAACGGATCCCGGTTCCGTAGGGCGGCTGCCAGCGCAACGGCCCCCACCCTGGCCATTGGCAGAACGCAGTCGTACGTCGTTGCCGCTCCGTGCACGGCCCCTGTCGACGGAGTCATTTCCAGCTGCATGGCAACAAATACCCAGTGGCAAGCAGCGATGTCTCCGGTACGAGTATCAGCGGAACAACGGAAATGCACCGGACGGTACTCACCCAGCGAACTGGCACAGGTGCCTTTCGCACACTCCCTGTTGAAGCTCTTTCCTATTGCCCTGGCTGTTTCGGGGAAGTCGGACGTCTCCTTCGAATAGCTACCCAGATCAACATAAGGCGATCTCGCCGGTGCCGCTCCCAGGGGATGGGAAGCACCAGCAATCCCCACAACCAACAACACAGCGACTGCCCACATCGAAACTCTCCAGCATTGAGTGGAATTCCAGTCTGCGCGCCGCGTCCATCGTGCTGCACCAAGAAACCCCGGGACTCGACGTCAGAGTTCACCGCGCCACGATGTCGATCGTCCAAGAAGACCTCCCCCCCACCTTTATATGAACCACGCGAGGGTTCCTCTGACCCTGCTTGCGTTGATAATGCAGTTTCTTTCCCTTACCAGCCCGCACCGATGATCACCACCGAACCGCGCATGACCAATCTTTTTCTGCAGCTGGGCCTGGACGCCAGCTCCGACGGCATTGCCCGGTTCATCGCCGACCACCAGTTGGCTGCCGAAGTGGAAGTGGCTGACGCGCCGTACTGGAACAACGCCCAGCGCCAGTTCCTGGCCGAGTCGCTGCAGGCAGACGCGGCCTGGACCACCGTGGTCGACGAATTGAACGAAGCGCTGCACGAAGCAGCGGTGAAGGCCGCGACCGGACAATAAACACCCGGTCCCAGGCATCGGTGCGGACGCAGCGTCCGCACCGGCCCGGCCTGCGCCGACGTTCGAACACGATCACTCGATACCGCCAAGGAGAGGCCAGGCGCGCGGCGCGACACGGTGCCAGCATCACGCCCAGCGCCAGCCTATCCAGCCGTCAAAGACAGTCTGTCAGCCCGTCATAGACGCTCGTGGTCGTACCGGGCAAGGGCGCGTGGATCGCCTCATCCCCGGAACCCACCTGCCAGACCTGCAGGAGCTGCTCCAACCGGGTTCCAGATGCCAGCGGCAGCACGCATGCATAGCTGCCAAGGTCGACATCGATCCGTCCTTCCTTCCGCACCCAGGTATCGCTGCCGGCGAAGGTCCAGATACAGCTGCCGACCACACCTGTTGCTCGCTCCACCGAACAGCGCAGGCGCATGGCCCACAGGTTGTAGTACTGCCCCTCGCAGAACGTGTCGCCGCAGACATCATCGAACCCGCGCACCAGCATCCGTTCGGCGGCCAGGAACCGCTCCCGGCCGGTCGCTGGATCGGGATAGTCACGGGCGTCCACGAACGCCGGCGCGGCCTGCGCAGCGCCAACCACCATCAGACCGCAGAGCAGCCATCGTGCCGGGAAAGTGCGCATCAGGCGTCCCTCCCCTGCGCCCGCAGGCAGTCGGCAAGCCCGTCGAACAGCCCATGATCGAGCCCGGGCAGCGGTGCCATCAGCCCATCCGGCGCCTCCAGCGCGGCAAAGAAGGCTTCAACCGGCACCCCGGGCCGCATCTCCACCGGGCAGGTCCAGCGACCGTTGTCGACCTGCACCTGGCCGGTGTCACCCTGCACCACCAGTTCGCTGGCCGCCAGCACCCACACACATCGCTGCACCGTGCCCCGATGGGCCAGCACCGCACAACGGAACTCCATCACCCGGTAGTTGCTGTAATCGCCTTCGCAGAAGGTATCGGCGCACACACGGTCGAACGCCTGTGCAAGCGCTCCCTCAAGCGCGTAGGCCCTGTCCCACCCGGCCTCCCGGGTCGGGTAGTGGATCAGGTCGACATGCGTCCCGCGCGCGAGCGCGGCCAACGGAGCAAGCAACAGCAGGACGCCGCAGCGCCAACGATTCCAGTTCATGGCAGGTCTCCTCGGTTCAGGGTTCCAGCCTGCCCCGGCCGCCCGGCCGGCCCCATCGGGAAACCCCGGCCTGGCCGGTCGTCGGCTACCGCGACGGCCCGTCGGCGCCCCACCCTGCACAGCGACCGGCAAAGGCATAAAATGGAGGGCTATCCGTCTACATCCCCCACCTGGAGCACACCATGGGTCTGGAACTCGTCTCGCCCGGCAAGAACCCGCCGGAAGAAATCAACGTCATCATCGAGATCCCGAAGGATTCCGAGCCGGTGAAGTACGAAGTGGACAAGGAAACCGGCGCGATCTTCGTCGACCGCATCCTCTCCACCCCGATGCGCTACCCCTGCAACTACGGCTACGTGCCGAGCACCCTGTGCGGCGACGGCGATCCGGCCGACGTGCTGGTGGTGCTGCCGCTGCCGCTGGTCCCGGGTTCGGTGGTGCGCTGCCGTCCGGTCGGCGTGCTGAAGATGAGCGATGAGGCAGGCAGCGACGAGAAGATCCTGGCCGTGCCGGTTTCGAAGATCTTCAGCGGCTATGCCCACGTCGAGGACATCGCCCAGGTGTCCAGCCACTGGCTGGAGCGCATCGGCCACTTCTTCGAGCACTACAAGGACCTGGAGAAGGGCAAGTGGGTCAAGCTGGACGGTTGGGGCGGCGCGGCCGAGGCCAAGCAGATCCTGATCGAGGCGCACCAGCGCCACCTCGACAGCAAGGCCTGAGACTGAACAGCATTGCTCCGGCGCACGGCGTCGGAGCGATGCGGGTCACGTTTCATGACGGCGGCACATCACCTTTGCCGCCGTATTAGGTAAATTGCGTCACTTCACACGTCGTCGACATCGACCGTCGAGACAGCCAGGGGAATGTGTCGTGCGTATTCTGCTTGTTGGGGATACAGCCAGCCTGCCGGCTGAGCTGACCGAATTCATTGCCGATCTTGGGGAAGACTGGCAGCCGTTGACCGCCACCGATGGCCATGCCGCGATGACCGCGGTCGCCACCCAGGGCGTGGACGCGGTGATCGTCTGCCCGCAGTTGCCTGATCTCAACGCGACCACGTTGCTGGGACAGATCCGCACCTTGCGCCCGGAGACCATCCGCATCGCGCTGGTCGATGCACAGCATGGCAACCGGCCGCCGCCGGCGCGCCTGATCGGGGTCGCCCATCGCTTCCTGCCATTGCCGCTGGCACCAGAAGTACTGCTGGAAGCATTGACCAGCCTGGAAGAGCTGCGCGAAGTGCTGGACAGCCCGCGCCTGCGCGATGCCATCGGCCGCATCGAGAAGCTGCCTTCGCCGCCGCACCTGTACCTGAGCCTGACCCAGGCTCTGGAACATGACGACGACGCCGACAGCGCCGATGTCGCCAAGCTGGTCGCCGCCGACCCGGCGATCGCGGCCAAGGTGCTGCAGCTTTCCAATTCGGCGTTCTTCAGCCAGGGCCGCACCATCGCCGACCTGCGCACCGCCGTGACCCGGCTGGGCCTGGCCACGCTGCGTGACCTGGTGCTGGCCAGTGAGGTGTTCTCCGCGCCGACCTTGTCCGGGGCCGAACGCAACTCGCTGCAGCAGCGTGCCTTGATGGCCTCGCGATTGGCCGCACGCCTGCTGCCCGACTCCAGCGCCGAACTCGGTGCCACCGCCGCCCTGCTGGCCGACATCGGCCTGCTGCTGCCGGGTGTACGCAACGAGCGCAGCGAAACGGAGCCGGCCGATGATGATCGCCCCGGGCATGCCGAAGCCGGCGCCTATCTGCTGGGCCTGTGGGGCCTGCCGATGCCGATCATCGAGGCGGTGGCGTTCCATCTGCAGCCGCAGCGCGCCAATACACGCAGCTTCTGGGTGACCGGTGCGGTGCACGTGGCACTGGCGCTGGTCAACGGTGACCCGGTGGATGAAGAGTATCTGCAGCGCGCCGGTGTGCTGAACAAGCTGCCGCAGTGGCGCGAGCACGCCAACAGCCTGATGGGGCTGGTGCCGAGCGAGGCCTGAGGCGTAGCGTCAGGCGGGTACGAAGGGGACGAAAGGCAGGCCACGTGGCCTGCCTTTTTTCGTTGTGCCGGACGTTCATCCACGCATGGCGTGGATCTACACGGGCATGGATCAACCGTCGGTGACCGGAGGTTCGGCGCGCGCGGCGTGGACAGCCGCGTTGCTCGACCGCACAAACAAGAAGGGCGGACCTTGCGGCCCGCCCTCCTCTTTCTGCTGTCACGCTTCGATGGATCAGAAGCGCTGGGTGTACTTCATGTAGTAGTAGCGACCGATGTCGAAGCCACCGTAGTAGGAGAAGCTCGAGTTCGGCTGGCTGTACATGACCGGGCCTTCGTGGTTGAACACGTTGTTGGCACCGACCGAGACCGTAGCCTGCCACGGCAGGGTGTAACGCACCTGCACATCGTGGAAGGTGTTCGAACCGACCTTGCGGGTCGGCTGGCCCAGGGTGTAGGCCGAGTTGAAGTCAGGCAGGTTGCACTCGGTGTCGTAGGAGCACGGCTCCTTCATGCTCGAGTAGTAACGCACGGCCCAGTTGACGCCCAGGTTGCCCAGGCTCCAATCGACATTCAGGTTCGAGCGGACGCGGAAGTTCGCACCCCAGTCGCCGGTTGCCCAGCTGGTGTGCTGCTCGACCGGAGTCTCGGCTTCGTTGTCGCGCTTGTACTCGAGGTAATCGACGTAGGTGGTCTTCCAGTCAACCACGATCTTGCCGAAGGAGAACTCCGGCAGGCGGTACTTGATGCCCAGGTCGTAACCTGCGGTTTCCTGGTAGCCACCGTTGATCAGGGTACGGGTAACGTCGACCACCTGGTTGACGGTGCGGCCTTCGGTACCGCGGCTGAAGCGGTCACACGCCGACGCCACGCCCAGCACGTAGCACTGGTTGAGGATCGAGGTCACCGACTCGGCGGCGATCACGTTGTTGATGCGGATCTTCCACCAGTCCAGGCTGACGTCCAGGCCCTGCACGAAGTTCGGGCTGTAGACCAGGCCAGCAGTCCAGGTCTTGGAGGTTTCCGGCTGCAGTTCCGGGTTGGAACCCGACTCGAAGGCGCTGTAGGACTGGGTGCCCGGGCCGGTCGACTGTGCGCCACCGGAGGTGATCTGGCGGAAGTTCGCCGGAACGCCACGTGCGCCGCAGGCCGCGGCAACCGACGGATTGCGCGAAGCCGAGCCGAAGCTGCTGTCGCACGGATCGGTGTAGGCGTCGAAGGTCTGCGAGGTGCCGCCGTACATGTTGGCGATATTCGGCGCGCGGAAGCCCGTCGAATAGGTCGCACGCACCAGCAGGTCGTCGATCGGCTTCCACTTCAGGCCGAACTTGCTGTTGATCGTGTCGCCGAAGGTGTTGTAGTCCGAATAGCGACCGGCCATGTCGAGCGACAGTTCCTTGGCGAACGGCATGTCGGCCAGCACCGGCACGTTCAGTTCGACGTAGAACTCGTCGAGCTTGTAGCTGCCCTTGGTCGGTGCGCCGGCCAGGTCGGTGCTCAGGCCCGACTGCAGCAGTGCATCCGGGTTGTACTCACCGCTTTCCTGGCGGTGCTCGTAACCGGCAGCGATGGCCAGGTCACCGGCCGGCAGCGTGAACAGCGAACCGGAGATGTTGGCGCTGTAGGCCTTGGTGGTGTTGGTGTAGGTGTCGTGGCTCGGCAGGAACAGGTAGGCCTGCAGTGCCGGGTCAGCCAGCGAACCGTTGCCGGTGGAGCCGTACGGTGCGAGCGGGTTCCACGGGGTGCAACCGGCGATCACCTTGCCCGGGGTGCCGCAACGGGCAACGTCGCCGTCCATGAAGGACGGGCCGACGGCGTTCTGCACGTTCGGGATGAACAGGTTGCCGGTGCCGGTCTTGACGCCCTTGTTCTGGTTGTAGACGTAGCCCACGTCCCAGTCCCAGAACTTGTCGGCGAACTCGAACGAACCTTCCAGGCCGGCCGAGAAGCGGAAGGTTTCCTGCTCGGATTCGGTCTGGCGCGGGAACTCGGAGGTGCGACGGATGAAGTTCGCGTCCTTGCCCAGCGGGTTGTAGATGCTGTCGGCCGACAGCGGGGTGCCATAGACCTCGGACTGGTACGGGTAGCCGGCAATCTGCGAGGTCGCGGTGCGCTTGGTGTACAGCACGTTCGCGGTGGCGCGGATGTTGTCGGTCAGGTCGTAGTTGCCGTTGGCAAAGACCGAGCGACGGGTCAGCTTGTTCTGCAGCCACATTTCCTGGCTGGCATTGGTGTAGTCGGCGGTGCCGAACTCACGGAAGTCGCCCATGCCGTTGCCGGCACCGGTATTGGCACGGGTGTACCAGATATCGTCGTTGGCGTCCTTCGGGGTACCCATGTCGTCGATCAGCACGCCCTGGTTCGACGCCGGCGACCAGCCATTGGCATCGTCGTCGGTCGGGAACGGGTGGAAGCGGCCGTTCGGGTAGCGGCTGAAGGAACGATCCTTGGCCTGGACCTCATCTTCCTTGCTGTATTCGGCGCCGAAGGTGATCGAACCGCGCTCACCGGTCTGGCCGTAGACGAAGTTGTAGACCTGCTTCTGGCCGTCGCCCTGGCCGTACTGGCCACCGTAGACGCTGGCTTCCAGGCCGTCGAAGTTCTTGCGGGTGATGATGTTGACCACGCCGGCGATGGCGTCGGAACCATAGATGGCCGATGCACCGTCGGTCAGCACTTCGATGCGTTCCACGACCGAGGTCGGGATCGAGGCCAGGTCGGTGTAGCCGCCGGTGCTGGTGCCCATGCGCTTGCCGTCCAGCAGCACCAGGGTGCGCTCCGGGCCGAGGTTGCGCAGGTCGACGTACTGGCCGCCGACTTCTTCGCCGGAGCTCAGGGCATCGGCGCGGCTGATCGCCGGCGAACCGGTCGCCGACAGGTTCTGGACGATGTCGGCAACGCTGGTGAAGCCCTGCTTTTCAATGTCGGCGCGCTGCAGCGCGATCACCGGCTGCGCGGTTTCCATGCTCGCCTGGCGGATGCGCGAACCGGTGACCGAAATGCGGTCCAGGTCGGTCGTGCCGCCGGCAGCTGCGTCCTGCGCCGAAGCGAAGGACGGTGCCAAGGCAAGCGCAATGCCGGCCGGCAACAAGCCGAGCCGCACTGCAGGAATACGAACGTTCATCAATCTCTCCAAGGTACGTGTTAGTAGCGTGTTAAAACGCCGTAGCACGTTACGATTGCGTTGCAGCGCTGTATTTGCGCGACACAACCGGAGACTTTGCGGAGTGTGGCGGAAGCTGTCCGTCATTCTCGCGGAAGCGCGAGGCGGACTGGCCGTAGCGGGCGCGGAAGGCACGCGCGAAGCTGCAGCAGTTGTCGAAACCGCTGGCGGCAGCGACTTCGCCGACCATCATGTCGGTATCGCGCAGCAGATCGGCCGCACGTTCGAGGCGCAACCGTGCCGAAAGCGACTGCGGGCTTTCCTCGTACAGGCTCTGGAACGTCTTGGAGAGATACCAGCTGGAGAAGTTGGTCAGCTCGGCCAGTTCGCCGATGCGCACCACACGGTGGCTGTTGCCTTCCAGATACAGGCGCGCGCGCTGCATGCGACCAAACACCTGGCGCTTGCGGCTGCGCGAGCGGCCCGGGCAACGCTGTACGTTGTCGGCCAGGCTGCGCTGCAGACCGGCCAGATGCAGCAGCAACGGACGCAGTGCCTGCGCCGGCTGCCCGCTGGCGAGGGCGTCACGCCACAGGCGCAGCGCCACCCGCGCATCAGCGCGGTTCATCTGGCCACGACCGGCGTACAGGCCGCAGTCGGCCATTTCGGTCAGCACGCGCAGCGCTTCCACGTTCAGGTTCATGCCCACGCACAAGCCGTTGCGTCCGGCCTGGACCAGCGGCCTGGACTCCTTCTCGAACGCGATCCACTCGCCCTGGCGAAGCCGGAACCGCCCTTCCTTGGCTTCCACCCACGAGGTGCCGCGCACCTGCATCCAGACGCTGAAACTGGTGCCGGCGGTCTGCAGGCTGCCGAGGCGGGCAACCCCCATGCAGGTCGGCGCGACATCGTCGATCGCCTTGTCCAGGGATACGGTTTGGCCACGATCGGCCAGCGAGAGTTGACGCATAGGGGCACCACGGATTTGCCAAGTACAGGCCTCCGTTTTGCCAAATGAGGTGACAGCGCGTCAGGAAAGACTGCCGAGATCGCCACGAATTCGCGGCGAGATCGTCACGAAGAAATTACGAAGGCCCTTTCTCGTTCAAGATCAATAATTTGGAGAATGCCGGGAACAGTGCGGGCGGTTGTTCGGGCAGTCGCATCACACCGATGTCGGCGCCATCGCTGATGGCCAGGGCCAGGTACAGGCTGTTTCCGTCGGCACTGGCGCTCAGTCCATTGCCCGCGCTCAGCCGCTGGGCGTCCAGGCAACGCTCGGCTTCTTCGCGTCCGGACTGGATACGGACCAGAGTCGTGCCACAGCTGGCACTGCTGCCGAGGTAGTCGATGCTGCCGTTGCCGGCCACTGTCCAGGTCCGGTAGCGCCAGCGGCTGGGCCGGTCCTCACTGACCTGCTGCACGCTGGCAGGGGTCAACGCTGCGTCCACCGACCACAGCCCACCGGCTGCCAGCCGGGTGAACAGCACCCGCCCGGTACTGCGGTCGAAACGCGCCTGCGATACGCCTTCCAGGCTGGCCAACCGCCGCCATGGCTGCGCGCTGCGGTCGAACAGGCTCAAGCGGGTGTGCTGGTCGGCATCACGTTCGACCACCAGCAGCTGCTCCGCGTCTGCGCCGTACAACGCCTGCAATGGCTGCTCGGCGGGAACCGGAAGGCGATGCAGTTGTTCATCGCGCGGTGCGATCTCGTAGACAACCGCTTCGCCATGCTCATCGCGGCCCACCACCAGCAGATGCCGGCTGTCGGCCGACCAGTCGGGCGCCTGCCGTGCCTCGGGCTTCAGCCCCTCGATCGGCCGCAGCGACTCCGGCCGCTGCATGTCGGCCCACCACAGGGCGAAGCTGCCGGAACGATCGGAACTGAACACCAGTTGCCGCCCATCCGGTGCCACCATCGGTTGCCCGTCGCGGCCACTGGAGGCGAACAGGCGCTCACCGGCACCGCCCTGCGCGGGCATCCTGAACACCCCGAACTGCGCGCGCCGATGCACGAACGCCAGCATGTCACCGCGGCGGGACACTGCCGGCCACTGCGCATCGTCGAGCCCAGCGTCGCGCAACGTGCGGCGCTCGACGTCGAGGTAGTACAGGCGTGCTTCGCTGTCCACGCGGCGACCGAACACGATATGCCGACCGTCGCCCAGCCACGCCCAACCACGCAGTTCGGCCGATTCGGTGGTCAACTGCTCGGGCGTGCCGCCGCTGGCAGGCATCCGCCACAGGTCGCCCAGCTGAGGGTTGCGGACAAACACCAGCCATCGGCCATCCGGGGAATAGCGCGGGGCGTAGTCGAAATCATCCTCGTCGACAGCGTACTCCAGCGCACGCCATTGGCCGGTGGCCAGATCGAGCACGCGGATGCCGCGATGGGCATAGCGACCGACCATGCTGCCGAAGACCAGGCCACGACCATCGGGCGTCCAGTCGAAACTGAGCAGCTCGGTGCCGTCGCAGCGCGTGGCCTGGCGCACGGCGCCGCCGGTGGCGCTGGCGATCAGCACCTGGCAGCTGGCATCGGCACCAAAGCGGGCGAAGGCGATTTCGCGGCCATCGGGCGACCAGTTCGGGAAGCGGTCGCTGGCACCTGCCGGTGGCGATAGCAGCTGGCGCGCCGGGGCATTGCCAGAGGTCTGCACCTTGATGGCGTTGCCGCCGGTGCCATCGTCGTTGGCGCCTTCGTAGGCGACCTGCGATCCATCAGGAGAAAGTGTGGGATAGGTCTCGAAACCGGCCGTCGCGGTAATCAATCGATACGGCCGCTCCGGACTTCCGATCACCCGCGTGCCGTTCTCCACTGCCGCATCCACCGGAGAATTCACCGGCGCCGGGCGGCGCAGCAGCAGTACGCTCAACACCACCAGCGCAAGCAGCATCACCACGCCCAGTGCCAGCAGCAAGCGACGGCGCAGACGGCGCCAGCGGCGGCTTCCGCGTTCAACCACCGGCACGCCGGCGGCGGCCACGGCATCCGGCGCAGGCGGCTGTGATGCGGTCGAGTCCTCTACAACGGCGATCGCATCGGTCTCGTGGTCCGCCAGCGGTTGCACCGGCACAAGCAGGCGGTAGCCGGTCTTGGCGATGGTTTCGATGTACGCCTGGCCGTTGTCGTCGTCGACGCTGAACGCCTTGCGCAGCTGGGTCACGGCCTGGGTCAGCACATCGTTGGTCGGCAGCGTGTCCGGCCACACTTCGGCGAACAGCTCGTCACGGGTCACCACCCGCCCCGGCTGCCGCATCAACACGCGCAGCACGCCCAGCGACTTGGGCGTCAAACGGCGTGTACGGCGGGCACCGGCGACTTCGACCTCACGCGAGGACAAAGTAACGATGCACTCACCGACGCGGACGCGGTCGGATTCAGGCGACTGGATTTCGCTATTGATCATTCGTTGCTATGGGGCTGAAACAGGCCGCAAACACTGTTCACCATCGATCCCTTCCCATCCTTGGCACAGCAAGAAGCCAGATTCCGCACAAAGCATCGGCGCATACCGCAAAAAAAACGAAGCCTCCGGATATTAGCCTATGCGAGTTACCTCGCCTATCGCGTGGTCGACATCAGGCTCTCTCTCGCCGACGCATTCACATAATACGCATCATCATTCGCGCCCTTTTGGGCGCGATATTTTTATCTGGCGTTCATTTTCAGAAGCGTTTCAGCATGGTCAGGCCAACCAGCCGCGAAACCACCAGCGCTACGTACATGACGCCGGAAAACTGCTCCAGCATTACCAGCGCGCGGGCCTGCGGATGCAGTGGCACGACGTCGCTGAGACCTACCCCCGACAATAAGCTGAAGCTCAGATAAAGCAGCTCCATCCATGTGCGCTGCGCGCCGCCACTGGCGCCCTGGAAACTGCCCGGATACCACTGCTGACATACGGCAAAGGTAAAAGCGAATGCCCATGCCAGCAGAGTGAACGTGGCACCGGCGGCGAACAGCTCGTCGCGCGTCACTTTGTGGTCCTGCAGCATGTAAGCGATCAGCGCACCGGCGGTGTAGAAATACAGCAGGCTTTCCAGCAGCTGCGCGGTGATGCCCAGTGCAGGCCGGTCGAGCAGGGCCGCCGAAAGGGAAAACACCACCGCCGGGATGGCCAGCACCAACGCCAGCCATGTCCCCAGCGGGCTGCGCTGCACCACCCACAGTGCCAGGCCGAGCACGGCCATGCCGAATACGCCTACTGCCGCGCGCCCGGCAGCAGTTTCGTCCAACGCCGGGTACAGCAGCACCGACAACAGCTGTGCGCCGAGCAGCCAGGCAGAGGGATGACGGCGGGCGATGGCCAGCCAGCGGGTGGTGACGGCAATAGGCATGGTTCCGTGTCCCCGGGGAACGATGGGGCGAGGATAGCGGCATGTCGGTAAGTTGGGTGACTGGACGGTGCCGGGCATGACCCGGCACTGCCCATCTGCGATCAGCCCTGCTGGTACACCTCGGCGCCGGCCGCCCGGAACTGCTCGGACTTTTCCTGCATGCCCTTCTCGGCGTACTCGCGCACGTCCTGGGTGATCTTCATCGAACAGAAATGCGGGCCGCACATCGAACAGAAGTGGGCCAGCTTGTGCGCGTCCTTGGGCAGGGTCTCGTCGTGGAATTCCTTGGCCTTCTCCGGGTCCAGGCCGAGGTGGAACTGGTCTTCCCAGCGGAATTCGAAGCGTGCCTTGCTCAGCGCGTTGTCACGCACCTGCGCACCCGGATGCCCCTTGGCCAGGTCAGCAGCATGGGCGGCGATGCGATAGGCCATGATGCCGTCGCGCACGTCCTGCCGGTTGGGCAGGCCCAGATGCTCCTTCGGCGTGACGTAGCAGAGCATGGCAGTGCCGAACCAACCGATCATCGCCGCACCGATCGCGCTGGTGATGTGGTCGTAGCCCGGTGCGATGTCGGTGGTCAGCGGGCCAAGCGTGTAGAACGGCGCCTCGCCGCACTCGCGCAGCTGCTTGTCCATGTTTTCCTTGATCAGCTGCATCGGCACATGGCCGGGGCCTTCGATCATGGTCTGCACGTCGTGCTTCCACGCAATCTTCGTCAACTCGCCCAGCGTCTCCAGCTCGCCGAACTGCGCCGCATCGTTGGCATCGGCGATGCAGCCAGGACGCAGGCCATCACCCAGCGAGAAGGTCACGTCGTAGGCCTTCATGATTTCGCAGATGTCTTCGAAATGCGTGTAGAGGAAGTTTTCCTTGTGGTGGGCCAGGCACCACTTGGCCATGATCGAACCGCCGCGGCTGACGATGCCGGTAACCCGCCTGGCGGTGAGTGGCACATAGCGCAGCAGCACCCCGGCATGGATGGTGAAGTAGTCCACGCCCTGCTCTGCCTGTTCGATCAGGGTGTCGCGGAAGATCTCCCAGGTCAGCGCTTCGGCGCGGCCATCGACCTTCTCCAGCGCCTGGTAGATCGGCACCGTACCGATCGCCACCGGCGAATTGCGGATGATCCATTCGCGCGTTTCATGGATGTGCTTGCCGGTTGACAGGTCCATCACCGTGTCGCCGCCCCAGCGGATCGCCCACACCAGCTTTTCCACTTCCTCTGCAATGCCCGAGGACACCGCGCTGTTGCCGATGTTGGCGTTGATCTTGGTCAGGAAGTTGCGGCCGATGATCATCGGCTCGCTTTCCGGGTGATTGATGTTGTTGGGCAGCACCGCACGGCCGCGGGCGATTTCCTCGCGCACGAATTCCGGGGTGATGATCTGCTGGATCGACGCACCGAATGCCTCGCCAGGATGCTGCTGCAGCAGTGCGGCATCGCGGATCGCTTCCAGCCGCTGGTTCTCGCGGATTGCCACGAATTCCATTTCCGGGGTGATGATGCCGCGGCGCGCATAGTGCATCTGGGTGACGTTGGCGCCGGCCCGCGCGCGACGTGGCAGGCTGCGCGCGGGAAAACGCACCGGGTCCAGCTTCGGATCATGTTCGCGCGCGCGGCCGAACGAGGAGCTGAGGCCGTCGAGCTGCTCGGTGTCGTTGCGCTCCTCCACCCAGCCACGCCGCAGTGCCGGCAGGCCCGCGGACAGGTCGATGCGCACGTCCGGATCGGTGTACGGGCCGGAGGTGTCGTAGACGGTGACCGGTGCGTTCTCTTCGCCGCCGAACACGGTCGGCGTGCGGGTCAGCGCGATCTCGCGCATCGGCACCTGCAGGTCCGGGCGCGAGCCAGGCACGTGGATCTTGCGCGAGCCGGGAATGGGCCGGGTCACGGATTCGGAGAGTTGCTGGGCCTGTTGCTGCAGGGCGGAGAGCTGTGCGTTCATCGGGCATCGTCCAGGAAGGTCAGGGACGAAGCGGCGGCGCACTGCCACCGCGCACGGACGGCACCAAGGCGCTCCCTGGGCAGGTTCCGGGTACGGCTGCATTGCAAAGCTTCCCTACGCCGGTATGAGCCGGATCAGGTTCCAAGGGACTATCTCAACCGTGGCCACAAGGCCGCGGTACCCCCGCTTCTTGGTGGGCATTAGAGCATAGAAACCACTCGACCTCCTGGCCGTTCATCCACGCAGGGCGCAGATCTGCCGCACCCGCGTTAACAGAACCGTGACGTCGCATTCAGTAACGTGCACGCGCGCCGCACCGTTGCACGTGGCGCTTTCCCTGCCGCCATCGCGGTGCCTGTCCGGTGCGCGCACACTGTCGCCGGCCTACTCCCTGCAAGCTTTCGCTCGCTCCCCTCAATCCCTTGATCGGAGAAGCTCCTTCATGGTGTTTCGCATTTCCATCGCACTGGTGCTTGCCCTGGTGCTGCTGGCCGGCCTCGCGCCCGGTCCCTTCAATACCGTCGTGCAGGCGGCGCTGGCTGATGTCATCCGCAGCGTCGGTTGGCTGTACCTGCTGGTGGTGTTCCTGGCGCTGGTGTTCCTGATGTACCTGGCCTTCGGCCGCTTCGGCAACCTGCGCATCGGTGGCGAAGACGCCGAACCCGAATTTTCGCGCGCCAGCTGGATGTCGATGCTGTTCGCCGCCGGCATGGGCATCGGCCTGGTGTTCTGGGGCGCGGCCGAGCCGATCTCACACTTCACCAAGCCACCGGAAGGCATTGCGCCACAGAGCATGGATGCCGCGCGTGCATCGATGCGCTATGCGTTTTTCCACTGGGGCCTGCATCCGTGGGCGATCTATGCACTGATCGGCCTGGCGATGGCCTGGTTCCAGTTCAACCGCAATGGACGGGGGCTGGTCAGCGATATGCTGCAGCCGATCATCGGCCGCCACCATCGCGGCTGGATCGGCCGTGTCGTCAACATCGCGGCGGTGGTCGCCACGGCGATCGGCGTGGCGACGACGCTCGGCTTCGGCACCATCCAGATCGCTGCAGGCGTGGAGCGCGTATTTGGCCTGCAGGCGACTGTACCGGTGCAGATGACCATCATCGCCATTGCCTTCGTGCTGTACATGGCCTCGACCGCCAGCGGTGTGGAGCGCGGCGTGAAGTGGCTCTCCAACTTCAACCTGGCACTGGCTGCATTGCTGGCCGCGACCGTACTTGTGCTGGGGCCGACTGGCTTCATCTTCGATACGTTCACCACCACGCTGGGTTCCTACCTCAACCAGCTGGTGACCATGAGCCTGCGCATGTCGCCGTTCTCCGGCAGCACGTGGGTGGCCGACTGGACGATCTTCTACTGGGCCTGGTGGATTTCGTGGGCCCCGTTCGTGGGTTCCTTCATCGCGCGCATCTCGCGCGGCCGCAGCGTGCGCGAGTTCGTGATCGGCGTGGTGTTGGCACCGACCCTGCTGGGCTTCTTCTGGTTCGCCGTGTTCGGGGGAACGGCATTGTGGGCGCAGATCTTCGGCCACGCCGACCTTGTGCAGGCACTGGGCAATGGCTATGAGACGGTGCTGTTCACCCTGTTCGACAGCCTGCCGGCGTCGCTGATGCTGTCGGCGGTGGCGTTGGTGCTGTTGATGATCTTCTTCGTGACCTCGGCCGATTCGGCGGTGCTGGTACTGGCCAGCATGTCCACCGACGAAGCCGGGGATCCGCCGCTGAAGCGCAAGCTGGCGTGGGGCATCGCGGTAGCGTTGATTGCGGCGGCATTGCTGCTGGCGGGCGGGCTGGATGCGTTGCAGGGCATGATCACGATTGCGGCGTTGCCGTTCGCGCTGCTGATGGTGCTGGTGATGGTGTCGCTGTACCGGGTGCTGGACCAGGAGTACACGCGCGAGCGGCGGCAGGCGCAGCGCCAGCGACGCATGATCGATGCGTGGATCGCACGCGAGATGGCGGCGCAGGAAGAGACCCAGGCGGAGGCGGCACGCGCGCAGGATCAGGATTGAGGGTGTTTTGCAGCCTGCGGCTGCACCGCTTCTTTCAAGCAACTGCAAGTGCAACTTCAAAAGCCGAGGCGGCTCTGGGCTGTTGCTTGCCTGGCAGGGAGGGGGCCGATGGCGGGACACGCCGCAAGTACGTCCCTGTAGGCTCGGCCACGGCATCCATGCCGTGGACGGTCCCGCCATCGGCCCCCTCCCCGCCTCCGACAATTTCCCGGTGACGGTTGGTGGATCCACGCCATGCGTGGATGAAGGTGTATCGGAAAACAAGAAGGGGTCGGATCCGTTTTCCAAAGGGAAACGGATCCGACCCCAACCATCAGCACGCGGCTGTTGTTGTTGCTTTTGCTTTTGATCTTCTTCTTTCTCTTCCTGCGGTGGCCGCCGCAGGAAACTGTCAGGCGCCGGGTGGGTGGGCTGGGCGGGGGTGTCAGCCGCATGGATGCGGCTGCCAAGCCTCCAGGGACGGATTCACGGCGTCCCCCGACCAGCCCACCCGCCCGGCCCAACAAGCGATCCCGCTTCTTAACCCACCGCAGAGGGGGCTCAGCCCGTTGGCCGGGGAACCTCAGTAGCCCGCCGCCTGCCCGTCCTTGCGGCTCTCCGACGCGCCGTAATACACGCCGGTTTCCGGATCACGCTGGATCGCCTGATAACCACCATATGGACCATCGGCGAACACCACCCGGTGCCCCTTGCGCATCAGCGCCCGCACCGTCTCGTACGGGAACCCGGTTTCCAGATTGACCTCGCCACCATCAGTCATCGCCGTCGCCTGCCCGGTCGGTTCGGTCGATCCCTCATGCTGGATGCGGGGGGCATCACCGGCCTCCTGCAGGTTCATGCCGAAGTCCACCAGGTTCATCACGATCTGTGCGTGCCCCTGCGGCTGCATCGCACCGCCCATCACGCCGAAACTTGCATAAGGCTTGCCGCCCTTGGTGATGAAGGCCGGAATGATGGTCTGGAAGGGACGCTTGCCCGGTGCGTAACCGTTGGGATGGTTCTTCTGCAGCACGAACATCTCGCCGCGATCCTGCAGGATGAAGCCCAGCCCCGGCGGGGCCATGCCGCTGCCCATGCCGCGGTAGTTGGACTGGATCAGTGACACCATCATGCCGTCGGCATCGGCCACGGTCATGTAGATCGTGTCGCCCTCTTCCAGCTGCTTGGGCGTGCCCGGCTGCACTTCCTTCAGCGCCTTGTCCATCGAAATCAGCGCGCGACGCTGCGCTGCGTACTCCTTGGAAATCAGCTTCTGTATCGGCGCGGGCTGGAACGCCATGTCGGCGTAGAAGCGCGCACGGTCGGCGAAGGCCAGCTTCTTGGCTTCCACGAACAGATGCACGTGCTCGGGTGAGCCGAACGGAATCTTCGAGAAGTCGTAGCCTTCCAGTACGTTGAGGATCTGCAGCGCGGCGATGCCCTGGCTGTTGGGCGGCAGCTCCCACACGTCGTAGCCGCGGTAGTTGCTGCTGACCGGCTCGACCCACTCGCCATGATGGTCGGCCATGTCCTGGTAGCTCAGGTAGCCGCCGTTCTTCTTGAAGTAATCGCCGATGGTATGGGCGATGTCGCCCTTGTAGAAGGCATCACGGCCGCCGTCGGCAATCTTCTGCAGGGTGTCGGCAAGGTTGGGGTTCTTCCACATCTCGCCCTTGCGCGGCGCGTGGCCATCGATCGTGAACTGTTCCTTGAAACCCGGATACTGCGACAGCTTCGGCACCGAGCGATCCCAGTAATAGGCAATCACTTCGGCAACGGGATGACCGTCGCGCGCGTAGCGGATGGCCGGGGCCAGGTTGTCGGCCATCGGCTTGCGGCCGAAGCGCTCGTGCAGCGCGAACCAGCCATCAACCGCGCCCGGCACCGATACCGGCAGCGGGCCGGTCGCGGGGATCTCCTTCAGGCCACGGCGCTGGAACTCGGCCAGAGTGAGTGACTTCGGCGAACGGCCCGAGCCGTTGTAGCCGTAGAGCTTCTGCGTCTTCGGGTCCCACACGATGGCGAACAGGTCGCCGCCGACGCCATTGCCAGTCGGCTCCATCAACCCCAGCGCTGCGTTGGCCGCAATGGCGGCATCGACGGCTGAGCCACCGGCCTTCATCACGTCCAGCGCGATCTGGGTAGCCAGCGGCTGCGAGGTGGCGGCCATCGCATGCGGGGCGATCACCTCCGAACGGGTGGCGAAGGTGTGGCCGGTAATGCGGTCGGCGGCCTGGGACAGCATGGGCACGGCAGCCAGCACGGCAGCTGCCAGCAGGGAACGGGCAAGACGTCGGGACACGGTCAGGTTCCGAGGGAAGGGGTGGTGACCCGATCTTCGCCGCTACCGCGACCGGGGGCCATCGGGCATAGGTCATGGGGCGCCTCATGGAGCCACGGACGCCATTGCCACGAACGCTTCGCAATGCGCGCGGAACCTCCCGCGGCACACGGGGCGCTGCACGACCCGGCGAGCGCAGCTGGTATCGCCGGAATCCGCGCAAAAAACCCGTTGAAAAGAGTGAATTCGGGTTCACCGAAACACTTTCAGCAGCAACCATCCTTGCGCCACAAGCGATTGCACTGCATGCAGCGGAAACTGACGGAAATAGTGCTGCGAGGGTTGACACAGCGGAAATGGCTGTGGTTTTCTCGATCACATGTTGCATCACAACACACCACCGCGAACCCACATCGAAGCCGCCGATACCGGCGCCGCCTCGCTGCGTTCGATTCTTGTGCTCGTACTTATTACCCAACCAACAGGTGCGGGACGAGCCAGCGTGTAAGCAACAAACACACCGGAACTCTTTAAAAACCCGCACCCGCCCAGGTGCGGGTTTTTTCATTTCAGGACCTGGTTTCAGACGCAACCACCATGACCACCGCCTCCTCCACAACTTGGACCTGCTGCACCACGAACTCTCGTGGTGGCAGTACCTGTGCGATGCGCGGCGCTGCCCTCCCCGCTTTTCCCTGACCGGCCGGTACGTCGCTTCGACTGCCGGCCGTCTTTTTTCTTCCCACCCGCAAGGAACCTCCCCCATGAGCACCAACGAACTGCCCCAGACCAAGATCGCCGTCATCGGCTACGGCAGCCAGGGCCGCGCGCACGCGCTGAACCTGCGTGAATCCGGCTTCGATGTGGTGGTAGGCCTGCGTCCGGGCGGCCCCACCGAGGTCAAGGCACAGGCCGATGGCTTCACCGTGAAGGCACCGGCCGATGCGGTGAAGGATGCCGACCTGGTCGCGGTACTGACCCCGGACATGGTGCAGAAGAAGCTGTACGAGGACGTGCTGGCGTCGAACATGAAGCAGGGCGCGGTGCTGCTGTTCGCGCATGGTCTGAACGTGCACTTCGACATGATCAAGCCGCGCGAAGACCTGGACGTCGTGCTGGTCGCACCGAAGGGCCCGGGTGCACTGGTCCGTCGCGAATATGAAATCGGCCGCGGTGTGCCATGCATCTGGGCGGTCTACCAGGACAAGAGCGGCAAGGCCGCCGAGTACGCGCTCGCCTATGCGGCCGGCCTGGGTGGTGCGCGCGCCAACCTGATCCAGACCACCTTCAAGGAAGAAACCGAAACCGATCTGTTCGGCGAGCAGGCGGTGCTGTGCGGCGGCGCTTCGGCACTGGTGCAGGCGGGCTTCGAGACGCTGGTCGAAGCCGGTTACCAGCCGGAAATCGCCTACTACGAAGTGCTGCACGAACTGAAGCTGATCGTCGACCTGTTCTACGAAGGCGGCATCTCGCGGATGCTGGAGTTCATCTCCGAGACCGCGCAGTACGGCGACTACGTCAGCGGCCCGCGGGTGATCGACGCCGGTACCAAGGCGCGCATGAAGGAAGTGCTGAAGGACATCCAGGACGGCACCTTCACCAAGAACTGGGTGGCCGAGTACGAAGCGGGCCTGCCGAACTACAACAAGTTCAAGCAGGCCGACCTGGAGCACCCGATCGAGAAGGTAGGCAAGGAACTGCGCGCCAAGATGGTCTGGTTGCAAGGTCAAGCCGCGTAACAACGCGGCACCCCCACCCGCTCTGCAAGGTTCCCCCATGAACTCTCCCACACACCGCAGCGCGCCGCCCAACGGCGCGCGCTGGCTGACCCAGGCGCTGGAGGCCGAGGGTGTCCGTACGCTGTTCGGCTATCCGGGCGGCACCATCATGCCGTTCTACGACGCGCTGGTGGATTCGTCGCTGAAGCACATCCTGGTGCGCCATGAGCAGGGCGCGGCACTGGCCGCCAACGGCTTTGCGCGCGCCAGTGGCCAGGTCGGCGTCTGCGTGGCGACCTCCGGTCCGGGCGCGTCGAACCTGGTCACCGGCATCGCCGATGCGATGCTCGATTCGGTGCCGATGGTCTGCATCACCGGCCAGGTCGCCACGCCGCTGCTGGGCACCGATGCGTTCCAGGAACTGGACGTGTTCGGCCTGACGATGCCGATCGTCAAGCACAGCTGGCTGGTGCGCAGCGTCGATGACCTGCCGCGCGTGGTGGCCGATGCTTTCCGCATCGCCCGCGAAGGCCGTCCCGGCCCGGTGCTGATCGATCTGCCCAAGGACGTGCAGCTGGCCGATGCCAGCCACCTGCCGGCGCATGTGCCAGCCAATGTGGAACCGCCGCCGGCCCCCGCCGACGCGGCCATCGCCGAGGCCATCGCGGCTCTGGCGGCGGCCGAGAAGCCGGTGGTCTACGCCGGTGGTGGCATCGCCTTGGGCGATGCCGTGCAGGACCTGCGCGAATTCGTCGAAGCCAGCGCCATCCCCACCGTGATGACCCTGCGTGGGCTGGGCGCGCTGCCTCCCCAGCACCCGCAGTCGCTGGGCATGCTGGGCATGCACGGCACCCGCGCGGCGAACATGGCCGTGCAGGAAAGCGATCTGCTGCTGGTGCTGGGTGCGCGCTTCGATGATCGGGCGACCGGCAAGCTGGCCGAGTTCGCACCGTTTGCCCGCGTGGTGCACATCGATGCCGATGCGTACGAGATCTCCAAGCTGCGCAGCGCCGATGTCGCCGTGCCCGGCAACGTCGGCCACGCCATCCGCGCCCTGCGTGCGGCCTTCCCCTCCCCCAAGGCCCACCAGGACGCATGGCGCAAGCGCTGCGCCCAGCATCGCGATCGTTTCGCCGCGCGCTACGACGCACCCGGCCAGCACATCTACGCCCCGGCGCTGCTGAAGCGCCTGAGCGAACTGGCGCCGGCCGATACGGTGGTCGCCTGCGACGTCGGCCAGCACCAGATGTGGGTTGCGCAGCACTGCCGCTTCACTCATCCGCGCAACCACCTGACCAGCGGTGCACTGGGCACGATGGGCTTCGGCCTGCCGGCGGCGATGGGCGCGCAGTTCGCCTGCCCCGAGCGCACGGTGGTGCTGGTGTCCGGAGATGGCAGCTTCATGATGAACGTGCAGGAGCTGGCGACCATCGCCCGCTGCCGCCTGCCGGTGAAGATCATCCTGCTGGACAACAGTTCGCTGGGCATGGTGCGGCAGTGGCAGGAACTGTTCTTTGCCGAGCGTTACAGCGAGATCGACCTGTCCGACAACCCGGACTTCGTCGCCCTGGCCAAGGTATTCGGCATCGCGGCCACGCGCATCGATGCACGTGATGACGTCGAGGGTGGCCTGGCCGCGCTGCTGGCCGAACCCGGCCCGGCCCTGCTGCACGTGGCCATCGATGCACGCGCGAACGTGTGGCCGCTGGTACCGCCCAATACCGCCAACAGCACCATGCTGGAAAGCAACCCTGCACATGCACGCCAGGAGATCCCCAATGCAATACCGGCTTGACCTGGTGCTGCAACCGGCCGAGGGCGCGCTGCTGCGCGTGATCGGCATGGCCGAACGCCGCGGTTTCGCGCCGCGCGCGATCACCGGTGCGCCGGTAGCCGCCGATGATGGCCGTTGGCACCTGCAACTGGTGGTGGACAGCCAGCGCCCGCCGGAAACGCTGTGCCGGCAGATGGAAAAGATCTACGACTGCGTTTCGGTGCAGATGACCGCACTGGAAGGAGCATCCGCATGAACGCCCGTACCGTTTGCAACACGGTGCCGGTACGGAGGCGTCTTCTTCGCCGCCCGTGCCCGCATGCGGTGGTCGGCAACACCCTGCTGGTGGCCCATGCCGGCCGCTGACGCCAGCAAGGAAAGCGATGTCGGCGACGTAACCGTTGCCGACGTACTGGCTGCGCAGGCCCGCCTGCGCCGCTTCCTGCCGCCCACGCCGCTGCATCATGCCGAGCGCTTCGGCACCTGGCTGAAGCTGGAAAACCTGCAGCGCACCGGCTCGTACAAGGTGCGCGGCGCGCTAAATGCCCTGCTGGCCGCCCGCGAACGTGGCGATACCCGGCCGGTGATCTGCGCCTCGGCCGGCAACCACGCCCAGGGCGTGGCCTGGGCCGCCTATCGCCTGGATGTGCCAGCCATCACCGTGATGCCGCATGGCGCACCGGCCACCAAGATCGCTGGCGTCGCCCATTGGGGTGCAACGGTGCGACAGCACGGCAACAGCTATGACGAGGCCTATGCGTTCGCCGTCGAACTGGCGCAGCGCCACGGCTACCGCTTCCTGTCCGCCTTCGACGATGCCGATGTCATCGCCGGCCAGGGCACCGTCGGCATCGAGCTGGCCGCACACGCGCCGGACGTGGTGATCGTACCGATCGGCGGTGGCGGCCTGGCATCCGGCGTCGCCCTGGCGCTGAAATCGCAGGGCGTGCGCATCGTCGGCGCGCAGGTCGAGGGAGTCGATTCGATGGCCCGCGCGATCCGCGGCGACGTGCGCGAGATCAATCCCGTGCCGTCGCTGGCCGATGGCGTGCGGGTGAAGATCCCCGGTTTCCTGACCCGTCGCCTGTGTACCTCGCTGCTGGACGACGTGGTGATCGTGCGCGAAGCCGAGCTGCGCGAGACCCTGGTGCGGCTGGCACTGGAAGAACACATCATCGCCGAAGGCGCCGGTGCGCTGGCACTGGCCGCCGGCCGTCGCGTCGCCGGGCGCCGCAAGTGCGCGGTCGTCTCCGGCGGCAACATCGACGCCGGCGTGCTCGCCGGCCTGCTCACCGACATCCGCCCACGCCCGCCACGCAAGCCGCGCCGGCGCCGGGCAGAAACCCCGCGCTCGCCAGGCAAGGCGACCGCCACCGCTTTTCCCACGCCTTCCCCTTCCCCCCTGCAAGCCGTCGCACCCGCTGTCGAGGAGATTTCCCTGTGACCACCATCGAACGAATTACCACCCCGCGCATCCGCATCTTCGACACCACCCTGCGTGACGGCGAGCAGTCCCCCGGCTGCAGCATGAGCCCGCCGCAGAAGCTGGTGATGGCGCGTGCGCTGGACGAACTGGGCGTGGACATCATCGAGACCGGCTTCCCGGCCAGCTCGCAGTCCGACCGCGAAGCGATGGCCCTGATCGGCCGCGAACTGCGCCGCCCGAGCCTGAGCCTGGCGGTGCTGTCGCGCTGCCTGCAGGCCGACATCGAAACCTCGGCGCGTGCGCTGGAAGCCGCTGCCAACCCGCGCCTGCATGTATTCCTGTCGACCAGCCCGCTGCACCGTGAGCACAAGCTGCGGATGACCCGCGAGCAGGTACTGGAATCGGTACGCAGGCACGTAGCGCTGGCCCGTTCCTACATCGATGACGTGGAGTTCTCCGCCGAGGATGCCACCCGCACCGAACTGGACTACCTGATCGAGGTCTCGCGCGTGGCGATCGCTGCCGGCGCCACCACCATCAACCTGCCCGACACCGTCGGCTTCACCACGCCGGAAGAGATCCGCACGATGTTCCAGCAGGTCATCGCTGGCGTCGCCGATGTGCCGAACGCAGCCAACGTGATCTTCAGCGCCCACTGCCACAACGACCTGGGCCTGGCCGTGGCCAACTCGCTGGCCGCCATCGAAGGCGGCGCGCGCCAGGTCGAATGCACCGTCAACGGCATCGGTGAGCGCGCCGGCAACTGCTCGCTGGAAGAGATCGCGATGGTGCTGAAGGTGCGCCAGGCTTTCTACGAGCAGGACACCGCCATCGACACCCCGCGCATCGTCGGCACCTCGCAGCTGCTGCAGCGCCTGGTCGGCATGCCGGTACAGCGCAACAAGGCCATCGTGGGTGCCAATGCCTTCGCCCATGAGTCGGGCATCCATCAGCACGGCATGCTGCGTCACCGCGGCACCTACGAAATCATGCGTCCGGAAGACGTGGGCTGGGAAGATTCGCAGATGGTGCTGGGCCGCCACAGTGGCCGCGCTGCCGTCGAAGCACGCCTGCGCGCACTGGGCTTCTGGCTGGAAGAAGACGAGCTGAAGCTGGTGTTCGAGCAGTTCAAGGGACTGTGCGAGCAGCAGCGTGTTGTCACCGATGCCGACCTGCAGACGCTGATGCAGGGCGGCTCCAATGCCCAGGGCTACCGTCTGGCTTCGATGACCATCAGCGATGTCGGCAGCCGCGCCAACGCGCTGGTCGAACTGTCCGACCCGGACGGCAACCGCGTGGCCGAGACCGCGCAGGGAGACGGCCCGGTCGATGCGCTGTTCGGCGCATTGTCGGCTGCCACCGGCGTGCAGCTGATGCTGGACAGCTACCACGTGCACAGCGTCGGTATCGGCGCCGACGCGCGTGGCGAAGCCAACCTGAGCGTGCGCCACGAGGGCGTGGAGTACGACGGCACCGGTACCAGCAAGGACATCATCGAAGCGTCCGCGCTGGCCTGGCTGGACGTGGCCAACCGCCTGCTGCGCCAGCGCCAGGCCAACGCCGGCATCAGTACTGAATCACCTGCCACCGCCACCGCCACCGCCTGAGGAATGTGAGATGAGCGCCTTCGACACCGCAACCACCGCCAGCAGCGCTGGCCAGCAGTGGAATGCCCAGGACTATGCGATCGATGCCGGCTTCGTGCCGACCCTCGGTGGCGCCGTTGCGCGCCTGCTCGATGCGCGTGCCGGTGAGCGCATTCTCGACCTGGGTTGTGGCGATGGCGTGCTCACCACCGAACTGGCCCTCAGCGGCGCACATATGCAGGGCGTCGATGCCTCGCCGGAAATGGTGATCGCCGCGCGTGCGCGGGGCGTCGATGCGAAGGTGATGGACGGCCACGCCCTGGCCTTCGACCGTGCGTTCGATGCAGTGTTCAGCAACGCAGCCCTGCATTGGATGCCCGACCCGGATCGCGTGCTGGAGGGCGTGCGCCGCGCCCTGCGCCCCGGCGGGCGCTTCGTCGCCGAGTTCGGCGGCCATGGCAACGTGGCCACGATCACTGCCGCCGTGCAGGCCGCGCGCGTCGCCCATGGCCATGGTGCCAGCGCATTCCAGTGGTACTTCCCCACCGCCGATGCCTACGCAGACCGCCTGCGCCAGCATGGCTTCCAGGTGCAGCTGATCGAATGCCTGCCGCGACCGACCGCGCTGCCGACCGGCGTTGCCGGCTGGCTGCGGGTATTCGCCGCTCCACTGCTGGACGACCTGCCGGCCGAGGCGCGCGCCACGGTGCGCGATGCCGCCACTGCCCTGCTGGCCGACCTGCCGCGCAATGCCGCCGGCCAGCCGCTGGCCGACTATGTGCGCCTGCGCGTGCTCGCGCGGCGCCGCTGACCTGCTCCTGTTACTTTCTCTTCGATGCCCGTTACTCCGTACTCCTGCCAGGCAAACGCATGACTTCCGCACCCCGCACCCTGTACGACAAACTGTGGGACGCCCACGTGGTGGTTCCAGAAACCGACAGCGCGCCCGCCGTGCTGTATATCGACCTGCACCTGATCCATGAAGTGACCTCGCCGCAGGCTTTCACCGAGCTGCGCGAGCGTGGCCTGAAGCCGCGCCGTCCGGATCG
The DNA here is from genome assembly GCF_019969775.1 of Stenotrophomonas sp. OVS01A. Classification (NCBI taxonomy): domain Bacteria; kingdom Pseudomonadati; phylum Pseudomonadota; class Gammaproteobacteria; order Lysobacterales; family Lysobacteraceae; genus Stenotrophomonas; species Stenotrophomonas sp. OVS01A. The sequence continues at coordinate 147,387 of NZ_JAHXYV010000005.1, read as the reverse complement.
GACCAAGGCCACGATGGACCATTCAACGCCGACCCTGCCGGCCGCTGCCGACGGTACGCTGCCCTACGCCAGTGCCGCCTCCGAAGCACAGGTCGCGATGCTGGCGCGCAACTGCGCCGAGCACGGCATCGAACTGTTCGACATGGCCTCGGACAACCGCGGCATCGTCCACGTGATCGCACCGGAACAGGGCTTCACCCAGCCGGGCATGACCATCGTCTGCGGCGACAGCCACACCTCCACCCACGGCGCATTCGGGTCGCTGGCCTTCGGCATCGGCACCAGCGAAGTCGGCCACGTGCTGGCCACGCAGTGCCTGCTGCAGCGCAAGGCGAAGACGCTGGCGATCACCGTTGATGGCAAGGTCGCGCCGGGTATCGGCGCCAAGGACGTGGTCCTGCACATCATCGGCGTGATCGGCGTCAATGGTGGCACCGGGCACGTGATCGAGTTCCGCGGCAGCACCATCGAAGCGATGGACATGGAACAGCGCATGACCCTGTGCAACATGTCGATCGAAGCCGGTGCACGCGCCGGCATGGTTGCGCCCGACCAGGTGACGTTCGACTTCGTCGCCAATACGCCGCGCGGCCCCAAGGGCGCCGACTTCGACGCTGCCGTTGCCCGCTGGACGCAGCTGCGCAGCGATGAAGGCGCGCGCTTCGACAGCGAGGTGCACATCGATGCCGCCGATATCCGCCCGACCCTGACCTGGGGCACCCACCCCGGCACCGCCATCGCGGTGGATGCGCCGATCCCGGCGGCCAACGATGCCGCCGCGCAGAAGGGCCTGGATTACATGCACTTCCAGGCGGGACAGACGCTGGCCGGCACGCCCGTGGACGTGGTGTTCGTCGGCTCCTGCACCAATGGCCGGCTGAGCGACATGCGCGAAGTGGCACAGGTGCTGCGTGGCCGTCGCATCGCCGAGCGCGTGCGCATGCTGGTGGTGCCTGGTTCTGAAATCGTCAAGCGCCAGGCCGAGGCCGAAGGCATCCATGAGATCGTGCGCGCGGCCGGTGCCGAATGGCGCGAACCGGGCTGTTCTATGTGCATCGCCATGAATGGCGACCTGGTCGCCCCCGGCCAACTGGCGGTCAGCACCAGCAACCGCAATTTCGAGGGCCGCCAAGGCCCGGGCTCGCGCACCCTGTTGGCCTCGCCGATGAGTGCTGCCTGGGCCGCGGTGCAGGGCCACGTTGCCGATGCCCGTGAGCTGTTCGCCCAGGAGGTGGCCTGATGAGCGGCTTCCGCACCCTGAGCTCGGCCAGCGTGGTGCTGCGCCAGACCAACATCGACACCGACCAGATCATTCCGGCGCGGTTCCTGTCCACCACCGAACGTGCTGGCCTGGGCCGCAATGCGTTCAACGACTGGCGCTGGCAGGCCGATGGCTCGCCCGTGGCGGACTTCGCCTTCAACCAACCGCACAATGCCGGCCGCAGCATCCTGCTGGCCGGGCGCAACTTCGGCTGCGGCTCATCGCGCGAACATGCGCCGTGGGCACTGACCGACCTCGGCCTGCGTGCCATCGTCAGCAGCGAGATCGCCGACATCTTCCGCGGCAATTCGCTGAAGAACGGCCTGCTGCCGATCGTACTGGACGAGGCCGACGTGCAGCTGCTGATGCAGCGCCCTGACGATGAGCTGACCATCGACATTGCGGCGCGCGAGCTGCGCACGCCCGATGGCCGCATCTACTCCTTCCCGTTGGACGGCTTCTCGCAGACCTGCCTGCTGGAAGGCGTCGATCAACTGGGTTATCTGTTGGGCCGTGTCCCTGAAATCGAACGTTACGAGAGTGAGCATGCACGCTGAAATTGTTGTCCTGCCCGGTGATGGCATCGGCCCGGAAGTGGCCGCCGCCGCGGTCGCCGTTCTGAACGCCGTCGCCAAGCGCTTCAACCACACCTTCACCTTCAGCGAGCACGACATCGGTGGCATCGCCATCGACCGCCACGGCGAACCGCTGCCGGCGTCGACCCTGGCCGCCTGCCAGGCCGCCAATGCTGTGCTGCTGGGCGCCGTGGGCGGGCCGAAGTGGTCCGACCCGAACGCCAAGGTCCGCCCGGAACAGGGCCTGCTGGCGATCCGCAAGGCGCTGGGCCTGTATGCCAACCTGCGTCCGGTGCGCACCCATGAAGCCGCACTCCACGCCTCGCCGATCAAGGCCGAGCTGCTGCAGGGCGTGGACTTCGTCGTGGTGCGCGAACTGACCGGTGGCATCTACTTCGGCGACAAGACCCGCGATGCCGACAGCGCAAGCGATCTGTGCCGCTACACCGTGGCCGAGATCGAGCGTGTGCTGCGCAGTGCCTTCCGGTTGGCGCAGCAGCGTCGCGGCAAGGTCACTTCGGTGGACAAGGCCAACGTGCTGGAAACCTCACGCCTGTGGCGTGACGTGGCCGCGCGCATCGGCCGCGAGGAATTCCCGGACGTGGCGCTGGAACACCAGCTGGTCGATTCCATGGCGATGCATCTGCTGGCCAAGCCACGCGAGTACGACGTGATCGTGACCGAGAACATGTTCGGCGACATCCTCACCGATGAGGCCTCGATGCTGGCCGGTTCGCTGGGCCTGCTGCCATCGGCATCGCTGGGCGAGCCGGGTGCGGTGGGTATCTACGAGCCGATCCACGGCTCGGCACCGGACATCGCCGGCAAGGGCATCGCCAACCCGTACGCGACGATCTTCAGCGCGGCAATGCTGCTGCGCCATTCGCTGGGGCTGGAAGACGAAGCAGCAGCGGTGGAAGCGGCGGTGCACGCGGTGCTGGACGATGGCGTTTTCACCGCAGACCTGGCCGCCAAGGGCCACGCGGTGAGCACGGCGACGGCCACCGACGCGGTGCTGGCCAAACTGGGATGAGTGATCGGGGTACCGGACGGCGTCCGGTACCCGTTCTCTCTGCGCATCCCGCACTGACTCACTCAGTGCGGGATGTTCGCGCTCTGCGGATCGCTCGCGGCCGCGCGCATCTGCGAGCTGCTGCATCCGGTCAGGATAGTGCCGTCGTCAGCTCTGGCCACCACGCGTTCATGGATTCGGATGCTGCCTGAAGGCAAGCCGCTGCGCGACGCTTCGCGTTGCCAGACCTGCACGCCGGCCTGCTGGTGAGCAGTTGTCAGACCGGCATCGAGCAACACGCTTGCCACGTTGATTCTGCCAAGGTCTGCAGCGGTCAGGCCGGCCGGTGCGGCCAGCACCTTGTCGGTGGTGATGCCCTGGATCTGCAGCGGCGTCTGCAGTTCGATCTGGAAGATGGGGAGCACCGTGCCGTTGATCGCATGCGTGGGTGCCGACACTGCGCGCACCTCTGCCGGCCATTCGCCCTGCGGCTGTTCCATCACCTGCTGCAGCAAGCGCCCGACGCGGCGCAGGGCCGCATCGTCGGCACGGCACTCGATGGCCGCAGTGAGGTCATTGGCATCTGCACGCTGCTGCCGATCCAGTGGCAACGTTCCCTGCGTGCTGGCAGATTGGGCAGTACATCCCAACCGATAGCCGTCGCCATCGCTGCTCACCATGATCGACGGGGCCGACGTGTTGCCATCAACCGATCGTGCGGACCACACCCGGAAAGGTTCACGCAGCGTGCTCGACTGCAGCTGCAGGCCATGGCGGGCAACGATACGATCACGCGCTGCAGCATCGATGGCAATGGACAACCCCTGCGCGTCTGCGAATACGCGCTGGGTCCGGACGCCCTGCGCGGTCAACGGCACCGGCACATCGATGACCGTCACCGAAGCAGCGTCGGCGTCTCCGGCCTGCTCGAAATGCCAGTCACGCAGATGCAACGGGTGACCGGCCGGATCGCCGTAGCGTGCCGCCCGCAGGGTGCTGGCGACGGTCTGCCGGGTATCTGCACTGGCACGGCATTCGAGCACGGCGAGCAGGTTCTGCTGGAAGCGCAGGGCCTCGGTCTGCGCCGGCTCTGCATCGGCATGACCGCAGCAGGCAACCAGCATCAGCACGCAAGCGCGGATCGTGCGAGGGAACATGCAGGCTCTCCGGCCCCGGGACAGCCCGCTATTGTGCCCGTGAACGCCCTGAAGCTGTCCACTTGGGGATCAACAGTAGATCCACGCCATGCGTGGATGAAGCCAAGAGCATCCACGCATGGCGTGGATCTACTGCGCGAACCCAAGCCTCGCGTGTCTCTACTTGGTGGTGTAGCCGCCGTTGACCAGGATGGTCTGCCCGGTCATCCACCAACCGTCGGTCACCAGGAAGCGGATCCACGGCACGATGTCGGCGATGTCGGTCAGGCCGGTACGGGTGAACGCCGACAGCGCCGCGGCGGTCTTGTGATACGCCTGCGCATCGGCACTCTCGGCCGGATAGAAGAACGGCGTATCCATCGGCCCGGGGCCGATCGCGGTCACCGAGATCCCTCGCTCGCCAAACTCCTTCGATGCCGCGCGGGTGAAGTGTTCCACCGGCGCCTTGGTGCCCGCGTAGCTGGAATAGAACGGCGTGAACGCGCCCAGCAGGGACGTGACCAGCGTGCAGATGCGGCCGCCGTCGTTGACATGGCGCCCTGCCTCCTTGAGGAAAAAGAAGGCCGTCTTCGCATTGACCGCGCTCATCTGGTCGTACTCCGCTTCGCTGATGTCCAGCATCGGCTTCTTCAGCACTTTGCCGACGGTGTTGATGGCGATGTCGGGGCGACCGACGGCGGCGACCGCGTCGGCGAACAGGCGCTCCATCGCAGCGGCCGAGGTCAGATCGGCCTGCAACGCCACGGCCTTGGCACCTGCGGCCTGCACCGCCGCAACGGTCGCCTCGGCGTCGGCCTGGGTGGCGGCGCTGTTGTAGTGGATGACGATGGCCTTGGCGCCCTGTTCGGCGAAGTCGCGGGCGATCAGCCCGCCGAGATTCTTGGCACCGCCGGCGATCAGCACGGTCTTGCCCTGGATACGGTGGTCGGTCATGGCATCGGTCTCGGGAAGAGGCTGCCGGGCTGGCAACCCTGTGCCGACGACGATATCGTGCAGAAATTGCGGATAAAGACCGCAACATTGACTTACTTTCCAAAGCGGGCGAACAATGGACCGGATCGAGCGTTTCCGCATCTTTGCCCGGGTGGTGGAGTGCACCAGCTTCACCCGCGCCGCCGACCAGCTCGGCCTACCCCGCTCCACCGTCTCGGCGGCCGTGGCGGAACTCGAGCAGCGCCTGGGCACGCGCCTGCTGCAGCGGTCCACCCGCAGGGTCTCCACCACCCACGACGGCGACACCTTCTACGTGCGCTGCCTGCGCCTGATCGCCGAGGTGGAAGACGCCGAGTCGCTGTTCCGCCAGGACGACGCACAGCCGAGTGGCCTGTTGAAGATCGATGTACCCAGCCGGATCGGCCGCCGCATCATCGCCCCGGCGCTGCCGGACTTCTTCGCACGGCACCCCCAGGTCGAGCTGGACCTGGGCATGACCGATCGCGCGGTGAATCTGATCGAGGACGGCTGCGATGCGGTGCTGAGGGTGGGCCAGCTGGGTGACTCCAGCCTGGTGGCCCGCACGCTGGGCCAGCTGGACTTCGTCAACGTTGCCGCGCCGGCGTACCTGCACGCGCACGGCGTACCGCAACACCCCACCGACCTGCAGCAGCACCGCGCGGTGAACTATGCGTCGCCTACCACGGCGCGGGTGGAGCCGTGGGAATGGCAGGACGGCGCGCAGCTGCGCACGCTGCCGATGCCCGGCTGGGTGCGGGTGAACAGCGCCGAGGCGTCGATTGCCTGCTGCGTAGCAGGGCTGGGACTGCTGCAGATTCCACGCTACGACGTGCAGGCCGAACTGCAAACCGGTGCGCTGGTGGAAGTGATGCCCCAGTACGCGGCGCAGCCGCTGCCGGTGACCCTGTTGCTGCCGCACCGGCAGCATCGCGCGCAACGTGTGCAGGTGTTCCTGGATTGGCTGGTGCCGCTGCTGCGTGAGCGGCTGCAGTTGCAGGGGTGATCGGCCGGGCGGCTGCCCGGCGCCCGCAGATGCAACTGCAACTGCAAAAGCCAGAGCGGCTCTGGGTTGTTGCTTGGTTGGCGGGGAGGGGGGCAGCTGGCGGGACACGCCGCAAGTACGTCCCTGTAGGCTCGGCCACGGCATCCATGCCGTGGACGGTCCCGCCAGCTGCCCCCTCCCCGCCTCCGACAATTTCCCGATGACGGTTGGTGGATCCACGCCATGCGTGGATGAGGTGTATCGGAAAACACAAAGGGGTCGGATCCGTTTTCCAATGGAAAACGGATCCGACCCCAACCATCAGCACGCGGCTGTTGCTGTTGCTTTTCGCTCTTCTTCTTTCTCTTCCTGCGGTGCAGGCCACAGGAAACTGTCAGGGGCCGGGTGGGTGGGCTGGGCGGGGGTGTCAGCCGCATGGGCCCGAGGCATGCCTCGGGCGGGCTGGGCAGGACGCCCAACCCCGGTCTTGCCGTGTGCGCAGGACAGCGCACACGAGCAAGCGGCTGCCAAGCCTACAAGGACGTACTTGCGGCGTCCCCCGAACAGCCCACCCACCCAGCCCAGACCAGCGATCCCGCTTCTGAACCCACCGCAGAGGGGGCTCAGCCCGGTGGCCGGGAAACCCGGGGCATCACGCCCCGGATTCGTCCGGCTTGACCCGGAACCACGCCGCATACAACGCCGGCAGGAACACCAGCGTCAGCACCGTGCCGACAATCAATCCACCCATGATCGAAATCGCCATCGAGCCATAGAAAGCGCTGCGCGACAGCGGGATCATCGCCAGCACCGCCGCCAGCGCAGTCAGCACGATCGGGCGGAAACGCCGCACCGTCGCATCGATGATCGAATGCCAGCGGTCATGCCCGGCATCGATGTCCTGCTGGATCTGGTCGATCAGGATCACCGAGTTGCGCATGATCATGCCCGCCAGCGCGATGGTGCCCAGCAGCGCCACGAAGCCGAACGGCGCGCGGAACAGCAACAGGAACAGCGTCGCACCGATGATGCCCAGCGGAGCGGTCACCAGCACCATCGCCGCACGCGAGAAGCTGCGCAGCTGCAGCATCAGCAACGTGGCCACCACGATCAGGAACAGCGGCATGCCGGCCTTGATCGAGTTCTGCCCGCGAGCCGAATCCTCAACCGAGCCGCCGGTCTCCAGCAGGTAGCCGCTGGGCAGGTCGGCACGGATGCCATCCAGGGTCGGCACGATCTGCTGCACCACGTCCAGCGGCTGCATGCCATCACTGATGTCGGCACGCACGGTCACCGTCGGCAGGCGATTGCGGTGCCAGATGATGCCGTCCTCGAAGGCGTATTCCAGCCGCGCGACCTGCGACAGCGTCACCGCGGTACCACTGCTGGTCGGAATCGCCAGGCTGCCGAGCAGGTCCAGCTGCGCTCGCTCGTTGTCCGGGCCACGCAGCAGCATCTCGATCTGGCGGTTGCCTTCGCGATAGGTGCTCACGCTCATGCCCGACAACGAGCTGCTGAGGAACTGGCTGACCTGCGCACTGCTGACGCCCAGCGCGCGGGCGCGGTCCTGGTCGATCACCAGCCGTACCACCTTGCTCGGCTCGCTCCAGTCCAGGTTCACGTTCATCACGTGCGGGTTCTCGCGCACCTTGGCCTCGACCTGGCGCGCGATCGCCTGCACCTGCGCGATGTGCTCGCCGGACACGCGCATCTGCACCGGATAACCGACCGGCGGCCCATTCTCCAGGCGCGTCACGCGCATCTGCACATCGGGGAACTGCTTTATCACTTCCTTCAGCATCCAGTCGCGGGTCGATTCGCGGGCCTTGGCGTCTTCGGTGAGCACCACGAACTGGGCGAAGTTGGTGGCCGGCAGCTGCTGGTCCAGCGGCAGGTAGAAGCGCGGCGAACCGGTGCCGACGTAGGCCACGTAGTTGCTGATGCCTTCGCGCCCCTTCAGCAGCTTCTCCAGCTTGTCGGCCTGTGCCTGGGTCGCGGCCAGCGACGCACCTTCGGCCAGCTCGATGTCCACCATAAGTTCCGGGCGGGTCGAGTCGGGGAAGAACTGCTGTGGCACGAAGCGGAACAGCATCAACGAACCGATGAACAGTGCAATGGTCGCAGCGATCACCCACCAGCGATGGCGCAGGCAGGTATCCAGGAACGCCCGGAAGCGGGTGTAGAACGGCCGCTGGTACGGATCATGATCGTGCGCATGCTCCTTCGGTGCGATCCAGCGCGCGAGTGAAGGATGCCGGTCGGCCCACTGCAGGCGCTTGGCGCGCCAGCGGCCGGCCAGGCTGTCCGGCTTCGGCAGCTGCGGGTTGAACAGGTCCGGCAGCATCTTGTCACCCAGGTACGGGATGAACAGCACTGCCGCGATCCACGACACCACCAGCGCGATGGTCACCACTTGGAACAGCGAACGGGTGTACTCACCCGTGCTGGATGCCGCCGTGGCGATGGGCAGGAAGCCAGCGGCAGTGATCAGGGTACCGGTCAACATCGGGAAGGCGGTGGATTCCCAGGCGAAACTGGCCGCGCGCAGGCGGTCGTAGCCCTGCTCCATCTTGGTGGCCATCATCTCCACCGCGATGATCGCATCGTCCACCAGCAGGCCCAGTGCCAGCACCAGTGCACCCAGCGAAATCTTGTGCAGGCCGATATCGAAGTAGTGCATGACGAAGAAGGTCATCGCCAGCACCAGCGGGATGGTCACGCCCACCACCAGGCCGGTACGCAGGCCCAGCGAGAAGAAGCTGACCAGCAGCACGATCACCACCGCTTCGGTGAGCACCTGCACGAACTCGCCCACCGACTCTTCCACCGCATGCGGCTGGTCGGACACCTTGCGCAGCTGCATGCCGGCCGGCAGGGTCTTCTGCAGGCGTTCGAACTCGGCATCCAGGGTGGCACCGAGCTTGAGGATGTCTCCGCCGTCCTTCATCGCCACCGCCAGGCCGATCGCATCCTGGCCCATGAAGCGCATCTTCGGCGAGGCCGGATCGGCAAAGCCACGCTTGACCTCGGCGATGTCGCCCAGATGCAACGTGCGTTCGCCGGCCTGGATCGGGAATTTGCGGATGTCCTCGATCGAATCGAACTGACCGGTCACGCGCAGCTGCACGCGGTCGGTCGGGGTTTCGAAGAAGCTGGTGGCGCTGACCGCGTTCTGGTCGGCCAGCGCCTGCTGCACCTGCTGCAGCGATACGCCCAGCGTGGCCAGCTTGGTGTTGGACAGCTCGATCCACACCTTCTCGTCCTGCAGGCCGACCAGGTCGATCTTGCCGACGTCGGGCACGCGCTGCAGCTCCAGCTGGATGCGGTCGGCATAGTCGCGCATCACCGCGTAGTCGAAGCCTTCGCCGGTCAACGCGTAGATGTTGCCGAAGGTGTCGCCGAACTCATCGTTGTAGAAGGGCCCGACGATCTCCCTCGGCAGCGTCGCGCGGATATCGCCCACGCGCTTGCGCACCTGGTACCACAGGTCCGGGATCTGCTTGGAGCGCAGGCTGTCGCGCGCCATGAAGATCACCTGCGATTCGCCCGGCCGCGAGTACGAACGGATGAATTCGTACTCGCCGGTGTTCATCAGCGCTTTTTCGATCGGCTCGGTCACCTGCCGCGAGACCTGCTCGGCGGTGGCGCCCGGCCACATCGTGCGTACCACCATCGCCTTGAAGGTAAAGGGCGGATCTTCAGACTGGCCCAGGTGCTTGTAGGACCAGGCACCGATGACGGCGAACGCCAGCATCGCGAACAACACCAGCGCACGGTTGCCCAGCGCCCATTCGGAGAGATTGAAGCGGCGCACGGGTCAGTGCCCCTTGCCTGCGGCCGGCGCCGGCTTGGCGGCCGACGGTGCCAGCACCGGGCGGTTCTGGCGGTCGACCGGCGTCACCACCTGGCCTTCGCGCAGCAGATGGCCGCCGGCAGCGACCACCCAGTCCGTCGCGCCCACGCCGGACACGACCGGCACGGCCTGCGCGCCGTAGGCACCCACCTGCACCGGCGTTGCCTTCAATGCACCGTTGGACGGATTGACCACCCACACGCTGGCCTTGCCATCACTGCCGCGCAGCACAGCCGCCAGCGGCAGCTGCAACGCACCACTGCGCCCGGCGGTGGCAAACACCCGCGCACTCTGGCCCAGTTCCACTTCGCTCAGTGCTTCCGGCGCCAGGCTCACGCGCGTGGCATAGGTGCGCGCCTGTGCATCGGCGGCCGGGGCGATCTCGCGCAGGGTGCCCGGCAGCAGCTGGCCCGGACGGTTCCACAGTTCCACCTGCACCGACTGGCCGACCTTGTAGTCGCGGATGCTGCTTTCCGGCAGCGCGATCAGCACCTCACGGCCACCATCGGCGGCCAGGGTGAACACCGTCTGCCCCGCGCTCACGACCTGGCCGGCTTCGGCCTGGCGGCTGGCGATCACGCCATCGGCGGGTGCGCGCAGCTGCGCGTACTCGGCCTGGTTGCGGGCCACCGCGAGGTTGGCCCGGGCGGCGTTGGCCTGGCCCTGTGCAGCCTTGAATGCCGCCGTCTGCTGGTCCAGTGCCGAGCGGCTCACCAGCTGGTCTTCCGCCAGCTTGGCATAGCGCTTCTGGTCATCGCGCGCGCGCACCAGGTCTGCTTCCGCCGCCGCCAGCTGCGCCTGCGACGCCGCCGCCTGCGAGGCGTAGTCGGCCGCATCCAGCTCGGCCAGCAGCTGGCCCTTCTTCACCCGCTCGCCTGCGTCGACGAGGCGCCTGACCAAGTTGCCGCCAACCCGGAACGACAGTGGGCTTTCCTGGCGGGCACGCACCTCGCCGGGGTAGGCGGCCGCGGCCTGTCCATCCTGCGTGGTGGGATGCACCACCAGCACCGGGATGGCCGCCGCCGGCTCGGCGGCCTGCTTGCCGCACGCTGCCAACACCACGACCAGTACGCCTACGCCCAACCAACGCATGTTTTTCATGAGGTACAGGACCTGAAAAGAAATCCGGGGGGAACGCGCCGGCAACATACTGTTGCAACGCGGACATTAGTGAACCAGCCGGTATAGTATAAATATCGAACCGCTTGGTCTAGTATTAGCGGAATGAGTTCTCCCACTTCCCGAAAGCCGACGGCCAAGCCCGCTGCCAAGGCTGCCGGTCCCGGGCGCCCCAAGGATCTGGGCAAGCGCGCGGCAATACTCGAGGCAGCCAAGACACTGTTCATTGAACAGGGCTACAGCGGCGTGAGCATGGACAGCATTGCTGCCCAGGCCGGCGTCTCGAAGCTGACCGTTTACAGCCATTTCGGCGACAAAGAGACCCTGTTCTCCGAAGCTGTGCAGTCCAAGTGCATCGAGATGCTGCCCGACGCGCTGTTCGTGGCCGACGTCGAAGGCCCCCTGCGTGACCAGTTGCTGGGCATCGGCATGGCGTTCTTCGAGATGATCACCTCCGACGCGGCCCTGTCGATCCAGCGGATGATGATGGCGCCGGAGACCGACGAGCGCCTGCGTGAACTGTTCTGGCAGGCGGGCCCGCAACGCACCTGCGAGGCACTGGCCGACTTCATGCGTTCGCGTGCCGAGCGCGGCGAACTGGATATCCCCGACTGCTACATCGCCGGCCAGCAGTTCCTGACCCTGGTGAAGGGCGAAGTGCACATGCATATGATGTGCGGCATGCCACTGTCCCCCGTCGAGACCGATGCTGCGATCCATGTGGCCGCCAGTGTGGATTTCTTCCTGCGCGCCTACGCGCCGCGGGGGGCTGGGAATGCTGGATAACCAAAACTGAACGAACCGGAGGTCGCGATGACTTCCGGCACTGCGACCCCGGCCACCCCGCAGCTGATGCTCTGGGCGCGCCGCCGGCCTCCGGCACCGGTAAAATGGCCGGCCCACTGCGCTGGATTTGAACCTCATGACGATTGATTACGCCCACGCCCGCGAACTGATGGTGGAACAGCAGATCCGTCCCTGGGACGTGCTGGACATCAAGGTGCTCGACGTCCTGGCCCGCCTGCCGCGCGAGGCCTTCGTCGCCGACGCGCACCGGGCGCTGGCCTATGCCGATGTCGAACTGCCGATCGGCAACGGCCAGAAGATGATGAAGCCGGTCATCGAGGGCCGTACCCTGCAGGCACTGGATCTGCAGCCGGGTGACGAAGTGCTGGAAATCGGCACCGGCAGCGGCTTCCTGTCGGCCTGCATCGGCGCGCTGGCGCGCGACGTGCTGAGCCTGGAAATCGACCCGGAACTGGCCGCCGCTGCGCGCGCCCGCCTGGATGCCACCGGCCTCGGCACCAACGTGCGCGTGGAAGTGGCCGATGGCCTGGCCTGGCAGACCGAACGCCGCTTCGACGTGATCTGTGTCACTGGCGCCGTTGACGTGGTGCCGTCACAGTTTGCTTCGTGGTTGCGTCCGGGTGGTCGCCTGTATGTCATCCAGGGCCGTTCGCCGGCGATGGAAGCACTGCTGGTGAAGGCCGATGGCAGCACCGAGTCGCTGTTCGAGACCGATATCGATTACCTGCGTGGTGCCGCCCCGGCCCCCCAGTTCCACCTCTGAGTCCAAGGAAGCCGCAATGATCCGCCGATCCCTCGCTGTTGCGCTGGCCACTGCCCTGCTGCCGTTGTCCGCCCATGCCGCCGACCTGCTGCAGGTCTATGAAATGGCGCGCAATGGTGACCCGCAGCTGTCCGCCGCCGAATCTACCCGGCTGTACGACAAGGAAGGCGCCGTGCAGGCGCGTGCTGCCCTGCTGCCGCAGATCAATGGCCAGGCCCAGTTGAGCCGCACCCGCACCGAAGCCGACCATGATGCCAACTCCGGCACGGTCACCAGCAAGCGCCGCAACTACACGATCGACGGTTCGCAGACGCTGTTCAACTGGACGCAGATCAACAACCTGCGCTCGCAGCGCGAGCTGAGCAAGGCGGCTGATTTCACCCTCGACTCGGCCAACGACAACCTGATCGTGCGCACCTCGGCGGCCTACTTCAACGTGCTGGTGGCGATCGAATCGCTGAACGCCGCACAGACCAATGAAGCGGCCGCGAAGAAGCAGTTCGACTTCGCCGACAAGCGCCTGGAAGTGGGCCTGGCGCCGATCACCGACGTGCATGAAGCCCGCGCCCAGTACGACCAGGCGCGCGCCAACACCATCGTTGCGCAGAACACCCTGGCCGATAACTACCAGGCCCTGACCGAACTGACCGGCCAGCCGGTGGTCAACCTGAAGGGCCTGCCGGCCGATTTCCGTCCGGAAGTGCCGGCCAACCGCGGCAACCTGGACCAGCTGGTGCAGCAGGCGACCACGCAGAATCCGGCGCTGAAGGCGCAGGAGCTGAAGGTCGGTGCCGCCGAAGCCGGCGTGCAGGCCGCCCGTGGCGGTCACTACCCGACCCTGTCGCTGGGCGGCAGCTGGGGCAAGAGCGCAACCTGGGGCGACAGCGTCGGTGCCGGTTCGCTCTCCCCCGATGCACGCACCAACAGCATCGGCCTGACCCTGAGCGTGCCGATCTTCTCCGGCGGCGCCACCCAGTCCGGCGTGCGCCAGGCGCTGGCCCAGCGTGACATCGCCCAGGATGGTTTCGAGCAGCAGAAGCGCGCGCTGGACCGCAACACCCGCAATGCCTACCAGACCCTGGTGCAGGGCATCAGCGAAGTGGAAGCGCGCCGTTTGGCCGTGGTTTCCGCGCAGAGCGCCTACGATGCCTCGCAGGTTGGCCTGGAAGTGGGTACCCGCACCGTGCTGGACGTGATCCAGAACCAGCGCATCCTGTTCTCCGCACAGCTGGATTACGCGCAGGCCCGCTACAACTTCCTGCAGAACCGCCTGCTGCTGAGCCAGGCCGTGGGTGGCCTGGATGTCGCCGAACTGCAGGACATCAACCGCCTGCTGACCCAAGACGCGGGCAACCCGTCGACGACCACGAACTGAGTCGGCGCGACCGGCCTGGTCACAAAGCCACCCGCGAGGGTGGCTTTTTTATTGATTGCAGATGGCCTGCGGTGTGTGGGGGGCGCTAGCGCGAACGCCCGGCGCGCCGACGCAACAGGACGCCTGCCAACACGACCGCCAGCACCACCAGCACCGGTAGAAACAGCCGCGACGTGACTGCCGGCAACAGGCACAGTGCGGTTGCCACTGGGGAGAGCACCATCGGGATCAGCCGCCGTTCGCCGGCCGCGGCCCGCACCTGCCACTGGCTGCGGGCAACGCCGAGGCACACGGCGGCCAGGACCAGCAGGCCTGCAGGCCCCGGCAGCTGTGGAAGCCACCCCTCCGGCAGCGACAGCGCCAACGCCGCCGACAGCACGGTCAGCGCCAGCGTCAGCAGCAAGCGCGCACCGGTACCCACTTCGCCGGACTTCGGCGGCCAGACTTCCACCCCCAGCCGCGCGGCCAACAGCAGCAGCACCAACTGCAGGGCCGCCAGCCCCGCGCCGCCCGCCAACGGCAACAGTGGCAGCAACCACTGCAGCTGCGGGATCCCCTGCAACGCCACCGACAGCGGCCGCGTGCTGGCCAACGCGGCAAACTCGACGAGGCCCGACTGCAGCGCAGCCAATACCATCAGCCACAACATCGCCATCAGCACCGCTGCGCCAGCGGCTCTGGAAACCTGCGAACGAGGGCGCGGCACCCGCCCGGAAAACCCTGCCAGCAGACCTGCACCCAGCAGGACGCCTAGCAATGCCACGCCCGCTGCCAGCACGCCACCCACCCCGAAGCGATAGGGCGCGGTAGCCGATGGCAGCCACGGAATCCAATGCGCGTAGTGCACATGGCGTGCTGCCAGCAACAACAGCAGCAGGCCCACGCCCAGCTTCACCGTCAACAGTGCACTGGCCAACAACAGCGCGCGCGGCGTCCGCAGCACTGCAGCGGCGGCCCCCAGCAGCAGCACCAGGATCGCCGCCGCCAGCGGCAAGGGCAGCCACTGCCCGGGTGCAGCGTCGATGACCTCGGCGGCTGCGTACAGATGACGCGCCATCGATTGCGCCAGCCCTGCGATGGTCGCCGTCAGTTCCAGCAGCAGGGCAATCACCAGTACGTCGGCAGGCAGCCTGCCCCAGGCGGCACGCAGCAGACCATGCAGACCCGAAGCATCCGGCAGGCGCCGCATCGCCATGCGCAGGCAATACAGCATCGGCACTGCGCCCAACGCCGCCAGCAACAGGCTGAGGACAATGGCGGGCCCCGCCTGTGCCGCCGTGTGCTGCCCGACCAGGGCGACAACGCTGCCGCCCAACAGCAGGGTCAGCGCCACCACCAGCAGATGGTCGGTGCCCAGCCTCCCGGGCTTCGCGCTGGCGTGCAGCGCGCCTCCGTTGTCGCCGATCATTCAAAGCTCCCTTGATGTCGCCCAAGCGTGGTCGACAACAAGCTGGCAGCCTGACGCGGTAAGCGGAATCGGAATCTGCGCCATACGAACGATGATGTGACAGCTTGCACGCCGTGGTCGGCGCGAGCGGTCCAGCTACGACAGATTCACCACCATCAAGCGGGCTTGATGCAGGCGTTCACGACAGCGCAAAGGCAGGGCGCCCTTGAAACACCTGAGGGCGACAGGCGGGGTCTCAGGCCAGCGGCGGCGGCAGGTGTGGAGCCACCAGCTGCAGGGTCCGCTGCAGCGCGCCGCGGCCATTGCTGACCAGCGTGCAACCGGCGCGGGCCATGTCTTCGCGCGCCTGCACGTCGTCGAGCAGGTGCAGCAGCAGATCACCCACCGCCTGCACGTCTTCGCCGATCAGCAGTGCACCGGCCTCGCGCATGCGCCGCGAGATCTCGGCGAAGTTGTGCAGATGCGGGCCGGTCACCGCTGCGGTGCCCATCGCTGCCGGTTCCAGCAGGTTGTGGCCGCCGATGGCCTGCAGGCTGCCACCGACGAAGGCGACCTGGGCACAGCCGTAGAACGGCATCAGTTCGCCCAGCGTGTCGATGACGAAGACATCGCTACGCGCGTCCGGCCACTGCTGTGCGCGCCGTGTCGACACGTTCCAGCCCTGCTCGCGGGCCAGCGCCTCCACCTTGGGGAAGCGCTCCGGATGCCGCGGCGCCCACAGCAGCAGCAGGTCCGGATGCTGCTGGCGCAGGCGGCGGTGCAGGTCGATCACTGCCTGCTCTTCACCATCATGCGTGCTGGCCGCGATCCACACCGGGCGCGTGGCCGGCACATGGGCATGGAACTGTTCAATGAAGGGCTGCACGTCCGGCGTGGCGATGTCGAACTTCAGGTTGCCCAGTGCCTGCACCTGTTCCGGCGCCGCGCCCAGCTGCACGAACCGCGCAGCGTCATCCTGCGACTGTGCGGCCACGCAGGTGACCGTGCGCAGCGCACGCCGGATCAACGCCGCCAGCACGCGGTAGCCGCGCAGCGATCGGGCCGACAGGCGCGCATTGAGGATGTACACCGGAATGCGACGGTCGCGGCAGCCGAACAGCATGTTCGGCCACAGCTCGGTTTCGAGGATCAGCGCCAGGCTGGGCTGGAAGTGCCCCAGGAAGCGGTTGACGCTGCCCGGCACGTCGTACGGCAGGTACACATGGTCCAGCGCATCGCCCCACAGCGCGCGCACCCGTTCCGAGCCGGTCGGGGTGATGGTGGTGATGACCCAGCGGATGTCCGGCCGCTGCGCGCGCAGCGCATTGACCAGCGGCGCAGCGGCGTTGACCTCGCCCACCGAGACCGCATGCAGCCAGACCCGGGGCTGGCCGCTGGGCTGCGGATAGGACGCATAGCGTTCATCCCAGCGCCGGAAGTATTCACGGACCCGGAAGCCGCGCCAGACCAGGTGGTACACGGTGATCGGCAGCAGGAGGTACAGCACGGCCGAGTACAGGCCACGCAGGATCCATTCGACAGGGTCTTTACGCATGCGGCAAGGATACGGGAGCCCCCCGGGAAAGACACGCGGCCGGGTTGGTAGAATGGCGGCATGTCCGATGCCACCACCGCCGTCCGTCCGTCGCTGCGTGATCCACGCAACTGGCCGATGTTTGCCGTCATGTTCACTGCCTTCGGGATCGCCCGGCTGCCGTGGACGCTGCAGCGCGTGCTGGGCCGCGGGGTCGGCTCGATCGCCTGGCGCCTGGCCGGCAGCCGCCGCCATGCCGCCGAGGTCAACCTCAAGCTGTGCTTCCCAGAAAAGGACGAGGCCTGGCGCAAGTGTCTGGTGCGCGACAGCTTCGACGCCTTGGGTGTGGGCATTTTTGAATGCGCGCGTTCCTGGTGGGGCAGCATCGACAGCATCCGCCCGCAGGTGCACATCGAAGGGCTGGAACACCTCAAGCAGATGCAGGCCGAAGGCCGCGGCGTGCTGCTGGTCTCGGGCCACTTCATGACTCTGGAAATGTGCGGCCGCCTGCTGTGCGACCACGTCGACCTGTCCGGCATGTACCGCAAGCACAAGAACCCGGTGTACGAGTGGGCGGTGAAGTTCGGCCGCCTGCGCTATGCCAAGGCGATGTACGCCAACGAGGACATCCGCGCGACGGTGCGCCACCTGAAAAAGGGCGGCTTCCTCTGGTATGCGCCCGACCAGGACATGCGCGGCAAGGACACCGTATTCGTGCCGTTCTTCGGCCACACCGCCTCCACCATCACCGCCACCCACCAGCTGGCGCGGATGACCGGTTGTGCGGTCATCCCCTACTTCCATCGCCGCGAAGGCGGGAAGTACTTCCTGAAGATCGGCGCGCCGCTGGAGAATTTCCCCAGCGAGGACGTCGAAGCCGATACCGCGCGGGTCAACCAGGCCATCGAACAGATGGTGCGCGAGGCACCGGACCAGTACCTGTGGATCCATCGCCGCTTCAAGCGCCAGCCAGGCGGGCGCAGCGATTTCTACAAGTGACGTGAGATTTGGATGGCTCATCCACGCATGGCGTGGATCTACCGGGAATGCCGATCAGCAGCCAGCCGCCGATCAGTAGATCCACGCCATGCGTGGATGTTCTCTCTTCCGATGCCGGAATCTACAACGGCCAACGACACCAGGCGTGAGGGTAGTCCCCCACCCCACCAGCCAATCCGGCCCGCACCGGATTGCCCAGGATGTACATCGCCTTGTCATGAAGGGATTCATCGGTACGCACCGCATGGTCGTGATAGCCGTGCTGCCAGAGCGGCCCTTTTCGTCCCGATATCCGGTTCAGCTGCCGGCTGCTGCGTGATTTCAGCAACGCCATGCACTGGGCCAGCGTTCCCTTCTGCAGTTCCATCAACCAGTGCAGGTGGTCGGGCATCACCACCCAGGCGAGGCTGTGGCTGATGCCGCTGCGTTCGACGAAGCGCAGCGCGTCCACCAGCACAGCGACATTGCCTGCGTCGGAGAAGAATGGCTCCCGGCCGTGTGTTGTCGTGGTCAGGGAATAGACATTTCCCGTGCGGGAGTAGCGACCGTAGCGGAGTCTGGGGCTTGCCATGGGGACAGACTGCGGTTTGCCCGGTCATCCTTGCATTGGCGGACCACCCTGCGGCCAGTCGGGAAAAGCCGCGACACCGGCCAATGTTCATGGGAAAGCCCATCCACGCATGGCGTGGATACGACCAGCCACCCCGCACAATCCAGTAGATCCACGCCATGCATGGATAGGCCCCCACCCGCACACGCAAGTAGATCCACGCCATGCGTGGATACGACCAGCCCCCCCGCACAATCCAGTAGATCCACGCCATGCGTGGATAGGGCCGCGCCCCGCACACGCCAGCAGATCCACGCCATGCGTGGATGGGACGTTCCCCAACCCCGCACAATCCAGTAGATCCACGCCATGCGTGGATGCGGAGATTACCCGGCGCCCGGCTGATCGTCCGGTTCGCGCGCCAGCAACGTGCCGACGAACAGCGCGGCGAGCAGGACGGTCAAGCCGCCCCAGAACGCGGAATAGAACGCCAGGTGCGTATTGAGCGGGAACACGGTGACCGCCAGTGCCAGCATTGCCGGGCGTGCACGTTCGCGCGCCGGGGCCGGGGCGAAACGCCATGCCCGCCATGCCTGTGCCACCGCCGCCAGCCACAGCAGCAGCCCCAGCACACCTGTCTCGGCCAGGATCTCCAGCACGATCTGATGGGCGTGCAGCGCGGGCATGGTGCCCCACACCGCCGGTCCTTCATCCGCAACGCAGTGGGGATAGGCATCTCGGAAGCCGCGTGCACCGACACCATTGATCGGGTGTGCTTCGATCATGCAGGCCGCCGCGCTCCAGATGCGGGTACGGCCGGACAGGGCCTGCTCGACCCCGTCCTCGCCACCGTCCCAGGCCATTGCCGTGCGCGCCACACGCTCACGCAGCTGCGGCACGCTGGCCGTCAACACGCCCGCCGTGAGCACAGCGGCCAGTGCCAGCAGGCCCAACCGCTTCCACCCCAGTTGGCGCACGCCGCTGTAGGCGACCACCAGGCCGAAGGTGATCCATGAGGCACGCGAGCCGGCCAGCAGCAGCACCACGCCCACTGCAGCAGCGGCCAGCAGCCAGCCCGCATTGCCGAAACGGCGCGCCGCCGGCAACAACAGGAACGGCGAAAGACTGGCCAGCACCTGGCCGAATTTCAGGTTGCACGGCCCAAGCGCGCCGCTGAGACGGTCGGCCAGCGCGGCTTCTTCAGCCGGGCACAATGCGTGGCCGCTGATGGCCAGCTTGATCTGCTGCAGCGACCAGAACCAGGGGCTGGTGCCTGCCAGTGCCTGCACCAGCGCATCGAGCGTCCACAGGCCGGTGATCACCGCCAACCCACCCAGGGTCAGGCGCCGCCGCTGCGGGGTGGCCACGGCGATCGCCACCAGCCACATGAAAGGCAGATAACGCAGCCCGGCCGCAGCCTTGGTCCACGACGCCGACGGGTCCACGGCATCGAAGGCCGAGAACGCCTGCGGCAACCAGTAGCCAAGGAAAAGAATCGATGTCAGCGCCCACGCTGCCGGGCTCAGCAGATGGGGGCGATGCTGCACCCGGCGGATGACCATGCGTGCGGCGGCGTACAACGCCCCCAGGCCCAGCACTGTTTCGGCGATACCCGGCAGCGGCCACAACGCGACGTAGGCCAGCACCCACCAGGGTGCCCAGCGGCCGGCGCGCTCATCGCGCAGGGGCGGCGTGGCGTCAGCCAGCGAGGTCGGCATAAAGACGGAGGGTATCGCGCTGCATGGCCTGCAGGGTAAACGGGATACGGCCCGGCAGCGACGGCGGCTGTGCCAGCAGGGCCAGCGCACGTTCACCCAGCAGCTGCGCATTGCCCAGCGGCACGGCGCCACTGGGCTGCAGCTGCTGCAGCAGTTCGCCGACCCCACCATGGTTCCAACCCAGCACCGGGCGGCCGACCGACAACGCTTCGACCACGGTGCGACCAAAGGCTTCCGGTTTGTCCGACAGCTGCAGCACCAGATCGCTGGCGGCGTACGCCTGGGCGATGCGCGCAGTCGGCGTGCTGATGTGCACCGCCCCGGTCACGCCCAGTGCAGCCGCCTGCCTGCGCAGCTCTGCCACATAGGCTTCCCGGCCAGGCTCGTCGGT
Source organism: Stenotrophomonas sp. OVS01A (assembly GCF_019969775.1). Classification (NCBI taxonomy): domain Bacteria; kingdom Pseudomonadati; phylum Pseudomonadota; class Gammaproteobacteria; order Lysobacterales; family Lysobacteraceae; genus Stenotrophomonas; species Stenotrophomonas sp. OVS01A. Next base: position 126,950 of record NZ_JAHXYV010000005.1, on the reverse strand, counting down.
GCCCAGCATCCACAACTGTGCCGGCACGCCTGCTGCACGGACATCGGCAAGCAGCTGCAACGCGTGGGCGTGGCCTTTCAGGCGGGTGCCGCGACCGGGCAGCAGCAACAACGGTCCGTCGACCTGGGCCAGCCACGGGTAGTCGGCCGCCAGCGCCAGCCGGGGGCGCCGATCAGCGCGTGCCACGCGCGGGAACTGGCTGACATCCACCCCGCGCGGGATAACCTGCAGCCTGTCGTGCGGCACCGTCGGGTAATGCGTGTGTACGTAGTCGCGCACGCTGTTGGACACACAGATCACGCGTTCGCCGCTGGTCATCACCGCGCTGTAGCGGCTGGGCGAATTCAACCCATGCACGGTAGTCACCCAATGCGGGCGTTGCGCCGGCTGCATCGCACGGATCGCGTACAGCCCCAGCCACGCCGGCAGGCGCGAACGGGCGTGGACGATGTCGGCGCCCACTTCGGTGAACAGGCGACGCAGGGTAGGCAGATGGCGCAGCGTCAGCAGCGACTTGCGGCCGATATCCAGGGTCAGGTGCTCGGCACCGCTGTCGAGCAGCGGCTGCACCAGGCGACCACCAGCGGACACCACCAGCGCGCGATGGCCGGCAGCGACCAGGGCCGCGGCGATTTCAAGGGTCGAGCGCTCGACACCGCCGGAGTGCAGCGCCGGCAGCAACTGCACCACGGTCAATCGGCGCATCGAGGGGGCAGCCGTTTAGTCGGCCAGCACGAACACGGCGCCGCAGTAAGCACACTGCGCTTGCCCGTTGGGTTCGTCTTCGATCGGCAGGTACACCCGCGGATGCGAGTTCCACAGCGCCATTTCCGGGGTCGGGCAGCTCAGCGGCAGATCGCTGCGGTGCACGGTGTAGCGCTTTTCGGCGTTGGCGGGCGCGGTGGCGGTATGGCTCATGGCGGATGTCGATGAACGGATTGCGAGGCCTGCGATTCTAGCATCTGGGCCCGGTAAACACCGTGCGCTGCGTGGCCGCTGCGCGCGGCGGCCCGCTTGCAGCCTTCGCCGGTGCAGCCACGTGCGACCGCCCTGCCCTCCCGCGCCGCCGTCGCCCCGCCCCCATCGGCGGGAAATCCCAGGCAGGCCAGTCAGTTCCGCGCGGAATCGGTCGTCGTTCGAATTTCCCGCATTTGGATCGAACTAAATGGCACTTGTCAGGGCGCTGCCGGCTGTTGCAGCATCGGCAGCGATCCATTCCTGACCCGATCGCATGGCCCGCCCCCCACCGGACCTGCATCGCCTCCCGACTGCCCTGCGGCGGACGGGGCGATGCTGTCCGTGGTGTTCGCCGATGCGGGTTCTGCCTGCCGCCTGCCCTACCGGGAGACCCTGCATGACCCTGTCCGATCCGCGCCGCGCCCTGCTTCCGCTCGCCCTGGCCCTGGCCTGTGCGACCACTGCGACGCCGGTGCTGGCGCAAGGGCTGCAGACCTCCTTCGAGCCGGGCGAACCGGCACCGGCCAGGTCCGATGGCACCTTGTCCGTCGACGTCGGCGGCGGCCCCGGCGCGCCGTACGCGGCCAAGCGCAACGTCGGCTACAGCGGCCTGCATGCGTTGCACTACAGCGCCAGTGGCGGCCAGGCACGCCGCGAACTGTTCAAGACCGATCTGCCCATCGACACCGACACCACGCTGTCCTGGCTGGTATTGCCGGAGATCGTCGGCAAGGACACCGTGGCCTCCACCTATGTCTCGCTGGACCTGCTGCTGGACGATGGCAGCCGCGTCTCCGCCAGCGGCGCGCGCGACCAGCACGGCGTAGCGCTGGGCGCACGGGCGCAGGGCGATTCGAAGACGTTGTACCCGCAGCAGTGGGCGCGCAAGGCGGTCAGGCTGGGCGACATGCCGGCGCTGAAGGGCCGCCGCGTGCTGGCCATCGAGCTCGAGGTGGCCAGCGCCAATCGCGCGCCGGTGTCGGGCTGGATCGACGACGTGCGCCTGGACGTGCAGCCACGGCAGGCGCCGCAGCGGGTCTCCGACTGGGTACTGACCACGCGCGGAACCCAGGCCAACGGCACCTTCTCGCGCGGCAACAACTTCCCGGCCACTGCGGTACCGCACGGTTTCAACTTCTGGACGCCGGTGACCGATGCCGGCGCACTGAACTGGCTGTACCGCTGGAACGAGCAGAACGATGCGAAGAACCGGCCGCAGCTGCAGGCGTTGGCGCTGAGCCACCAGCCCAGCCCGTGGATGGGCGACCGCCAGACCTTCCAGGTGATGCCCTCCGCCACGCGCGGTGTGCCCGAAGCGGACCGCAGCAAGCGGGCGTTGTCCTTCGACCGCACGCAGGAAAACGCGCGCCCGTATCGCTATGACGTGCGCTTCGACAACGGCATCGCCGCGTCCATCGCCCCCACCGACCATGCCGCGCTGTTCCGCTTCGAGTTTCCCCAAGGCGGCGACGCCAACCTGCTGTTCGACAACGTCGATGCCCGCGGCGGACTCACCCTCGATGCCGCTACGCAGACGTTGACCGGCTACACCGATACCCGCAGCGGCCTGTCCAACGGCGCCACCCGCATGTACGTGGTCGCCAGCTTCGACAGGCCGTGGCGCAGCAGCGGCCAGATCGGCACCGGCCGCCCGACCGGCTACATCAAGTTCGACCCGGGCAGCGAGCGCCGGGTGACGATGCGCATCGCCACCTCGTTGATCTCGGTCGAGCAGGCGCGGCACAACCTGGCACTGGAAATCGCCGCCGCCGACACGCTGGAAAGCGTGGCCGGACGCGCACAGGATGCGTGGGATGCGCGCCTGGCCCGTTTCGACATCGGCAATGCCAGTGACGACCAGAAGACCACGCTGTACTCCAGCCTGTACCGGCTGTACCTGTACCCCAATTCCGGCCACGAGAATGTGGGCACCGCCGCCGCGCCCGAGTGGCGCTATGCCAGCCAGGCCAGCGCCGCCGATGACAACACCGAGGGCAGCGCGACGCGCAGCTTCGCACCGGTGCGCGACGGCAAGGTCTTCGTCAACAACGGCTTCTGGGACACGTTCCGCACCACCTGGCCGGCGTATGCGCTGTTCACCCCGGATGATGCCGGGCAGCTGGTACAGGGTTTCATCGAGCAGTACCGCGCCGGTGGCTGGGTCGCGCGCTGGTCCTCGCCGGGCTACGCGGACCTGATGGTCGGCACCAGCTCGGACGTCGCCTTCGCCGATGCGTGGCTGAAGGGCATCGGTGGCTTCGATCCGGAAGAGGCCTACGCCGCAGCGCTGAAGAACGCCACCGTGGTGCCACCGGACCGCCACGTCGGCCGCAAGGGCATGGATCGATCGACGTTCCGCGGCTATGCCAGCGCCGACGTGCATGAAGGCATGTCGTGGACGATGGAAGGTGCGCTCAATGATTTCGGCATCGCCAACATGGCCGATGCCCTGGCCAAGCGCGCGACCACACCGTCCGCACGCGAACGCTACGCCACCGAGGCCGACTACTTCCGCCACCGCGCCGGCAGCTACGCGACGTTGTTCGATCCGGCCGCCGGCTTCTTCCAGGGCCGCAGGCCCGATGGTAGCTGGCGCCTGCAGGCCAAGGACTACGACCCGCGCGTGTGGGGCCACGACTACACCGAATCCAATGGCTGGACGTTCGCCTTCACCGCCGCGCACGATGGCGAAGGCCTGGCCGCGCTGTACGGTGGCCGCGACAAGCTGGCCGCCAAGCTCGATACCTTCTTCGCCACCCCGGAAACCGCCGACGCCGCATTCGCCGGCTCCTACGGCGGCACCATCCATGAGATGACCGAAGCGCGCGACGTGCGCATGGGCATGTACGCGCACAGCAACCAGCCGGCACACCACATCCCGTGGATGTACCTGTATGCCGGGCAGCCGTGGAAGACCCAGCAGCATGTGCGCGAGATCCTGTCGCGGCTGTATGTCGGCAGCGAGATCGGCCAGGGCTATCCGGGCGACGAGGACAACGGCGAGACCTCGGCGTGGTACGTGCTGGCCTCGCTGGGCCTGTATCCGCTGCGCATGGGTGCGCCGGAGTACGTGATTGGTTCGCCGGCGTTCCAGCATGCGCGCGTCGAGCTGCAGGGCGGCGCGGTGTTGACCGTCAATGCACCGCAGAATTCACCGGAGAACGTGTACGTGCAGTCGCTGAAGATCAACGGCAAGCCGTGGAGCAAAACCTGGGTGCCGCACGAAGTGATCGCCAAGGGTGCAACCCTGGACTTCGTGATGGGCCCGCAGCCGTCACGCTGGGGCAGCGGCGTGGATGATGTACCGCGCTCGCTGACCGCCCGTGGCCAGCGCCCGCAGTTGCTGCACGATCTGCTCGGCAACGGCGCGCAGGCGGCACTGGCTGATGGCCGTGCCCTGCCCGCGCTGATCGACGACGATGCCAACACGGCCGTGCCGCTGGGCGGTGGCGTGACCATCGCACTGAGCCACGTGGGCGATGGTGTACCGACGATGTACACGCTGACCAGCGGTGACGGCACGATCCGTGGCGGTGAGTGGACGCTGGAAGCGCGTGCCGGCAACGGGCGCTGGGTAACGCTGGACCAGCGACGCGGCGAAGATTTCACCTCGGCGCGGCAGACCCGCCCGTTCCGTATCGCCTCGCCCTCACGCTACGCCGAGTACCGTCTGCGCCTGGCTGCGCCGGGGCGCCTGCAGCTGGCCGAGATCGAACTGTTGGCGCCCTCCCCCCTACAATGACGTCCATGCGCCTACGTTTGCTCCCCCTCGCTCTTGCCGCCCTTGTATTTCCCAGCCTCAGCCACGCACAACCGCAGACCCAGGCCTTCGATGGGCAGGTCAGCCGTGACGGGGTGACCCTTTACTACCAGGATGCCACCGGCGCGCTGGCCGCGCCGGTGCGCAAGCGCATCATCGATACGTTCTACTTTGCTTACCTGCGCGAGCGTGCGGACTTCCGCCCGGCCGCGCCGAACGAAGTGCGCATCGTGATCGATCCGGCGTACAACGGCGTCGCCTTCGTCGGCGACAAGGACAAGGCCAGCACGATCACGATCAATCCGGGCTGGCTGGTCCAGCACCCGGATGACATCGATCTGGTCACCCACGAAGCGATGCACATCGTGCAGGGCTACCCCAGCTATGGCGACAAGCGCGTGCCGGGCTGGCTGGTGGAGGGCATTGCCGACTACGCCCGCGATCGCTACGGCATGAACAACGCCGCTGCCGGCTGGGCGTTGCCGGACAAGCTGAGCCAGGGCCAGACGGTGGAAAGCGGCTACCGGGTGACCGGTGCCTTCCTGAAGTGGGCCGAAGCGGCGCACCCGGGACTGGTGCTGGCACTGGACAAGGATCTGCGCGACGGGCGCTATGCGCCGGCGCTGTGGCAGAAACACACCGGCAAGACCCTGCCGGCGCTGTGGGCGGAGTATGCCAAACCGCGCTCCCCGGCCCCTGCGCCGCCGCCCGCGCGGCGCGCGAAGCGGCGGTAAGCTCGACGTTGCCGGGGCGATGCCCCGGCCTTCAACGCGACTGCACGAAACCGGCGTACAGCGCGAACAGCTGCTGGAAATACCGCTTGCTCACTCGACTGCGCATGACACTGCTCCGCCCATGGAAAGTTGGTCGGGCCCAGGGTGGGAAGGCCGGTCCGGTCCCTTCCCACGGCCAGGCCGCGTGGGCGTATTGGGCCGCAGCGAGGTTGCAGGGCGATTACCGGGCGGCTGCAGTTCTCCGGTAGCGCCGCGCCATGCCCGGCGGAACATGCCCGGCGGAACACGGGAAGCGCCGCGCTGCGCGGTTGCCGGCCAGCGGCCGGCACTACCGTTTCCGCGCTGCTTCTCCGGTAGCGCCGGGCCATGCCCGGCGGAATACGGGAAGCGCCGCGCTGTGCGCTCGCCGGGCATGGCCGGCACTACCGTTTCCGCGTTGCTTCTCCGGTAGCGCCGGGCCATGCCCGGCGGAACACGGGAAGCGCCGCGCTGCGCGGTTGCCAGCCAGCGGCCGGCACTATCGTTTCCGCGTTGCTTCTCCGGTAGCGCCGGGCCATGCCCGGCGGGATACAAGAAGCGCCGCGCTGCGCGGTTGCCGGGCAGCGGCCGGCACTACCGTTTCCGCGCTGCTTCTCCGGTAGCGCCGGGCCATGCCCGGCGGAATACGGGAAGCGCCGCGCTGCGCGCTCGCCGGGCATGGCCCGGCGCTACCCGATCCGGCTTCCGCTGGGCGGAAACAGAAACGCGCCCCGTGGGGCGCGTTTCTGCAGATCGCAGCGGAACGAAGGCTTATGCCTTCTTTTCCGCTTCGATCTGCTTGCGGATCTGCGCATCAACCGCGGCGATCGCGGTCATGTTCAGGATCCGGCGCGAGGTCGCGCTGGTGGTCAGGATGTGCACCGGCTTGTTGACGCCCATCAGGATCGGACCGATCGCCACGCCATCGGTGAACACGCGCACCAGGTTGTAGGCGATGTTGGCCGCTTCCAGGTTCGGCAGCACGAACAGGTTGGCACGGCCCTGCAGGGTCGAGCCCGGCAGCAGCTTCTGGCGCAGGGCTTCATCCCATGCGGTGTCGCCCTGCATTTCGCCGTCCACGTTCAGACGCGGGTTGCGCTTGAGCAGCAGCTCGCGCACCTGGCGCATCTTCAGCGCATCCTTCGAATCGTGGCTGCCGAAGTTGGAGTGCGACAGCAGTGCCACCTTCGGTTCGACGCCGAACAGCTTCATGCGGTAAGCGGCCTGCAGGGTCGCTTCGCACAGCTGCTCTGCGGTCGGGTCTTCCTGCACGTGCGTATCGACGAAGAAGAACACACCCTGCTGGTTGATCACGCCGGTCATCGCCGAGGTCGAGGTGACCTTCGATTCCAGCGGCAGCACGCTGCGCACGTAACCCAGCTTCTTGTGGAAGCGGCCGACGATGCCGGTCAGCATCGCATCGGCTTCGCCACGGGCCACCATCACCGCAGCGATCAGGGTCGGGCGCGAACGCATCAGGTTCTTGGCGGCGGCCACGGTGACGCCACGACGGCCGGTCAGGCCGTGGTAGTACTGCCAGTATTCGTTGAAGCGCGGGTCGTCATTGATGTTGGTGACTTCAATGTTCTCGCCGATCTTCAGGCGCAGGCCGAGGCGCTCGATGCGCGATTCGATCACTTCCGGGCGACCGATCAGGATCGGATGTGCCAGGCCGTCGTCGACCACGTTCTGCACCGCCTGCAGCACCACTTCTTCTTCGCCTTCGGCATACACCACGCGCTGCTTGTCGCTGCGCGCGCGATCGTAGACCGGCTTCATCATCAGGCTGGTGCGGTAGACGAACTGCGACAGCTTCTGCCGGTAGGCTTCCATGTCGGCGATCGGACGGGCGGCCACGCCCGAATCCATCGCGGCCTGGGCCACGGCGGCCGACAGCTCCACCAGCAGGCGGCGGTCGAACGGACGCGGGATCAGGTATTCGCGGCCGAAGCTGGGGGTCTCACCGCCATAGGCAGAGCCCATGTCGGTGGCGGCGCGGCGGGCCAGCGCGGCGATCGCGCGCACGCAGGCGATCTTCATTTCCTCGTTGATCGCGGTCGCACCGACGTCCAGCGCACCGCGGAACAGGTACGGGAAGCACAGCACGTTGTTGACCTGGTTCGGGTAGTCCGAACGACCGGTACCGATGATTGCGTCCGGACGCGCGGCGCGCACCAGTTCCGGCATGATTTCCGGGGTCGGGTTGGCCAGGGCGAAGATCACCGGGTCCGGCGCCATCGTCTTGACCATCTCGGCGGTCAGGATGCCCGGCGCCGACAGGCCCAGGAAGATGTCCGCGCCATCGACGATCTCGGCCAGGGTGCGCTTGTCGGTATCGCGCGCATAGCGCAGCTTTTCCGGGTCCAGGTCGGTACGGCCGGTGTGGATCACGCCTTCGCGGTCGAAGGCCAGGATGTTCTCCGGCTTCAGGCCCAGCTGCACCAGCATGTTCACGCAGGAAATGCCGGCCGCGCCCATGCCCGTGGTCGCCAGCTTCACTTCTTCGATCTTCTTGCCGGTGATCGCCATGGCGTTGAGCACCGCAGCACCGACGATGATCGCCGTGCCGTGCTGGTCGTCATGGAACACCGGGATCTTCATGCGCTCGCGCAGCTTGCGCTCGACGATGAAGCACTCCGGTGCCTTGATGTCTTCCAGGTTGATGCCGCCGAAAGTCGGCTCCAGCGAGGCGATGATGTCGACCAGCTTGTCCGGGTCGTTCTCGTCCACTTCGATGTCGAACACATCGATGCCGGCGAACTTCTGGAACAGCACGCCCTTGCCTTCCATCACCGGCTTGCCGGCCAGCGCGCCGATGTTGCCCAGGCCCAGCACCGCGGTGCCGTTGGAGATCACCGCCACCAGGTTGCCGCGGGCGGTCAGCTCGCTGGCCTGCTGCGGATCGGCCTTGATCGCTTCACAGGCGTACGCCACGCCCGGCGAATACGCCAGCGACAGGTCGCGCTGGGTCAGCATGGGCTTGGTAGCGGAAACCTTGATCTTGCCGGGCGGAGACATCCGGTGGTAATCGAGGGCGGCCTGTTTGAAATCTTCGTTGGACATCGATGTGGGTTACATGAATGGGCAGAAGGGACAGGGGATCATACCCCCGTTGGAGCGGTCGGACCTGTCGCTATGCTGTCGCAGTGATGCTGCGACCGCACAATTCCATGGCGTATGCGACGTTACCAGAGCACAGCTTCGGCGCTGGCGATGACAGCCGTGGGACGCCTTGAAACGCTGCGGGGCCGTGCCACTGTCGTGACCGGCCCCGCAGTACCACACACCCGGATCAGCCCTTGGCGGGCAGCGCCTCGGTCATCGCCAGCGGCACGGCATCGACCGGCGGCGGCAGTTCGCTTTCGCGACCATCCAGCGCCAGCTTCAGGCGGTCGCGGTCCAGCGCACCTTCCCAGCGCGAGACCACCACCGTGGCCACCGCGTTGCCGATGAAGTTGGTCAGCGAGCGGCACTCGCTCATGAAGCGGTCCACGCCCAGGATCAGCGCCATGCCGGCCACCGGCACTTCCGGCACCACCGCCAGGGTGGCGGCCAGGGTGATGAAGCCGGCACCGGTGACGCCGGCAGCGCCCTTGGAGCTGAGCATCGCCACCAGCAGCAGCGCGATCTGGTGGCCCAGGGTCAGCTCGGTGTTGGTGGCCTGGGCGATGAACAGCGCGGCCAGGGTCATGTAGATGTTGGTGCCGTCCAGGTTGAACGAGTAACCGGTGGGGACCACCAGGCCGACCACCGACTTGCTGCAGCCGGCACGTTCCATCTTCTCCATCAGCGACGGCAGCGCCGACTCCGACGACGAGGTGCCCAGCACCAGCAGCAGCTCGGCCTTCAGGTAACGGGCCAGCTTGAACACCGAGAAGCCACACAGGCGGCAGACCACGCCCAGGATCACCGCAACGAACAGGAACGCGGTGAGGTAGAACGAGCCGACCAGCCAGGCCAGGTTGACCAGCGAGCCGACGCCGTACTTGCCGATGGTGAAGGCGATGGCACCGAAGGCACCGATCGGCGCGGCCTTCATCAGGATGTGCACCAGCTTGAACACCGGCGCGACCAGCGCTTCCAGGAAGTTCTGGATCGGCTTGCCCTTCTCGCCCACCGAGGCCAGCGCGATGCCGAACAGCACCGCCACGAACAGCACCTGCAGGATGTTGCCGTCAACGAAGGCGCTGATCAGCGTCTTCGGGATGATGTCCATCAGGAAGCCGACCAGGGTCAGGTCGTGCGACTTCTCGACATAGCTGTGCACCGCGGTCTGGTCCAGCTCGGCTGGGTTGATGTTCATGCCGGCGCCGGGCTGCACCACGTGCGCCACGATCATGCCGACGATCAGCGCCAGCGTGGAGAAGAACAGGAAATACGCCATCGCCTTGGCGAACACCCGGCCCACCGTGCGCAGGTGGGTCATGCCGGCGATGCCGGTGACGATGGTCAGGAAGATCACCGGGGCGATGATCATCTTCACCAGGTTGATGAAGGCATCGCCGAGCGGCTTCATCTTCTCGCCGATCAGCGGCTCGTAGTGGCCGAGGACAGCACCCAGGACGATCGCCACGATCACCTGGAAATACAGTTGGCGGTAGAGCGGCAACGGCTTGCTGGGCACCGGCGCAGCGGTCGGGATGTGCATGGCGGACTCCGGAAGGGGCGTTTTCAGGCACGTACGGCCCCGGAAATGCACGGGAACCGTTACCGTGGAAACTGACCGCACGCCCCGTGACTGCAGGCGCAGGGGTGCGACCAATGGACGCCTTTGTACGCGCCGGGCACGCCGGCGCAGATAACCTATTGGTACTAGCCCCCCGGTTCAGGTGGCTGCGCTGCCTACACTGGCGCCGCACCCCTGATCGCGGGGACGCCGGTGGCCCGACCTGAACGGCCGGGCGCGTCATTGCGAAAGTTCCGGCCATCGCGGCCGTTGTTGTCCTGTCCACACGCAATCCGAGAGAGCCGCACCACCCATGCGCCCGATTCCCACCTTGCTGGCCCTTTCCCTGGCCGCCCTCCCCGCCTTCGCATCCGCTGCGGATTTCGACAACTGGCCGACCAAGTACGCCTTCGGCGACGGCACCGAGCTGGCCGCTACCGCCAACATCGCCTACGACTACAACGACTTCTCGTCCGCCAGCGGCATCGAGGATGACGATGCGGTGCGTCGCAAGGAGTTCGGCGCGACCCTGAAAAAGAAGGGCGTGTACGACGCGATGGTCTACTACGATTTCCAGGCCGATACCTGGCTGGACGTGTTCGTGCGCTTGGAGAGCAAGGCGTTCTTCGGCCGCGATGTCGGCCGCTTCCGCTTCGGCTACATGAAGACCCCGGTCGGCCTGGATGCCAACACCTCCTCGCGCGCCGGCAGCTTCCTGGAAACCGCGCTGCCCGTGCAGGCGTTCTACGCAGGCCGCCGCACCGGCGTGGAATGGGTGCTGGAGCGTCCGCAGTACCTGCTGCAGGCCGGCGCCTATGGCGGCAAGGACCTGCAGGGCGACAACCCCGGCACCACCCAGGCGGTGCGTGCGGTGTGGACGCCGGTGAAGGCACCGGGCGATGTGATCCACCTCGGCCTGGCCTATTCGCAGGAAAATCCGCGCGGTTACCACGATGGCCGCGACGTGCACCACGAAGCCAGCGCGCGCCTGCGGGCCCGTCCGGAAGCCGGCCTGACCGATATCCGTCTGGTCGATTCGGGGGCGCTGGTCACCGCCGACCAGATCCGCCGCACCGGCCTGGAAGGCATCTGGATCCGCGGTCCGTTCTCGCTGCAGGCCGAAGCGCTGCAGGCCACCGTCACCCGCAATGATGGCAAGCCTGACTACACCGGCCACGGCCAGTACGCGATGGCCAGCTGGGTGCTGACCGGCGAATCACGCCCGTACAACGCCGGCGCCGTTGCCAACATCAAGCCGGCGCACGACTACGGTGCGGTGGAACTGGTGGCCCGCTACAGCCGCCTGGACCTGGACGACGGCAGCATCCTCGGTGGCCGCCAGCACGACCTGACCCTGGGCGCGAACTGGTACCTGACCAGCCACTTCAAGTTCCAGGCCAACTACGTGAAGGTCGACGCCAGCCGTCGCGGTGTGCGCAGCACCCCGGAGATCTTCGAACTTCGCGCGCAGATGCACTTCTGATCCCTTCCACGCGTCAGATCCCGGCGGGCGTGCATGCCACGCCCGCCGGCCCTGCGTAGACTGCCGCCATGTACTGGCTCAGCCGACACCGCCTGCAGTTGCTGACCGTTCTGGTGATGGTGGCCGGCACCGTGCTGTGCGCGGCCGCCGCAGGCCACTATGCCTGGCGTCGCGCGCTGGGCACCGAAAGCGCGCAGGTGCAGCGCCAGCTGCAGCTCTATGGCCAGGGCCTGCAACAGCGCATCGACCGGTTCGGCACCCTGCCGCAGGTGATGGCGCTGGACCCGGACCTGCTGCATGCACTGCAGGTGCCGCCTTCCCCCGCCGAGCGGCAGCGCCTGAACCTCAAACTGCAGCGCGCCAACCAGGTTACCCGCACCTCGACACTGACCCTGGTCGGCCGCGATGGCGTGGCCGTGGCCGCCAGCAACTGGGACCAGCCGACCAGCAACGTCGGCGAGGATTACAGCTACCGTCCGTACTACCAGCAGGCGCTGGCCCATGGTCGTGGTCGCTTCTACGGCATCGGCATGACCACCGGCGTGCCCGGCTACTTCATGTCCGAGGCCATCCTCGATGCCGACAGCCAGCGCATCGGCGTGATCGTGATCAAGATCGAGCTGTCGGCACTGGAACAGGAATGGTTGAACAGCCCGGACGTGGTGCTGACCAGCGACAACCACGATGTGGTGTTCCTGGCCAACCGCGATGCGTGGCGCTACCGCCTGCTGCGTCCGCTCGGCACGGAGGAACGCCGCGAGATGCGCGCGGCGCGGCAGTACGCCGACCGCTCGCTGCAGCCGCTGCGCGTGCGCACCGAGGACGTGCTGGCCGATGGCGGCCGCATGGTGCGCCTGCTCGACCCGGCACTGCCGCAGGCGATGCTGTGGCAGACCCTGGCGCTGCCCGACGAAGACTGGAGCCTGCACCTGCTGCACGACGCCAGCGCGGCCACCAGTGCCGGCCGCGGCGCGGCAGTGGCCGGCGCCGCCGCTTGGCTGGCGCTGGGTTTCCTGGTGCTGTTCGTGCAGCAACGGCGTCGCCTGTCCAAGCACCGCCAGCGCAGCCGGCGTGAACTGGAAACCCTGCTCAAGCAGCATGCACAGGAACTGCGGACCGCCCAGGACGGCTTGCTGGAAGCCGCGACCGATGCCGACGTTGGCTTGAGCCGCAGCCTCGAACATCTGCCGCAGGGCGTGGTGGTGATCGACAAGGAACAGCGTCTGGTCGCGTGGAATTCGCGCTATCTGGAATTGTTCCGCTTCCCGGCGGGGCTGGTGCGGGTGGGCCGCCCGATCGAGGAACTGTTCCGCTTCAACGCACGTCGCGGCCTGTTGGGGCCCGGCCCGATCGACGAGGCCATCGAACGCCGCCTGACCCACCTGCGCAGTGGCCGGCCGCACATGCGCGAGAGCGAGAAGGACGACGGCACGGTGCTGGAGATCCGCGGCAACCCGCTGCCCGACGGTGGCTTCGTCACCAGCTATGCCGACATCACCAGCTACAAGAACGCCGCGCGCGAACTGCGCTCGCTGGCCGATGCGCTGGAACACCGCGTGGCCGAACGCACCCAGGATCTGGACGAAGCCCGCCGCGAAGCCGAGCAGGCCAACCGTTACAAGACCCGCTTCGTCGCCTCGGCCGTGCACGACCTGCTGCAGCCGCTGAACGCCGCGCGCATGTTCGTGTCGGTGCTGCGCGGCAAGCTCACCGACCCCGAACAGCAACAGACCAGCGACCATATCGACGCTGCACTGGCCGCGCAGGACGCGATCCTCAACAGCCTGCTGGATATTTCACGGCTGGAGTCGGGGTCGTTGCAGGTACGGGTGCGCGCATTCGCGCTGTCTCCCTTGCTGGAAACCCTGGCGCGCGAGTTCGGCATCGCCGCACAGAGCCGCGGCCTGCAGCTGGACTGGGTGGACACCCGTGCGGTGATCGTCAGCGACGAAGCACTGCTGCGGCGCATCCTGCAGAACTTCCTGTCCAATGCGCTGCGCTATACGCCACGTGGCCGCGTACTGATCGGCTGCCGGCGTGCAGGCGACCAGCTGCGCATCGAGGTGCATGACCAGGGACCAGGTATTCCGGAAAGCCTGCAGGGCGAGATCTTCGAAGAGTTCCGGCGCCTCAACGACGGCGTGGAGCAGGAACGGGGCGCCGGCCTGGGCCTGGCCATCGTCGAACGCATCGGTCGACTGCTCGGACACCGCATCAGCCTGCGTTCCGCGCTGGGCAAGGGCAGCGTATTCGCGGTGAGCGTGGCACTCGGGGGCGCCGACGAGGTGATTGCACCGCCGGCGGCGCCGGTCATCGCAACCGAACCGTCCGATGACAGCCCGCTGCGCGAATGTCGGGTCTGGAGCATCGATGATGACCCCCACGTCTGTGCGGCAACCCGTGCTCTGCTGGAACGCTGGGGCTGCCATGTGGAACTTGCCGACGGCCCGCAGGGAGCGGTGGAAATCGCCAGCGCGTTGAACGTGCCGCAGCTGTTGCTGCTGGACGTGCGCATGGGGCAGTGGCACGGACCGGACCTGTATGAAGCGCTGTGCACGCTGTGGAAGGCGCGGCCGCCGGTGATCCTGGTGACCGCTGAGCGCGATGATGCGCTGAAAGTGCATGCTGCCGAGAACGGTTGGGGCTTCCTGCTCAAGCCCGTGCGGCCGCCGGCGCTGCGGGCGTTGATGACGCAGCTGCTGTTGCGGCATCGCGGGTAAGTCAGTCGCATCTGAGCGAGGGCCACAGACTGGCGTCAGACCGATCATCTCCCACATACAGCTACGCCGAAGTATCTGAGAAGCTCGGCGCGGGATACGAGAACAGATTCATGTTCTCTACCGATCCCGAACTGAATTCGATCAGCGGGAACTGATCAGGAAAGCGGAACAGCATCCACAACGACGCAGTACATGCGCCAACGTCCCGTCTCGGTCAGCCATCCAATCCAACGCGCGCATCACCTTCCGGCTCCAGTGCCTTCACCAGCACTGCCGCCTGCGTGCGGCTGTGGCATTCGAGCTTCTTCAAGATGGCGGTCACGTGCACCTTCACCGTATTTTCGGCCAAGCCCAGTTCATAGGCGATCTGCTTGTTGAGCAGCCCGTCGGCCAGGCACAGCAGCACCCGGAACTGCTGCGGCGTCAGCTGCGCCAGGCGGCTGGCCAGCAACGCGTCGGCCTCGGAACGCTCAGCGGCCATCGCCGGGAACCACAGGCCACCATCGAGCACCGCTGCCACCGCTTCACCGATGGTTTCGGCAGGCGCGGACTTGGGAATGAAACCGGCCGCGCCGAACTGCTGCGCGCGACGGATCACCCGCGGGTGGTCGTTGGAGGACAGGATCACCACCGGAATATCCGGGTGCGAACCGCGCACGTGCAGCAGCGCGGAGAATCCATGTGCGCCCGGCATGGTCAGGTCCAGCAGCACCAGATCCACATCGGGCTGTGCGTCCAGCGAGGTGGCCAGTGCTTCGGCGCTGGCCACCTCGCGTACCTGCGCCAGCGGCAGACTCTGCCGCAACGACTGCACCACCGCCGAACGCAGCAGCGGATGGTCATCGGCGATCAGGATGGTGTATTCGCTCATGCGGCCATTGTACGGGCAGCGAACTGCCTCCGCCGGGCATGGCCCGGCGCTACCGGAGCACCAGTACGGGCGCTACCGCCCCGACGGCTCCACGCTGCTGCGCCATGCATCCAGGAACTGGCGGCGCTTGAGCGCATCCAGGTAGACCAGCAGGCCGGGGCCGAGCTGGATCGGGCGACGGCTGCGGCCAGGGGCATCCCCGCCGCCTGCATCGCTGCGCACGATCGGCATCAGCCGCGCTTCCCGCGCGAGCACCTGCTGGCCACGTGGCGACAGCAGGTAGTCGAGGAAGCGCCGCGCTTCCTGCGGGTGCGCGCCGGTACGCGGAATCACCGCCGTACGCAGTACCACCAGCGTGTAGTCTTCCGGCTCGACGATGGCCAGCGGTGCGCCCGCATCGATACGCGCCTGCGCATACGAGCCCAGCACGTTGTAGACCAGCGACAACTGGCCGCTGGCCACCTGGTCCAGCAGCACGCCGGTGCGCTCCTCGCGCACCACCGCGTTGTCCCCCAGCGCACCAAGCAGGGCCCCGGCGATGCTGCCGCGCTGGGCGTCCTGGGTCGCCAGCAGGTAGCCCACGCTGCTGCGTTCGATATCGTAGGTGCCAACCTTGCCGCGCAACGGCGCCCCCTCCGCGCGCAGCAGGTCCAGCAACTGTCGACGCGTATGCGGCGCTTTCGCCGCCGGCAGCCTGCGGGTGTTGTAGACCATCACCACCGGTTCGTAGCTGATGCCGAATGCCTCGCCACGCCATTGCGCCCACGCTGGCAGCGCCTGGGTCTGCAGCGAGCGGTGTGGCAACGCGTGGCCGTCGTTGACCAGCTTGGTCTGCAGGTCCATGCCGCTGGAGATCAGCAGGTCCGGCGACGCAGGCCCGCTGCGGTCGCGCAGGTAACGCGCGTACAGGTCCTGGGTGATGATGTCTTCGTACACCACCTCGCTGCCCGGATGCAGCCGCTGGTAGTCAGCGATGACCTCGGCGAAGACCTCGATATCGGTAGTGCCGTGGATGCGCAGCTGCGCGGTGGCGGCGCCCTGGGCGGGGAAGCGGCGTACATCGCCCGGCGCGGCGAGGACCGGCACGGCCAGCAACAGGGCAAAGGCTGCGGCGAACAGGCGGATCATGTGCTGCTCCGGGGCAGGCGGATGGTGGCGACCAGGCCACCCTGCGGTCGATTGCTGAGATCGATCTGCCCGCCATGGCTGTCGACCACCCGCTTGACGATGGCCAGGCCAAGGCCTGCACCGCCGGAGGGTGCGCCCTCGCCGCGCGCGAAACGCTCGAACACGCGTTCGGCATCGGCGGCGGCGATGCCGGTGCCATGGTCGGCGATGGTCAGCACGGCCTGCCCACCTTCAGCGGTCAGCGCGATCTGCAAGGGGCCATCGCCGCCGTACTTCAGCGCGTTGTCGACCAGATTCTTGATGGCTTCGCGCAGCAGCAGCGCGTCGCCATGCACCTGCACCGGCTCGGCCGTCATCGCCAGCTGCACGCGCGGGGCGGGCCCTGCCTGCGGCAGCGCTTCATGCAGGGCCTGGTGGACGGTCTCGGCCAGATCCACGGTGGCGAAGCGCTGCAGATGTGACCGATGGATCACGCTGGCATCGCTGAGCAGCTGGTTGAGCAGCCGGCTCATATGGGTGGCGTTGCGCTCGATCGCCTGCAGGCTGCGCCGCATGTCTTCCGGATCGTCGTCGTCCAGCGCCAGCTGTGCCTGCGCACGCAGCGCGGCCAAGGGCGTGCGCATCTGGTGCGCGGCCTCGGCCATGAACGCGCGCAGGGTTTCATTGCTGC
Source organism: Stenotrophomonas sp. OVS01A (assembly GCF_019969775.1). NCBI lineage: Bacteria > Pseudomonadati > Pseudomonadota > Gammaproteobacteria > Lysobacterales > Lysobacteraceae > Stenotrophomonas > Stenotrophomonas sp. OVS01A. The sequence continues at coordinate 109,943 of NZ_JAHXYV010000005.1, read as the reverse complement.
TGGACAGGCGCTCCATGAAGCGGTTCAGCGCGGCCACCATCTGGTCCATCTCGCGTGGCACGCGCGCATCGAGCGGTTTCAGGTCGGACGGCTCACGGCGTGACAGCTCGCGCTCGACCCGCACCAGCGGCCGGAACGCGCGGTGCACGCCGAACGCCACCAGTGCCAGCAGCAATCCCGACAGCACGCCGATGGCCAACAGCGCGCGGGTGACCAGCTCCTGCGCCACCGCTTCACGTGCACGCCGGGTCTGCCCCACCTGCACCTGCACCTCGCCCTGCGCGGAGGCCGCGGCAAAGCTGCGGCCGACCACCACGAAACGCACGATCTCGCCGCTGTAGGGCGCATCGAACAACTGCGGTTGCGTGCCCGGCCGCCGCGGCGACGCAGGCAGGTCACCGTAGCCGGTGATCAGGTTGCCGCGGCTGTCGGCGATCCGGTAGAACACGCGGTCTTCCGGCGCCATCGCCAGAAGGTCCAGCGCGGCATACGGAAGGTCCACCTGCCACTGGCCATCGACCAATGCCACCGAATCGGCGATCGACAGGGCCGACGACACCAGCAGATGGTCGTAGGAGCGGTTGGCGGCACGCTGGCCGTAGTCGCGTGCAGCGAACAGCAATGCCACCGCGAACACCGCCAGCAACGCGCCCAGGTACAGCAGCAGGGTGCGCCGCAGCGACCCGGGGGCGGCACTTGCGCTGCGCGCGTCAACCATCGGCATCGGCCGGGCCGTCGCTGCCTTCAAGCAGATAGCCGACACCACGCACCGTGGTGATGCGCAGCGGTGCGCCCGCCAGCTTTCTGCGCAGGCGACCGATGTACAGCTCGATGGCATTCGGCCCGGCTTCGTCATCGAAACCGAACAGGCCATTGCCGATCTCATCCTTGCCCACCACCTGGCCCAAGCGCCCGACCAGGATCTCCAGCAACCGATACTCGCGGTTGGGCAGCTCGATCGGCTCGCCATCCAGGGTCACCCGGTGCGCAGCGTTGTCGAACTGGAAGCCGCCGATCTGCACCACTTCGCTGGCTTGCCCGCGTGCACGTCGCAGCAGCACGCGGCAGCGCGCTTCGAATTCACGGAAGTCGAATGGCTTGCCGAGGTAGTCGTCAGCACCGACATCGAGTGCCTGCACGCGATCTTCGATGCCATCGCGTGCGGTCAGCATCAGCACCGGTGTGCTGTCACCACGCTCGCGCATGCCGGCCAGCACCCGCAGCCCATCCAGTTTTGGCAGGCCGATATCCAGCACCACCAGATCGAAACTCTGGTAACGCAGCACGCTGGCGGCGGCCAAGCCGTCAGCCTGCCAGTCCACCGCGTGACCACTGCGGCGCATGCGACGGATGATCGCATCGGCCAGGTCCGGGTTGTCTTCGACCAGCAGCAGGCGCATGGGCACAACAGTGGGAGGGGATACGAATGCTACCGCATGGCGCCGCTGCGCTCGCCGGGCATGGCCGGGCGCTACCGATGCTGACCTGTCCGCCGGTCATGGATCGGCGCCCCCGGGTGCATCGTCGCCGGGTAGCGCCGGGCCATGCCCGGCGAGCGCAGCGGAGACCATTTACGCTGCACCGCACAAACCGCTGACAGGACGATGACAGCTTGCGCGACACAGACTGCGGCCGCGCACCGTCCGGTGCCCACGATTGCCGCGCGCCTGGCGCGCACCTGGGAGGGTTTGTGGAATTGAGCATTGCCTGGCGGCGTCCTGCCGCCATGATGGCCCTGGCTGCGCTGGCCGCGCCGGCCTTCGCCGAAGACGAGCGTCCAGTGACCGCCACGGTGGGCGGCCGCCTGCACCTGGACTTCGCCACCTTCGACAACGACAACCGGGGTACGCCGAACAAGGACGACACCGAGATCCGCCGCGCCTGGGTTGACGTGTCCGGCAAGTTCTTCGTGGTCGACTACAAGCTGGAAGCCGATTTCTCCGGCGACCGTGTCGAGGCCAAGGACGTCTACCTGAGCCGCAGCTTCGGCGATGCCGGCCGCCTCACCGTGGGCCAGTTCAAGCAGTATTTCTCGCTGGACGACCGCACCGGTTCCAACTACGGCAGCTTCCTGGAGCGCGGCAACGCCGGCACCACGCTGGCGCCGCTGTACCGGCTGGGCGCCTCGTGGCAGGCCAATCCGGGCGATTTCACCTGGGCGGCCAGCGTGTACAGCCTGGAGAGCATCGACGCCTGGCAGGTCAAGGGCCGCGCTGCGGGTGGACGCGTTACCTGGGCGCCGTCACCCAGCGAGGGCGACGTGCTGCACCTGGGCCTGTCGCTGGCCCGCGAGGCCTACGACAACCCGGGCGGCAACGGCACCCCGGGCCTGAAGATCCGTCCGCGTCCGGCCGGCCATCTGTCCGACGAAAGCCGCCTGACCCTGGTCGACTTCTCCGCCGGCCGCGATACCGACGTCAACAAGTGGTCGCTGGAATATGCGCAGGTGCGCGGCCCGCTGTCATGGCAGGGCGAGTTCAGCGGCGCCACCTTCGATGATGGCGCCCAGCGCGGTGACGTGATGGCCGCCTACGGCATGCTCAGCTGGTTCGTTACCGGCGAAAGCCGCGCCTACGACCGCAAGACCGGTCGCTTCGCCCGGGTCAAGAACATCCGCCACAAGGCCGGTGCCTTCGAAGTGGCCCTGCGCTACGACCAGATGTGGGGCGCGCAGCACCTCGATGGTGCGCCGGACCTGCGCCGGGGCAGCACCGAAGGCTGGACGCTGGGCGGCAACTGGTACCTGCGCGACAACCTGCGCTTCATGCTCAACGTGATCGAAAGCCGCAACCGCGACCGCCTCGCCGGCACCACGGTGGATCGCACGCGCGCGGTCACCGGGCGCCTGCAGTTCGACTTCTAACGCGTTTTCCCCGGGCACGCTCGCTCGGGCCCCTTCCACGTCCCACATCCTGTTTCCTCTAGGAGTCCGCAGATGATGCTGAGCATCCTCGGCTTTGGCATGGTCATTACGTTCATGTACTTGATCATGAGCAAACGACTGTCGCCGCTCGTTGCCCTGATCACCATTCCCATCATCTTCGCCCTGATCGGTGGCTTCGCCGCCGGCATCGACGAGATGATGCTGGAAGGCATCAAGAAGATCGCGCCGACCGGCGTGATGTTGATGTTCGCCATCCTCTACTTCGGCGTGATGATCGATGCAGGCCTGTTCGATCCGCTGGTGCGGATCATCCTGCGCTTCGTCAAGGGCGACCCGATGAAGATCGTGCTTGGCACCGCCGTGCTGGCGATGCTGATCTCGCTCGACGGCGATGGCTCGACCACCTACATGATCACCGTCTCGGCGATGCTGCCGCTGTACCAGCGGCTGGGCATGAACGCGCTGAACATGACCTGCGTGACCATTCTCGCCGGTGGCGTGATGAACCTGACCCCGTGGGGCGGCCCGACCGCACGCGCGGCCACCGCACTGCACGTGGATCCGGCCGATGTGTTCGTGCCACTGATTCCCTCGATGGTGATCGCCTGCGCTGGCGTGCTGCTGCTGGCCTGGTACCTGGGCCTGAAGGAGCGTCGTCGCCTGGGCGTGGTGACCCTGCCCAAGGGCGGCAGCTGGATGGACAACAGCGTGTCCGATGACGGCAACACGCTGCCGACCGTGGAAGACGCCGAAGACACCAAGCGCCCCAAGCTGCTGTGGGTGAACCTGGTGCTGACCCTGGCGCTGATGAGCGCGCTCATCATCGGTGTGCTGCCGATGCCGGTGCTGTTCATGATCGGCTTCGCCATCGCGCTGGTGATCAACTACCCGAACCTGGCCGAACAGCGCCGCCGCGTGGTCAGCCATGCCGGCAGCGTGCTGTCGGTGGTGGCGCTGATCTTCGCCGCAGGCATCTTCACCGGCATCCTCAACAACACCGGCATGGTCGAGGCGATGTCGCACAGCTTCCTGGCGATCATCCCCGACAGCTGGGGCCCGTACCTGGCGGTGATCACCGCCGTGGCCTCGATGCCGTTCACCTTCTTCATGTCCAACGACGCGTTCTACTTCGGCGTGCTGCCGATCCTGTCCGAGGCGGCCGGCAACTACGGCATCACCCCGGTGGAAATGGCCCGCGCGTCGCTGGCCGGGCAGCCGGTGCACCTGCTCAGCCCGCTGGTGCCTTCCACCTATCTGCTGGTGGGGCTGGCCAAGGTTGAATTCGCCGACCACCAGAAATTCACCCTGAAGTGGGCGATCGCCATTTCGCTGCTGCTGATGATCGGCGGCCTGTTGTTCGGGCTCTATCCCTTCACGGCCTGATTTCCTTACCAAGGAGCGTTCTGCAATGACTCTTCGCATCGCCTACGTCACCAGCGGGATGGGCAGTGTCGGCACTGCCATCTGCCAGAGCCTGGCCCGTTCCGGCCATACCGTGGTCGCCGGCTGCGCGCCCAACTCGCCGCGCAAGGCCAACTGGCTGCGCGAGCAGCGCGAACAGGGCTTTGATTTCATCGCCTCCGAAGGCAACGCCACCGATTGGGCGTCGACCACGGCGGCCTTCGCCAAGGTGCGTGCCGAGGTCGGCGAGGTGGACGTGCTGGTCAACAACTCCGGCGGCAGCCGCGACCTGCTGTTCCGGCAGATGACGGTGGAGGACTGGAATGCGGTGATCGCCTCCAATCTCAATTCGCTGTTCAACCTGACCAAGCAGGTGGTCGATGGCATGGCCACGCGTGGCTGGGGCCGCATCATCAACATCGGTTCGGTCAGCGCCCACAAGGGCCAGATCGGCCAGGTGAACTACGCCACGGCAAAAGCCGCGATGCACGGTTTCAGCCGTGCGCTGGCCGCTGAAGTCGCCTCGCGCGGGGTCACCGTCAACACGCTGTCGCCGGGCTACATCGCCAGCCAGGCGATCAGCAGCTTCCCACCGGACGTGCTGGATCGACTGGCCGCGTCGGTACCGGTGCGGCGCCTGGGTCGCCCGGAAGAAGTGGCCGGCCTGTGTGCCTGGCTGGCTTCGGATGAAGCCTCCTACGTGACCGGTGCCGACTATCCGGTCAACGGTGGCCTGTACATGGGCTAGTCCTCTCCACGCAGGGCGTGGGTCTGCTTCCCTCCCCCGGCAGATTCACGCCCTGCGCGGCTTCCCCCACGACGCCGTTCGTTGGTTTTCCGTAAACAAGGTTTCATGTTCCGTTCGCATAGTGGCCGTGCACCACGCCCCCGGGCCGGTGACCATCCCCCATGCAACGGACCATCATGCAGACCCGATACCTGACGATCGCCGTGGCGATCGCGCTTTCCGCCGCCAGCGCCCATGCCGCTGAAGCCGCCGACGCCACCGCCGATACCGCGCTGAGCGCGCAGACGCTGGATACCGTCTCGGTCATCGGCCAGGGCGAGACCCGCCAGGTGCAGCGCATCACCACCGTCGACAAGCAGGTGCTGCCGCCGGGTACCAGCGGCCAGAAGATCCTCGACCGCCTGCCCGGCGTGTCGGTGCAGTCCAACGATGCGTTCGGTGCCAATGAGGAATCGCAGACCATCAGCCTGCGTGGCTTCGACAAGAGCCGCCTGGGTTACACGCTGGACGGCATCCCGCTGGGCGACAACAGCTACGGCAACTACAACGGCCTGAGCATCGCCCGTGCACTGATCGCCGAGAACCTGGCCGGCGCCGAGCTGTCGCAGGGCATCGGCTCGCTGGGCGTGGCCTCGACCAGCAACCTTGGCGGCACCATCCAGTACTTCTCGATGGACCCGTCCACCGAATTCGGCGGCCGCGCCAGCATCACCGTCGGCGATGACAACCAGCGCCGCGGCTACCTGCGGGTGGACACCGGCGACATCAACGGCTTCTCGGCCTACGTGTCCGGCGTGCACCAGGACCAGGACATGTGGGCCGCGCCGTACCAGAACCAGACCACCCGCCAGTTCAATGCCAAGGCGGTATGGAACGTGGGCGACAACCGCTTCGGTGCCTTCGTCGCCACCTCGCGCGCCAGCCAGGCCAACTATGCCTACCTGTCCAAGGACATGCTGGCGCGCGGCCTGGGCTATGACTGGAACATCTATGCACCGGACTGGGATCGCGCCGTCGCGGCTGCATACTGCGCACCGGGCACCTACAACAAGGCACGCTGTGCATTCAGCGGCGGCGTCAACAGCATCGACGATGCCTACTACCAGAGCCGTGCGCTGCGCGATGACAACCTGTACTCGATCGACGCAGACATCCGCCTGGGTGAACAGGGCCGCCTGAAACTGCTGGGCTACCACCACGAAAACCGTGGCCAGGGCCACTGGTGGGCACCGGGCCAGCCGTCCTACCCGGGCACCGACAGAATGCTGCCGATCTCGATCCGCAGCACCAACTACACCATCAACCGCGATGGCGTGACCGCTGCGCTGTCGTGGACGCTGGGCATCCACGAACTGGAAGCCGGTGTGTGGTACGAACAGAACGACCATAACGTCTCGCGCAACTTCTACTACATCAGCGGCCCGTTCCTGGACGACCTGTACCTGCAGAATCCGGACCGTCGCCTGTTCAACCAGGACTTCGACATCCGTACCCGCCAGTTCTATGTGCAGGACCGCATGCGCTTCCTCGACCAGCGCCTGACCGTGGACGTGGGCATCAAGAGTCCCAACACGCGCATGACTGCCAAGGCCCAGCCGGGCATGGAAACCAGCATCGCCTCGGGTACGCTGACCGCCAAGGAATCGGTGCTGCCGCAGCTGGGCGTGGGCTTCAAGCTCAATGCCAACAATGAAGTGTTCGCCTCGTACGCCGAGAACATCGCAGCCTTCGTCGGCGGCGGCAGCGGTGGCCCGCTGCAGGTGTCGCCGGAATCGTTCGCGGCCAGCGCCGGCCTGGAGCCGGAGAAGTCCAAGAGCCTGGAAGCTGGTTTCCGTACCTTCGGCGAGAAATACCAGGCGTCGATCGCGGCCTACAACGTGAAGTTCGACAACCGTCTGCTGTCGTTGAACCCGTGCTCGAGCATCGAGGTAGGCACGCGTCCGGAGTGCGTGACGCGCTTCATCAACGTCGGTTCGGTGAAGAGCCATGGCGCAGAGCTGACCTTCATCCTCAAGCCGGTCGATGGCCTGCAGTGGTACAACGCGCTGTCCTGGAACAAGACCACCTACGAGGATGACTACACCTCCGGCGGTGCGATCGTACCGGTGGCCGGCAAGATCACCGTGGATACGCCGCAGCGCATGGCGTCCAGCGAGATCAGCTGGAACCGCGATGGCTTCTTCGCCAGCCTGCGCGCCAAGTACACCGGCAAGCGGTACTACACCTACACCAACGACCAGTCGGTGCCGGGCGTGACCACCTTCGATGCCGGCGCCGGCTACGACTTCGGCCCGGGCATGGGCCTGCGCAACGTGCGGGTGTCGTTGAACGCGACCAACCTGACCAACAAGCGCTATGCGGGCCAGCTGAGTTCGTTCGCACCGACCGATCCGAAGGGCACGCGGTATGCAATCCATGCGAGTGCGCCGCGGCAGATCTTCATGACGGTGGCGGCGGAGTTCTAAGTCGAAAGCGGGCGCTGCGGCGCGTTGATTGTTCCTGCATGGCGCGGGCAGGCAGGCCCATGCAGGACACGCCGTAAACCCGTCCATGGAGGCTCGATGGCGCCTTGCTCGCGTGCGCTGTCCTGCGCACACGGCAAGACCGGGGTTGGGCGTCCTGCCCAACCCGCCAGTCGCATGCGACTGGCCCATGGCGCCAACGGTCCTGCATGGGCCTGCCTACCCGCGCTGGACAGTTCCCCGCGCCGGCGCGGAGGCAATGGAAAGCAAGAGCAAAAGCAAAAGCAAAGAGCCGGGCAGTGCCCGGCTCTTTGCTTTTCAAGCGCAATCCCTTCGGCGCGGTGATGTGCTGCCGCCCGCGCGGGAAACTGTCTGGCGGCGGTGGGGCACCCTGGCCAGGACCGTGAGGCGCATGGATGCGCCGATCGAGCCCCCATGGATGGGTTTACGGCGTGTCCTGGCCAGGGTGCCCCACCGCCGCCAACCGATATCAATCGAGGCGCCAGCGCATCATCCCGCCAACGCATTTCATTCCGGCGCCAGCTGGTCCATCCGGATGCGGTTGGCGAACAGCGAGAACGCCAGCATGCCGGCCAGGCCGTTGGCCCGGCTCATCCAGTGCGGCAGCCAGCGCGGTGGCTTCAGCACACCCGATTCGAACAGCGGGGCGAACGCGATCGCATCGGTCAGGCTCATCTTGCCGGCGAACAACCAGCGGCAGACCTGCAGGCGATCCTCGGCCAGCATATGGCGGAAGAAGGTATGCACCGACACCAGACCGCGCAGGTACACCGTGTCCTTGGTGAAGGCCAGGCCGCCACTCGGCGGCACACCGCGGAATACCCGCTGCGCCGAGGCGAAGCTCTCTTCCGGGTTCTGCCCGGCATCGCAGAAGTAGCGGAACACCTCGATGAAGTCCGCACCTTCGCGCGCCATCGCGATCGCCTCGGTACGCAGGCTGATGCGCTTCAGGCGCTCGATGTCGATGCTGCCGGTGATCTGCTCGGCAAACGTCGCCAGTCCTTCCTGGGTGGCCGTCACCCGTGGCGAGGACAGCGCCAGGCTCGGCAGCACCGGCTGCGCGCGACCGTTCAACGCCGTCAACGAATGCACCAGCGCTTCGTGGTGGAACAGCTGCGCGCGATCGTAAGCGCTGAAACGCGCGCTGGTGCGCAGGCGGATGCGGGTCGGCCCGGCAGCCGCCTTCGAGACCAGCTCCGGGTCCAGCTGCACCTGGATGATACGTGATTCAAAGAACGCATCGAGATCATTCTGCAGCTGCAGCTGCAGGGCGATCGCCGAAACCGGCACCTGCTCTTCCGGTGCCAGCAGTTCGTGATCCAGTTCGGCGGCAATCTGGATGAAGTGGCGCGCCGCATCGCGCGTGCTCGGTCCGTTGCCCGGCAACGGCTGCTCGGGCGAACCGAACAACTGCATCGAACAGGCATCCACGGCCGCGGTGCCGAGGCCTTCCAGCAGCTGCGCTGCCAGATCCCAGCTCTGCGCGGACTGCCGCACGTAATGGCCCAGCGGATGGCTTTCGTCACACTCGGCAGCGAGCGCGGCCAGCGCGCGACGCTCGTCGCTGAAGTCCAGCTTCGGGTAGTCGACCACCGGCAGCGTCGGCTGGCCACGGGCCACGCTGTCCAGGAAGGGTGCCTGCAGTGTCGCCGGCCAGCTGGTCAGGCCCAGCAGGCGGATGCCTCCTACGGCCTCGACCAGGCGCGCATCGAGCGCTGCATGGTGGGCCACGTCACGGTCCAGCGTCGCGGTCGGTTCCATGGGCGGACTATAACGCCCTGCCCGCGCGTTGGTAGGTGCCAACCTTGGTTGGCACAGATATGCATGCGCGGGAAGCATCCACGCATGGCGTGGATCTACTGGGCTGCCCCTGCCGTGACAGTGCCAACCAAGGTTGGCAGCCACCATTCTCCAGCCTTAGCGCCGGCGCGGTTTGCCCGCCGTGCGGAACTGCTGGCTCTTGCCCTTCCTGCCACCGCGTTCCTGCGCGGTCTCGGCCTGGCGCACGGCCAGCTTGGCGGCGGCGGCGGCCACTTCTTCCTTCAACTTGAAGTAGTTCAGCAGCCGGCTCTCTTCGATCTCGCCGGCATCGATCGCCGCACGCACGGCACAGCCGGGTTCCTGCTGGTGCATGCAGTCGCGGAAGCGGCACTGCGCGGCCAGCGCTTCGATGTCGGCGAAACCGCCTTCGGCCAGCGTTTCTTCGCCGGTCGGCTTCAGTTCGCGCATGCCTGGCGTATCGATCAGGCAGGCGCCCATCGGCAGTGGCATCAGTGCGCGGTGGGTGGTGGTATGGCGGCCGCGCGAATCGTTGGCGCGCACCGTATTGGTCTTCATCCGCTGCTCGCCCAACAGCGTGTTGGTCAGCGTCGACTTGCCCGCACCGGAAGAACCCACCAGCACCACCGTGCGACCGGGGCCCAGCCACGGCTCCAGCACTGCAACACTGTCGGCATCCAGGCCATTGATCGCGTGCAGGGCGATGCCCTGCATCTCCAGTTCTTCCAGTACCGCCAGCGCATCTTCGCTGTACTCGGTCTGGTCGGCCTTGGTCAGCACCACCACCGGTTCGGCACCGCCACCGCCCACCAGCAGCAGATAGCGTTCAATACGGCGCGGATTGAAGTCCGCATCCAGGCCACAGACGATGAAGACGGTATCGATGTTGGCGGCGATCACCTGCTGGTGGTAATGCTCACCGGCAGCGCCACGCTTGATGGCGGTACGTCGCGGCAACAGGGCAACGATGCGGATGCCATCCAGCAGCACCCAGTCGCCCACCGCCGGCCGTTCGTGGCTGGGGAAGCGCGGGCGCTGCCACTCCGGCAGCGATTCGGCCTTGATCGATGCCTCCGGGCCATCAGCCACCACATAGTGGGTGCGATGCTGCTCGATCACCCGCGCCGGGTGGGCCTGCGGGTGTGCGGCCATCACAGCCTGCCAGTCGGCCTGCTGCGGCGGGCCCGGCCAGGGCCAGCCAATGGTCTGCAGAGCGGTGAAATCGGGGGTCTGGGTCATCGCCGCCATTCTACCTGTGTGGTGCCGCCCAGCCCAATGTTGGCGGGCCCTGCGGCCCTTGCCATGCGCTGCAGCAATTCCGCTACCATGGAAGCCCCATGCCTTTTGCGGCCCACCGCCCATGTCCACTCCCTCGCCCAAACCCCTGGTCATCCGCGAGCGCCTTTCCGAAGTGCGCTACGAAATCCGCGGAGAACTGGCACGGCGAGCCCGGGAGCTGGAAGCGCAGGGCCACAAGCTGATCAAGCTCAACATCGGCAATCCCGGCGCTTTCGGCTTTCGTGCACCGGAACACCTGCAGCGCGCGATCGCCGATGACATGGGCCGCACCGATCCGTATACCCACCAGCAGGGCCTGCCGGTCGCCCGCGAGGCCATCGCCGCCGCCTACGCCCGCCGTGGCGCACCGGATGCCCATCCGGACCGCGTGTTCGTCGGCAACGGTGTCAGCGAGCTGATCGACCTGTCACTGCGTGCGCTGCTCAACCCGGGCGATGAAGTGCTGGTGCCCTCGCCGGACTACCCGCTGTGGTCGGCCTCGACCATCCTCAACGACGGCCGCCCGGTGTATTACCGCTGCGCCGCCGAGAACGGCTTCCAGCCGGACCCGAGCGAGATCGAGACGCTGGTGTCCTCGCGCACCCGCGCCATCGTGCTGATCAACCCGAACAACCCCAGCGGTGCCAGCTACCCGCGCGAGCTGCTGGAGCAGGTGGTGGAGATCGCGCGCCGCCACAACCTGCTGCTGCTGGTCGATGAGATCTACGACCAGATCCTGTACGACGACGCGGTGTTCCAGCCGGTCGCACCGCTGGCCGGTGACCATCCCTGCCTGACCTTCGGCGGCCTGAGCAAGGTGCACCGCGCCTGCGGCTGGCGGGTGGGCTGGGCACACCTCAGCGGCGACGACGCGCGGCTGGGCGACTTCCGCGCCGCGCTGGACCTGCTGGGCGCACTGCGCCTGTGCGCCAACGTGCCGGGCCAGTACGCCATCGACGCCGCAGTGAACGGTCCGGACACCATTTCGGAGCTGTGCGCACCGGGTGGCCGCCTGTATGAAACCCGTCGTGCGGTGATCGAAGCCTGCGAGGCCAGCGAGCACCTGTCGCTGGTTGCCCCCGCCGGCGCGCTGTATGCGTTCCCGGCCGTGGTCGGTGCCGCTGCCAAGGGCTTCGACGATCATAATTTCGCGCTGGACCTGATGAACAACGACGGCGTGCTGGTGGTGCCGGGCTCGAGCTTCAACGTGCCTTACCGCCATCACTTCCGCGTGACCCTGCTGCCGGAGGCGTCGGTGATGCGCGACGTGTTCGCCCGTATCGACCGCGCCCTCGCCCGCCGTGCCGAAGACGCCACCAAGGTGGTGCCGCTGAAGCCCCGCCGGTCGGTGGCTTGATCGATGGGCTTGTCGTATCTGGCCCTGGGCGATTCCTACACCATCGGTGAAGCGGTCGCGGTCGACGGCCGCTGGCCGCATCAGCTCGCCGCCGCCCTGCGCGCGCAGGGCATCGCGCTGGGCGACCCGCAGATCATCGCCACCACCGGCTGGACCACCGACGAGCTCGACGCCGGCATCGACGACGTGGCGCCGCAAGGGCCATTCGACTTCGTCAGCCTGCTGATCGGCGTCAACAACCAGTATCGCGGGCGTCCGCTGGACGAGTACCAGGTGCAGTTCCAGGCCCTGCTGCAGCGCGCGATTGGTTTTGCCGGCGGCCGTGCGGACCGGGTCCTGGTGCTGTCCTTCCCGGACTGGGGCACCACGCCGTACGGTGCAGGCAGCGGTCGCGACCTGAGCCAGATCGAACTGGAAACCGACGAGTTCAACGCTGCCGCCGAGGTGATCAGCACCCAGCAGGGCGTGGCCTTCGTCGACATCACCGATATCAGCCGCGACACCGGCGCTGACCCGGCGATGATCGCCGAGGATGGCCTGCACCCGTCCGCACGGATGTACGCGCTGTGGAGCGCGCGTGCGCTGCCGGTGGCCGCACACCTGCTGGGCAGGACGGACTGAGACGATGGACGGCACGCCACGGAACGGCACGCCCCTGCCCTGTTCGCCGCTGGATGCCGGGCAGGCGCGCCTGATCGCCGAGTCCTTCCGGCCGATGCAGGCCTGGGGCAGCCGCCGCGATTACTACTACACGCGCGGCAAGCTGGGCAGCGACCCGCTGTATGACGGCGTGCTGCAGCACCTTCCCGATGACGGCCAGCCGGTGCTCGACCTGGGCTGCGGGCTGGGCCTGTTCGCACATGTGCTGCGCCAGCGCGGTCGCCAGCAGGGGTACCTCGGGGTGGACGTGGACAGCGACAAGATCGCCCGTGCGCAGCGCGCCGGCAGCGGCCTGGCCGACGTACGGTTCGACTGTCTGGATGTGCAGGCGCCGTTGCCGGTGCATGGTGGGCATGTGCTGCTGCTGGATGTGCTGCAGTACCTGGACGAAGCGCCGCAACTGGAGCTGCTGCGCGCGGTGAGCGCGCGGGTCGCGCCCGGTGGCCGCCTGCTGCTGCGCACGCCGCTGGCGACCGGCGACCGCCGCGACCGCACCACGCGGGTGGCTGACCGACTGGCCTGGCTGGTCGGCTGGATGGGCACGCGACCGCGCCACTACCCGGATCCGCAGCGGCTGCAGGCCACGCTGGCGGCTGCCGGCATGCAGGTGGCTCCGTTGCGTCCGCTGCATGGGCGCACGCCGTTCAACAGCTGGTTGCTGGTGGCCGAGCGGCCGGGAACTGCGGCCAACGGCTGAGCCCCTCGTGGTGGGCGGCTGTCTACGGGGGCTGCCCGGGCGGGATGGGCTGCGCGGGGACGCCGTGAACCCCTCCTTGGGGGCTTAGCCGCGCCATCCATGGCGCGGATACCCCGCGCAGCCCACCCGACCCGGACACGGACGGTTTACGGGCGCGTCCGCCACGGAAGACAAGAGAAAAGCGAAGGGCAAACGCGGATCGCTTCGCTCTTGCCGCGCTGCGCGCTCGCCGGGCGCGGCCCGGCGCTACCGGTCACCTGGCCGGCAGTTCGGCTTTCAGGCCGCGCTCGTCCAGCACCTGCAGCACCCGTTCGATGATGGCCAGGTTGTGGCCATGTGCGGCACCTTCATGCAGCAGCACGATCGCGCCCGGGCGCAGGTCCGGGAGCAGACGCGCCAGCACGCCATCCGGGGTGCAGCCGACGCCGTCATAACCGCGGGCGCTCCAGCCCACGCGCACCAGGCCCAGCTTGCGCAGTACCGGCGCCACGAACGGGTTGGTCATGCCCACCACCGAGCGGTACCAGCGCACCGGTCGCCCACTCACCGCCTGCAGCGCCTGCTGGCAGCCCTCGATCTCCGCCGCCATCGTGCCCGGGCCCAGCCGCCAGAAGCGCGCCTGCGGATGGCTGTGGCTGTGGTTGCCGAGGTCGTGTCCGCGACGCAGGATCTCCTCCACCAAGGCCGGATGCGCCAATACGCGCTCGCCGACCAGGAAAAAGGTCGCCTTCGCCTGGTGCCGATCCAGCAGATCCAGCACCGCCGGGGTCTGTTCACTGGGGCCGTCGTCGATGGTCAGCCAGACGCTGTTGCCGGCCTCGGGCAACCGGCTCAGCACCGGTGCGTAGAAGCGGCTGTTGGGCAGGAACACCGGCACCATGAACAACGCGTGGCTTGCCACCATCAGGGCCAGGCCCCAGTGCCAGCCCGCCAGCACCCAGACCAGGATCACGGCCAGCTGCGACAGCACCAGCCAGGGCACCCAGCGCCAGGGCCGGGTCGGGATGCGATGCAATGTTCCTGCGTTGGTCATGCCCCATGATGCCATGGGGGGTAGAATTGATGATTCGAATTTTTCGGACCCATGACTGCCATGTCCCTCGATCCCGCCCTGCGTTCGCGCATCGAAACCATCCTCAACGACAACCGCGTCGTGCTGTTCATGAAGGGCCAGCCGTCGATGCCGCAGTGCGGCTTCTCGGCCAAGGCCGTGGGTGCCCTGCAGGACCTAGGCGTGGAGTTCGCCCACGTCAACGTGCTGGCTGACGCGGAGATCCGTGAAGGCATCAAGGCCTATGGCGACTGGCCGACCATCCCGCAGCTGTACATCGACGGCGAACTGGTCGGCGGCAGCGACATCGTGCTGCAGATGGCCGCCAGCGGCGAGCTGAGCAGCGTGCTGGGCCTGGCTGCACCGGACCGCACCCCGCCGCGCATCACCGTCACCCCGGCCGCGGTGGAAATGCTGAAGGGCGCGCTGGCCGATTCACCGGGTGCGTCGCTGCAATTGGGCATCGATGCCCGCTTCCAGCCGAACTTCCAGCTGGCCCCGTACGATGAAGGCGCGATCGCCGCCGAGTCCAACGGCCTGCGCGTGCAGTTCGACCTGGCCAGCGCCCGCCGCGCCGATGGCATCACCATCGACTGGGTCGACGACATCCGTGGCAAGGGCCTGGCGATCGACAACCCGAACGCGCCCAAGCCGGTGCAGGAAATCAGCGTGCGTGATGCCGACGACCTGGTGCGTGCCGGCAACGTGATGCTGGTGGACGTGCGCCCGGCCGAAGAACGCGCCATCGCTGCTGTCGGCGTACCGTTCAAGAGCTTCGATGGCAACGGCCGCGCCGAGCTGGAAGCCCTGCCCAAGGACACCGCCCTGGCCTTCCTGTGCCACCACGGTGGCCGCAGCGCGCAGGCAGCAGAGCAGTTCCGTGCGCTGGGCTTCAGCAAGGTGTTCAACGTCACCGGCGGCATCGATGCCTGGTCGGACGAAGTGGACAACGGCGTGCCGAAGTACTGATCGGCTGCGCTTGATGCACAGGAAAAACGCCGGCGAAAGCCGGCGTTTTCTGTTGAGCCCATCCACGCATGGTGTGGATCTACTCCTTCCGTGCCCCAAGCGCGGGGGCTGACGTTCCGGTTACCCGGCAAACCCGCCTTCGGCCAGGTAATCCAGTTCTTCCGGCGACGGAATGCGGCCAAGCACCGCATTACGGTGCGGGAACCGGCCGAAGCGGCGGATGATGTCGCGGTGCAGTTCGGCGTACTGCAGGTATTCCTTGTCACCCAGCACGTCGAACATCGCGACCGAGCGGTCCTGGTCCAGCGGATCTTCGGAGTGCTCGAACGGCAGGTAGATGAAGGCGCGCAGCTTGGGGACCAGCTGCAGGTCCAGCCCCTCCTCGATCGCGCGCGTGGCGTAGTGACGTGCCAGGCCATCGGTGGCATAGGAATGGGCCGTGCCGCGGAAGCAGTTGCGCGGGAACTGGTCCAGCAGCAGCATCAGCGCCAGCGCGCCCTCGGCGCTGCCCAGCCAATGCTCGCGCGCGCGCGATGCGGCAGCGTGGTGTTCGTCCGCGAACAGCGTACGGAACCGCGCGTCGAACGCATCATCGCGGGCGAACCACTTTTCAGGGCCCGCGTCCTTCCAGAAATCCACCACTTGCGCGGCAACGTCCATCACCTACTCCCCAGGGCCGGCGCGCCGCGCCAGGCCATCATCATCATTCGTCGAAGCGCAGGTGGCGGACCGACTTGCCGTTGCGCCGGATAAGCTTAAGCGCCTCGATGCCGATCTGGATATGGTTTTCCACGAACTGCGAGCTGACCTTGGCGTCGGACGCCTCGGTTTTCACCCCGTCCGGGATCATCGGCTGGTCTGAAACCAGCAGCAGGGCCCCGCTGGGAATGTGGTTGGCGAAGCCGGCAGCGAAGATCGTCGCGGTTTCCATGTCGATGGCCATGCAGCGCATCGCCCGCAGCCGCTCCTTGAAGGCCTCGTCGTGCTCCCAGACCCGGCGGTTGGTGGTGTAGACGGTGCCGGTCCAGTAATCATGGCCGAGGTCGCGGATCATGGTCGAAACCGCACGCTGCAGGGCGAAGGCCGGCAAGGCCGGCACTTCCGGCGGCAGGTAGTCGCCCGAGGTCCCCTCGCCGCGGATGGCCGCGATCGGCAGCACCAGGTCGCCCAGCTCGTTCTTGCGTTTCAGCCCGCCGCACTTGCCCAGGAACAGCACGGCCTTGGGCATCACCGCCGACAGCAGATCCATGATGATCGCGGCATTGGGGCTGCCCATGCCGAAGTTGATCATGGTGATGCCGTCGATGGTGGCGCTGGCCATCGGCCGGTCCAGGCCGATCACCGGCGCCCCGGTCAGCGCGGAGAACGTATGCAGGTAGCCCCCGAAGTTGGTCAGCAGGATGTGCTGGCCGAACTGGTCCAGAGGCACGCCGGTATAGCGCGGAAGCCAGTTGTCGACGATGTCCTGCTTGCTCTTCATGGGCGCTCCGGTACGGCGTGGGGCCGATATTGTAGGCCCCCGCCCGCCCCCGCCATACATGCGGCTGCGGCAACGAAGAAGGGCGGCCCTGCGGCCGCCCTCCCGGGGTTTGCCTTGGCAACCGGCAGGCTTAGAAACGCACGGACCAACGCAGATTGGCGCCATGGTCACGGCTTTCATCGCCGAACTGGCCGGTGTAGCCCAGTTCCAGCTGCTGGTTGGCCGTCAGCCAGGCCGACAGGCCCAGTTCGGCCACCACCGCGCTGTCGGCGATCGGCGCACCGCTGACCGCGAAGGTATCGCCGCCGCTGGCAAAGCCCAGCTTGGCCATCGGGTTGCGGTCGCCCGAAGCGTGGCGATACCCCACCCCGCCGCGCACGTGCAGCCAGCTGTCCTGCTGGAACGAAGCCTTCAGACCCTTGTCAAAGCGCACACCGGCCGTAGCCAGGGTGGTGCGGCTATCGTCCACGTCACCCTGCAGGGCCGCCGCGCCACCGCGCTCGTTGATCGACTTCATGTCCACTTCAACACGTGCCACCTGCAGGTACGGCTCCAGGCCTGCCTCGCGGCCGCCGAAACGGTAACCCGCTTCGATGAAGGCCTGGCGGGTACGCCCGTCGTAGCGCGCGCTGAGCGTATCGCTGTAGCCGGCGAATGCCAGTTCGCGGGTGCTGTCGATGTCGTGCTCGCTCCACGCCAGGCCGCCACGCAGACCAAAACCGCCCCAGTTGTGGCTGGCGTATGCACCGAAGTGGGTGTTGTCGATCTTCGACTTCGCCCGACGGCCGTCCTGCTGCTTGACGTCGGTGCGGCCGGTGCCGGCCAGCAGGCCCACCTGCCAACCACCGAACTGGCGGTCCACGCCCATCAGCAGGCCGTTGCTGTTGGCCTCGGTGCGGGCAGTGTTGGCATTGCCATCCAGCGTGCCACTGCCACCGATTGCCTGCACCCACACACCGGTCGCGGCCGCTTCGTCACCGCCCGGAGAGGTCGCACCCGCACGACGCGACAGCGCCGCATCGCGGACATGGCGGCTGCCTTCGACCAGCGCGATCGACGTGGCTGCATGCAGTTCACCGCTGAGGCTGTCCAGCGCTGCGCCCACCTGCTGCGGGAACAGCGTGGTCAACGGCTTGGGCAGCCCCTGGTTGATCGCCAGCGTATCGACCACGGTAGCCACGGCATGCTGGTTTGCGGTGTTGGCCGAGCTGGCCAGCGAGTTGCCGCGGGTCACTTCAATGCGTGCGCCGGTGGCGCCGTAGGCCAGGTTGAACTGCATGAACGGAGAGAACGTGCTGAAGTCGGTGATGGCGAACTGTCCGTTCACGCCGCCATCGGCACGGATGAAGTTGAACTGCTCACCCAGGTAGTAGATGCCCGGCTCCGGCAGCGCCACCAGGGTGCCGCCGAGCGTGGCGGTGCCGGTGACATGCAGCTGGTCGCTGCGGCTGCCCGGTGCCACCTCGGCCTGGTATACGCCGGTCTCTGTCTGCACGTAGTCGCCGTTGATGGTCAGCGTGCCGATGGAATTGCCCGGTGCGATGGTGCCGGCCACGGTGGTGTCCCCCAGCTGGCCAACACCCTTCAGCGTGCCCTTCTGGCCGACGAAGGTGGTGCCGCCGGTCTGCACGCCGTTGAAGGACAGCACGCCGCCATTGATGGTCAGGTTGGAACCGTCTAGCACGCCACTGACGTTGACCCGGCTGATGCCGCCCTGGGTGTTCAATGCAGTGTTCTTCAGCGTGCCGTTCAACAGGAAGGTGCCACCGGCCACGTCCACTGCGCTGGTCAGCGTATTGACGCCATCCAGTTCCAGCACGCCTTCGCGCACCACAGCACCGTTGAAGCTGTTGTCGCCGCTCAGGCGCAGCCAGCCGGCACCACTCTTGGTCAGCTTACCCGGGCCACCGATATCGTTGGTCCAGTCATCCCAGGCGTCACCTTCCCAGACCTTCAGGCCGCCGGCCTTCTGGTTCATCACTACGTTGGTATCCACGCGCAGCGAACCGTAGCCCTCGATGGCCTTGGCCAGGTTCATCAGGCCCCAACCGTAGACGTCGTCCACGCCGGCCGCACCGAGGTCGGTGGCGGTGGTCAGCAGCACGTCGCGCACCTGCGCGTTGTCCAGGTACGGGAAGCGTTCGAACAGCAGGCCCAGGGCACCGGTAACGTGGGGTGCGGCCATGGAGGTGCCGGTCATCAGATCGTAGCTGTAGGTCGGCACGCGCTCGAGCACGTCGAGCAGGACGTTGCCCTGTGAATCCTGGAGCAGCTGTGCATCCAGCGCCGAATCGGCACCGTAGACCGTGGACAGGATGTCGGTGCCCGGGGCGGCCAGGCACCAGTTGGCGCTGTAGCCGCAACGGTTGGAACTGACGTCGAGCATGTACCCGGCGGCACTGTCCTGGCCCACGTTGACCACGCTCAGCCAGTTCTGCTCGATATCGGCAAACAGGCGCGGCAGCGTGGCGTAGATTCCGGCGATCGGCGCGGCTTCCGGCGTGGCTGCGTTGGCGTTGTTGTTGCCCGCGGCCCACACCTGGATCATGCCCTTGCTGCGCGAGCCCTCGGCGAAGATGTCCAGGTACTCGGCGTTGGCGGCATACAGCTGGTCCTGGGTGGCCAGATCGGTGGGCTCGTTGGTCAGCCCCCAGCTGTGGTTGACCGCACGCACGTCCTGGGCGTTCATCTGCGCGTACATGCTCTCGAACGCACTGCCGTCCGGGCCCACGCCGCCCACGGTGACGACGCGGTAGTCGCCGCCGCCCACGTCCGTCCACATCTGGGCGCTGTTGAAGAACAGCTTGGCCGCGGTCAGGTCCGCGCCGAAGGCCACGCCATGGGTACCGTTGCCGTCGCGGTTGGCCGCGATGGTGCCGGCCACGTGGGTGCCATGGGTCTGGAAGGCGATCCCCGCCTGCTGGTAGCGCGGATCAGACTCGATGATGTCGCGGATCGCCTGCGGAACGCTGTCGTCGTAGACAACGTAATCGATCGACACGTCATCGCCGTCGCTGGCGAAGCAGGCATCGGGCCCGTCGATCAGCGTGGTGTTGGTGCAGCGGCTGCCGTCGAGCAACAGATCGGCGATGCGCAGGCTGCGGTGATCCTTGCCGGCGAACTCGTCATGGTCCAGGCCCGAGCCGCTGTCGAACACGCCCAGGCGGATGCCGGCACCGGTCAAGCCACGCGCGTATGCGGCGTCGGCATTGACGGCCTGCAGGCCCCAGTCACGGTTGAATTCGCTGGTGCGCCAGCTGGCACGATCGCCGGCCTTGCCCATCACCGGCGTTTCCGGGGTGGTGTCCGGCGGTGCAACCATTGCAACCGCTGCAACCGGCGCGGCGAAGGCCGACTGCGAAGGCGCAGCGAATGCAGCCTGCAGGCTGCGCTGGTACTGGTAGCGGGACAGGTCGTCGAGGTTGCCCTGCGCCAGTGCCGGCAGGGTGGCTGCCATCAGCAGCGAGCCTACGATGGCCGATGCGAGCGGGGAAGGCAGGAAGGAACGACGGAGAGAGGTGGAGCGATACGACGTTGCAGCAGTCATCGGGGATTACGTCCTTGATTCCATGGATTGTTTCAGGTGCTGCTCCCTCATGGAGCTGTGTGGGAACACCTGCGCGGCGAGTCAGCGCGCGCTCACCCGCATGACGCTATCGGCGGGCGTCACGAGAACTTAATACATTTTTCACATACTTGATGTCGGAAAAGTCCCTACTGCGCCCCTGCCCAACGTCACTTGGCAAACCGCCGCCGTCCCGGCTAGCGTCGGTGGGTTGAACACGCTGCCAAGGGGATCTGCATGACATCGACGTTGTTGCGCGCCGGGTTGGGTCTGGCGCTGGTATCGCTGAGCACGGCGCCGGCCGTGGGCGCTTCGCGCTTCGTGGCCGATCCCTACCCGAGCACCTACCAGGCGCACCCCGATGGGCCGCTGCTGATCCAGAACGCAACGGTGCTGACCGGCACCGGCCAGCGCCTCGACAACGCCGATGTGCTGCTGCGCGATGGCCGCATCGTCGCCGTCGGCGATGCGCTGCAGGTCGATGCCAGCGTCACCCGCATCAACGCCGACGGCAAGTGGGTGACGCCCGGCCTGATCGACGTGCACTCGCACCTGGGCGTCTATCCCAGCCCCGGTGTCGGCGCGCACAGCGACGGCAACGAGATGACCGCGCCGGTCACCGCCAACGTCTGGGCCGAGCACTCGGTATGGCCGCAGGACCCCGGTTTCCAGGCGGCGCTGGCAGGCGGAGTGACCAGCATGCAGGTGCTGCCCGGCTCGGCCAACCTGGTCGGTGGCCGCGGCGTAACGCTGAAGAACGTGCCTGCCACCACCTACCAGGCGATGAAGTTCCCCGGCGCGCCGTGGGGCCTGAAAATGGCCTGCGGCGAAAACCCCAAGCGCGTCTACGGTGGCGGCAAGGGCGTGGCACCTGCAACGCGGATGGGCAACGTGGCCGGTTACCGCGCAGCCTTCATCGACGCAGCCGACTACATCGCCAAGAACAAGCCGAAGCCGGCCAAGCGCAAGGGCTGGTTCGGCAGCGACAAGGGCGACAGCGCCGGTGATGCCGGCGGCAAGCGCGACCTCAAGCTGGATACGCTCGCCGGTGCGATCCAGGGCGATATCCGCGTGCACATCCACTGCTATCGCGCCGATGAAATGGCCACCATGCTCGACCTGTCCAAGGAATTCGGCTTCAAGGTGGCCGCCTTCCACCACGGCGTGGAGGCCTACAAACTGGCCGACCGGCTGGCGGCCGAAGGCGTGTGCGGGGCACTGTGGGCCGACTGGTGGGGCTTCAAGATGGAAGCCTTCGACGGCATCGCCGAGAACATCGCGCTGGTCGACCGGCCGAAGAACAGCTGCGCCATCGTCCACTCCGACTCGCCCGAGGGCATCCAGCGCCTGAACCAGGAAGCAGCCAAGGTGATGGCCGCCGCGCGCCGCGCGCACATGCCGGAGATCGCGCCGGAACGCGCGATCACCTGGATGACCGCCAACGCCGCCAAGGCGCTGGGCATCGAGGCGCAGACCGGCACGCTGGAGGCCGGAAAGATGGCCGACGTGGTGATCTGGAACGGCAATCCCTTCAGTTCGTATGCACTGGCCGAGCAGGTGTTCGTCGATGGCCGCCGTGTGTACGACCGCAGCACGCCATCGGCAACGCCGCGGTCGGATTTCCAGCTTGGACAGGAGTTGCGCTGATGGGCATGTTAAACAAGCGTCGCCGGGCATGGCCCGGCGCTACCTTGGTTGCGCTGTTGTTGATGACAACCGCAGCCTCGGCGCAGGACCTGCTGGTGCGCGGTGCGACCGTCGCTACCGCCAGCGCACGTGGCAACGTGGAAGACGCCGACGTGCTGGTGCAGGGCGGCATCATCCGTGCGGTGGGCCGGGGCCTGTCCGCACCGGCCGGTGTGCCGGTGGTCGAAGCCAAGGGCCGCATGCTGACCCCTGCCCTGTTCGGTGGCATCACCGAGATCGGCATCGAGGAAGTATCCGGTGAATCAAGCACGGTCGACAGCGCACTGAAGATCGGCGAGCAGCCGCTGCGCCCGGAGTTCGACGTGACACTGGCCTATAACCCGGCATCCGTGCTGATTCCGGTGGCGCGCCTGGACGGCATCGGCTTCACTGCGCTGGGCGCGGCCACCGGCGGTGGCTTCGTCGCCGGCCAGGGCGGCGTGGTGCGTTTCGATGGCAGTGCCGACCCGATCGGCCCGCGCGCGCTGTACCTGCGCCTGGGTGCTGCAGCATCTGACCTGACCGGTCAATCGCGCGCGGCGCAGTGGATGCTGCTGCAGCAGATGGTGGACGAGGCACGCGGCCAGGTCGACGCCGATTCGCCGCATGCGCTGCTGACCCCGGCCGGCCGCCGCACGCTCGCCCGCTATCTGTCCGGGCAGGGCCGCATCGTGGTGGAAGTGGACCGCGCGGCCGACATCCGCCAGCTGCTGCGCTGGGCGGCCCGCGAGAAGGTGAAGATCGCCATTGCCGGCGGTGCCGAGGCCTGGCAGCTGGCGCCGGAACTGGCAGCAGCCAGGGTGCCGGTATTCGTCGACGCGCTGGGCAACCTGCCGACGACCTTCGACCAGATCGGCGCCACCCTGGAAAACGCCGCGCGGTTGCGGCGCGCGGGCGTACCGGTGGCCTTCGCCCAGCGCGATGACGCCTCGCACAATGCACGCAAGATGCGCCAGCTGGCCGGCAACGCGGTGGCCAATGGCCTGCCCTGGGCCGACGGCCTGGCCGGGTTGACCCGGGTGCCGGCCGAGGTGCTGGGCGTGGCCGACCAGATCGGCAGCATCGAGCCGGGCAAGCGTGCCGACCTGGTGCTGTGGGAAGGCGATCCGCTGGATGTGGCGCACTATGCCGAACAGGTCTGGCTGGGCGGCCGCGCGATGCCGATGCGCTCGCGCCAGACCGAACTGCGCGACCGCTACCTGCAGCGCAACGCGCAGCCCTGACCCTAACCAGGAGCCATCGATGCCCACCCTGCGCTGGTATTTCGACTTCGTCTCGCCCTATTCCTACCTGCACTGGCAGAAGGTGAAGCAGCTGCCGCAGTTCGGGCGCATCCAACCGGTACCCATCGCCTTTGGTGCGGTACTGCACCATCTGGGCAACCTGGGCCCGGCGGAGATCCCGGCCAAGCGCCGCTTCATGTACCGCCAGCTGCTGTGGACTGCGCAGGCCGAGGGCACCCCGCTGCGCTTCCCGCCCGGGCACCCGTTCAATCCGCTGGCGGCCCTGCGCCTGTGCCTGGCCGCCGGTGCCAGCACTGCGGCGGTGGATGCGCTGTTCGACTGGATCTGGCGCGACGGCCACGCCGGCGACACGGCCGAGGCCCTGCGCGAACCCGCCGCCCGGCTGGGTATCAGCGACGTAGAGGCGGCCATTGGCGAGCCGGCCATCAAGGAGCAGCTGCGACGCAACACCGAGGCGGCGATCGAGGCCGGGGTGTTCGGCGTGCCGACCCTGGCCATCGACGGCGAACTGTTCTGGGGCAACGATACCCACCCGCTGATGGCGGCGGTGCTGGACGACCCCAGCCTGCTGGACCGGCCGGACTGGCAGCAGGCGGTGGCCCTGCCGGTGGCGGTGCAGCGCAGTCGCTGAACAGGGAGCGGCGCGTTTCCCTCGCGCGCCCGCCGCCGTTTTGAGATAGTTTTCACATTTCCGAACCTACAACCGCCCTGGAGGGGGAGCCGCGGATGCGCATCGGAATCGTCGTCGACTCGGCCTGCGACCTGCCGCAGGACTTCATTGCCGAGCACAACATCGTGCTGCTGCCGATCACCGTGCGGATCGGCGAAGCGGTGCTCGCCGACCACCGCGACGAGCAGGCAACGCTCAGCTTCCTGCACGCGCACGTCGCCGAGCACGGCGCCGAAGCGGAGACCATCCCCTTCAGCGTCAACCAGATCCGAGACCTGTTCCTGCAACGCTTGGTGATCGACTACGACCATGTGTTCTGCATGACCATCACCAAGACCCGCAGCCCGATCCACGACAATGCACTGCAGGCCAGCTTCGCCATCCTCAACGACTACAAGCCGGTGCGGCAGGCGGCCGGCTTCAACTCGCCATTCGCGCTGCGCGTGCTGGATACCCAGAACCTGTTCGCCGCCCAGGCGGTGACGGCGGTGGAAGCGGTGCGGCTGCGCGCCAGTGATGCCAGCGTGCAGCAGATCCGCGAGCGCCTGGAAGAACTGGCCGGCAACGTGCACGGCTACATGGTCACCCGCGATCTGTACTACATGCGTGCCCGCGCCCGGCACAAGGGCGACCGCAGCGTCGGCCTGCTCAGCGCCGCACTGGGCAGTGCGCTGGACATCAAGCCGGTGTTGCATGGCTATCGCGGGCAGACCGGGCCAGTGGCGAAGATCAAGGGTTTCGACAATGCCGTGCTGAAGCTGTTCGGCGTGGTCGGCCAGCGCGTACGCGCCGGCCTGATGACGCCGACCGTGTGCGTCAGCTACGGCGGCGAACTGGACGAGCTGCGTGCCCTGCCCGGCTATGCGCAGATGAAGGAGGTCTGCGCCGACCATGGCGTGACCGTGTACGAATCGGTGATGAGCCTGACCGGCATGGTCAACGTCGGCAAGGGCGCGGTCACCGTGGGCTTCGCCGATGGGCCGCATCGGTTTGAATGAAGGCCAACCGCGCTCTGGAATCTGCACATCGATTCCACCGCGCCTATGCCAGCCTAGCCGCACCTCAAGGAGATCAACATGCCTGCGCAGTACCACATCAGCCTGCCCGAACCGTCCAAGGCCCGCGGCAACGACCCCGACCTGTCTTTCCATTCGCAGGGCGCTGCCGGCTTCGCCGAAGAACTGCAGAACGCGCTGCGCAATGGCAGCCTGTTCGAGCGCTGGCGCGACAAGCAGCCGGACCCGGATGCGGTGGAGCCGCAGTGGGGCGCGACCGATCCGGAGGCCACCGTGACCGGTGAGCAGAAGGACCTGCGCATCAACCTGGTGGCCACCACCCGCATCGACAGTGACGTGTTCAAGCAGCGCCTGCGCCTGCTGGCCGGGCACCACTGGGAACTGCGCGACGTGCGTTGAGTTCCGCCTCTGGTAGGCGCCAACCTTGGTTGGCGCTTTCCTGAAGGCTGCCAACCAAGGTTGGCCACTACCGGCTTCACCTTGCCGAGCTGCCGGCCAGCGGCCGGCACTACCCGGCATCTGGGTGTGCTGGTATCGTGCCGCCGCCAACGGTGACCGCACGGATTGCACATGGACCCCAAGCTGAAAGCGCTCATCGAGCAGACCAACCTGTCGGACCTGCTGCCGCCGGCGCCTCGGGAAATGGATCTGCAGCAGCCGGTGGCACCGCCGGAACCCGCAAAACCGCAGCCCGCCCGTTCCACCAGCGATGCACTGCAGGTGCATTTCGGTGGTACCGACATGGTCGGAAAGCTCGCCAATGCGCCCACCAGTGGACGGATAAAGACCTTCGCCATGATCCTGCTGGGCGGGCCGACCATCGTGTTCGGCCTGCTTCTGCTGGGCATGGTCTGGACCGAGCCGGGCAAGTCAGTGTTCGCGCTGGTCTACGGCACGCTCATCGCAGCGGTGTTGATCGGTATCTGGCCTTATCTGCTGTTCCGCAAACGCGAAAAGCCGGCGGCCTGACGCGGGCTGCCTGCCAGGATAGTGCCGGTCGCTGGCCGGCAACTCATGCATACGGCATCTGCAGGCCAGCGGCCGGCACTACCCATCCTGCGCCTTACCAACCGCCGCCCAGTGCGCGATACAGCTCTACGCGTGCAATCGCGGCGGTCGCCTGGCTGTTGGCCAGCGCGGCCTGGTTGTCCAGCGCGATGCGCTGGGTGCTCAACACATCCAGCATGTCGACCACGCCGGCCTGGTACTGCCGACGCGCCGCACCCAGCGCCGTCTCGCTCTCATCCACCGCCACGTGCAGCTGCGCGGCACGCTGCTGTTCGGCGGCATAGCCGTCGATGGCATCGTCCACTTCATGCCAGGCCTGCAGCACGGTACGGCGGAACTGCAGCGCCGCCTGTTGCTGCTGAAGCCTGCTCAGCGCCAGGTTGGCCTTCAGGCGTCCGCCCTGGAAGATCGGCAGGCTGATCGACGGGCCGATACTGAAGCGATGCGCGTTCCAGCCATCCAGATCATCCAGCTGCCTGGCCTGGAAACCGGCATCGCCATTCAAGGTGATGCGCGGCAGGAAGCTGGCCGTGGCCACGCCAATTCCCGCCGTGGCAGCATGCAGTGCAGCCTCGGCACGGCGGACATCCGGGCGACGCTCGGCCAGTTCACTGGGCACGCCCACCGCTACGGTCGGCAACGCGGCCCAATCGCGGCGCGCGCTCTGCAGCTGCGCATCCAGCGCCTGCGGCGGCTGTGCCAGCAGGAATGCGAGTGCATTGCGCAGCTGCGATTCGCGGTGCCGCAGCGGCGCGATGCGGGCCTGCAGCGAAGCGACCTGCGCCGCCGCACTGGAGACCTGCAACGTGCTGGCCACGCCTTGGCGCTGGCGCGCTTCGGTCAGCCGCTTGATGTCGTGGGCGATGCTGAGGTTGTCCTCGGTGATGGCCAGCAGCTGGCGCGTCGCGCGCAACTGCAGGTAATCACGCGCGGTCTCGGCCAGCAGCGCGATGCGCACCGCGTGTGCATCTTCCTCAGCCATCTGCACGCGTGCGTCGGCCGCTTCCACCTGACGGCGTACGCGTCCCCACAGATCCAGTTCCCAGCTCATGCCGATGCCGGCCTGGAACAGCCCATAGTCATCGCGACCGCCATTACCGGACGGATCGTTCAGGCCTACCTCGCTGTTGCGCGCGCGTACGCCACTGGCAGTGGCGCCGACGCTGGGCAGCCGGTCGGCCGCGGTGACGCCACGCGCGGCGCGGCTCTGCTGCACCCGGTTGGCGGCCAGCTGCAGGTCGAGATTGGCCTGCAGTACCTGCGTCGCCAGTTGCCCCAGCAGCGGATCATCGAAACCGGACCACCAGCTGGCGTCGTCATCCAGCGCAGCTGAAGCCACCGCTTCGCCCTGCCACTGCGTGGGCAGGTCGGCCTGCGGGCGCACGAAGTCCGGTCCCAGCGTGCAGGCGGTCAACGCCGTGCACAGTGCCGCTGCAGCCAGTACACGCGGGAATACGCGGATCATGCGCCTTCCCCGCCCGTGCGGTGCCGCTCGCGCTGCGCGCTCTGCACCCGCTGCGGACGTTGCAGATCCACGCTGGCTTCCACCGACATGCCGGCACGCAGTTGGCCCAGCAATGCCTGCTCCGGCTCCAGCACGATCTTCACCGGAATGCGCTGCACCACCTTGGTGAAGTTGCCGGTCGCGTTTTCCGGCGCCACCGCGGCGAACGTCACGCCAGTGGCCGGGGCGATGCTGTCGATATGGCCGCGCAACGGTGTGCCGGGGAACACGTCCACCGTCAGCTCAACCTGTTGCCCTGGCTGCATGCGGGTCATCTGCGTCTCCTGGAAGTTGGCGACAACGAAGGCGCGCTGCAGCGGCACGACTGCGGCCACCGGCGTGCCCGGGGTCAGGTAGGCGCCGACGCGCACTGCGCGGCGTCCCACCACGCCATCGATCGGTGCACGCAGCTCGGTGTGCGAAAGATCCAGTTCGGCGCGCGCCTGTGCGGCTTCGGCACGCTGCACGGCCGCCTGTGCGGCCTGCACCCCGGCAGCGAGGATGTCGGTGCGCTGGCGTGCGGTCGACAACGCGGCCTGTCCCTGTTGCAGATGTGCACTGGCAACGGCCTGCTTCGACTGCGCCTGCTGTGCGTTCTGCACGGTACCGGCACCGTCGCGGGCCAGCTCGCGGTAACGCTGCTGGTCGGCGCTGGCCAGGGTCAGTTCGGCGCGGCTGACATCCACACTCGCCCTGGCCTGTTCGATCAGCGAGCCCTGCTGTGCCAGCGCCGCCTGCGCGTTGGCCAGCTGCGCGCGCGCATTGGCCAGGTCGGCGCGGGCGGCCTGCAACGCGACCTGGTAGTCGCGGTCATCGATACGGGCCAGCACGTCACCGGCCTTCACCGCCTGGTTGTCTTCCACGTTCACCGCGCTGACGAAGCCGGCGATCTTCGGTGCGACTACGGTGTAATCAGCAACCACATAGGCGTTGTTGGTGGTCTGGTGGCGGCCGTCGCGCAGCAGCAGCCAGGCAGCACCGGCCAGAAGCAGTACGCCCAGGCCGAGGCCCGCGTTGAGATACGTTCGATTGATTGTCATGGGGGAGTTCCTGCGAAGGGATCAGGCCACGGCACGTGGCGGATGGATGCGGGTGGGCATCCAGGCAATGAGGGGAATGAAGGCCAGCGCGACCAACGCGACCAGCAGGTAGAGATCGGCCGAGGTCAACGCCTGCACCTGCGCATGCAGGCGCGCGCCAAGCTGCGGCCCTTCGGCCAGCCACGGCTGTTCGCCAAGCCGCTCGACCAGCACGGTGGAGTGGAAATGGCGGCGTCCCTGCGCGACCGCTTCCAGCACGCCGCTGGCCAGCACCGCAGCAAAGCCCTTGACCGTGTTGAACCACGCCGATGCGAAGGGGCCGTCCTGTGGCGCCAGGCCACCGGTGGCCAGCATCAGCAACGGCAGCACCGCCATCGGCTGCGCAAACACCTGCAGCAGCTGTACCCACAGGAAGTTGTCGCGTATCCAGCTGACGTCCAGATGCGCGCCCAGCCAGCAGGCCAGCGCCAGCAGGGCCAGGCCGGTGGCCTGCACCCAACGGCAATCGATCACACGGATGTTCAGCAGTGCGGCGACCAACGGCAGCGCGATGACCTGCGGCACCGCCACCCACAGCAGCATCGGCGCGGTCTGTTGCGGGCGATAGCCCTGCACGCTGGCGAGGAAGCCGGAAGGAATGGAGATCACCGCCAGCAGCACGAACAGCACGCCACCGAGGGTAATCAGCGAGTAGCTGAGGTTGCGGTTGGCCAGCAGCTGCAGCTTGAAGAACGGCAGTGGATGGAACCACTCGTTGATGAAGAACAACACCAGCAGACCCGCACCGCCACCCAGCATCAGCGTGATCAACGACGAGTCGAACCAGTTCAGGCGCGGGCCCTGCACCAAACCCAGTACCAGCAGCACCAGCGCCGGCAGGCCGAGCATCAGGCCGACGCCGTCGAACTGTGCGAAGCGCTCCAGCCGCAGGGGATCCTGTGGCAGGCCCCAGCCGACCATCGCCATCGCCGCCAGGCAATACGGCACGATCTGCCAGAACGCCCAGTGCCAGCCCACCTGCTCCACCCAGAATGCGGCCAGCGGAGTGCCCATGCTCGGCCCGAAGGTGGCGGTCAGTGCGTAGGCGGCCAGGCCGTACAGCTTGATGCCCGGCGGCAGGAAGCGCAGCGCCACGCTCATCAGCAGCGGCGGCAGCGCGCCCCCACACAGTCCCTGCAATGCGCGCAGCAGCAGAAAGGTCTGCAGGTTGGGGGCGAGCGGGCACAGCACGCCCAGCACCATGAAGCCGCCGATCATAGCCAGCGCAAAGCGGCGCAGCGAGAAGGTGGCTGCGCACCACGGTGCGAATGCCATCGCGCTGACCGACATGGCGCTGTACAGCGCCACGATCCAGCTGCCGTCATCGACGCTGAAACCCATCGCACCGCGGATGTCGGCCAGCGCGACCTTGGTGACGTTCTCGTTGAAACCCGACACCAGCACTGCCAGCAGCACACCGCACAGCCCAACCAGGATGCGCCGGTCGAAGCCGGGGGCAGCGACGGGCCGGGGCGCTGCCGGCGCCGCGGGCATGGCGGCCGGCGTGCTCACTGCCGGCTGCCGATCCGTGCAGTACACGGCATATATGGAGACATTGGATTGCGCTCAGTGAAACTTTCGGGAGCGCAGTCTAGAAAGGCCGTTGCCTGCGAAAAATGGCGTGCCCGGCATCGCAGGCGTGCGTACAACGCACGCCCGCGGGCAATCAGTGGTGGGCCGCCTCGACCGAATCGCACATGCCCTTGATCGCCCGCCGCAGCCACTGGTGGGCCGGGTCGTTGTCCATGCGTGGGTGCCAGGCCTGCACCAGCGCTACGGTCCGCACCGGCACAGGCAGCGGGAACATTCGCAGCGGCAGGCCCATTCGGGTGATGCGGTCGAGCATCACGCTTGGCATCTGCGGCAGCACCAGGTCCGAATCGGCGGCAGCAAAGATCGCGCCATGGAAGGTAGGGATGACCACCGCCACCCGCCGTTGCAGGCCAAGCGCTGCCAGCTCTTCGTCGATCGGGCCATGCGCAAGCCCGCGCCGGGACACGGCGATGTGGTCGCACGCGGCGAAGCGCTCGACACTGATGTCGCCGTCGAACAACGGATGATCCTCGCGTGCCGCGCCCAGCAGCGAGGTGGTGAACAGGTGCTGCACCTTGGTTTCCGGGCTGTGCTTGCCGGCCGTGCTGATGTACAGGTCGATCCGCCCCTGCACCATCGCATCGTCATCGGTATCGCCTTCGGGCACGAAGCGCAGCATGCAGCGCGGTGCCTGCTGGCGGAAGACATCACGCAGGCGGCCGCCATAGCTGCCGATGAACACATCGTTGGCGCGCACGCTGAACGTTCGTTCCAGCGTGGCCATGTCGACCTCGCGGCCCGCATTGAACACGCGGTGTGCCTGCTCGATCACATCGCGCACCTGCTCACGCAGTTCCAGCGCGCGTGGCGTGGGGGCGAGCCCACGGCCGGCGCGCACCAGCACCGGATCACCCAGGGCTACCCGTACCCGGCCCAGGGTACGGCTCATCGCCGGCGCACTGAGATTCATCCGTCGCGCAGCGGCCGCCACGCTGCATTCGTCGATCAGCACATCCAGTGCCAGCAACAGGTTCAGGTCCGGCAAGGGCATGGCAGTCTCCCGCAAATGGGATGACTCTACTGCAATCCAGATCATCCAGAATTGCGTTGTACGCACGCATTGACTGCGGCGCACGGCATGGGTGCGCGCGACGACATCAGCGACCATCAGCGCCCTGCAAAGGAGCTTTCCATGTTCAACACCCTGCTGGTCGCGCTTGATGGCGGCCCCCAGCACGACCGCGTGCTGGACCTGGCCGCCACCATGGCCGGCCCCCGCAGCCGCCTGCACCTGCTGTGCGTGCTTGACCCGGAATTCGCGCTGGCCGCTGGTGCCACCGATGCCGACCGCCGTGAGTATCCCGCCGCCGCCCGGCAGCAGGCGCATGCCGAAGCGGTACTGGCCGACGCCCTGGCCGAGCTGCGCGAGCGCGGCGTGGACGCCATCGCACAGCTGCCTTCCGGCGATCCTGGCGAAGTGATCAGCGCGCAGGCGCGTCGCCTGCAATGCGACCTGATCGTCATCGGCCACCGCCATCTGTCACGCCTGCAGCGCCTGTTCGAGCCCTCGGTGGGGCAATGGACGATCGACCATGCGCCTTGCCCGGTGCTGGTGGAAACACGTGATCCGTAGGTATCGCCACCTTGGCGAGGTACTGGCCTGCGGCGGCCTGACGCGGGCTGCCTGCCAGGGTAGTGCCGGCCGCTGGCCGACAACGCCTGCGCCGCTGGATCCGACCGGGCGGTCGCGCCAGCCCCGATCAACCACGCACTTTCCTGCCGTGGCAGTCGCGCAGCCATGCTCAACAGTCCAGCGTGTCGTGCGCGCCCCCGTCGTCGTCCAGCACGTGTGCGTGCAGGATCACCTGGTTGCGGCCCGCACGCTTGGCCGCGTACAGGCCGGCATCGGCATCGGCCAGCAACTGTTCGGCGGTGGCCAGCGCCGGCGGATGCAGGTAACCCACGCCCACGCTGATGCTGACCCGGCCTTCCGGCAGCGGCAGCGCTTCCACCGCCTCGCGCAGGCGCTCGGCCAGCGCCAGCACACCCGACAGTGGGCTGCCGGGCACGATCACCGCGAATTCCTCACCGCCATAGCGCGCCACGCTGTCGGCCGCGCGCCCGGCAGTGGCCTGCAGCACCGCAGCCACCGCCTGCAGGCAGCGGTCGCCGGCAGGATGACCGTGCTCGTCGTTGAATGCCTTGAAATGGTCGATGTCCACCAGCAGCAATGCCAGTTCGCTGCCGCTGCGTCGCGCCCGGTTCCATTCGGCCAGCAGCAGCGTATCGAACTGGCGGCGATTGGCTACGCCGGTCAGGCCATCCTGTCGTGCCAGCTGATCCAGGCCTGCCTGCCGCTCCAGCAGGTCGAGCTGCAGCAACGTGCTGCGCAGGCTGAAGCCCAGCGTTGCCACCACGAACCCGGTCAGCGCCAGCGGCCGCGCGTGGTCCACCACCAGGGTACCGACCACCAGCAGCAACAAGGGCAGGATGATCGGTCCACCGGCCTGCACCAATCGCAGCAGGCGAGGATGCAGCACGAAGCCCGGTGCGGGTGCCTGACGCAGCGCCAGCAGCGCCAGCAGCAGGAACGGCAGGTCGATCAGCAGATCGTTGTAGGCGCCGAACGACTGCTCGGCGGTGTAGTGATTGATGTAGAACGCCAGCAGCAGATAGGACAGCGCATACAGCGCCAGCGCGCGGTAGAAGCTGCGCCGTTCAGGCGCGTCGCCGGCGACCCAGCGCACCACCGCGAAACCGGCGATGCACAGGTTCTGGATGTCGAACATGCGCTGCATGTGCGCCATCGCCTGGTCGTCAATATCGATGCGGTCGGCGAAGGACTGGGTATGCACGAAGAACAGCACGCCCAGCAGGGCGGCCATCACGCCGTCGATCAGACTGATCATCCGGCGTTCGCGACGGGCGCGGGCCAGGATGAACACCAGCGGCACGCCGTACAGCACATACAACAGCAGGCTGGCGCGCGGGGTGATGTTGGCGCGGTCGGCGCCCAGCGCATCGATCATGTTGAAGGCCATGCCGCCGGCCCAGAGCAGCAGTGCCAGTGCCGTGGCGCGCCAGCCCAGCGCGGCGCGGTCCCGCTGGCCACGCCACAGGCAGGCGGCCGCGGCCAGTAGCGGCGCGGCGGTGAGAAACACGAACGAGCTACCGCCGGCCGGGCCCGGCCAGAACGCCACGGCCAGACCGTGGCAGACCACGAACAGCAGCGCCAGCGCAACCGGCATGCATCCCCCATCGGCAAGGCCGTATGGCCGCACGATAGCGCGCCGCGCCGCCACGGTGGCGTGATCCACTTTGGAAAATCCGCGACGGTGGCAGCCGTCTCGTGGGACGGTTGCCCAGCGACGCTCGCGGGCCAGCCGGGAAGCCGCTGGGCAGCCGCGACCTGTAAAATGCGCAGATTCCTCCCCATTCTGGCCAGCGCGTCCGCGCCGGCCGCCCCAGAGATCCCGTGAAAACCCCGGAAGGACTGCGCGCCCTGATCGACGACGGCGTGATCGATGAAGTTCTACGCCCGCTCAAGAGCGGCAAGGAAGCGGCCGTGTACGTGGTACGCAGCGGCAACGAGGTGCGCTGCGCGAAGGTCTACAAGGACATGGCCCAGCGCAGCTTCCAGCAGCGCGTGCAGTACCAGGAAGGTCGCAAGGTGCGCGGCAGCCGCGAGGCGCGTGCGGTGGGCAAGGCCAGCAAATACGGCCGCAAGCAGCAGGAAACGGCCTGGAAGAATACCGAGGTGGACGCGCTGTACCAGCTGCGCGATGCCGGCGTGCGCGTGCCCGAGCCGTACGGTTACTACCACGGCGTGCTGGTGATGGAGCTGGTCACCGATGCCGACGGTTTCTCCGCCGCGCGCCTGGGCGAGGTGGAGCTGGAGCCCGAGCAGGCCCGCCAGTTCCACCAGACCCTGGTCCGCCAGGTGGTGCGCATGCTGTGCTGCGGCCTGATCCATGGCGATCTCTCGCCGTACAACGTGCTGGTCGGTCCCGATGGCCCGGTGGTGATCGATTTCCCTCAGGTGGTCAGTGCGGGCGGCAACAACGCCGCGCGCAGCATGCTGCTGCGGGATGTCAACAACCTCACCGCCTACCTGGGCCGTTTCGCGCCCGAACTGCTGGACAGCTGGTATGGCGAGGAAATGTGGGCGCTGTTCGAGGCGGGCAGCCTGCTGCCGGACAGTGAGCTCACCGGCACCTTCGTGCACGATGAATCCACCGTCGACCTGGACAGCGTGCGCCACGCCATCAACGATGCGCGCGAACAAGCCTTGATCCGCCAGCAGGGCCGTGAAGCGGCGGAAGAAGAAGACGACGTGTAAGCGCCACGCCATGCGTGGCGGCTGGCCGCCGTAGCGTCGAGCTTGCTCGACTGTTCTCAAGGCAATGCCGGCCAGCGGCCGGCACTACCGTCAGGGTCAGACGTGCAGCGCCCGGGCGTGGTGCGCGATGTGCTCGCCGATGAAGCTGGCGATGAAGTAATAGCTGTGGTCGTAGCCGGGCTGCAGGCGCAGGCTCAGCGGATGACCGGCAGCATCGCAGGCCTGCTGCAGGCGCTGCGGCTGCAGCTGGCTGTGCAGGAACTCATCCCCCTCGCCCTGGTCAACCAGCAGCGGCAAGCGCTCGCCGGCGTGGGCCACCAGTTCGCAGGCATCCCACTGCGCCCAGTCGGCCGGGTTGTCACCAAGGTAGGCGGCGAATGCCTTCTGCCCCCACGGCACGTGGCTGGGTGCCACGATCGGCGAGAACGCCGACACGCTGCGGTAGCGGCCGGAGTTGCGCAGCGCGATCACCAGCGCGCCATGGCCGCCCATCGAATGGCCACTGATGCCTCGTGCGTCGGTGGCCGGGAAACCCGCCTCGATCAACGCCGGCAGCTCGTGAGCGACGTAGTCGTGCATGCGGTAGTGCTTGGCCCACGGCTGCTGTGTGGCGTTGAGATAGAAACCCGCGCCCTTGCCCAGGTCATAGCCCTCGGCATCGGCCACGTCATCGCCGCGTGGGCTGGTGTCCGGGGCGACGATGATCACGCCGTGCTCGGCCGCATAGCGTTGCGCGCCGGCCTTGGTGATGAAGTTCTGCTCGGTGCAGGTCAGTCCGCTCAGCCAGTACAGCACCGGCAGCTTCCGGGTTTCCGCCTGCGGCGGCAGGTACACGGCGAACTGCATGTCGCAGCCCAGCGTGGTCGAATGATGGCGGTAGACATCCTGCCAACCGCCGGCACAGGCGCGGTGTTCGATACGTTCCATGAGGTTTCCTCCCGAGGGACGGCAGGCAAGCGCCTGCCGCCCGGCGCGGCTCAGTAGTGGACGACCGAACGGATCGACTTGCCTTCATGCATCAGGTCGAAGGCTTCGTTGATCTTGTCCAGGTCCATGGTGTGGGTGACGAACGGGGCCAGCTCGATATCGCCCTTCATCGCGTCTTCGACCATGCCCGGCAGCTGGCTGCGGCCCTTCACGCCACCAAACGCGGTGCCCATCCACTTGCGGCCGGTGACCAGCTGGAACGGGCGGGTGGAGATTTCCTGACCGGCACCGGCCACGCCGATCACCACGCTCTGGCCCCAGCCACGGTGGGCGCATTCCAGCGCCGCACGCATCACGTTGACGTTGCCGATGCACTCGAAGCTGTGGTCCACGCCCCAGGTGGTCATCTCCACGATCACCTGCTGGATCGGCTTGTCGAAGTCCTTCGGGTTGATGCAGTCGGTGGCGCCGAATTCGCGGGCCAGCTCGAACTTGGACGGGTTGGTGTCCACCGCGATGATGCGCCCGGCCTTGGCCTGGCGCGCACCCTGGATGACCGCAAGGCCGATGCCGCCCAGGCCGAACACGGCCACGCTGTCGCCTTCCTGCACCTTGGCGGTGTTGTGCACCGCGCCGATGCCGGTAGTCACGCCGCAGCCGAGCAGGCAGACATGCTCCGGGTTCGCTTCCGGGTTGATCTTCGCCAGTGACACCTCGGCAACGACGGTGTATTCGCTGAAGGTCGAGCAGCCCATGTAGTGGTAGATCGGCTCGCCGTTGTAGCTGAAGCGGCTGGTGCCATCGGGCATCACGCCCTTGCCCTGGGTGGCACGCACCGACACGCACAGATTGGTCTTGCCGCTCTTGCAGAACAGGCATTCACCACATTCGGCGGTGTACAGCGGAATGACGTGGTCACCCGGCTTGACGCTGGTCACGCCCTCGCCCACCTCCACCACGATGCCGGCGCCTTCATGGCCCAGCACCACCGGGAACAGGCCTTCCGGATCATCGCCGGACAGGGTGAACGCATCGGTGTGGCAGACACCGGTGTGGGTGATCTTGACCAGCACTTCGCCCGCCTTCGGCGGGGCGACGTCGATCTCGACGATCTGCAGCGGCTGGCCGGGACCAAAGGCGACGGCGGCACGGGATTTCATGATGGCACTCTCCAGAAAGGGCTTGCGGAAAACAGGATGCGCGGCGCTGTGTCGCGCCGTCGTTCATTTCAGGTACGAGCGGATCAACGCGCTCATGTCGCGCACGCGTTCGGCGCGTTGTTCATCGGAGGCGGCGGGCTGGCCGAACTCCTCGCGCAGGTGCGCTTCCATCACTTCGGACATCAGGCCGTTGACCGCGCCACGGATGGCGGCGATCTGCTGCAGCACCGGCCCGCAGTCGGCGCCGGCTTCCAGCGCGCGGTCCAGCGCATCGCACTGGCCGCGGATGCGGCGCACGCGGGCCAGAACCTTCTTTTTCTCTTCGGGAGAGTGCGGCATCGTGGGCCGGCCTCGGAACTATACTGGGGGATAGTATATATCAAGTTGCGAAAGTGACGCTAATGACCGCCCCTTGAACCCCATCCGCCATCAATAGGCAAAGCAAATCAACTAGTTAGAGAACACGCTCTTACACCACGCCGATGTCTGCCAATCTCTACCCAACTGCGTCAGGAGTGGAACGATGGGAGTCGGTATCCAACTGGGGAACATCACCGATGAGATCGGGAGCAGTACGTTCCTGTACGCCTTTTTCTCGACCATCGCCGGCAATCTGGAATCCGATGGATGGGGGAGCCGCTTCCCCATCATCATGAACAAGCTCTATGCCGGAACGTTGTCGCGAGAGGATGGCATCGGCGCACTCGCCGAGATGCGCATCATTCAGAGCGAACTGACCTACCTTTCCCCGAGCCGCGTCATCTGGTCACTCGAAGATCGATCTCTCCAGCCTCCGTGGGGAGATGACATCTCGACAGACATCAACAGTCTTGCGGATTACTTCGTCACCGCGCACGGACGGGATCTCATCGGAATTCTGGTTGAGATCTTTGAGGATCTCGCTGAAGGCGAGGAAGCATGCGCGAAGATCGTCAGCTACTGAGCAGTCACCAAGGCCCGTTCAATCAAACGCCCCTTCTGCGGCCAGCCGGGTCAGTTCTTCCACCACGTAACGCACCTTCGGTCGCAGATGCCGCGTCTGTGGCCACAGCGCGTGGATGTCCACATGGTGCTGCGTGCAGTGGTCCAGTACCGACTGCAACGCACCGGATTCCAGGTGATGGCGCACCAGTGACATCGGCATCTGGCAGATCCCCAACCCGGCGATCGCCCCCTCGATCACCGCATCGCCATCGTTGAGCTGGTGCGTGGCACTGGGGATGAAGCTGCCGTTGATGCCCTCGCTGCCGATCCGCCACGCCACCGACTGGCCATGACGGAAGCCGACCACGCTGCGATGGTCGCGCAGTTCGTCCAGCGTCTGCGGCACACCATAGGCCTGCAGGTAGGCCGGCGACGCGCAGGTCACCAGGCGCTGGCTGGCCAGCTTGCGCGCGACCAGGTGCTCGGCGTGATGCAGGCCGCCAAAGCGGATCAGCAGGTCGATGCCCTCTTCCACCGGGTCAACGAAGTGATCGGTGAAGGTCATCGTCAACTGCAGGTCCAGGTGTTCATTGCACATGCGCAGCAGTACCGGCAGCACCACCAGCCGCCCGAACGAGGACGGCATGTCGATGCGCAGGCGGCCGCTCGGCAGATGCGCAGCCGAGCCCAGGCAGGCTTCGGCCGCCGCGATTTCATCCAGGGCCGCGGCGCAGGAGGCGTAGTACGCCTCGCCGTCGGTGGTCAGCGCGATGCGCCGGGTGGTGCGATGGAACAGGCGCACGCCCAGCCGCGTTTCCAGCCGGGCGATGGCCTTGCCGACCGCCGAGCGGGAGATGCCCAGCGCGTCGGCGGCTTCGGTGAAGGTGGCCGAGCGCGCCGTGGTGACGAAGGTCGCCAGGCCATTCAGGGATTCGACGCGAAGCATCGGCAGGCTCGCTCATTGGGGACAGATTGTCCCGCCTGACGGGAAATCTACCGCCTTTATGTGCCCGCATGTCAACTCCATCATGGTGCTGTCGCGCCGTTGGCGCCCTCCCCCGCTCCGAGATGACTGACATGACCGCCGCCCTGTTCCGCCCCTTCGACCTCGCTGGACTACCCCTGCACAACCGCATCGCGATGGCGCCGATGACCCGTGCCCGCAACCCCGGCGCCGTCGCCAATGCGCTGACCGCCCAGTATTACCGGCAGCGCGCCAGCGCCGGCCTGATCATCAGCGAAGGCACCCCGGTCTCACCGCAGGGCCAGGGCTACATCGACGTGCCGGGCATCTGGTCGGCCGAGCAGGTGGCCGGTTGGACGCTTGTCACCGACGCTGTACACGCTGCGCAGGGCGCGATGTT
The DNA here is from genome assembly GCF_019969775.1 of Stenotrophomonas sp. OVS01A. Classification (NCBI taxonomy): domain Bacteria; kingdom Pseudomonadati; phylum Pseudomonadota; class Gammaproteobacteria; order Lysobacterales; family Lysobacteraceae; genus Stenotrophomonas; species Stenotrophomonas sp. OVS01A. The sequence continues at coordinate 71,137 of NZ_JAHXYV010000005.1, read as the reverse complement.
CGCGCAGCTGTGGCACGTCGGCCGCATGTCACACAGCTCGCTGCAGCCCGACGGCGGCCAGCCGGTGAGCGCTGGCACGCGGCCGGTGGCGAGCGATCCGAAGAACACCTCGTTCGTGTACCTGGACGACGGCAGCCGTGGCCATGCCGATCCGACGCCGCCGCGTGCACTCAGCACGGAAGAAGTGCCGGGCATCGTCGCCGACTTCGTGCAGGGTGCCGACAACGCGATCGCCGCCGGCTTCGATGGCATCGAACTGCATGCGGCAAACGGCTATCTGTTCGAGCAGTTCCTCAACCCGGTCACCAATGACCGGCAGGACGTGTACGGCGGTTCGCTGCGCAACCGCGCCCGGCTGATCCTGGACACCGTGGATGCGATGGCCGCGCGCATCGGCGCGCACCGCATCGGCGTGCGCCTTGCGCCGAACAGCCAGGTCTTCGACATGCCCGCCTATGCGGAAAACGAAGCCAGCTATCTGTACCTGGCCGAGGAACTGGGCAAGCGCGCGCTGGCCTATGTGCATCTGAATGACAACTACCTGCACGGCGCACCGGCGATCGGCAAGGCCTTCCTCAAGGCCTTCAAGCAGGCCTATGGCGGTACGGTGATCCTGGCCGGCGGCATGACCCGCGAACGCGCCCTGCGGCTGGTCGAGGAAGGCATCATCGATCTGGCCGCCTTCGGCCAACCGTTCATCGCCAACCCGGATCTGGTCGAGCGCCTGCAGCGCGATGTCCCGCTGGCCATCCCCGACCGCAGCACTTATTACGGCGGCGGCAGCGAGGGCTACCTCGACTACCCGCCGGCCCCGTAGATCCACGCCACGCGTGGATGCGGCGCGCCATTCGCCACCGAACACATCACGGCGCCTTCTCGACCTTCGTCGAGTCCGAATCAAAGGTCAGCACACGGGTGCTGATCTCGCCCCTGGCCGAGTCCTTGCGGCTCAGCTCAAGCCGCCCCTGGTTGCCCTGCGCCACCAGGCTGGCGGCAAAGCTGCCCTCGTTGGACAGTGCCGTGATCACGGCGGTGCCATCGGGCGCGACTCTCATGCCCGCCCGATCGCGAACCTTGTATCCCACGCCAACCGGTGCATCCAATGCCATTACCGCGCTGCCGTTGGCCATGGTGCCGATGCCACCGCGCTCATCGCCCTTCGCATCGTAGATGGTCATGCCCGTTGCACGTGAGTTGCGGGCAATGTCACTGGCATCCTCGGCAATCTGCACGCGCGTGCGCCCTTCACTGTCGAGCACGGTCAGCTTGTAGGTACGGATCTCCGGCACTACGCCGGCATCGGGCGTGGCTACGCTGGTCCCGATCAGGGCCAACGATGCGCCCAGCGCGAACATCGAGGCAGCAAGCAGATTCCTGCGGCGCAGCCTGTGTTCCAGGCGTTCCAAGCGTACGGCTATATCCTGCTCATGCATGTTGCGCTCCCTGTTTGCGCCTGTGGTTGTTCCGTCACCTGCTATCAGCCTCCACGTGGATCACACGGGTGGATGCTCCGCCTTCGGTGGAATCCACGCGGCTCACCTCCAACTGTCCTTCCGCCCCCTGCGCGATCAGCTTGGCGGCAAAGCCCCCGGCGTTGGACAGGACACCGATGAGCGCCGAACCGTCCGCTCCCACTTTCATTCCGGCCCGATCTGACACGCGATAGCCAACGCCACGCGGCGCATCCAGGGCAACCGTAGCGCTGCCATCGTCGGCGGTGACCATGCCTCCGCGTTCCTGTTCATTGCCATCGAAGATGATCAACCCCGCCACCCGGGCGTTGCGCTTGATGTCCAGATCCGGCGCGTCCTCACCGATCTCCACCCGCTTGCGCCCTTCCTGATCAAGCACGATCAGGCGTTGGGTGCGGATCTCCGGAACAATGCCGACCTCCGGCCTGGCAAATCCGCGACCAGCCAGCACAATCGACATCAATAGGACGGGGATAGCCACCAGCAGCCACCGCCACCGGCCTGCCCGTAGCTCCAGCTTGCGTACTCGCGCTTCCACTTCCAGATCCCGCATGGAACCCTCCCTGGCAACGAGGCCACCGATCGCAACGACCGGGCACTCCGATCCTGAACTACAGTTCGATCCTAGACCGCACATCCGTGCCCAACAACATGACGAAAGTCTCCATGAACTCCGTCACCACTTCGTTCATCGTCAACCTCGACGTGCCCGATCTTGCTGCCGCTGAAACCTTCTACACCGCAGCCTTCGACCTGCGGGTCGGTCGCCGCCTTGGCCCCGGTGCGCTGGAACTGCTCGGTGGCCCCACGCCGCTGTACCTGCTGCAGAGCGATGCCGGCAGCGCAGCGACTGATGACGGCGATGTGCGCGATTACGAGCGCCACTGGACGCCCGTGCATCTGGACTGGGTGGTCGCTGACATCGACGCGGCGCTTGCCCGCGCGGTTGCGGCCGGAGCCGCGCTCGAACGCCCCGTCCGCGAACGCCTCTGGGGAAAGATCGCCGTGCTGTCCGATCCGTTCGGCCATGGCTTCTGCCTGATCCAGTTCAGCGATGCAGGGTATGACGCGCTGGTCGAATGAATTGGTCACTGCGTAGCGGGCGCCAATCCACGCATGGCGTGGATCTACTAGATGTAACGGCATCCATGCAGCGCGTGGATCAAAATGGGCGTGCGGCGATGGTCAGTAGATCCACGCCACGCGTGGATGCGGGTGATCGCGATTCATTCGCGCAGCATGTCCACGAACGCACGCAATGCACCGGGCATCTGCCGCTGTTTCGGGTAGTACAGCGCAAACCCGGCGAACGGTTCGCTCCAATCTTCCAGCACCGCCACCAGTCGGCCGTCGTCCAGATACGGCCGCGCGGTGTCTTCCAGCACATAGGCCAGGCCGATGCCATCGAGCACCGCGCCAACCACGGTGCCCTGCTCGCACAGCGTCAGTCGACCCGGTACGTCGATCTCCAGGGTCTGGCCGTCGCGTTCGAACTGCCACTTGTACAGATGGCCGCTGGCGAAACGGAAACGTACGCACTCGTGCGCGGCCAGGTCGCGCGGATGCTGCGGGGCCGGCCGGCGCCGCAGGTACTCGGGTGAACCGACAATCAATCCGCGCAGCGGCGGCCCCATCGGCACCGCCACCATGTCCTCGGGCACGAACTCGTGCAGGCGCACGCCAGCGTCGTAGCCCTCGGCAACGATATCGACCAGGCCATCGTTCTCGGTCAGCTCCACCCGTACGTCCGGATGCGCGTGCAGGAACCGCGCCAGCCGCGGCCCCAACTGGGTCGCCACCGCCGCCCGCGTCGCATTGATCCGCAGCAGGCCGGCCGGCACCGCGCGGAAGTGGTTCATTTCCTCCAGCGCGTCATGCACCTGCCCCAGCGCCGGCTGCAGGCGCTCCAGCAGGCGCTGCCCGGCCTCGGTCAGGGCCACGCTGCGGGTGGTACGGTGGAACAGGCCCACCCCCAGCCGTTCCTCCAGCGCGCGGATCGCATAGCTCACCGCCGAGGTCGACAGGGCCAGTTCGGCACCGGCGCGGCGGAAACTGCGGTGGCGGGCGACCGCAGCGAAGGCGGCCAGGTGGGTCAGGTTGTCAGTGGCCATGATTGTGCAGTCTGCCTTGATGAATCATGCCGATATATACGCTTCTTACCCTGAGGTACGGAGCGTATTGTAAAACGCCTTTCGACAAACCCTGCCAAGGATTCCCCATGTCCCTCGCCCGTGGTTACGCCGCCCACACCCATACCGACCCGCTGGTGCCCTTCGAATTCGAGCGCCGCGCGGTTGGCCCGAACGATGTGCGCATCGAGATCCTGTACAGCGGCATCTGCCATTCCGACCTGCACCAGGCCCGCGACGACTGGGGTGGCTCGATCTATCCGATGGTGCCGGGCCACGAGATCATCGGCCGGGTCACCGAAGTCGGCAGCGAGGTCACCCGCTTCAAGGTCGGCGACCACGCCGGTGTCGGCTGCATGGTCGATTCCTGCCGCCATTGCGATGCCTGCCAGCACGACCTGGAGCAGTACTGCGCCGAAGGTGCGACCTGGACCTACAACGGCCGCGAGCGTGAAAGCGGCGCACCGACCTACGGCGGCTATTCCGACCACGTGGTGGTCGAGCAGCGCTTCGTGGTCAAGGTCTCCGAAACGCTGGACCTGAAGGCAGCCGCGCCGCTGCTGTGCGCCGGCATCACCACCTGGTCGCCGCTACGCCACTGGAAGGTCGGCCCGGGCCAGAAGGTCGGCGTGATCGGTCTGGGTGGCCTCGGCCACATGGGCGTGAAGTTCGCCAAGGCGCTCGGCGCGCACGTGGTGATGATCACCACCACCCCGGAAAAGGGTGCCGACGCCAAGCGCCTGGGCGCTGACGAAGTGCTGGTTTCGCGCGATGCCGAGCAGATGAAGGCGCATGCCGGCAGCTTCGACTTCCTGCTCAACACCATCCCGGTCAGCCATGACACCAACCCGTACATGGGCCTGCTCAAGCGCGAAGCGACCATGTGCCTGGTCGGTGTGCTGACCGAACTGGACCCGCCGTTGACCGGTGGCAGCGTGATCTTCGGTCGCAGGAACCTGACCGGTTCGGCGATCGGCGGCATGGCCGAAACCCAGGAGATGATGGACTTCTGCGCCGAGCACGGCATCGTCAGCGACGTGGAGATGATCGACATCAAGAACGTCAACGAAGCCTGGGAGCGCATGGCCAAGAACGATGTGCGCTACCGCTTCGTGATCGACATGGCCACCATCAAGGCCTGATCGCTGCGCTGATGGAATGAAGAAACCCCGGCATTGCCGGGGTTTTTTTTGCGTACGCCACCCGCCGGGCATGGCCCGGCGCTACCGGATTCGTGGCGGGTAGCGCCGGGCAATGCCCGGCGGGCGCATTTTCAGTACGCGAACTCGCGGAACACCGGGTCGACGTCGCCGTGCCAGCGGCCATGGAACAGCGCCAGCTTGCGCTCGGCCGGGGTCAGGCCGGACTCGACGATTTCCTGCAGCACGTCCAGGAACTTGCTCTCATCCTGGCCATCGGCATTGCGCGCCGCACGGCGCTTGAGCCCGTCCACCGAAATCTTCACCGCCTCGCGGGCGAGGTCGCGCACGGTGCCACCGCGGAACGGCAGGCCCATCGCGTGCTTGGGCACGCCATCACGCAGCGCATGGCGCTCGGCCAGGCTGAAGTCACGCACCAGATCCCACGCCGCATCCAGCGCCGTGTCGTCGTACAGCAGGCCCACCCAGAAGGCCGGCAGCGCACACAGCCGGCTCCACGGGCCACCATCGGCACCGCGCATTTCCAGGTACTTCTTCAACCGCACTTCCGGGAACGCGGTCGTGGTGTGGTCCGACCAATCGCGCAGGGTCGGCAGCTGGCCCGGCAGCACCGGCAGCTTGCCCTGCATGAAGTCGCGGAAGCTCTGCCCGCTGGCATCGTGGTAGATGCCATCGCGGTAGGAGAAATACATCGGCACATCGAGCAGGTAGTCGACATAGCGCTCGTAACCGAAGCCGTCCTCGAACACGAAGTCAAGCATGCCGGTACGGTCGGCATCGGTATCGGTCCAGATGTGCGAGCGGTAGCTGAGGTAGCCGTTCGGCTTGCCTTCGGTGAACGGCGAGTCGGCGAACAGTGCGGTGGCGATCGGCTGCAGCGCCAACGACACACGGAACTTCTTCACCATGTCCGCTTCGCTGGCGTAATCCAGGTTCACCTGCACGGTGCAGGTGCGGGTCATCATGTCCAGGCCGAGCGAACCGACCTTGGGCATGTACGAGCGCATGATCTTGTAGCGGCCCTTGGGCATCCACGGCATTTCATCGCGCGTCCACTTCGGCTGGAAGCCCATGCCGAGGAAACCCAGCTGCAGTTCGCCGGCCACCTGCGCCACTTCATTGAGGTGGGTGCCGGTTTCCACGCAGGTCTGGTGAATGGTTTCCAGCGCCGCACCGGACAGCTCCAGCTGGCCCGCCGGCTCCAGGGTCACCGAGGCGCCATCACGCAGCAGGGCGATGGTGTTGCCGTTCTCCTGCACCGGCGTCCAGCCGAAGCGGACCAGGCCGTTGAGCAGGGCCTCGATGCCGCGCTCGCCATCGAAGGTCGGCGGACGCAGGTCATCCAGGCGGAACCCGAACTTCTCGTGCTCGGTACCGATGCGCCACTGCGAACGGGGCTTCTCGCCGGAGGCGATCTCCGCCACCAGTTGCGAGCGGTCGGTAATGGGCGTATCGGCGACGTGGCTGGGGCTCGACAAGGGGGTGGCTCGCTGGACGGTGGCAGGGGATGTGGGGCTGGGAGCCTTGCATCGCAAGGGCGCACTATAGCCTGGCGGCTCGTTACGTCATGCGACGGTGACGGGTTTCAGCATCCTACCGACACCCTCTTGACCCTCGTACACTCAGGGCCATGAGCCGCCATTCACGACATCCCGAGCTGCACCGTGCCGATCGCGTCGGCTGGCTGCGGGCCGCCGTACTGGGCGCCAACGATGGCATCGTCTCGGTCGCCGGCCTGGTGGTCGGCGTGGCCGCCAGCGGCGCCTCGGCCAGCACGATCCTGGCCACCGGTGTGGCCGGCACCGTGGCCGGCGCGATGTCGATGGCCGCCGGCGAGTATGTATCGGTGCAGACCCAGGCCGATACCGAAAATGCCGATCTGGCGATGGAGAAGCGCGAGCTGCACGAAGACCCGCACAGCGAACTGGACGAGTTGACCGCGATCTACCGCCATCGCGGGCTGGAGCCGGCGTTGGCGCGCCAGGTTGCCGAACAGCTGACCGCCCACGACGCGCTGGGTGCCCACGCGCGCGACGAACTGGGCATCACCGAGGAACTGCGCGCGCGGCCGTTGCAGGCCGCATTGGCGTCGGCCGCCGCCTTCACCTGTGGCGCCGCGCTGCCGGTGCTGACCGCACTGCTGACGCCGGTACAGAACGTCGCCACGGCCACCACGGTCAGCACGCTGGCCGGCCTGTGCCTGACCGGCGCGATGGCGGCACGCGCCGGTGGCGCATCACCCACGCGCGGCGCCCTGCGCGTGATGTTCTGGGGTGCACTGGCGATGGCCGCCGCGGCCGCGGTCGGTCGCCTGCTGGGCGCGCACGTCATATGACCGGCATACCCCCCACCGCCATGGCACTACTGGCGGAGATGGCCAGCCTCGCCGGCTGCCAACGCGCTGAGGGCTATGCCTGCATCACCGCCCGCCGCGAGCATGGTGCCAGTTCGGTGGAGATTCCCCAGCCACAGTTCGCCATCCTGCTGGAAGGCCGCAAGCAGGTACGTAACGCCCACCAGTCGCTGACCTTCGTGCCCGGCGACATCCTGCTGATCACCCAGCGTTGCCGCATCGACGTGGTCAACACACCGGACCCGCAGACCGGCCGCTACCTCAGCGCGATCGTGCCGCTGTGCACGGAAGTCCTGGCAGCGGCGCGCACGCTGTGGAGCGAGGCCTTGCCAACGGCCGGCGCGGCGCTGGCCCGACAGGCGCTGGGCGACCACGCCACGGTACTGCGCAGCTGGCGGCAGTCGTTGCAGGACGGCCACTACAGCGAAGCGCGGTTGGCGCTGGCCACGCTGGTGCTGGCGTGGTGCCGGCAGGGCCACGGCAACCTGCTGTTGCCGCACGCACCGACGCTGGGCGAGCAGATCCGCGACCGCATCGCCGCCGAACCGGCCCGCGACTGGCAGTCGCGCGACGTTGAGGCGCACTTCGCGCTGAGCGGTGCGACCCTGCGGCGGCGGTTGGCCGCCGAAGCCACCAGTCTGCGCCAGCTGCTGACCGAAGCGCGCCTGGCCCATGGCATGCAGCTGCTGTACACCACCGATCTGCCGTTGAAGACCGTGGCAGCACGCGCGGGGTATCGTTCCGCAGCGAGTTTCAGCAAGCGCTTCGCCGAGCAGTACGGGCTGGCTCCCACAGATATCTAGGGTTGTTCGGCAGGGCTGCGCCCTGCACCCGCAGAGGCAACAGCAACAGCCGAAGCAACAGCAACAGCGTGCATTCCGTGGGATGGCGGGGCGGTGTCGGATTGCGGGGACGCCGTAAACCCATCCATGGGGGCTTGGCCGCGGCATCCATGCCGCGGACACCCCGCAATCCGACACCGCCCCACCTCTGACAGATTCCGGTGGCCAGTAGATCCACGCCATGCGTGGATGATTTCCTCCAATTCCATTCGATTCATTTCGATGATTCCGAATTGAATTCGAAGAGCATCCACGCATGGCGTGGATCTACGTGTCGACCAAGGTCGACACCCACCAAAAGCAGGTCATGCCATTCCAACAGATCGCGGGAATCTGTCGAAGGCGGGGTGGGTCCGGTTGCGGGGGCGTGAGCCGCATGGATGCGGCGACCGAGCTTACATGGACGTACTTGCAGCGTCCCCCGCAACCGGACCCACCCCGCCATCCCACAGGAAACCAGCTTCTGCTGTTGCTTCGGCCGTTGCCGTTGCCGTTGCTGTTGCCTCTGCGGGTGCAGGGCGCAGCCCTGCCGATACCCCCCATTGAGCATTCCGCGCAGTGCTTTGAGCGCCGCACGCACGCGCAACACGGCACGCTGTGCGCAACGGGCCTGCCCATCACTCACCGAGAAGAACCGCCATGACCCTGCGTCATCTGCCATTGCACGCCGCCCTGCTGCTGGCCCTGTCCTCCCTGCCGTTGGCCGCGCTGGCCGAGGCCACCTCGCCCGCCCCCACCCAGCAGGTGCCGGGCGTGCAACACCAGCGCATCGGTGCGCTGCAGGTCACGGCCCTGTTCGACGGCGTGGTTGCGCTCGGCCGGCAGGAAGTGGTCGACGTGCCGCCAACGCTGGTCAGCCGCCTGCTCGAAGGCCGCTATGTGCCCGAAGACAAGAAGGGCCTGCAGACCGCGATCAACGCCTTCCTGGTGCGCCAGGGCAAGCACCTGACCCTGGTCGATGCCGGCACCGCGCAGTGCTTCGGCCCTGACCAGGGCCAAGTGCTGGGCAACCTGCGTGCGGCCGGCGTAGACCCGGCCGAGATCGATGAGGTGCTGCTGACCCATGCCCATCCCGATCATCTGTGCGGGATCCTCGATGCACAGGGCAAGCCGGCCTATCCGAATGCGACGGTGTGGCTGTCCAAGGCCGATGCCCGCTACTGGCTCGACCCGGCCAGCGAAGCCACGGCACCGCAGGGCGTGCGCTTTGCCTTCGCGCTGGCACGCAACGCGATCGCGCCGTACCAGGCCGCCGGTCGCCTGCACACCTTCCAGCCTGGCGACGCCCTGCCGGGCCACGCGGTGGCGATGGATACCCACGGCCACACGCCGGGGCATGTGTCCTACCGTTTCGACAGCCAGGGCCAGTCACTGCTGGTGTGGGGCGATGTGCTGCATTTCCATGCGGTGCAGTTCGCACACCCGGAAGCAGCATTCGAGGCCGATTCGGATCGCAAGGCGGCTACGGCCAGCCGTCGCAGCCTGTTGCAGGAAGCCACCGCCAAGGGCTGGTGGGTTGCCGGCGCGCACCTGCCCTTCCCCGGGCTGGGGCACGTGCGCAGCGAAGGCCAGGCCTATGCGTGGGTACCGGCGGAATACTCGCCACTGAAATGATGTGCCGCCGGGCATGGCCCGGCGCTACCGGATCGCGGTGACGGAAAACATCAGGGTAGCGCCGGGCCATGCCCGGCGAGCGCAGCGGAGCGCCTTATTCCAGCCCCAGCCAGCCGCCGATGATGCCGCGGGCTTCATCCACGCCGGTACGGGCCGAGCCGGAGAACACCTGCACACTCACCGTATCGCCGAACGACGAATGCAGTTCCTTGCGTACCTTCTGCAGGGTCTGCATCTGCTGGCTGCGACTCAGCTTGTCGGCCTTGGTCAGCAGCGCATGCGCCGGCAGGCCACGCTGCACGGCATAGGCCAGCATCTGCCGGTCGTAGTCCTTCAGCGGATGACGGATGTCCATCACCACCACCAGCCCCTTCAAGGCCTCGCGGGTGCGGAAGTAGCGGTCGATGAAGGCCTGCCAGTGCGCCTGCAGGTCCAGCGGCACCTTGGCGTAGCCGTAACCGGGCAGATCGACCAGATGGGCGTCCGGGGTAACCTGGAAGAACACCAGCTGCTGGGTCCGGCCAGGCGTCTTGGAGACCCGGGCCAGGCTGTTCTGGCGGGTCAGCGCATTGAGCGCGCTGGACTTGCCGGCGTTGGAGCGACCTGCAAAGGCCACTTCAGAACCTTCATCGGGCGGCAGCTGCCCCATGTTGTGGGCAGAGAGGTGGTATTGGGCGCGTTCGATGAGCAATGACATGCGCATAGGATCGCATGTTGCGGCGCCGCGCGCCCGGCCCGGGGCCTTCCAGCGGGAAAATGCTGCACTGCTGCGTTGACCGTGCAAGGAAACGGCGTTGATAATCCGGGCGATGCCGGCCGCCGCCGCCCGGCCGGTCCATACGGAGCTTCAGCATGCGCCACGCTCGCGTTCTTGCCGTATCCGCCCTTGCTACTGCCGTCGTTGCCGCTGCTGCCTTTGCGCAGACCACGCTGACCCCGCTGCCCGACAACGGCCCGATCAAGACCGCCTCGCTCGAGGTGGATTTCAGCAAGACCACCTGGGGCGACGCCAAGGCCGGCCAGACCAAGGCCACCGCGTGCGCCGCCTGCCATGGTGCCGATGGCAATTCCACGGTGGAGATGTATCCCAGCATCGCCGGCCAGAGCGAGCGCTACGTCGCCCAGCAGATGGCCCTGATCGCCAATGGCCAGCGCAGTTCCGGCGCCGCCGTGGCGATGGTGCCCTTCGTGCAGAACCTCACCCCACAGGACATGCGCGATATCGGCGCGTTCTTCGCCACCCAGAAGGCCAACGCCGGCATCGCCGACGACACGCCGGTGGCCGAAGGCCCGTACAAGGGCATGAAGTTCTACCAGATCGGCCAGCAACTTTACCGCGGCGGCGACGCCCAGCGCGGGCTGCCGGCCTGCATGGCCTGTCACGGCCCCAGCGGCGCCGGCAACCCCGGCCCGGCCTACCCGCACATCGGCGGCCAGCACGCCAGCTATGTCGCCCGGCGCCTGCAGGAGTACCAGGCCGGACAGACCAACGAGACCGACAAGGCGCACTTCCAGATCATGGCCACGGTGGCGCAGAAGCTGACCGAGCAGGAGGTGCAGGCCCTTTCCAGCTACCTGCAGGGCCTGCACAACAAGGCCGACGATCTCGCCGCCGAAGGCGCTTCGACGCGACCGGCTGCCGCCCCCTGACCGCCACTGGTCGGCGCCGGTCGCCACGACGGCCCGTCGCTGCGGTATGTTTCCTTCACGCCGGCGGCTGCGCCGGCGTTGTCATTTTCAACGGAGATGCGTGTCGATGAGGTTGATTCCCCGCCTTCTGCTGTCCCTGCTGGTGCTGCTGCCGTTGGCGGCCTGCGCCGCCACCCCCGCCAACGCCCCGCTGGTCGAAGGCAAAGACTACGAGCGCATCGCCCAGCCTGGCCCGTTCCAGCCGCTGGCCGGCAAGATCGAGGTGGTCGAGGTGTTCGGCTACACCTGCCCGCACTGCGCCCATTTCGAACCGCAGCTGGCCGCCTGGGCCGCCAAGCTGCCGGCCGACGTGCGCTTCACCCCGGTCCCGGCCGCCTTCGGCGGTGCCTGGGATGCCTGGGCACTGGCCTACTACGCCGCCGACGAAGTGGGCGTGGCCAAGCGCAGCCACGCCGCTGTGTTCAAGGCCCTGCACGATGACGGCACGCTGCCGATGCAGAACGTCTCGGCCGATGAGCTCGCCAACTTCTACAAGGCCTACGGCGTGACCCCGGAGCGCTACACGCAGGCCCTGCGCGGCGAGGCGGTACAGAAGAAGGTCGATGCCGCCCGTGCCTTCGCCCAGCGCACCCAGGTGCCTGGCACCCCGGCCATCATCATCAATGGCCAGTACCTGGTCCGTGGCAAGAGCTTCGACGACCAGCTGCGCATCGCCTCGGCGCTGATCGCCCAGGCCCGCGCCGCCCGCGGCCGCTGAACCAACACACACCATCGACACGGCGCTGTCGCCGCCGCATGTCATCATTTCCCTCTGGCCGGCGCCTGACGCCGGCCCCACCTTTCCAGATGCTGGAGACGCTTCCATGAAGACCCGTTTCGCCGCCCTCGCCCTCGCAGCGCTGCTGCCGATCCTGGCGGCCTGCAAGGCCGACGATGGCACCACCAACACCTCCGCCCCGGCAGAACCGGCAGCGACCCCGGCCAGCACCGAACCGGCCGCGCCGGCCGCAGGCGGCGAAGCCGCTGCACCGGCTGCCGAAGGTGACAAGACCGCTGCCAGCGCTGCGCCTGCCCCGACCACCGCCGCGCTGACCGGCCCGGCCCCGGTGGAAGGCGCCGACTACCAGCTGATCCCGAACGGCCAGCCGTTCCAGCCGGCCGCCGGCAAGGTCGAAGTGGTCGAGATCTTCGGTTACGTCTGCCCGGCCTGCGCTGCGTTCCAGCCGCTGGTCGGCCCGTGGAAGGCTGGCCTGCCGAGCGATGTGAACTTCGTCTACGTGCCGGCCATGTTCGGCGGCACCTGGGACAACTACGCCCGTGCCTTCTACGCCGCACAGACCCTGGGCGTGCAGGAGAAGACCCACGAAGCGCTGTACTCGGCCATCCACTCGCAGAAGACCCTGAAGGGCGAGCGCGGTGCTGATTCGGTCGATGACATCGCCAAGTTCTACGGTGCCTACGGCGTGGATCCGAAGCAGTTCGCCGCCACCATGGGCAGCTTCGCGGTCAATGCCAAGACCAACTCGGCCAAGCAGTTCGCCCAGCGCAGCCAGATCAGCGGCACCCCGTCGATCATCGTCAACGGCAAGTACCTGGTGAAGGGCAAGAGCTTCCCGGACATGCTGCGCATTGCCGACCACCTGATCGCCCGCGAACGCGGTGCGGCCCAGGCTCACTGATCAAAGAGACGTTTTCCCGGCCGTGACTTCCCCCACAACACGGACCCTGCGCTTGCTGACGGCCAACATCCAGGCCGGCTCAAGTACCCGCCGCTACAGCGACTATGTGACCCGCAGCTGGTCACATGCGCTGCCGGCGGGTCGCAAGCGCAGCAGCCTTGACGCGATTGCCACTTTGGCGCGCGGTCATGACATCGTCGGCCTGCAGGAGGCCGACCCGGGCAGCCTGCGCTCGGGCTTCACCAACCAGACCCATTACCTGGCCCAACGCGCCGGCTTCAATTACTGGAGCCACCAGCCGAACCGGCGCATGGGTGGCGTCGCCTCCAGCGCCAACGGCCTGCTGAGCAAGCTGGAACCGGTGGAAGTGCAGGACCACGCCCTGCCCGGCCGTATCGGCGGGCGCGGCGTGCTGCTGGCCAAGTTCGGCGATGGCCGCGATGGCCTGGCCGTTGCGGTAGCGCATCTGTCCTTGGGCGCCGGTTCGCGGATGGCCCAGCTCGGCTTCATTGCCGAGCTGTTGTCCGACCATCCCAATGCGGTGCTGATGGGCGACTTCAACTGCCTGGCCGAACGTCCGGAAATGCAGGTGCTGTACCAGAAGACCCGCCTGCAGCCGCCCGGCTGCATCGTGCCGACCTTCCCCAGCTGGCGCCCCGACCGCGCCATCGACCACATCCTGGTCAGTAGCGGCCTGCAGACCCGCACCGTGGAAGCGGTGCCCGCTGCGTTCTCCGACCATCTTGCCTTGGCCATGGCAATCGACGTCCCGGCCGACGCCCTGCGCTGAGCCCTGCCGCTGCGCTCGCCGGGCATGGCCCGGCGCTACCGACCTTGGTAGGGGCCAACCTTGGTTGGCACGCTGACCTGGTGGTGCGGACCCCGTTGGCACGCTGACCTGGTGGGTGCGGACCCCGTTGGCAGGCTGACCTGGTGGGTGCCGACCGTTGGTCCGCACGCTCTCCGCCGGGCATGGCCCGGCGCTACCCCGCCTGCGCCACCGGCACCTTCAACCGCCGTGCGGTCATCGTGCTGCCCACCGAGGCCAGCACCGTGCAGCCGATGGCCAGCCACTGCAGGCCATGCAGGTGCTCATGCAGCAGCAGCATCGCCCACAGCGCGGCCACCGCCGGTTCCATGCTGATCAGGATGCCGAAGGTCTCCTTCGGCAGGCGCTTGAGCGCCATCATTTCCAGTGACATCGGGATCGCGCTGGACACCAGCGCCACCACCAGCCCGGCCAGCAGGATCTTCGGCTCCAGCAACGCCGCACCGGCATGCACCACCCCCACCGGCACCACCACCAGCGACGCGGCCAGCAGCCCCAGCGACACCGAATGCCCGGCGTGCAGGTGGCCGGCGCGCTTGCCGAACACGATGTACAGGCCCCAGCACGCTGCCGCCCCCATGGCGTACAGCACGCCCACCGGGTCCAGTGCCGGGCCGCCGCCGATCGGCAGCAGCAACAGCAGCCCGACCGCCGCGCAACCCACCCACAGGAAATCGATCGGCCGCCGCGACGACAGCATCGCCACCGTCAACGGGCCGGTGAATTCGATGGCCACCGCGATGCCGAACGGGATCGTGCGCAAGGCCATGTAGAACAACAGGTTCATCAGGCCCAGGGTGAGGCCGTAGCGCAGGATGGTGACCGCATCCACGCGGCTGGTCTTCCAGCGCCATGGCCGCCAGAACAGCAGCAGCAACAGCGCCGAAAAGCCCACGCGCAGCGCGCTGGTGCCCTGCGCGCCGATCAACGGAAACAGCTGCTTGGCGTAGGAGGTACCAATGGCCAGTGCGGTGACCGAGCCGAGCACCGCCAGCGCCGGCAACATCGGCGCGATTCGAGAAGTCTGCATGCCGCCAGTCTATTGCGTCGGCGGCGAGCACTTGGCTCAATTGACGGCCCGTCCGCGCAACTTCTGCTCATCATGGCCACCGCCCCCGTGCTGGACAGCTTCGACCGCGCCATCCTCGCCCTCCTGCAGCAGGACAACACCCTGCCGCAGCGGCAGATCGCCGAAGCCGTGCACCTGTCCACGCCGGCGGTGCAGCGGCGGATCAAGCGCCTGCAGGACAGCGGCGTGATCGCCGCCAACGTGGCGGTGATCGACGCTGCGAAAATCGGCCGGCCATTGACCATCATCGTCGAGGTGCGCGTGGTCAGCGAACAGCGCGAGAAGGTCGCCCCGTTCCGCCGCCGCGTGCAGGACGATCCTGCCGTGCAGCAGTGTTACTCGATCACCGGCGACGGCGATTTCCTGCTGCTGCTCTCGGCGGCATCGATGGAGGAATACGAGGCGATCACCGAGCGCTTGTTCGGCGGTGATGACAACATCGAGCGCTTCCGCACGTCGGTGGCGCTGGGCACGTTGAAGCGCGGGTTCGACGTGCCGCTGACATGACGCAGATGCCGTCGAGCCTGTCCTGCTCCTACACTGGTGACGCATGAACACCGCTTCCCCCTCCAACGCCAGACGCCTGCGCCGCTGGTTGCTGCGTGGCGCCGTCCTGCTGATCCTGGTCATCGCGGCGATGGCCTTCTGGAACAGCCCGTGGGCTGCCGCACCGAAGATGCTGTGGACACTCTCGCGCATGCCACCGGCCACGCAACTGCCGGTACCGGTGGACGGCGTGCGGCCCCGGCAGATCGCCGATACCTTCGGCGCACCGCGCGGGCGCGACCGCACGCATGCGGGTATCGACATCTTCGGCAAGCGCGGCACGCCGGTGCGCAGCGCTACCCCCGGCGTGGTCGCCGACATCCGCGACAGCGGACTCGGTGGCCGCCAGGTCTGGGTGATCGGGCCGGGACGCGAGCGCTATTACTACGCGCACCTGGAAGACTGGGCCGATGGCCTGGCGCGCGGCCAGGTGGTGCAACCCGGCGACCTGCTCGGCCATGTTGGCGACAGCGGCAACGCCAAGGGCACGCCGCCCCATCTGCATTGGGGCATCTATGGCGTCGACGGCGCGCGGGACCCGCTGCCGCTGCTGCAACCGCAGGGCACCCGCTGACGGCAACCGAGCCGAGCCTCGAGGCCGCAGGCGTTTGTTCATGATTTGTAAATAGGAATAGTTCGTATTACCATTTCTTTCGTTTCCGGTGGTGCCAGGACGGCCTGCCCGCCCTTCCCCTACCCGTAGCGCCTCGACTCCTGGATGACGGCCGAACGCGCGTGCCCGTTGCAGGAATCCGCATGATCCGTTCCGCCTTCCGTACCCCGCAGCCGCAGCGGCTGTCCGTTGCCGTACTCGTCGCGCTCTGCGCCGTCGCACCCACCGCTTTCGCCGAAACCGCCACCGACCCGACCACCCTCGACAAGGTCGTAGTAAAAGGCGAGCGCGCCGAAGGCTATTCGGTGCGCCGTACCTCGGCCGGCACCCGTTTCGACCTGGCGCCGCGCGAGATCCCGCAGTCGGTCAGCATCATCAGCCACCAGCGCATCGAAGATCAGCAGCTGGACGACATCATCGACGTGCTGGGCAACACCACCGGCGTCACCAGCACGCAGTCGGACAGCGAGCGCACCGAGTTCTACGCGCGCGGCTTCTACATCGACAGCTACCAGTTCGATGGCCTGCCCACGCAGATGGTGCAGAACTGGAGCTACGGCGATTCCGGCCTGGACCTGGCCCTGTACGACCGCGTGGAAGTGGTGCGCGGCGCCACCGGCCTGCTCAGTGGCGCCGGCAACCCGTCGGCATCGGTGAACCTGATCCGCAAGCACGCCGACAGCGCCGAGCTGA
Source organism: Stenotrophomonas sp. OVS01A (assembly GCF_019969775.1). Lineage (NCBI taxonomy): Bacteria > Pseudomonadati > Pseudomonadota > Gammaproteobacteria > Lysobacterales > Lysobacteraceae > Stenotrophomonas > Stenotrophomonas sp. OVS01A. Next base: position 54,488 of record NZ_JAHXYV010000005.1, on the reverse strand, counting down.
CCGGCAGCGTGTCGGTGAACGTCGGCAGCTGGGGCCGCACCCGCACCACTGTGGACGTGGGCAGCGCACTCAACGCCAGCGGCACCGTACGCGGCCGCGTGATCGGCAGCTACCTGGACACCGACGCGCAGATGGACCGCTACAACCAGCGCAAGACCCTCGGCTACGCGGTGATCGATGCCGACCTGACCCCCGATACCCAGCTCAGCGTGGGCTACGACTACCAGCACAAGAAGGCCAGCGGCGCGACGTGGGGCGGCTTCCCGATGTGGTACGCGGACGGCACTGCAACCAACTACCCGACGTCGTTCAATCCCTCGCCGGACTGGACCTACTGGGACACCACCAGCAAGCGCGCCTTCGCCACCCTGCAGCACGCGTTCGGCAATGGCTGGAAGTTCAAGATCGGCGCCACGCATGATCGCACCCAGGCCGATGACAAGCTGTTCTATCCGTCCTACACCGCCTTCGACAAGACAACCGGCGCGGGCGTAACGCCGATGGCTGGCTTCTACAATACCGAGCGCAAGGTCGATGGCATCGACGGCTACATCGATGGTCCGTTCCAGCTGTTCGATCGCGAGCACCAGTTCATGGCCGGCCTGAGCTACAACAAGCGCGAGTTCGCCAACTACGGCGATTTCCAGATGGGCGGCCCGGGCTGGACCCCGTTCGATACCTACCTCAACTGGACCGGCAACATCCCCCAGCCGAATTGGAATCCACTGGCACTGGCCAGCGAAGGCACCATCACCCAGAAGGCCGGCTACGTGGCCGCGCGGTTGTCACTGGCTGATCCGCTGAAGCTGATCGTCGGTGCGCGCTACACCGACTGGAAGAGCGAAGACGAAGGCAATGATCGCTCGCACAAGGTCACCACGCCGTACGCCGGCCTGGTCTACGACATCAACGACACCTACTCGGCGTACACCAGCTACACCGAAATCTTCCAGCCGCAGACGCTGCGCAACAAGCAGGGCAGCTACCTGGACCCGGTGGATGGCAAGAGCTACGAAGTGGGCGTCAAGGGCGCCTGGTTCGACAACCGCCTGAATGCCTCGCTGGCCGTGTTCCGCATCGAACAGGACAACGTCGGCCAAGCCACCATGGACAAGGTGGATGGGCAGCAGAATGAAACGGCCTATATCGCCGCACGCGGCACGGTCAGCCGTGGCTTCGAGTTCGAGTTGAACGGCGAACTGGCACCGGGCTGGAATGCCACCTTCGGTGCGTCGCGCTACGTGGCCAAGGATATCAATGACGCCGACATCAACACCAACCTGCCGCAGACCGCGCTGAAGCTGTTCACCAGCTACACCCCGCAGTCGCTGCAGGAACTGACCGTCGGTGGCGGCGCCAACTGGCAGAACCGCATCTACTACGCAGCGCCGGTGGTGGGTCGTTTCGAACAGGAAGGCTATGCGCTGGTCAGTGCGTTCGTGCGCTACCGCATCTCGCCGGAGTTCAGCGTGCAGGCCAACCTCAACAACCTGCTGGACAAGAAGTACTACTCGCAGATCACCGGTTACGGTGCGTATGGCGATGGTCGCAACGGCTCGCTGACGTTTACCTGGTCGTTCTGAAGGAAACGTCGCCGGGCACGGCCCGGCGCTACCGCGGCAACAGCAGCGCCGGGAGATCACTCCGGCGCTGCTGTACTCACATCAGAACCGCAGGTCCGCGCGCAGGTACCAGTAACGGCCACGCGGGATGTCGTAGGTCGAGGCGTCATAGCCGTTCAACGAACACGACAGGCAGATCGGCGGGTCCTTGTCGAACACGTTGTTCAGGCCCGCCGTCAGCTGCAGGCCCTTCATCCAGTCGATCTTGTAGCCCACCTGCATGTCATGGAAGGTGGTGGCCGACAGCGTGTTGGTGCCGGCGGCCTGGTTGCTGCACACCGGGAACGCCACGGCGTCACCGCAGTCTTCGGTCAGTTCGGAAATGTGGCGTACCGTCCAGTTGGCGCTCCAGTTGTCCAGCGTCCAGCCGATGCTGGCGTTGCTGGTCCACTCCGGAATCGAACTGTCAGCCACTTCCACGCCGGGCTTCTGCGGCTGCCGCTGGCCGGCCGCACCGGTGGCCTCATAGCGACCGACGAAGGTGTTCTTCCAGCCCAGCTTGAACTGGCCGATCGAGCTCTGCGGCAGGGTCCAGAACAGGTCTACATCCCAGCCGTCGGTCTTGATCGAACCCAGGTTGGTCAGGCGGTTGTTGAAGCTGCTGACCGCACCGGTGCTGGCACGGGTGATGCCGTCGCAGTAGATCGGGTCCAGGGTATCCACGCACAGGTCCAGCTGTGTCTGCGCGTTGATCGCCTGGATCGCGCCATCGATGTTGTGGCGGTAGAACGTCACTTCCACGTCGAAGCGCTCCGACCACGATGCATCGTTGCCGAACCAGGGGCTCCACACGAAACCGGCACTGAAGCTGCGCGACCGCTCCGGCTCCAGCTCGCGGTTGCCGCCGGTGGTCACCGAGATCTGCGAGTTGGCCTGCTGGAAGCCGGTCGGCACGCCCAGCGATGCGCAGTTGGCCGCACTGCCACGTGGCGGTGTGCCACCCAGGCCCACCGAGCAGGGATCGAACAACTGCAGGTCAGCACGCGCAGCCGAGCCGTACAGCTCGCCGATCGACGGTGCGCGGAAGCCTTCGGCGTAGGTGGTACGCAGCACGAAGTCATCGGTCACCTGCCAGCGCAGGCCGTACTTGGGCGTGAACTCGCCACCGAAGGTCGAGTAATCCGAGTAGCGGCCAGCCAGGCTCAGGTCCAGCTTCTTGCCCAGTGCCGAGTCGGCGAAGATCGGCACGCTCAGCTCCAGGTACGCTTCGTTGACGTCGTAGGAGCCGGACGTCGGCTGCGACGGTACGCCGTTGTAGTGGCCGATCACCGTCAGCGGATCAGGCTGGTACGAACCTTTGTACTTGCGGTGTTCGAGGCCGGTGGCGAAGGACACCGGGCCGGCCGGCAGGGTGAACAGATCGCTGGACAGGTTGGCGGTGAACAGGCTCAGCTCGTTCTGGCTGCGGTCGCGCACCACCGGCTGGATCCAGCGCAGCATGTCCGGGGTGATCGAACCGGCGCCACCGAAGATGTTCAGCGGTACGCAGCCCGGCGTGGCCGCGCACACCGCAGGATCGCCCAGCGCCATGTTGACGTTGTAGATGTTGTAGCTGCCGTAGTTGGTCTGCTCGGCCTTGTTCTTGCTGTACATGCCGTTGACGTCCCAGTACCAGCTGCGGTCAGCGGCCTGGAAGTTGCCGACCAGGCCGGTGGCGAAGTACGTGGTATCCACCTGCTGTTCGAACACGCGCGCGCCGCCTTCCACCGGGCGGCGGCCGATCAGGCTCATGTTGCCCGACGACACCAGGTCGAAGCCGAACGGGTTGTACGGGTTCAGTGCCGAGACCACGATGTTGTCGGCCAGCGGATTGCCGGTGGCACCATCAGGGCCGAAGAACAGCGGTTCCGGGCCGGCCTGGTTGGTCGACTCGCGGCGGTTGCCCAGTGCCTTGACGTACCACTGCACGTTGTCGGTGATGTCGAACCGGAACTGGCCAAACAGGCCCTTACGCTCCGACGGTGTCAGCACCATGTTGTATTCGGCGAAGTTGAAGCGGTCGGCGCTGGTGAAGCAGTGGTAGTCGTCGGTGCGGTTGCAGCCGGCGCTGCCGTCGTAACGCGGGCTGCTCACGCCGGTGTTGGGCACGATGTCCTGTTCGGCACCGGTGTTGGGATCGACGAAGGCGAAGCGCCCCTGCGGGATGCCGCCGCTGCCGAAGGCCAGGCCGGTGCCGGGGATCGGGAAGCGCGACTGCTCGCGGTCCTTCGCATACACCGGGTCCTGCTTGGTCCAGCTTGCCCCCAGGAACAGGCTGTAACGGTCGCCGCTCTTGCCCCAGGCCAGGTCCACGCCCTTCTGCGTGCCATCGCCCTTGCCGTACTGGCCGTAGTTCATCGTCACCTGGCCGCCATCGAAATCGCGGCGGGTGATGATGTTGACCACGCCGGCGATGGCATCGGAGCCGTACAGCGACGATGCGCCGTCTTCCAGCACTTCGATGCGCTCAACGATCGCCAGCGGGATGGTGTTGAGATCGGTGGCCGAGCCCACGCCCGAGGCCGAGGATTCATTGACCCAGCGGATGCCATCGACCAGCACCAGTACACGCTTGGCACCGAGATGGCGAAGGTCCACCTGCGCCGAACCCGCGCCGACGCCGCTGCCGTCGGGTGGGAAACCGAAGTTGCCCGACGAATTGAACTTGGCATTGAGCGCCGAGCCCGAGCCGGTGAGCTGTTGCAGCACTTCACCGATCGAGGTCAGGCCGGTGCGTTCGATGTCGGCGCGGTTGAGCGTCTGGACCGGCACCTGGCCTTCCACTTCAGCGCGCTTGATGCGGGTACCTGTGACTTCGACGCGATCCAGGTCGGTGGTGGCCGATTGGGCAGCAGCCCCCAACGGGGCCAGTGCGGTCACGCACAGCGCGACGGCAACCGCCAAGGGGCGGTGATGCAGGTAATTCATTCGCTCTCTCTCCAAAGGAATGTCGGGACATGGACTGCCGCGCTCCCCCCTGCATGGCGGCAGCGTCTCCTTTGTAAACAAGCGGTAAACATCGCGGCGTGATGCCCGACACTCTTTCACGCGAATTTGACGATTCTGAAAGCAGATAACGTCATTTGCTTACGTATTCACCGGAATGCGCGTACGACAACATCGCCGTAGCGCTGGGTCATTCCCCGCCGGGGTCACGGTAGCGCCGGGCCATGCCCGCCCGGGTCACGGTAGCGCCGGGCCATGCCCGGCGAAGTGTCGAAGAGGTCTCTGCCAAGCCCGGCGCACATCGCAGGTCTGCCGCCGGGTATGACCCGGCGCTACCGGTACACGTGCGGCCTTCCCTTGGGAAGGCCGCACCCGTGATCCACTCACTGCACGAACGCGATGCGTTGCATGCCGGTGGCTTCGGCGGCGGCCAGGATCTTGGCCATGCCGTCGTACTCGGCCGACGGATCGGTGCTGATGCGCAGCTCCGGCAGGTTGCCGGCATGCTCGCTGGCCTGCGCCTGCAGGCGCGACTGCAGATCACCGATGGCCAGCGGCTGGCCGTCCCAGCTCAACTGGCTGGACGCATCGAGGCGCAGCTCGATCGGCGGTGGCGGTTCGGGGCGATCCACCACGCGATCGGTGGCCTGCGGCAACTGCACGTTGATCGGCCGCGACAACATCGGCGCGGTCACGATGAAGATGATCAACAACACCAGCATTACATCCACCAGTGGCGTGACGTTGATGTCCGCCAGCGGGCTGCTTCTTCCTGCGCTACTGAATGCCATGTGCCGCTCCCTGCAGCAGGGCCGGTCGCCCCAGCCCAAACCTACGCCGGACAACCGCCTTCGCGGCAGTGCGGATCCCGCCATCATTCAGCTGTCGTTGCCGTCTTCGGCCGTGTACACAATGCGAAACTGAATTCAGCCACTGCCCGCTATGCTGGTCGCCATGACCCGACGATCTTCGACCGCCCTGTCCCTGCTCCCGCTGGCCACCACGCTGCTGATCGGCTGCGCGAGTGCCCAGTCCCTCGATGCCCAGAACGCCCAGCTGAAGGCCGCCATCGCCGCCGCCGAACGTGGCCAGTTCGATCCCGGCCAGGCCGCCGCGCTCAGCCGCCATCCCGCGTATGGCTGGCTGGAGTTCGCCAACCTGCGGCGCAACATCGACACCGTCGATACGGCGCAGGCACAGGCCTTCCTCAAGCGCTACCAGGGCCAGGCCGTGGCCAACAGCTTCCGCAGCGCCTGGCTGCCCTCAGTAGCGCGCCGCCAGGACTGGCCGACGCTGCTGGCCAACTGGGCTCCCACCGACAACCTCGGCCTGCGCTGTGCGCAGCTGACAGCGCGCCAGGCCACCGGCAAGCTGGACCCGCAGTGGATCGGTGAAGCCCAGGATCTGTGGCGCAAGAACGGCAAGTCGTTGCCCGATGCCTGCGACGCCGTGTTCGCCGTGCTGCAGGCGCAGGGTGGCATGAGCGATGCGCTGCGATGGGAACGCATCGATGCCGCTGCCGATGCACAGCAGCCGGCGGTGATGCGTTCGGCTGCGCGCGGCCTGCCGGCCAGTGATCTGGCCCTGGCCAACACCTACGCGGCCTTCGTCGACAAGCCCAATGCCAGCGCCCTGAACTGGCCGCGCAACGAGCGCAGCCGGCGCATCGCCACCGACGGCCTGGCCAAGCTGGCCAAGGCCGACCCGGATGCTACCGAACAGCAGCTGCCGCAGTACGCGCAGGCGCTGGGCCTGAGCGCCGAACAGCAGGGCCAGGTGCGTTACCAGATCGCCCTGTGGACGGTGGCGTCGTACCTGCCCGACTCGGCTCGCCGTTTGAATGCCGTGCCCGATGCGGCCTATGACGAGCGCCTGCACGAATGGCGCGCGCGCGAAGCGATGTCGCGCGGCGATTGGCCGGCGACGCTGGCGGCGATCCGCAAGATGGGCCCGACCCAGCGCAACGATTCGCGCTGGCGCTATTTCGAAGGCCGCATGCTGGAAAAGACCGGCCAGGCACAGCAGGCGCAGCCGTTGTTCCGCGAAGCCGCGCGCGCACCGACCTTCCATGGTTTCCTCGCTGCGGACAAGCTGCAGCAGCCCTACACGCTGTGCCCGTGGAAGCCCAACGACAGCGCACAGGCGCAGGCCGCGGTGGCCCGCGATCCGGCCATCCAGCGGGCGATGGCGCTTTACCAGATCGACCGCGCCGGCTGGGCGGTGGCCGAATGGAACAATGCGCTGTCGCGCTTCGATGACACCCAGCGTCGCCTCGCCGTGCGCGTAGCGCAGGACAACGGTTGGTTCGACCGCGCGGTGTTCGCGCTCGGCAAGCAACCGCAGGAGCAACGCCTGTACGACCTGCGCTTCCCGCTGCACCACGACGCCACGATCCGCCGTGAATCGGCACGCAATGCCATCGACCCGGCCTGGGTGGCCGCCGAGATCCGCGCCGAAAGCACTTTCACCCCGCGCGCGCGTTCGCCTGCCAATGCGATGGGCCTGATGCAGGTACTGCCGGCGACCGGCGCCGGCGTGGCCAGGTCCATCGGCCTGACCGGCTACGGCGGCGCTGACAGCCTGTACGACCCGGATACCAACATCGCCATCGGCACCGCGTACCTGCGGCAGTTGATGAACAAGTACGACGGCCTGCCCTACGTGACCATCGCCGCCTACAACGCGGGCCCGACGCCGACCGCACGCTGGCAGACCCAGCGCCCGGGCTTCGATCCGGACCTGTGGATCGAGACCATCAGCTACAAGGAAACGCGCGAGTATGTCGCCCGCGTGCTGGCCTTCAGCGTGATCTACGACTGGCGACTCAATGGCGACGCATTGCCGCTGAGCGACCGCCTGATGGGCCGCCTGGTGGACAAGCGCAAGGCCTTCACCTGCGCCACCAACGCCGACCAGGGCGGCGATTGATCACGTGGTATCGGTAGCGCCGGGCCATGCCCGGCGAACGCCATGTGTTCGGCCGGGCACGGCCCGGCGCTACCGTGCCATCATCCCCCCATGAAGATCTATCTTGTCGGCGGCGCCGTGCGCGACCGCCTGTTGCAGCGCCCTGCCGGCGACCGTGACTGGGTCGTCGTCGGCGCCACGCCCGCGCAGATGGAAGCGCAGGGCTACACCGCCGTCGGCCGTGATTTTCCCGTCTTCCTGCACCCGAAGACCGGAGAGGAATACGCTCTGGCCCGCACCGAACGCAAATCCGGCCGTGGCTACCGCGGCTTCGTGGTCGATGCCGATCCGGCGGTGACGCTGGAAGAAGACCTGCAGCGCCGCGACTTCACCATCAATGCCATCGCCTGCGATGAAGACAGCGGCACGCTGGTTGATCCCTATGGCGGTGCGCGCGACATCGAGCAGCGCGTGCTGCGCCATGTCGGTCCCGCATTCGTTGAAGACCCGCTACGCGTGCTGCGTGCGGCGCGCTTCATGGCCCGCTTCGCCTCGCTCGGTTTCACCGTCGCGCCGGAAACCATGGTGCTGATGCGCGAGGTGGCCGCCAGTGGCGAGCTCGACGCGCTGGTACCGGAACGTGTGTGGCAGGAACTGCGTAAGGCATTAGTGTGCGAACGCCCATCGGCGTTCCTGCGCACCCTGCACGACGCGCACGCGCTTGGCCCGATACTGCCAGAACTGGAAGCGTTGTACGGCGTACCGCAGCGCGCGGAATTCCATCCGGAAGTCGACACTGGCATCCACCAGGAAATGGTCAGCGACATGGCGGCGAAGCTGGCGCCCGGTGATGACCTGGTCGGCTTCGCCGCACTGACCCACGACCTCGGCAAGGGCCTGACCCCGGCCGAGGAATGGCCGCGCCACATCATGCACGAGCAGCGCGGCATCACGCCGCTGAAGGACCTGTGCGCGCGCCTGAAGATTCCGACCGAGCACCAGCAGCTGGCCGAGGCGGTATGCCGCGAGCATCTGAACGTGCATCGCATCGACGAGCTGCGCGATTCCACCGTGCTGGAACTGCTGGGCCGCTGCGATGCGTTGCGCCGGCCGGAGCGGGTGGCACGCATCGCGCTGTGCTGCGAGGCCGACAAGCGCGGCCGGCTGGGTTTCGAGGACAGCGACTACCCGCAGGGCGAAACACTCAAGCGCCTGCACCGGGCGGCGCTGTCAGTGCAGGCGCGTGACCTGGACACCACACACCTCAAAGGCCCGGCCATTGGTGAGGCGCTGGCCAAGGCGCGTGTACGGGCGATCGCCGCCGCCCGCTGATGCTTATCCGGCACTTTTACCGGTAGTGCCGGCCGCTGGCCGGCAACCACAGCGCTATCAGTGCGCCATCCCGCGGGTGATCGCCGCAGCACGTTCCTTCAGCTGCGCCACCGCGTCGGGGATCATCTCCATGCCCACGTCCAGGCCGGGATTCAGCACCAGGCCGACGCCCTCGCCGATGCCCGACAGCAGTGCATGCACCGCGATGGGCATGGCGTGGGCAAACTGCGGCAGCTGCTCGTGCCAGATCTCCGCGCGCTCGGGCGCGGTGAACACCGCAAACATCGGCTCGCCGCTTTCGCTGGTCAGCACCAGCGGCGAAATGCTCTCGTCCCAGGCGCCGTCTTCACCGATGGCCTTGTCCAGCAGCACGAACACCGGCGCGGTCAGCAGGCCGTCGAGGAACTGCGAGGCCGTGAGGGTTCCGTCCTGGGCCTGCAACAGGCGCACTTCCAGGTCGTTGGCGGGTTCGAAAGGCGTTTCGTGGTCCATGGTCGGTTCCGGTACGTGGTTGCTGGCTGCAACTTTAGCAGGCCCGGCATCAGCCTACGTACACCTCGTTCCGCAGCGGAATCGACCTCAGCGGCCGATCAGGCTTTCCGCCGGAATGCCCAGGTTGCGGTGCAGATTGCGGATCATCTCCAGGGTCAATCCGCGCTTGCGATTCAATACCTCGTATACGCGGTTGAGCTGACCAATCGAGGGCACCAGATCCTTGACGGTCAGACCGCCCTGCTCCATGCGGAAGCGGATCGCTTCAATCGGGTCCGGCAGCTCGCTCGGGTAGTGCTTCGCTTCGTAGGCCTCCACCAAGGTGGCGAGAATCTCGAAACGATCTCCCTCTTCGCTATCCAGCGCAGGTTCGTTCTCGAAATAGGCCTCCAGCTCGCGCAACGCGTTCTGATAGTCGACTTCTGTGCGAACAGGACGAATGTTCATGGAAACTCCGCAGTACAAGCGCTAACCAGATCATAAGCCGCACGCAGCACTTCAGTTATACGGTCAGCCCCCACCGTGTCCATGCCGCCACATCCACCCCGCCACTGCCAGCCCGGCCACTATCACCAGCATCACCGGCAGCCCAAAGCGGTGCCGGAACGGGATCGGCACCCCGCCGAGCTGCTGGTCCATGCTTTCGGTATCCAGCACCCAGCCGTGCTCGCAGCCGGTGCAGGCCAGCTCGTAGCGGCGCTGGTAGACGAAGCCGAACAGCAGGTCGATGCGCGCCATCCTGTAGCGCAGCTGCGGGGCGAATTCGGTTTCGGTCTGGCAGCGCAGGCAGTGGTGCGATTCGGTGGGGCCGACAATCAGCACCCGTTCGTGTTGGCCGATCAGCAGCAACGTTCAGCCCTCCTTGCAGGCGGGCTGGGCCAGCAGCCAGGCTTCGGCCGCCGCCACCGTGGCGGCATCGCCGACGGTGGCCTGGTCCGGCGCGATCTTCCGCCCGTCGCCATTTCCATTGCGATCGCGCATGACGCTGGTGGTCAGCACCAACGCGCTGCCGTCCACCAGCCGGCGCACCACGTTGGCCGTCGATACACCTGCCGTGGGCTGTCCGAAACTGCGGGTCTGCGCCCGGCCTCGGAACGCCAGTACGGTCGCTTCGCCGGAACTGGCGGTGCGCGGGCCGGTCAACACCGCCACCGGCGCGCCGACCTTGCGGGGCAGATAGCTGGGCTGGCCGAAATCCAGGCGCGTCGCCTCGCCCATGCGCACGCCACTGGCAGTGGTCTGCCAGTGTACCGGACCGTCGGCGGTCTCGAATGAGCCCACGTCCTCGATAGCCATCGCCGAGGTGCGCAGCAGCGGCGCAACGCCCAGCAGCATCGGCCACATGTTGCCGCCGGTGTTGTCGCGCAGGTCGACGATCCAGCCACAGCGAGGCGTGCTGTCCTTTTCACGGATGGCGTTCTGCCAACGCACCGCACGCTGGATGTTCTGTTGCTGCAGCTGCTGCGGCGGCGCACCGGGGTCTGCCGCATAGCCCTCGATCAGCACCTGGCCGATACGCGGGTCACGTGCGCGAGTGGTGTCACTTTCGCTGCGGGCAGCAGCGGTGGCGTTTTCGCGGGCGAAACGCTCCACGCGTTGCTGCTGTCGTTGCGGGGTCATCCAGCTGCCGTGACCGCCTGAACTGCGACCGATGGCCTCGGCCAGGACGGTCCGGACCTTGGCCGGATCGCCCTGCGCATCTTTCAGCCGCGTGCGCGTGGCAGGCCAATCGACCCTGCCTCGGTACAGCGCCTCGCGTTCAAGCATGTCCAGCAGCTGTTCCTGTGCGGCGGGTGATGGAATCTCGATGGCGTCGGCCGCAGTGGCAGCGGTCGTTGCCAGCAGCGCGGCGATGAGGAGGGCACGCCCCGGCAATCCTTTGCTGTTCCGCATCGACATCTCCCTGTCGTTGAATGAAGGCGAAGCATAGCGCCTTGGCCGCCGCGCGGCGTGTCGCATCAGGCACGTCAGGATCGGACTGCGATTTACAACTTTGCCCATGTCGGCACGCTGGCAAACGCGCGAAGGTCGCTGTGCCGGCGCCACCTGCGCTGGCCGGGATTGGCGTCCTGAATCAATGAGCAAAGATGACCGATTGCCTCGATGCAGGCACTCGCGACAATGCACCACCTGCCGGTCCATGGCGGGCGGTGCGTGGGGACCCTTGGGTCCGTCGGCTTCTTCTTTGCTCTTGACCGGCACGCCAACCCGCACCGCCCGCCACCTTGCATCCCGCAGGTGGCCCAGCCCTGTGAGGTTGTTGCCATGACCACGCTCTACCCCACCTATCCGCGCCTGCACACATTGCTGGGTGATGCCCTGCCCGACCTGCAGCTGCCCAACACCACCGCCGAAGCGCTGGAAGACGCGCTGGCCGAAGCCGATGAAGCTGTCCCCACGCCCGCCTTCTTCAAGCGGCTGCGCGACGTCACGCGCTGCCACGCCGCTGACGGCGAGCCGTGGACGGAACTGCGCATCACGCCGGCGCGGGCGCGCGATCTGGCCTGCACCACGCGCTGCCTGCTGGCGTTGTCGGCGCTGGGGGGTGTGCTGCTGGCGACGCAGGCAGCGCGTGAACTGGACGACGCGGAGGCGCAGTGCCCGCCGCTGACGGAGGAAGGGCTGCTGCATGCGGTACAGCTGCTGGCCGATCACGCGGGCGCGTTGCTGGGGCGTTCGCCGTTGTAATGCAGCGGCGTTGGGATTGCTTGATTGGTAGCCAGGGCGTGTCGACCGAGGTCGACACCTACCAGAGCAGGTCATGGCGCTGGAGGGATTCGTACCGACCTGGGTCGGCACCCACCAAAGCGGATCATGGCGCTGGAGGGATTCGTGTCGACCGAGGTCGACACCTACCAGAGCGGGTCATGCCGCTGGAGGGATTCGTGTCGACCGAGGTCGACACCTACCAGAGCGGATCATGGCGCCGGGGGGATTCGTGCCGACCTGGGTCGGCACCCACCAGAGCGGGTCATGGCGTCGGTTGGATTCGTGTCGACCTGGGTCGACACCCACCAAAGCGGAGGTCGTCACCAGTTCGCGCGCAGGCCGATGTTGCCTTCGATGATGCGGCGCTTGCCGTTGTCGCTGCCACCAACCTCGCGGGTGTAGTCGGCCACGGCATACGCGCTGATCGTGCGGTTGAAGCGCCCGACCACGCCGACACCGGCCTCCACAGCACGCGAGCGCTGCGAATTGATGATCGCGTCGCTGTCGAACAGGATGCGGTCCTCGCCTGAACGGCCATGCCAGTAGTTCAACTTGAAGTACGGCTGCCAGCCGTTGTCGGCCAACTGGTAATCGCCCGCCAGGCGCAGGCCGACGCGGCCGGTCCAGGCGTTGTCGTTGTCGAAGGAAACGGTGGACACCAGATCACGCTGGTCATCCAGTGAACTGCGCTGCCAGATCACCTGCAGCTGCGGTTCCAGCCACCACGATGACTGCCCGAACTGCAGCAGTGGCTTGCCCGCTTCCAGCGACAGCGTGGTGCCATCGCCCTTGAGGTCGATGCCCAGCCCGCGCGAGGAGCGCGTGCGGCCGTCGTAGCGGCTCTGCATCGCCACCGCATCGATGTAGCCGCCGCTGCTGTCGGTCAACGTCCAGTACAGGCCCACGTGCTTGTCGTCCAACCGGCTCTGGCCGACCAACACGTTGTCCCAGCCTACCGCCAGGCCGGTGATCCTGCCATCGGCGCGAGTGCGGCCGACGAACACGCCGATCTGGTTGCGGTGGCTGTCACCGCTGGCAGCCCACACATCCAGGCCTGCCTGCACACCCATCACGTCACCATCGAAGCCGGGCCGTGCATCGCCTTTCCAGTGGATCTCGCTGCTCTGCCCGACCAGCCGTCCCCACGCCGTGCGGAAGGTGCCCTGGTTGTACAGCAGTCGCTGTTCGCCCTGGCGCTCATGGAAGGTCCCCAGGCTGGCCAGCGAAGTCTCGCGCAGCAGCGGCGGCACCACGGCGTAGGCCGCGGTCTCCAGGCGGTACAGCGGCACCAGGCCGTTCTCGTTCGGCGCGGCGGGCCTTGCCCCCGCACTGGGCGGCGGCGAACCGGTACCGGGCAGGCTGCCACCGGCCACCGGCACGTCCGGTACGGGTGGATCACTGGGCGGCGCTACCGGCGCAGGTTCCGGCGGCGGTGGCGGCGGCGCGGTCTCGCCTGCGGTCAGGTCCGGATCGGTGGCGCCCTCTGGCGGCGGCGGGGGTGCCGGGGGAATCGGCGGTGGTGGCGCCACCGGGGGCGTCGGCGGTGGCGGTGGCAGTACTTCGCCGCCGCCGTTCGGCGCGGGCGTCGGCCCGGCCGCCAATGTCGAACGCAGGTACCAGTTCTCGCCGGTGCCGGCGCTGACGCCGCCCTTGAACAGGAAATACTCGTAGGCACCGGCCGAGACCGGTGCGAACAACGAGAACGCGCCTGGCGCGGTGGTTGCGCCGTTCAGCGCCTGCACCACCAGGATACCGTCGACCAGCGTGGCCGCTCCTCCGCCACCGGTGTTGATGATGCCAAGGCCGGTGCTGCCGGTGGCGGTGCCGCCATCAAAGACCAGGCGGTCGCTGGCTGAGTCGTCCGCACCCAGCACGGTCTGCAGGTACACGCCACCGCCGTCGCCGCGGTAGTTGCCACGGATGGTGAAGGCATCGCCGGCGCCGCTGTTGTTGGTCAGATCAATGCGTCCGGCGTTGACCATGTTCACCAGCGCAGCTGCCGCGAACGGGCGGATCGCATGGTTGCCGCCACCGGCGAACAGCGTGCTGGTCTCGTCCACGTTCAAGCTGCCGGTGCCGGTGGCACTGTCGCCCAGCACCAGGTCGCCATCGAAGGTGAGCTCGGTGCTGCTGGCCAGGCTGATCGCTTCCCAGTTCTGGAAGCGTCCGACGCCAGCGGTCTTGACGTTGTTGAAGCTGAGGCGATCGCTGCCGGTGCCACCATCGAACAGCGGTACAGCGCCGAGGTTGGCCTGGTTGAGATTGCCCAGGGTCGCGACGTCATCGTCGGGGCCCATGTCGATGGCGCCGTAGACAATGCCGCCGCCATTCCAGTTGAAGGTGTCGTTGCCGGTGCTCAGCAGCACCTGGCCACGCACCGTGCCACCGGTGATGGTGACGCTGTCGGCGCCGCCACTGACGCTGATGTTGCCGCCGATGTAGGCGTCGTTGGAGATGATGATGGTGTCGGTGTCGAAGCCGGTGACCACGTTGCCGTCGTCGGTGCCGCCGGACATGTCCCACAGGTTCTTGTCCAGTTTCATGTTGACGCGGCCGATGCGGCCGCCGGTCATCCACGCCTGGTCGCCATCTTCGAACGCGCCGACGATGCGGCCACCGCTCATGCGGAAGGTGTCGATGTTGTCGCCCTGCTGCAGGGCGCCGATGGTGCCGCCGGTCATGACGAAATCATCGCGGCCACTGCCCTGCGTCACCAGCCCGGTGATGGTGCCGGCGTTGACGGTCAGCTGGTCATCGCCATTGCCCTGGTCGAGGCTGTCGATGGTGCCGCCGCTGAGCAGCAGCACGTCGTTGCCATCGCCCTGCTGCACGCCGCCGCTGATGCTGCCGGCCAGCATCTGCAGACGATCGTTGCCGGCACCGAACTGCACGCCGCTGCTGCCACTGATGGTGCCGCGGTTGACCAGCTCGCTGTCGCCGGCACCGCTGAACTGCAGTGCGATACCGCTGCCGGAACTGATGCTGCCGGTGTTGTCGACGCGGCTGCCGCCGCCAAGCTGTACCGCGGTACCGCTCGCCGAGCTGATGGTGCCGAGATTGGTGAGCACGTGCCCGCCCGCGCCGAGCAGGGAGACGGCGCTGCCCGCGCCGGCCTGCTGCAGCTGCGCGCCATTGCCAACATTCACGGTGATGCCTGCCGCGCCACTGGCGCTGATGGCTGCTGTCTCGGGATTGGGGGCGGTGCTGCTGCAGGTGACGGTCTGCCCGGCCACGGGAGCCGTCGCGTCGCACCCGGCCCAGGCGGCAGGGGCGGACAGGGCGAGCAGCGAGGGCATCGCCAGGATCTGCAGCAGGGAAACGGTCAAGCGGCGCTGGCGGAACCCGCGCGGGACGACATGGGACATACAGCACTCCTGGGTCGGGGGATCAGGAACTGCGGATGCTCTGTACGACACTGCTGATGCAGTCTGCCCTGCCATGAATGGTTTCGATAGCTGAACTTATCGGCAGTCGGTCACGCTTTCGTTGTGAAACCGGGAAGTAGTCACGCAGCCCGCATGTCGATGAACCGATTCATTTCCCATCGCCCGGGATGGAACATCCACGCATGGCACAGCGGGCATGCCACACCTGGATAGCCATGGATCCACACACGGATGGGCCATGCCCAGTAGATCCACGCCATGCGTGGATGGGCCGTTCTCAACGATGTTTGCCGCGCTCAGATCTTCAGATAAATGCGACGCCGGTCCAACCACCACGCCACGCCCCACCACAGCGCGACGAACCCCAGCGCCTGCAGCATCGAGGCCAGCTCCAGCGCCTGTGGCATTGCTGCGGCCAACTGTTGCCAGACCCAACCCCAGGCGCCGGTGGCCAGCAGGATCACCGACATCACCGAGGCACCCAGATAGGCGGTGATGGCATTGACGCCGAAGCGCCGGCCCAGTGCCGGCCATCCCTTGCGGTCGATCAGCAGGTGGCCCAGCCACAATGCCAGCGCGGCCAGGCCACCGGTCCACAGCACGTAGCTGGGCGTCCACAGCTGCTTGTTGAGCGGCAGTACGGTTGCCAGCAGCAGGCCAAGCACGGCGGTGACCGCACCCAGCGCGGCCAATGCACCGGCGCGGCCACTGCGCAGCAGGCCCCCGGCCAGCAGGCCCAGCACGGTGCTGGCCAATGCACCCAGACTGCTCAGCAATCCTTCCGGGTCATGGCCCAGACCGGTATCGGCCTGCCATTGGTAGATCCATGGCGCGAACAAGGTGGTATCCAGGCGACTGGCCGGGTTGGTCCACGGCGCCAGGTCACCCACGCCCAGCAGCAGCGCGGCGTAGCCCACCAGCAGCGCCACCAGCGCGGCCGCCTGCACGCGCGGGCGCGCATACACCGCCAGCACGCCCACTACGGCCGCGCACAGCGCAATGCGCTGCAGCACGCCCCAGATGCGGAAATGGTGCGTGTGCAGTGCCCACCAAACAAGCAGGTGCAGCAGCACACCGGCAACGGCGATGCGCAGCGCGCGTTCCAGCACGCCACGTGCAAGCGCAGGCCGTGCGGCCGGATCCAGCGCGCGCGGTGCGACGCTGAAGGCCATCGACACGCCAACAAGGAACAGGAAGAACGGGAACACCAGATCGGTCGGCGTACAACCGTGCCAGTCGGAATGGCGCAGCGGTGCGAACACCGCGCTCCAGTCGCCTGGGTTGTTGACCAGCAGCATCGCCGCCACGGTCATGCCGCGCAGGGCGTCGATCGAGCCCAACCGGCGTGGCGGCGCGCTGCTCATCGTCAGGCCGCCTCGTACTGGCCGGCGATCCACGTACCACGCACCTGCAGCGCGTCGTCCAGCAGCACCAGGTCGGCCTGGTAGCCCTCGGCGATGTAGCCCAGGCGATCATCGACATTGAGGAACTGCGCCGGATAGGTCGAGGCCATGCGCGCGGCTTCAGCCAGCGGCTGGCGCAGCAACTGCACGGTGTTGCGCACGGCAGTGGCCATGTCCAGCGCCGAACCGGCCAGCGAGCCGGCCGCGTTGCGCACCACGCCGTCGATGGCAGTAATGGTTTCGCCATACAGCACGTAGCTCGGATCGTCGGCACCGACCGGCGGCATCGCGTCGGTCACCAGCAGCAGGCGGCCACGCGGCTTGGCCGCCAGCGCCACCCGCAGGCTGGCCGGATGCACGTGCACGCCATCGACGATGATGCCGATCCAGCTGTCGCGATCTTCCAGCGCCGCGCCGACTGCGCCGGGTTCGCGGCCCTGCAGCGGCGACATCGCGTTGTACAGATGGGTGAAGCCACGTACGCCGGCATCGAGGCCGGCACGGATCTCTTCATAGGTGCCGGCCGTGTGGCCAGCAGCGACGATCACACCGCGCTCGACCAGCGCGCGGATGGTCTCCAGCGGCACGCGCTCGGGCGCCAGGGTCAGCAGGGTCACGCCGTTGTCCAGCGACGACGCCAGTTCGATTTCCTGCTCGTCCGGCACGCGGAACTTGCTGGCATCGTGCGTGCCCTTGCGCGCCGGTGCGATGTACGGGCCTTCCAGGTGGATGCCGATCACGCCGGGCACGCCCTGTGCGATCGCCTGGCGCATCGCGCCGATCGCCTCGCGCATCACGACCACGTCGTCACTGATCAGGGTCGGCAGCATTGCCGTGGTGCCGAAGCGGCGATGCGCACGGGCAATCGTACGCAGCGACTCGACGTCGGGCGTGTTGTTGAACAGCGCGCCGCCACCGCCATTGACCTGTACATCGATGAAGCCGGGCAGCAGCCAGCCACCGCCAAGATCCACCTGCTCGTCGGCCGTACCCAGCTGCGGCGCCGCGTCGGGCAGCAGCGCGCTGATGTGGCCGTCTTCGATCACCACCGCAAGATCATCGCGGAACTCATCGCCGGCAAGAATGCGGGCATTGCGCAGGACGGTTGCCATCACACCGTCTCCGTCACCTTGTTCAGATGCGGCGGCAGATCCGGGTTGAAGCCACGGCGCAGCGCCAGTGCATTGATCGCGCGATAGAAGCTCTGCACCGTCAGCAGCGGCGCGCACAGCGGATGCGGCGCGGCAGCGACCGGCAGGTTGCCGCCGGCACCGGCCAGCCACACCTTGGCGCCACGTGCGGTGAACTCTTCAGCCACGGCACGGGTACCGGCGCCGGTCTCATCGGGCTGGGCAAAGGCCAGCACCGGGAAGCCGCGATCGACCAGCGCCATCGGACCATGCTTGACCTCGGCCGAGCTGTAGGCCTCGGCATGCAGGCTGCAGGTTTCCTTGAACTTCAGCGCCGCTTCCTGCGCCGCGCCCAGGCCGAGGCCACGGCCGAGCACGAACAGGTTGTTGGCCTCCACCAGGCCATCGGTCACCGCGCTCCAGTCGCACTGCCAGGCCTCGCGCATCGCATCGGGCAGCAGGTCCAGAGCGTTGCGCAGCGCGCTGTCCTGCTTCCAGTACGCGGCCAGCTGCAGCAGCGCGGACAACGAAGCGAGGTAGCTCTTGGTCGCCGCCACGCTCTTCTCCACGCCGGCATGCAGCGGAATGACCGTGTCGGCCAGTTGTGCCAGCGGAGAATCCTCGACGTTGACCAGCGCCACCACGCGCGCGCCAGCGGCCTTGGCCGCTTCGGCATTACGCAGCAGGTCCGGGCTCTTGCCGGACTGCGAGATGACAATGAACAACGCACCGCGCAGCTGCAGCGGTGCCGCGTAGACCGAACCCACCGACGGCGAGGCCGAGGCAACGACCAGGCCCAGCTGGGTTTCCAGCAGGTACTTGCCGTAGGTCGCGGCATGGTCGGAGCTGCCACGTGCGCAGGTCACCACGAACGGCGGCGGCGTAGCGCGCAGGCTGGCTGCCAGCGTCTCCATCACGGCGTGGTTGCGGGCGAACTGGCGGGCAACGACCTCGGCCGCTTCGGCAGCCTCGGCGAACATCAGGGTGGCGGTGGGATCGGACAGCGACATGGCAGGCTCAGGAAGGATCGGAAGGAAGGGGGCGCGCGGCGGCAGGACGCATCGGTGCGGTCGAGCCGCGCACCACCAGTTGCGGCACGAAGCCCTGGTTGTGCAGCGGCGCCGGCGCATCGTCGTAGGCATCGCTGCGCAGCTGTGCGATCAGCAGGCGCGCGGCATGGCGGGCGATGTCTTCGGTGGCCTGCTTGGCGGTGGTCAGCGGCGGCCACGACTGGCGCGAGAACGGACTGTCCTCGAAGCCGGCAATGGACAGGTCGTAGGGCACGTTCATGCCGGCCGACTTCGCTGCGGCCAGCACGCCGGCGGCGATTTCATCGTTGGAACCGAAGATGGCGGTGGGCGGTTCGCGCAGTGCCAGCAGGCGCCGCGCACCGCGGAAACCATCGTCGAAGGTATAGTCGCCCTGCACCACCAGATGCTTGTCCACGGTCATGCCGTAGTCCTTCAGCGCGGCCTCGTAACCGGCGTAGCGTTCGCCCGAAGAACGGTGCGAGGTGCCACCCCAGAGGAAGCCGATGCGCTGGTGGCCCAGCTGGATCAGGTGCTCGGTGATTTCATAGGCGGCTTCGCGGTCGTCGACGAACACGCAGGCGCCATCGGCCGGATCTTCGGTGGCGGCAATGATCCGCACCAGCTTGATGCCGCGCGCGGTGAGCGCCTGGACCAGGTCGCGACGTTCGGACATCGGTGCGGTCAGCACCAGCCCAGCCAGGCGCGAGCGCTGCACCCAGTCGGCCAGTTCATCGGCCAGCAGCGGCGAACTGGAATCGCACGGATGGATCTGCAGGCCGAAGCCGGTTTCGCGGCAGGCCGCGAGCACACCGTTCTGCACGCCGATGATGTGGTACGGGTTGGGGTTGTCGTACACCAGCCCGATCACGAAGGTGGTGCCGCTGCGCAGGTTGCGCGCCGACGGATCGGGTTCGTAGTCGAGCTCGGCAATGGCACGCAGCACCCGCGCACGGGTGGCCTGCATCACCGAGGGCTCGTTGTTGATCACCCGCGACACCGTCTTCAGCGAGACCTTGGCCTTTTCGGCAACGTCCTTGATGGTCGCTCTGCGCATCGGCTTTTCCTGGGGTTGGCTGCCGTCCATCATCGCCGATCAGACCTTGTCCTGCGGCAGGCCGACGCGATGGCCGACCACCGAGTAGAACAGGATGTACAGGTAGCAGGGCACCATCAGCAGCAGGAACACCAGCTGGAAGTCGATGTGCTGTTTGAGCACGGCAAACAGCTGCGGAATGATCGCGCCGCCGGCGATGCCCATGACCAGCAGCGCCGAACCGGTTTCGGTGAAGCGGCCCAGGCCACGGATCGCCAGCGGGAAGATCGCCGGCCACATCATCGCGTTGGCAAAGCCCAGCAGCGCCACGAAGGCGACCGACACATAGCCGTGGGTGAAGAAGGCGCCCAGGCAGAACAGCACGCCCAGTACCGCCGAGATGGTCAGGTAGCGCGACTGCGAGACCACTCGCGGGATCAACACCAGGCCGACCACGTAGCCGATGAGCATCGCAAACAGGGTGAACGCGGTGAACATCTTGGTCTGGTCCAGCGGCAGGTCGAAGCCATGACCGTAGGTACCGATGGCATCTCCGGCCATTACTTCCACGCCGACGTAGACGAACAGGCAGAGCACGCCCAGCCACAGATGCGGGAACTGGAAGATGCTGCTGCGCTCGGCCTTGCCTGGCACGCCGGCCGGAGTGGCATTGGCCTCGGAGGCCTTGATTTCGGGCAGCGGCGAGAACAATACCGCCACCGCCAGCAGCACCAGCAAACCGGCCATGGCCAGATACGGCGCGTGGATCTTGGCCGCGAACTGGTTGAGCAGCGTGGCCTTGGTGGCCGCATCGGCGGCCTGCACCTGAGCGTCGAGATCACCGATGCCATGCAGCACCAGAGTGCCGATCAATATCGGCGCAAGGATGCCAGCGATCTTGTTGCAGATGCCCATCATCGCGATGCGCCGTGCGGCGGTTTCGATCGGGCCGAGGATGGAGATGTACGGGTTGATCGCGGTCTGCAGCAGCGCAAGGCCGCTACCGATCACGAACAGGCCGCCCAGTGCACCGGGATACCAGCGCTGGGTGGCGAATTCACCGAACAACGCCGCACCACCGGCCATCACCAGCAGGCTCAGGCTCAGGCCTTTTTTCATGCCGGTGCGGCGCAGGATCCACGACGCCGGCAGGGCCAGGAAGAAGTAGGACAGGTAGAACACCATCAGCACCAGGAAGGCGCCGACCTCGCTCAGCTCGAAGGCGAGTTTGACGAAGGTGATCAACGGGCCGTTGAGCCAGGTGAAGAAGCCGATCAGGAAGAACAGCACGCCGACGATGGCGATGGACGAGGCCACGTTCGGGCGTGCGCTTGCAGCGGGGACGGCTGACATCAGGAAGGCTCCTGCGGCGACGGCCGCAGAACACGGCGTCGGAGAGTGGCTGGGAACAACGTTGTCACATTCTTTCGATGGACAGCGACCGTTTGTCAACTTCCATGCGCGGGTCACCACACCTCATGTTGCACTGCGCAAGCGCGTTGCACGGCCATCCGCTGAATGCGCTTGGCCCTTGAAGCCCCTTGCTGCAACGGTTCCGCCCGGGATGCAGTACTCACGCCATGTAAACGTTTACGGCGATCTGCATTCGTTGCGGCGCAGCAACGAAAGTGTCACGAACTCGTTGACATCGTTGTCAACGCGGTTACAGACTCCGCCCAATCGCCGGCTCCATCGTTGCCCTTCCCGGGGCCGGCCCCACCTGCAGCAGGAGCCCGCGTGACCGCCAGCCATCCCGCCCCGGCCTATGTCCTGTCCCGCGTCGCGCCCTCGTTCCTGGCTGCCGACGTTGGCGGCACCCATGTGCGTGTCGCCCGGGTCCAGGCCAGCGGCGACGATGCCCATCCGGTGCAGGTGCTCGATTACCGCAAGTACCGCAACGCCGACCACGCCGGGCTCAGCGCGATCCTCGCCGACTTCCTGGCCGAAGGCCCGCGCCCGTCGCATTGCGTGGTCGCCACCGCCGGCTATGCCCGCGAAGACGGCACGGTGATCACCGCCAACGTGCCGTGGCCGTTGTCGGCGCGGCAGATCGAGGCCGACGTCGGCCTGCAGCGGGTGCACATCGTCAATGACTTCGAAGCGGTGGCCTACGCGGCCGCGCAGGTCGATGCCAGCGGCGTGCTGCACCTGTGCGGCCCGGAAACGGCGCCGCGCGGCCCGACCCTGGTGGTCGGCCCCGGCACGGGCCTGGGCGCAGCGCTGTGGATTCCCACCGCCAACGGCCCGGTGGTGCTCGCCACCGAAGCCGGGCAGCCGACCCTGGCCGCCAGCACCGAACTGGAAATGGCGATCGTCCGCCACATGCAGCGCGACCGCGCGCACGTGTCGATCGAACATGCCCTTTCCGGTCCCGGCCTGATGAACCTGTACCGCGCGATCTGCGCGCTGCAGGGGCAGGCACCGGCGCTGGCCAGCCCCGATGCGGTCACCGCTGCGGCGATGACCGGCACCGATCCGCTTGCGCGTCAGGCGCTGGATGTGTTCTGCGGCCTGCTCGGCAGCACCATCGGCGACATGGCCCTGTTCTATGGCGCCCACGGCGGGGTCTACCTGGCCGGCGGGATCCTGCCGCAGATCCGCGAGTACCTGCGTACCAGCACCTTCGTCGAACGCTACCTGCAGAAGGGGCCGATGGGCGAGGCGCTGGCACGCATCCCGGTGAAGGTGGTCGAGCACGGACAGCTGGGCGTGATCGGCGCTGCCAGCTGGTACCTGCTCCACGCCGACGCCTGAACCTGCAATCGGCTTCAACGCAATCGCAGCACGCAGTACGTGGCACGCCAATGCCGGGACATCGCCGCCGCCCCGCGCACGTCATCGCAACCGCAATCCCATATCGCCGCCGGCATCCAATCGAGTGATGAGGAGAGACATCATGAATACCCGCAAGACCTTGCTTTCGGCCGCCATCGTCAGCTGCATCGCCTTCAGTGCGCACGCGCAGCAGGCCGCCCCGACCGCCACCGATCTGGACACCGTCACCGTTACCGGTATCCGCGGTTCGATGGAGAAGTCGCTGGACACCAAGCGCGAAGCCAATGCGCGCGTGGAAGTGGTCACCGCCGAAGACGTGGGCAAGCTGCCGGCGCACAACGTCGCCGATACCCTGCAGCGCCTGCCGGGCGTCAACATCAGCTCGTCCAGCGCCGATGAGGGCGGCTTCGACGAAGCCGACCGTGTCAGCCTGCGCGGCACCAGCCCCAGCCTCACCCAGACCCTGATCAACGGCCACACCGTCGGTTCGGCCGACTGGTTCGTGCTCAGCCAGGGCAACAACGTCGGCCGCAGCGTCAGCTACTCGCTGCTGCCGTCGGAACTGGTCAGCTCGGTGGAAGTGAACAAGTCCTCGCAGGCCAAGCTGCAGGACGGTGGCACCACCGGTACCGTCAACATCATCACCCGCAAGCCGCTGGAGTTCTCCAAGCAGTTCACCGCTGAAGGCTCGATCGGCATGGTGCGTTCGGACCAGGCCAAGTCGAACGACCCGCAGTACTCGGCATTGTTCAACTACAAGAACGAAGAAAACACCTTCGGCGTGATGGTGCAGGGCTTCAGCCAGAAGCGCGAACTGCGCCGTGAAGCGCAGGAAATTCCGGGTGGCTTCTTCCAGATCGGTCCCAAGGATCCGGTGGCCCTGACCAATCCGGACCTGATCGGCGTCAACGTTCCCGGCCTGCTGGGTTCGACCCTGTTCGAACAGACCCGCGAGCGCAAGGGCGGCCTGGTCTCGCTGCAGTTCAAGCCGACCGACACCCTCACCCTGGGCCTGAATGGTTTCAGCTCCGAGCTGAAGGCGAACAACTACAACCGCAACTTCATGATGTTCGGCAACAGCTTCGCCAAGGTGCAGGCGCCGAACCCGGGCTATGTGGTCAAGGATGGCGTGCTGACCAACGCCACCTATGCAGGCGTGCCGGGCACCAACTACGTGGTGTACGACATGATCTACCGCGAGTCGAAGGCCAAGTCGAGCTACGTCACCTTCGATGCCGACTGGCAGATCAGCGACAGCCTGACCGCCAAGTTCCAGGCCGGCAGCACCAAGGGCACCGGTGAGACCCCGCGCCAGTACATCGCCGAGGTCACCCTGGCCGGCGGCGGTGGCGCCAGCTGGGCCACGCACGGCAGCGGCTCGCCGATCGACTGGAACGTCGGCGGCGACCTCTCGCCCAACGGCGTCACCAGCTTCGGCACCTGGGGCAACCAGCAGGTCACCGCCGAAGACAAGGAGAAGTGGGCCACGCTCGACTTCAACCAGTACTTCAACGACGGCGGCGTGCTGAGCTCGCTCGATTTCGGTGTGCGCTTTGCCGATCACAAGCGCGAAGCGCTGTCGCCGGAAGGCGCGACCCCGGGTGACATCTGGAGTGCACTGAAGAACGGTGCCACCTCCAACTACCCGAACGGTTTTGCCGGCGATATCGGCGGCACCTTCCCGCGCAACATCTGGTACTTCACCCCCGGTGCGCTGAAGGAGGCGGTGACCAACAACTCCACCTGGCTGGCGGGCAACGACGGCCCGACCGGTCGCCACAACTACGGTGCCGAGTGGCGGGTGAAGGAAAAGAACTTCGCCGGCTACGTGCAGGCCAATTTCCGCGGTGACTGGTGGAGCGGCAACCTGGGCCTGCGCTACGTCAACATCAAGCAGGACATCGATACCTACAACGCCGTCAGCAATGCTGCCGATGCGGATGTCAGCAGCCTGTTCGGCATGTGGGAACGCATGGCCTTCCAGAACAAGCGCAACCGCGTGCTGCCCAGCGCCAACATCAAGTTCGACCTGGACGACAACCTCGTGCTGCGCGTGGCCGCGTCGCAGACCCAGACCCTGCCGGACTACTCGGCACTGGGCGCGTCCTCGTACGGTTCCGACCTGAACCGGACCGGCGGCGGCGGCAACCCGAACCTCAAGCCGACCCTGTCCACCAACCTGGATGCCAACCTGGAGTGGTACTTCATGCCGCGCGGCCTGTTGTCGATCGGCGCCTACCACATGGACCTGAAGGACTACATCGCCTTCGACGTCGTCTCGCGCCAGCTGTACAGCGAACTGACCAACCAGCTTGAGACCTACCAGATCTCCACCCCGATCAATGCCGACGGCAAGGTCACCGGCGTGGAAGTGGCCTACGAGCAGCCGATCGGCGAATACTTCGGCGTCAACGCCAACTACACCTACGCCAACGGCACGACCGCGCACACCTGGTCCGATGGTTCGCACAACCTGCTGGGCACCTCGAAGAACACCTACAACGTGGGCGCGTACTTCGAGAACGAGCGCTTCGGTGCACGGGTCAGCTATACCCACCGTTCCTCGTTCCTGATCAGCCTGTCGGGCACCAACCCGTACTACCAGGATGACTTCGGCACGCTGTCGGCGTCGCTGAGCTTCAAGGCCACCGACTGGCTGAGCATCAGCCTGGATGGCCTGAACCTCAACAACCCGACCTACAAGTACTACCAGACCGCGGCCATTCCGACCTCGTTCTACAGCAACGGTCGCCAGTACTACCTGAACTTCCGCTTCAAGTACTGATCCAGCGGCAGCCTCATCGCCGAGTCGTGCACGCACGCCGGGCCTGGGTCATTCCGGGCCCGGCGTTTTTCATGTATAGCGAACATCGCACCCGATCCAAGGAGTCCTTCCGATGACGAAGCCCACCCGCGCCAGGATGCGCAGCCTTCTGTTGCTGGGCAGCCTGCTGGCCGCCCTGCCTGTGCTGCCGGCACTGGCCGCCGATGCCCCGGCACTCGATACCGGCCCTGGCCCGCAGCTGCGCGCCGGCAGCCTGATGTTGATTCCCGCACCGGCCAACGTGCAGCGCGGCAACGGCGCGGGCATCACCGTGGGCGCCGCTACCGTGCTGCATGCCGATGGCGAAGCCGCACAGCGCGTGGCCGCACAGTTCGCCGACCTGCTGGCGCGCAGTGGTGGGCCGCGACTGGCCGTGGCCAACGGCAATGCCGCCGCCAAGGGCAACAGCATCCGCTTCCAGATCGTGCCGACCTTCCGCGACAGCGGCGAGGGCTACACGCTGGAAAGCACCGCGCAGGGCGTGCTGGTGCAGGCCGGCAACGAGACCGGCCTGTTCTACGGCGCCACCACCCTGGCCCAGCTCGCCACCGGCGGCAGCAACGGCGTGCTGCCGGCCGTGCAGATCCAGGATGCGCCGCGCTTCAGCTGGCGTGGCTTCATGCTCGACTCGGCACGGCACTTCCAGAGCCTGGACGAGATCAAGCGCGTGCTCGATGCGATGGCCGCGCACAAGCTCAACACCTTCCATTGGCACCTGACCGACGACCAGGGCTGGCGCATGGAGATCAAGCGCTACCCGAAGCTGACCGAAGTCGGCAGCTGCCGCCTTCCGGCCGGTGATGGCGGCATCGATCCGGTCAGTGGCAAGGAGCATCCGTACTGCGGCTTCTACACGCAGGACCAGATCCGCGAAGTGATCGCCTACGCCGCCAAGCTGCATATCCAGGTCATTCCGGAGATCGATGTACCCGGCCACGCCACCGCTGCCATCGCCGCCTATCCGGAACTGGGTACGATCGACACGCCGTTGAAGCCGTTGAGCGAATGGGGCGTGTTCCCGAACCTGTTCAATGTTGAGGACGGCACCGTTACCTTCCTGGAAAACGTGCTGGAAGAAGTGATCCAGCTGTTCCCGGCCAGGTATGTGCATGTGGGTGGCGACGAGGCGGTGAAGGATCAGTGGGAGGCATCAAAACAGGTGCAGCAGCGCATGCGCGCGCTCGGCATCAAGGATGAGATGGCCATGCAGAGCCACATCATCAAGCGCCTGGAAACCTTCCTGGAACAACACGACCGTCGCCTGATCGGCTGGGACGAAATCCTTGAGGGCGGCCTGCCGCCGCAGGCCACGGTAATGTCCTGGCGCGGCACCGAAGGCGGCCTTGCTGCGGCCAGCGCCGGCCACGATGTGGTGATGTCGCCGGTCAGCCATCTGTACCTGGATTACCTGCAGACGGCCTCGCCAAACGAACCGCCGGGCCGGCCGACGCAGGTGAACCTGGCCAAGCTCTACAACTACGAACCGGTGCCGGCCGAACTGGCCGCCGACAAGCGCGGGCACATCCTCGGCCTGCAGGCGAACATGTTCACCGAGCACACGCGCACCTACGCGCGTCTGCAGCACAACCTGTTCCCGCGCCTGGCCGCCGTGGCCGAGACCGGCTGGAGCACGCCGGAGCATCGCGATTTCCGCGACTTCCTGGCACGCCTGCCCTCGCAGCTGCAGCGCTATCGGGCCTGGGGCCTGGCCTACGCGCAGACGCCGTTCGAAGTAGGCGTGGCCTACACCGATGACCGCGCGGCGAACACGGTGACCGTGTCGCTGGCCAATCCACTGGGCTATGAAGTGCGCTACAGCAGCGACGGCAAGCCGGTGACCGCGCAATCGCCGCTGTACCGGCAGCCACTGACGTCCACGCTGCCGGCGACGGTGCAGGCTGCCGCCTTCTACCAGGGCCAGCTGCTGGCTGCAAAGCCGACGGTGGCGGCGTACACCGCGCAGTCGCTGCTGTCGCGGCACAGCGAAGCACTGCGCAGCTGCGTCGGCGAGAAGGGCTTGGTACTGCGCCTGGAAGATGATGGTCCGCGCGAAGGTGCGCGTGCGGTGTTCACCGTCGACATCTTCCAGCCGTGCTGGCGTTGGCCGCAGGCACAGCTGGATGGCATCGGCAGCGTGGAAGTGCGCGCGGGCCGCATTCCGTACTACTTCCAGCTGGCCCACGACGAGCCGAAGCGTCGCTTCGAAAAGGCCCGGAGCGCGCACGGCGAAATGCTGATCCGTCGCGGTGACTGCACCGGCAAGGTCCTGGCGCAGGTGCCGCTGCCGGCGCAGACCGATGCCGACGGCTTCGTGACCCTGCGTGCGGCTTTGCCGAAGGGCACCTCGGGCACGGGCGATCTGTGCATCAACTTCACCGGCGACACGCGCCCGGCGATGTGGGTGCTGGATGAGGTGACGCTGGGGAAATAGCGGCGGACACGCATGGCGTGGCTCTAACGTAGAGCCAGGCCATGCCTGGCTGCGTTGGTAGACGCCAACCTTGGTTGGCGCCGCCGAGATCCATCCACGCATGGCGTGGATCTACTGTAGCGCCAGGCCATGCCTGGCTGCCTTTGGTAGACGCCAACCTTGGTTAGCGCCGCCGAGATTCATCCACGCATGGCGTGGATCTACAGTAGAGCCAGGCCATGCCTGGCTGCCTTTGGTAGATGCCAACCTTGGTTGGCGCCGGCGAGATCCATCCACGCATGGCGTGGATCTACTGTAGAGCCAAGCCATGCCTGGCTGCCTTTGGTAGACGCCAACCTTGGTTGGCGCCGGCGAGATCCATCCACGCATGGCGTGGATCTACTGTAGAGCCAGGCCATGCCTGGCTGCCTTTGGTAGACGCCAACCTTGGTTGGCGCCGGGAAGATTCATCCACGCATGGCGTGGATCTACTGTAGAGCCAGGCCATGCCTGGCTGCCTTGGTAGACGCCAACCTTGGTTGGCGCCGGCGAGATTCATCCACGCATGGCGTGGATCTACTGTAGAGCCAGGCCATGCCTGGCTGACTTTGGTAGACGCCAACCTTGGTTGGCGCCGGGAAGATTCATCCACGCATGGCGTGGATCTACTGTAGCGCCAGGCCATGCCTGGCTGCCTTTGGTAGTCGCCAACCTTGGTTGGCGCGCCTTACCCCCGCCAGCGCAGCAGCATGTCGCGCAGCGGGGTCAACGCGGTAGCCATCCCCGCCAACACGCCAACGGTGTTGGCCACCGCATCCATCGGATCGGCCATGCGGTTGCTGGTCAACGCGCCCTGCGCGAACTCGATGCCGACGCCCATCAGCACCAGGCCAGCACCTACCCACAGCAGCGGGCGGCCTCGTCGGAACAACTGCACCGCGCTGCCAGCCAGGATGAAATAAGCCAGGAAATGCTCGCCCTTGTCGCTGTTTTCCGGCAACGGGATCGGCGGCGGCGGAATCAGGCAGACCACGATCACCGTCAGCACCGCCAACACCCACAACGCGGTCCACAGTCGCGGCCGCCGCAGCGGCTTGATCACCGGCAACGCTGCACTCACAGGCGCCAGCTCAGGTCGCCCAGTTCGAAAGCCGGTTCGAAATCGACGTCGCGCTGCAGGCCAATGGCCTGGAAACGCTCGCCCATCTCCGTTGGCAGGGTCAGCTTCTTCACCTGGTCGCGCAACTGGATGCGGCCCACCTCATCGGTGCGCTCCTCTGCCAGGGTCAGTACCTGGTCCAGGCCGTTGCCGAGCAGGAAACTGGCCTGGCTGCAGTACCCGGCCAATTCAAATCCGCCATGCAGGCCGGCCTCGGCCATGGCAGTGAAATCGACCGATGCGGTGATGTCCTGCAGGCCCGGCCAACGATGGATCTCGTTGTGCACGTGGTGACGGTAGAACGCGCGCACGGTGCCGTCATCGCGTTCTTCCTGGTAGAACTCGCCCCGGTTGTAGCCGTAGTCCACGAACAGCATCGCGCCACGCCGCAGGCCACCGGCCACCGCCTGCAGCCAGTACGGCAGCTGCGGCAGCACTTCAGAACGGTAGCCGTCGGCAAAGGGCTTTTCCAGGTAGCGCTCGAGATGGCGCACCGCGCCGTTGAGCAGGAGGTCGGCCGGCTGTGCGCCACGGATGAAGTTGCCCTGCCCGTCCAGTTCGACGGTTTCCTCGTATACCTCGCCGTCCTTGATGAGGAAGCGCGGTGTCGGCAGCGCATCGATCACCTCGTTGGCGAACACCACGCCGTCCCAGTCGTCCTCGAACGGACGATCAAGCCATTCCACCCGGCCGGCCAGTTCGGGCGGCAGGTTCTGCTGCAGGCGCTCCTGCTGGCGCTGGCGCAGGTCCGCACTGGGTTCGAGGATCGCGTAACGGGCCGGCAGCGCCTCCAGCTCGGCCAGGCGCAGCAGCACCGCCTCGGCGAAGGCGCCGGTGCCGCCGCCCAGTTCCAGCATCCGTGCGTGCGCATCGAGCTGGCCGAACACCGGCGCCAGTGCATTGGCCACGCTGCCGGCGAACAGGCTGCCGAGTTCCGGTGCGGTGGTGAAATCGCCGCTGCCGCCGAATTTGCTGGCACCGGCGCTGTAGTAGCCCCAGCCCGGCGTGTACAGGCACAGCTCCATGAAGCGGGAGAACGGCATCGCCCCCCCCTGTGCGAGGATCTCGGCACGCAGGGCGGCGGCCAGTTGATCGCT
Source organism: Stenotrophomonas sp. OVS01A (assembly GCF_019969775.1). Lineage (NCBI taxonomy): Bacteria > Pseudomonadati > Pseudomonadota > Gammaproteobacteria > Lysobacterales > Lysobacteraceae > Stenotrophomonas > Stenotrophomonas sp. OVS01A. The sequence continues at coordinate 24,253 of NZ_JAHXYV010000005.1, read as the reverse complement.
GTGGGCCAGGGCATCGGCTTCGGGCAGGGGGAAGGTAGGCTGCATGGCGTCTTCGAATGCGGTGACAATGGTGCACAGGATAGCCGAGCCTTGGAGGACCCTCGATGAGTGACACCGCCCCCGTGGCCCTGATCACCGGCAGCGCACGCCGGATCGGCGCGGCCATCGCCCGCCAGTTCCACGCCTGTGGCTGGTCGGTGGTGCTGCACGCCCATACCTCCAGCGCCGAACTGCAGCAGGCCGCCTTCAACCTGGACAACGAGCGCCCCGGCAGCGTGCTGGCGTTGCAGGCCGATCTGCGCGACGCCGATGCCCTGGCCGATCTGGTCGAGCAGGCGGTCACCCACTTCGGCCGCCTGGATGCGCTGGTCAACAACGCCTCCAACTTCTTCCCCACCCCGCTCGGCCAGGTCACCGCCGAGGCGATGGACGAGCTGTACGCGGTCAATGCGCGGGCGCCGCTGCTGCTGGCCCAGGCCGCCGCGCCTTACCTGCGCCGCCAGCACGGCTGCATCGTCAACCTGACCGACCTGCACGGCACCGACCCGATGCGCGACCACATCGCTTACACGATGGCGAAGGCCGCGCTGGAAATGGCCACCCGCTCGCTGGCGCTGGAACTGGCGCCGAAGGTGCGGGTGAACGCGGTGGCACCCGGTGCGATCCTGTGGCCGGAACAGGGCAAGGACGATTTCGCCCGCGAGGCGCTGCTGGCGCGCACGCCGCTGGCGCGGATCGGCACGGTCGAGGAAATCGCCGAAGCGGTTTACTGGCTGGCGGCCGAGGCCAGCTTCGTCACCGGCCACACGTTGCGCGTGGATGGTGGGCGTACGGTCAGCTGAAATGTTGCCGGCCAGCGGCCGGCACTACCGGTAGCGCCGGGCCATGCCCGGCGAGCGCAGCGGCAACAACAACCCATCATTCCAGGTCCACGACCTCGAACGCTTCACCAAACTGCTTGTGCGCGCGCCACAGCGTGGCCAGGTCCATGCCGCTGACCGGATCGACGAAGTCCGGGGCGATGTCAGCCAGCGGCTTCAGCACGAAGGCATGCTTCAGTTCCGGGCGCGGAATACGCAGATGGCCGGGACCCTCCACCACCAGGTCGCCATAGAACACCACATCGACGTCCAGGGTCCGGTCGGAGAAGCGCGGGCCGCTGCGGTCACGACCATGCGCATCTTCCAGCGCGTGCAGCCAGTCATCCAGTTCCTGCAGCGGCAGGTCGGTCTCGAGGGCAACGCCGTTGTTGAGGAAGGCCGGGCCGTCGAAACCGACGGCAGCGGTGCGGTAGGCGGCAGACACCTGCAGCGCGCCAAAGCGCTCGCGCAGGGCCGCCACCGCAGCGTGGAGGTAGCGGCGGGGATGGACGTTGCTGCCCAGGCTCAGGAGCACGGTGGTCATGCGGTTCCGGTGACGGCAATCAGGTGGAGCGCGGGCATGCCATCGTCACAACGGCCTGCCTACAATCCGGGACGCATATGATAGGGCACCGACATGACCTATTGCGTTGGAATCGAGGTGGACGAGGGCCTGGTCTTCGCCGCCGACACCCGCACCAATGCCGCGCTGGACGATGTCCGCGTGCATCGCAAACTGCACGTGTTCGAATATCCCGGCCAGGCCGCCTATGTGGTGATGGCCGCTGGCAACCTGGCCACGACCCAGTTGCTGGTGTCGCGGCTGAAGCGCGATGCCGAGGAGCGGCGCACGCCGAACCTGCGCGACATGGCCCATCTGTTCGAGGCTGCGGCCTACGTCGGCTCCCTGCTGGTGGACAGCCAGGTACAGAGCCAGCACACCGAGCATGGCCACGACGGGGTGAACACCCAGGCGACGCTGATCTTCGGTGGACAGATTGCCGGTGAACAGCCTGGCCTGTACATGGTCTATCCGCTGGGCAACGCCATTGCCGCCTCGCCGGAGACGCCCTATCTGCAGATCGGTGAGTCCAAGTACGGCAAGCCGATCCTGGACCGCATCCTGACCCCGTCCACGCGCCTGGAAGATGCCGCACGCACGGCGATCGTCTCGCTGGATTCGACCATCCGTTCCAACCTGTCGGTGGGCCTGCCGGTGGACCTGGCGCTGCTGCGCGCCGGCGAACTGCGGATCAGCCAGCAGCTGCGGCTGGGAGCCGATTCGCCGCTGTACGCCGACATCCACCAGAACTGGTCGCGACGGCTGGAACAGGCGGTGGAAAGCCTGCCGCGGTTCCCGTGGGAACCCCAGGACCGGTAGTGCCGGCCCATGGCCGGCAACCGCAATGATCCGACCACAGATGCCGGCCAGCGGCCGGCACTACCCCTGTTTCAGCCCAGCGCGTCGGCCACCGCGCGGAACACCTGCTGCATCTGCAGCGGCTTGCGCAGCAGGTGCACCTCGATGCCAGCGGGGAACACATCTTCCGGCATCTCCCCGGCAGCGTCTTCCAGCACCAGCGCCGGGCCGCGGTAGCCGAGCGTGGCCATTTCGCCCAGCAGCTGGCTGGCCGACAACAGCTTGGAGCCGGCATCGGCAATCACCAGCGCCGGCATCGCCTCCTGCTGCATCCAGCGCAGCGCAGCCGGGCCATCGGAGGCCAACTGCAGCTGATAGCCCTGGCTGGACAGTGCATTGCCCAACAGCGACAGGCGGGTGGCTTCACCATCGACCACCAGGATCGACTGGCCACTGCCCAGTGCCACCAGCTGTTCGATCGGTTCGCCGCCCTCGGCGCTGGCATGCATCGGCAAGCGCAGCTCGAAGCAGGTGCCCCGCCCCAGCTGGCTGTCGACGTGGATGCTGCCACCGGCACCTTCAACGATGCGCTTGCAGGAAATCAGGCCCAGCCCGGTGCCATCGGCCTTGGTGGTGAAGAACGGGTTGAACAGGTGCGACAACGTGTCCGCATCCATGCCGGTGCCTTCATCGACAACCGCGATGCGCAGCCAGTCCTCGCCATCGCGCTGGCCACCATGGCTGGCGGTCAGGCTCAGGTTGCCACCCTGGGGCATCGCCTGGATCGCGTTGAGCGCCAGGTTCAACAACACCTGCTGCAGCTCGGTGTAGTTGGCATCGACCACCAGCCCCTCATCCTCGACCACCAGGTCCAGGCGGACGCCATCGGGCACGTTGCTGCGCAACAGCAGCGCCACGGCCTGGAACAGGTCATCGATGTGGATGCGTTCGCTGGCCTTGCGCGAGCCACGCACGAACGACAGCATCGATTCGGCCATCTCATGGCCACGGCGACCGCACTCGGCGATCACGTCGGCCAGGTGGTGCAGCTGCGGATCTTCGGTACGCGCCTTCAGCAGGTCCGGCATGATCAGCAGCGGCTGCAGGATGTTGCGCAGATCGTGGCTGAGCCCGGCGGCCAGCAACGACAGGCTTTCCAGCCGTTGCGCGCGCATCAGCTCGGTTTCCACCCGCGAGCGCTCGATGGCGCTGCGTGCCTCACGCACCGCGCGCGCCACGGCCGACGGCAGGCGCGCCGGCTGGTGCTTGATGATGTAGTCGTTGGCTCCCTTCTGCAGGGCCGCCACCGCATTCTCCTCGCCCATGGTGCCGGAGACGAAGATGAAAGGTACCTCCGGCAACGCATCGCGCACGATGCGCAGCGCGTCGTCGCCGGAGAAACCGGGCATGCTCAGGTCGGACAGCACGATGTCCGGCTGGAAGCGCACCAACGCATGGCGCAGGTCGTCCGCGCTCTCGACACGCTCGAAGGTGGCCTCAAGGCCTGCATCGAGCATCTGTTCGGACATCAGCTCGGCATCCTCCGGGGAATCTTCCACCAGCAGGATGCGCAATGCGCCGAGCGCGGGACCGGTCAGGGGCATGGGCCTACTCGATCTCCGGAGCCTGGTTGATCAGTGCCCAGAACTTGCCCAGGGTCTGCACTGCGCCGAAGAACTGGTCCACGTCTACCGGCTTGACCACGTACGCGTTCACGCCCATGTCCCAGCTGCGGGCCAGGTCGCTTTCCTCGCGCGAGGAGGACAGGATCACCACCGGCAACCGCTTCAGCTCATCGTGTTCGCGGATCTGCCGCAGCACTTCCAGGCCATCCATGCGCGGCATCTTGATGTCCAGCAGCAGCACCGCCGGCAGGCCCTCTTCGCGGCTGGCGAAGGCGCCGCGGCGCAGCAGGTAATCCATCACTTCCACGCCGTCTTCGACGTGCACGATGGGATTGGCCAGGCGCGCTTCCTGCAGCGCATCGATCGCCATTTCGGCGTCGGCCGGGCTGTCTTCGGCCAGGAGGATGGTGCGCAGCGTCGTCATGCGATGGGGCCCTGTTTGTCCGTGTCGAGCACGGGGGGAAGATAGAAGTGGAAGGTGGCGCCGGCATCCGGTGCGGCTTCGGCCCAGATGCGGCCGCCATGGCGGGTCAGCACCCTGCGAACGCTGGCCAGGCCGATACCGGTGCCGGGATAGTCGCTGGCCTTGTGCAGGCGCTGGAATACACCGAACAGCTTGCCGGCGTAGGCCATGTCAAAGCCTGCACCATTGTCGCTGACCGTGAACTGATGACCGCCATCGGGCTGCTGCTGGTAGTCCACGCGGACCTTGGCCGGCTCGCGGTTGGCTGAATACTTCACCGCGTTGCCCAGCAGGTTCAGCCAGACCTGGCGCAGCATGTTTTCGTCGCCCACCACGATCGGCAGCGGCGCGATGCTCCACTCCACCTGATGGGCGTGGCCACTGCTCTCGGCTTCGCTCTGCACGTTCGCGTCGAGCATCGCGCGCGTATCGGCCACCAGCGACTGCATGTCCACGGTCTGCTGGCGCATCGCCACGCGGCCCAGGCGCGAATAGACCAGAAGGTCGTCGATCAACGTGGCCATGCGCCGCGCTGAACCGGAGATCACCCCCAGGTAGTGCTGGCTCTTCTCGTCGGCAGCCTCGCCCAGATGGCGCGACAGCTTGTCCGAGAACCCGGCGACATGGCGCAGCGGCGCGCGCAGGTCGTGCGACACCGAGTAGCTGAACGCTTCCAGTTCGCGGTTGACCTCCGAGACCTGGGCAACCTTGCCCTCCAGCTGCCGGTTCAGTTCTTCAACACGTGTCTGCACCGCACGCTGCACGGTCACATCGCTGACGGTCAGCAGCACCACTTCATCGTCGGTGTCAGGCAGCGGCATGCGCCGGGCGTTGAGCAGCATGTAACGGGACATGCCGTCGACGGTGCGTTGTTCGTGTTCGAAATCCCACAGTTCGCGGCCGCGCAGCAACACATCGGCCAGACGCTGGCGCACCACCGGGTCACGCCACGCGCCCTCGCCTACGTCCTCCAGCAGCAGGCCGTCGGCGCGCTCATCCTGCAGCCCGTACAATTCGGAGAACGCGGGATTGTGCAGCTGCACGCGCAGCTCGCGATCCAGCAGCACGATCGGTTCGCGCACGGTCTGCAGCACCGACGCCGCGCGTGCCGCAGCGCGCTGCGACTGCCGCTCTGCCTGCAGGCGGCGGCCGATCTGCCGTTGCAGCAGCCACAGCACCAGGCCGAGCAGTGCCAGCTGCACCAGCAGCGAGCTCCACGACACGAAGTTGGTCTGCCGCTTCTGTCGCTCCGCCTGCGCGGTGCGCTGGGCCAGCAGCGCTTCCTCACTGGCCTGCAGCTCTTCCACCAGGCCGCGGATCGGGTAGCGCGTGCTCAGGTCCTGCACCAGCTCGCGCTGGTCGCTGTTCGGCTCGGACTTCGCCAGTTCACGCGCAACCCCCAGCCGGCCTTCCAGCATCGACTGGATGCGGCCGATGCGGATCAGCTGGTCGGGATTGTCGCGGGTCATCCGGCCCAGTTCGGCCAGACGCTCGGGGATGTCGTTGGCCTTGCCCATGCGCTCGCGCAGGCCCGGCGCGTCCACGCCCTTGGACAGCGTCAACGCAGCAGATTCGATGTCGCGCACGTCGGTCTGCAGCTGCTGCAGGGCCACGGTCACCTGCTGGGTATGGGTCACCCAGCCCATGGCCAGTTCGTTGTCCTGCTGCAGTTTGCGCAGGGTCAACCACGGGACCACGATGATGGCTGCCGCTGCCAGTGCCAAAGCAGGCAGTCGCCAGCGATCCCAGATGTCATCACTGAAAACCAGCGCCATAGTTCCTCGTCAGCTCAGCCGGGGAGTGCGATCCGGGCAGGACCGGCCACGGCGGAACCGGCAATATAGCGCAGCCGGTCACATCTCTGGGGCAATGGGTCATTCGGCGAGGCGCCCACCAGCACGTATCGAGCAGGCGCCACAGCACAAAACAGGGGCGCCCCCGTGGGAGCGCCCCTGCCGATAACCTGCAGCGTCGATCAACGCTTGGCGGCACTGACCTTCAGTGCGGCGGCATCAACGCGGGTCACGCCCTTGATGCCCTTGGCGGTGGCGATGGCCTTGTCATGCTCGGCCTTGGTGGCAACGGTGCCACTCAGGCTGACCACGCCATTGACCGTCTCCACCTTTACTTCGGTACCCGGCACATTGCTGCTGGCGAGCAGATCGGCCTTGACCTTGGTGGTGATCCAGCTGTCGGTGACCGGCTCGTTGGAATCATGGCGGTCTGCATGGGTCATCGCCGAATGATCGGTTTTCGGCGGGCTCTTCGCTGCGGCGTCCTGGGCGAATGCGGCCGAGGAGGACAGCGCCAGGCCCAGGGTGAGGGCGGAAGCCAACAGCGTACGGGTCGTGGTGCTCATCGTTTGGTTCTCCTACTGGTTGGTGCGCCCAGTGTCGCCAAGTGCTTGTAGTGCAGGCGTGGCGCTGCGGTCACGCTCACGTGAATGGGCGCACCCGCAGCGGGAATGGTTCAGCTTCCGGGCGCGTAGTCATCTCGTTTACCCTGAGGTTCCTGTCCTGCACTTCACGATCTGCGCGGAGTCCTCCCATGCGCCCTGAGCTGCAACTGGCCCTGATCGGCTACGGCCTTGCCGGCCGCGTCTTCCACGCCCCGCTGATCCAGCACACGCCGGGGCTGGCCCTGCACAGCGTGGTCAGTTCGCAGCGCGATACGCTGCTGCGCACCTTCAGCGACGTCCACGTACGCGCTACCGCACAGGAGGTCTTCGATGACCCGGCAGTAGATGCGGTGGTCATCGCCACGCCGAACGAACAGCACGCGCCATTGGCCATCGCCGCGCTGGCCGCCGGCAAGCATGTGCTGGTGGACAAACCGTTCGCCGTGAGCGTGCGCGAAGCCGAACAGGTGCTGGTCGCAGCGCGCGACGCTGGACGCATCGCCACCGTGTTCCAGAACCGGCGGTTCGATGCGGACTTTCTGACCCTGCAGGCGCTGCTTGCCGACGGCACGCTCGGTGACATCGCCGAATGCCACGCACATTTCGACCGCTACCGTCCGCAGGTGCGCGAACGCTGGCGCGAGCAGGACGGGCCGGGCAGCGGCCTGTGGTACGACCTGGGGCCGCACCTGCTGGACCAGATGCTGGTGCTGTTCGGCTGTCCGCAGGCGATCGATGCGGACCTTGCGGTGCAGCGCGAAGGCGGCAGCGGCGTCGACTATTTCCACGCCGTACTGCATTACCCGCGCCATCGCGCGATCGTGCATGCCGGTTCACTGGTCGCTGCGCCTGCCCCCCGTTTTTCCGTGCATGGCACGCGGGCCAGTTGGATCAAGCATGGCCTGGACGTGCAGGAGGGGCAGCTACGTCGCGGCATCGCGCCAGGTGCGCCGGGATGGGGTATCGATCCGCGCCACGGCGAGCTGCTGCACTGCGATGCGGAGGACAACGTCCTGCGCAGCACCGTGGACAACCTGCCGGGCGACTACCGGCGCCTGTATGCCGACTTCGCGGCGGCGATGCAGGGTGAGGGCGAGCCGACGGTCAGCGCGCAGCAGGCGCTGCAGGTGATGCGGTTGCTGCAGGCGGGGATGGATAGCGCGCGCGAAGGGCGGCGGGTGCAGGTGGGGTGATCGGCAGGGCTGCGCCCTGCACCTGCCGAATCAACGTCAACGTCAACGTCAACGTCAAAAGCGGGCATTCCGTGGGATGGCGGGGTGGGTCCGGTTGCGGGGGACGCCGTAAACCCGTCCATGGGGGCTTGGCCGCGGCATCCATGCCGCGGACACCCCCGCAACCGGACCCACCCCGCCTTCGACAGTTGTCCGCTGCTCTTGGTGGGTGTCGACCTTGGTCGACACAGTAGATCCACGCCATGCGTGGATGACGTAGAAACGATCAAAGAAGGCTTTTTGTAGAGTGGAGCCATGCACGACTGGCTTCGCTCACGCAATTGCGGGGTCAGAGCCCTTTCCTGCGGAAAGGGATCCGACCCCGGCCGGTACTTACGACTTCTTGATGGCGTGGCCGCCGAATTCGTTGCGCATTGCCGACAGCAGGCGGTCGGTGAACGAGTTCGATTCACGCGAACGCAGGCGTTCGAGCAGCGACAGGGTGATCACCGGGGCCGGTACGTCCAGCGCGATCGCTTCGGCGACGGTCCAGCGGCCTTCACCGGAATCTTCCACGTACGGTGCGATGCCATCCAGCGAGGGATTGCGCTTGAGCGCTTCGGTGCTGAGGTCCAGCAGCCACGAACGCACCACGCTGCCGTGGCGCCAGACCTCGGCCACCTGGGCCAGGTCCAGTTCCATCTCCTGCTTGCGCTCCATCAACGCGAAGCCTTCGGCGTAGGCCTGCATCATTCCGTACTCGATGCCGTTGTGGACCATCTTGGTGAAGTGGCCTGCGCCGGGAGGGCCGACGCGCGCCCAGCCGTGGTCCTCGGCCGGTGCCAGCGTGCGCAGCAGCGGTGCGATCTGTTCGACCACCGCTGCATCGCCACCCACCATCAGGCTGTAGCCTTCCTGCAGGCCCCACACGCCGCCGCTGGTGCCACAGTCCACGTAGCCCAGGTCATCTTCGGCCAGCGCCTTGGCGCGACGGATCGAGTCCTGGTAGTTGGAGTTGCCACCGTCGATGACGATGTCACCTTCGGCCAGGTGCGGGGTCAACTGGCCCAGCGTCTGGTCCACGGTCTCACCGGCGGGCACCATCAGCCACACCACGCGCGGCACCGGCAGCGCGGCCACTGCGGCGGCCAGCGAATCAACCACCTCCAGGCCGGCCTCGGCGGCGCGCTGGCGGGCGCCCTCGCCCGGGTCGTAGCCGACAACGCGGTGGCCACCGCGGTGCAGGCGCTGGGCCATGTTGGCGCCCATCCGGCCGAGGCCGATCATTGCAATATCCATTGTTTCACCTTCAGTTGGGGTCTAGGGTCAGGCTGCCTGGCCTGCCGGTGGCTGCGCAGTGGCGCAACTGCGCCTCGCGCCAACGCCGGTAGAGCGTGGTATGCAGATTGTGCAACGCCAGGTCGATGGAAAACGGCGTGCGCGGATTCCGGTCGAGCAGGCGGATGATGTGGTAGCCGACAGGACGTATACCGCGTGGGTGCGCGTAGATCACGAACTGCTGGTAGAACGGATCGTCCAGCAACTGGTCCATCTGCTGCACCACGTCACGATAGCGCGGGGCCAGCTGCGCACGCAGCGCCGGATCGCGCTCGTACAACAGCCGCTCGAAATAGCGTTGGCCGACACGCGGAATGCCCTGCGCCAGCTGCCACAGGGCACGGTTGCGCTGGTCATACCAGGCCAGGCCACCGTGCTCCGCCAGTGCCTGCGCCGCGCCTGCGCCCACCTCCACCACGACGAAGTTCTCCGCCTGGTTGCTCAGATCGTCCAAGGTGCCTTTGTCGAAGACGTGTTCGATGAAGCCCGGCAACCCGACAAAGGCCTGCCGACCCATCGCCGACGTGCGCACGGCCTTGCCGTCGGCCATGAACTGGCCGGCCTGCGCGCCCAGCAGGATGCTGTCGGTGTCGTGCAGGCCAAGGAACGTGCCGATGGACAGTTCGGCGGGCGCGAATTCCGCATCGAAGGCGGCATCGCCGTACAGCTCGCGCTGCGCAGCCAGCTGCGCGACCTGGCGGCCGACACCGCACTCGGCGCGCACGTGGCCCGTATAGAACGCATCCAGCGCGCGGCTGTTGCTGGCGGCCGGCACATAGCCACGACCGAAGCTGCGCACCCGCTGCCATCCCTGTGCCGGAGCACCGCGTGCGCCAAAGCCGATCCAGCCCAGCTGCACACCGGTGAAGCGGAAGGATTCATTGTCCTGCAGTGCCTGCGTAGCGCGTTGCACGGCAGCGCCCAGTTCAAAGGCGTAGGCACAGACCGTGGCCGGGTCATCCAGCAACTGCTGCAACAGGGCCTGCCGGTCGGCCTCGGCCAGCGTTCCGGGCCAGCGCACGCGTAGATCACCGGCCGCCTGCGCTTCGGCCAGCGAGGCACGCGTACACACCGGCCCACCCTCTACCTGTGGCGTGGTAATCGTTGCGGTTTCAAAGCGCCATCCCAGCCGCTGCAGCAGGCCTTGGCTGCACTCGGCCGTAGCGGCCAGCGTGCTCAGGGGCCAGCCCAGCAGCAGGGCCCACGCGATCACCCTGCCGCGCACGCTCAGCCCTGGTCCGTTGCTGCCGGCGCTGGTTCGGGCTCAGGCCCGGCAGGAGGCTGCGGCGACGCGGCCGGTTGCGGTTGCGGCTCTGGCTTCGCTGCCGCTGGCAGGTACTGCTGCAGGCGCTGGAAGAAGCGCCGATAGAACTCGGCATCGGTGATCGTGCTGCTGGCCACTTTCACCAGTGAGTCGTCATTGCTGCCGAACGGCAGCGACACCGAGCCCAGCGCGCCCACGCCCACACTGGCCGAGGTCGGGCTCTTCTTCAGTGCATAGCGGTCCTGCACGGCGCTGACGAACACCAACGCCTGGCTGCCACGCGGCGCGCACGAGATACGCAGCACCAGCTGCTCATGGTCGTCCTCGCGCGGCTGGAAGTTCTTGTTGCCTTCCACCTGCGCATCGTCCGAGCGTGCGATCGCATAGCCCTGGCTGAGCAGCGTGCGCCGGGCTGCTTCGCAGGCTTCGGCCGGCCGCCCATCGACGGTGCGCGAGAAGGTGTCGCCGGAGTCGAAGGACTCCCGCAACAGACTGCTGTCGGCGGCACGACCGCCACAGGCGGTCAATGCCAAGGCACTGGTGGCAGCCAGCAGGGAAGCAGAAAGAAGGGAGGCCCGCATGGGTACTCCTGCGAAGACGGTATCCCCGAGGGTAGCCCCCTGCCCGTGTGCGCCGGGTCGAAAACACCGGGCACGTCCCCCACCGTTGTACCCGGTTCATGCAAAAAGGGGACGGAAGGATCAAGTCGTTTGTGCCACTAACGACTTGACCCCTCCGTCCCCTTTTTCAGTCAATCAGTCGGCCCAGCGGCCTGCGGCGGTGGACTGCGGCAGGACCTGCGCCGACAGCGGACGGTCGGCCTCCAGCAGGTTCACCGCGTCGGCCAGGATCGAGGCCGATTCACGCAGCAACGGATCCGGACGCTTCTCGGCGGCCTTCTCGCGGGCGGCATCCTTGACGATGTCGCGCTCGTTCCCGGTCAGGCCGTCATCGCTGCTGTCATCGGCCAGCGGGTCCAGGGCCAGGCCCAGTTCCTTGCGCACGATCTGGCGCTGCTTGCGCTGGGTGTCCTGGCGCTCGCGCTCGGCACGTCGGGTCGCTTCATTCAGCGAGACGTACTTCTTCGCCGCTTCAGTACGGAACTGCTCCACGTCCTCGTTCCACCACTGGAATTCCTTGTCGGTGGCGATGCGCGCGTCGTGACGCGTTTCCAGCTTCGGCAGCAGCGGCGCGAAGTTGCCGTACTGGGTGTGCGGCACCGCGGCGATACGGGTCCACGGCAGGGCATTGTCGTAGGTGCTCTCGCCGAACTCGGTGGCATCGACGCTGGCCGGGAACGCCAGGTCCGGCACCACACCCTTGTGCTGGGTGCTGCTGCCGCTGATGCGGAAGAACTGGGCGATGGTCAGCTTCACCTGGCCAAAGCGCTGGGCTTCGCCACTCGGCCAACGGTCCAGGTCGACGATGTTCTGCACCGTGCCCTTGCCGAAGCTGGTTTCACCGATGACCAGGCCGCGGCCGTAGTCCTGGATGGCACCAGCAAAGATTTCCGACGCCGAGGCCGAACCACGGTTGATCAGCACGGCCAGCGGACCGTCCCATGCCACGCCCTGGTTGCGGTCGCTGTTGACGGTGACCCGGCCACCGGATTCGCGCACCTGCACCACCGGACCCTGCTCGATGAACAGACCGGTCAGCTCGATGGCCTCATCCAGCGAACCGCCACCGTTGTTGCGCAGGTCCAGCACCACGCCGTCCAGCTTGTCGGTCTTGAAACCGGCCAGCAGCTTGGCCACGTCGCGGGTGGCCGACGCGTAATCGGTGGCGTTGCGACGACGGCCTTCGAAGTCCTGGTAGAAGGTCGGCAGCTTGATCACGCCGACCTTGCGTGCCGGCTCGCCATTGACGGCCGGGATGGTCATGGTCTCGCCCTTGGCGGCCTGTTCGGCCAGGCGCACCTTCTGCCGGGTCAGCACCAGGGTGTGGTGCTTGCCGTCGACGCCCGCTTCGGCCGGAATGAACTCCAGCTTCACCTGGGTGTCCTTGGCGCCACGGATCTTGGCCACGACATCATCGATGCGCCAGCCGATCACATCTTCCACCAGCCCGGACTTGCCCTGGCCGACGCCGACGATGCGGTCACCCGGCTTCAGCGTGCCGTCCACAGCCGCCGGACCACCGGCGATGATCTCGCGGATCACCACCACGTCGTCCTGGCGCTGCAGCTGCGCGCCGATGCCTTCCAGCGACAGCGACATCGCCTGGTTGAAGTTCTCGGCGGTACGCGGGGTGAAGTAATCGGTGTGCGGATCAACCGCGCTGGTGTAGGCGTTCATGAAGAACTGGAAGGTGTCTTCGCCCTTCAGCTCGTTGACCGACTTTTCCAGGGTGGCGTAACGCTTGTCCAGCGTCTTGCGGATGTCATCGGACTTCTTGCCGGCCAGCTTCAGGCGCAGCCAGTCATTCTTCACCGACTTGCGCCACAGCTCGTCGAGCTCGGCGTTGGACGCTGCCCACGGCACGTCCTTGCGGTCGTACTCGAAGCGCTCGTCGGTGGTGAAATCCGGTTCCTGCTTGAGCAGCTTGCGCGCGTAGGCCACACGCTCGCCGACGCGCTGCTTGTAGACCGCGAACACCTGGAAGGCCGGCTCCAGCTCGCCGCCGCGGATGGCATTGGCAATGCCGGCCTGGAACGGTGCGAAGCGGGTGATGTCGGCTTGGGTGAAGTACTGCTTGCCGCCGTCCAGGGTCTCCAGGTAGCGCTTGAACACATCCTTGGAGGTGGCTTCATCGAGCGCACGCGGGCGATAGGCGTAGCGGCTGTCGGACAACAGGCCGTATACCAGCTTGGAGGTGGTCACCTGATCGGCGGTAGCCGCCGCCGGCAACGCCGGCGAGTCGGCCTTGGCCGCCAGCGCCAACGGCGCAACCAGCGCCAGGGCCATCAGGAATGCGGGGGCTTTGAATTTCATTGACGTGCTCGAAGGCGCCTTGCCAAGGGGGAGACTGCAGGGTGTTCAGACACCACGACAGTGCCGAAAGTTGCCGGGTTTGTCACCCGTCCACTTCCAGTGGAAAACCAGCCTAGCGGGGCCGGTGTAGCAAATTGTGAATGCAGGCAAAGGCGTGCGGACCAACGGTCCGCACCCACCATGGTGATGGTGACACCCATCGGTGATGGTGACACCCATCGGTGGTGGTGGCACCCATCGGTGGTGGTGGCACCCATCGGTAGCGCCGGGCCATGCCCGGCGGGGATGAGGTGTGCGGACCAACGGTCCGCACCCACCGGCGGAGCCTCAGGAAACGCCGGCGCCCTTGGCCTGCACGTCGGCGTGGTACGACGAGCGCACCATCGGGCCGGAGGCCACGTGGCTGAAGCCCAGCTCGTAACCGTAGACTTCCAGCGCCTTGTAGTCGTCCGGGGTCCAATACTTCAGCACCGGGTGGTGGTGCGCGGTCGGCTGCAGGTACTGGCCGATGGTGATCATGTCCACATTGTGCGCACGCAGGTCGCGCATGGTGGCCTTGATCTGTTCGAAGTCTTCGCCCAGGCCCAGCATGATGCCCGACTTGGTCGGTACGTCAGGGTGCTGCGCCTTGAAGTTCTTCAGCAGGTTCAACGACCACTGGTAATCGGCACCCGGGCGCACGTTGCGGTACAGGTCCGGCACGGTTTCGATGTTGTGGTTGAACACGTCCGGCGGGTTCTGCGCGAGGATCTCCAGCGCGCGCTCCATGCGGCCCTTGCCGCGGAAATCCGGGGTCAGCACTTCGATGCGGGTGCCCGGCGATTTCTCGCGGATGGCGGTGATGCAGTCGACGAAGTGCTGGGCACCGCCGTCGCGCAGGTCATCGCGGTCGACGCTGGTCACCACCACGTACTTCAGGCCCATGTCGGCCACGGTCTGGCCCAGGCTGGCCGGCTCGTTGGCATCGGGCGGCTTCGGCCGGCCGTGTGCCACGTCGCAGAACGAGCAGCGGCGGGTGCAGACCTCGCCCAGGATCATGAAAGTGGCGGTGCCGTGGCCGAAGCATTCGTGGATGTTCGGGCAGCTGGCTTCCTCGCACACGGTCACCAGGCGGTTCTCGCGCAGCTTGGCTTTCAGGTTCTGCACGGCATTGCCCGAAGGAATGCGCACGCGGATCCAGGAGGGCTTGCGCAGCACCGGCACGTCGGCGAACTGCACCGGCGAACGGTTGATCTTGTCCCCACCCATCTGCTTGACCCCGGCCTGCAACGGCGCGGTGGACGGAAGCTCGGCCTGCACGATCTGCAGGGGTATGGTGCGGGCAGTGGTTTCAGTCATGGCGTTTCCGGGGGCGGTCAGGCGGCCGCAGAGAGATCAGGCAGTTCAGGCACGGGCTGCAGCAGCAGGCCGAACTGGCGGGCCAGGTGGTCCAGCAGCACCGGCTTGACGGCGTCCATCCCGGACGGACCGCCCAAGTCTAGCACCGTGGTCACCTGCAACCCCTCGTAACCACAGGGGTTGATGCGGTGGAAAGGGTCGAGGTCCATGGCCACGTTGAAGGCCAGGCCGTGGAAGGTGCAGCCGCGCCGCACGCGGATGCCGAGTGCGGCGATCTTGGCACCGCCGACGTAGACGCCCGGGGCGCCATCGAGCCGTTCGGCACCGATGTTCCATTCCGCCAGGGTGTCGATGATGGCCTGCTCGATGCGGCATACGTAGTCGCGCACGCCGATGCCCAGCCGCGGCAGCCGCAGCAGCGGATAGATCACGATCTGGCCGGGGCCGTGGTAGGTCACCTGGCCACCGCGATCGACGTGGACCACCGGGATCTCACCCGGCGCCAGCACGTGTTCGACCTTGCCGGCCTGGCCCAGGGTGAACACCGGATCGTGCTCGACCACCCACAGCTCGTCCAGCGTGTCATCGTCGCGCTGGTCGGTGAAACGCTGCATGGCGTGCCAGACCGGCTCGTAGGCCTGGCGCCCCAGGTCACGGACCACCGCCGGGCGCGGCGGGCGCGCCTCGGGGGCAGCCGCTTCGGCAGGACAGCTGACGGCTACACCGTCCACTTCACTTCCGGGTGGTCGCGCAGGGCCTGGTGGGCCACGTCGTACTGATCGCGGTTCTCGGCCCGGAAGACCAGGCGCACCGAGACGTACTTGCCGTTGGACGAATGCTTCCAGCTGATGCGCTCGTTCACCACGTCGACGCCAGCAGCCAGCAGCAGGCGGGGGAGTTCATGCTCCAGGCCGCGGTTGGCCGGGCCCATCGCGCTGAGCTCGAACTGACCGGGGAACTGGAAGCCGTGTTCGGGGTTGTCGGACTTGATTTCCATGCGCCCATTATCGGGCCGCAGGGCAACAAACCCAAGAGTATTCATGTAAGCCGGCGGCACTGCGGGCGGGCCGCTGCGTTGCAGCTGAACATCCATTCAGGCTGGGACCCACCTCCCAGGGCCCCTGCCCCATCGCTGCGGCTTCACCTGCGGTAACCGATTGTATCGATCAGACAATGTTGTTTTCGGAACAGACAAGTGATCCCAGCGCGCTCGTTCCATCACAGCGCCGGGAGTACCGTGTCGTTGCATAAAACGACAGACAAAAGCCCCCTTCCCGATGATCATCCCATCCATGCGCTACCTCGCATCCTTTGGATTGTCCGGCCTGCTGGCCACCGCCCTCCCCCTTTCCGCCTACGCAGCCGAGCAATGCGGCCCGGACGCGATGCGCGAGCATCCGCCGCAGGTCAATTTCCGCGTCGACAACGACCTGTTCGGCGGCCGCCACCAGGATCAGGGCTATACCAACGGCGCCCAGCTGACCCTGGTCTCGCCCAACCTGGTCGATTACACCGACGACCCGTGCCTGCCGCGCCTGGCGCGCTGGGTGAACAGCCACCTGGAGGCACTGCACCCGGGCAGGTTCGAACAGCAGAACATGATCTTCAGCCTGGCCCAGGGCATCTTCACCCCCACCGATTTCACCCGGAAGGACCTGATCGAAGACGACCGCCCGTATGCGGGCGTGCTGGTGGCCAGCTTCGGCTACAACGCACGCAGCGGCGACCACCTGCAGACCACCCTGCTGACCCTGGGCGTGGTGGGCCCGTGGGCGCAGGGCCGGCAGGTGCAGAACGCGGTGCACGACGTGCTGGGTGATGAGAAATTCCAGGGCTGGGACAACCAGCTGCACAACGAACCGGTGTTCATGCTGACCCACGAGCGCATGCGCCGCTGGCCGGGCGATGCCAGCATCAATGCCGACGGCTGGGGCTGGGATGCGATCAGCCATTACGGCGGCTCGATCGGCAACCTGGAAACCAAGGCCAACGTCGGCGGCGAAGTGCGTTTCGGCTGGAAGCTGCCCGACGATTTCGGCAGCACCCCGCTGCGCCCGGCCGGCGAGAACACCGCGCCGACCCGGGGTGGCAAGCCCAGTGGCTGGTCGTGGCACATGTTCGCCACCACCGATGCGGCGTGGGTGATCCGCGATATCACCCTGGACGGCAACACGTTCCGCAACAGCCACAGCGTGGACAAGCGCCACGTGGTCGCCTACGGCGGTTACGGCGTGGCAGTGATGCGCGGCCGCTGGAAATTCGCGGTAGCCCGCTACCACAGCACCCGCGAGTTCAATGGCCAGCGCGAAGCCCCGGTGTTCGGCAGCTTCACCATCAGCCGCTCGCTGTAAGCGAGGGGCTGATGGTGAAGCGGGTAGGTGCCGACCGTTGGTCGGCACACCGGATTGAATCGCTCGCTGTAATCCGGGGCTGCGTCCGCCGGGCATGGCCCGGCGCTACCCGATCATCGGTAGCGCCGGGCCATGCCCGGCGGGATCCCACGAAAAAGGCCGGCATTCGCCGGCCTTTTTCATTCACCGCAGCAGGCTGCGGATCATTCCGATTCCCACCACATCCAGAAGCTGTCCCACAGGCGCTTGAAGAAGCCGGCCTGCTCGACGGCGGCCACAGCCACCAGCGGCGCTTCGGCCACCAGCTTGCCATCCAGGGTGACCTTGACGGTGCCGATCTGCTGGCCAGCGGTGAACGGTGCTTCCAGGGTCTTGGGCACGTCGATGCTCGGCTTCAGGTCGTTGTAGCGACCGCGCGGCACGCTGACCAGCATCGGCTGCGCCACGCCCAGCTGCACCTTGTCGGTGGTGCCCTTCCATACCTTGTGCTCGGCCACGGCCTTGCCCGGCTCGTACAGGCGGTGGGTCTCGAAGAAGCGGAAGCCCCAGTTCAACAGGGCCAGGCTGTCATCGGCGCGCTGCTTTTCCGACGCGCCGCCCAGCACCACGGCGACCAGGCGCTGGTCACCGCGCTGGGCCGAGCTCATCAGGCAGTAGCCGGCCTCGGAGGTGTGGCCGGTCTTGATGCCGTCCACGCTGCCATCGCGCCACAACAGCAGGTTGCGGTTGGGCTGCTTGATGGTGCCGACCTGGAATTCCTTGATCTTGTTGTACGCGTAGGTTTCCGGGTAGTCGCGCACCATCGCGCGGCCCAGCAGGGCCAGGTCGTAGGCGCTGCTGTGATGGCCCGGGGCGGTCAAGCCGTGGGCGTTCACGAAGTGCGAGTTCTTCATGCCGATCTTGGCGGCGTAGCTGTTCATCAGCGAAGCGAAGGCTTCTTCGCTGCCGGCCACGTGCTCAGCCAGGGCGATCGCGGCGTCATTGCCGGACTGGATCGCCATGCCCTTTTCCATGTCTTCCAGGCGCGCGGTCTGGTTGACCGGGAAGCCGCTGTAGCTGCCGTCGGTGCCGGCACCACCTTCGCGCCAGGCGCGTTCGCTCATCATCACCTGGTCATCGGGACGGACCTTGCCGTTCTTGACCTCGGCGGCGATCACGTACGACGTCATCACCTTGGTGATGCTGGCCGGGGCCAGCTGTTCGTTGATGTTCTCGCCTGCCAGCACCTGGCCGGTGGCGTAGTCCATCAGCACCCAGGCCTTGGAAACGCTGGGTGCAGGCGCCGGCGGCGTGGCCACGGTGGCGGGGGCAGCAGCGGCGGCAGGCGCCGGGGTGGCCGGGGTCGGCAGCGGCGTCTGGGCGGAGGCCAGGCCCACCACCAGGGTGGCGGCCAGGGCAGTGGCGGCGGAACGGAAATTCATGGGACAGCAGGCTCCAGGGGACGGCCGGAAAATGAAGGATGGGGCGAGGTGGCCATTGTAAGGCCGAGGTGGCAAGGGCCGGCAGCACCGGCCCGGGCGGAATCAGTCCTTGACGATCTGTGGCGAGCCAAAGCCCAGACCCGAGATGCGCCCGGCAAGTTCCGCCGCGCTGGCATGGTCGCTGGCGGGTACCCGCAGGCGCCACAGGGTACGACCACCGGCAGCGATGTCGCTGATGGTGGCACCGACGATGCCGGCAGCGTTGAGCTGGCCCATCGCCCGGTTGGCGTTGTCGCGGTTGGAGAAGCTGGCGACCTGCAGCATCACCGCGCCCACCACCTTCTGCGACAGGCTGGGGCTGCTGGCCGGGGCCGGGCTGCGCGGCATGGCGGTGGCCACGACCGGCGCTGCCGGACGCGACGCGGGGGCGCTGGGCGGCAGGCTGCTGACCGCCACTTCCGGCATCGTGCTGACAGCGGCCTGGGTGGTAGCCGGCTGGCCGCGCTCGGGCGCGGCGTCGGCCGGCAGGCGCTTGACCAGTCGATCGATGTCGCTGTCGGCAACCGCACGTGCGGCGGGTGCGGGACGTGCGCTGGCGACGGCAGCGGTAGCCGCTTCCGCAGCACGGCGTTCGCGGCGCGACGGCTTCTGCGCCATCAGGTTGGTTTCACCCGGCTGCACTGCGCGCACTTCCACGTTGCCGGTACCGCGCTGGGTGATGCCCAGGCGCACAGCGGCGGCGTAACTGAGATCGACCACGCGGCCATCGTGGAACGGGCCACGATCATTGACGCGCACGATCACCGATTCGCCGTTGTCCAGGTTGGTCACGCGGGCGAAGCTGGGCAGCGGCAGGGTCTTGTGCGCAGCGGTGAACTGGTACATGTCGTAGACCTCGCGGTTGGAGGTCAGGCGGCCATGGAACTTGGCGCCGTAGTACGAAGCGGTGCCGCGTTCAACGTAGTTGCGGGTGTCGTCGAGCACCTTGTACTGCTTGCCCAGCACCACGTAGGGCGACTTGTTGCCGATCGCCGAGCGATCCTCATTGGTCACCACCGGCTCGGGAATACAGGCCACGTTGGGCACGTAACTGGGCGTGGTGTCTTTCACGCCGGGCTTGTACAGGCCACCGGCGGTGTAGTTGCCACGGGTGGACAGGTCCTCGGTGGCCGCCGCGTACGGCGAGCCCTCCGGACAATGCGCCGGACGCCCACCCTTGCCCTGCACCACCGTGCCGGACGGCTTGCCACCGTGGCCGGCGGTCGCCGGCTTTTTCGGCGCGCTGCTGCAGGCGGCCAGCGCGAGGACGATCAATCCAGGGACCAGCCATCTGATGTTCATGCCGGGGGCAGCTCCTGTCCGGCAACGGCCTGCGACAACTGGAACACGGCCATCGCGTACATCTTCGAGAGGTTGTAGCGGGTGATTGCGTAGTAGTTCTGGAAGCCCAGCCAGTACTGCTTGCCGGTGCTGCCTTCAAGGGTGATCGGGGTGGCGGTGGCACCCGGCTGCACCGGCGCGCTGGGCTGGTAGCCGCGCTGGGCCAGGTCGGCCAGCGACCAGGTGGGCATCCACTCGGTCGGGTTGAACTCCTCGCGGCCGGCGGCGAGCGTGGCCGGCACGGCGACCTGGCCGCCGCGCACCCAGCCACCCTTCTTCACGAAGTAGTTGGCGATGGACGAGAACACGTCGTCGTAGCTGGTGAACAGGTCACGGCGACCATCGCCGTTGCCGTCCACGGCGTAATCCAGGTAGCTGGAGGGCATGAACTGGCCCATACCCATCGCACCGGCATAGCTGCCCTTGAGCGTGGTGATGTCCAGCTTTTCCTCGCGGCCCAGCTCGAACAGCTTGGCCAGTTCATCGCGGAAGAACAGCTCGCGGCGCACTTCGCGCTCCAGCTTGGCCGGGTCGCCACTGCGCGGGTAATAGAAGGCCAGGGTGTACAGCGCATCGAGCACGCGATGGCTGCCGGCATTCTTGCCGTAGCTGGTTTCCACGCCGATGATCGCCACGATCACTTCCGCCGGCACGCCGGTGCGCTGCTGCACACGGTCCAGTTCGGCGCGATGCTGGGCAAGAAACGCCTTGCCGCCATCGATGCGTGCCTTGCTGATGAACATCGGCCGGTATTCGTTCCACGGCTTGACCCGTTCGGCCGGCCGCGACATGGCAGCAATGATCGGCTGGCGCACCTGCGCCTGGTCGAGCACGTTGCGGATCTCGTCGGGCTTGAGTCCGTAGCGCTTGGCGGTGTCGGCAATGAATCTGGCGCGCGCGGTTTCGAACGGCACCGGGGTGAGATCGACCGGTGCTGCCGTGGCCGCGGTCGCTTCCGGCGCGGCCTCGGCCGGGCCGTGGGGCTTGGCCGCCGGGTGGCGCGGCGTACTGCTGGCCTGTGGCGAAGTCGGTGGGGACGTCGGCTGGGTCGCGCAGGCGACCAGGCCGAGGGTGAGCATGCAGGCCAGAGAACGTCGAATCATCACCGCAGGTTAGCAGGTCATGGATGAATTAAAACCCCTAACACCATGAATCACAACGATTTGCACGCGTTCAGCGCGAAATGTGAAGACGTTGTGATTGACCTGCCCCATTCAGGCAGAGGTTGCCGGTTGCGTCCCCATCCCCGCAGACGCAACCGGCCGCCGGACCCGGTCGGTACCTGCGCGGCTGCCGCTCCCCAGTGGCAGTGCTCCGCGCTCCCTGTACCCGTTGGATCAGTACTGCTTTCCCATCCGACGCCCCTCGCGCTGCATCAAAGACGGCGCGCCATGCCGAACGGGCCGCCATTGTGCAGGCCGATTGCGACAAGTCCATTGATCAGGATCAACGCGGCGTCAAAATGTGAATTGGCGCCCACTTTTAATGGAACTTCGTCAGCGGCGATGCTGCTGTGCGGCGTTGTGGGAACGATTACAGAAATGCGCTTGCGCAGATTCATGCGCGCATCGGCGGCGAAGGTCGGCGAACGGCGCAGCCCCTCGTGGGTGAGCGCTGAAAGCAACAGCCGTGGTTGGCCGGGCGGGTGGGGTTCGCGGGGGACGCCGTGAATCCGTCCATGGAGGCTTGGCCGCGCCATCCATGGCGCGGACACCCCCGCGAACCCCACCCGCCCGGCCTCTGACGGTTTCCTGCGGCGTCCACCCACGCAAAGAGAAAAAAGAAGAGCGAAGAGCAACAGCGGGTCGCTTCGCTCTGAGCCGAGCGTGGGCTCGGCTCTACAGGAAGCGTGGGCAACCGGCCATGCTGCTTTTGCTTTTGATCTTCTTTTTCTTCTTGCGTGGTGGACGCCGCAGGAACCTGTCAGCGGCCGGGCGGGTGGGTAGTGCGGGGTGTCCGCGGCATGGATGCCGCGGACAAGCCCCCAGGGATGGGTTCACGGCGTCCCCGCACTATCCACCCGCCCGGCCAGCCCTCAGCAATCCAGCTTTCCACGACCCACCCGCCCCACCCACGAGGGGCTGCGCCGTTGGCTGGAAACCTACGCGTGCACCGGCCGATGCCCCCGCACCGCCATCACCAGCCCGATCCCCGCCAGCAACGACACCGCCGAGGTGCCGCCATAACTGATCAACGGCATCGGAATGCCCACCACCGGCAGCAATCCGGAAATCATCCCGCCGTTGACCAGCACGTACACGAAGAACGCCAGGCCGAGGCTCCCAGCCAACAACCGCGCGTGTGTGTCGCGTGCCTGCACCGCGATCGACAGGCAACGCCCGACCACGAACAGATACAGCGCGAACACCACCACCACGCCAATCCAGCCGAATTCCTCGGCAAGCACCGAGAACGCGAAATCGGTGGTGTACTCGGGCAGGAAATCCAGCGTGGCCTGTGTGCCGTGGCCCCAGCCGCGCCCCTGCATGCCACCCGAGCCGATGGCGATGCGCGACTGCAGGATGTTCCAGCCGGTGCCCAACGGATCGGCAGCCGGATCCAGGAAGGTCAGCACGCGATTCTTCTGGTATTGCCGCAGCAGCCCGAACCAGGCCAACGGCGCAGCCACCGACACCGCGCCCAGTCCGGCCGCCACCCAGCGCCACTGCAGGCCCGCCAGCAGCAGGGCGAACACGCCGCTGGCGGTGACCAGGGTGGCGGTACCGAGATTGGGCTGCATCAGGATCAGCAGCGCTGGCACCCCGATCAGTACTGCGGCCGTCAGCACCGTGCGCGGCGATGGCGGCAGCGGCTGGCGGTGCAGATACCAGGCCATCATCAACGGCAGGCTGAGCTTGAGCAGTTCCGAAGGCTGCAGGTAGAACACGCCGAGGTTGAGCCAGCGCTGTCCGTATTTGCCGGTGCCGATCACGTACACCGCCATCAGCGGCAGCATCGACAGTGCATAGATCGCCGGCGTCCACGCGCGCAGGCGCAGCAGCGAAACCCGCGACAGCAGCCACATCGCCACCAGGCCACCGGCAAAGCGCATCGCCTGCCCGTGCACCGGCCCATTCACGCTGTGCAGCACCGCCAGGCCTGCGCCCATCAGGATCAACAACGCGATCAGCAACGGCAGATCGATCGTACGCAGCGCCTCACGGCAGCCACCAAGCATTCGTTTCCATTTCACCCGCGGCACGGTAGCAACCGGCGCTTTCGCGAAGCTGTCAGCGCTGTTTGACGCTATCGACTCCTTCGGCGACAACTGCCTTGGGCGCCCGGATTTTCCGGGTTTCAAACAATTCTGATTGGAGCCACAAGGGCCACGTGCACATCATGTGCGGCCACCGACAACGGGTGGCACGGGACTCCAATCCCGTTGACCCAAGTGTTGTTTACGCTTGCCAGCCGGCGTCGCTTTTTCCTTGTTTAGCGGCGTCGGCTGGCAATCCGTCCGTGCGTCTTTGGCGGGCGGTGCGTGGAGGGCCTCGTGCCCGCCGGCGCTTTCACACTTGGTCACCGGTATTGGAGCCACGCATCGCCTGCCACCCTCGCCTCCACGCGGGGTGGCCCTTGCCGACCGCACGAGGACCCCGCCATGTCCGCTTCCACCTACCCGTACCTGTTCGCCACGCTGGGCGAGGCTGCTCACCAGCTGCCGCATGACATCGCCCGCGCGCTGGAAACCACGCTCACTGCAACGCAGGCCGCCAACGCGCCGGGCGGCCCTACCCTGCTGGACTGCCTGCAGCGCATCCGCCAGGTGGAAGCGGCAGATGGCCAGCCGTGGCCGAGCAAAGGGCGAACGCAGGCGCAGTGCATGGCGATGGCGCGCATCGACCGCGCCAATGCCGGGCTGACCTTCCTGCTGGAACTGCTGCACGCCAGCTAACGCGTACGCGTGGACGGGGACGACACGCAGCATCTGCCCGACGACGCCCGCGAAGGACTGCTGCTGGCCTGCCGAGGCCTGTCGGAATATGTGGATGTGCAGTTGCAGGCCGCGTAATGCGCACGTCGCTGTGCCCTCGCCTGCCTCTCGTACAGCGCATGCCGGCCCTGAGCCGAGCATGGCTCGGCACTACAAAGAGCGAAGCGACCCACTTCTGCTCTGCTTTATTTCTCTTTGCGTGGGTGGCCACCGCAGGAAACTGTCAGAGGCCGGGCGGGGTGGGTTCGCGGGGGTGTCCGCGGCATGGATGCCGCGGCCAAGCCCCCAGGGTGAAGTGACCCCCTAAAGTTGGACAGTTGGGGGATCAGGCGGCCAGCGCGACCTGTTCCCGGTACTTTACCGGGCTCAGGCCCTTTAGTTTCAGTCGGATACGGTCTTCGTTGTAGTACCGGATG
>NZ_JAHXYV010000004.1:0-292262 GCF_019969775.1 Stenotrophomonas sp. OVS01A | reverse complement strand
CATCCGGTACTACAACGAAGACCGTATCCGACTGAAACTAAAGGGCCTGAGCCCGGTAAAGTACCGGGAACAGGTCGCGCTGGCCGCCTGATCCCCCAACTGTCCAACTTTAGGGGGTCACTTCACCATGGGGGCTTGGCCGCGGCATCCATGCCGCGGACACCCCCGCAACCGGACCCACCCCGCCTTCGACAGTTCTCCGCGATCTGTCGGAACGGCATGGCCTGCTCTTGGTGGGTGTCGACCTTGGTCGACACGGTTGATCCACGCCATGCGTGGATGACGATTCCCGGCGTCGGGCTGGATAGACTGCATCCATGTCCATCGAACTTCGCCACCTGCGCTACTTCCTTGCCGTTGCCGATACCCTGCACTTCGGCCAGGCGGCCGAGCGGTTGGGGATGTCGCAGCCGCCGCTCAGCCAGCAGATCCGGCAGCTGGAGGAACTGATCGGTGCGCGCCTGTTCGTGCGCAGCCATCGGCGTGTGCAGCTGACCGCTGCGGGGGAACTGCTGCAGGAACGTGCGCGCAGCATCGTGCAGCAGGTGGAATCGGCGGTGGATGAAGTGCAGCGCGCGCAGCGTGGCGAGCAGGGTGAGCTGCGTATCGGCCTGACCCGGGCCACGCCGTTGTCACCGCAGATTCCGCGTTCGATCCTGCAGTACCGCCAGCAGTATCCGCAGGTGCGGCTGCAGTTGAGCGAGATGAACACCCTGCAGCAGATCGATGCGCTGCTCGATGGCAGCCTGGATGTGGGCATCATCCGCAAGCGCACGCTGCCGGCCGAGCTGGTGGCGCACAGCCTGTTCGTCGACCCGCTGGCGTTGATCGTGCATGCCGACCACCCTGCCCTGCGTCGCCTGTCGAAAGGCGGCACGCTGGCGTTGCGTGATCTGGCGCAGGAACCGTTCGTGGCGTTCCGCCGCAGCGCCGGAGCAGGCATCCATGACCACATGATCGCGCTGTGTGCGGCGGCGGGCTTCACCCCGCGCATCGTGCAGGAGGCCGGTGAGGCTTCAACGCTGATCAGCCTGGCCGCTGCGGGACTGGGTGCGGCGATCCTGCCTTCGTCGTGCGACCACATCCGGGTGGAAGGTGCGCGCTTCGTGCCGCTGGCCGATGCCGGCGCGCATTCGGAAGTGCAGTTGGCGTGGCGCCGCGAGGGGGTGACACCGTTGATCCGGAACTTCGCCGGACTGCTGCGTGGGGCGTTTGCGGAAGCGTGAGGTGCATCGCGCCCGGTAGTGGCCAACCTTGGTTGGCCCAGGGCCACAACGCCGACCAAGGTCGGCATCTACCAGGGCAGGATCAGGCGGTCACCGGCTGCGGCGCGCGCTGCTGCAGCGCCCACACGATGCCACCGCCGATCAGGGTCAGCAGCGCGGCGAACGCGCACACGCCCAGCCAGTCCCACGCGGCATAGGCCAGACCACCCACGCCGCCCAGCACGCTCGAGCCCAGGTAGTAGGCAAACAGGTACAGCGCCGACGCTTCCGCACGCATGGAGCCGGCACGGCTGCCGACCCAGCTGCTGGCCACCGAATGGCCACCGAAGAAACCGAAGGTCACCAGCGCGATGCCCACTGCCATCGCCGGCAGCCACGGCATCGCCAGCAGTACGATGCCGGCGGCGATCAGGCCGAAGGAGATCGCCAGGATGCGACCGCGCCCATGGCGCGTGGCCTGCTGGCCCATCCACGCCGAACTGAAGGTGCCGACCAGATACACGCTGAAGATCAACCCGACCACGGTCTGGCTGAGGTGGTACGGCGGCGCCAGCAGGTGGTAGCCGAGGTAGTTGTAGAGGGTGACGAACACACCCATCAGCACGAACGAGGTGGCGAACAGCCACGGCAGGCCGGGATCGGCAAACAGCGTGCGCCAGCGCGCGGGCAGCTGGCGCAGGCCACTGCGACTGGCCTGGAAGTGGCGCGACGGTGGCAGCTGCAGCCACAGCAGCACGGTGCTGGCGATGGCGATGATCGAGACCACGCCGATGCCCCAGCGCCAGCCCCAGTGGTCGGCGATGATGCCGGCCAGCAGGCGCCCGCTCATGCCACCGATGGCGTTGCCGCCGATGTACAAGCCCATCGCCAGGCCCAGCGCGCGGCTGTCCATCTCTTCCACCAGGTAGGTCATCGCCACCGCCGGCACGCCGCTCAATGCCAGCCCCAACAGGGTGCGCAGCACCAGCAGGGTGGCCCAGTCGTCGACCAGTGCGGTGCACAGCGACAGCGTGGCCGAGGCCAGCAACGCAACGATCATCAGCGGGCGCCGGCCGACCGCATCGGACAGCAGGCCCGCCATCAGCATGGCCACGGCCAGGGTGCCGGTGGTCAGCGACAGCGACATCGCGCTGCCGGCAGCAGACACACCGAAGTGGCGACTGAACTCGGGCAGCAGTGGCTGCACCGTGTACAGCAGGCCGAAGGTCGAAAAGCCAGCCAAAAACAGCGCCAGCGCGGTGCGACGGAAGGCCGGCGTCCCCTGCTGGATGCGGGTGTCGACGGGAGCGTCGTCAGTACGGGGACGGTCGGCGAGGGCCGCCGGGGTATCGCCAGTCATGGGAGCGGTGGGCCGTGGGGGCGGCCGGATTGGAGGGGACGGGCCCCAGACTAGGCCCGTCCATCCAGTCGATCCATAACCTGATAGGTCATGATTGATACTTCTGGCATATCGATAAGCTTACAGCCGCTGCCACTCGAAGCCGTTGCCGCGGCGGTAGTACACCGCCACTGCGCGGCCATAGATCTTGTCCGCATCGACGAAGCCGAAGAAGCGCCCGTCGAAGCTGTTGCCACGATGGTCGCCCAGCACCAGCACCTTGCCGGCGGGCACCTGCAGGTCCGCGATGTCCGGGCCACCGCCGCTGTCCAGATCGAGGCTGGCGCGGCGCTCTCCGAAAGCTTCGGTGTCGGCCAGGTCGGCGATCTGCAGCGGCTGGCCGTTGATGCTCAGGTGGCCATCGCGCAGCTGCACGTGGTCGCCGGCCACGGCGACGACGCGCTTGATCAGGCGGGTGCCGTCGGCCGGTGAATCGAACACGGCCACCTCACCCCGCTGCGGCGTGCCGGCAGCCAGCAGCTCCTGGCTGGTGAACGGCAGGCGCAGGCCGTAGGCGCGCATGTCCACCACCACCCGGTCACCCGGTTGCAGCGTCGGCTGCATCGAACCGCTGGGCACGACGTAGTGGTTGGCGAGGGTGTCGCGGGCGGCAGCGAGCAGGCCCAGCATCACCAGCAGCGGCAGTGCCTCCTTCTTCAGCCAGGTGAGCGCGCGCTCTGGGAACGGCGGACGGGCTACAGCATCCATGTCAGGCTCCGGGTGGTGGGTGGGCATCAGACCGCAAGGGCAGGCGTGAGGTTCCCGCGCATCATGCCGGTCTCCATGCCCGTGCCGATCAACGGTCGGCAGCCACCGGGTGCATTCCGGCCGGACGTTATGAAGGTTTTACGCCCGGGCCGGGCACTGGGCATCGCACCTTTACGGCCCCCACGCGCATCGTGTGCCTACCGCGCCGCAGGGCGCTTTGCGCAAGGTGTTGTATGACCCTCCTGGTGATCCGGCATGCGTCGCCGTCGGTGCCGCGTCCGCTGCTGCCGGCCGAGTTGTCCGGCCATACGGTGCTGTGCACCGACTGCGCCAGCCTGGCCGATGTGCGCCAGTGTCTGTGCCAGCCGCAGGCGCGCACCGCGGACTGGGTGCTGCTTGATGTCGGCGTCGCCGACGAGGCGCAATGGTGTGCCGAGGGCGGTGCGCTGCAGGCGGCGCTGGACGGTCTGCCGGCGGAGTACATCGAACTGCAGTCGCCGCACCAGCCCGGTCTGGAAGCGCGCCTGCGCCTGCAGCACGGCCCGGCCGCCGTGGTGGTCGACCAGCGCAGCCAGCAGGCGGGTTATCCGCTGTCATTGGCCATCGTCAGCCGTCGCCTGGCACGGGAGGGCTGAGCCATGTCGATCTTCATCATCCGTGGCCCGGAAGCGGCGGGCGCGTTGATCCGCACCGCCGCGCCGCTGCCGGCGCCGGTACTGAAATCACTGGTGCACCGTGCGATCGATGCGGGCACCAGCGTGGCGATCCGCGCCTGCGGTTCGGAGCAGGAACTGCTGGACGCGCTGCGCGTGGCCGACCACAGCCGTGGCGAGGTGACGCTGCTGGATCCGGGCGCATGTGCCGACAGCCTGCGCCTGCAGCGGCTGCTGCCCTACCTGCACAACGCGTACGTGGAAGTGCATGACGATGGCGCCGTGGCCGAGCCGTGCCTGCCGGCCGGTGTTGGCCAGCGCCTGGGCATCGCCGCCGGGTACGGCGCGCAGAGCTATGTACTGGCGCTGGATATCGCGCTGGATCACCTGGGGTTGGCCGAGCAGGCGAACCGGGTGCATGTAGGGACGTGATGGCCGGGCTGCGCCCGGCACCCGGTAGTGCCGGCCGCTGGCCGGCAACCTCAACAGCCAAAGCCGGTTTCCTGGGGGATGGCGGGGTGGGTCCGGTTGCGGGGGACGCTGCAAGTACGTCCATGTAAGCTCGATCGCGCCATCCATGGCGCTCACGCCCCCGCAACCGGCCCCACCCCGCCTTCGACACATTTCCGCGATCTGTCGGAATGGCATGACCTGCTCTTGATGGGTGTCGACCTTGGTCGACACATGGATCCACGCCATGCGTGGATGAGCGACACAACGAAGAACGGCGGGGTTGCCCCCGCCGTTTTGTTTTTCGTACTTCAGGCCGCGCTTACTTCAGGCCGCGAAACTTCAGCAGCGGCTCCACCGACGGGTCCTTGCCGCGGAAATCGCGGTACAGGGTCGACAGCTCCACGCTGTTGCCGCGCGAGAGGATCTTGTCGCGGAATTCCTGGCCGTTGGCGGCGGTCAGGCCACCGTGTTCGGTGAACCACTGGTAGGCGTCATGGTCCAGCACTTCCGCCCAGAAGTAGGCGTAGTAGCCGGCCGAGTAACCGCCACCCCAGATGTGGTCGAAGTAGGTGGTGCGGTAACGCGGCGGCACTTGCGGCAGATCGACCTTGAACTTCTTCAGCGCGCTCGCTTCGAAGGCGCCGACGTCCTGCAGCGGGGCATCGGCCTTCTGCGTGTGCCAGGCCAGGTCGAGCAGTGCCGCCGACAGGTACTCGGTGGTCGCATAGCCCTGGTTGAAGCTGCGCGCCTTGAGGATCTTGTCGACCAGTTCCTGCGGCATCGCTTCGCCGGTCTTGTAGTGCTTGGCGTAGTTGGCGAACACCTTCGGGTCCAGCGCCCAGTGTTCGTTGAACTGCGACGGGAACTCGACGAAATCGCGCGAGGTGGCGGTACCGGCGATCGACGGGTACTTCACGTTCGAGAACATGCCATGCAGTGCATGGCCGAACTCATGGAACATCGTGGTGACGTCGTCGAAGCTGATCAGCGCAGGCTGGCCGGCGGCCGGCTTGGTGAAGTTGCAGACGTTGTAGACCACCGGCTTGGCACCGGTGAGGCCGTCCTGTTCGACGAACACGTCCATCCAGGCGCCGCCGGACTTGCTGTCACGCTTGAAGTAGTCGGTGTAGAACAGGGCCAGCGAGGTGCCGTCCTTGTCGAACACTTCGTACACCTTCATGTCCGGGTTGTAGGTCGGAATGTCGGTGCGCGGCTTGAAGGTGATGCCGTACAGCTGGGTGGCGGCGTAGAAGACGCCGTTCTGCAGCACGTTGTCCAGCTCGAAGTACGGCTTGATCTGCGACTCGTCCAGATCGTACTTGGCCTTGCGCACCTGCTCGGCGTAGAAATCCCAATCCGAGGCGGCCACCTGGAAACCACCCTTCTGGGCGTCGATCACCTTCTGGATCTCACCGGCTTCGGCACGCGCCTTGGCAGTGGCGGCAGGCACGGTGTCGGTCAGCAGCTTCAGTGCGGCCGCCGGGGTCTTGGCCATCTGGTCGCCCAGCTGGTAGTCGGCGAAGGTGTCGAAGCCGAGCAGCTTGGCCTTCTGCGCACGCAGCTGGGCCAGGCGCTGCACGGTCTGCCGGGTGTCGTTGGCATCGCCACGCTCGGCACGGGTTTCCGAAGCCTTCAGCACGGCGGCGCGCTGGTCGCGGTCGGTCAGCGAACCGAGCACCGGCTGCTGGGTGGTGTTCTGCAGCGGCAGCAGGAACTTGCCATCCAGCTTGCGGTCCTTGGCGGCGGCGGCGGCATTGTTGACCGCGCCCTCGTCCAGGCCGGCCAGCTTGGCCTTGTCGTCCACCACGACCGCAGCCGCGGCGGTTGCAGCCACCAGGCGGGTGTGGAACTGGGTGGACAGCGTGGTTTCTTCCACGTTGAGCTTGCGCAGGCTCGCCTTGTCGGCGTCGGACAGCTGCGCGCCGGCGCGCACCAGGCCGTCGTAGTAGTGCTCGACCAGGCGCTTCTGCACCGGATCCAGGCCCAGCGTCTCGCGCTGGTCGTACAGCGACTTCACGCGCGCGAACAGCTTCGGATCGAGGTTGATCTCGTCCTGGTGCGCGGCCAGCTTCGGCGCCACTTCTTCCTGGATCTTCTGGCGGGCATCGTTGGTGTCGGCCTGGACCAGGCCGAAGAAGATGCGCGACACGCGGGTCAGGGTCTCGCCGCTGCGCTCCATCGCCACGATGGTGTTGTCGAAGGTGGCCGGCTCGGCGCTGTCGGCGATCTTGCGCACGTCGGCCAGATGCTGGCGCATGCCTTCTTCGAAGGCCGGCAGGTAATCGCTGTCCTTGATCTTGTCGAACGGCGGTGCTTGGAACGGCAGGCTGCTGGCGGTCAGCAGCGGATTGGTGGAGGCTTCGGCCGGCTGCTGGGCCGGTGCATTCTGGGCTTCGGACACGGGGGTGGACTCCTTGCCGGAACAGGCCGCCAGCGCCAGGCTGATGGCGGCGGCCAGGACTACGGTACGCGACATGTAAAACGCTCCTTGGGCAGACGGTACGGGATGGCAGCCGTCCACCCTACTCCTGTCACGGGCGCCCGGCATGTGCCGGACGTGGCGTCTACGCTGCCGGCGGCGGCTGGCTCAGACCGTGCCGCGGGTCTTGCCGATCCAGGGCCGGTAGAACTCGCGGATGGTCGCCATGTCAGCGGCATCATCGCCGCTCGGCGTGAACAGCGGGCCGATGCCGATGGTCTTTTCCGGGTAGTGGAAATACGCGGCCAGAATCGGCACGTCGGCCATCCGCGCAATCTTCAGGAAGCCGGCCTTCCAGTCCTTCACGGCCTTGCGGGTGCCCTCGGGGGTGATGGCGAACCACATCTTCTCGTTGTTGCGCAGCAGGTCCACGGCCTGGCCGACAGTGCCCTGCGGCGAGCTGCGATCCAGCGGGATCACGCCCAGCTTGTGCAGCAGCGGGCCCAGTGGCCACCAGAACAGCGAGGCCTTGCCCAGCACCTTCACTTTCATGCCCAGTGCGATCTTGGCGGCCATGCCCCACAGCCCGTCCCAGTTGGACGAATGCGGAGCGATGATGAAGACCAGCCTGGGAACGTTCGGCAGCGTACCGGTCACTTTCCAGCCGCCCATGCGCAGCGTGCAGCGCGCCAGCCAGCGCAGGAAACGGTTGGGCTTGACCTGCGGCATGCTCGGCGGAATGGCCGGCAGCAACGGCGTCGGGTTGTTCAAGCAATCACTCCCAGTCACGTGATGAGCGCCCGCGCTTGATCTGCGCGCGCCCGCGTTTGGCGTCCAGACGACGCAGTTTCGACCCGAAGGTCGGCTTGGTGGCCTTGCGTGGTTTGGGCACGCTCAGCCCGGCCTGGATGAAGGCCGCCAGCCGCTCGCGCGCATCCTCGCGATTGCGATCCTGGGTGCGGAAACGTTGCGCGTCGATGACCAGCACGCCTTCGCCGGTCATGCGCCGGTCGCGCCGCGCCAACAGGCGCTCGCGCAGCGGCTCGGGCAACGAGGGCGAGCCGGCCACGTCGAAACGCAGTTCCACCGCGGTGGAGACCTTGTTGACGTTCTGGCCACCGGCACCACTGGCACGCACGAAACGCTCGACGATCTCGCCGTCGGGGATTTCAAGCTGCGCGCTGATGATGACCGGTCCACTGCCCATCCGCGCATTGTAGCGGCAGCCGCGTTGCCGTGGCTGCCATCACGCCCCGTATGCCGCCGATCAGGCACCGAACACGCCGCCTTCGCCTTTGCCGGGGGTATGCTTGCCATCCCGTGTACTGCAGGACGCTCCGCATGATCCGCTTCGTTCCCTCCCTGTTGCGCCGCGCGACCCTGCTGCTGGTGCTGGCCGCAGCAAGCGCGCCGGTGCTGGCCGCAGCCCCCACCGATGGCGACATCAACCGCCTGCTGTCGGCCTCGCGTGCGCAGAGCATGATCGACACCATGCTGCCGCAGATCGAAGCGATGCAGCAGCAGCAGTTCCAGCAGGTCGCCGCACAGCGCAAGCTCAACGCCCAGCAGCAGGAACAGCTGCAGCGCATCCAGGCCCGTACCAGCCAGACCCTGCGCCAGGCCCTGTCGTGGCAGCAGCTGCGGCCGATGTACGTGGACCTGTACAAGAAGACCTTCAGCAAGGAAGACGTGCTGGCCATGGCCGAGTTCTACGAGAGCCCGGCCGGCCAGAGCCTGCTCGACAAGACCCCGGCGCTGATGCAGAACGTGATGGTGGCGATCCAGACGCGCATGCAGCCGCTGTTCGCCGATCTGCAGAAGGATCTGGAAGCGATCGTCAACGAGCCGGAAAAGAAGTAAGACGGTAGCGCCGGGCCATGCCCGGCGAGCGCGAAGCGCGGCCGTTTCTTCGCAGAAGCCGCCGGGCATGGCCCGGCGCTACCGCTACGGAACCTGCCAGCCGAACAGATCCAGCGCCTTCTGGAATTCACCGTCGACCGGCGCGCGCACATCGACCGTGCCACCATCCGGATGCGGAAAGCGCAGGCGCTCGGCGTGCAGCAGCATGCGGTGCACACCCTGCATGCGGAAGTTGCGGTTGTGCCGGCCATCACCATGGCTGGTATCGCCGATCAGGTGATGTGACAGGTGCTTGAGATGGCGGCGGATCTGCCGGAAGCGCCCGGTCAGCGGCTGGCAGCGCAGCAGTGCATAGCGCGAGCTGGTGAACTCGCCCACCGGTACCGACAGTTCGCCGGTAGCCAGGCGCTGGAAGTCGGTGACCGCCGGCTTCTTCACCGGCTTGCCGGGACCGCCATCCAGATCGTGGTCGACCTGCCAGGCCTCCTCGGCCGGCCAGCCGCGGCAGATGGCCAGGTAATCCTTGCTCACCTCGCCGC
The DNA here is from genome assembly GCF_019969775.1 of Stenotrophomonas sp. OVS01A. Classification (NCBI taxonomy): domain Bacteria; kingdom Pseudomonadati; phylum Pseudomonadota; class Gammaproteobacteria; order Lysobacterales; family Lysobacteraceae; genus Stenotrophomonas; species Stenotrophomonas sp. OVS01A. The sequence goes on along the minus strand of NZ_JAHXYV010000004.1, from coordinate 283,026 downwards.
CCATCAACGACTTGCCCAGCGCACTGGCCGTATCACGGTCGAATGCCAGCAACAGGCAGCCGCTGGTGGCGCGATCCAGGCGATGGACCAGGAAGATCGCCCGGCCCAGCTGCTCGCGCAGGCGATCGGCGAGGAAATCATCTTCGCCACGGGCCAGCTTGCTGTCATGGACCATCAGCCCGGCCGGCTTGTTGACCACGGCCAGTCGTTCATCCAGGTGCAGCAGCTGCAGGGGCGCGGTTTCAGTCTCGACCGCGGCGAGGGTGTCAGGTTCGGTACTCACCGCGCGATTATCCGGATGACGCGCTGAACAGGGTAGTGCCGGCCGCTGGCCGGCAACGTCGAGGTCGCCCGATGACTGCGGTTGCCGGCCAGCCGCCGGCACTACCGCACCAGGCCAGCGACCCGCGCTACCGGGGCGACGCCCGGTCAGGCGTTGCGCAGCGCCAGCAGTTCGCCATTGCCCACCGGCACCAGGCTGGTGGTAAACGCCGCATCGGCGGCCAGCAGGGCGCGCAGCGGCGCCATCTCACCGGCATGCGAGGTGGCGTTGTCGACCACCAGCAGGCCGCCGGGGCGCAGTACCCGACGCAGCTGCGGCCACCAGCCCGCGTACTGCCCGCGATCCGAATCCAGGAACAGCAGGTCGATGCAGCCCTGCTCGGCCTGCGCCAGCCACTGACCGGCATCACCGTGGACCAGGTTGATGCGCTCGCCCAATCCACTGCGGGCGAAATTCGCGCGGGCCATCGCCACCTTGTCGGCAGCGAACTCCAGCGTGGTCACCTGGCCATCGATCGCGGCTGCCGCTTCGGCCAGCCACAGCGTGGAATAACCGTTGGACGTACCGATCTCCAGCACGCGGCGGGCGTTGCCGAAACGCACCAGCACCGACAGCAGTTCACCGGTGTCGGCGGTGATGTTGAGCATGCGCCGACCGCGCTCGGTTTCGCACGCATCGTTGTCGCTGCCGAACTGCGCGAGCTCCTGTTTGAGCGCGCTCAGCGCATCCATCATCGCCACCACGCACGCGCCAGTGCGAACGCTCCAACCGCACCGGACACCCAGCTCCACGCCGGCACGTCGCCCCAGTACCAGCCCGGCGGCTGCAGCACGTACATCAATGCGGCGATCGCCAGCAGGCCGACGCCGGTGATCGCACCGACCGCATGCTTCTGCAGGCGCTGCACACTGGCATCCAGCGCAACCAGATCGCGCGAGCGCATCGCCAGTTCATGGCGACCTTCCACCTGCTGGGTCAGCCAGGCGTGCACCAGGCGCGGCATGTCCGGCGCATGGGTCATGATTTCCGGCAGGCGCTTGCCGATCTCGCGCACCACGCGACGCGGGCTGTAGCGCTCGCGCAGGATCTTCGCCAGCACCGGCTTGGCTACGGCCCAGATGTCGATCTGCGGGTCCAGCTGGCGGCCGACGCCCTCGATGTTGAGCAGGGTCTTCTGCAGCAGGATCAACTGCGGCTGCAGGGTCAGCTGGTAGCGCTGGGCCACGCGGAACAGCTTCATCAGCACTTCGGCCAGCGAGATCTGCGACAGCGGGCGGGTGAAGTACGGCTCGCACACCGAACGCACTGCCGCTTCCAGATCATCGATGCGCACGTTGTCGGGCATCCAGCGCGCCTGCACGTGCAGTTCGGCGATGCGGCGGTAGTCGCGGTTGAAGATGGCCATGAAATTCTCGGCCAGGTAGTACTGATCTTCCTGCGAGAGCTGGCCCATGATGCCGAAGTCCAGCGCGATGAAGCGCGGGTTGTCGCGGCGCATCGGATCGATGTCGACCCAGATGTTGCCGGCGTGCGCGTCAGCATGGAAGAAGTTGTCGCGGAACACCTGGGTGTAGAACACCCGCACGCCCTTGGCGGCCAGCGCCTTGCGGTCGATGCCGGCCTTGTCCAGCGCGGCGATGTCGTCGGAAGGAATGCCCCATACGCGCTCCAGGGTCAGCGCGCGCTCGGCGGTATGGCTCCAGATCACTTCCGGTACGTACAGGTCGTCGGAGTTCTCCCAGAAGCGGCGCAGCACGCTGGCATTGGCGCCTTCGCGCTGCAGGTCCAGCTCGGCTGCCAGGGTGTTCTCCACCTCGGCCACCACTTCGCGCGGGCGGATCTTGTCGGCGCGCGGATGGGTGCGCTCGACCAGCGTCGCCAGCGAGTTGAGCAGGGCGATGTCAGCGTCGATCTGTTTTTCGATGCCCGGGCGCAGCACCTTGACCACCACCTGGCGACCATCGGCCAGGGTGGCCGCGTGCACCTGCGCGATCGACGCCGAGGCCAGCGGTTCTGTATCGAAACTGGCGAAGGCTTCGCTGACCGGCAGGCCCAGCGCTTCCTCGACGATGCGGCGTGCGGTCTCGCCGTCGAAGGGCTTGACCCGATCCTGCAACAGGGTCAGCTCATTGGCCACGTCCGGCGGCACCAGGTCGCGGCGGGTGGACAGGATCTGACCGAACTTCACGAAGATCGGCCCCAGGTCCTGCAGCGCCAAGCGCAGGCGTGCACCCCGCGACTGTGCCGCGATGGCGGCCGATGCGCGCGGCACGAACGGCTTGGCCAGGCGCAGCCAGCGCTCGGCCGGGGTGCCCTGCAGCAGGTCGTCGAGGCGGTAACGCAGGATCACCCGGCCGATGCGGCTGGCCCGCAGCAGCGCCTTCATGCGGCACCCCGCAGGCGCTGCACGCGTGCGCCGAGGCGCTCGACATCGTCGCGCAGCACGTCCACGTCATCGTGGAAGGCATCCAGCTCGGCACGTGGCACCACGTCGCGCGATTCCTCGGTGATGAATTCAGCGGCGCTATGGGCGAGGTCGATCGCCCCTTGGCGGGCATGCTGCAGGGCGCTGCGCAGGGTGTTGGCCACCTGTACGCCCAGCACGTCACCGAACACGCTGACGAACGGCTGCTGCCAGTCCGGATCGAAGCCCTTGGCCAGCTGCTGCAGGCGGCGCGCCAGCTCGGCATCGCCGGCCACGCGCACGCGCCCCTTGCCGTTGTCAGCGCCCTGGCGGGCACGCGCCAGCAGCGGCAGCTGTGCCAGCACGCCGGCCAGGCTGCTGCGCACGGCCAAGTCGGCTTCCTGCGCATCCACCGGGCCGACACGCAACTGGTCACCGTCGACGCTGATGCGCATTGCCAGCGGCGGCGCGTCCAGGGTCAGGTCGATATGGCGACCGTCGAGGCTGGCCAGTGCGTGGCGGGTATCCGGATCCAGCGCCAGCGCGCGGTTCAGGGCGATCTGCAGGGCACGGCCAGCGACCGGCTTGAGGGACTTGAGCAGGGAAAGAGCCATGTGCGCATTCTACCTGCGTGGGTGGGGGGCTTGGGCCGGGCTGCCGCCCGACACCCGCAGACGCAACGGCCAGAGCAACGGCAACGTCAACGTCAACGTCAAACGCTGGCTTGCTGTGGGGGGCGGGGTGGGTCCGGCATCCATGCCGCGGACACCCCCGCAACCGGACCCACCCCGCCTTCGACAGGTTTCCGGTAGCCATTTGCGGTAGTGCCGGCCGCTGGCCGGCAACCTCAGCAGGTGTCGACCTTGGTCGACACGGTAGATCAGGGCATGCGCAATTGACGCGTGCGAAGGGATTTCTGGTTCATCTGTGCCTCACGCGGAAGGCCGATGAAGGTTCATGCTATGGAACCACGCAACGCACAGGACATCGCATTTCCATGGCACGGACACGGGTTGGCATCATCTTCGGTGGCAGGTCTTCCGAACACGAAGTTTCGCTGCAGTCGGCGAAGAACATTCTCGACGCGCTCGACCGCGAGCGCTTCGAACCGGTGCTGATCGGCATCGACAAGCAGGGCCAGTGGCACCTGAGCCAGCCGGACACCTTCCTGCTCAATGCCGAGGATCCGGCGCGCATCGCCCTGCATCCTTCCGGCACCGCGCTGGCGGTTCTGCCCGGCACCGAGCAGGCTCAGCTGCAGCCGACCGATGCGGGCAGCGCGCTGGGGCAGATCGATGTGGTGCTGCCGATCGTGCACGGTCCGCTGGGCGAGGACGGTGCGCTGCAGGGCCTGCTGCGCATGGCCAACCTGCCCTTCGTCGGCTCGCCGGTACTGGGTTCGGCGGTAGCCATGGACAAGGATGTAACCAAGCGCCTGCTGCGCGATGCCGGCCTGCAGGTGGCGCCGTGGGTCTGCATCCGCCGCCATGAAGCCGATACGGTCGATGTCGATGCCCTGATCGCGACACTCGGCCTGCCGCTGTTCGTGAAGCCTGCCAACCAGGGCTCATCGGTGGGCGTGAGCAAGGTCAAGGACGCCGACGGTTTCGCCGAGGCATTGCAGACTGCGCTGCGCTACGACCACAAGGTTCTGGTGGAATCGGCCGTGGTCGGCCGCGAGATCGAATGCGCGGTGCTCGGCAACGAGCGGCCGCAGGCCAGCATCTGTGGCGAGGTGGTGCTGCACGACGAATTCTACGCCTACGACACCAAGTACATCAACGAAGATGGCGCCGAAGTGGTGGTGCCGGCCGCGATCGACGCGGCGACGCAGGCGCGTATCCAGGACATCGCGCTTCAGGCGTACCAGGTACTGGAATGCGCCGGCATGGCGCGCGTGGATGTGTTCCTGACCGCGGATGGTCGGATCGTCATCAACGAGGTCAACACGCTGCCCGGCTTCACCCGCATCAGCATGTATCCGAAGCTGTGGGGCGCCAGTGGCGTGGGCTACACGGCGCTGATCACGCGCCTGATCGAACTGGCGATGGAACGGCACGACGCCGATCGCCGATTGCACAGCGCGGTGCGCTGACCGCGCTTCGGCAGTGCCGGCCGCCGGTCGGCAACCCCGGGTAATCGAGGTTGCCGGCCAGCGGCCGGCACTACTGCTCAAGCGGTCATGTGCGCTTGCGGAACATCGAGATCACCGCCAGCACCAGGAACACCACGAACAGGATCCAGGCGATGTTGCTGGCGGCACCGGCGATGCCGGAGAAACCGAGCACGGCGGCGATGATGGCAATGACAAAGAAGATGACGGCGTAATGCAGCATGGTGCTCCTCGCAGGTGGTCGGCCGTGGGTGGCGTTGTGTCCATCCTGCGCATCTGCCGGTGTGCAACCGGTGATGGCGATCTCTGCGCGTAATGAAGGCTTCAGCGCGGTGATGCCGCCGTCATGATGCGGCCTTCAGTCGTCGCAGCCCTTCTTCGATGCTGACCTGCGGCACGTAGCCGAAATCACGGCGCGCTGGCTCCATGCTGTACCAGTGCGGCGTGCACAGCTGCTCGGCCAGGAAGCGCGTCAGCGGCGGCTCGCCACGCAGGCGCAGCAGCGGCCACAGCCGCTCGCAGATCGCGCCGATCCGATACGCCGTCTTGAAGCTGATCGCCTTGTCCACGGTTGGAGCGCCCACCGCCTGCAGCAGCTTGTTGACCAGCTCGCGCATCGGCAGCGGCTCGCCATTGGAAATGAAGTACGCCTTGCCGGCGCAGGCCGCGCCCGGTGCCAGCGCCTCGAAGGCGAGAAAATGCGCGAGCGCGGCGTTGTCGATGTACGTGGTATCGACCTTGTTGTTGCCATCGCCCACCAGGCGCAAACGGCCAGCGCGTGCACGATCGGCCAGGCGCGGCACCAGCTGCTGGTCGCCCGGGCCCCAGATCAACCGCGGACGCAACGCCACGGTTGCCAGGCTCGCGTCATTGGCCGCCAGCACGCGCTGTTCGGCAATCGCCTTGGTCGCCGCGTAGGGCGCCTGGAAATCCTCGCCATACGGCACTTCGTCCGCACCCAGTCCTTCCACCGGGTGCGTGGCGCGGTGGGTCACGCTGGGCGTGGAGGTGTAGACCAGCCTGCCGATGCCATGCGCGCGGCAGGCGGCGATGACGTTGTCGGTGCCGACCACGTTGGCCTGGTGGTAGCTGTCATAGCTGCCCCACGCACCCGCCTTGGCACCGTTGTGGAACACCGCATCGACGCCGGCCACCGCATGCAGCACCGCCTGCGGATCGGCCAGGTCACCGCGGATCTGGCCCACGCCCAGCGCCTGCAGTTGCGGGTAGTGGCTGCGGTTGAATGCCAGCACCTGGTGGCCACGTTCGACCAGGCCACGGCACAGCGCCTGGCCAAGGAAACCACCACCACCGGTGACCAGGATCTTCATGCGCGCTTCTCCAGTTCGGCGCGTGCCCAGACGGCGAGCTTCTCGCGGCCGATCTTGGCGTTGTGACGGATATCGACGGGGAACGCCGGATGCATCAGCACGTGTTCCAGCTTCATCTCGGGCAGACGCGCAGCGGCCGTGGCATGCAGCGCCTCGCGCAGAGCAGGGCTGTCGGACTGGCCACGCTGCAGCTCCACGCACAGCACCGGCACCTGCGCACCGGCCGCGCCGACGCCCACCAGCGCCGTGCGTGCCACGCCGGGTACGGTGTTGAACACCGGCTCGACCTGTTCGGTGTACAGCGGTCCGTGGGCGGTTTCCACGCGATGGGTCTTGCGGCCACAGAACCACAGCCGTCCCTGCGCATCGAAGTAGCCGACATCGCCCATGCGATGCACGATGCGGACGCTGCCATCGGCCAGGGTTTCGCTGATCTTCGCCGCCGCCGTCGCCTGCGGACGGTTGAAATAACTGTCGGTGGCGGTCGGCCCGGCCACGGTGATCTCACCGATCTCGCCCACGGCCAGCACGCGCGCCTGCGACCAGTCCGGCAGCGGCGCATCGTCGATGGCGATGATGCGCACCTCGTTCGGTGCGACCACGCTGCCGACGCAGGTGCCGGCACCGCCCTCGGTGGCCGCGCGCGTACGCTCCAGCTCGCGCCCCTCGACCACCGCCACCGGCAGGCACTCGGTGGCCCCATACGGTGTCCAGAACTGGGCATCGGCCGGCAGCAGGCTGCGGATGGTGGCGACCACGTCCGGCGGCACCGGCGCACCGGCCGAGGTCACCCGGGTCACCGTCGGCAACGGCCGCCCGTGCCGCGCCAGCACCCGCATCAACGCAGGCGAGCCAAACAGCTGGGTCACGCCGAAACGCTGGATGGCGTCATGCAGGCGCGCCGGGTCGGCCTGGGCCGGCCGGGTCGGGTCCATGTCCGGAATCACCGAGGTCAGGCCCAGTGCCGGATCGAACAGCGCAAACGGCGGGAAGGTCGGCAGGTCCACCCCACCCGCCTCCATGCCGAAGGCGCTGCCCAGCAGCTCGATCTGGCCGACGAAGTGGCGGTGGCGGTAGACCACGCCCTTGGGCACACCGGTGGAGCCGCTGGTGAACAGGATCGCCGCCGTGTCCTCGCCATCGGTGTCGGCCAGCATCGGGCCACTGTTGGCGCCGGCACGCTCCAGCGCGGCCAGCGTGGTACCGCCCCAGCCCAGGCGGCGGCCGACGGTCACCAGGCGGGTCGCCGAAGGCGCCCAGCGCAGCGCCAGCCGCGCCACGTGGGCCAGCGGGATGCCGATGAAGGCCTGCGGCTGTGCCTCGTCCAGACACTGCTTCAGCGCGCGCTTGTCGATGCCCGGATCGACCAGCACCGGCACCGCGCCCAGCTTGAACAGGGCGAACATCAACAGGAAGAACTCCGGCGACGGCCGCACCATCACCACGGTGCGCACCCCACGGCCGATGCCGTAACCGGCCAGGCCGGCCGCCATCGCATCACTGCGGGCGTCCAGCTGGCGGTAATCCAGGGTTACGTCGTAGGCCGCCATGCCGTTGCCGGCGCCGCGGCGGCCGGGGCAGCGGATGGCGATCTGGTCGGGGCGTTCACGCGCCAGCTCGGGCAGCCGCGCGGCGATGTTGCAGGATCGGTTCATCCGTTCATTGTCGCCGCTTACGGAATTTCTTGCGCGGCGGCCGCCAGCGTGGAAAATCCGCATCCTCGTCCCTTTCCCGATGCCGCCCGAGGCGGCTTGCCCATGCAACATCCCTGCATGACCTGCGGCGCCTGCTGCACCCAGTACCGCGTGGCCTTCCACTGGATGGAATCGGACGAGGTCACCCCCGGCGGCGTGCCGCACCAGCTCACCGAGGTGCTCGACCCGCACCGCCTGTGCATGCGCGGCACCCATTCCAAGCCGGTGCGCTGCGTGGCGCTGGACGCCCAGATCGGCGTCTATTCGCGCTGCACGATCCACCCCAACCGCCCCAGCGTGTGCCGCGAGGTGGATGCATCGTGGGAGTACGGCAAGGCCAGCCCGCAGTGCGACAAGGCCCGCATCGCCTATGGGCTGGATCCGCTGACCCTGGCCGACTGGCGCTGGCGTGACGGCGCGGACAACGACGACGACCACCCGGACGACAACGGCAACAGCCCCTCGCCACAGGCGCCGATTGCCGCGTGACGGGCGTGCCGACCAACGGTCGGCACCCACCCATCCCTTCCCCAGGCGTGCCGACCAACGGTCGGCACCCACCCGTTCACTCTCCCGGTGGGTGCCGACCGTTGGTCGGCACACTCTTCAGATCGGGTTCGCGTCCAGGAACGCCCGGATCTCCGGCACCAGCACTTCATGCTTGTCTTCCAGCACGTAGTGGCCGGCATCCTCGAAGGCATGCACCTGCGCCTTCGGCAACGCCGCCTGGAAGCCCTTCAGGAAGTGGTGGTCGAACACGAAATCACGCAGGCCCCAGCCGAGGAAGGCCGGACGATCGGCGAACGACGGCAGCGCCTTGCCGGCGCGCTCCAGCAGTGACCACGCCTTGTCGGCCGGCGACAGCGGAATGTCCTGCATGAAGCGGATGGTGCTGATGCGGTTGGCGTAGCTGTTGTACGGCGACACGTAGGCGCGGCGCACATCGGCGGGCATCTTCCGCTCCACGCCCAGCCACGAGGCACCGGAGGAGAACGCATTGAAGGTGCGGATGATCCACTCGCCGATCTTCCAGTGCCGGCCCAGCGCGATCTGCCACGGCATCTTCTTGGCCGCCGGCATCGGGAACGCGGCGGTGTTGAGCACCACCAAGCGCTTGACCTGGTCGTGGTGCGACAGCGCCCAGCCGAAACCGATCATGCCGCCCCAGTCGTGCACGGCCAGCGTCACCGGGCCGGTGATGCCCAGATGCTTCAGCAGCGCATCCAGATCATCCACCCGCGACTGCAGCGTGTACTCGTAGCGGCTGTCGTCAGGCTTGTCCGACAGGCCCATGCCGATATGGTCCGGCACGATGCAGCGGTACCTGTCCGACAGGCCGGCCACCAGCGTGCGCCAGTAATAGCTCCACGACGGGTTGCCGTGCACCATCACCACCACTTCGCCATCGCGCGGGCCTTCGTCGAGATAGTTCATCGACAGGCCGGGGCGGACCTCGAAACGCTGCGGGTGGGTGGGGTAACCGGGATGCTGGGACATCGGATCGCACCTGTAGAAAGGGCCGGTAGAACCAGCCCTTGGACACTTGGAAACATCATCGCTGTCCGTCGCGAGCGATTGGCTGGCAGGTGCGGACGGCGCGCAGCAGGTCAGCGGTGACTTTTTTACCAGACCACTTCAGCCATCGAACAGTTCAGGCCCGAGCCGATGCCCAGAAGCGCGATGCGGTCGCCCTTCTTCAGCTTGCCCAGCTGCTTGAGCTTGCTCAGCACGATCGGCACCGAGGCCGGACCGATGTTGCCGTGCTCGCCGAAGATGGTCATTACCTTCTTCGGGTCGATGCCGAAATTCTTGATGAACGCCGCGGTGTGCGGCTGGCTGACCTGGTGGATGACGAACTGGTCCAGCTCTTCCACGGCCCAGCCCAGTGCGATCTTGGCGGCGGTGAAGGTCTTCTGGGCCAGCTTGATGCCCTCGATCAGCAGCATGCGGGTGTCGGTGACCATGCGGTCCAGGTTGCCCAGGCACAGCTGGTTCCACTCGGTGGCCGAGCGGGTCACGCCACCCTTGTAGCGCGGCGCGTCGGGCACCAGCTCCGAACGGGCCATCACCATCGCGGCTGCACCGGAACCGGTGGTCAGCGCCGCCAGCTCGTTGCGGAAGTCGTCAGCGGTGACGTCCGGCGCGGTCATCCGCTCCAGGGTCTTTTCGTACACCAGGTTGGCGGTCTCGCCATCGACCACCAGCGCATAGTCGATCTCACCGCGCTCAAGCATGCGCGCAGCGATGTCCATGCCGTTGATGAAGGCCAGGCAGGCATTGGCGACGTCGAAGGTCATGCACTCGTCGCTGACACCGAGGTTGCCGGACACGATGGAAGCGGTGGACGGCTCCAGGTAGTCACGGCTGACCGAGGTGTTGATCAACAGGCCCACCTGCGTCGCATCGATGCCTGCGTCTTCCAGCGCCTTGCGGCCAGCCATGGTGGCCGCATCGGACGCCAGGACGCCGTTGTCCCACAGGCGGCGCGCGTGGATGCCGGCGATGTCGCCGAGGACGTCGGTACGGATACCAAGGCGATCCAGCGTCGGCTGCAGGCGTTCGTTGATTTCCTTGGTCGTCAGCGTGTGCGGCGCATCAACGTGAGCCAGGCCGGCAATCGAGACATTCTTGAAGAGCATCGAGGTTAGCGCCAAGGCTCAGGCAAAGGGGGCGCTATTCTATAACCCCCCGGGCCTTCACCGCATCTTTACGAATTCAGCCTTGGCCGTATGGTGAAGGATTCAGCGCGGCGGGCACTGGAAGGCGGCAAAGCGCTGGCTGCCATCGGCAAGGGCCGCAGCGGCCTGCACGGCGTTGGCGCCGGTGGTCGGGGCCTCGTTGCGGGCCAGGGTTTCCAGCTCTTCCTGCACGCGCAGCGGGTTGCGGTTGTAGAAGCCGACCTTGCTCTTCACGGTCACCACTACTTCGCCCTTGGAGATACAGCCGGCCGGTACCGGGCCTGCCGGCAGCACGCGGGTCGCCTTGCCGGCCGGTTCGATCGGCACCCAGGTGCAGGCGGTGACGGTGAGCAACAGGGACGACAGCAGCAGAACGCGCATGGGCAGGATCCTGGAAGGGAATGTCAGGAGTGTGCCTGAACCGTCTGAATCAGGGATAGCCGAAGAAGGCTGCGGTAGCGCCGGGCCATGCCCGGCGGTTCTTCGAAGGCGTCCAGATGCCGCGCTGCGCGCTCGCCGGGCACGGCCCGGCGCTACCCGCAGGTGCCTGCCCGCCGGAGCGGGCAGGCACATCCCTTACTTCTTGACCGGGTTGCCTTCGGCATCGATCACGGTCACTTCGCCCAGGTTCAAGGCGCGCACGGCCGCTTCGGTCTGCTTGAGGTCACCCACCACCACCCAGGTCAGCGCCTGCGGCTTGATCTCCGCTGCCGCCTGCTGCACCTGTGCCGGGGTCATCGCTTCGATCTCGGCCTTGCGGCGCAGCACGTAGTCGTCCGGACGCTTGAACTGCACGATCGTGCCGATGGTCGCGGCCACCGCGCTGGCGGTCTCGTAGGCGCCGGGCAGGCTCAGCGTCTGGATGTTGCGGATGCGCGCCACTTCCGCGTCGGTCGCCGGCTTGCTGCCGTTGGCGAACTCGGCGATCTCCTTGCGCATTTCCGCCATGGCCGGGCCGGTCTTGTCGATCTGCACCGGTGCCATCGCCATCCACGGGCGCTGGCCCACGGTGTTGCTGGCGCTGGTGCGGGCACCGTAGGACCAGTGCTTGTCCTCGCGCAGGTTCATGTTCAGGCGCGAAGTGAAGTCACCACCGATCACGCCGTTGGCGATGTCGAAGCGGGTCGAGCTGGCATCGCTGGACGGCGGCACGACCTGGCCGGCGAACAGGTTGGCCTGCACCGCGCCCGGCTGGTCGATCAGGAACACGCGCGGGCTCTTCGGCAGCGCCACGGCGGTGGTGGCCTTGATCGTCGGCGCATCACCGGTGGCCTTCCAGTCGCCCAGCTGCTTGTCCAGCAGCGGCACGATCTCGGCCAGGGTGGTATCGCCAACCACGATCAGGGTGCCGTCCTGCGGACGCAGCCAGTCGCGGTGGAAGTCGACCAGGTCCTCGCGGCCCAGGCTGCTGATCGCCGCTTCGTCACCGCTGCCGGTGAACGGGATCGCGTACGGGTGGCCCTTGCCGTACAGCAGCGGCGGCAGCACGCGCATCGCTACCGCACCCGGGTTGACCTTCTCCTGCTGGATGCCGGCGATCCAGGTCGCCTTGACCCGGTCGATCTCGCTCTGCTCGAAGCGCGGCTCGCGCAGCAGGCTGGCATACAGCGCCAGCGACGGCACCAGGTTCTCCTTCAGCGCGGACAGTTCCACATCCACCGAATCCAGGCCTGCGGACGCATCGAGATCCGCACCCAGCGCATCGGCTGCATCGGCGAAGGCCAGCGAGCCGAGCTTGCCGGCGCCTTCGGTCATCAGGCTCATGGTGAAGTTGGCGGTGCCCGGCTTGCGGCCCTGGTCGGCGGTGAAGCCACCCGGGAACTGGTAGCTGAACTGCACCACCGGAATCTCGTGGCGCTCGGCCAGCACCACCTGGGTGCCGTTCTTCAGCGTGGCGCGCTGCAGGGCCGGGAACTTCAGCTGCGGGAACTCGCGGGTCTGCGGCACGCCGGCCTTGCGCTCCACCTGCTCGGGCAGGGTGCTGTACCTGCTGTCGACTGCCGGCACGTTGAACGGCTTCGGCGCCTGCGAGGGGTCTTCCTTCAGCGCCACGCGTTCACCCGGCTCGACCACCAGGGTGTGGCTGCCCTTGTCCAGCCACTGCGCGCCCAGGCGCTTGAGGTCGGCAGCGGTGGCCTTGTCGATGTTGGCCAGCGAGGTGCGGAAGCAGCCCGGGTCGCCGGTGTAGACCGTGCACTCGGCCAGCGCATCGGCCTTGCCACCGAAGCCGCCGATGCGCTCGATGCCGCGGATGAACGCCGCGCGCGAGCCGGTCTTGGCGCGTGCCAGTTCTTCGGCGGTCGGGCCATCCTTGAGCAGGCGCTCGATTTCCTCATCGATGATCTTTTCGACCTTGGCCGGATCCTGGCCCTGCTTCACCGTCGCCATCACCATGAAATTGGAACCGAGCTGCGAGGCATAGGCGCCGGCGCTGATGTTGTCCACCAGCTTGTCCTGGTGCTGCAGGCGCTGGCTCAGGCGCGAAGACTTGGCGCCGCCGAGCACATAGGCCAGCAGCTGCAGCTGGTCGACGTCGGTGGTGCCGACCTGCGCCACGTTCCAGGCGCGGTAGATGCGTGCCTGCGGCACCTTGTCGGTCATCACCTCGCGGGTGTCGGCCGGCCGCTTGGCCACGTCCACCTTCGGCTGCGCCATGGTCGGGCCGGCCGGGATGCTGCCGAAGTACTTGGCGGCCTTTTCCTTGGCGGTGGCCAGGTCGATGTCACCGGCCAGCACCAGTACCGCGTTGTTCGGGCCGTACCAGGTGCGGAACCAGGTCTTGACGTCGTCCAGCGAGGCGGCGTTGAGATCATTCATCGAGCCGATCACGCTGTGGTGGTACGGGTGGCCCACCGGATACAGCGCGCGGTTGAGCTGTTCCCACACCTGGCCATAGGGCTGGTTCTCGCCCTGGCGCTTCTCGTTCTGCACCACGCCACGCTGTTCGTCGAGCGCAGCCTGGTCGATCGCGCCAACCAGATGGCCCATGCGGTCCGATTCCATCCACAGCGCCATGTCCAGCGCGGTGGTCGGCACGTTCTCGAAATAGTTGGTGCGGTCGGTATTGGTGGTGCCGTTCTGGCCGGTCGCACCCACCTGCTTGAAGGGTTCGAAGTACTCGCCGTCGTGGTTCTCGCTGCTCTGGAACATCAGGTGTTCAAACAGATGCGCGAAGCCGGTGCGACCGGCGGGCTCGTCCTTGCTGCCGACGTGGTACCAGATATTGACCGCAACGATCGGTGCCTTGCGATCGGTATGCACCACCACGCGCAGGCCGTTGGGCAGGGTGAACTGCTCGAACGGGATATCGACCTTGCTGGTCGCGGCCGGCTTGGCCGCCAGCGCGTAGGTCGGCGCGAGCGTGCCGAGGGCAGTACTGAGGGCAACAGCGAGCAGCGCGGCGCGCGGGCGCAGGGTGAGCGACATATCCGGGTCCTTGGTCACGAAGGTGAATCCCGATCCTAGCGCGGGCGTGCGGCCACCGGTATCGGCCACCAGTCACTGGGGGTGATCGGCCCCCTCGGCCTTTGTGATTGGCCGTTCCCGGGTCACGAACGGCGGTGATTCACGTCCGGACAGTGTCCGCAGCCCCCCGAATGGACAGGTGTCCGCCCTGCGGACACTTTCGGCGAGCCATAAAAACCTTATGAATCAACGACTAAAAGTTGGCACGGGGATTGCTTTGTACTTCCTGCGCCAGAAAGGGCTTCAGACGAAAGCTGACTGAAGACTGAACAAAAGCAGGAAATCGAAAATTCCGCTTGCATCCCCAGAACTGGTGTTCTACCTTACTACCACACCACTGCTCACCAACACTAAACAGGCCCCGTCATGAACGCCAAGACCATTGCCATCGCCATCGCCCTGATCGCCGGCACCGCGGTTGTTTCGTCGGTGCAGGCCTCCGAATCCATCAAGACCCTGTCCACCGTGCAGGTCCGCCCGGCCGCCGACCAGCTGGTCCAGCAGGCCTGGGAACAGGCCAGCGGCATCCCGACCCTGGCCACTGTCGAAGTGCGCCCCAGCGTCGACCAGCTGGCCGAGCGCGACGGCTTCATCGCCAGTCCGGTCGCCGCCGCGCTGCCGATCACCACCCTGGCCTCGGTTGAAGTGCGCCCGAGCCTGGAACAGCGTGTCGCCCTGGCTGCCGAGCAGGAAGCCCAGCGCTACGCCGCCACCCTGGCAGCGGCCGCCACCAGCGTCGCCAACCAGGTGATCGTCAACCTGCCGGCCCTGCAGGTGCGTCCGAGCGCCGCCCAGCTGCAGGCCTTCGCTGCCGAAACCGCCCAGGTCCTGCTGCGCCCGTAAGCGACGTCCGCCCTGCCCCGCGCGGGGCGTGCGTCGTAAAGGCGGCCGCCGTCGCAGGTACACTGCGCCGATGAATGCCGCGCCCCAGTTCCACGTGATCCTGTTCCAACCGGAAATCCCGCCCAACACCGGCAATGTGATCCGGCTCTGCGCCAACACCGGCGCGCAGCTGCACCTGGTCGAGCCGCTCGGCTTCGCACTGGAAGACAAGCAGCTCAAGCGCGCCGGCCTGGACTACCACGAGTACTCGCGCCTGCAGGTGCATCCGGACCTGGACACTGCGCTGGCGCGGATCGCACCGAAGCGGTTGTTCGCCCTGAGTACGCGTGCCAGCGTCCGCTATGACAGCGTGGCGTTCGACGACGGTGATGCCTTCCTGTTCGGCCCGGAAAGTCGTGGCCTGCCGCAGGACGTGCTTGATGCCCTGCCCGATGGTCGCCGGCTGCGCCTGCCGATGCGGCCGGACAACCGCAGCCTCAACCTGTCCAACACCGTTGCGGTGGTGATGTACGAGGCGTGGCGCCAGCATGGGTTTGCCGGCGGTCAGTAGATCCACGCCATGCGTGGATGATCGTCTGGTAGATGCCGACCCTGGTCGGCACGGGAGCGCCAACCAAGGTTGGCGACTACCGCCATCCAGGTAGATCCACGCCATGCGTGGATGGCTGTTCCCCACCCCGCTCAGAACGCGTTGATGCCGGTCAGCTCGCGGCCGATCACCAGCTGGTGCACGGTCTCGGTGCCTTCATAGGTGATCACCGATTCCAGGTTCAGCGCATGGCGGATCGCCACGTGCTCGGTGGTGATGCCGGCGCCGCCCAGCAGGTCGCGGCATTCGCGGGCGATGTCGATCGCCATGCGGCAGTTGTTCCACTTGGCCAGGCTGACCTGCTGCGGTTGCACCTGCCCGGCTTCCTTCAGTCGGCCGAGCTGCAACGCCAGCAGCTGCGCCATGGTGATGCGCCGGGCCATGTCGGCCAGCTTGATCTGCGCGCTCTGCGTGGCGGCCAGCGGACGGCCGAACAGCACGCGCTCCTTGGCATACCCCAGCGCTTCATCCAGGCAGGCGATGGCCGAGCCGATCGGGCCCCAGCTGATGCCGAAACGCGCCTGGGTCAGGCAGCCCAGCGGCCCCTTCAGCCCCTTAACGTTCGGCAGGCGGTGGCTGTCGGGCACGCGTACGTCGTCGAAGAACAGCGCGCCGGTCAGCGACGCGCGCAAGCTCATCTTGTGCTTGATCTCCTGCGTGGTGAAGCCGGGCATGCCCTTCTCCAGCACGAAGCCCTGGATGCCGTCCTCGGTCTGTGCCCAGACGATGGCCAGGTCGGCCACCGGCCCGCTGGTGATCCACATCTTGCTGCCGTTGATGCGCCAGTCGCTGCCATCGCGCACCGCGCGGGTCTTCATGCTGGCCGGGTCGGAACCGCCATGTGCCTCGGTCAGGCCGAAACAGCCGATCAATTCGCCGCGGGCCATCGCCGGCAACCATTGCCGGCGCTGTTCTTCGCTGCCGTAAGCAAAGATCGGGTACATGCACAGCGAGCTCTGCACCGACACGAAGCTGCGCAGGCCCGAATCGCCGCGCTCCAGCTCCTGGCAGATCAGCCCGTAACTCACCGCCCCCATGTCGCCGCCGCCGTACTCGGCCGGCAGCGTGGCGCCGAGCAGCCCAAGCGCGGCGATCTCCGGCACCAGTTCCGACGGGAACCGTGCCTGGTCGAAGGCATCACCGATGATCGGCAGCACGCGCTCGTTGGTGAAGCGGGCCACGCTCTCCTGTACCGCGCGCTCTTCCTCGCTGAGCAGGGAACGGACATCGAACAGGTCGTACGGATCCAAAGCCATGGCACTCACACGCAGTCGGGACTGCCGCCATTGTCGGCCATCCGGGCGGAGTTGGTGTGCGGGTAGAGGCCGACCCTGGTCGGCGCTGGTGTTTCCGCTCACGTCCACCAAGGTTGGCACCTGCCAGACCACGCGCGTTACGCTGCATTGCAGCAATTGCGATGTGAACATCGGCGATCTAGCTCGATCACGCCCGTCCCGGTACCCTGACACATTCAAACAACCGTTTCGCCCGTGGCTGCACGCGCGATTCCCAGGCAACCGCCGGTGGCCCCGATGCCGGCACTACCCACGAGTCATGCAATCGATGAGTGCTGAAGCCAACGCCCTGCCCCCGCGTGAAGTCATGGAATTCGACGTGGTCGTCGTCGGTGCCGGCCCGGCCGGCCTGGCCACCGCGATCCGCCTGCGCCAACGTGCGATCGACGCCGGCCGCGAACTGTCGGTATGCGTGCTGGAAAAGGGCTCCGAACCCGGCGCGCACGTGCTGTCCGGCGCGGTGATGGACCCGCGCGCGCTGACCGAACTGTTCCCGGACTGGGCCGAGCGCGGCGCACCGCTGAAGCAGAAGGTCACCCGCGACGAGTTCCTGTTCCTCAGCGAGACCGGCGCGCGCACCACCCCGCACGCGCTGCTGCCCGAGTGCTTCCACAACGAAGGCAACTACATCATCAGCCTGGGCGAGGTCACCCGCTGGCTGGCGCAGCAGGCCGAGGCGCTGGAAGTGGCGATCTTCCCCGGCTTCGCCGCCGCCGAAGTGCTGTACGGCGATGACGGCGCGGTGATCGGCGTGGCTACCGGCGACATGGGCATCGAAAAGGACGGCACGATCGGTCCGGCCTTCGAACGCGGCATGGCCCTGCATGCGAAGTACACGGTGTTCGCCGAAGGCGCGCGCGGCCACCTCGGCCGCCAGCTGATCAGCCGTTTCAAGCTGGACGAAGGCAAGGATCCGCAGGCCTACGGCATCGGCATCAAGGAACTGTGGCAGATCGACCCGGCCAAGCATGAGCCGGGCCTGGTGGTGCACGCAGCCGGCTGGCCGCTGGATACCGACACCTACGGCGGTGCCTTCCTGTACCACGCCGACGGCGGCAAGGTCGCCATCGGCTACGTGGTCGGCCTGGACTACAAGAACCCCTGGCTGAGCCCGTTCGAGGAATTCCAGCGCTTCAAGACCCATCCGTCGATCCGCAAGCATCTGGAAGGCGGCACCCGCATCGGCTACGGCGCGCGTGCGATCACTGCGGGCGGCCTGATGTCGCTGCCCAAGACCGTGTTCCCGGGCGGCGCGCTGGTTGGCTGCGAAGCCGGCTACCTCAACGTCAGCCGCATCAAGGGCAGCCACGCCGCGATCAAGACCGGCATGCTGTGCGCCGATGCCGCCTTCGACGCGCTGGTGGCCGATCGCCAGCACGATGAGCTCAGCGCCTACCCGGCCGCCTTTGAAACCAGCTGGCTGCACGACGAACTGAAGCTGTCCAAGAACTTCAAGCAGTGGTTCAAGAAGGGCCAGACCGTGGCCACGCTGATGACCGGCATCGAGCAGTGGCTGCTGCCGAAGCTGGGCGTGCGCAACCCGCCGTGGACCCTGCGCCACAGCATCCCGGACCACGCCTGCCTGGAGCCGGCATCCAAGCACACGCGCATTGCCTATCCCAAGCCCGATGGCGTGCTGACCTTCGACCGCCTCAGCTCGGTGTTCCTCAGCAGCACCAACCACGACGAGAACCAGCCCAGCCACCTGACGCTGAAGGATGCGAGCATCCCGGTGAAGGTGAACCTGGCCGAGTACGCCGGTCCGGAAGCGCGCTACTGCCCGGCGGGCGTGTACGAGTTCGTCGGCGACGGCAACGATGCGCGGCTGCAGATCAACGCGCAGAACTGCGTGCACTGCAAGACCTGCGACATCAAGGATCCGACCCAGAACATCGTCTGGGTGACCCCGCAGGGCGGCGGCGGACCGAACTACTCCGGCATGTGACCGGCGATGGGGCTGCGACGGCCGGTCGCAGCCCCACGGCGCGTGCGCCCGTTATCCTGCTCGCCCATGCGTGCCCTTCGTCTGCTTCCCGCTGTTGCCACGATCCTGGTCGCCAGTGCGTGCCAGCGCCCGCCCGCTGCGCCCAGCACGCCCGAACAAGCGCGCCAGCAGGCGATGCAGCGCGCGTTCGAACTGTGCGCGGGCTGCCATACCGTCAATGCCGGCGGCATCCACCGCTTCGGTCCCAACCTGCATGGGGTGATCGGCCGTCGTGCGGGCAGCCTGCCCGACTACGGATACTCGCAGGGCATGCGCCGCGCCGACTTCGTGTGGAGTGCGCAGACCCTGGACACCTTCCTGCAGTCGCCCACCCATCTGGTACCCGGCACGCGCATGTACAACGCCTTCCCGAGCGCCGAGCGTCGCGCGCTGGTGATCGCTTACCTGCAGGAGCACGCGGCTCAGTGAGCCAGGCGCTGCAGCTGGTGCTGCAGATGCGCCACGAACTGCCCGGCGTCGGCAACCGCCGATGCGACCTCTGCATCGCCCGCGGCCTGCAACCGTTCCACCAGCGCGTTGGCGCGATCGGCCAGGCCGCGTGCACCCACCGCCCCCAGCGCACCGGCCTGCCGATGCAGGTGCAGCGCGGCCGTCACCCGGTCGCCTTCGTGCAGCGCGCGCTGCAGGGCCGCGATGTCCTCGTTGCTGGCCTTGACCAGGCTGTCGTGCAGCTGCCGGGCGATCTCGCGCGAACCGAAGCGCCGTTGCAGGGTCGCCAGGTCGGGTAGCCCCTCGTCGCCCTCGGGCTCATCGTCGCTGTCCACCGCGGCCTGGTCATCTTCAGCACCCTCGGCGCGCGGCAACCAGCGCAGCAGTGCCTGCCGCAGCGTCGCCAGCGACAACGGCTTGGCCAGCACGTCGTCCATGCCGGCTTCGCGGCAGCGGCGTGCGTCATCGTCAAGCACGCTGGCGGTCAGCGCCAGCACCGGCATGCGCGGCTGGCCGTTGCGCCCCTCGCGCTCGCGCAGCAGGCGGGTGAAACCAAATCCATCCAGCACCGGCATGCGGCAGTCGGTGATGACCAGATCGAAGGATTCCTCCGCCAGCCGGTCCAGTGCCTGCTGCCCGTCATCAACCAGCACATGCGGCACGCCCAGCTGCTGCAGGCGCCAGGCCATCATCGCCTGGTTGGTGGGATGGTCTTCGATGATCATCACCCGTGCCTGGCGCAGATCTGGCGGCAGCAGGGCGATCTGCTGGTGCTCGGCCTGCAGCGCGATCACATCCTCGCTGCGCGCTTCCACCAGCGACAGCAGCACGTCAACCCGCGTTCCTTCGCCCAGCGTGCTTTCCAGCTTCAGTTCGCCGTCCATCTTCTGCACCAGGCGCCGGCAGATGCTCAGGCCCAGCCCGGTGCCCCCATGGTCGCGCTGGATGTACGCACCGGCCTGGGTGAAGGGTTCGAACAGGGTCGGCAGCTGCTCCGGCGCGATGCCGATGCCGGTGTCGGTGACGCTCAGGCGCAGCGGCTGGCTGCCATCCTCGGCAGTAGGCCCCAACACTTCCAGCTGCAGCCGCACCGAGCCCTTCACGGTGAACTTGATGGCATTGCTGAGCAGGTTGAACACGATCTGGCGCAGGCGCACGCCGTCCACCTCATGGGCCTGTGCCAGCTGTTCGTCGATGTCCAGCTGCAGGTCCAGGCCACGCGCCGTGGCCTGCGGCAACAACAGTCGATGCACCCCCTCCAGCAGTGGCCGCACCGGCAGCGGCACCGGCTCCAGGCGCAGCGCACCCGCTTCCATCCGCGAATAGTCGAGGATGTCGTCCAGGATCTGCCGCAGCATCTGCGCCGAGTCTTCGATCACGCCGAGGATGCGTTGCTGTTCGGCGTCCAGCGGCGAATGCGCCAGCACTTCCAGCATGCCCAGCACACCGCTCATCGGTGTGCGGATTTCATGGCTCATGGTGGCCAGGAAGCGCGATTTCGCTGCTGCAGCCTGCTCGGCTTCGACCATCGCCGCGGCCAGCGCGTCGGCCTGCGCGCGCGCCTGGCTCACGTCCACCCAGTAACCACTCCAGGTTACTGCGCCTGCTTCGGTTGAATACGGGTGCGCCTGGCTGCGCACCCAGCAGGGCGCGCTTCCGTCGCGGTGGATACGGAACTCGAAGGACAGCGGGGCGAAATTGCGCGCCGCCCGTTCCATCGCACGCAGCACCTTTTCGCGGTCGTCGGCATCGATGCATGCCAGCAGCGCCTGCCCGTCCGACTCCGCCTGCTGCCGGCTGATGCCGAACATCGACTGCACATCGCCGGCAATGAAGGGGAAGCTCAGGGTGCCGTCCGCTTCGCGGCGGGCCTGGTAGACGATGGCAGGCAGGTTGTCGGTCACCTCGGCCAGGCGCTGCTCCAGCTCGCGACGGCCAGCCACTTCGCGGCGCAACCGCCAGTGCCCCAGCCCATGCATTGCCACAGCAGTGGTCAGCACCAGCAGCAGGGGAAGGCCCCAGCGCAGCAGGGTGCGCCAGTCCACTCCATCGCGGTATTCCACCGACAACCAATCGCCGCGCAGGGCCTCGCGCCGGCGCGGCCCCATCTGCAGCAGCAGGCGGTCGAAGGTGGTGGCCAATGCCGCATGGCGACGCTCCACCGCCAGCGCCAGCTGGTCGTTGAACCCGGCTGGCGCGGCCAGTTGCAGGCGCCCCGGGAAGCGGTTGCGCAGCAGCTGGTCGACCAGCGCCAGGTTGCCCACGTAGGCATCGGCCTCGCCATCTGCCAGGCGTTGCAGGGCCTGCTCGGCGCTGCGCGCGGCGACGATCTTCACCGACGGTGCCTGATGCTGCACGTAGCCACGGATGCGCTCGGGATCGGACAACAGCACGCGCTTGCCGTCCAGGTCCGACAAACCCAGCATCGACGGACTGTCAGTGCGGGTGACAATCACATTGGGAACGGTGATGAAGGGCTGGCTGAACACCCATTCCGGCCCGAGATAGTTCGAATCGGCAGGAATGCCGATCACCGCCTGCAGTTCTCCGCGACGCGCCTTCTCGCGCACCTCATACCAGTCATGGCTGTTTTCAACCTGCAGGTTGGCGCCGGCCTGCAGCAGGCGCTGCAGGTATTCGTTGGTCAGGCCACTGGGCTTGCCAGTCCTGTCGGCAAACGACAGCGGCGCGGCGTTGGGCGCAAAGCCGATCTTCAAGGGTTGCTGCAGCACGCGTTTCTCGGCCTGGCTCAATGCCAGCTGCGCCGACGCCGACCACTGCGGCGGTGGCAGCCAGCGCTGCGCGAGGGCGTCACGCTGCGCTTCGCTGACGGCGGCAAGCGCCAGGTCCAGTGCTTCGGACAACGGCTGTTTGCTGTTGGGCACACCGAAATGCAACTGCTCCGGGGGCAGATCGCTGGGCCGCAGCAACGCCACACCCTTCAACCCGTTGGCGGCGATCAGTTCCGTCGCCACGTAGGCATTGCCGATGAAAATGTCGGCTTTGTCGTCTCTGACCATACGCAAGGCCGTCAGCGTGTTGTCTGCGACAAGTTGTCGTGCCCTTGGGAACCGCGCACGCACCTGCGGTCCGGTCATGAAGTCCTGCTCGACCACAACGCGCAGGCCATCCAGATCAGGTGCCTCCGAAGCACGCAGGTCCTGAGGACGTCCGACCATGGCCAGCGGTGCTTCGGCATAGGCGGCGGTATAGACCATGCAACGGGTACGCTCGGCGCTGAGCGCGATGTTCATCACCACGTCGATTTCGCCGCGACATGCCGCATCCAGCACGGAGGGCCAGTCCGCAAAACGGCGCGTCTCCACCTTCAGGCCAAGCTGCCGGGCCGAAAGCGTCAGGTAGTCCGGGCCGAGGCCCACCTGCTTCCCGTCCTGGATCGACTCAAAAGGAGGCCAGCCACTGTCATACTGTCCAACAACGACAACAGGATGTGCGGCCAGGTACTCGCGCTGCAGGGGGCTGAGCGGCAACGGGCCCGGCGTGGACGCAGGCTGGGCCAGCGCCGGCAGCGCCAGCAGGGTCGTCAACAGGATCAGTCCACGAGCCGCCCAGCTGCGCATCTGCAACGATCTCCTGGAAGTCCTGCCAGGAACCGCGACGGTCGCGGTCCGGCGTGCCGGTGGCCATACTAGAGCATGACCTTGCGCATCATCATCGCAGACGATCACCCCGTGGTCCGCATCGGTACCCGCGCCGTCATCGAATCCAGCGGCGTTGGCCGAGTCGTTGGCGAGGCCGACAACGCCCAGGCGCTGATGACCCTGCTGACGACCCAGCCCTGCGACCTGCTGGTCACCGACTACTCGATGCCTGGCAGCCCGCAGGCCGATGGCTTCGCCATGATCGGCATGATCCGCCGCCGTCATCCCGACCTGCCGGTGCTCATGCTCAGCGTCTCCAACAACCTGGCGATCCTGCGCATGGTGCTCGACAGCGGCGTGCTCGGCCTGGTCGACAAGAGTTCGTCGATGGATGAACTGCCGCAGGCGATCCAGGCGGTCTATCGCGGCCAGTCCTACATCAGCCGCAGCCTGCGCGAGCGGGTGGAGGAAGCCGGCAGCTGGCGCATGCGCGAGGGTGACGGCAAGCCGTTGTCGCCGCGCGAAGTGGAGGTGCTGCGGCTGCTCGGCACCGGCATGACGGTCAAGGAAATCTCGCTGCAGCTGCACAAGAGCGTCAGCACCATCAGCCGCCAGAAGGGTGACGCCATGCTCAAGCTCGGGCTGAAAGGCGACGCGGAGCTGTTCGACTACCTGCGCGACGGCAGGATCTGAGACACCGTTCGCAGTTCTCTGGCGGGAGGCTCCTCCCTGCCCCCTGTGATCGCCGTCGCATCTGTGCCATCATCCGCGTCGATGGGTTTTCCTATGCGAGGTCGAAGGAATCGACCGGCTCATCACGACGTTCCCCCTCATCGAGGGCGGGGCGTGTTCTGCGTTGGCCTTCCTGCCCGACGCCCGCAAACCATGGAGAGGTGCATGAAGATCCTTCCGGAATCCCGCTTGGCCCGTGTCCGCCCACGCCTGTGTGCGACGTTCGCCGGCCTGCTCGTTGCGCTGCTTGCCAGTGCCTGCACCCCCTCGCCTTCGACCGCGTCACCACAGGGCGCCACCGCGCCACGACAGGATGTTGCCCCGATGCAGAGCTCCGCCACACCCGCCACCAAGGCCACCGCCACGCCCCCCGATGCCGGCAGCGTGCTGTATTTCATCTACGACGTCGACGGCGATGGCGCCGTTTCGTATGAAGTAGCCAATGGCAGTGTCGCCACCTTCTGGTTCGGCCATGCCTTCGAACTGGCCGGCACCCGCTATTACACCGGCTTTGCCTGGAACACACCGCAGAAGTACGGCAAGCCCGGCGAAGACGAAGCCGGTCCGGACAGCCAGGTCACCCTGACCGAGGCCACCTTCACCCTGACCGGCGACAAGCCGGATCGTCCCTGGGTGTTCAAGGGCGCCGAACCGTGGATCGGTACCGTCGGCGCCTATGGCACCGCGCCGGACATCGACAGCAAGCGCAAGCCGCTGGAATACCGCACTCCGGCCGGCAAGCTGGTGCTGGCGGTGCCGACCAGCACCTTCGCTACCGGTACCAGCATCGAAAGCTACACCGTGCTGGTATTCAACCCGGACTACGAGAAGTCCGAAGACGGCCAGGTCTGGGCCAGCGCGGGCACGGTAATCACCGGCGAAGACAATTCAGCCGCCTGCGACGAGGGCCAGGTGATGCCGTGCGTCAGCAACCGGGGCGCACTGGCCTTCAGCGCCGTCGCCGGCAGCGACCTGCCCACCATCACCGTCACCGCCACCGGCACCACCATTTCCGGCCCGGGACAGACCCGTGCGCTGGGTGCGGCCGACGCGCGCCAGTACCACTACGACGCCGCCCGCAAGGCCTACGTCGAAAAGTAAGACGCACCACCCCGCAGCACCTGTTGACCGACATGTTGAAGACTCACGGATGAGTCCGGTTGGCGTATCGCGGCAAAGGCCGCTCCATCAACCCCAGAGGAAGTGTCATGGCACAACGTGACTACAGCAAAAAGGAAGTTCTCGACATCATCGAGCAGGTTGCACAGCGCAAGGGCATCGCCAGCGAGGACTTCCTGCGCTTTGCCCACATCGAGACCGGTGGCCGCTTCAACGAGCGCGCGCACAACGACAAGACCGATGCCAAGGGCCTGTTCCAGTTCCTGCCGTCGTCGGCCAGGCAGTACGGCCTGACCGGCCACGAGTACGACCCGACCCGCAACACCGAAGCGGCAGCGGAGATGTTCAAGCGCAACCTGGTGGACATGGAAAAGCGCCATGACCGCACCGGCCATCCCTACCTGTCCGGTGATGACAAGCCGAGCGGCCTTGACCTGTATCTGGCACACCAGCAGGGTGCGGCCGGCTACGGTTCGATCCAGACCGCGATCGCCACCGGCACGTTCGGCGTGGTGCGCGACGGCCACGGCGATCCGATCGACATGCGCCCGCGCATCATGGGCCAGATCGGCGGTGACGTAGAAGCGCTGACCGGGCATACGCGCGCCGAGATGCGCACGATGAATGATCGCGACCTGGCCAGCACCTTCGCCCAGTACTACGACCGCAAGTACGACGCGATCAGCATCCCGGAAAAGAACATCGCGCCGATCACCGAGGCCCAGGCGCGTCCGGCGCCGGTGCAGGCCGTACCGACGCAGACCGTGACCCCCGCCGCGCAGGCCGCCGTCGCCGCCGGTGCCGCAGCCATCGGCGCCACCGCCACGGCTGCTGCCGCCAAGCCCGATGCACCCGGCATTTCGCTGGATGCGGCCTACAACGCCGGCGTGAAGTACGACAACGTCAAGTACGCGATCAACATCGAATCCAGCCAGTACTACCGTGGCAAGGGTGTCACCGGCAAGAACGTCGAGCAAGGCTACATCGACTGCTCCGGCTGGGTCGGCACGATGCTCAACAAGACCCAGGATGAGATCAACCAGAAGGCCGGCCATGCGGTGTTCGCCGACGCCGACAAGATCAAGCTGGGCTTCGCCGGCTCCGGCGGTATCGTGCATGACGCCTACAAGGACTCCGGCGTGCTGCTCAAGCGCGACGACATCCTCAAGCCGGGTGCGCTGAAGGAAGGCATGGTGATCGGCCTGGATACGGCCAAGACCAAGCACGAGCACTGGAACGGCATCGACCACATCGTGATGGTGGTGCGAGACCCGAACACCGACAAGCTGCTGATCAGCCAGTCCACCGGCAAGCTGGGCGTGCATACCATGCCGGTGGAGGATTACCTCAAGCAGGTAAAGGACCACCCCAACTGGAAGCTGTTCGCCTCCGATCCGCTGCACCAGGCACGCGACCTTCTGGAAAACCGCAGCCAGGCGCATGAGCAGGCGCAGGCCAAGGGCGCCGCCGAGCCGAAGCCGTCCCCGCAGGAAAAGCCGCAGGCCAGCAACGAAGTACATAAGCAGGGTGCGCACGGCGAGGATGTGCGCAGGGCGCAGGAACAGCTGGGCCACCTGGGGTATGTGGGTGCCGACGGCAAGCCGCTGGTCGAGGATGGGAAGTTCGGTCGCAACACCGAGGCTGCCGTGCGCCAGCTGCAGAAGGACAACGGTCTGGCAGTGGACGGCATCATCGGCCCGAAGACGCTGGATGCGATCAAGGACGCGCGCGAGCGCCCGCTGCTCAATGACGAGCGCCATCCGCAGAACCCGATGTACAACCAGGCCGTGAAGGGCATGGAAGGCCTGCCGGCAGGCACCTTCAAGGACCGCCATGCACTGGAGGCCGCCGCCGCTGCACTGACCAAGGAAGCGCAGGCCAGCGGCATGCAGCGCATCGATTCGGTGGTGCCCAGCACCAACGGCGAGCGCATGTTTGCCGTACAGGGCACCGCCGGTGACCCGGCTGCCTGCCGCGCGGCGGTGGACACCCGTGCGGCCAGCGAGCAGAGCATGGCACTCAGCAGTGGTGCGGTGCACGGTGCACCGAATGTCCTGCAGCAGCAGGACGCCCAGCAGGAGCAGGTGAAGCAGGCCCAGCGCGCCATGGGCCACTGAGCCCGGCCAGGCAGGGGAAACCAGGGGAAGGGCCGCGTACTGCGGCCCTTTTCCTTTCTGGCAGCTGAGCGGCCGCCGCGCTTTCAGCCTCGCTTCATGCCGCCTGACGCTAGATGAATGCGCAAGCTGCACGGGGATCGCGCGCAATGTTCCGGCAATGTCCGGGCACCAGCGTGGTCCCTACGGCAGCCGGGGCGCCCAGCGCCCTCTCTGCCCACCGTGGCATGCACCTCACAGGAGAACCCAACATGCTCAGCACTTCCGCACTCAGCTTCCGTGGTCTGGCGATGGCCCTGGCACTTCTTGCCGGCGTGGCCGTGGTCAGTGATGCCAGCGCGATGTCGAGGAAGGACAAGCGCACCGTGGTCGGTGCCGTCGTCGGCGGCGTGGCGGGTCACCTGATCTCCAACGGCGACCCGGCTGCCACCGTCGGCGGCGCGGTTGCCGGCGGCGCCATCGGCAACCTGACCACCTCCGACCGCCATGATCGACGCTACGACGGGCGCTATGACCGTCGCTACGATCGCCGTTATGACCGGGGCTACAACCGCGGCTATGGCTACGACCGCCGCGATGACCGTCGCTGGCAGCGCGAGCGCCATGACAACCGCTACTACCACGACCGCGGCCGTCATCGCGGCTGGTAAGCACGCCGGCCACAGGCCGCACGTGGCGTCCCTGACGGGCGGGTCGATGACCCGCCCGTTTGCGTCTGTGGCGTCCATGGCGTTGAATGCGCAGCCTTGGATGTTCCTCTACTCACCAGCGGCCGTGGCATGACTTCTTCCCCCCATCGCGTGCAGGGCCTCAACAACGACGAGGTCGTCGCCGACTGGCCGGCGATCGACGCGCAGGAGATCACCTGGCTGCGTGGCCACTTTCCGCAGCTGGGCGCGGACAGCACGCTGCGCTGGCACAGCCCGCGCCCGTTGTCGGCCGCGGCCATCGTCGACGGCACCGGCGGTCCGGTCTTCATCAAGCGCCACCACCACAGTGTGCGCAGCGCTGGAAGCCTGGAAGAAGAACACCGTTTCATCGCGCATCTGGCAACTGCCGGCATGCCGGTGGTGCAGGTGCTGGCCAGCAACGACGGCCGCACCGCACGCGAACACGGCCAGTGGACCTACGAACTGCATGCGGTGGGCGCCGGCAAGGACCTGTATCGCGAGCTGCCGTCATGGTCACCACTGACCGACATTGCCCAGGCCCACCAGGCAGGGCGCGTGCTGGCCACGCTGCACCGCGCGGCCGCCAGCTACCACGCCCCGCAGCGCAGTACCCATCTGCTAGTGGCACGCGATGACCTGATCCGCGCCGATGACCCGATCGCCGCGCTGAAGGCCGACCTCGGCAACCGCCCCGGGTTGGCCCGCTACCTGGCGCGCATTCCCTGGGAAGAACAGCTGCGCCGCGATGTGCTGCCGTGGCACCACGGCCTGGCCGCGCGCCTGCAGGACGAACCGCGGCTGTGGGCGCACAACGACTGGCACGTCTCCAACCTGCTGTGGAACGACGACGGCACGATTGCCACGGTGCTCGATTTCGGCCTGGCCTCGCCCACCAGCGCGCTGTTCGACCTGGCCACCGCGATCGAACGCAACGCGGTGGCCTGGCTGCAACTGGAGCGCGGCACCGATGCTGTTCGCATCGACATCGCCTTGGCCCTGCTGGACGGCTATCGGCAGGAACTGCCGCTGTCGCCCACGCGCGTGCACCTGCTGGCGGACCTGCTGCCGATGGTGCATTTCGACTTCGCTCTGTCCGAAGTGGAGTATTTCGAGGGCGTCACCGGATCGACCGCGAACGCCGATGTGGCCTGGCAGCCGTTCATGCTCGGGCATCCGGCGTGGTTCGCCACGGCCCCCGGCCAGGCCCTGCTGGCGGCCCTGCACGCCGCCGCGTGAGCCGCGAGCCAGCAAACACGCGGGGTACTCAGTAGATCGACGCCATGCGTCGATGATGCGCTCGGCCGGGGTCAGATCCCTTTCCGTTGGAAAGGGATCTGACCCCGGCTGAAGGGCGGTAGCTCGCAAATCCGTACCATTTGTAGTGAAATGGTCACCTGAAGCGGGGGTGCCTGGATCTGCCAGGCTGAGAGAGTCCCTTGGAACCTGATCCGGTTTGCACCGGCGTAGGGAGCTTTGAGCCGCAGCCACACCCCCGTCATGGGCCGGTGCACCTGCGCGCCGTCGCTTCGTCTCCCTTGTTGTCTGAAGACGAATCGAATGAACCGCTGCCTGCGCCCCACCCTGCTCGCCCTCGCCCTGTGCGCCGCCCTGCCGCTGTACGCCAGCGAGGCAGGCACCGACGCTGCTGATGCGCCCTCCTCACCCACCGAACTGGCGGCGGTGCGCGTGCAGGCCGGCAAACCGAAGGCCGACACCTCGCGCGTCAACGCCTTCGGCGGCGGCTCGTGGAAGGACACCCCCGCCTCGGTGAACGTGCTGGAGCGCGACTACCTCGACCGCCGCCAGGTGCGTTCGCTGTCCGAGCTGGCCAGCAATGATGCCTCGCTGGGCGATGCCTATGCGCCGGTGGGCTACTACCAGAACATCGCCATCCGCGGCTTCGCGCTGGATGCGGCCACCGGCTACCGCTTCAACGGCATGTCCATCGCCGGCGAGCAGCGCCTGGCACTGGAGAACATCCAGGAAGTACAGATCCTCAAGGGCGAAGCCGGCCTGGCGGCTGGCGTGATGGCGCCCGGCGGCATCATCAACTACGTGGGCAAGCGCCCGGCGGAAGTGCGCACGGTCACCCTGGGCACCGATTCGGAAGGCTCGCGCTATGCCGCCGTGGATGTCGGCCACTGGCTGACCCCGCGCTTCGGCGTGCGTCTGAACGCGGCCTGGGATGCCAGTGATTCCTACGTCGAGCATGCCGACGGTCGGCGCAACTTCTATTCGCTGGCCACCGACTGGCTGATCGGCGAACACGGCAAGCTGGAAGTGGATGCCAACTACCAGACCAGCGCGCAGCGCTCGGTGTCCGGCTTCCAGCTGCTGGGCGCGCGCGACCTGCCGCGCGGCGTCGACCGCGAACGCCTGCTCGGCTACCAGCCGTGGCAGCGGCCGGTGGACATTGCCAGCACCAACATCACCGCGCTGCACACCTATGACTTCAACGATGCGTGGCAGTCGCGCGTCTCGTTCGGCCACAGCCGCTCGGTGATCGATGACAACGTCGCCTTCGCCTACGGCTGCTACTACACCGCAGGGTGCGCAGACGGCAGCGTGCCGGGCAACTACTTCGCCCCCAACGGCGACTACGACATCTACGACTACCGCAGCCCGGATGACACCCGCCGCAACCAGCAGGCCCGTGCCGAACTGCGCGGCAGTTTCGAGACCGGCAGCGTCGGCCACCAGCTGAGCATCGGCGCCGACTACTTCCGCCGCACCATCGACAAGCGCCCGAGCGTCAACGAGTACGTCGGCACCAGCAACATCCACGACGTGCAGGTGCCGGTGTTCGAGCCCTCGCCGAAGATGCCGGGTGCATCGGCACGGCGCCTGGACAGCCGGCAGACCGCGTTCTTCGCGCTGGACCGGATGAGCTTCGGCGATGACTGGCAGTGGCTGGCCGGCGGCCGCTTCGTGCGCCTGGACGAGCGCGCCTACGACAAGCGCGGCACGCCGCAGCGCCACAGCCGCCTCTCGCGCTTCCTGCCGCAGACCGCGCTGGTGTGGAAAGCCACCGACCAGCTCAACGCCTACGCCAGCTACGTGCGCGGCATTTCGCTGGGCCAGGAAGCACCGTTCTGGACGTCCAACGCCGATACCTTCCTGCCGTCGATGCAGTCGCGGCAGCTGGAAGTGGGCGTGAAGTACGTGCCAGTGGACGCCCTCACCCTGGGCGCGGCCGTGTTCCGCACCTCCCAGCCCTACCAGTACGCAAAGCCCGACGGCAGCGACGTCGGCTACACCTTCGTCGAAGAAGGCCAGCAGACCCATACCGGCCTGGAACTGACCGCCAACGGCCAGCTGACCGACGCGCTGCAGATCGTCGCCAGCGCCAGCGTGCTGCAGGCGCGCGCACGCGACACCGGCACCCCAGCCTATGAAGGCCATCAGCTGGTGAACGTGCCCAAGGTGCGCGCCAGCGTGCACCTGGCCTACGCGCTGCCGTTCGTTGAAGGCCTGGATGTGACGGGTGGCTGGCGCTATGCCTCCTCCAACGTGGCCCGCGCCGACGGCGGTGTGCGCGCACCGGACTACTCGGTGTTCGACGCCGGCCTGCGCTTCCAGCACCGCCTGCACGACCGTGCGGTCAGCTGGAACCTGTCGGTGGACAACCTGTTCAACCGCTTCTACTGGCGCGACACCGGCAGCAGCGGCGGTGACTACTACCTGTTCCCGGGTGCGCCGCGGCAGGCGCGCCTGTCGGTGACGTTCGCGCTGTGAGCGGCGTCGCGCTCGAGTGGACTGCCGCGCTCTTCAGCATCCTCGGGGTGTGGCTGATGGCAAAGCGACGGCTGGCCGCGTGGCCGGTCGGCCTGCTGTCGGTCGCGCTGTACGGCGCGGTGTTCGCCGAAGCCAAGCTGTACTCGGACACGCTGCTGCAGGTCGCCTTTGGTGGTTTCCTGGTCTACGGCTGGATCAACTGGCGCCAGCACGCCGCCGATGAAGGCAGCATCCGCATCGTGCCGCTGGCGCGCGGCAAGCTGCTGCGCGACCTGGCCATCGGCCTGTGTGGCGGCGTGGCGCTTGGCGCCGGCATGCACACCTTCACCGATGCAGCGTTGCCGTGGCTGGACGCGATGCTGACCGCACTGAGCCTGGTCGGGCAATGGTGGCAGGCCCGCCGGCACACCGCCTGCTGGTGGGTGTGGATCGTGGTGGACGTGGTCTACGTGGGCGCCTATCTGTTCAAATCGCTGCACGTGACTGCTGCGTTGTACGTGTTCTTCCTGGGCCTGGCATTGTTCGGGCTGCGGGCGTGGCGCGCCGCCGCGCGCGAGCCGCAGGCAGTACCTGCGCAGTAGAGTCACGCCATGCGTGGCTGCGTTTGGTAGATGCCGACCTTGGTCGGCAGGTGAGCGCCAACCAAGGTTGGCGTCTACCGATGCCCGGCATCCACGCATGGCGTGGATCTACTGGGTAAGGGTCAGCCCCAATCGCAGTGGCTGGCGCATGTCCTTCGGCGGCGCCGCCGGCAACGGCGTGGCCTGCAGCGCCGCACGCAGATCGGCATCGACCTGTGCATCACCCAGGCTGTCGAATTCCAGTTTCGAGATAGCGCCATCGCCGGCGATCCACACGCTCACCACCAACGGCGCCGGCGCATCGGGGTGTTCCTGCAGCCAGGCCAGCAGGCGCTGCGCGTGCGGATCCTGCTCCTGCTGCAGACGCTGCTGCAACTCGCCGCTGACGGAGGCGGCATAGGCCATCCAATGCGCAGGCGCGTCCTGTGCGGACACGCTGGCGCTCCCCAGCGCCAACAGGCCCAGCAACCATGCCAACGGGCGCCAGCCACGGCGCGAGGTGCGCTTGTTTCCTGCGGAAGCCATCACCCACGTCTCCACGTCCATCCCAACGCGTCATGGTCGGCGCCGTAGATGACAGGCAGATGGCGGCGCAGTAGAGCCACGCCATGCGTGGCTGTTCCGGGCAACCGGTTGATCCATCCACGCATGGCGTGGATCTACCTGGCTGCCCCACCCGGCGTGATCAGTCGCCCAGGTCGGCCAGCACCTTGCGCGAGGGCGCAAAGAAGGTGACGCCGGTGGTCGCGGTGGAGAAATCGAGAATGCGGTCGTGCAGCGGCGCCGGATTGCCGATGAACATCCGCTCCAGCATCTTCTCGATCACCCACAGCCGACGCGTGTAGCCGATGAAGTAGGTGCCGTACTCGCCGCGCCCCGGATTGGCGAAGGGCATGTTGTCGCGCAGGATCTCGTGCTCGCCGTCGGCATCCTCGATGGTGCACAGCGTCTTGTGCGACTTCTGCGCGTCGGCCGGTGCGTCGTCCAGCTCGATGTTGTCGTGCTTGGTGCGTCCGATGATCGCCTCCTGCGCCTCGGTCTTCTGCGCACGCCAGGCATCGAGGTTGTGCAGGTACTTCTGCACCACCACGTAGCTGCCACCGGCATGGTCGGGATCCTCGTCGCCGACGATGGTCGCCTCCGGAAGTGACAGGCCTTCGGGGTTGGCCGTGCCGTCGACGAAATCGAGCAGGTCGCGGCCGTCGAAGTAGCGGAAACCGGCCACGTCATCCACCGCGTCCACCGCATCGCCGAAGGCCATCATCAGGTTGCGCTCGAAGGCCACGATCAGATCCATCGTGCGTGCACGGATGTGGTACAGCAGGTCGCCCGGCGTGGAGACTGCCGTGTGGGTCGCACCCTTCACTTCCTGGAACGGCTTCAACTCGCGCGGCGGCGTACTGCCCACCAGCGGCGCCCACACGCGGTGGCCGATGGCCACGTTGCAGGTGAAGGTGCGCTCGATCTCGCGGACGGCGGTGTTCTTGATCAGGTCATCGGTGCTGGCCAGCACCTCGCGCACTTTCGCCAGCGACGCCGCATCGTCCTTCACCGTCAGCACCAGGAACGCGGCCGAATGGGTCAGCGGCGCGGTGATCTGCTGCGGCTCGTTGTCGAGCGTGTGGTTGAGGGCGGTGATGGGTGCGGGCTGGGCGTTCACGATGGTTCCTGCTGGCTTGAGGCGGGCACATCGCCTGCGGCAATGTGCGGGCGATCATAGCGGAACGACCTTGCCGGCGACGGAGCGGTTCTCAGTTCGCGGTGGTCAGCCGGCCGCCGCCAGCCACTCATCGGCAAGCACATGGGCCTGCAGCCCGCTGTCGGTGATCGAGTGCTGCGGCTGCTGTAACCACCACTCTCCGTGCCACTGCGGCCGCATGTGTCCGCGCAGGAACCGCTCGACACGAAAGCGCTGCCCGACACGAAGGATGCAGGCCAGCCGCATGCGGTCCTGCGAGACCACCGACGCCTGCAGCTGCCAGCCGTCCGCAGCATCGCGCAGCAGATTCGCTCCAGCGATCTCGATCACATCCATGCTGTGGCTACACCGTGGTCACGGTGAACTGCTGCGGCGTGCGCCACGCAACCCGCAGGTAGGGTCCCTCCAGGGCACCACGATCGCGAAGATGCTCGAACACGTCGGCCGGACACCACTCCCTGCCCGCCGAGAAGGCCACGCCGAGATCACGCAGGCGGAGGAAGACGGCGGCCTTGGCTGCATCGTCGGGGACCGGCAGGGTGAGGGTGTCTTCTTCGCCAGCGGTGAATCCCAGCGTCTGCAGCGAGGCCCGCGAGCGGCCATTGAACAGCATCACCTTGATGCAGTTGCCGTCGGCCTGCCTCACATAGGCATCGATGTGCGTTTCCATTGGCGGATTGTAGAGGCAGACGGATCAGCTGGCGTCGCTCCACACCGCCAGCACGTAGCCGTCCAGATCGCGGAAATGGAAGCGACGGCCGCCGGGAAAGGCAAACACGGCCTGCACGATCTCGCCGCCCGCTGCGAGGATGCGCTGCTGCGCGTCGGCAAGGTCCACGCAGTACACGATGACCAGCGCGCCGCCTGAGGGCGTCACTGCCTCGTCGGCGACAAATCCACCTTTGAGGCGGCCGTCATCGAACTCGGTATAGGCCGGGCCGTAGTCGGTGAAGGACCAGCCGAAGACCTGCCCATAGAACTGCTTGCTGCGGGCGATGTCGGCGACGTTGAATTCGATGTTGTCGATGCGGCGTTCGGCAGCGGTGGTGTCTGCGTGGCTCATGGTGCGGCTCCGTGGTTGGAGCGCCCAGCATCGGTCAGGGTCGGGCCCGGGTCTTGAACGAAACGGCCATCAACGTCCCCACTGCTGGCGCAGCGCGCTTGCCGTCAGGCCGGCAAGCTCGCGGGCGTCGCGGCTGAGGTGGGCCTGGTCGGCATAGCCCGCCTCCACAGCCAGCATCGCCAGACTGTGCGCGGGTTGGGTCTGGCTGCAGCGCAGGAACCGCTGCAGACGCAGGATCCGCTCCAGCGACTTTGCCCCGTAACCGAACTGTGTCTGGCTGAAGCGACGCAGGGTGCGCGGGCTCATGGCCAGTTGTGCGGCGAGTGCGTCGATGCTGGCATCGCCTCTGGCAGCGTGCGCGAACAGCGCATGCGCGCGGCGTGTGTGTTCGTCCAGCACGGCCGCCGGCATGTTCCGCTGCAGGCTGTCAGCCAGGCGCTGCAGGCGCTGGTCGGGCGCGGCGTCACCGATCCAGGCCGCAGCCTGAGTCGCCCAGCGGGTATTGAATTCGATCAGGGGCACGGCTTGGCCGACGATGCCGGACAAGTCGATGCCGAGCGCAGACGATGCCTGCCCAGGCCGGAACCGCGCGCCCAGCACCTGTGCCCCGGGGGCCAGTTGCGGGTGTGCGGCGGTACGGTCCGGTCCCACCACGAACAGCGCACCATCACGCCAGAGAATGTCCACGCATCCATCGGGCAGCACGGTGATGTTGCCACTGGCGTCAGCAGGCAACTGGCTCTGCCAGAGCTGGCCGAACTGGCCACGCAGCGGCGCAGGCGCCAGGTGTTCCTGGTAGGCCGAGCCGGTGCCAGCGGGAGTGGAGGGATCGCCCATGCCCCATTGTGGCAAAGCGATGCCGGAAAAAGAGAAGCCCGGCACGAGGCCGGGCTTCGCTGGCGTGTGGGAGAGAGATCACACGCCAGTTACACGCACTAACGACAGGCGTTTGTTACCAGCTGAAGCGCGGGCCCACGAACCACTCGCGGTCGCCGGCCTTGGCCAGCTTCACTTCGCCACTCAGGCCCCAGTTCTGGTTGAACTTGGCGGTGGCGCCGACACGGCCGTAGAACTCGCCGTCCGGGTTGATGCCGTGCTTCTTGCTGTAGTCCTCGTAACCGGCCAGCGCATAGCCTTCCAGGTACGGGTTGAACGCGGTGCGCACGCCCACTTCAGTGGAGTAGCCGTTGAAGTCCAGGCCGTGCTTCATGTCGAACTTCTGGTATGCAACACGAGCCACCAGGTCGGTGTTCGGTGCGATGCCGTAGTTGTAGCCGGCACCGATGCGCCACTGGTCGACATCGTTCTTGAAGGTGTCGGTTTCCTGCTTGCTGTAATCACCGAAGATGTGGAAGTTCGGATGCACGGCGACCGAGCCCTTCACGCCCCAGCCATCAGCGTCGCCGCCCTTGGCATCGGTGTTCACGTAGCCGCCTTCAACGTAGTTGTACGACAGGCCATCGGCAGCCGATGCGGCGAACGGCAGCGCGGCCAACAGACCCAGGGCAAGCAGCGAATTCTTGATCATCGGGATACACCTTTCATTATTTTGGTTTCGTCGAACGCCCCTCGGGAGGGGAGGGAGGAGAGGCGTTCGACAGGTGTGAATTATCCGTTTGTTGATGAAATCGGCCCTGAATATTGAACTGACCGGTACATGAATGAGGTTCCTGTTCAGGGAACTCTCGACACGTCATGTGGGCGAACACGCATTGTTGCGTCAGCGCAGAAGGGGAGGTCTCGTCGCCTTTCTGCTTTCCGATCTTCGGTTTGCTGCGGCACCAAGGCAGATTTACAAATTTTCCTATGGCGACTCATTCGTGCCCTCTCTACCATCCGCGGCCACTATCCGCCCTAGGAATGCGCGTGAGACCTTTCCTGCTCCAAAGCCTCATCTGTGTCGCCTGTCTTGCTCCTGCCGTGGCCGCTTCGCAGGGCCTCGTCGCCGAGCCAGCTGCGCCACCAGACGTTGCCTCGCCCAGGACGTACACGAAGGACGGGCTGAAGATGCAGGTGCCCGGGAACTGGACAGTCGTAGAAGACCATCCCAGTGACGGGGAAAACCATCGACGGGTGTTCATCGAAGCCGACAAGACCCGTTTCGAAGTGTTGACCCTCGATGTGGGGGTCGTTCTCATCCACACGAGCGAGGTCCTCTCGCTGCCGGATTGGGCCGCCCATTTGTACTCACTGGATGTGGGGGACAGCCAAAACTACGGACCGCCCAAGTATTCCGCCTACCAGCTGGCGCCAGGCGTGAAGGCTCATGCAACGCAGTTCCGGCACAAGCTCTTCGAAGACGACCAACCGTATGCCCGAAGCCTGCACGTGTTGGCCGTCAAGCGGTGCGGCGTGGAGTGGAACTGCTACGCCTCCACTTGGACGTTGGAGGCAAATCGCAACGCCGCGGAAGCGGGCATTCGAAAGATCTTGGAAACCGCCACGTTCGCGGACTGATTCGTGCTGCGCGCACGCCACCCAAGAGCTCATATGAAGCGTCCTTTGAACCACCTACTGCTTGCCATCGCGCTGATCCTGCCAACGGCTGCCGTGGCCTGCAGCCGCACGCCCGCGCCGCAGCCCGCGCCTCGTGCCGATGTTGCTTCGCCCAAGAGATACACGGTCGATGGGCTGAGGCTGGAGCTGCCTGGAAACTGGTCTGTGGCATGGGCCGGATTCGACGAAGAGACGGACAACCGCTACTTGCATGTCGAAGCCGACTTGAAGCGGCCTGGGCAGATCGAGCTTGAACTCAGGGTGGACGTTGCCTTCGTCGATCAGGCGGTCACGTTGTCGGAGTGGGCATCTGCGAAATATGGAGCGCAGCAGGACGTGGCGCCCTTGGAGACTCCCACGTATTCAGCATTCGAGCTTTCTCCTTCCATCCAGGCATATTCGACCCGGTTCCAGGACGACCGTTTCCCCGCAGGTCATCCGAAACGCGAACGGGTGCAACTGGTGGCCATCCGGGGCTGTGGTCGCGGTTGGTCCTGCTATGCGTCTACTACTACGGTCGAGGCCAATCGCGAAGCGGCTGAGGCAGGAATGCGCCTGATGCTGGAATCGATGACCTATACCCTTTGAGTTGGAATCGCGTTATCTGCCAGCTTGCGGCACCGCTTGACCGTGGTTCCCCGCGTGAGGATCTACAAGACCATGCAGTAGCCCACGAAATGCAGTCCGGGGTGCCTGATCGCTTCGTGCAGCTGATCGCTATGAGGCCTGCACGCACGAAACCGCGGTGCGCGCGTCGATGTTGTGCGCCACGCTCATCTGCGCCCATTGAGAGGAACAACATGAGTCGGCTTCAGGCTGATGAATTGGAGAGATTGAAGTGGCACAAGGGCATCAACCGATGCAGCAGAGCTCGCTTGTTCCCGCTTGTTAAGGATTGCTGATTGCGCGACCTTCACAGGCCATCCACGTCTTCCAACTGCAGCTGAAAGCACTTCGCAGCGGCGGGAACAAACGCCGCTATATTCCAGACTCCCCAGACGAAGGAGGGAGTGGAATGTTCCTGACCAAGCAGCAAATCAACGCGGCACGTGCCGTCACCGTAGCCATCGTTGCTACCGTAAGCCTCGGTGCTTGCGCCACCTACAAAGACGAATTTGCAACGATCAACTCGCGTCTCGACCAGCTCGACGTGAAGGTGCAGGGCGCGGCGCAGAGCGCCGAATCGGCCAACCAGTCTGCACAGCAGGCCAACCAGCGTCTGGATCAGATCGAAGGCCGCGTGCAGCAGCTCGAAAGGGTCCCCGGCCGCAAGCCGCGCGGGTAACCGCTCTCCCACCCACTTTGATGAACGCTTGAACCAGACACCAGTGGCCTTCACCGGCCACTGGTGTCTTTCAGCCTCTCGGTCGTCATCCGAAGGAGCCGTCCCATTCGTACGTACTCACTCCCTGCACACCGGGCCGTATCGGCCACGCTGGCCATCGCGCTGGCACTGGCAGGAACCGGCGCAGCCAGCGCCAGGAACGCCAAGGAAGCCAAGGACGCACCCACGGAAACGGCGACCGCCGCCGATGAACTTCCGCAGGGCCAGGAGGTGTCCGATACGGTGATTGAACTGGCCGGCTGGGTCGTGGCCAGCAAGGACAACCAGGGCTATCCGTTCGCGATCATGGACAAGGCGGCTGCGCAGGTCCTGGTCTTCGGCGGTGACGGCAAGCTGCGCGGCGCAGCGCCAGCGCTGTTTGGTTCGGCCATCGGCGATC
This sequence comes from Stenotrophomonas sp. OVS01A, assembly GCF_019969775.1. NCBI lineage: Bacteria > Pseudomonadati > Pseudomonadota > Gammaproteobacteria > Lysobacterales > Lysobacteraceae > Stenotrophomonas > Stenotrophomonas sp. OVS01A. The sequence goes on along the minus strand of NZ_JAHXYV010000004.1, from coordinate 244,361 downwards.
ACTCGGCACCCGGCGTCGCCAAGCTCGCACTGAGCGCGATTCCCGGCCACGACCGCACCACCCCGGCTGGTCGTTTCATTGGCGCCTATGGCCCGTCCGAGGACGCCGGACGCGTTCTGTGGGTGGACTACGATTCCGCCGTTTCAATGCACCCGCTTCCCCCGGGCACCCCGAAAGAGAAGCGCAGCGAACGACTGGCATCGGCCACGCCGGACGACAACCGTGTCACCCACGGCTGCATCAATGTCTCGCCCGGGTTCTACGAGCAGATCGTGCATCCCACGTTCGAGAAAGGCGGCGTGTTCTACGTGCTGCCGGACAAGGACTCGATCGAAGAAACGTTCCCGGAGTTCGCGCAGAGTCGCGCGGCTGCGAAGGACGTGGATGAAAAAGACGCGCGACACGCCCGCAAATGAAACCCGGTTGAAGGCTGCGGACGTGGTCGCGGCAGACCGCTACGGAAGCTCCAGCCTGGGCATCTTGAACGTGAACAAGGTGCCGGCGGCCGCACTGGACTCCACCTCCAACGTGCCGCCATGGGACCGCGCGATCTCCGACGCAATGTAGATGCCGAGGCCGAGACCCGGCCGCGGACGCTCACTCTTTTCACGTGAGAATGGGCTGAAAATCGCGTCCAACCTCGCTGATGGAATGTGTCCATCGTTGTGTACGTCGAGCGTGAGCATTTCCGGCTCGGAGTGGACGGTCAGCGTAATCGGGGACGAGCGCTCTCCGTGTACCGCTGCATTGGTGAGCAGGTTGGCCAGGAGCTGTGCCAATCTGCTCGGGTCGCAGACCACGTCGTCGTCTATCTTTATGTGGACCTTGATGTCCTGGCGGCCGGTGGCGATTGCCACCTCTTCCACAACCCGTTTCAGGTCTTCTTCCAGCGTGCTTGTCAGCTGCAGCGCGATGGGAATGCCGCCGCCCAGACGTCCCCTGGCGAAATCAAGCACGTCGTTGATCAGTCCGTCCATTCTGGCAACGCCGGAGGTGATGTGCGCGAGCATCCGTTGCTGGCGCTCAGTGCCCGCCTCACATGCCAGCGAATCTGCGGCGATGCTGATGGCCTGCAGCGGACTGCGCAGGTCATGACCCAGCACGGCAATGAACTGGTCGCGCAGGTCGGCGACACGATGCGCGTCGGAGAGCGCAGATTCCGCTCGCACAAGGCGATCTTCCTTGTCGAGGTAGCTTCCTACCAGGTCGGCCAGCAGCTCCATGGAGCGTTGGACGTGGGCTACGTCGAAGTTGGCCGGTGCCGAATCAATCGCGCAGAGCGTGCCGAAGAAGCTGCCGTCTGGCCGATGGATGGGAACGGACGCATAGCTCTCAAGCCCGTAGATCCGTGGCGTGTGATGCTGGGAGTAAATCGGGTGCACGCTTGCATGCGCAAATACAACTGACGTCGCCGACTGCCTGATCTCGTCACAGATGGTGGTCTCAAGCACCAGTTGGCCGCCAGGAACCAGCCCGAACCCCAGGGTGTCGAAGGTGGCGCACGCGGTCCAGGTTGTCTGGGTCACGCGGGCAATAGCCGTGAATCGTGAGCCCGTGATGTGGGCGACGGTCTCCAGGATTCGCGGCACGGCCTGGATTCGACCAATCTCGGCGATGTCGTCCAGCAGATTGGGGTCCGTCAGCTTCTGCATGGTCGCTCGTCCGGTGGGCACCGCATCATCCCATGGAACCGTTGTGTAGGTTGATGCGAGGGTGATTGCGGCCTTTTCAGGCTTGGTCGTGGCGGACACCCGGGCCCCCTGCGGGAGGTGAACGACCGATCTGTCCGAATGCAGACATTGCGCAGGTCAGGCCATCTCCTTAGTCTCGTGGTCGCGCCGATCGTCGATGACCGTTCAGAGCTTGATTTCCAGCGTTGCCCGATACAACAGCGCCGTCTTGCGGCGCCGCTCGATATCCGTCGAGCCGCTCTCGTCGAAGTAGGCGTTCCCCGAAATGATCGCCTGCTGCAGCAGTTGCCCACGCTCACGCGGAGCTTGCTCTTCCTGCTGATGCTCCATCGCACGTCAGGTTGAAGACAGAGGGCACCGAAACTTCCACTGCGGCCGTGACCCAGCTGCTGAAAGGTCTTGTAGGTGCTGGCTACGTGGACAAGCAGGAGGAAACCGACGACCGGCGCAAGGTGCGGGTGAAGCTGACGGCTGCCGGTCGAGCGCGCCACCGGCAGCGCGAAGCGAACATCCAGCAGTGGATGCAGCAGGCGCTGGCGCACTCTACGACGCGCTGTAGGCCGCCCAGAGGGCTTTACACCATCGCATCCATATTTATAATCGACCGGATGGTTAAATATGGAACCCGGTGATGGGCCGTCGCAAAAGTATTGATCCGCAGCAGCTCCTTGATGCTGCCGAGCGCGTTGTCGCCCACGTGGGGGCGGCGCGCCTGACGTTGGATGCGGTGGCCGCCGAAGCCGGGGTCAGCAAGGCCTCGGTGGTCTACGACTTCCAGTCCAAGGCCGGTCTCATCCAGGCCGTGGTCGAACGTGCGGTGGCCCGCGACAACGCCTTCAACCGCGAGGCGGCCAAGGGGTTCAACCAGGATGCGCTGCTGCGCGGTCGTATTGCCGCAGCGGCCCAGCCCTTTCCCGAGGCATTCCAGCCGGTGGCCTTGGCGCTGTGCGCGGCCATGGCCCAGGATCCACAGCTGCGCGCGCCCATCCAGCACAACCAGGCGCAGATCCTGGCCGAGATCCAGCAGCAGGCCACGCACCCACGCAGCGCGTTGCTGGCATACCTCGCGCTGGAGGGTATGAAGCTGCTGGAGTCGCTGGACTACGTGCAGTGGCCGGCCGCGCAGCGGCAGCAGCTGCTGCAGGACATTGGCGCGTTGATCGAGACGCCGCCGCGCTGAACCCGTTCTCTCCCCCGAGGTAACCCTGATGAGTTCTTCCACCCTCTTCCTGACCGGAGGAAGCGGCTACGTGGGCCGCAATCTGATTCGCCGCCTGTGTGCAGACGGTCACCACGTGTGTGCGCTGGTGCGCAGCCCCCAGGCGGCGGCGGTGGTACAGGCGCTGGGCGCCCAGCCGGTACACGGCGATCTGCTGGACCCCGGCATCGCTGCGGCGATGGAGGGCTGCGCCGCGCTGATCCACGCGGCCGCCGACACCGACCACCGAAATGCTTCACCCAGCCAGTGGCAGACCAACGTGGAAGGCACCCGCAACGTGCTGACGGCCGCCCGTACTGCGGGTGTGTCGGTGGCGATCGTGCTGAGCAGCGAATCGGCACTGACCACCGGTGCGCCTTTGCAACAGGCGCGCGAGGACCATCAGTATCCGGCGCGCGCAGCAGGCATCTACGGCGCGAGCAAGGCTGAAGCAGAACGGGTGGCGATCGCGCTGTCCACACCGCATTTCGCAGTGAAGGTACTGCGACCAAGATTCGTCTGGGGCCGCGACAACACGACCGCTATGCCCTACTTGCTGCAGGCCGTACGCAGCGGCCGCTTCGCCTGGATCGACGGCGGGCACTACCTCACCTCGTCCACCCACGTGGACAACCTGGCTGAAGCGGTCTGCTGCGCCTTGACGCGTGGTGCGGGCGGCCGTGTCTACCACATCTGCGATGGTGCGCCCGTGCCGTTCCGCCGTCTGATTGGCGCTCAGTTGCTGGCTTATGGCGTAAAACCGCCTGAAAAACAGGTGCCGCGTGCGCTGCTGCGTGTTTTCATCGGACTGGATGACCTGTTCCGCAGACTGCGGCTGCCTCTGCGTGCGCCAATGACCCGCCAGGAGTTCGCATCTTCAGCGGTGGAGGTCACGCTGGATGACAGCCGTGCACGCAGCGAGCTTCGCTATCGTCCGGCGGTTACGCTGGAAGCCGGAATCGCGATGCTGCAGCGCCAAGTGGCCGAGCAAGGCTGATACTCATCGAGCGATCGGCGGGAGAGCCTCGCGCGGTGCGTGGCCGAACAGCCGACTGAACTCGCGGCTGAACTGAGAAGGGCTCTCGTAGCCCACGGCGAACGCGGTGGCGGAGATGCTGGTGCCGCCCCGCTGCAGCAGGCGACGTGCCTCGATCAGGCGCAGCTGCTTCTGGTACTGCAGCGGTGACAGGCCCGTTGCCGCACGGAAATGCCGATAGAACAGCGCGCTGCCCATGCCTGCACGGCTGGCCAGCGCGGCCGCATCAAGCGGTTGCCGGAAGCTGCGTTGCAGGGTGCGAATCGCGCCCGCCATCCGCCGTGCCAAGGGAGATGGCTGGGCCATCGCCAGCAGTGCTGGCCCTGCTTCACCCTGCAACAGACGAAACAGCAGCTCACGCTGCAGGGCAGGCCACAGCAGCCGCTGGGCGTCGGGCGTGTCGAGGGCCAGCTCCAGCAGACGCAGCAGACAGCTCAGTACGGGTGAATCCAGCGCTACCACACTGAATGGCGCAGGATGAGGCGCTTGGCCTGTAGGTGGGTTGCCCAACTGGCTCAGCAACTGTCGCAACAAGACGGTGTCCAACTCCACCACCAGCCCCAGAAAATACGTCTGGTGGTTGCCCCGGGCCACCATCCCGCGAGCGGGAACGGGCTGACGGGTGAGTAGTGCATCGCCGGCGCGATATTCCAGCACCGCATCGCCCACCCATACCTGTTTGGCCCCCTGTAGCACCGCCGCCACCGCGGGACGGTACAGAGCCGGGGCCGGAGCGCGCGTTGATCCTGTACGCGCCAGCCAAGCGCCGGGCAGAAGTTCCAGCAGCGGCTCCGCTTCCAGGCTGCGTGCGCGCAGCACCGCCTGCGCCTGCAGCGCTAATGCACGCAGCGGGGCTTGGCGATCACAGGTAGCAGGGGAATCGGGCAAGGATCGTGTGCAATTGGGCAAGTGCGGACGGCACCGTGGGCGCAGCATGTCACGCTCCGTTTCACGAGACAAAGCCGCCATGAACAGCGTACATACCCCGCGCACCATCGCCCTGGTTACCGGCGGCAGCCGCGGCATTGGCCGCAGCATTGCCCTCCACTTGGCCAGGCAGGGTAGCGACGTGATGATTACCTACCAGCATCAGCAGGTTCAGGCCGCCGAAACCCTGCGCCAGATCGAAGCCTATGGCGTACGCGCCGCGATGCTGCCGCTGGATCTGGATGCGGTTGGATCACTGGAGACCTTCGCATCGGCTGTGCGGGCACAATTGCAGCGCTGGGGTGCATCGCACTTCCAACAGCTGGTGAACAATGCAGGGCTGCACGCACCATCGGCGTTCGGTGAGATCCGCGGCGATGACATCGACCTGCTGTACCGCGTGCATTTCAAAGCGCCACTGCTGCTGACCCAGTTGCTGGCGCCGCAGCTGGCCGATGGCGGCGCCATCATCAACATCTCCACCAGCCTGACCCGCCACGTGGCTGCGGGCAGCCTGGTGTACGCAGCAATGAAGAGCGCACTGGAAACCGCCACCCACTATCTCGCGCTCGAGCTGGGACCGAGGGGCATCGCGGTCAACGCCGTAGCCCCTGGCGCCACCGAGACCGACTTCTTCGGCGGTGCAGTGCGCGACGATGCCGCCGTGAACCACTACGTGGCACAGCACACGGCGATGGGACGTACGGGTCGCCCCGACGACATCGGCATGGCCGTGGCAAACCTGCTGGCGGGAGGCAGTCATTGGATTACCGGTCAGCGCATTGAGGCCTCAGGAGGAATGCTCCTGTAAGCCACGAAAGGGCCTGGCGATGTCAGCTTCTGGCCGAAAGCGGAAGCTGGCGTGTGCATGCAATCCGAGCAGATATTCGTCAACCCGGCCGGGCGCTACAGGTTGTGGAAATGTCCGGATTACCTGGCAGGTCGCCTTCGGCAACTGTGCCGCAGAGCTGATGTGTAATCGCTGGTTGACAAGGTAGAACGATCGTTCTACCTTGTCGCCATGGATAAGACAACGACCGACACCCGACTGAAGATCCTGGACACGGCGGAGGCGCTGATTTACCAGAACGGGATACATGCGACCGGCATGGATCTTCTGGTGAAGACCTCTGGCGTTGCGCGCAAGAGCATTTACCGACACTTTGAAAACAAGGACCAGGTTGCCGCAGCCGCATTGAACGCGCGGGACGTGCGCTGGCTCAACTGGTTCAGGCAGGAATGCGACAAGGCCGGCAGCCCGGAAGCGCGCATCCTGGGCATGTTCACGGTGCTCAAAGGTTGGTTCAAGTCCGAGGGCTATCGCGGCTGTGCCTTCATCAACACGGCAGGCGAGGTCGGCGATTCGCACGACCCGATCCGCAGGATCGCCAAGCACCACAAGCAGAAACTGCTCGATTACACGCTGGAGCTCACCGGGCAACTGAACATCGCGCAGCCGGCCGTTCTGGCGCAGCAGCTGCTGCTTCTGATGGAAGGCGCCATCACCGTATCGCGCGTGATGGGTGACTACGACGCCGCAGACACCGCAAGGGACGTTGCGCAGTTGTTGTTGAAGCAAGCCACGCGCTAACGACGCAGTAACCGAAATCCCGCCGCAGTACCCCGTTCATCCATTTCCACTGGAGGCCCCACCGTGTCCGCAGAAGCACCCCGTCCCCCCCTTCCCCCGTTCACTCACGAATCGGCGATCCAGAAGGTTCGCTTGGCAGAAGATGGCTGGAATTCCCGCGATGCCGACAAAGTGGCGCTTGCCTATTCGCTCGACACCCAGTGGCGAAACCGCGCCGAGTTCACCAACGGCCGCGAGGAAGCCCGGCAGTTCCTTGCCCGAAAGTGGAAGAAGGAGCTTGAGTACCGCCTGATCAAGGAATTGTGGGCATTCACCGGCAACCGCATCGCCGTGCGCTACGCCTATGAATGGCGCGACGACTCTGGAAACTGGTTCCGCTCCTATGGAAACGAGAACTGGGAATTCGGCGCGGATGGTCTGATGGAGCACCGCTTCTCGTGCATCAACGACATGCCCATCAAGGACAGCGAACGCAAGTTCCACTGGCCACTGGGGCGCCGCCCGGATGATCACCCGGGGCTGTCCGACCTGGGCATGTAAGTTGCGGAGCCAACGTGAGGAAGGCCTGCGGGCGTGAATGCGCCCGCGGGCTTTCCATGTCAGCGCGGGGTGCTCCTTCGCTTCAGGGTACGGTTACGGCTGCACTTCAGCGCGGAACGCGATCTCGATCAACTGTTCGGGGAAAGCGAGCGCGGAAACCCCGATGAGGTTGCTGGCCACCTGGGGAACAGGCTGGCCATAGACGGCAGGCCTGACCTTGCTGCTGGCGGCGAACGCCGCAGGCACATCAATGACAAACAGGGTTTCCTCAACCACATCCGCCAACGATCCACCCAGCTCGGCCAACAACACCTGCGCGTTCTCGTAGGTGCGCTTCATCTGCGCTTCCATGGTGTCGAAGTTGGCAGGCTTTCCATCAGCGCCCAGAGCGGCCGGCGCCACCAGCTGTCCCTCCGGCGTGTGCGAGAGCTGGCCCGACACGAAGATCGAATTGTTCACGCGCACGGCCTGTACATACCCATAGGCCGATTCCCACGGCACGCCGAAGCTGGCCGTCTTGCGGTTGGAGGTACTCATTGCGTTGTCCTTCCAAGGATAAGGTCGCCAGTCTGCCGGCAGGCTCGGGTCCCCGCCTGCCCCGAACGGGTGAGGCAAGCGTGATCGTGAGCCTCGTGCTTCTGCGGCTGGCCGGAAGCTGACACAGACTTCGGTTGCGCCATCCATGCGCCGTTTGTTCAATCCAGCGCGTGCTCGGCCAGACATGATCTATCGGTCCCAATGCAATCTCGCACCGATGACAGATTCCGATACGTGCCGTTCGCCAGTCCAAAGTACCTTCCGACGTTGTGTCATCGGCGGAGAACGAAAGGACAGATCGGCACCACCGCAGGTTACGGAGGGGGCGATAGCCTTCTCCACCCTGTCTTCCCTGGCCGCAGTATTGAGCGATGAGAACCGCCGGCTGTTGCGACTGCTGCGCGAACTTCAACCCAGGTCGCTCACCGAACTGTCCGAGCACTGCGGGCGCAAGGTTCCAAGCCTTTCTCGAACCCTTCGGATGATGGAAGGCTATGGGCTGGTTGAACTGAAGCGGGTCGGGGCGTCTGTGGTGCCATCTGCCATGGCCACGCGCTTTCTCATAGAGCTCGACTAGCACCACGCTGTATCGCCCAATCGCAGCGTTCTGTCGTTATTGCCTCGCTGACGTCTCAGCCAACTACGCCGGCAATCACGACCCATGTCGCATATTCATCTATCGCTGAGGGCCCTTGCGCCATCGGCGTCTGGGGCGGCTTAACAGCGTGGGAGAATGCCGAAAGCGTCTTGCATCAAGCGTTGAATGCAATTTGTCTGATTGGCGTTGCGCAGCCACAGAGGTACAGATGACGGGCCATCGAAAAAGGATGGCCGGGCCTCGAAGACCCGTGCGCTTGTTTGATTACGCTTGCCAGCCGGCGTCACCCCGCGTGACGCCGGCTGGCAATCCGTCTGCCGGCTATGGCGGGCGGAGCGTGGAGGCCCTGTGCCTGCCGGCTTCAACAAGCGCCCGGTTTTCGAGCCACGTCTCCGCCCGCCACCTTTGTGTGGCGGCTATCGTCTGTCCTGCACGGAGCCCAGCCATGACTGCACCGGAATTTCCTCGCCCTCATCCCTATCGCGCAGCTGGCGATGCGTCATCAGAACAAGCATCTGCGATCGATCCCAGAGCTTTCATCGCCACGCTGACGCGGATTGGAAAAGGCGCAGCCGCCGACGGCCAGCCGTGGCCGGAGCGTCATCAGATGCCCGGCCGCCGCATGGCGCTGGCCGATGCGGACTGCGCACTGGCGGGCCTGCGCATCGCGCTGGAAATGCTGCTGGCGGCCGAGCGCGTCCGCCAGAACGGCCCGGACGACGAATACGTGGGCGATCGGGTGATGGAGGGTTTGATGATGGCGTGCCTGGCGCTGACCGCGCAGGTCAGCGCGCGGATGCGGCCTGAGGCGTAACGCCGGAGAATCTTCCGGCGTTACCGCTCATCATTCGCAGGAATCGCCTTCTTCCTTCAACATCGCCTCGTCCACCGGCCGCTCGCGCTCGATCAGCGCACGCTGCTCTGCGTTCGGCTCACCCAGCCACCACACGTTGCAGCGGGTGATAAGGCGGCCGACCATCTTCGAGTGCGTCGGCGAATACAGCATCGCCAGCGCGGTGGTCGAGCACTGGTGCGCCTGGCAGGCGGTGTAGAGCCACCACGGCTCGCCCTGCAGCACCATCAGTTCGCCAGGACCGCTGGGACCGCTCAGCAGGCGTTCGCGCAGCGAAGGGACGTTCTTGTCGGGCAATTCGACCGCCGCAGTGTTCTTCATCAGGGCGTCGAACGCGGCCAGCACCTTCGGGTCCTTGCGGCCGCAGTCGTCCACGGTGTTGCCGCCGACCAGGGTGAAGAAATAAGTCGCCAGCGGATTGTCCGCGCAGGTGAGTTCGGCGCCGGGGGTCTCACCTTCCGGCTCGCCTTCGTTGTCCCACACCGACGGGTCCACGCCGTCTTCGACGGAAGGCGCGTTCTCGACCACCGTGGCCGTGGCGGCTGGGGCTTCCGTCGGCGCAGCAGTAGCGGCAGGTGCAGCTGCGGTGCCTGCTTCCGGTGCCGGTGCCTGCGTGCACGCAGCCAGCAACGCGACCAGCCCTGCCATTCCCATCATTCGAGACGTCATTCCCTGTCCTGTGTCCATTCGCCCAGCCGGCGACCACGTGATTCTACCCGCCAGCCAAGGTGGATACTCTGGCAATCACGCCTTCCATCACTGCCAGGATGCAGACACATGCGCCGTTCACTACTCGCCTCGATGCTTCTCAGTGGCCTGTTGCTGGCCGTGCCTGTTGTTGCGCAGGAGCCCACCGCATCCTCGCCCGCCGCACGCCTTGCCGATGTGGCCCTACCCACTGCGCTGGATCGCGTGCTGCGCGATTACGAACAGGCGTGGCGCACCGGTGATGCGAAGGCGTTGGCGGGATTGTTCGCCGAGGATGGTTTCATCCTGCAGAGCAACCAGCCGCCCGTGCGCGGGCGCGCGGCGATCGAGGCGGCGTATGCCGGCCAGGGAAGCAGCCCGTTGCGGCTGCGTGCGCTGGCCTATGCCGCAGAGGAATCCACCGGTTACATCATTGGTGCCTACACCTACGGCAGCAACGTGGGTGATACCGGAAAGTTCACGCTGACGTTGAAGCGCGTGGCGGGTGGGCCGTGGATGATTTTTTCGGACATGGACAACACCAACACGCCGCCGCGGTCGCGGTGATGGGCGCTGCGGGTTCCGCAGTAGATCCACGCCATGCGTGGATGGGTTTCGCGCACGCACAAAAAAAAACCCCGGCACTGGGCCGGGGTTTTCGATTCACTTGAACAGCGTATCCGGATACTCCGGCTTCTGTTCGCGTGCCAACAGCGCACGCAATCCTTCTTCCGGGGTCTGCTCGCCATGCAGCACGGCGCGCACGCGGTCGGAGATGGGCAGGTCGATACCATGACGGCGCGCCTGTCGCATCACTTCGTCGGCGGTCTGCACCGACTCGACCACCTGACCGATTTCGCGGATGGCGTCCTGCAGCGTCTGCCCGCGGCCCAAGGCCAGGCCCAGGCGGCGGTTGCGCGACAGGTCGCCGGTGCAGGTCAGCACCAGGTCGCCCAGCCCCGCCAGGCCCATCAGCGTTTCCGGCTTGGCGCCGATCGCTGCCGCCAGGCGCAGCATCTCGTTGAGGCCACGGGTGATCAGGCCGGCACGGGCGTTCAGGCCCAGCTGCATGCCATCGGCGACGCCGGTGGCCACGGCCAGCACGTTCTTCATCGCACCGCCCAGCTCGGCACCGACCATGTCGTCGCCGGTGTAGGCGCGGAACGCCGGACCGTGCATCGCCTCGGCCACCGTCTGCGCGAACTCGGGCACGTCGCCGTGCACGGTGATCGCGGTCGGCAGGCCCAGGGTGACTTCCTTGGCGAACGACGGCCCGGTGACAACGGCCAGCGGCACGTCCTCGCCCAGCACTTCGCGCGCTACTTCATGCAGGAAGCGGCCAGAGCCGGGCTCGAAGCCCTTGGTGGCCCAGGCCACACCGGCACCGGCCGGACGCAGCGGTGCCAGCGCGCGCACGGTTTCACCGAATGCATGCGACGGGGTCACCACCAGGATCCAGGCGGCACCTTCCACCGCCGACGCGAGGTCGGTGGTGGCGCGCAGCGATTCCGGCAACGGAATGCCCGGCAGGTAACGCGGATTCTCGTGGCGCTGGTCGATGGCCTCAACCACGGCGGCATCGCGCCCCCACAGCACGGTCTGGCGACCGTGGCGGGCGAGCAGCGTCGCCAGCGCGGTTCCCCAGGAACCGGCGCCGAGTACGGCAATCTTGTCAGCGGTAGTGCTCATCCGTGACGTCGCGGCCGGGATCAGGCGTTGCCGGCCGGCTCGGAGTCAGCCAGCGACGGTGCGTCGCCCTGCTCCTGGCGCTGGCGCAGGGTTTCTGCGTACAGGCCTTCGAAGTTGATCGGCTGCAGGAAGAACGGCGGGAAGCCGCCGGCCTGGATCAGGTCGCTGACCAGCTGGCGCACGTACGGGAACAGGATGTTCGGGCACTGGGTGCCGAGCAGCACGTCGATCGACTGCGGGTCCAGGCCGACCAGGCCGAACACGCCAGCCTGCTTCACTTCGGCCACGTACGCGGTGCGCTCGCCGGCCTGGCAGGTCAGGGTCACGGCCAGCACGACTTCAAAGGCATTCTCGCCCAGACGCTGGACCTGCTGGTTCAGGTTGAGCTGCAGTTCCGGCTGCACCTGGTCGTTGAAGATCGACGGGGCATTCGGCGACTCGAAGGAAACGTCCTTGACGTAGATCTTCTCGACGGTGAACGCGGGGCCGGTGGCGGCATCGACCGGCGCGACAGCGCCGTTGGTGGTCTCTTCGGACATTTCCAGTAACTCCAGTGAATGCAATGAAAACGATGGTCGAATTACTGCGATGGGGGCGGCGGAGGGCGCAAACAAGGCCACATCCGCCACCGCCTGCTATCAGTTGCGGCCCTTGACCAGCGGCAGTTCTGCCTGCTGCCACGCGGGGATGCCGCCGTCGAGCACGAAGACCTTCTCGAAGCCGGCCTTCTTCAGCGCCTTGGCGGCGGTCTCGGACGCGTTGCCGCTGCGGCACACCAGTACCACCGGGGCCTGCTTGGCGTTGGCCACCAGCTTGTGCTCGGGGCCGAACGCGCTGGCCTGGGCACTGCGGCTGCCGGCGATGTGGCCCTTTTCGAAATCAGCGCTGGGCGACAGATCAACCACCACCGTGCCGCCCGCGTTGATCAGCTGGGTCAGTTCGGCGGGCTTGATGCCCTTGAAGCCCCGGAACAGGCGGCGGATTTCGGTGACGATGAGGGCCACGGTCAGGCCGACCAGGGCCGCGGACAGCATCGGGTTTCGGCCTGCGAAGGCCAGCAACTCTTCGTAATTCACTCAGGTCACGGGTCGATTAAGCGGGCGCCGATTGTCGCACAAGCCGGACGCGACCCGTCACTGCCCCTGCCAGAGGTCCGGCAGGCCCGCACTCTGCCACCAGCGCTTGGCTTCCGGATCCCAGCGCCAGCGCTCGGTCACAACCACGGTGCGCTCGGCCTGGGTGTTCTGGTTGATCACCCCGATTTCGACCCGGCGCTCGACCTGGCCGCCGTCCAGCGATGCGCTGCTGCGCTCGCGGTAGGACGACACGCGCAGCTGCGCATAGCGGTTGAGCTCGAACTCGGTCGGCGGCTTGGTCTTGCGCAGCTGCGGGTCCAGATAGGCGATGGCGTCGTCCATGCTGCCCCAGCGGATGGTGGCACCGTAGGCGATCTGGGTCTCTTCCAGCAGCTTGCGCTGCTTGCGGCTGAGGTCGTCGGCGGCAGCGCCAGCGGCGGCGCTGAGCAGCAGCAGGGAACACAGGAGGATCTGGATGAGGCGGCGCATCGGTGGGTTCCGCAGGGCGTCAGCCTGCCATCCTACCCTTTGGCGAAGGCAACGAAGCGACCGCTGAATTCGGCCGCGGCCTTGCCGTCGGCACCGGGCTGGGTGGCGACAATGCTGATGCGGGCCTTGCCGCGCTGGCGGAAGGTGGCCAGGAAGGTCTCCCAGGCGCCGCTTCCGGCCGCTTCGGCATGGGCATGCAGGTCTTCATAGACCGGTGCCAGGTAGCGCAGGTTGCTGTCGGCCACGTAGACCTCGGCGTCGTGGCCGGCCAGGCGCAGGCGCAGGCTGACCAGCGCCCAGCCGGACAGGGTCAGCACCGAGGCCAGGCTGCCGCCGAACGCATTGCCCTTGTCATTGACGTTGGCCACCAGCGGCGCGGTGATACGCAGCACGCCGTCGGCATAGCCATCCAGGCGGATCTGCATCGCGCGGACCGCCGGCATGCAGTCCAGCACGTCCTGCAGGGCAGCCAGCGAAGAGGTCAGGGCATCAACAGCCATCAGCAGCAACCACGACAACGAAGGGCCCGCATAATGACGGTAATGGCCAACCATACGATACCCACTGGCTGGACCCTGATCTCGCTGCGCCCGCAGGGCCAGCAGGCGGCGCTGCGCCATGCCGCAGCAGGGCTGGGAGGCCGTACCGTCGCGCTTTCGCCCTGGCGGCTGCAGCGGCTGCAGGGCAGCGCCGTGCGCCAGCAACTGCAACGGGCGCTGACCAGCGATCGGGTGGTGTTCACCAGCCCGGCGGCCGTGGCCGCAGCGGCCAGCCTGCTACCGCTGGCGGCGGCGCAGCGCAGCCCGTGGCTGACGGTGGGCGAAGGCACCGCGCGTGCCCTGCTGGCCCATGGCGTCGCTGACGTCCATGCGCCCCAGCGGATGGACAGCGAGGGCCTGCTGGCGATGCCGGTGCTGGGCGATGTGCGGGGCATGCAGATCGGGCTGGTGACCGCACCGGGAGGCCGGGGCCTGATTGCCGCTGAGTTGCAGGCCGCGGGCGCGCAGATCACCCGCGCTGATGTCTACCGACGGCTGCCGCTGCGCTTGTCGCGGCGCATTCTGGCGCGTTTGGCCCGTTCTCCAACGCCTTGGCTGCTGGCCATCAGCAGTGGCGAGGCATTGCAGCGTTTCTGGCAGCAGCTGCCTGCGCACTGGCAGCAGCGGCTGCGGGCAAACGCGATCGCGCTTGTGGCCAGCGACCGGCTGGGCGCGCAGGCGCAGGCCCTGGGGCTGACCCGGGTGGTGCGCAGCGAGGGCCCTACCAGCGTTCAGTTGATGGCCGCCGCACACACTGCGCTCACCGGCCCGGCAGCGACCTGAACAGGCACCCGGCAGCGGCTTGCCGGTGTCGTCGGCAACAGTGATGCTGTGCACAACGCTGCCTGCCGGATCTGTTCCGGCATTGCCGCCGACAAGGAAGCCCGATGAACGACACTCTGCCGCCCGCTCCATCGCCCCATCGCCCCATGCGCTGGCTGCTGCCGCTTGCCGTGCTGGCGGTGCTGGGCGCGGGCGGCTATGCCGGCTACCACTATTGGCAGAAGCAGCAGAGCGACCAGCTGGCGCAGGCGCAGACCACCGCCGTGCAGCTGAAGGGGCTGGAGGCTACGGTCGAGGCCCTGCGCCGCGACCAGCGTGCTGCCAGCCAGCGCTTGCAGGATGCAGCCACCACCAACCGGGTGCTGCGCGACGAAGTGCTGGGCCTGTCGCAACGCAGTGCCCTGCTGGAAGAAAACCTGGCCAAGCTGGCCGACAGCGCCAACCAGGGCCGTCAGGCCGTGCAGCGCGATGAGGCCGAACTGCTGCTGACCCAGGCCGCACAGCGGCTGGCCTTCGCCGATGACGTGGAAGGCTCACGCCGGCTGTATGCGCTGGCCGCCACTGCATTGGCCGATCTGCCCGACAGCGACGGCCTGAACCTGCGCCAGGCACTGGTGCAGGAACGCAACGCGCTGGATGCGTTGGGCGCTGGCCCGCGCGTGCTGTCACTGCAACGCCTGGACGCGCTGGGCAAGGCCCTGCAGGGCCTGCCTTCGCAGATCGCGCAGACGCCGGCCAACAACACCGCAAAACCGTGGTGGCAGGCCGCGCTGGCGCCCTTCGTGGATATCACCCCGAGCCGCCTGAACGGCCCGCTGACGTCGGCCGAGCGCGCCACCATAGATACGGCGCTGCAGCTGGAACTGACCCTGGCCCGCGCAGCGATCGAGCGCGGCGACGGCAAAGGCCGCGATGCCGCGCTGAACAGAATCGATCTCTGGGCGCAGCGGCGCTGGCCGGATTCACCGGACCTGCG
The DNA here is from genome assembly GCF_019969775.1 of Stenotrophomonas sp. OVS01A. NCBI lineage: Bacteria > Pseudomonadati > Pseudomonadota > Gammaproteobacteria > Lysobacterales > Lysobacteraceae > Stenotrophomonas > Stenotrophomonas sp. OVS01A. The sequence goes on along the minus strand of NZ_JAHXYV010000004.1, from coordinate 229,151 downwards.
CGCGCAACGTGCTGAACTCCATGCCCTGCGCTCGCTGCCATTGCAGGCCGATGACACCGTGCTTGGCAGCACCCTGCAACAACTGCGTACCCAGACCGACCGGAGGTAAGCCCGTATGAAACCCCTGCAATCACTGGTCGTGCTGTTGCTGGCCGTGGCCATTGGCGTAGTTGCCGCGCAATGGCTCGGCACCGATGACCTGAACCGCTACGGCGAAGTGACCCTGCGCTATGGCGGCTACGACTACCACAGCAACCTGCCGAAGGTAGCGCTGCTGTCGGTGATCGGCGTGCTGGTGCTGTGGCTGCTGTGGAGCCTGATCGCCGCACCGTTCCGTGCCTGGGGCCGCTACCGCCGCAAGCAGGGCCGGGTGCGCCTGATCGATGGTCTGCTGGCCTATGAGCATGGCCAGTGGCAGCGCGCCGAGAAGCTGCTGGATGGCGCCGCCAAGGATCCGGAAGTGAGCGGGGTTGCCCTGGCCAATGCCGTGCGCAGCGCGCAGGTGCGGGCCGATGCACCCGCTGCAGAGGCGCTGCTGCAGCGCCTGGGCGAAAGCGATGCGACCTTGCAGGCACTGCTGCGTGCCGAGCAGCTGTTGGCCAACGATCTGCCGGTGGATGCGATCAACGCATTGGATGTGGCGGCGATCCAGCCGCTGCCGCCGCGTGGTCTGTGGCTGCGTACCGAAGCGCTGGCACGTGCTGGCCGCGCGCACGAGGCTTACGGCCAGCTGGGCGCGCTGCGCCAGACCAAGGTGCTTCCGGCCGAGGCCAGCAGCGAGCTGGAAGCACGCCTGGCCGCGCAGGCACTGCTGGAAGCGGGCGACGTCAACGCCCTGGCTGCGCAGTGGGAAGCCACGCCGAAGGCGCTGCGACCGACCCCGGACGTAGTTGCCGCCTACGCCACCCGTGCAGTTGCACTGGACTGGGACGAACCGGCACTGCTGGCGCTTGAGCAGGCGCTGGACCACCGCTGGGATGACGAACTGGTGGCCGTGTATGGCCGTCTGCCGGCCGAACGTCTGGCCACGCGCCAGGCCAACCTGCAGCGCTGGCGCAACGTGCATGACGACTCGGCGGCCCTGCGCCTGGCCCAGGGCCGCATCGCGCTGGCGCAGCAGCAGTGGGACGCGGCCGATGCGTTCCTGCATGAAGCCATCGCCGCGGGTGCCGGTGCCCCTGCATGGGAAGCGCTGGGCGAAGCCTTCGCGCAACGTGGCGAACACGTGCTGGCCGCGCAGTGCCTGGCCAACGCGCTGCGCCTGCAGCGAGGCGAAGACAGCGTGGCGCTGGTGCGTGCACCGGCAGCGGTGGTTGACCCGCCGCTGCATGCGACCGTCGAGGAGCAGTCGATTGCACCGCTGCCGCCGGTGTACGACGCCAATGAAGAGCGCGACGCGTTTGGCAACCCGCGGATGCCGTGACCCGCTTCGGTAGTCGCCAACCTTGGTTGGCGTGTGAGCCCACCGGGATAACAAAAACGCCGCCCATCGGGCGGCGTTTTCAATTCCAACGTTGCCGGCCAGCGGCCGGCACTACCGTGGCGTTCAACGTTCGACGATCGCCACCACGCCCATGCCGCCGGCGGTGCAGATCGACACCAGCGCACGGCCACCGCCGCGCTCGGCCAGCTGCTTGGCCGCCGTGGCGATCACGCGTGCACCGGTGGCGGCGAACGGGTGACCGGTGGCCAGCGACGAACCCAGCAGGTTGATCTTGTCCGGGTCGATGCGGCCCATCGGCGCATCCAGGCCGAGGCGGTTGCGGCAGTAATCCTCGCTCTCCCACGCACGCAGGGTGCACAGCACCTGTGCGGCGAAGGCTTCGTGGATCTCGTAGATGTCGAAGTCCTGCAGGGTCAGGCCGTTGCGCTTGAGCATCTCCGGCACGGCCACGGTCGGCGCCATCAACAGGCCTTCGCCGTGCACGAAATCGACGGCCGACACGTGTGCGTCGCGCAGGTAGGCCTGCGGCTCGTGGCCATGTGCGCGTGCCCACTCTTCGCTGGCCAGCAGCACGGCGGCGGCGCCATCGGTCAGCGGGGTGGAATTGGCTGCGGTCAGGGTGCCACGGCCGGATACCTTGTCGAAGGCCGGCTTCAGCGTGGCCAGCTTCTCCAGCGAGGTGTCGGCACGCAGGATGTTGTCGCGCTCGACGCCGCGGAACGGTGCGATCAGGTCATTGAAGAAGCCGCGCTCATAGGCTGCGGCCAGCTTCTTGTGCGAGGACACCGCCCACTCGTCCTGCGAGTCGCGCGAGATGTTCCACTCCTTGGCCATGTCCTCGCAGTGGTCGCCCATGCTCTTGCCGGTACGCGGCTCGGCCACGCCCGGAAACTCCGGCTTGAGCTCGGCGAACTTGAAGCCGGAGGTCAGTGCGCGGATCTTGTCGCCGGTGCTCTTGGCACGGTTGGCAGCCAGCAGGCGCGCGCGCAGCTTCTTTCCGTACACGATCGGCACGTCGGACGTGGTGTCCGAACCACCGCCGATGCCGGACTCGATCTGGCCCAGGGCGATCTTGTTGGCAACGGTGATGATGCTGTCCAGCGAGGTGCCGCAGGCGCGCTGCAGGGTGATGCCGGGGGTCAAAGGCGACAGGCCCGAGGACAGCGTGGCTTCGCGGCCCAGGTTCCAGTCGCTGGAGTGCTTGATGACCGCACCCATCGCCACTTCGCCCAGCTGCTGGCCGTGCAGGCCGAAGCGCTCGACCAGCGCTCCCAGCGTACGCACCGACATGCCGAGGTTGCCGACATCCGAATACGCGGTGTTCTGCCGGCAGAACGGAATGCGGACGCCACCGAGGATGGCGACGGGACGAGCGTTGGGCATGGAGATACCTGGCATGGATGAGGGTGTCTGCAACATGGCCTGCACGACAGAGCAGGCATAATGGGGCCAAGTGTAGCTGCCGCCCTGTGATGGGCCAACCGTGGAACCATGAGCAAACCCGACCCTGCGATGAATGCCCTTGGCGTGCTGGCCCTGGAACTGGCCGGCGGCGAAATCCCCCGCCAGGCGGTGCTCAGCGCTGAACAGGCCGGTGAACTGGCCGAACGCGTCGGCCGCGACCTGTCCAAGCTGGTGCCACAGGTGGCCGAGCTGGACCTGGTGTTCGCCGCCGCCCATTTCGATCCGGCCGAAGTGCTTCGCCCGGGCTGGCCGATCCATCGCCGCCTGGAAGAACTGCAGATGCGCGCGCCCGGCAGCAACCAGGGCCCGCGCGTGCTGGCCTTCGGCGCCGACGCCAGCGGTGATGTGCCGCTGCCGTTCCAGGCCGACGCTACCTTGGTAGGCGGTGGCCTGCGGGTGGTGCCGTTCCTGCTGACCGGTACCGACGTGGCCACCACGACAGCCGTGGCCGATGCCCTGGAAGAGGTGCTGCTGGCCAATGGCATGGCCCATGCCGATACCGCGCTGATGGCGCAGAACACGTTCGGTGCACGCGTCGAGCACGCACGCTATTTCACCGTGAACGACCTGGCCGCGATGATGTCGATGCAGTACGACAACCAGGGACTGGCCGCGCTGTGGCCGCTGATTGAAACCGCGATCATGGCCCCGGGCCAGGACGAGTGGCTGAGTGACGCACCCGAGCCGTTGCTGCGCTATACGCAGGGCGAAGCGCGCATGGCGCTGTTCGACCCGGCCGGCTGGTGCGCGCATTACAACCACGGCAAGGGCGACTGCGAGCGCCTGCAGGGCATCTACGAGCAGTTCCTGATGCGCCAGCGGCAGATGGCCGCGGTGCTGGAAGCGCACGGTGTGCCGGTGCTGTTCGTGCATTGCGAAGCCGGCCAGGACGCGCGCGAACTGCTGGCGCGCTGACGACCAGGTAATGCCGCCGGGCATGGCCCGGCGCTACCCACGGAATACGGTAGCGCCGGGCCATGCCCGGCGGATCAACTGAAAAACGCCGGCTTGCGCCGGCGTTTTCGTTTTCTTACGGTGCCTTGTTGATTACCGCGCACGCCAATCGCGCACCGGCGTTGCCGGTCGGCTGGGTCTTGTAGTCGTCCGCGTCGGCGTGGACGATCAGGCCACGGCCGATGATGTCGAAATCATCACCCTTGCCGATGTTGACGTTGCTCGACACCGGGCTGTCGATGGTGGCTACGCCCTTGTCGTCGGCCTTGATGTTGGGCATGTCGCCACCGTGGTGCGGATCGGTGGCGACGTTGCCGTGGTCCTGCTTGCCCGGATTGAAGTGGCCGCCGGCGCTCATGCCGTCCGGCGCGCTGCAGTCACCCTTCTCGTGGATGTGGAAGCCGTGCTCGCTGCCCGGCTTCAGGCCACTGATCTGGCCGGATGCGTGCACCTTGCCGTCGACCAGCTTGAAGGTGATCGAGCCCTTGGTTTCATTGCCCTGGGTCGGTGCCAGTTCGGCAGTGGCCGAGGCATCGGCTGCCGGGGCCGCTGCGGTAGCCGGTGCAGTGGCCGGATCGGCCGGTGCTGCCGAACCTTCGGCCGGGGTGGTGGCCGGAGCTTCGGCTGCCGGCGCTGCCGGCTGCTGGTTGCAGGCGGCAAGGCCCAGTGCAGCGATGGCCGCGAACAGCGAAGTGTGGATCAGACGCATGGAAACTCTCCTTGGGAAATGCCGGTGGTGTGATCAGCGGGTTACCCGGATCACGCCGCAGGCGATGCGGACGCCGGCATTGCCGGCGGGCTGGCTGCGATAGTCGTCGGCCCTGGCATGCACGACCAGTGCACGCCCGGCGATATCCGTGGCGGCGCCTCCGCCCAGGGTAACGCCCTTCAGATGCACATCGATGTTGGCGCGGCCCTGCGCGTCGGCCTGCAGGTTGTCGATGTCACCGAGGTGGTGCTTGCCGCTGCCTGCACGACCGTGGGCGACACCGGCGGGATTGAAGTGGTTGCCGGCGCTGCTGGCGTCCACCGCGCTGCAGTCACCGCGCTCGTGGATGTGGAAGCCGGCCTGCTGCATCGGCTGCAGGCCGCCAACCAGGCCGGTCAAGTGCACGCCACCGCTTTCGGTCTTCAACACCAGACGGCCGCTGACGATGCTGGCCGAGGCTGGCGCCAGGTTTGCTTCGGCCAGCTGGGCCACGGGCGTGGTGACCACCGGCGGCGGTGTGGGCTGCGGCTTCTTCGGTGCGCTGCCACAGGCAGACAGGAGCACGGCAGCGGACAGCGGCAGAAGGGCGAAGGACAAACGCATCGAGGACTCCTTGCAGGTAACACTACGGACGGCATCGTCCATGGAGGATCAACAGTTCGGCAAGCGGGTGCGAGGATCGCGTGCAGGCACCGTTCAATGGCCGCCGCGGCGGCGACCGGCGCCCAGCTTGCGGGTAAGCGTATTGCGGCCGAGGCCCAGGCGCGCGGCGGCTTCGGCGCGACGACCGTGGGTGATCTGCAGGGCGGCCTCCAACAGGGCGTGGTCGACCCGTTCGCGCACCTGCGCGTGCAGGCCCTCGGTGCCCTCGGCCAGCTGCCGGCGTGCCCATTCGGACAGCAGCGCTTCCCATTGGCCCGGGTCACCGGCGGCCGCGCTGCTGCGCCGGCTGCGGGTGCGGTTGAGCGCGGTATCAACATCAGCCACACCGATGGTATCGGCGGCGGCCAGTGCGGCCATGCGCCAGCACACGTTTTCCAGTTCGCGGACGTTGCCCGGCCAATCGTGCTCGCGCATCGCCTGCAGGGCGGCGGCGGTCAGCCGCTTGGGCGGCGTATCGAGCCTGCGCGCGGCAGCGGCCAGGAACGTGGTGGCCAGTTGCGCGATGTCCTCGCGGCGCTCGCGCAGAGGCGGCAGCTGCAGGCGCACCACGTCCAGGCGGTGCAGCAGGTCGGCTCGGAATTTTCCCTGCGCGACCAGCCCTTCCAGATCCTGGTGGGTGGCGGCGACCACGCGCACGTCGACGCGGATCAGTTCGCGTCCGCCCACGCGGAAGAATTCGCCCTGGGCGAGCACGCGCAGCAGGCGCGTCTGCAACGGCAACGGCATGTCACCGATTTCATCGAGGAACAGGGTGCCGCCGTTGGCCTGCTCGAAGCGGCCGATGTGGCGCCGCTGCGCGCCGGTGAACGCACCGGCCTCGTGGCCGAACAACTCGCTTTCCAGCAGCTCGGCGGGAATGGCGGCGGTGTTCAGCGCGACGAACGGATGCTGCGCACGCGGCGATTCGCGGTGCAGCGCGTTGGCTACCAGCTCCTTGCCAGTACCGGTTTCGCCGATGATCAGCACCGCCAATGGCGCCTGCGCGAGGCGGCCGATGGCGCGGAACAGCGCGCGCATCGGTGGCGTATCGCCCACCAGTTGCGGCGGCTGGTCGCTGGCGGCTTCTGCGGCGGGCGTCGGCGCGGCCATGGCCGGCGCCACCGCAGGCAGTACGCGCTGGGCCAGTGCCACCGCGTCGTCCAGATCGAACGGCTTGGACAGGAACTCGTGCGCGCCGCCGCGGAACGCACCGGCTGTACTGGCGACGTCGGTGTAGGCCGACATCACCACCACCGGCAGCTGCGGCAGCGCGGCCTTCAGCTTGTCCAGCAGCACCAGGCCATCGTCGCCGGGCATGCGCACGTCGGTGAACAGCAGCGCAGGCGGCGGGCTATCAGCCAGCGCCTGCAGTGCGGGGGCGGCGCTGTCGAAGTCGACCACCTGGTAGCCGGCCTCACGCAGCGCGGTGCACAACACGAAGCGCACGGCGCGGTCATCGTCGACGACCCAGATGCACGGCGGGGACGCGGAAGACTCAGACATCGCGCGGGGCCTCCTCGGCGGCGGCGGTGCCGTTGCCGATCGGCAGCAGCAGGGTGAATACGGTATGGCCCCGGCGCGACCGGTAGGTCAGCGTGCCGCGATGCTCGCGCGCGACCTGCTGGGCCAGCGCCAGGCCCAGGCCGGTGCCTTCGGCGCGACCGCTGACCAGGGGCAGGAACAGATGTTCGGCCAGTTCTTCGGGCACGCCACGGCCGTCGTCGGCGATTTCCAGCCGCAACGCCAGGGTGTGCAGCTGCTCGGCGATGCGCACACCGTGTTCAACGCGGGTGCGCAGGGTGATGTTGCCGGCACCGGCCTGGATGGCATTGCGCACCAAGTTCCATACCGCCTGGGTGAGGCGGTCGGCGTCGCCACCGAATTCGGGGATGCTGGGGTCGTAGTCGCGCTGCAGGCGCACCGCCCAGCCGGCCTCGTTCTCGGCCAGGCGCAGCACCCGCTCCAACGCGGCGTGGATGTTCAGCGCCGCATGTGGCGCGGCGGGTGCCGGTGACAGCAGCTGCTCCAGCAGGCCATTGAGCCGCTCGATCTCCGAGCCGATCAGGTCGATCAGTTCGCGTTCGCTGGCATCGCGCTGCGCCGCGCGGCGGGCCAGCAGCTGTGCGGCGCCCTTCAACCCGGCCAGCGGATTGCGCAGTTCGTGCGCCAGGCCCTTCAGCGCTGCGCTGAGCGCGCTGGGCAGGGCCTGGGTCGGGTCGAGCCCGGGGAACTCATCGACCGGATGCGCCTCCAGCAGCCAGCCGCCATCGTCGCGGCGGCTCATCCAGCCTTCGGCAAAACGCGCGGCTTCGCCCGGCAGCGCCAACGCCAGCCGGTTCAGGCGCAGGCTGTCGCGCTCATCGCGGGCCAGGAAATGGGCCAGCGCCTCACCCTGCACTTCCAGCGCGGCCAACGGCTGGCCGAGCAGGCGCCGGCCGCTGACGCCCAGCCAGCGCGCGAAGGCCGGGTTGCAGCCGGCGATGCGGCCATCGGGCCCGGCCCAGGCCAACGGCGTGCCGAGGGCATCGAGGGACGGCGGGGGCGTGGGGTCGGACATTGCACCAATGTAGTGCAAAACGTGGGTGTGGGGTCAGAGCCCTTTCCTCGCGGAAAGGGCTCTGACCCCTTGCGCTGCGGGGTCCGGGGTCGGAGCCCTTTCCTCGCGGAAAGGGATCTGACCCCTTGCGCTGCGGGGTCCGGGGTCGGATCCCTTTCCGTCAGGAAAGGGCGCTGACCCCTGCAGGTCGAGCAAGCTCGACCACTACCGGCTTTGCGGTTACAGCTTCATGTTGAGGCCGACGAAGACCGCGCGGCCCGGGGCGGGCGAGAACATCGGCCGGGCGCTGTCCCAGAAGAAGCTGTCGTACCACGCGTAGGCATACTCGCGGCCGGTCACGTTCTTCAGCTGCAGGTCCACGCTCCAGGCCGGGGTGATCTGATACTTCGCGCTGAGGTCGAGCACGGCGAAGCCGCCGAACTTGCCAGTGGCGTTGCGCTCTTCCAGGTAGTAATCGCCCTGCGCGCGTGCCTGCAGGCCCAGCTGCAGGGCATCGCTGGCCTGGTAGTCCAGGCCGAGGTTGCTGATGTGGCGCGGGGTGGCGGCCACTTCGCGTCCCTGCAGGGTCACGCCGGCGGCGCGGTCGTCGCGGGTGATCTTCGCCTCCTGGTAGGCATGCGAGGCCCACAGCGTCCACGCGTCACCCAGCTGCGCGCTGATCTGCGCATCCACGCCGCGGCGGCGAGTCTTGCCCAGCATGACCGTGGTGCCGGTGGCCGGCATGTTGGACACTTCGTTTTCCGCGTCCTGCTGCCATACCGCCAGCCGGGCCTGGCTGCCGGCGAAGGGCTGGAATTTCAGGCCCAGCTCCATGCCGGTGTTGGTGGAGGGCTGCATCGGTGCCTGCCCCGGGGTGAGGTAGGCCGGCGCGGTGGAACCAGTCAGCACCTGGAAGGTACGGCCCCAGTTGGCGTAGACGTGGGTGTGCTCACCCAGGCTGTGGATGACACTCAGCTTGGGCTGGCCGATGCTGCCGTAGTCCTGCAGGCGGCCGGTGGCGCCGTTCATCAGCCGGGTGCGGCCGCTGAAACGGTCCACACGGTAAGCCGGCACGATCTTCCATGCGTCGGCTGGCTGGTAGATGGCCTGCACGTAAGCGCCCCAGTTGTCGAAGCTGTGGCGGTCGTTGTTCTGCACGCGTGCCGGTGCCTGGCTGAAATCGGTGGGCTCGGCGTAGGCGTAGCGCTCGCGACGGTAGCCGTTGTCCTGCTGCTCGTAGTTCAGCCCGCCTTCCACGGTAAGCATGGGGCTGGCCTGCCAGGTGAGCGTGCCGAGCAGGCCTGCTTGGCGCTCGTCCCAGACACGACGCTGGCGCGGCAGGTTGCCGCTGGGCAGGTCACTGAAGGTCACACGACGGTCGTCTTCATAGCGGTTGTAGTACAGCCGCGTGCCGAAGGTCACCGCGTCGGACAGCTTCATGTCCAGGTGCGCGGCGAACTGGCGCATGTCGCGGTCATCGCCGTCATTGGCGTTGCGCAGGTCGCTGCGGCGACGGCCCGCATGCAGCTCTTCCGCGGTCATGAAACCGGGTTCGTCGGCCTGGTGATGGTAGGCGCGCGCGGTCAGACCGATGCGCAGCCCCTCCTCCAGCGAACCGAAGAACCACTTGCCGCCCAGTGCGTATTTCTTCGAGCTGTCGTGGTCGCGGTAACCGTCGCTGGCCTGGGTGCCGACGAAGTAGTTCTGCGCGAAGCCGTCGGCTTCGCGGCCCACCGCCAGCTGCACATCGCGGGTGTTGTAGCTGCCATAGGCCAGCCGCGCGTCGGTGTAGGTGCCGCCCTGGCGCGTGCCGAAGTTCACGTTGCCGCCGATGTTGTGCAGGCCGTAGCGCGGATCGTTGGTACCGCGCACCACTTCGATGTAGCTGATTTCCAGCGGGAACAGCATGTCGATGAAGCGCTGGTTGCCGCTGTTGACGTTGCTGGGGATGCCGTCGATCAGCGTCTTGATCGCATTGAGGTAGCCCTCGCCGTTGAAGGCGCGGAAGCTGACCTTGCCCGACTCGGCGCCCTGCCGGGTTTCGGTCAGCTGGATGCCGGGCATCTGCCCGAGCAGTTCCCAGCTGTGCGACACGTTGCGGTTTTCGATCTGGTCCGCGCCCAGCACGTCCACCGAGGTCAGCACCTGGTGTGCGCTCAGCTGCCCCTCGCTGTGCTGGTGCACATCGACCTTGCCCAGGGTGAGCGCGGCGTCGGCGGACTGGGCGAATGCTTCAGGGGCGAACGGGGCGGCCGCGAGCGCGGCCACCAGCGTGGGAGTCTTCATCAGGGGGCGGACGGGAGGCTGGAAATGAAACTTTATAACATTTCGATTCCACCAGCCATCCGATGACTGCAGCTCCCTCGACGTTAGACGGGGTAGCCGGTGGCTTCCCGGGCCTTCTTCCAAGCAATTTCAAACTCGCGCGCGCTGATCTCGTCGTCTTCGTCGAAGTCCATGAACGACACCGGCTGGTCGGCCAGCACGAAGCGGTCATCGCTCTGGCCGGTTTCATCGGCCCACACGACCTTGGCCCCGTAGATTTCCACCTGGCGCACGATCTTCTCGCCACGGGCTTCCATCAGCACGTTGCCCTTGCCCAGGCCCGATTCGGCCCAGTGCTTGTAGTACTTCTTCGTGTTGGATTTTGCGTTGTTCTTTGCGTATTTCATTGCATGGGTCCTGGCCGCATGCGCGACCGGAAAGTTCGGAATGGCGCCATTATCAGGCATATGGGGGTCAGATCCCTTTCCTGCGGAGGGGGATCTGCCCCCTGCTGACCTACTGCGGCAACGCCACACCCTTCGGCCACAGCAGCCACAGGTTGCCCTGCTGCTTCATGTCGCCGGCCAGCTTGCCGGCGGCATCGCCGCTGCCCCAGTACAGATCGGCACGTACCTCGCCGGCAATGGCGCCACCGGTGTCCTGCGCGGCCACCGGGCGTACCACCGGCGTGCCGTCCGGGCGCGTGGTGGACAGCCACAGCAGGCTGCCCAGCGGCACCACGGTGCGATCCACCGCCACGCTGTAGCCGGCGGTCAGCGGCACGTTCAACGAACCGCGCGGACCTTCCGGGCTGTCCGCGCTGCGCACGAAGAACACGTAGCTGGGATTGCTGCGCAGCAGTTCCGGTACGCGTGTCGGATGTGCCTTCGCCCACGCGCGGATCGCGTCCATGGTGACGTCTTCCTTCTTCAGCTCGCCCTGCTCCACCAGCCAGCGGCCGATCGCGCGATAGGGATGGCCGTTCTGTTCGGCATAGGCCAGCCGCACCTGCTTGCCATCGGCCAGGCGCACCCGCCCCGAACCCTGGATCTGCAGCAGCTGCAGGTCCATCGGATCGGTCAGCCAGGCCAGCACCGGCGCCTTGGCCCCCTTGCTGGCGATGCTGCCGGCATCGTCGTAGGGCTTGAGCACCTTGCCCTCCACGCGACCGCGCAGGCGCTTGCCCTTCAGTTCGGGATAGACGCTGTCCAACTGCACCACCACCAGATCATCGGGGGTGCCGTACACCGGCACGGTGGCGGTGTCGGTACGGGTGAGGCTGCCCGGATAGATGGGTTCGTAGTAGCCGGTGATCAGGCCGTCGGCGCGATGGCCGCCGGCGCGCAGGGAATAGACATCGAGATCGCGCTGCAGGAATGCGCGGATCGCGCTGGCGTCCTTGTCGGACACGGTGTTGGCGGTCGCGCAGGGCTTGGCCCAGGTCGCATCGTTCTTCAGGCGGGTGCAGCTGCTGCGCCAAGCGGCGAAGCCGGCCTGCAGGTCGGTATCGGTCACGGCCGGGAGAGCCTTCCAGTCGACCTTGGCGTAGGTGGCGGCAGCGGGCTTGGCAGCGGCCGGCGCTTCAGGCCGGGTGCCCGTGGTGGCGCAGCCGGCAAGCAGGGCAACGGCCAAGAAAGTGAGGAGCGCGCGCGGCGACGTAACAGTGATCATCGTCGCAATGTAGTGGGGCCGATGGTGGCGCGGCAACCTTGGGTAGCGCCGGGCCATGCCCGGCGAGAAGCGGATCCCGCGCGGTGCGCTCGCCGGGCATGGCCCGGCGCTACCGGCTACGGGGTCTGCAGCAACAGCGAATGCAGGATGCGCGCGTCTTCGGCGTCGAGGGCTTTCGGCAGGGTGTCGCTGCCACGGAAACGGCGGTGGAACGCCCGTACCGCTGCTTCGCGGTTGTCGAGCGGATAACCGAAGCGCGCCAGCGCGGCCCATGCATCGAATCCTTCCGGCGCAGCACCATCGGCAGCGCGCGGCCACACGCCGAAACCGGCTTCGGCCAACTGTTGCCACGGGAAGAAGCGGCTGGGATCTTCCTTTCGCGTCGGTGCCAGGTCGGCGTGACCGATCACCTGCCGCGGCGGGATGTTCAGCCGGTCAGTGAGGTCGCGCAGCAGCACGATCAGCGATTCGATCTGCGCGGGTCTGAAGGGCGTACGACCGTCATTGTCCAGCTCGATGCCGATGGACGCGGAGTTCAGATCGGTGATGGTGCCCCAGCGCCCGGAGCCGGCGTGCCAAGCGCGGCGCTCATCGGCCACCAGCTGGTAGCGATGGCCATCGGCGCCGATCAGGTAATGCGCACTGACCCGCCCGCCGCTGTTGGCGGTACGCAGCGTGTGCAGGCTCTGCTGCACCGATTTCTGCTCGGTGTGGTGGATGACGATGATGACCGGCGTGCGCGCGTTCTGGTTCGGCGACGGCACCCAGGTGGCAAGCGGGTTGCGGGTTTCCTGCGGCGTGGAGGCACAGGCGGCCAGCAGCAGGCAGGCCGAGAGCATCAGGGAAGTGCGGATCGGGTGCATGCCCCGATTGTGCGCGATAAGCCCGGACGATGCAGTAGAGCCACGCCATGCGTGGCTGGGCCACCGACCGTGCCGATCAACGGTCGGCACCCACCAGAGCGGGAGCAATCCAGCGCAGGAGCAGTGCCAAGCAAGCTTGGCAACTACCAGAGCAGATGCAGTGCCGACCAACGGTCGGCACCCACCAGAGCAGGAGTAGTCCAGCGCAGGAGCAGTGCCAAGCAAGCTTGGCACCTACCAGAGCAGGTGCAGTGCCGACCAACGGTCGGCACCCACCATGTAGATGCATCAGGCCTCGTAGGCCGATTCACCATGCGAGGTCACATCCAGGCCGGTACGCTCGGCCTCCTCGGTCACCCGCAGGCCGACCACCACCTTGACCAGCAGCAGGATGGCTGCGGTCACCACGGCCGACCACAGCACGGTGAGGCCGACGCTGACCACCTGCACCCACACCTGGTGGCCGATATCCAGATCGGCCTTGGTGCCGCCCAGCGACTGCGCGCTGAACACACCGGTGAGGATCGCACCGACGATGCCGCCCACGCCATGCACACCGAATACGTCGGCGGTGTCGTCCACCTTCAGCAGACGCTTGAGGCCGGTCACGCCCCACACGCAGACCACGCCGGCAACCAGGCCGATGACGATCGCACCGAGAGGGCCGACGGTGCCGCATGCCGGGGTGATGCCGACCAGGCCTGCCACCGCACCCGAGGCCGCGCCCAGTGCCGACGGCTTGCCCTTGCTGATCGCTTCAACCAGCGTCCAGCCCAGCACCGCAGCAGCGGTGGCCAGCACAGTGTTGAGGAAGGCCAGCGAGGCGACGGTGTCGGCGGCGGCGGCAGAACCGGCATTGAAGCCGAACCAGCCGACCCACAGCAGCATCGCGCCGATATAGGTGAACGGCACGTTGTGCGGCTTCAATGCGGTCTGCCCGTAGCCCAGGCGCTTGCCGACGAACCATGCAGCCACCAGACCGGCCACGCCTGCGTTGATGTGCACCACGGTGCCACCGGCGAAATCGATCGCGCCCAGTTCGCCGAGGTAGCCGCCGCCCCAGACGATGTGCGCCATCGGGATGTAGCTGAGGGTGAACCACAGCGCCGAGAACAGCAGCACCGCGCGGAACTTGATGCGCTCGGCGAAGGCACCGACGATCAGCGCGGTGGTGATGCCGGCGAAGGTCGACTGGAAGGCGACGAACAGGTAGTCCGGCAGTCCCTTGATCGGCGTGTTGCCCACCGACTCCGGGGTGAAGCCCTTGAGGAAGGCGAATTCGGTGAACGAGCCGAAGAACGGATTGCCGGCGCTGAACACTGCGCTGTAGCCATAGGCCACCCACAACAGCAGCACCAGCGAGAACACCACCAGGATCTGGCTGAGCACCGACAGCACGTTCTTCGAACGCACCAGGCCGCCGTAGAACAGGGCCAGGCCCGGTACCACCATCAGCAGCACCAGCAGGGTGGAGGTGAGCATCCAGGCGACGTCGCCATGGTCATAGGCGGGCGCGGCCACCGCTTCGGCAGCCGCAGGCGCAGCGGCGGTCGGGTCCTGCAAGGGCTCGACGGCCACGGCTTCGCTCTGCAGCGGCGTGACCTGGGCCTGGGCATGTGCACTGCCTGGCCAGACACCGGCGGCCAGCGCACTGAACAGCATCAGCAGGCACACCAGATGGAACCGGGCTTGCCACCCGGTGAAAAGGCGCATCTTCATGGGGGAGTCTCCGGAAGGGGGCTTACAGCGCGTCGGCGCCGATTTCGCCGGTGCGGATGCGGATGACCTGCTCGACAGCGGTCACGAAGATCTTGCCGTCGCCGATCTTGCCGGTGCCTGCAGACGACTGGATCGCTTCGATCACTGCGTCGGCACGTTCGTCGGTGACCACGGTTTCGATCTTGATCTTGGGCAGGAAGTCGACAACGTACTCGGCACCGCGATACAGCTCGGTGTGGCCCTTCTGGCGGCCGAAGCCTTTCACTTCGGTCACGGTGATGCCCGACACGCCGGCATCGGACAGGGCCTCTCGGACCTCGTCGAGCTTGAACGGTCGGATGATGGCGGAGATCAGTTTCATGCGCATGTCCCGATGGTGGATGGGGCCAGCGCGCGAACGCGCGATGGCATCAGGCAACCACGGGCCATCGTGGTGATGGCCGTGGCTGTTGCACCGGACACGAATCGGGCCGGGACAGCCGTGCCTCTCTCCTTGCACGGCCGACGCGGGAGGGAGGGCGGCCCATGTCGCGTGTCCGGTCTCTCTCTTGCCCCTGGATCTGCGGGCCAAGGGCCCGCGTTTCCAATGCAGCGGACCAACGGTCCGCTCTACCACGGCGGGCCGGAGCCCGCCCTGCGGCTCCCCAGCCGCAAAGACGGATGCGATGGCGGCGGGTGGGAGGGGTTACCCACCGCCATCGCAGCCGGTCAGCTGGCGTAGTACAGCTGGTATTCCAGCGGGTGGGTCGCCGCGCGGAACTTGGTCACTTCCTGCATCTTCAGCGCGATGTAACCGTCGATGAAGTCATCGCTCATCACGCCACCGGCCTTGAGGAACTCGCGGTCCTTGTCCAGCGCTTCCAGCGCCTGGTCCAGCGAGGAGCAGACCTGCGGGATCAGCTTCTCTTCTTCCGGCGGCAGGTCGTACAGATCCTTGTCGCTCGGTGCGCCCGGGTCGATCTGGTTCTTGATGCCGTCCAGGCCGGCCATCATCAGCGCGGTGAAGGTCAGGTAGCCCGACTGGATCGGATCGGGGAAGCGCATTTCAATGCGGCGCGCCTTCGGGTTGGACACCCACGGAATGCGGCACGAGGCCGAACGGTTGCGCGCCGAGTAGGCCAGCATCACCGGGGCTTCGAAGCCCGGCACCAGGCGCTTGTAGCTGTTGGTGCCCGAGTTGGCGAAGGCGTTGATGGCCTTGGCGTGCTTGAAGATGCCGCCGATGTACCACAGCGCCAGCTGGCTCAGGCCGCCGTAGCCGTCACCGGAGAACAGGTTGGTGCCGCCCTTGGACAGCGACTGGTGCACGTGCATGCCGCTGCCGTTGTCGCCGACGATCGGCTTGGGCATGAAGGTGACGGTCTTGCCGTTGCGGTGGGCGACGTTCTTGATGACGTACTTCATCCGCAGCAGTTCGTCGGCCTTCTGCACCAGGGTGCTGAACTTGGTGCCGATCTCGCACTGGCCGGCGGTGGCCACTTCGTGGTGCTGCACTTCCACTTCGATGCCGACCTGTTCCAGGGTCTTGCACATCTCCGCACGCAGGTCGTGCAGGGTGTCGGTCGGCGGAACGGGGAAGTAACCGCCCTTCACGCCCGGACGGTAGCCGCTGTTGGCGCCGTCGTACTTGGCGCCGCTGTTCCAGGCGGCTTCTTCCGAATCGACCTTGAAGAAGGTATTGCCCATTTCATTGGCGAAACGGACCGAATCGAAGATGAAGAATTCCGGCTCCGGGCCGAAGAACGCGGTTTCGGCGATGCCCGAGGACTTCAGGTAGGCCTCGGCGCGCTTGGCGATGCCGCGCGGGCAGCGGCCGTACGGCTGCATGGTGGCCGGGTCGAGGATGTCGCAGCTGATCACGATGGTCGGATCGGCATAGAACGGGTCGACGTAGGCGCTGGCGGTATCGGGCAGCAGCACCATGTCCGATTCGTTGATGCCCTTCCAGCCGGCGATCGAGCTGCCATCGAACATCTTGCCTTCTTCGAACAGCGACGGCTCGATGATGCTGACCGGGAAGGTGACGTGCTGCTCGACGCCACGCATGTCGACGAAACGCAGATCGACGAACTCGATCTGGTTGTCCTTGATCAGCTTCTCAACGTTTTCCACGGACATCGGTACGACCTCGGATGGGAATGAATGCCTGCTGAGGTACAGCAACGACCGTGCCAACTTTTCGGCCTTCACAAGTTGTTGATTTCAAAGCGCCTGCCCCAGCGCGGTGCAGACGCACATGCACCAAACGGGTGCGCGGATTACCGCACGCACCCGTTTGGTGCGGCGTGGATCGTCTATTCTCTCGGGCTTCTTCCGCCGCCAGCGCCCGCACCGTCCATGTCCGACCTGCTCTCCGCCCTGCTGCTGGGCATCCTCGAAGGCTTGACCGAATTCCTGCCGATCTCCAGCACCGGCCACCTGCTGATCGCCCAGCACTGGCTGGGCGCGCGATCGGACTTCTTCAACATCATCATCCAGGCCGGTGCGATCCTGGCCGTGGTGCTGGTGTTCCGCCAGCGCCTGCTGCAGCTGGCCACCGGCTTCGGCCAGCGCGAGAACCGCGAGTACGTGTTCAAGCTCGGCGCGGCCTTCCTGGTAACCGCAGTAGTCGGCCTGGTGGTGCGCAAGGCCGGCTGGTCGCTGCCGGAAACCGTCAGCCCGGTGGCCTGGGCGTTGATCATCGGCGGCATCTGGATGCTGCTGGTGGAGGCCTATACCGCGCGCCTGCCCGATCGCGACCAGGTGACCTGGACGGTGGCCATCGGTGTTGGCCTGGCGCAGGTGCTGGCCGGCGTGTTCCCCGGTACCTCGCGCTCGGCCTCGGCGATCTTCCTGGCCATGCTGCTGGGCCTGAGCCGCCGCGCGGCCGCTGCCGAGTTCGTGTTCCTGGTCGGCATTCCCACCATGTTCGCCGCCAGCGCCTACACCTTCCTGGAACTGGCCAAGGAAGGGAACCTGGGCAGCGAGAACTGGACCGACGTTGGCGTGGCCTTCCTTGCCGCAGCCATCACCGGCTTCGTCGTAGTGAAGTGGCTGATGGGCTACATCAAGTCGCATCGCTTCACGGCCTTCGCGATTTACCGCATCGCCCTGGGCGCTGCATTGCTGCTGTGGTTGCCATCCGGCAGCTGAACAGCGCCGGGGCACGGGAACCCCGTTGCCGGCCCCGGTCCGTTTCCCCCTCGGTTCCCCAAGGAGAATCACCATGAACCGCAAGCTCACCCTGCTCCTCCCGCTGGCCCTGCTGGCCGCCTGCAGTCAGACCCCTGCCCCGGCCGGTACCGGCGGTGACGACCTGGCCCCGGCCGCGGCCAAGGCCGGCGACCAGAAGGCGCTGGCACACCTGGATGCGCAGCGCCTGCAGAGCCAGCACTGGCTGCTGCAGCAGGCCACCGCGGCCGATGGCAAGCGCATCGATGCGCTGTTCGCCCGCGACGACAAGCCGGTCACCCTGGACTTCGTTGATGGCCGCCTGTCGGTCAGCAACACCTGCAACCGCATGGGCGGCGGTTACACCCTGGCCGATGGCAAGCTGAGCGTGAGCGCGATGGCCTCGACCATGATGGCCTGCACCGACAAGGCGCTGATGGCGCTGGACGAAGCCGTCTCCAGCCGTCTGCAGGGCGAACTGAAGGCCGAACAGGATGCCAACGGCGTGCTGACCCTGACCACCGCCAAGGGCGACGTGCTGGTGTTCAACCCGGAACCGACCGCTGAAACGCGCTATGGCGGCGCCGGCGAAACCGTGTTCCTGGAAGTGGCTGCGAAGACCGAGAAGTGCTCGCACCCGCTGATCCCGGATTACCAGTGCCTGCAGGTGCGCGAAGTGAAGTTCGACGACAAGGGCCTGAAGCAGGGCGAGCCGGGCAAGTTCGAGAACTTCTACGGCAACATCGAGGGTTACACTCACGAAGACGGCGTGCGCAACGTGGTGCGTGTGAAGCGCTACGAAGTGAAGAACCCGCCGGCCGATGCGCCGTCGCAGGCGTACGTGCTGGACATGGTGGTCGAGTCGGCCATCGAGAAGAAGTAATGCAGGAGGGCGGC
The DNA here is from genome assembly GCF_019969775.1 of Stenotrophomonas sp. OVS01A. Classification (NCBI taxonomy): domain Bacteria; kingdom Pseudomonadati; phylum Pseudomonadota; class Gammaproteobacteria; order Lysobacterales; family Lysobacteraceae; genus Stenotrophomonas; species Stenotrophomonas sp. OVS01A. The sequence continues at coordinate 210,837 of NZ_JAHXYV010000004.1, read as the reverse complement.
CGCGAGGTCGCCCTTCTTCGTTGTGGGTAGGGCCGGCCGCTGGCCGGCGGCTGCACACAGCTCAGGCGACCTGCGGAACATGCCGGCCAGCGGCCGGCACTACCCACATGCATCAGGGAGATCGGCATGAAACGGACGTACATGCTCACACTGGCCTGGCTGGCCATCGGCATTGGCATTGGCAGCAGTGCACGCGCCGCCAGCACACCCACCACCGACCAGCTTGAAGCCCATCCGTGGCAGCTCACGCGCGCCACCGACGCGCAGGGCAAGCGTATCGACGCGTTGTTCGTCAGGGGCCGGGCGCCGTACACGCTGCGCTTCCAGCCCGGCTACATGAGCGAGTTGAACCTGTGCAACCAGGCCAGCAGTCATTACCACCTGCAGGACGACGGGCTGATCCTGGAGAGCGGCATCCGGACCACCGCGCTGTGCATCAATCCCAAGGTGGATGCGCAGGAACGGCGAGCCGAAACGCTGTTTCACGGTCGCGATACCGCACCCACCCTCGCGTTGGACGACACCGGTGCATTGGTCGTGCGCAATGCCAAGGGCGAAGTGCTGGTGTTCAAACCCGCGCCGCAGCCGGCGAAATGAAGAGGGCGGCCACTGGCCGCCCTTCTTCGCTGGTGGGTAGAGCCGGCCGCTGGCCGGCTGCCACGTACAGCGGATGCCGGCCAGCGGCCGGCACTACCCGAAGGCTGTTATCAGGCCAACGCCGGGTTCAACGTGTAGGTGCCGTGCAGCGCCGCTTCGGCCAGTACGTGGCCGTGCATTGCACGGTACGCATCGGCGGCGGTGAAGCGTTCCGGCAACGACAGCGTGGCCACATCCAGCGCAAACACGCGGAAGAAGTAGCGGTGCACGCGCTCGTCGTTGAACGGCGGGTACGGGCCGTCGTAGCCGAGGTAATCACCGGCCATGTCCGGATTGCCGGCGAACCAGCCGGTGAAATCATTCAGGCCCTGGCGGCTGCCGGCCGGGCCGGCCGGCGCGGTCTTGCCCTTCACCACGAAACCATCGCTGCAGCTGCCAGCGGCGATCTCCTGCACCGAGGCCGGAATGTCGGCCATCACCCAGTGCACGAAATCGCCGCGCGGCTGATCGCGCGGCACGCTCATGTCATCGCGGCCGACCGTTTCCGGCACCGTTGGCACGTCCGGGTCCACGCACACCAGCAGGAACGAGCGGGTGCCATCGGGCACGCCGCTCCAGGCCAGGTGCGGGTTGCGGTCGGGGGCAAAGCCGGCGGCATCGCCGGCGGCGAACTCACGGTCGATCGGCGCACCGTTGACCAGGCTGTGACTGCTCAGTTGCATCAGATGCTCCTCACTCTTCCGGGTAACCCAACCGCACCGCGACCGGGGTGAGCTGGGCGAACGCGGCGCCCATCACGTCGCGATACCTGCGCCAGTGACCGGCAGGCAGGCGCGGTGCACCCAGCTGTGCAGCCGGAGGCATCGGACGCCCGAACACGCGGCCCAGCAGGTCGGCCATCGCATGCGCATCGTTGCCGATGTCGTCGATGCGCAGCAGCACGTGCGGATACAGGTCTTCCTCGTGCAGCGCGGCGATCTGGGTCAGCGAACGCACCAGCCACTGGCTGGCTTCGGCCATCGAGGTCATCGCCAGCGGCGCGGCGGCACCATAGGCGATCCAGTCCAGCAGCATGTCGCGCGGGTCGCGCAGCACCAGCAGCAGGCGACCCTGCGGCAGCTGCGGGCGCAATGCCCACAACAGCGCGTTGTCCCACCACAGCAGCCAGTCGATCACGGTGTCACTTTCCAGGCCGCGGGCGGGCAGGTGCTCGCGCCAACGCTCGACCAGGCGTTCCGGGCTCAGCACGCCCGACGCCAGGTCCTGCAGCGTGTTGTAGTTCTGGAAGGCATCGTCCGGTGGCGTGGCGGTGTAACGATCACTGCGCAGCACCGGGCTGGCAGCGGCCAGGCCGGTTGCCACCCGCTCCACGCCCGAACCCGGAGCGCCCCACAGGAAGATCGGCGCCGAGCCGCTGTCGCGCGTCGCTTCGTCGATGCTGGCCATCTCCGGCCAGCTCGGCGGTGCCTTGGCCTGCGGCGGCAACGGCAGCCGCTGCGAAGCCTGGTCGGTCTGCAGCGCCATCCACGTACGCAGCGCTTCTTCCGGCTGCCCGGCGCGATCCTGGATCTCGCCCAGCCAGGTCCGCAGATCAGCGCGGTGTCCCTCCGGTGCCTGTGCGATCAGGGCCTGCACGCGCTCCACGGCGGCGGCCGGGTCACGCTGCAGCAGCCCCTCGACGCGACGGCTTTCACCGCTGACGCGGCCCGGTTCCAGGGTGGTGATGCGCTCGGCGATGGCTTCGCCCTGCTCATGCTCGCCGGCCATGTCATGCAGGCGCATGCGCGCTTCCAGCGCCGGCAGGTGGCCGGGCATCGCTGCCATCCAGCGCTCCACGACGGCTACGGCGCCGGCACTGCCGACGTCTTCCACGGCCAGTCGTGCCAGCCACAGGTCATGCAGCTGGTCATTGCTTTCCAGAGCGTCATCCAGGCGTGTGCGGGCTTCATCTTCGCGGCCCAGGCGCTGCCAGGACATCAGCAGCAGCTGCAGCACCTGGCGATCACCCTGCAGCGATTGCAGCAGCGGCAGCAGGTGCTCCAGCGCCTGCAGCGGCTGGCCACTGCGCAGTGCCAGTTCGCCGGCCAGGCGGCGCATCGGCGGCACGTCCAGCTCCGGCTCCTGCAGCGCCTGCTGCATTGCCTCGGCGGCGGCCTCCACGTTGCCCTGGCGCAAGGCCAGCTGCACCACCATGCCGTGCAGCGAGGACATCTTCGGGTTCAACGCCAGCACGCGACGGAACGCCTGCTCGGCAAACGCCAGCATGTCCTTGCCCAGGTAGGCAAAGCCCAGTGCGTACAGCACGCGGGTATCGTCCGGTAGCGCCTGGCTGGCCGCCGACAACAGGGCCAGCGCACGGTCGGCGTCGCCGCGGCGCAGCGCGACCATGCCATCGATGGTCAGCAGTTCCGGATGGTCCGGCTCCAGCCGCGAGGCCAGGGTCGACAGCCGCTGGGCCTCGTCGAAATCGTTGCGGCCCACCGCCAGGTGCGCCTGCATCAGGTAAGCCGGGAAGGCGTTGGGGTCCAGCCCGGTGGTGCGCAGCAGGGCTTCATCGGCACCGTCGAACTGGCGCAGTGCCAGCAGCAGGCCGGCGTGCTGCAGGTGCAGCTGCGCATCATCGGGGGCCAGCTGCAGCGCCTGCTGCAACGCCTCCATCGCGGCCTCGGCCTGGCCCTGCTGCTGCAGCGCAAGCGCCAGCCAGCGGTGGGCCTCGGCCTTGCCGGGTTCGTCACGGGTCCACGCCTGGGCCAGCTGCACGGCCTGGCCGGCATCGTTCTGGCGCAACGCTTGGAGGATCTGGTCTTGCATGGCCGTCCGGTTCAAGGTCAAACCCGCATTGTAGCGGGCCGCGCGCCGGTGCCGGTTCAGCCCGGCAGGACCCGCCGCAGGCGCTGTGCGACCCAGCGCTCGGAGAACCCATCGCCGCGCCAGTTTTCCAGGAAGCCACAGTGGCCGCCCCAGCAGGCGGTTTCCAGCCGCGCCTGCTGCGGCAGCTGCCAGTCGCGGAAGGTCGCGTAGGGGATCACCGGATCGTCCTGCGCCATCAGGATGTCAGCAGGTACCTGCAGCGTGGACAGGCGGTCGCCGGCGATGGAGTAGCCATCGAAATAGGCCTGCAACGAACCGAACGTGGTGTGCCGCTCGACCAGCCAGGCGGTCAGCGAACGGATGTCCATGTTCAGCACACGGTCGTCGCAGTCGCTCAGTTCGGGGAACAGATCGCGCTTGCGCCGCAGCGAGCCGGCCCACTTGCGGCGGAAGTACCAGTCGTACATCGCCGGGCCGTTCTCGATGTTCTCCATGGTCAGCCCGGGGTCGAGCACCGGGCAGACCGCGGCCACGTGCTGCAGCGGTACACCGGCGGCCGGTGCGCGCAGGGCCAGCCGCAGCACGAAGTTGCCGCCCAGTGAATAGCCGGCTGCAACCAGCGGCAGATCGGGCCAGCGCTGGGCGACATCGCCTGCGGCATGCACCACTTCGTCGATGAGGTTGGAGTGGAAGATGCCGGGATTGAGGTGATGGGTGTTGCCGTGGTCGCGGAAATTCAACCGCACCACGTCGAACCCCTGCTCCAGCATGCGGGCAGCGGCCATGCGCATGTAGCTGGATTCGGCGCTGCCTTCCCAGCCGTGCAGCAGCAGGGCAATGCCGCGCGGTTCGCGTCCTTCGACATGGCTGTGCCAGCCCTGCAGCCGCACACCTTCGCCACCATCGAGGATCAGCTCCTCGCTGACCGCGCCGGTGGCGGCCAGCAGCAGCAGGCCGCGCTGCAGGCGCATGCGGCTGGAGCTGAGCATCGACTGCAGGTGCGGATTGCGCAGCCAGCGCGGCGGCTGATAGTCGGACGCGGTGAGCATCGGCGCATCAGCGTCGAGGGTCGGTGGCGGAGACACGGCCACCCTCGCCTCAATCCCCGCTCATGGCCGCCACGATGCGCGCGCGCGAGGTTTCCGCGATGCGCCGACGGCCTTCCAGGTCCTGGGTGCCGATCGGCTCCAGGAAATGCACTTCGGTATGCCGCGCCGGCTCACCGAGCAGGCGCAGGAAATTGGCGAAGAAACTCTCGCCCGGGCCGAAGGCCACGATGGTCTGTGCATCCCCGCGCACGCCGTAGATCAGCGCCACCGGCTGCACCGGCACGCTGGTTTCGACGGCGGCCTGGAAGATGCGCGCATGGAACGGGCCAACGTCATGGCCGCCGCGGGTACGCCCTTCCGGGAACACGCCCACCGCCTTGCCGGCGCGCAGGCGGTCGGCCATCACCTGCATCACCCCACCGAGCGATTCGGTGTTGCCACGCTGGTGGAAAATGGTCTGGCCGCGCGCGGCAAGCCAACCGACCACCGGCCAGCTGGCGATCTCGCGCTTGGCGACAAAGCCCATCATGCGCTGGCTGTGCAGGATGGAGATATCGACCCAGCTGACATGGTTGGCGACGAACAGCACTGCGCCCGGCAGCGGCTGGCCGACGCGCGACAGGCGGAAGCCGAAGATCCACATCAGGCCGCCCTGCCACCAGTTCACTACCTTGGCGCCGAAGGTGGCATCGCCCACGCGCAGCTCGCCCCATGGCGGAAGCATGCCGATCAGGATCAGCGGCAGGAACACGGTGATGTGGACCAACAGCAGCGGTACGCGGTACAGGTAACGGCACACACGCGCCACGCCGCCGCGGGGGGCCGGAGTGGGGGAAGTCATCCACGCACGATACCGGAGGGCTGCCATCGCTGCCAGCCGAATTCGGCCATAAGTCTCATTGACGGCGGCCATCGGCGGGGAACGCTGGGTTCCGCCGCCGTCACCGATGCCGCGACGGCTCAACCGTGCCCGGCCGCCACCACGGCCAGGGTCAGCCGCGAGATGCAGACCAGCCGGCCCTGCTCGTCCTCGATGCGGATTTCCCACAGCTGGGTGCTGCGGCCCACGTGCACCGCGCGCGCGGTGCCGGTGACCGTACCCGAACGCACGGCGCGTACGTGGTTGGCGTTGATCTCCAGGCCCACGCAGACCTGCTTGGCGGTATCCACGCAGAGGTTGCCGGCGCTGCTGCCGAGGGTTTCGGCCAGCACCACCGAGGCGCCACCGTGCAGGATGCCGTACGGCTGGCGGGTGCGCTCATCCACCGGCATGGTCGCCTGCAGCCAGTCCTCGCCAGCGGCGCTGAAGATGATGCCGAGGGTATCGATGGCGGTATTGCGGCTGAGTGCGTTGAGCTGCTCGATGGAAACGGCTTCGCGGAATACCTGGGTCATGCGGCTACCTTCAGAGGATGGGAACGAGGCCGGCGCCGAATGCGGTCAGCATGCGCACCAGCAGCCACTTCGGCCCGACATTGACCTCGGGGAAGTCGCCCACCGCGACATAGCAACGGTGGAAATCGGCGCTCTGCCGCGGCAGTGGCTGCGGGCAGTCCGGGCCGGGCTTGAACTCGTAGTCGGTGGCGTAGCGCCACGGCCAGAAGTCGAGGATCGGCAGCGCCTCGGAGGCCTTGCCGACGCTGTAGTTCAGGCCGGACAGGACCGGCGGCTTGGCACGCGGCGCCACCGTCCAGGAGTTCTGCGGGTGGGTATCGCGCAGGATGCTCTGGGCCAGCTGCTCGGCGAAGGCCGGATCGTCGATGATCACCGCGCCTTCGGTGTTGTAGTTCTCGCTGCGCGGATCGAAGTTGTGGGTGCCGACCACGCCGATGCGGCGGTCGACCACCAGCGACTTCGCATGCAAGCCCATGCGCGCGCCCTTGCGGGTGACCGGCAGCGGCTTGTTGACCGCCTTGCTGCCCAGGAACGAGGGGCGCGTTTCGGTACGCAGCAGGCGGGTCTCGACTTCGCTGCCGGCAGCACGCCGGCGCGCACGGGCATTCTCATACGCACTGCCGGTACGCGGATGGATCACCCGCGCCGGCCGGTCGTCCACATCCGCAGCGGCCACCGCATCACCACCACTACCGCCACCGGCATTGCTGCCCGCCGCGCTGCCACCGAGCAGCGGATTGCGGCCGGTATCGCTGCCCGGCGCTGCGATCGGGTCGGGCAGCAGGTTGCGGTAATCGACCGGGGCATCCAGCGGGAACGGCTTGAATTCGAAGATGTTGAAGCCCAGCTCGCGCATGTTGCGCCGCTTGTACTTGTAGGACAGCGCATACACGATCGGGTTGTCGGTGGCGGCCAGGCTGTTGCTGGATACCACCACGCGCGGCGGCTGCGGGCGCTTGCGCAGCTCGCGGAACAGTTTCTGTGCCGGCTTGGACAGCACCAGGTAGGGCGTCTGCAGAATCACTTCGTGCTGCGCACTGGAGATCAGTGCGTCCAGCTGCGGCTCGGTGACATGCTGCCCGGCCAGTGGGGCGTCGGCGCGCTCACGCCGGTGCTTGCGCGGCAGATCGGCCACATAGCGCACCGAGGCGACCGGCAGGGCGGTATCCACGAACGAACGGGTGACGAAGGCGACGTCGTTGGCTTCCTCGCTGACCCGCTCCACCCGCTCGGGCCTGCGGAACTGTGCCGGCGGCAGCAGCGGCACGCCCTGCTTGAGCAGGGTACGGCCGACATCGTTCAGGCGCTCGGCCGGCACGCTGCGCTGCGCGCGCCAGAAGGCATCGAAGTTGGCCGCCATCGCGCGTGCTTCGGGGCCGGCGATCAGCACGTCACGGTCGCGGAAGTTGTATTCGCGGTCCCAGTCGTAATAGTCGTCCTGGTAGTTGCGCCCACCGACCACGCCGATCGCATCGTCAACCACCAGCAGCTTGTTGTGCATGCGCTGGTTGAAGCGGCGGAAGCAGCACAGCACGCTGCCGGCATAGTCGAAGTAGTTCAGACGGGCCTTGCCGAAGGTCGGGTTGTAGACCCGCAGCTGGAAGTTCTCGTGGGCACCGGCCAGTGCGCCGAGGATCTGCAGGTCGGAGATCGCCGAAAGCTGGTCGATCAGCAACCGCACCTTCACCCCGCGCCGCGATGCCGCCAGCAGCTCGTCGATGACCAGGCGGGCGCTGTCGTCCTTGTCGAAGATGTAGGTCTGCAGGTCGATGCTGCGGGTGGCGCTGCGCAGCAGGTTCAGGCGCGCGACCAGCGCACCTTCGCCCTCGTCCAGCAGGGTGGCGTAGTGCCGCGGCTGGTCCGGGGTCGATTCGCTGAACGCCCGGCCGGCCAGTGCCCGCAGGGGCGAATCCAGCGCGCAGCGGTCGGCCTGCTGGCAATCGACCTGGGTCGAGCGCGCCTGCACGGCAATCGCCTCGGCGCGATCACGCTGGGCATGCGACAGCGACGCGCAGCCGCTGCCCAGCAACACGGTTGCCAGCGCCAATACACGCAGCAAAGGATTCACGGTTTCGGCGCCTCGCTGAGGCGCGCACGCAATACGAAAGTCACTCGGTCACTCAAGGCAAGCTGCCAGCTGTCCATGCCATACCGACCTCGTTGCACGGTACCGCGGCTGACGACGTCGCAATCATAGCCGGGTCGGGCACATTCCGCTTTCTCGACCTTGAGCGTCTCCGGATGGCTGACCCCGCGCAGGGTCAACCGGCCGTCGATACCGCCGCCCTCGGCAACCGTCTCCGGCCAGTACGGCAGCGAGTCGAACTCCACGAACGGGTAACGACCGGCGTCGAAGAACTCGGGGCCGCGCATCCAGCCGGTATAGCGGTCCTTGCCGGGAATCTCCACGGTGCGGGTGAACATCTTCAGGTGGACCTGGTGGCGGCCATCGGACAGCACCTCGATACGCCCCTCGAAACGGGGGAACACGCCCTCGATGCGCTGGCCGAAGCGGGTGCGGACTTCGAAACCGATCTGCGAGCGCACCACATCCAGCTGCAGCGTACGCGGCGGTTCGGCCACGACCGCCGGCAGCGCGGTCGGTGGCGGTGTGGCGGCCCAGGCCGGGCCGATCGCCAGAACGACTGGCAGCAGACAGCGGCCCGGCAACGCCAACCTCATCGGCTCACGGCCACCAGAAGGCGTTCAGGCTGGCCACGCCCGGCTCGATCGTCGCCTCGCGGGCGAAACCGAGCACGGCCACGCCGCCCGGCGGCATGCCACGGTAATCACTGCTGGTGCCATCGGTCATCAGCGCCACCAGCTGCTCCAGCCCGGGGTTGTGGCCGACGATCAGCACCCGGTCCAGGTCACGGCGCTCGTCCACCAGCGCGGCCAGGGTGCCGGGGGTGGCCTCGTAGATGCGGTCTTCCAGGCGCTTTTCGACATAGCCGATGGCTGCCATCACCGCTTCCAGGGTTTCGCGGGTCCGCCGCGACGGTGAACACAGCACGCAGTCCGGCAGCAGGTTGTTCTCCTTCAGCCACTTGCCGGCGGCTTCGGCTTCAGCGAGCCCCACCGGCGACAACGGCCGGTCGAGGTCGGCCTGGCCGGTGGTGGCCGGTTCGGCGTGGGCGTGGCGGAGCAGGATCAGTTCGCGCATTGCGGGATTCCAATGAAGGGATGGAGACCTACGGCTGTTACAGCTTCAGCCAGGACAACAGGGGTTCCCAGTCGGCCTGGTGCTCGCGCACCTGGGCGGAGCGGTAATCGAAAAGACTGCGGCCCAGGCCGGTCATGACCACATAGCTCTGGCTGTCGCGCAGCTGGGCGACCACCGGATAGGGCCAGTCAGCCAACATCTGCAGGGCCTGCTGCGAGGTCTGGGTCCAGGGCTTGGTGCGGTTCAGCACCAGCCCGACCGGCAGCTTGCGGCTGTGCACGCGCGGTACCTGGGCCAGGCTGTTGAGGAAGCCGACGATGGCTTCGATGTCCAGTGCCGAGGGCAGCACCGGCACCACCACGGCATCGGCAGCGTCGAGGAAATGCGGGATATCGTCGGCCAGCGCGCCGGCCGGTGCATCGATCACCACGGTATCGGTACCGTCGGGCAGCTTCTGCGCCCATTGCTTCTTGCGGTACACGTCGATCGGCAGCACCGCGCTTTCCAGCCCGGCCCGGCGCTGTGCCCAGCGGGTGCTGGAGCCCTGCGGGTCGGCATCGGCGATCACCGTGGCCTTGCCTTGCAATGCCGCGTACGCGGCCAGGTGGGTGGCGATGGTGGTCTTGCCCACCCCGCCCTTGGAACCGGCCACCAGGATCGTCTTCATGCCAGCCTCGCTTCCGGGTACGTGCCCCGAGCGTACACCGCCGATGGTGACGGAAGGTAGAGCCGTGCTGAACCAGTGCCCCCGGCCTTTGCTATCGTGGCGCCCCCGAAGGATCGAACCGCCATGAGCGAACTGCAGGACCTGAGCGCACTGATCCGCGCCAACACGCCGTTGATCGTGGTCGAGACCCAGGATGAGGGTCGCATCGTCGAGCTGTTCCGGCAGACGCTGATGCATGTCTGGCGGGCCCTGCACCGCTGGTCGATCACCGAGGGCCTGCGTCGCATCGACCTGGAGCGCGAGGACGAGCCGGTCGGTCCGCCCGATGCCAGCGCCGCACTGCAGATGATCCGCCAAGCCGACCAGCGCGGCGTGTACCTGCTGCTCGATTTCCACCCCTACCTGGGCTACGCCAGCCACCAGCGTGCCCTGCGCGACCTGATCCAGCGCCGCCACAGCGAACCGCACGTGCTGGTGCTGATCGGCGCCAAGGTGGAACTGCCGGCCGAACTGGAAGCGCTGGCAGTGCGCTTCAACCCGCGCCTGCCCGACGCCAATGCACTGTTGAAGATGCTGCGCGAGGAAGCCGATGCCTATGCACGCGAACACGGCGGGCGCCGGGTGGAAGTGGACAGCGAAGCGGTCAAGAAGATCCTGAAGAACCTGCAGGGCCTGAGCCTGGTCGATGCGCGGCGCATCGCGCGGCAGCTGATCTATGCCGATGGCGCGCTGCGCGACGACGACCTGCCACAGTTGGCGCGGCTGAAGTTCGAGCTGCTCAACCGCAGCGGCCACCTGTTCTTTGAACATGACAGCGCGCGCTTCGGCGATGTGGCCGGCGCCAACCGGCTCAAGCGCTGGATCAACCAGCGTCGCGTCGCCTTCATCGCCGGCTCGGCACCGGCCGGGCTGGACCCGCCGCGCGGCATGCTGCTGCTGGGCGTGCAGGGCTGCGGCAAGTCGATGCTGGCCAAGGCCACCGCCGCCGGCTTCGGCGTGCCGCTGCTGCGCCTGGACGTGGGCGCGCTGTACAACAAGTACCACGGCGAGACCGAAGCCAACCTGCGCCAGGCACTGGCCTCGGCCGAGCAGCTGGCGCCGTGCGTGCTGTGGATGGATGAGATCGAAAAGGGCCTGGCCACCGGCACCGAGGATGGCGGCGTGTCGCGCCGCGTGCTCGGCTACCTGCTGACCTGGATGGCCGAGCGCAAGGCGCCGGTGTTCATCGTGGCCACCGCCAACCAGGTGCACGAGCTGCCGGCCGAGCTGCTGCGCAAGGGCCGCTTCGACGAGATCTTCTTCGTCGACCTGCCCTCGGCCGATGTGCGCGTGGAACTGCTGCGGCTGCACTTGGGACGGCGCCAGCTCAATGCCGACGACTTCGCGCTGCCGGCACTGGCCGCAGCGGCCAACGGGTTTTCCGGTGCGGAAATCGAGCAGGCGATCGTGGCCGGGCTGTATTCGGCGCATGCCGAAGGCCGGCCGCTGGACACCGAGCTGCTGATGGGCGAGATCCGCACGACACGGCCGTTGTCGGTGCTGATGGCCGAGCAGGTGGCGGCGTTGCGGGAATGGGCGTCGGGGCGCACGGTGTCCGCGGACGACTGAGGGTCGCCGCCACCGCGTCCATCCACGCAGGGCGTGGATTCCCTGTCGGTCAGGGTGCGGTGTCTGGGCTCCAGCCAGCGGGCGGGGTCAGCGGCAGACCGTTTTCCTGCAACAGGCGGCTGATGGCTGCCGTCGTGCCTTCGCGCGCGGCGCGCTGCAGGTAGCCGGCGGGCAGCCCCCGCCGCCGCGCACTCAGCTGTTGCCACTGCAGCCAGTAAAGTGCGCGCTGGGCATCAGGATCGGCGGGCACCAGCCGCAGCGCCAGTTCCTGCAGACCCAGATCGCCACTGGCTGTCATCTGCGTGGCCAGCCTCCTGCACGTTGCGCTGTGCTGTGCCTGCCCGCACAGCGCAATGCCGGCGAAGTCCCACAAGGTGCGTTCCTCCAGCGACCCCAGCAGGGCGTCTTCGACGATCTGCCGCGGGCTGCGGCCCGCCTCCTCCAGCGGCGTGTCGGACAACGACACCCCTGCCAGCGCCTGCAGCTGCATCGCCAGCAGCCGCCGCGTCCCATCACCGAACGGTTGCCGTGCCGAGGCGGCGCGCAGCTGCTGTGTCGCCATGCCGACTTCTTCCAACCGCCAGGCCACCTGCACCGCCTGCCACGCGCCCTCGCCGTTGTCCTGATCATCCGCACGCTGCGCCTCCAGCAGTGACGGCAACAGCCCGGCACCTGTGGGCGCAGCCGTGGGCAAGCCAAGATTGCGACCGACGGGGTCACCGCAGGTGAGCGTGCCCTGGCACAGCCGCAACAGGCGGTGGCGGTGGAAGCGGTGCGCTGGCGCGGCCTGCCAGGCGTCCAGGAAAACCGGCGTGAGTGCATCGGCATCGGTCAGGCGCTGGCCGTCGGCCTGTACGCCCAATGCCAGCGACAACTCGGCCCCCTGCCAGCGCTCGGCCGGGACATCGCTGGCCTGCAGGGCGGCGATGCGGGTGACGACCGGCTGCAGCCAGTCCGGCACGGACCGGTCCTGAGCATTCAGTCCCCCTGGCAGCAGCAGCGACAGGAACAACAGCAAGGTAGCGCGTTGGCGCATCCGGAGCTCATGGCAGCGAAGGGCCAACCATTGTAGGCCCCCTTGCACGCCGCCAGCGGCCGGCCGCTGTCAGGGCCAGGCTGGAGGTGCGGCCGCCCAGGCCTGCTGTACTTCACCCAGCGTGGCACGCTCGTCGTCGCGCCATTGCGGCAACAGCTGCGCGTAATGACTGCTGTCGCGCCATTGCCCCGGCTCGGTCCGTACGGCGGCGGCATACCACTTCACCGCCTCCTGCTGCTGGCCGGCCCGCCACAGCGCCAACGCATAGCTCGGCGGTACCCAGCCCGGATTGCTGCGCAGGGTGCTGGCAGCGGCCTGCCACTGTTCCAGCGCGGCCAGCGCCTGGCCCTGCCGCAACAGGTCCCAGCCATAGTTCCAGCGTACGCTGCGGCCCAGCGCGCTCTGCACCGGCGCCTCGGCCAGTGCCTCGCGATAGAGCTTGTCGCCCAGTTCCGCGCGCCCCTGCGCGATGGCCACCGACGCCAGCTGCGCCGTGGCTTCCAGCCCCTTGCGGCCACGCTCGCGATGCTTCAGCAGCTGTGCCACCAGGTCTTCGCCTTCACCCTGCACCACCGTGATCGGCGCGGCAGCGGCGTCGCTGTCGAAATAGAACTCCTGCGGTGCCGGCAATGCCGGCGCGGCCCACACAGTGGCCGCTCCCGAAACCAGCAACACGCCGGCCAGGAACTGTCCTGCAACTGACATCCCAATTCCCCCAAGGTTGAAACACCAACCCTCCCTCTCTCTCCCCGATCCTAACCCCAGCACGGCCCCGGCGCGAGTGCCGGGGGCCCTGGCCCCCCACTGTTACAATTCGCGCCTTTCCCGCCGCGTGCACCTGCGCGGCCGGTGCCAGCCGATCCTGACAGGCCAGCCATGACCAGTACCGCGCAACTCACCTCGCCCGCTTCCGCCGACCTGCTCGACCGTGATTACACGCTCGACCACAAGTACACCCGCAACGAAGGGCGGATCTACCTGAGTGGCGTGCAGGCGCTGGTGCGGCTGCCGCTGATGCAGCGCCTGCGCGACGAAGCTGCGGGCATCGACAGCGCCGGTTTCATCAGTGGCTATCGCGGCAGCCCGCTGGGCGGCTTCGACCTGGAACTGTGGCGCGCGCGCAAGCACCTGGAAACGGCCAAGGTGAAGTTCACCCCGGGCCTCAACGAGGACCTGGGCGCCACCATGGTGTGGGGTACCCAGCAGACCAACCTGTTCCCCGGTGCCAACGTGCAGGGCGTGTTCGGCATGTGGTACGGCAAGGGCCCGGGCGTGGACCGCTGCGGCGACGTGTTCAAGCACGCCAATGCCGCCGGCACGTCGCGCCATGGTGGTGTGCTGGCACTGGCCGCCGATGACCATGCCTGCCGCAGCTCGACGCTGCCGCATGGCAGCGAGGACGAATTCGTCAGCGCGATGATGCCGGTGCTGAACCCGGCCGGCGTGCAGGACATCCTCGACATGGGCCTGCTCGGCTGGGCGATGAGCCGTTACACCGGGCGTTGGGTCGGCTTCAAGACGATTGCCGAGACGGTGGAATCGTCGGCCTCGGTCGAGGTTGATCCGCTGGCCCGGCGCATCGTGCTGCCGGAGGACTTCGACATGCCCGCCGGCGGCCTCAACATCCGCTGGCCCGATCCGCCGCTGGACCAGGAGATGCGCCTGCACCGCTATGCGGTGAAAGCCGCGCAGGCCTTCGCGCGTGCCAACGGCATCGACAAGGTGGTGATGGACGCGCCGCGTGCGCGGCTGGGCATCGTCACCACCGGCAAGAGCTACCTGGACGTGCTGCAGGCCCTGGAATACCTGGGCCTGGACGAGCAGGCCTGCGCCGACATCGGCATCCGCGTGTACAAGGTCGGCATGACCTGGCCGCTGGAACCGGAAGGCATCGCGCGCTTTGCGCAGGGCCTGGAAGACATCATCGTGGTGGAGGAGAAGCGTGCCTTCATCGAGCGCCAGATGAAGGAGCAGTTCTTCAACTGGCCGGCCAGCTGGGGCCAGCGCCCGTCCATCGTCGGCAAGTACGACGAGGCCGGCGAGTGGATCCTGCCGTCCACCGGCGAACTGACCCCGGCCACCATCGCCGGCGTGATCGGTCGCCGCATCCAGAAGTTCTTCAACAACGAATCCATCGAGCAGCGCCTGCAGTGGATGCAGGAGAAGGAAGCCGAGCTTGCGTTGCCGCGCGCCAGCTTCCCGCGCGTACCGCACTACTGCTCCGGCTGCCCGCACAACACCTCCACCACCGTGCCGGACGGCTCGCGTGCGCTGGCCGGCATCGGTTGCCATTACATGGTGACCTGGATGGACCGCAGCACCGACACCTTCACCCATATGGGTGGCGAAGGCGTGACGTGGGCCGGGCAGGCCGCGTTCACCGACACCCAGCACGTGTTCCAGAACCTGGGCGACGGCACCTATTTCCATAGCGGTTCGCTGGCCATCCGCCAGGCGATCGCCGCAGGCGTCAACATCACCTACAAGATCCTCTACAACGACGCGGTGGCGATGACCGGCGGGCAGCCGGTGGACGGCCCGTTGAGCGTGCCGGACATCGCAAAGCAGATGCGGGCCGAGGGCATCCACACCATCATGGTGTTGTCGGACAACATCGCCAAGTGGACGCGCCAGCGCGAGCATTTCCCCAGCGACGTGGAATTCCACGACCGCAGCGAGCTGGATGCGGTGCAGAAGCGCCTGCGCGAAGTGAAGGGTGTTTCGATCCTGATCTACGAACAGACCTGCGCCACCGAGAAGCGCCGCCGCCGCAAGCGCGGCAAGCTGGAAGACCCGGCCAAGCGGGTGATGATCAATTCGCTGGTCTGCGAAGGCTGCGGCGACTGCGGCAAGAAGAGTTTCTGCGTGTCGGTGCTGCCGAAGGAGACCGAGTTCGGTCGCAAGCGCGACATCGACCAGTCCAACTGCAACAAGGACTATTCCTGCGTCAACGGCTTCTGCCCGAGCTTCGTCACCGTGCACGGTGGGCAACCGCGCAAGGGCAGCAAGCGCGATGCCTCCACGCTGCTGGACAACCTGCCGGCACCGGTGGTGCGCGGCACCCTGGAGCAACCCTGGAACATCCTGATCACCGGCGTTGGCGGTACCGGCGTGGTGACCATCGGCGCCCTGCTGGGCATGGCCGGTCACCTTGAAGGCAAGGGCGCCTCGGTGCTCGACCAGACCGGCCTGGCGCAGAAGGGTGGCGCAGTGACCACGCACATCCGCATCGCCCGCCGCCCGGACGACATCCATGCGGTGCGCATCGCCGCTGGTGAAGCCGATCTGGTGCTGGGCTGCGACATGGTGGTGGTCAACGACTACTGGGCACTGTCGAAGGTACGCGCCGGCCGTTCGCAGGTGGTGCTCAATACCTACGAAGCGATGCCGGGCACCTTCACCACCCGCCCGGACATGCAGTTCCCCGCCGCCGACATCATCGCCGGCGTGCGCGTGGCCCTGGGTGGCGAGGAGCCGCTGCTGCTGGACGCAACCCAGCTGGCCACCGCGCTGCTCGGCGATGCGATCGCCGCCAACCTGTTCATCCTCGGCTACGCCTGGCAGCAGGGCCTGGTGCCGCTGTCGTTCGAGTCGCTGATGCGCGCCATCGAACTCAACGGCGCGGCCGTGGCGATGAACCAGCAGGCCTTCGCCTGGGGCCGCCTGGCCGCGGTCGATCCGCAGGCCGTGCAGCAGGCCGCCGGCCTGGTGCGTAACCGCCACACCGACACCGAGAACACGCCGGGCCCGCTGCATGCGCTGCCGCCGGGCGAATGGGAAGGCAACGAGTGGGGCGCTACCGCCGCACCGCGCAACACCGGTGACGAGCGCGAGCTGCGCGGGCTGCCGACGCACGGTGGTGATGTCGCCTTCCTGCCGCTGGACGACGCGCGCCTGTCGCGCTCGCTGGACGAGATGATCGAGCGCCGCTCGGCCTTCCTGACCGACTACCAGGATGCCGCCTACGCAAACCGCTACCGCAGCCTGGTCGAGCGCGTACGCGCGGCCGAAGCCGAGCGCATCGGCGGCTCCACCGCGTTGACCGAAACCGTGGCCCGCTACCTGTTCAAGCTGATGGCGTACAAGGACGAGTACGAAGTGGCGCGTCTGTACACCAGCGGCGATTTCCAGCGGCGCCTGCAGCAGCAGTTCGAAGGCGATTACCAGCTGCGTTTCCATCTGGCACCGCCGCTGTTCGCCAGGAAGGACGAACAGGGCCGGCTGCAGAAGAAGGAATACGGCCCGTGGATGTTCAAGGCGTTCGGCCTGCTGGCGAAGCTGAAGTTCCTGCGCGGTGGTCGCCTGGATGTGTTCGGCCGCACCGAAGAGCGTCGCATGGAGCGCCAGCTGATCACCGATTACGAGGCGACTGTGCAGCAGCTGATCGACGGACTGGATGACGACCGCCTGGCACTGGCGGTGGAGATTGCCAGCGTGCCCGAGCACATCCGCGGCTTCGGCCACGTCAAGGAAGCGCACTTCGAGAAGGCCAAGGCCCGCGAAGCAGTGCTGCTGGCGCAGTGGCGCAACCCGAAGGCGCTGCATATCGTGCAGGTGGCTTGAAGGGAGTGCCGGCCGCTGGCCGGCCTCTGCCTGCCCCACGCATACCGTCGCTTCATGACAACGAACGCTGACATTTTGTAAATAGTCGCCGTTCGATTACATTCGACGAAATGTCATCGAACGGCGACTATTGCCTGGATGTCGTCGAGCGCATACATTCGCGGAATGGACGTCCTCCGAACTTCCCGAGACCTGGGCGTGGTCATCCGCCAACGTCGCAAGACACTCCGCTGGGATCAGGCGCAGTTGGCCGAACGCGTGGGAGTGAGCCGGCAGTGGGTCATCGAAATGGAGAAGGGCAAACCCCGGGCCGAACTGCAACTTGTACTGCGGACACTGAATGTACTCGGCCTGGTACTGACCGTCGGTAACGTCGAGGGCGAGTCATCCGTTGCTGATTCGTCGGAAATGCCTCTAGTGCTGCCCGATATCGACACTATCGTGGATGGCAACCGGCTGTACCCGGATGAACGTCGCAAGGCAGGTGTGCCGATCGATGGTCGTAACCGCAGCAAGGATCTCTGAGAACCTCTTCTCCCTGGAAACCGCGCTTCCGGCATGGACCTCAACGTACTCCTTTCCAACAGAGTGGCTGGATACCTTGGGCAGGATGCACATGGGCATCCAACGTTCCGTTACGCGGACAGTTGGCGCCAGACGCCGGGGGCCTATCCCTTGTCTCTCGCACTTCCGTTGGCGCAGGACAGTGCGCCCAGCGCAACGCTATCGGCGGTGCTGTGGGGACTGCTTCCGGACAACGAGGTACTGCTGCAACGATGGGCCTCGCGATTCCATGTATCAGCCCGCAATCCGGTCGCATTGCTCTCCCACGTGGGTGAGGACTGCGCGGGAGCCGTCCAGTTTGTGAGAAGTGAACGGCTCGCGGCCGTCCTTTCGGGCGAGAGCGACAGGCAGGAGCCACTGTCCACGCATGAAATCGCCCAACGCCTGCAGCGTGTACGTGTGGACCAAGCCGCAGCACGGCGACTCGATGATGTCGGACAGTTCAGCCTGGCCGGGGCGCAAGCCAAGATCGCCCTGTTACAGCGCGACGACGGGGGCTGGGAGATTCCCGCCGGTCGTATTCCAACGACCCATATCCTCAAGCCACCCAGCGGCGACTACGACGGATTCATCGAGAATGAGGTGTTCTGCCTACGTCTGGCCAGACACGTTGGCATGTCCGCCGCGTTTGCTGAAATGATCTGCGTGGAAGACGCACAGGCAATCTCCGTAAGGCGATACGACCGCATACGTACGGCGGCTGGATGGCAGCGTGTACACCAGGAAGACTTCTGCCAGGCTCTGGGCGTGATGCCCCAAATCAAGTATCAGAATCAGGGTGGACCCGGTCCTGCCGATCTTGCACGAGCGCTATGGGATCACTCCAGTCAACCGCGCTCGGATGTCGAGGCACTGCTGCAGGCACTGCAATTCAACTACCTCATCGGCGGCACGGATGCGCACGCGAAGAATTATTCGCTGCTGATAGGCGCCCAGGGAAGGGCCCGCCTTGCCCCTCTGTACGATATCTCCAGTGCCCTGCCCTACACCGAACTTGAGCACCGCAAGATCAAGATGGCGATGAAGATTGGCAGCCACTACCGCTGGTGGGACGTCCGCTTGATGGATTGGCGGTCTACCGCTGAGGCAATGAGACTTGATGCAGACAAGGCACTGTCTGGATTGTTCGACATGGCCAGCCAACTTCCCACGCTCGCGCGACAGTTACATGCGGAACTCCACGCGGAGGGGATTTGTCACCCGGTACTGAACCGCTTGCTCGATGCCATCGATATGAGCTGTCAGCGCTGCCTGCGGCAGTTTGAACAACCCGACGCCTGATCACCCCAACCGCCACAGCAGCAGACGGTTGTTGGACGGCATCGCCACATCCCCCAGGCGGGTAAAGCCGTTGTCGGCGGCCAGTGCCTGCACCGCTTCGCTATCGCGGATGCCGCTGCGCGGATCACGCGCCTTCAGCCACGCATCGAACTGCGCATTGCTGTCGCTGGTGTAGCGACCGCCGTAGTTGAACGGGCCGTACACCGCCAGCAACGCGCCGTGGCGCAGCAGGGGTGGCAGTGCGGCAAACAACGCCTGCACGTGCTCCCAGCTCATGATGTGCAGGGTATTGGCACTGAATGCAGCGTCGAACGTGCTGCCTTCCGGCAAGCTCAGGCCGGGCGCTGGCGGCAGTTCCACCTGCAGCGCCACCGGCGGCAGCAGGTTCAGCAGCGCCGCCTCCGCGCGCCAGGCCTCGATGCCCGGCAGATGATCCGGATGGTCGCTGGGCTGCCAGCGCAGCCATGGCCAGCGCTCGGTGAAGAAAGCAGCATGCTGGCCGGTGCCGCTACCGATCTCCAGCACCCGGTGGCGATCTCCCATCCACGGGTCGAGCGCAGCGGCGATCGGTTCGCGGTTGCGTTCGCAGGCTTCTGAATACGGCTTGCTCGACATCGAGACGGCGTCCAGGCGGGGTCGGCCTCATTGTGCACGAGGGGGGTATTGCTCGGCAGGGCTGCGCCCTGCACCTGCAGAGGCAGGAGCCGGGGCAACAGCCGAAGCAACAGCAAATGCGGGCTTCCTGTGGGATGGCGGGTTGGGTCCGGTGGCGGGGGACGCCGTAAACCCCCAGACCGGCCCAGCCGCTGGCGGCTGTACGTTCGGGCGCTTGCGAAGCAGTGCTTCGCAAGCAAAGCGCCCTCACCCTTGGGGGCTTGGCCGCGGCATCCATGCCGCGGACACCCCCGCCACCGGACCCATCCCGCCTTCGACAGTTCTCCGCGATCTGCTGGAACGGCTCTTGGGGTCAGATCCGTTTTCCTGCGGAAAACGGATCTGACCCCAGATTTATTTCGATACCTGACAGATGTGTCGACCAAGGTCGACACCTACCAACAGCCGCGGAGATCTGTCAGAGGTGGGGCGGTGTGGGGTGTCAGCCGCATGGATGCGGCTGCCAAGCCTCCAGGGACGGATTCACGGCGTCCCCGCACTCCGACACCGCGCCGCCCACCCACGGAGAGCCCGCTTTTGACGTTGACGTTGCTGCTGAGGTTGCCGGCCAGCGGCCGGCACTACAGCAGGTGCAGGGCTGCAAGCCCTGCCGAAACCCTCCCCGACCATGACTGCAGTCACTTGCCCGAATGTCCGCCGCTGGCGAAAGTCGAGGAGTTGACGTGATCGGATCGGTCCTTTGCCGGCCGCACGGAAGTGAGAGAGAGACGCTGTGCAACGACGTGAGTTCCTGGCATTTTCCGCTCTGGGCCTGGCGGGCCTGGCCCTGCCGCATTCGCGGCTGATCGCCGCCGAGCAGTTGCTGGCCCCGGTCGACCCGGCCAAGCGCCGGCGCCTGGCCGAGGTCGCCCTCGCTGCCGCGCGTTCGGCCAAGGCCAGCTACTGCGACGTGCGCATCGGGCGCTACCTCAACCAGTCGGTGATCACCCGCGAGCACCAGGTCGGCAACGTGACCAACCGCGAATCGTCCGGTGTGGGCGTGCGGGTGATCGTCAACGGTGCGTGGGGTTTCGCCGCCACCCACCAGCAGACCGAAGCGGCGGTGCGCACCGCCGTCGAACAGGCCACCGCCATCGCCCGCGCCAATGCCAGCATCCAGTCCCGCCCGGTGCAGCTGGCGCCCACCCCGGCGGTCGGCGAGGTGCGTTGGCAGACACCCATCCGCCGCAATGCGATGGAAGTGCCGATCCAGGACAAGGTCGAGCTGCTGCTGGCGCTCAACGCCGCCGCGCTGAATGCGGGCGCCGACTACATCAATTCCACCCTGTTCCTGGTCAACGAACAGAAGTACTTCGCCTCCAGCGACGGTTCTTTCATCGACCAGGACATCCATCGCATCTGGCTGCCCTTCACCGCCACTGCCATCGACAAGGCCAGCGGCAAGTTCCGCACCCGCGCGGGCCTGTCCTCGCCGATGGGCATGGGCTACGAGTTCCTTGATGGCGATGCACGCGGCAAGGTGCAGCTGCCCGGTGGCATCACTGCGTACCGTGATTCCTATGACCCGGTCGAGGACGCCATCGCCGCCGCCCGCCAGGCGCGCGAGAAGCTGAAGGCGCCCTCGGTGAAGCCCGGCAAGTACGACCTGGTGCTGGATCCGTCCAACCTGTTCCTCACCATCCACGAGAACGTCGGCCACCCGCTGGAACTGGACCGCGTGCTCGGCTACGAGGCCAACTACGCCGGCACCAGCTTCGCCACGCTGGACAAGCGCGATGCTGGTTTCCGCTGGGGCAGCGACATCGTCACCTTCTTCGCCGACAAGACCCAGCCGGGCAGCCTCGGCGCGGTCGGCTACGACGACGAAGGGGTGAAGACCCAGCGCTGGGACCTGGTGCGCGACGGCATCCTGGTCGACTACCAGGCGACGCGCGATGAGGCGCACATCCTCGGCCGCGACGCCTCGCATGGCTGCAGCTATGCCGACTCGTGGTCCAGCGTGCAGTTCCAGCGCATGGCCAATGTCTCGCTGGCGCCGGGCAGGACGCCGCTCAGCGTGGAGGACATGATCAAGGACGTGGAGAACGGCATCTACATCCATGGCCGCGGCTCGTACTCCATCGACCAGCAGCGCTACAACGCGCAGTTTGGCGGCCAGCTGTACTACCAGATCAGGAACGGAAAGATCACCGGCATGGTCGAGGATGCGGCCTACCAGATCCGCACGCCGGAGTTCTGGAACGCCTGCACCGCCATCTGCGATGAACGCGACTTCCGCCTTGGCGGTTCGTTCTTCGACGGCAAGGGCCAGCCCGGCCAGGTGTCGGCGGTCTCGCACGGTTCGTCCACCACCCGTTTCAACGGCATCAACATCATCAACACCGCGCGCAGTCTCGGCGCTTGAGCCACCCGTCCTTCATGGAGAGCAGCCTTGCACAGACGTGACTTCCTGGCCCTGACCGGGCTTACCGCTGGCGGCCTGATCGTGCCGTCGTTCTTCGGCAAGGCGATCGCCGCCGAGCAACTGCAGTCCAGCCTCGACCCTGCGCTGAAGAAGCGCTTGGCCGACGCCGCCCTGCAGGCCGCGCGCAGCGCCGGCGCCACCTACTGCGACGTGCGCATCGGCCGCTACCTGCGGCAATTCGTGATCACCCGCGAGGACAAGGTGCAGAACGTGGTCAACACCGAGTCCACCGGTGTGGGCATCCGCGTGATCGTCAACGGCGCCTGGGGCTTTGCCGCCACCAATGCGCTCAGCACCGCCGACGTGGCCCGTGCCGCGCAGCAGGCCGCGGCGATCGCCAAGGCCAACGCAGGCGTGCAGACCGCGCCGGTGCAGCTGGCCAAGGCGCCGGGCGTGGGCGAGGTCAGCTGGAAGACGCCGATCCGCAAGAACGCGATGGAGGTGCCGATCAAGGAGAAGGTCGACCTGCTGCTGGACGTCAACGCTGCGGCGATGGGCGCCGGTGCCAGCTTCGTCAACTCGATGCTGTTCCTGGTGAACGAGCAGAAGTACTTCGCCTCCACCGACGGTTCCTACATCGACCAGGACGTGCACCGCATCTGGGCACCGATGACGATCACCGCCATCGACAAGGCCAGCGGCAAGTTCCGCACCCGCGAAGGCCTGTCCGCACCGATGGGCCTGGGCTACGAGTACCTCGATGGCGCGGCTGCCGGCAAGGTGCTCACGCCCAATGGCGTGGTCAACTACGGCTCGTCCTACGACATGAAGGAAGATGCCATCGCGGCGGCCAAGCAGGCGCAGGAGAAGCTGAAGGCGCCGTCGGTGAAGCCCGGCAAGTACGACCTGATCCTGGATCCGTCGCACACCTGGCTGACCATCCACGAGTCGATCGGCCACCCGCTGGAACTGGACCGCGTGCTCGGCTACGAAGCCAACTACGCCGGCACCAGCTTCGCCACCCTGGACAAGCGCGAGCAGCATTTCCAGTACGGCAGCGAGCACGTGAACATCTTTGCCGACAAGACCCAGCCGGGCAGCCTCGGCGCCGTGGCGTACGACGATGAAGGCGTGAAGTGCAAGCGCTGGGACCTGATCAGCAACGGCAAGCTGGTCGACTACCAGACCATCCGCGACCAGGCCCACATCCTCGGCAAGACCGAATCCGATGGCTGCTGCTATGCCGACTCGTGGTCCAGCGTGCAGTTCCAGCGCATGGCCAACGTGTCCATGGCGCCGGGCAAGTCGCCGCTGAGCGTGTCGGACATGATCAAGGACGTGGAGAACGGCATCTACATCATCGGGGATGGTTCGTTCTCGATCGACCAGCAGCGCTACAACGCGCAGTTCGGCGGCCAGCTGTTCTACGAGATCAAGAACGGAAAGATCACCCGCATGCTCGAAGACGTGGCCTACCAGATCCGCACGCCGGAATTCTGGAATGCCTGCAGCGCCGTGGCCGATGAACGCGACTACCGCCTGGGCGGTTCGTTCTTCGATGGCAAGGGCCAGCCCGGCCAGGTCTCGGCGGTCTCGCACGGTTCGTCCACCGCGCGCTTCAACGGCATCAACGTCATCAACACCGCACGCAGCCTCGGCTGACCGGTCAGGAGCCCTTACACCATGAGTATCTTCACCGAAGCCCAGGCCAAGGCCATCCTCGACAAGGTCATCGCCCTGTCCAAGGCCGATGAGTGCACGGCCGTACTGGCCGGTTCCATCAACGGCAACATCCGTTTCGCCCTGAACAACGTGTCCACCAGCGGCATCGTCGACAACACCGAACTGGCCGTCACCGTGGCCTTCGGCAAGCGCGTGGGTACCGCCTCGATCAACGAGTTCGACGACGCGGCGCTGCAGCGCGTGGTGCGTCGCGCCGAAGACCTGGCCCGCCTGGCCCCGGAAAACCCGGAGTTCATGCCGGCCATCGGCAAGCAGACCTACCGCCCCAGCCCGACCTTCAGCGAATCCACCGCCGCCATCGATCCGGCCTTCCGCGCCAAGGTCGCCGCCGATTCGATCGCGCCGTGCCGTGGCAACGGGCTGATCGCTGCCGGCTTCCTCGAAGACGGCCAGGGTTTCTACGCCACGGCCAACAGCAATGGCAACTTCGGCTACCAGCGCACCACCAACTTCGACTACACCTGCACCGTGCGCACCGAAGACGGCCGTGGTTCGGGCTGGGTGGGTCGCAACCTGAAGGACGCTGCCGACTTCAAGGCCGACCAGGACATCCGCATCGCCATGCGCAAGGCGACCGAGTCGCAGGAAGCCAAGGCACTGGAACCCGGCAAGTACACGGTGATCCTGGAGCCAGCAGCAGCCGCCGGCCTGATCAGCTTCATGATGAACTTCTTCAGCGCACGCTCGGCCGATGAAGGGCGCAGCTTCCTGTCGAAGAAGGGCGGTGGCAACAAGCTGGGCGAGCAGGTCTACGATCCGCGCGTGAACATGCATGCCGACCCGTGGCACCCGGACGCGCCGGTGCTGCCGTGGGACAACGAGGGCATGCCGCGTGAGCGCATCGCCATCATCGAGAACGGCAAGGTCGCCAACCTCGACTACTCGCGCTTCTGGGCACAGAAGCAAGGCAAGACCGCCAAGGCCACGCCCGGCAACCTGCTGATGAGCGGTGGCGAGAAGAGCACCGCCGAACTGGTGCGCGGCACCCAGAAGGGCATCCTGGTCACCCGTACCTGGTACATCCGCATGGTCGATCCGCAGACCGTGCTGCTGACCGGCCTGACCCGCGATGGCACCTTCTACATCGAGAACGGGCAGATCAAGCATCCGGTGAAGAACTTCCGCTTCAACGAATCGCCGGTGATCATGCTCAACAACATCGAAGAGCTGGGCAAGCCGGTGCGCGTGGCCGGTGACGAGTCCAACTTCGTGATGATGATTCCGCCGATGAAGCTGCGCGATTTCACCTTTACCTCGTTGTCCGACGCGGTCTGATGGATCGGCGGGCCTGCCTGCGCTGGTTGGCCGCTGCCGCTTCGGCGGCGGCGCTGCCGGCATGGGCGCAGGCAGGCCCGCGCAGTTCGCGCTACGACTTCTGGTTCACCCGCCTGCAGTACGACTCCGGCGATTGGGACGTGGACGCGCGCATGCCGTCCAACCTGATCACCTCGCTGATCGACTACACCTCCCTGCGGGTGGACCCGCAGGAACGCGTGGTGGCGTTGGCCGACCCGCGCATGCTGGAAGCGCCGTTCTGCTACCTGGCCGGGCACACCCTGGTCGAGTTCAACGCCGCCGAACGGCAGAACTTCGTGCGCTACGTGCGCAATGGTGGCTTCGTCTTCGTCGACGACTGCAACCACGATATCGACGGCCTGTTCGCCACCTCGTTCGAAGCGCAGATGGGCCGGCTGTTCGGGCCGAAGGCGCTGCAGAAACTGCCCAACGGCCACGCGCTGTACCGCAGCTTCTTCCGCTTCCCCGACGGCCCGCCCGCGACCAGCTTCGAGCTCAACGGCTGGGGCGATGACCTGGTGCACGACTACCTGAAAGGCATCGAGGTCGATGGCCGGCTGGGTCTGCTCTACAGCAACAAGGATTACGGCTGCGAGTGGGACTACGACTGGCGCAACAAGCGTTTCCTGGCCGAAGACAACACCCGCTTCGGCGTCAACATCGTGATGTACGCATTGAACAATTGAACGGACCACGCCCATGACCTCCCCCGACCTCGATTCCCTGCTGCCGCGCCTGCATGCGCTGCGCAGCGCCCTGGCCCACGCCGTGGTCGGCCAGCACACCGTGGTCGAGCAGCTGCTGATCGGCCTGCTGGCCGGTGGCCACTGCCTGCTGGAAGGCGCGCCGGGGCTGGGCAAGACCCTGCTGGTGCGCTCGCTGGGGCAGGCACTGGAACTGCAGTTCCGGCGCGTGCAGTTCACCCCGGACCTGATGCCCAGCGACATCCTGGGCACCGAACTGCTGGAAGAAGACCACGGCACCGGTCATCGCCATTTCCGCTTCCAGCAGGGCCCGGTCTTCACCAACCTGCTGCTGGCCGACGAGCTCAACCGCACCCCGCCCAAGACCCAGGCGGCGCTGCTGGAAGCGATGCAGGAGCGTACGGTCAGCTACGCCGGCACGACCTACACGTTGCCGGCGCCGTTCTTCGTGCTGGCCACGCAGAATCCGATCGAACAGGCCGGTACCTACCCCTTGCCCGAAGCACAGCTGGACCGCTTCCTGCTGCATGTGCTGGTCGATTACCCCAGCGAGGAAGAAGAGCGGCAGATCCTCGAACAGACCACCGGCGGTGCCACGGAAAGCGTGCCGAAGGTGATGGATGCCGAAGCGGTGATCGCGCTGCAGGCGGCGGTGCGCCAAGTGCATGTCAGCCCCGACGTGCTGGCCTGGATCACCCGCCTGGTCCGCGCCAGCCGCCCCGGCGATGGTGCACCGGCAGCGATCAACCAGTGGGTGAAATGGGGCGCGGGTCCGCGTGCCGGGCAGTCGCTGGTGCTGGCCGCCAAGGCGCGCGCCCTGCTGCAGGGACGCTTCGCCGCCACCCGCGAGGATGTGCAGGCGCTGGCGGCACCGGTGATGCGCCATCGCCTGCTGCTGTCCTTTGCCGCCGAAGCCGAGCAGAAGCGGGCCGACGATGTGGTCGCC
This sequence comes from Stenotrophomonas sp. OVS01A, assembly GCF_019969775.1. Taxonomy (NCBI): domain Bacteria; kingdom Pseudomonadati; phylum Pseudomonadota; class Gammaproteobacteria; order Lysobacterales; family Lysobacteraceae; genus Stenotrophomonas; species Stenotrophomonas sp. OVS01A. Next base: position 184,395 of record NZ_JAHXYV010000004.1, on the reverse strand, counting down.
GCACTGCTGCAGGCCGTTCCCTTCCCGGGTTGATCCACTGGTGACCGCAGGCACGCCGCTGCTGCTGCCACCCGACCTGCGTGCGCGCCTGCGTGCGCTGCGCCTGCGGCCACGCCTGGCCAGCGGTGCGAGCGGCATCGGCCAGCATGCCAGCCGCAGCCGCGGCGCCGGCCTGGAATTCGCCCAGTACCGCGCCTACGAGCCCGGTGACGAACTGCGCCAGATCGACTGGAAGCTGTATGCGCGCTCGGACCGCTTCTTCGTGCGCGAATCCGAGCGCGAAAGCCCGATTGCCGTCTGGCTGCTGCTCGATGCCACGGCCTCGGCGGGCCAGTCCGACCGTACAGCGCCCGGACGCAGCCGACTGGACCACATGCGGCAGCTGGCTGCCTGCGTGGTCGAGCTGGCGCTGCAGCAGGGTGATCGCTTCGGCCTGCTGGCGATCAACGGCGAAGGCCTGCAGCTGGTGCCGGCCGCGCATGGCGCGCGCCAGCGCGACCGCGTGCATCTGCAGCTGCATGCCCTGCAGGCGCGCGGCGCATGGCCGGCCGCAGAGCGGCTGCGACCGCTGTGGGAGCGCGTGCGCCCCGGCGATCTGCTGCTGGCCATCGGCGATGGCTTCGACGACGCGGGCATCGTGCTGCTGGAGCAGCTGGCCAGCGCCCGCCGCGAGGTGATGCTGCTGCAGGTGCTGACGGCCGACGAGCGCGATTTCCCCTTCGACGCAGGCCATCGTTTCCGCGATCCGGAAACGGGCGATGAACTTCTCGGCGATGGCGCCGCGATCCGCGCCGACTACCTGCAGCGCTTCACCCAGGCGCGCGCCGCGCTGCAGTCGCGCCTGCAGGCCAGTGGCATCGCCTGCGCGACCGGTTGGCTGGATCAGCCGCTGGACCAGCCGCTGCAGGCGCTGTTCGGCCGCAGGGGCGGCGCATGAGCCTGCTGTTCCCGCTGGGCCTGGCGGCGCTGGCCGCATGGCTGCTGCCACTGCTGATCCACCTCGCCCGCCGTCATCCCTACACGCCACTGGATTTCGCTGCGCTGCGCTGGCTGCGCGCCCAGGTACGACCGCGGCAGCGCATCCGCTTCGATGATTGGCCGCTGTTGCTGGTGCGCCTGCTGTTGCTGGCCGCACTGGCCCTGCTGCTGGCGCGCCCGGCGCTGACCGGTCCTGCGCCCGTGCCAGCAGCGTGGACGGTGGTGGCACCGGGCCTGGACGCGACCGCGCTGCGCGGCAGCACCGATGCGCGCAACTGGCATTGGCTGGCGCCGGGCTTCCCCACCGTCGACCAGCCAGCGCCGGCCAACGCTGCTGCCCTGCCCAGCCTGCTGCGTGAGCTGGACGCGCAGTTGCCGGCCGGCACCGCGCTGACCGTACACGTACCCGACCCCTTGCCCGGCCTTGATGGTGCCCGCCTGCAGCTGTCGCGGGAGGTGCAGTGGCAGCCACACGCGCTGGCCATCACCGCGCCGCCACACGCTTCCCCGGCACCACGCCTGCGTACGCGCAGCGATGCACCGGCCGCTGCGCTGCAATGGCTGGGCGCGTTGCAGCGCGCGTGGAGCACGCAACCATTGGCGGCCCCCTTGGCCGACGACGCGTTGCCTGCCCGCGGCGAGATCGGCGTATGGACCGCCACCGATGCGCTGCCTGGCACCTGGCAGCGCTGGCTGCAGCAGGGCGGCACGGTGCTGACCGCTGCGAAACCGCCAGCGGGTGCACCCGTACTGCTGCGCGATGCAGACAATGCACCGCTGCTGTGGCAGCAGCGCATCGGCCAGGGCCGCCTGCTGCATCTGCCCGGCGAATGGAACGTGGCCCGCAACAGTGCACTGCGCGATGACGGCCTGCCGCGCGACCTGCTGCAGGCCCTGCAACCGCCATCAACGCCGCAGCTGGGTGATGCGCGGGACCAGGCACCACGCCAGGCGCCCCTGCCCGCCGCAACGCCGCCCCTGCGCGAACCCACCGCCTGGCTGCTGCTGGTGATCGTGCTGCTGTTCACGCTTGAGCGCTGGATGGCGAGCAGCGCGCGACGCAGGGCTGCACCATGAAGGCGCTGCAACAGGCATGGCAGCGCGCACGTCGGCGCCGCGCGGCGATCACCCTGCTGCTGGGCCTGCCGTGGGCGCTGGCGTCAGCGGCACTCGCGCTGCGCGTGTCCGGTTTCGATATCGCCTGCGTCGTGGCGACCGTGGCCCTGCTGATCATTGCGGCCGCCGCGACGATGCGCGCCCGGCAGCTGGACCGACGCTGGTTGCAGCGCAGGCTCGATGCCAGTGGCGCCAGCGAAGACAGCGCCGATCTGCTGTTTGCCGATGGCGCTGCGCTCAACCCACTGCAGCAGCGCCAGCGCACGCACGTGCTGGCTGCGCTTGAACACAACCTCCCCGAGCTGCGACCACGCTGGCCACGCAGGGCAGTGGCGCTGTGCTGGATTGGCGGCATCGCCGTCGCTGTGCTGGCACTGGGCTGGCCGCACAGCGGCGCACCGCGCCCAACGGCGCCTGCCTCGCCGCAAAGCAGCGCCAAGGCCGGTCCATTGCGCCTGCAGTCCACTCGACTGCGCATCGACGCACCGGCCTACACCGGCCAACCCACACGTACGCAGAACGCACTCGACGCCAAGGTCGCCGCCGACAGTCGCCTGTCCTGGTCACTGCGCTTCGACCGTGCACCCAGCAACGCCTGGCTGCAGTTCCACGACGGTCGACGCCTGCCGTTGCGCGAGCGCAATGGTGAATGGCAGGCGCAGGACGTAGCGCGTACCCCGGTGCTGTATCGCGTGGTCAGCGAACCGGCGCTGGCCGAAACCCGCCTGCATCGGCTCGACGTGGTCGCCGACCGTGCGCCGACGGTGCGCGTGATCGAGCCTGCCACCAGCCTGGTGCTGGGCACCCCCGGGCAACGGCAGTGGACGCTGCGCTTCGAGGCCAGCGACGATCATGGCGTCTCCCCACAAGCGACGCTGTCGATCACCATCACCCAGGGCAGCGGCGAGAACATCACCTTCGTACGCCGCAGCGTGACGCTCAGCGGCAGCGGCGAGGCGAAGGCACGGCGCTTTGCCCATACCCTTGATCTGGCCGCGCTGGGCGCACAGCCCGGCAACGATGTGATCGCCCAGCTGGAAGTGCGCGACAACCACGCGCCGGCAGCACAGATCGGCCGCAGCAGCAGCGTGATCCTGCGCCTGCCCAGCGCCGAGTCCGTGCTCGGTGCCGAACTGGAAGGCCGCATCAAGAAGACCCTGCCCGCGTACTTCCGCAGCCAGCGGCAGATCATCATCGACGCCGAGGCGTTGATCCGCGAACGCCGGAGCGTAGCCGCCGATACCTTCATCAAGCGCAGCGATGCGATCGGCGTCGACCAGCGCATCCTGCGCCTGCGCTACGGCCAGTTCCTGGGCGAAGAAAGCGAGGGCGCGCCGAAGCCACCGCCGACCAGCGACCTGCCCACCAGCGATACGCCGGCGGCAGACGCACACGATGACGATCATGAGCACGGTCACGGCGCCGAGGCCGGCGCACACGACGAGCACGGCCACGACCACGGTGGCGCAGCCAGCGGCAATAACACGCCACCGGTGTTCGGCAGCGCCACCGACGTGCTGTCCGAGTACGGGCATACCCACGACCACGCCGAGGCGGCGACGCTGCTTGACCCGCAGACACGCGCCACCTTGAAGGCCGCGCTGGACCAGATGTGGTCGGCCGAAGGCGAGCTGCGCCAGGGCCGCCCCGAGCAGGCCCTGCCGTTTGCCTACAAGGCGCTGGCGTTCATCAAGCAGGTGCAGCAGGCCGAGCGCATCTATCTGGCCCGCGTCGGCCCGGAGCTGCCGCCGATCGACGAGAGCCGGCGCCTGAGCGGCGACCGTGCCGGGCTGGCCAGCCGCGACCTGCCGCTGGCCGCGCGCACGCCGCCCGATCCGGCCGTCGTCGAGGCCTGGCAGCGATTGGGCGACGAGGACGGCACGCCAGATCTGGACAAGCTCGCCACCTGGCAGCAGCGCAACAATGCCTTCCTGCCCGATGCACTGGACCTGGCTGCCGCCATCGAACAACTACGCATCGACCCCGGCTGCACCGAGTGCCGGCAACGCCTGCGCGCGCAGCTGTGGCGCGCACTGCAGCGGCCACTGCCGCAGGTGATGCGACGCCGTGCGGCCGATGCCATGGGCCAGCGCTACCTCGACGCGCTGCAGGCACAGCCATGAGCACATCGGCATTGAACGTGTGGGTCGCAGTGGCGCTGGCGCTGATCGTGCTCGTGGCCAGTGCACGCCAACTGCGTTCGCCCACGCAGAGGCGCGGCCGTCTTATCGCCGTGCTCACGCTGCAGGCGGCCGCCGCTGCGCTGCTGTACGTCTGCCTGCTGCCGCCCTCACAGCGCGCCTCCCTGGCCGGCCTGGTGGTGATCGGCGCCGGGGCCGACAAGACCGGTGCACTGCCCACCGGCGGCACCCGGGTGCTGCTGCCGGAAGCAACCGATATGGCCGGTGCAGCGCGCGTGCCGGACTTGGCCACCGCACTGCGCCGCTATCCGTCCTCCACGGTGACACTGATCGGTGCCGGCCTGGCCGCGCGTGACCGCGATGCCGTGCTGCCCGCCGATACGCGCTGGCAGGCACCCCCTGCAGCCAACGGCTGGATCGCCCTGCAGCCGCCCGTGGACACCGCTCCCGGCGCGCGCTTCGATGTGCATGCACAGGCACGTGGGGTAGACCGCGCGCAGGCCGAACTGCTGGACCCGGCCGGTGCGGTGGTCGATCGTGCACCGCTGGCAGCGGATGGCCACGTGCAGCTCAGCGGCATCGCCCGCGCCGAGGGCCGCAACGTGTTCCAGCTGCGCCTGCTGGATGCGCAGGGCCATGTGGCCGACAGCGTGCCGGTGCCGCAGCAGACACTGGCCGCCGCTCCGCTGCGCGTGCTGGTGCGCTCGGCTGCCCCCGGCGCCGAGCTGAAGTACCTGCGCCGCTGGGCCACTGATGCCGGCATCCGCGTGCAGGTGCAGGCCGAGACCGGCGCAGGCCTCAGCCTGGGCGACGGCAACGTGGCGTTGGACGCCTCCACGCTGGCGCGCAGCGATCTGCTGCTGCTCGACGAACGCAGCCTGGCCGCGCTCGGTGCTGCTCAGCTGGCGGCCGTGCGCCAGGCCCTGCGCGATGGCCTGGGCCTGCTGGTGCGCAGTACCGGCGCGCCATCAGCCAGCGCACGGCAACGCCTGCGTGATCTCGGCCTGCCTGTGCAGGGCGATGCCAGCAGTCAGGTTGCGGCGATGCCCGGCGAGGGTGACGCAACGATGCTGCAGGCACGTCGCGGGCCGCTTGCCGCCGGCACCCTGCCCACCACGGATGGCGAAGACGCCGACCGCGCGTCGCACGCCGCGGCGCTGCCGGCGCTGGAGTACCTGGCGCTGCAGGCAGCCGACAGCCGCCCCCTGCTGCAGGATCGCGACGGCAAGCCCATCGGTGGGTGGCGCGCCGTCGGCAAGGGGCGCATCGGGCTGCTGCCGATCACTGACAGCTGGCGCTGGGTACTGGCCGGTCGCGAGGATCGCCACGGTGAGTTGTGGAGCACGGTGTTCGCCGCCCTCGCTCGCGCGCAGCCCGGTACCGAAGGACCGTGGTCGACACAGGCACTGGCCTGGGCCGGCGAACGGCAGTCGCTGTGCGGCGTGCAGGCACCGCTGCGGGCCTTTGACGGACGCGGCGATGGCGTGCCGCTGATCGTCGACAGCACCACCGGCACAGCACGATGCGCGGGCTGGTGGCCGCGCCAGGCCGGTTGGCAGCGCCTGCAGCACGGCGACCGCACGCAGTGGCGCTACGTGTTCGATCCGAAGCAGGCCCCTGCCCTGCACCGGCAGGCGATGATGGATGCCACCGCGCAGCGGCTGGCCACTGCGGCGCCAGCAACCGCGCAGGCGAGCCAGCGTGTAACAGGGCCGCGCTGGCCGTGGTGGCTGGCGTTCGTGCTGTGCGCATCGCTGCTCTGGTGGCTGGAGCGCCGACGCTGATCCCGGGGTTGATCCCGGGGTCGGATCCCTTTCGCCTGCGAAAGGGCCCTGACCCCACCGTTTGGATCGCGGACACCATCCACGCATGGCGTGGATCTACTGATGCCGTGCAGGGTAGATGCCGCCTTGGTTGGCGCCGGGCCGTCCGCGCGTTTCATCCACGCATGGCGTGGATTTACTTGCGCCGATACACACCGTTGAAGCGCACGTTCATGCCGCCGCACTCGCTGTTGTCGGCCACGATCAGCACATCGCCCAGCAGCTGCGCGTGCACCGTGCAGGTGTCCTCCACAAAGTCGACCTGGGCACCACGCGGTACTGCCTGCGCGCTTACCGCGCCGATGTTCGGGCCGCCTGGGCGTTCTGCCGGCGTCGGGTTGGCCGAGGGCCAGTAGGCATCGCCTTCCACATGCAGCTGGCCGTCACGCACGCGGATGCGCAGGCCGTTGTCACTGTCCTCCCAGTCTCCCGACCAGGCCTGCAGCGTCGGCGCGGGTACCGGCACCACCTGCAGCTTGCTGCGATCCACCCAGCCTGCGCTGCCACCCACCTTGTTCGGGAAGAACGCGCAGCGGTAGCGGCCAAGATCGCGCCCGGTCACCACCGTGTCGCCACTCACCACGTAGCTACGCTGGCGGCAGGCGGGTTCACCCTTGGCCGGGCAGCCGTCCATGTCGCCCAGCAGGTACAGGCGCGGCGTGCCCACCACCTTGGCCAAGGCAAAGCCCGATTGTTCCGAAGGGAACGCGCCATTGCGGCACGAACCGCCATCGGTCAGGTCGCTGGCGGACGCGGCAAGCGGGCTCAGCGTTGCAAGCAGGAACAGGGTACGCAGCAGCATCCAGGCAGCCTCGAAGGGAAGGCCCGCAGGATACCGCCTACTTCTCCGGCGGTGCGCCGCAACCATCCTGCTGGGCGCAGAACTGCAGCGCGCGCCGTTGCTGCTCGGCGCTCAGTTCCGGTGGCGGCCGCGCGATGGCCGACTGGATCTGGTCCGGCCCACCCGTGATCTTGTTCAGGCCCTTGGCCGCAGCCATCACGCCCTTGACCACGCCCATCATGATGTAACCGCCGCCCATACTGACCTGCTCGGGCGAGGGCGGCTCACTCCAGTCGCGGCTGAAGCGGTTGTTCTCCGCGCGCATCGGGTTCTTGAAGCGGTACAGGTCCAGCGGCTGGTCGTCTTCGGGCTTGAGCGCGCGCACTTCGCCCAGCGTGGTCACGGTGTCCTGCGGCAGGGTGCTGGAAACCGGCGTGGTTGCCGCCGGCGCGTCTGCAGGGGCTGCAGGGGCTGCAGGGGCTGCAGGGGCTGCAGGGGCAGGATCGGGCACTGCCACGGGCGCCTGCTGCGCCTGCGCGATGCCGGCCAGCAGCAGGCCGGCCAGAAGTGCTCCCTGCGTTGCGCGTTTTGCCACAGCCATCCGCCCTTGCCTGTTGCGTCCAAGTGTCGAGGATACGGATGCGGGCTTCAGATTTCGTTGGCAACCACGTGGGCGTTCAGGCTGTGTCCCGCATCACCGGACCCGGCCGGCGCGCCGAAGTTTGCAATAATCGTCATTCCCATCAGGACGCTGGGCCGACAAGCTGCGGTATTTCCCAATTCCGCTGTCGACCATGGCACCGCCCTCCACCTCCATGTCGCTGCAGCGGTTCGGCCGCTGATGTCCCGCGCTGCGCTGCTGGTCGTACTCGCATTGCTGCTGGCGATGATCGTTGCCGCCGTTGCCGAATGGACGTCGCGCGTCCGCACCGGATTGGCCTCGCTGCGCCGGAGCAGCGCACTGCGAACGCTGGATGCCGATGAACACGCGGCACTGGCAACGGTGCGCGCACTGACCGGCTGCGTCCATGACGACCAGGTGCAGGTACTGCGCGGAAAGTTCACCGGAGGCTCCGTCAGCCGCCACTACCCGGTCTCCGACGGCCTGCTGGGTGGCATTCCCGTGCTGCTGCCGCGGCAGGCATGCCCACACCTTGCGGCGGACAATGACGCCGAAGTGGTGCTGGGCGAACGCTGGGCCGTTGTGGTGCGTCTCAATGGATTCCATGTGGCCGCAATGCGACCGGTTGCAGCCGCCAGCAGGATCCGGGGCGAGCGTCTGGAGACACCGGAAGAAGTCGCGATGCGACGCGGACCCGGATTGCGCCCGTCCGCGCTGTTGATCGCGGTACTGGCGCTATGGGCCGCTGCCGATGCGTCCGGCCTGCTCTGCCTGCCCCTGCCGTGTGATGTCAGCTACCTGTCAGGAGTGCCCCTGCTCGCCATTGCCGGCCTGGGGTTCTGGCTGGGTCGACCGCGCCGCAGTGGCCCTGCGACGGCACAGCGCGTGCTGCAGGTGCAGGGGCGCCTGCGCGCATACCAGCGGAACGGACAGACATCGCGGGCGTGGCTGCTGGGCAACGACCTGCGCGTGCAGCTTCCATGGGAGTGGGTGGACGCCGAGGGATTCACCACGGGTCGCTCGATGCGCCTGGATGTACGCGCCTGTGATGGCAAGGTGCTGGCCGCCGGACCAGGATGGTGCCTGGCCAGCGACCGGCTGAGCTACCCGGCCAGCGGGGGGTTCTGGCACCTGGCCTGGCTCGGCCTGCTGCTGCTTTTACAAGTGCTCGGCGTCATCTGGTTGCCCCTGCCGCAGCGGCCGGACCTGGGCTGGCCGGGCGTACTCCATTGGCAGCTGTTCGCGCTGTTGGCGGCGGGCTGGCACGTGCTGATGCTCGTCGTGTGTGTTCGTCGGTCCGTCAGCCGCACTGCCGCACTTGGCGCCGCGCTCAAGGCGCGCCCGGCCCCCGGCACTGAATGATTCACGCCATCCCGTCGCGGCGTCTCACATGCTGAGATCCATCTGTGTTGCCATGTGAACCCCTGAAAATCGACTTCCCATGGCCTACGAACTCGCCAAGCGCACCGCCGATGCGGAGCAGCAGCTCGCCACCCGTGATGGCCTGCCCGCACGCGATGGCGCACTGCTCAGTGCACGCCTGCAGCGCCGCTACCAGGACCGCATCACCGGCAGCTTCGCCATTCCCGGCCGCGAAGGCCGCTACGCGCCGATTCCCGATTCCGTGCCACCGGCCCTGACTGCAGCACTGAAGGCACGTGGCATCGAACAGCTCTACAGCCACCAGGCAGAGGCCTGGGAGGCCAGCCAGCGTGGCGACCACGTCGCCATCGTTACCCCCACCGCCAGCGGCAAGTCGCTGTGCTACACCCTGCCGGTGGTCAGCGCTGCCATGCAGGACAAGGCCAAGGCGCTGTACCTGTTCCCCACCAAGGCACTGGCCCAGGACCAGGTGGCCGAACTGCTGGAGCTCAACCGCGCCGGCGACCTCGGGGTGAAGGCCTTCACCTTCGACGGCGACACCCCGGGCGACGCGCGGCAGGCGATCCGCCTGCATGGCGACATCGTGGTCTCCAACCCGGACATGCTGCACCAGGCGATCCTGCCGCATCACACCAAGTGGGCGCAGTTCTTCGAGAACCTGCGCTACATCGTCATCGACGAAGTACACACCTATCGCGGCGTGTTCGGCAGCCATGTCACCAACGTGCTGCGCCGGCTCAAGCGCATCTGCGCGTTCTACGGGGTGCAACCGCAGTTCATCCTGTGCTCGGCCACCATCGGCAACCCGCAGGCGCATGCCGAGGCGCTGATCGAAGCACCGGTCACCGCCATCACCGAATCCGGTGCACCCAGCGGGCCGAAGCAGGTGCTGCTGTGGAATCCGCCGGTGATCAACCCCGATCTGGGCCTGCGTGCCTCGGCGCGCTCGCAGAGCAACCGCATCGCCCGCATCGCGATCAAATCCGGCCTGAAGACGCTGGTGTTCGCGCAGACCCGGCTGATGGTGGAGGTGCTGACCAAGTACCTGAAGGACATCTTCGATCACGATCCGCGCAAGCCACCGCGTATCCGCGCCTACCGCGGCGGCTACCTGCCCACCGAGCGCCGCGAGACCGAGCGTGCGATGCGTGCCGGCAACATCGACGGCATCGTCAGCACCTCGGCGCTGGAACTGGGCGTGGACATCGGCAGCCTGGACGTGGTGATTCTCAACGGTTACCCCGGCAGCGTGGCTGCCACCTGGCAGCGCTTCGGCCGCGCCGGACGCCGCCAGCAGCCCGCGCTCGGAGTGATGGTGGCCAGTTCGCAGCCACTGGACCAGTACGTGGTGCGCCATCCGGACTTCTTCGCCGAGGCGTCGCCGGAACACGCACGCATCGCGCCCGACCAGCCGTTGATCCTGTTCGATCACATCCGCTGCGCGGCGTTCGAACTGCCGTTCCGGGTCGGCGATGGCTTCGGCCCGATCGATCCTGAAGTGTTCCTGGAAGCACTGGCCGAAACCGAGGTCATCCACCGCGAAGGCGAACGCTGGGAGTGGATCGCCGACAGCTATCCGGCCAACGCGGTCAGCCTGCGCGCGGTGGCCGATGGCAACTTCGTGGTGGTCGACCGCAGCGATGGCCGCCAGCAGATCATCGCCGAAGTGGACTACTCCGCTGCAGCGCTGACCCTGTACGAAGGCGCCATCCACATGGTGCAGTCCACGCCCTACCAGGTGGAAACGCTGGACTGGGAAGGCCGCAAGGCCTACGTCACCCGCACCCACGTGGACTACTACACCGACAGCATCGACTTCACCAGGCTCAAGGTGCTGGACCGTTTCGATGGCGGCGTGGCCGGCCGTGGTGATTCGCACCATGGCGAAGTGCACGTGGTGCGCCGCGTGGCCGGTTACAAGAAGATCCGCTACTACACCCACGAGAACATCGGCTACGGCCCGGTCAACCTGCCCGACCAGGAACTGCACACCACCGCGGTGTGGTGGCAGCTGCCGCAGGCGCTGCTGCTGCGCGCCTTCGCCAGCAAGCAGGATGCGCTGGATGGGTTCCTCGGCGCCGCCTATGCACTGCACATCGTAGCCACGGTGGCGGTGATGGCCGATGCGCGCGACCTGCAGAAGTCGGTGGGCAACGGCGATGGCACCTGGATCGCGATTGCCGACCAGAGCGGGCGCGGCCAGCTGCGGGGCAGCGATGGCGAGCCTGGCGCGGTGGAACTGCTGCAGGAATTCGTGCCGACCGTATACCTGTACGACAACTTCCCCGGTGGCGTCGGCCTGAGCGAGCCGCTGTGGCAGCGCCAGGCCGAGCTGGTGCAGCGCGCGCGCGAACTGGTACAGCGCTGCGACTGCAAGGCGGGTTGCCCTGCCTGCGTCGGCCCGGTGCTGGCCGCGCAGGAACAGGATGAAACCTCGCCGCGTGCGCTGGCGCTGCGCGTGCTCGACCTGTTCGATGCGCAGGCCTGCCAGCAGGTGGCCGATGTGGTGGTGAGCACGCGCGACCCGATGGAGCTGATCGCCCCGTGAGCCTGAGCCTGGACAAGCTGCGGCTGCTTCGCAAGCAGGCGGGTGACCCGAAAGCAGCCACGCCTGCCGCGCCGACGCAGCAGACGCCGCCGGCACTGATGGCCGCCAACGATGCGCGGCAGCCACCGGCCGAGCGTTCGGTGTTTGCCTGGGTGGAACAGGAGATCCGCCACAAGCCGACCGGCACCGCCACCACCACGCCTGCGCCGGCAACACTGCGACGGCCCGAGGTCGGCAGCCTGCATCGCCTGCTCGGCATGCGCTCGCGGGGTGGACCTGCGCCGGCACGCGCCAGCGCGCAGGATCGCCAACTGCCCGGCAACGAGATTGCGCCCGGCCTGTTCCTGATCGAGTCACTGCTGCCGCAGCCGATTCCCGCCATGCCGCTGTCGCTGGCCTTCGCCAAGCGCGAGGGTGAGCACGTGGCTGCGCGCGACCTGCTGTTCTTCGATACCGAGACCACCGGCCTGGCCGGCGGCACCGGCACCCGCGCCTTCATGATCGGCGCGGCCGACTGGCATGTGTGCCCGCAGCGTGGCGAAGGCCTGCGCATCCGCCAGCTGCTGATGTCGACGATGGCTGCCGAGGAGGAGATGCTGGCCGCTTTCGCCCGCTGGCTGCAGCCGCATACCGTGTTCTGCAGCTACAACGGCCGCAGCTACGACGCCCCTCTGCTGAAGACGCGCTATCGGCTGGCCCGCCGGGCCGATCCCATCACCGCGCTGGACCATGTCGACCTGCTGTATCCCACTCGCCGCCGTTACCGCGGTACGTGGGAGAACTGCAAGCTGTCCACCATCGAGCGGCAACTGCTGCGCGTGGTGCGCGAAGATGACCTGCCCGGCTCGGAAGCCCCCGCCGCATGGCTGCGTTACCTGCGTGGCGGTGATGCGGTGAATCTGCGCCGGGTGGCCGACCACAACCACCAGGACGTGGTGACCCTGGCCCTGCTGCTGCAGCGGTTGGTGCGGGAAGAGCAGCGCGAACGGGAGACCCTGGCGCTGGTAAGCGGATGAACGGAGAGGGCGGATCCAGGCCGCGTTGACATCACTGACACAGCGCTCGGCGACACTGCCGCTACTGAACACCACCCAGGAGTACTGCCATGCGTCGATCCCCCCTGTTGCTGCTTGCGGCCATCCTGCCGCTGGCCGCCTGCAGCCATGCCGGTGGCAACGCCTCCGCCGATGCCGGCAGCCTGCCAGCCAAGGTGTCCGATGGTCCGCAGGAGTGCCGCCCCGAGGCGCTGGACGCATTCACCGGCAAGACCGCCGACGAAGCGACGATCAAGAAGCTGGTGGCCGACAGTGGCGCGCGCAACGCACGCGTGGTCAAACCGGGGATGGCGGTGACCATGGACTTCCGCCAGGACCGGGTGACCGTGCAGGTGGACGCACAGAACCGTATCGAGCGCGCCAGCTGCGGTTGATGGGGTAGCGCCGGGCCCTGCCCGGCGGATTCCATTCGCATACGCGCCGCTGCGGGCGCCGGGCATGGCCCGGCGCTCCGCTCTGTCAGAGCCGCTCGGCCTTGCCGCTGGCCAGCGCACGCGCGATGACCTGCTCTGCCTGCTTCGCTGCCTGTGCCTGCAGCCGTGCCTGGCGCTCACCCAACGCGGCCTGTTGACTGCCCAGTGCCGCCTGCTGGCTTCCCAGCGCGGCCTGCTGGCTGGCGAGTCGGCTCATCTCGCGGCTACGCTCGGACTGCAGCGCCTGGTTGCGGGCAGCCTGTGATGCGCGCTGTGCTTCGGCCGCAGCCTTTCGTGCAATCGCCGCATCATCCACCGCGCCGCGTGTAGCCCGCGCCGCTTCGGCTGCCGCTTCGCGATTGATGTCGCGATCGTTGATCGCACTGCGTGCAGCCCGTGCGGCGGCGAGGGCGATTTCACGCGCCTCTTCGCCCTGCAGCCTGCCCAGCTCGCCCTGCTCGCGGCCGAGCTGGCCCTGCTGACGACCCAGCACACTCTGCTGGCGCCCCAGTTCACTCTGCTGGCGGCTCAGGTCGACGGCGCCGGCATAGGCACGCTGCAACGACTGGATCAGCATCGGATCGCGCACGACGTAGCGCTTGTCGCCCTGGCGGAACCACAGGGCGGGGCCGTCACCAAGCCGGCTGCGCGCCTGCATCACATCGTCCATGCCGGCATTGGCGAACGCCTGGCCGTGATCAACGAGGACGAAGGCCTGCTGCGGCGGCGTACCCAGATCCAGCTGGCCATGGGTGACGATGGTGGTCTGCGAGTGCGCATGGGTGCCTGCGTCCTGCTCCTCGTCTTCATTGACGTCGGCAGGTTCCTCAGGCTCGGCCGGTTCTGCCGGCTCGGCCCAGTCGGCCGGCTCTGCCGGTACCGCTGCGGCAGGCGGCGCTGCCGGTGCCGGGGGTGCTGCGGGCGGCGGCGGCGGCGCTGGCACAGCGCGCAGCGGTGCCGGCGGTGCAGGCGGGACCGGCGCGGCCACCAGCCGCATCGGCGCCACACCCACGGCCAATACAACCAGCGTCAAGCCGACGGCCAGCAGGCGTGGGCACGCCCGGTGCGACTGCAGCGACAGCAGGCGGCGCTTGAGGCTGGTGGTGCTGGGCGCTGCGCTGGCCACGCCGAGGTGTGGCTGCGGCGCCACACCCAGCTGCAGCAGCAACCGGCCATAGGCATGGCGGCTGGCACCGTGCTGGCCGACCACCGCCGCATCCACGGCTTCCTCGCGGGCCTGGGCGTATTCGCGCACGGCCAGGCGCAGCAGCGGATGGAAGAAGAACAGGTGCTGGGCCAAGGCAGGCAGCAGCCCCCACTGCAGGTCACGACGCTGCAGGTGTTGCAGCTCGTGGGTCAGCGCCAGGTCCAGCGCATCGCCCTGCAGCGCGTTCATTCCCGCCGGCAGCAGCAGCACCGGGCGGAACGGCCCGACCAGCTGCGGCGCGTCCACCTGGTCGCTCATCCACAGGCGCGGCGCGCGGCGCAGGCCGTGCGCATCCGAGGCCAGCTGCAACGCCTGCACCAGCGCCTGGTCCTCGCACGGATACGACGCCGCCAGCAGCGCACGGCAACGGCGCCATTCGCCGAAGGTCCGCAACGCCATCAGCAGTACACCGGACATCCACAGCGCGGCCAGGGCCAACGCCCACCAGGCCACCGGGGTGCTGCCGACATCACCCATCGGCGTGTTCGCCAGCAGGTGCGCCGATGCCTCCGGTGCCATCGTATATATCGCGTCCGCCGCAAGATCCACGGTCGTCACTGCCACCGCATCGGGTGCGGGCAACCAGGCCAGCTGCAGCGGTTGGCTCCACAACAGACCGACCACCGCCTGCAGCGACACCAGCCACCACAACCGGCAACGGGTGGCCGCCGACAGTGCCGGCAGCGCGCGGCACAGCAGGTACACCAGCGCCACCAGCAGCACGGTCTGCAGGCTGGTCCAGCCCAGCCGTTCCAGCATCGGAATCAACATCGAGGTATCCATGGCTCAGTCCTCCTGGCGACGCGATTGCAGTTCGGCCACCAGCGCTTCCAGTTCGGCCAGTTCGTTGTCGCTGACCTTCTGCCGCTGCGACAGGTACGCCACGAATGGCGACACCGAGCCCTGCAGCGTGTTGTCGACGAACTGGGCAACGGCGCCCTGCAGCACGCTCTCCGGGCCACGGGTGGGCTGGTAACGGTAGACACCCTGCTGCTGCCTGCGCTGCAGGTAACCCTTGGCGCGCAGGCGCTCCATCATCGTCAACACCGTGGACCGGGCCAGTCCGCGCGGTTCGCCATAGCCGCTGGCGACCTCGCCGACGCTGGCCGGTGCCTGCTCATCCACATACTGCAGCAGGGCCAGTTCCTGGTCCCCGATGGTCTTGCCACGCATGACAACACTCCCTTGACTACACGTGTCGCTACTGTTGCCATGACGACACCTGTAGTCAACCCCCCGGAAGTCATGGGCCGACGAACGGTAGGGCGCGCAGCCGGCTTAAACCTTTTACGCCGGGCGCGCATCCGACCCATGGCCTGTCGCCTGCGGCGGCCGTCACCGCCGCCGATCTTTCCGCCCTCCGGGAACCCGCATGCCTCGCCAGACGCTACGAACCCTGCTCATGATCATCAGCCTGCTGCCCTTCGCCGCCGTCTCCGCCAACCAGGACCAGGCCAACGACCAGACCCGTCGTTTCATCCGCCAGACCATGCAGGAACAGCGCATCCCGGGCCTGCAGATCGCGGTGGTCAAGGATGGCCAGGTGGTGCTGTCGGAAACCTATGGGCTGGCCAACGTCGAGAACGGCGTGGTCGCCACCCGCAGCACCCGGTTCCCGCTCAACTCGGCCACCAAATCCTTCACCGGCGTCGCTCTGGCGCAGCTGGCACAGGACGGGCGGGTGGATCTGGACGCGCCCATCGCGCGCTATCTCGACGACCTGCCCGAAAGCTGGCGGGCGGTGCGGGTGCGCCAGCTGCTCGCCCACACTTCCGGCCTGCCCGACATCCTCGATGCAGAGGGATTGCTGGGTGGGGGCTCGGAACAGGACGCATGGCAGGCGGTCCGCGCGCTGCCGGCAGAGGCCAGGGCCGGCGAGCGTTTCCAGTACAACCAGACCAACTACCTGCTGCTGGCGAGGATCATCGCGCGGCAATCCGGCATGCCCTACGAACGCTTCCTGGCCACCGGCCAGTTCTCCACCGCGCGCATGGCACGCACCACGTTCGGCGACAGCTACGACCTGATCCCGGATGCGGCGACGATGTACAGCTACCTGCCACGCGCCACCGATGCAAAGGATGCGACGCCACGCCTGTCGCACTGGTTCTACGACATGCCGCCCAGCCTGTGGGCCGGCGGCGGCATCCTCACCACGGCCGATGACACCGCGCGCTGGTTGGTTGCACTGCAGGAGGGACGCCTGCTGGAGCTGCGCGCGGTGCAACAGATGTGGTCGGCCGAACACCTCAATGATGGCAGTGCCGGCGACTGGGCCGCAGGCTGGCCGGTGTTCAACACCGCACCCGACCTGCAGGTGGGTGGCATGGGCGGTGCGCGCTCGGCCTTCATCGTCTATCCCGAGCGCGAACTCGCCGTTGTCGTGCTGACCAATCTTGTCGGCGCCAATCCGCAGCAGTTCATACCGCGCATCGCCGGTTTCTACACTGCCGCGCCCAAGGGCGTTGCCGCCGCGCGCTAACCGCGCGGCCCGCCCATCACCGGCAGGATCACCCCGCTGATGTAGCTGGCGCAGGCCGGTGAGGCCAGGAACACATAGGCCGGCGACAGCTCTTCGGGCTGTGCCGGCCGCCCCATGTCACTGTCCTTGCCGAACTCGGCCACGTCCTTGGCCTGCTTGTCGGCCGGGTTCAACGGCGTCCACACCGGACCCGGCGCCACGCAGTTGACCCGGATGCCACGTGGCAGCAACTGGCTGGCCAGCGCCTTGGTGAACGCATGGATCGCCCCCTTGGTAGCCGAGTAATCGATCAGTGCCTTGCTGCCGAACAGGCCGGTTTCCGAGCCGGTGTTGATGATGCTGGCGCCCTCGCCCAGGTGTGGCAGCACTGCACGTGCCATCTGGATGTAACCGCCGATGTTGGTCTGCAGGGTTTCCTGCAGGTGCGCATCTTCCAGGTCTTCCAGGCGCTCGCAGTGCAGCTGGAACGCCGCGTTGTTGACCAGGATGTCGATGCCACCAAACGCCTTGGCCACCTGTTTGACTGCCTTGTTGCAGAAGCGCGGGTCGCGCACGTCGCCGGCGATCACCACGCAGCGGCCGCCCTCTTTTTCCACGTGCTGACGCGTCAACTCGGCGTCCTTGGCTTCATCCAGATGCAGCACGGCAACGTCGGCGCCTTCGCGGGCGAACAGTACCGCCACCGCACGGCCGATGCCGGAATCACCACCGGTGACGATGGCTCGCATCCCTTGCAGCTTGCCGCTGCCGACGTAATCCGGCGCGAGGAAGCGCGGCGCCAGTTCCAGTGCGTGCTCATGGCCGGGCTTGGCCAGATGCTGCGCCGGCATCTTCTCCGGCTGATGCCGCGGGCCAGCCTGGGTGGTGGTCTTCTTGGTCGCCTTTTTTGCCGCCTTCTTCGCTACGCGCACATCCTTCGCTTTTTCCTGGTCCTGCAGGCGCCGCTGCCGCGCTGCGACGCGCGCCGCGCGTGGATCGGAAGCGGCGGCCTTGCGGGTGGCGGTCTTCACCACGCGCGGGCGATCGGACGTGGTGGCTTCGGCGGCGGCGGGCGCTGCCTGGGTGCCTTTGCGTACCTTCGGCGATGCCTTGCGGCGGGCGGGGGTTTTCTTGGTGGTGGCCATGCAGGTCTCCTCGGGAGGATGGGGGTTGCCGGCCAGCGGCCGGCACTACCGGGGCGCGTGCGCCGCAGTACCGGGGGCGGCGTGCGCCGCTCGTGCAGTGTCTCCACGCAGGCTGTTGGCGGCAGTGAGCGATCTGTGTCCGTCGCGTGCACGGCATTCATTCCGCCACCACGCGTGTCGTCGCACCCTGCAGGCCACAACACGAGGAACGTCCCCCATGAAACATGCCATTGCCACCGCCGCCGTCTGCTTCGCTCTCGCCGCCTGCAGCAGCAGCCCGGTCGCCCAGGTCCAGCCGATCGATGGGGTGATTTCAGGCCAGTGCCACACCGACAAGGTGCGCGGCGCAGTCGGCCTGGCCGCTTCGGGCATGACCATCGAACGTGCGCGCGTGGACAGCGACAGCCTGCACGTGCAGGTAACCCGCGGCAGCCGCGAGCGCAGCGGCAACACCGCCAGCGGCGCTGCCGATCCGGCCGCCGGCGCAGCCACGGAAGGTGGGGATCGCCTGACCATCGAAACCGGCCGCACCAACAACATCACCGCCATCTACTGCGGCTGACCTGCCTTGCGGCTGAGCCGCCGGGCCCGGCGCAGCACCTTCAGTGTCGCCTGTTCCCACTGCCGCGGGCCGCGCAGGCCCGCCAGTGCGGTCAGTTCGCCGCGTTCCCAACCGGCGAACACGCAGGGATCGATGTAGGCCTTGCGGCATACCGCTGGCGTATTGCCCAAGCGCGCCGCCACCTGGCACACAACCTCGCGTTGCGCCTTGGCCAGCGCGCGTTGGCTGGCCGGCTCGGGCAGCTCGGTGGCGGCGAAGGCCTGCACCGCCGCCATCGTGCCGCCCCAGGTGCGGAAGTCCTTGGCGGTGAAGTCCTCGCCCATCACCTCGCGCAGGTAGTCGTTGACCGCGCCCGAATCCACCGGCTGCACCTCGCCCGCGTCGTCGCGGTACTGGAACAGGGCCTGACCCGGCAGCTGCTGCACGCTGCGCACCAGCGCGCCCAGCCGACGGTCACCGACCACCACCTCCTGCAACTGCCCGGACTTGCCCCGGAAGCGCATGCGCACCCGGCCACCCCGAAGCAGGTCCAAGTGACGGTTGCGCAACGTTGTCAGGCCGTATGACTTGTTCTCCTGCGCATAGGTTTCATTGCCCACCCGCACCAGCGTGTCGGCCAGCAGCGCGACCACCACCGCCAGCACCTTCTCGCGCGGGAAACCGCTGCGCTTGAGGTCGCGGCCCAGGCGCCGCCGCAGCGCTGGCAACGCCTGGGCGAAGGCGATGGTGCGGTCGAACTTGCCGGCGTCGCGAACGGCCGCCCAGTCGGCGTGGTAGCGGTACTGCTTGCGCCCGCGCGCGTCGCGGCCGGTGGCCTGCAGGTGGCCATCGGCGCGGGCACAGATCCACACGGCGGTATAGGCCGGTGGAATGGCCAGCGCGCGGATGCGCTGCAGGGTGGCGGCATCGCGCACGACATGACCATCGGCATCGCGATAGGAAAAACCCTTGCCGGCGCGGACGCGGCTGAAACCGGGCTGGGTGTCATCGACGTAGCGCAGGCCGGCGGCGCGCGCGGCCTGGCGTTCGGGTGTGGGGGTCGCTGGCATGCCTGCAGTCTGCCGATCGGCGCGGCGTGGCCACGTCAATAACGCAAGACAAACACGTGAGGGCGGGTTCGCCGCTATGCTCGGCCTTTCACCGTCCCTTCCATTCCGGAGTCATGATGTCGTTCCCGATCCGCGCCCGTTCCCTCTCCGCCCTGCTGCTGCCGGCCGTGCTGGCCCTGACCGCCTGCCAGGCGCCGTCGCTGGATGAGCAGGATTCGGCCACCGCCCACGCACAGCAGGCCGCCGAGGCCGCCAAGGCGCCGGCCGACGAAGCCGGCAAGGCCACCGAAGCACCGCCGGTCGGCAACTGCGATGCCAGCCAGGTGCAGAGCCTGGTCGGCCAGCCCTACACCGAAGCGCTCGGCAAGCAGGCCCAGGAAGATGCCGCGGCCAAGCAGCTGCGCGTGCTGCACCCCAATGACGTCACCACGATGGAGTTCCTGGGCGACCGCCTGAACATCGAAGTGGACGCAAAGGACGTGGTAAGCGGCGTCCGCTGCGGCTGAGGAACCCCGCGCCGGCAAGCGTTTGCCGGCGCTTTGGTTGCGCCTGCAACCGTGTATTGCGGCGTTGCAGCAACCTGTGATCTAGTCGAGGCATCCGGTGGCCTCATGATGCGCTCCAGGAAGAGCACGGCGTGTGCGTCAGGGTGAGTGTGAAGACACTTGGCGTGCGGCCAGACAAGGCGCGCGCCGCCGCGCAGGCGAGTGCCTGCGCAAGGTGAGCAACGCCGTATGGGCGTGCGCCAAGCGGCTTCCCGACGGGCCGCGCCATGCGCGGCACACTCCACCATGACGTACAGGGCGTGCTCTACAGAGCGGGCAGGAGTGTCCCCGTTCATTTCAATCTGCATCGAGGTAGAGATGGCCCCCCGCAACCGCCAAGGGCTTTACGACCCGCGCTCCGAGCGCGATGCCTGTGGATTTGGCATGGTCGCCCAGCTCGACGACCAGCCTTCGCGCCTGCTGGTGGATACCGCCATCGCTGCGCTCTCGCGCATGACCCACCGTGGTGGTGTCGCCGCCGATGGGCTCACCGGCGATGGCTGTGGCCTGCTGCTGCGCCGCCCCGATGCCTTCCTGAAACTGCTGGCCAGTGAAGCCGGCATCGCCGTCGGCGCGCGCTTCACTGCGGGCCTGGTGTTCCTGCCGCACGATGCCGATGCCGCGCAGGCCTGCCGCACGCAGCTGCAGCAGCAGATCGAAGCGGTGGGCTGCAAGGTGGCCGGCTGGCGCGAGGTACCGACCGACGACAGCGTCTGCGGACAACTGGCACGCGACACCCTGCCGCGCATCGAGCAGGTGTTCGTCGATGCCGGCGTCGGCCAGGATGACGCCGGCTTCGGCCTGGCCCTGTTCCTGGCCCGCCGCCGCAGCGAACAGCAGCTGCGTGCGCACGCCGACTACTACGTCACCACGCTCAGCCCCAACGCCATCAGCTACAAGGGCATGGTGCTGCCGGACAAGCTCAGCCGCTTCTTCCCGGACCTGCAGCGGCGCGAACTGGCCTCCAGCGCCATCGTGTTCCACCAGCGCTTCTCCACCAATACGCTGCCGCGCTGGCCGCTGGCGCACCCGTTCCGGATGCTCGCCCACAACGGCGAGATCAACACCATCGAAGGCAACCGGCGCTGGGCACAGGCGCGCAGCAAGGTGTGGAAGACGCCCCGTTTCGACATCGGCGAGTTCGACCCGGTCATCTCCATGCACGGCTCCGATTCGCAGAGCCTGGACAACATGCTGGAACTGATGGTGTCCGCCGGCATGGAGCTGATCCAGGCCCTGCGCATCCTGGTGCCGCCGGCAACGCAGTCGCTGGAATTCAAGGACCCGGACCTGGCTGCGTTCTACGAGTTCCACGGCCTCAACAGCGAACCGTGGGACGGCCCGGCCGGCATCGTCGCCTGCGACAGCCGCTACGCGGTGTGCACCCTCGACCGCAACGGCCTGCGCCCGGCGCGCTGGATGCTGACCGCGGATCGTCACTTCCTGGTCGCCTCCGAAGCAGGCGTGTGGGAAGTACCGACCGAGCGCGTGGTGCGCAAGGGCAAGCTCGGCCCGGGCGAGATGATCGCCATCGACCTCAAGCGCGGTGACCTGCTCGATTCGGAGGCCATCGACCGCATCAACCGCGGCCGTGCACCGTACAAGCAGTGGCTGCAGCAGGGCGTCACCTACCTGCAGACCGAACTGATCGACCCGTCGCTGGTGGAAGAGCCGTTCGACGAAAGCACCCTGCGCAGCTACCACAAGCTGTACCAGCTCAGCAGCGAGGAAGTGGAACAGGTGCTGCGGCCGCTGGCCGAGACCGAGCAGGAAGCCACCGGCTCGATGGGCGATGACACGCCGATGGCCGTGCTCAGCCAGCGCAGCCGTCCGCTGTACGACTACTTCCGCCAGGCCTTCGCGCAGGTCACCAACCCGCCGATCGACCCGCTGCGCGAAGACTGCGCAATGTCCCTGTCCACCCAGCTCGGCAAGGAGACCAACATCTTCCATGCCGGCCCGGAGACGGTGAACCACGTCATCCTCAACTCGCCGGTGCTGAGCCAGCGCAAGCTGCGCCAGCTGCTGAAGATGGACCAGTACGTGCAGGCCAACCGCCTGCTCGACCTGTCCTACAGCGAAGAGGAAGGCCTGCGTGCGGGCATCGAACGCATCTGCGTCGAAGCCGAACAGGCTGCGCGCGACGGCATGGTGATGCTGCTGCTGTCCGACCGCTACCCGGTGGCCGGGCGGCCGATGGTGCATGCGCTGCTGGCCACCAGCGCCATCCACCACCACCTGTCACGGCTGGGCCTGCGCTGCGACGTCAACCTGATCGTGGAAACCGGCACCGCGCGCGACGCGCACCACATGGCCTGCCTGCTCGGCTTCGGTGCCACGGCGGTGTATCCGTACCTGGCCTACCAGACCCTGTTCGACCTCGGCCGACGCGGCATCCTCAAGCTCAGCAAGGGCGGTGAGCAGTCGCAGATCGGCCGCCGCTACCGCAAGGGCATCTACAAGGGCCTGTCCAAGATCATCTCGAAGATGGGCATCTGTACCGTGGCCAGCTACCGCGGTGCGCAGCTGTTCGAGA
The DNA here is from genome assembly GCF_019969775.1 of Stenotrophomonas sp. OVS01A. Taxonomy (NCBI): domain Bacteria; kingdom Pseudomonadati; phylum Pseudomonadota; class Gammaproteobacteria; order Lysobacterales; family Lysobacteraceae; genus Stenotrophomonas; species Stenotrophomonas sp. OVS01A. The sequence continues at coordinate 162,030 of NZ_JAHXYV010000004.1, read as the reverse complement.
TCATCGGCCTGGAGCCGGAGGTCGTGGACCTGTGCTTCCCCGATACCGCGTCGCGCATCGGTGGCGCCGGCTTCGCACGCCTGGATGCCGACGCGCGTGAACTGTGCGCGCAGGCCTGGGACGCCCAGCAGGGCGTGGATGTCGGCGGCCTGCTGAAGTACGTGCACGGCGGCGAGTACCACATGTACAACCCGGACGTGGTGACCACCCTGCAGCGCGCAGCGCGCAGCGGTGACCCGCGTGCGTGGCAGCAGTACTGCGATGCCGTGCATGCGCGCCCGCCGTCGGCGCTGCGCGATCTGCTGCAGCTGGTGCCGGCGGCAACGCCGACACCACTGGACGAAGTGGCACCGGCCAGCGATCTGTTCCCGCGTTTCGATACCGCCGCGATCAGCCTCGGTGCGCTCTCTCCCGAGGCGCATGAAGCGCTGGCCATTGCGATGAACCGCCTCGGCGGCCGCAGCAATTCCGGCGAAGGTGGCGAAGACCCGGCACGCTATGGCACCGACAAGCGCAGCAAGATCAAGCAGGTGGCCTCAGGCCGCTTCGGCGTCACCGCCGAATACCTGGTCAACGCCGAAGTGCTGCAGATCAAGGTTGCGCAGGGCGCCAAGCCCGGCGAAGGCGGCCAGCTGCCCGGGCACAAGGTCAATGAACTGATCGCACGCCTGCGCTATGCCAGGCCGGGCATCGGCCTGATCTCGCCGCCACCGCACCACGACATCTACTCCATCGAAGACCTGGCGCAGCTGATCTACGACCTCAAGCAGGTCAACCCGACCGCGCTGTTGTCGGTGAAGCTGGTCAGCCATGCCGGCGTCGGCACGATCGCGGCGGGCGTGGTCAAGGCCGGTGCTGACCTGATCACCATTTCCGGCCATGACGGCGGTACCGGTGCTTCCCCGGTCAGCTCGATCCGCTACGCCGGCGTGCCGTGGGAACTGGGCATCGCCGAGGCGCACCAGGCGCTGGTGGCCAACGACCTGCGTGGGCGCACCCTGCTGCAGACCGATGGCGGCCTGAAGACCGGCCTGGACGTGGTCAAGGCAGCGCTGCTGGGTGCGGACAGCTTCGGCTTCGGCACCGCGCCGATGATCGTGCTGGGCTGCAAGTACCTGCGCATCTGCCACCTCAACAACTGCGCCACCGGCGTCGCCACCCAGGACGAGCGCCTGCGCGAGAACCACTTCACCGGCCAGCCCGAGCGCGTGGAGAACTTCTTCCGCCTGCTGGCCGAGGAAGTACGCGGCTGGCTGTCGGTGCTGGGCGCACGTTCGCTGCAGGAAATCGTCGGCCGCACCGACCTGCTGCGCCAGCTTGAGGTCTCGCCGCGCGAGGACGTGCGCGTGGACCTGTCGCGGCTGCTGGCCGACGCCAGTTACCCGGGCAGCCACTGCGCCGCACAGCGCCTGTATGAATCTCCGGACAGCCTGGCCACGCAGATGGACGGCCTGCTGGCCGAGGCCATCGAACACAAGCGCGGTGGCGAGCATCGCTTCCTGATCCACAACACCGACCGCAGCATCGGCACCCGCCTGGCCGGCGCCGTGGCGCGCGCGCACGGCAACCAGGGCATGGCCGAATCGCCGCTGGAACTGCGCTTCCGCGGCAGCGCCGGGCAGAGCTTCGGCGCCTTCAACGTCGGCGGCCTGCACCTGGAAGTGGAGGGTGAAGCCAACGACTACGTCGGCAAGGGCATGGCCGGTGGCCGCCTGGTGGTGCGTCCGCCGCGTGGCGCACGCTTCGAGGCACGCAGCACCGCCATCATCGGCAACACCTGCCTGTATGGCGCAACCGGTGGCGAGCTGTTCGCCGCTGGCCGTGCCGGTGAACGATTCGCCGTGCGCAACTCCGGCGCACTGGCGGTAGTGGAAGGTGCAGGCGATCACTGCTGTGAGTACATGACCGACGGCGTGGTGCTGGTGCTGGGCAAGGTCGGCCTGAACTTCGGTGCCGGCTTCACCGGTGGCCTGGCCTACGTGCTGGACGTGGACCGCGATTTCGTCGACCGCTACAACCACGAGCTGATCGACATCCATCGCGTCTCCGCCGAAGGGTTCGAGAACTACCGCCAGCACCTGCACCGCCTGATCGGCCGTCATCGCGAACTGACCGGCAGCATCTGGGCGCAGCAGATCATGGACGAGTTCCGCGATTACATCGGCAAGTTCTGGCTGGTCAAACCCAAGGCCGCCAGCATCGAGTCGCTGACCGAAACCCTGCGCCGCGCGGCGTGACACACCGCACGTGACGGATGCGCCGCATGCACTGGGCGCACCGGCTTCCCCACCGCTGTAGTGCCGGCCGCTGGCCGGCATCCGGAAATCCACAGAGTCCGCCATGAGCCGCAAGCACGCCTTCCAGTTCCTCGACCTGCCCCGGACCATGCCGCAGCGCATCCCGGTTGAACTGCGCACCTCCGGCGACTGGGGTGAGCTGTACGGAAAGTTCGGCAAGGAGGATGCGCAGTACCAGGCAGGCCGCTGCCTGGACTGCGGCAACCCGTACTGCAGCTGGAAGTGCCCGGTGCACAACGCCATTCCGCAATGGCTGCAGCTGGTGCAGGAGAACCGCATCCACGAAGCAGCCACGCTGTGCCACAGCACCAACCCGTTGCCGGAAGTGTGCGGCCGGGTGTGCCCGCAGGATCGCCTGTGCGAGGGCAGCTGCACGCTGGAAGAGTTTGGTGCGGTCACCATCGGCGCGGTGGAGAAGTACATCGTCGATACCGCGCTGGCTACCGGCTGGCGGCCGGACATGACGGCGGTGCAGCCCACCGGCCACACGGTGGCGGTGATCGGTGCCGGCCCCGCGGGGCTGGCCTGTGCCGACCGCCTGGCGCATGCCGGCATCACCGCGGTGGTCTACGACCGTTACGAACAGGTCGGTGGCCTGCTGCAGTTCGGCATCCCCAGTTTCAAGCTGGACAAGGACGTGATCCGTCGTCGTCGCGACGTGCTTGAAGGCATGGGCGTGCAGTTCCGCCTCGGCGTGGAGATCGGCCGCGACATCAGCCTGCAGCAGCTGCTGGACACCCACGATGCGGTGTTCGTCGGTACCGGCGCGTATCGCTACACCGATGGTGGCCTCGACGGCCAGGACCTGAAGGGCGTGCTGCCGGCATTGCCGTTCCTGGTGCAGAACAGCCGCATCGTCGGCGGCGATGATCCGCAGGGCCGCCCGATCGCCGGCTGGGAAGACCAGATCGCCCTGCCCGACCTCAATGGCAAGCGCGTGGTGGTCCTCGGCGGTGGCGACACTGGCATGGACTGCGTGCGCAGCGCGGTGCGACTGGGCGCGGCCAAGGTCACCTGTGCCTACCGCCGCGACGAAGCCAACATGCCGGGCAGCGCGCGCGAAGTGGCCAACGCGCGCGAGGAAGGCGTGCGCTTCCTGTTCAACCGTCAGCCGCTGTCGATCGAAGCCGGCGCCGATGACGAAGTGATCGGCGTCACCGTCATCGAGACGCGCCTGGGCGAACCCGATGCCAACGGCCGCCAGAACGCGGTACAGATCGAGGGCAGCGAGTCGCTGCTGGAAGCGGACGTGGTGATCATCGCGTTCGGTTTCTCGCCCAGCGTGCCGTCGTGGCTGGCCGAGCATGGCGTGGAGGGCCAGGCCAACGGCCGCATCCTCGCCGGAGGCAAGGGCAAGCTGCCCTTCCAGACCGCACATCCCCGGCTGTTCGCAGGGGGTGACGCAGTGCGCGGTGCCGATCTGGTGGTGACCGCCGTGGCCGAAGGTCGCGACGCCGCCGCCAGCATCGCCCGGCTACTGGCGCACTGACAGATCGAGCGGCATCAGCACTGCGGCCAGGGTGGCATGCAGTGCCTGGCGGTCGACCGGCTTGGCGATGAAATGATCGATGCCAGCGTCGAGGCAGGCCTGGCGGGTAGTGTCGAGCACGCTGGCGGTCAACGCGATGATCGGCACCCTTGCCGCGTCGGCACGGGAATCGGCGCGGATCGCGCGGGCCAGTGCAAAGCCGTCCATGCCCGGCATGTGGCAGTCGGTGATGACCAGCGCGAACCGTTGCGTCTGCCACGCCTGCCAGGCCTGCTCGCCATTGGCTGCGGCATGCACCTGCAGGCCCAGATCCCGCAGCTGTCGCACCAGCAGCTGCAGGTTGGTGGGATGGTCTTCGGCAACCAGTACCCGTACCGGCGGCAATTCGTGCAGGCCAGCCGCATCATCACGATGCTTCACCGATGGCGCCTCGCAGGCCGGCAGGTACAGGTCCAGCCACACCGTGGTGCCCGCGCCCGGCGTACTGCACAGCTGCAGTTGCCCGCCCATCGATGCCGCCAGGTCCCGGCAGATCGCCAGGCCCAGGCCGCTGCCACCGAAGCGCCGGGTGGTGGAGGCGTCGGCCTGGGTAAATGCTGCAAATACCGCCCGTTGGCGCTCCCGGCTGATGCCCACACCGGTATCGGTCACCTGCAGGCGCAGCTGCTGGCCACGTTCGCGCTGCTGCAGCACCCGCACCTGCAGGTCCACCCCACCCTGCAGGGTGAATTTCAGCGCATTGCCCGCCAGGTTGAACAGGATCTGGCGCAGGCGCAGCGCATCGGCCAACGATCCACGCTGCAGCGCAGGATCCACCTCGCAGTGCAGATGCAGCCCTTTGCTTGCCGCCACCGGCACCAGCAGGCGCTGCACCGCACGCAGCAGTTCGGCCAAGTCGGTGGGCAGGCACTGCGGTGGCTGTGGGCCGGACTGCAGGCGTTGGCTGTGCAGGACGTCATCAAGGATCTGCCGCAGCATCTGCGCGGCATCATCGATGGTCGCCAGTACCTGGCGCTGGCGCGCATCCAGCGCGCCGCTGCCGAAGCGCTCCAGCATTCCCAGCAAGGTGCTCATCGGCGTGCGGATCTCGTGGCTCATGGTGGCCAGGAAATGGCTCTTGGCGGCAGCATCCTGCTCAGCATCACGCCGCGCATCGTTCAGTGCCTGCGTGCGTGCGCGCGCCTCGGTGACATCCATCCAGTATCCGCTCCATTCCACGCCGCTGTCGCTGCAGGCAATCGGGCGCCCGTGCGAACGTACCCAGCGCCAGCCGTTGGGGCCGCGCGTGCGGAAGGTGATGTCGATGGGCCCACGCACCAGCGCGGCGGCATCAACGCAGGCCAGCACCGAGCGGCGGTCCTGCGGATGGACTGCTGCCAGCAGGCTTCCATGGTCGACCCGCGCGGTATCTACGCTGATCCCGAACAGGGCATGCACATCGCCGGCAATGTGGGGAACGCTGTACTCGCCGGTGCTGCTGCGCCGCGCCTGGTACACCACCGCCGGCAGGTTGGCGGTGACCTCCTGCAGACGCTGCTCCAGCGCCTGCCTGCGCAGGCCTTCGCGGTGCAGTCGCCAGTAACCGAATGCATGCACCAGGCCCATTGTCAGCAGCATCAGCAGCACCGCGATCAAGCCGCGCAGGGGCGACACCGGCGGCACCTGGCCGCGGCGAGGGGATGTCGAGACCCAATGGGCCCGCAATGCCTCGCGCTGCTCCTCCGTCATAGCTGCCTGCAGTTGGTTGAAGCGATCCACCAGGTGCGCGCACGCCGGCAGCGCCGCCAGTACCAGTGCGTCGCTGAAGCCGGCCGGCGCCGCCACGTCCAGCGCGCCGCCAGGCTGATCGCGCAGCGCCGCTTCCACTTCCACCAGGTTGCCCACCACTGCATCGATCTGGCCGCTGATCAGCAGCTGCAGCGCCTTGTCCAACGCCGCCACCTGCAGCAGCGGCACATGCGCGCCCGACTCCTCCAGCACCCTGGCAAGTGGCACGGTGTCGAGGCTGGCCACGCCGCGACCGTGCAGTCCGTCCAGGCCGTGGATCGGCAGCGCGTCGGGGCGTCGCACGATCACCTGCGGCACCTGCAGGTAGGGCACGCTGGCCACCCAGCCTTTCGGCGTCTGCGCGCGCGGCCAGCCGAGCACGGCGTGGGTCCCGGCAGGCAGCGCGGCAGCGGCCAGCGTCGTCGCCGCGACCGGTGTGGCGCGCAGCGTGGGCACCTGCTCCTGCAGCAGCGCCAGGTAGGCGGCCACCAGCCCCTGTGGCGTGTCGTCCTGACTGGACGACAACGGCGCACGGTCAGCGGGATAGGCAAGCAGGATGGGGCCTTCGCACTGTCCGGCCCAGGCCGGCGCCGACAACAGCGACAGGGCGGCGATGCGGGCCAAAGGGCCAGCGACATTCACGGTGGACATCCTCATGTCGCAGGCAGGGGCATGGCCGCATCGCGGTGCGGCCTCCTGCCACGCTAGCGACGCCCCTGCCAGCAACAATGAGGAAATTTGTAAAACCCTCCGAAACCGCCAATAGCGACATACACTGCCGCTTCTACCGATCCCGGAGCTTTCGATGCGCATCGGCCTGGCCGCCAACCGTCTCCATCACCACGACGCGCGCGCGGCACTGTTCCGCTGGCTGCGCGCCAGCGAACCCGGGATGCGCGAACTGGGCGTGACACTGTGTGCGGTCGGCCGTACCCACGACGCGATCCAGCGCAACGGCTTCCTTGCCGGTTACGACGGCCTGCAGCGCTATCCCTACGGTCGCGACGGCGGCTTGATGAAACTGGTGGCCGAAGTGGTGGGCATGGGCGCCGAGCGTACGCTGGACGGTGCGATCTATCTGATGGATCCGGTGGACCCTTCCTCGGTATTCCCCGAGGCGACCGCGCTCAAGCGCCAGTGCGTGATCCACGGCAAGCCTTTCATTTCCACCGTGGCCACCGCCCGCGACTGGATCGAGGTGGAGCGCATCCATGCTGGCCTGGCTGCCGATACAGGCGCCAACGACCTGCATGCATTCGAAGGGCAGACGCTGGCGTTGATCGCGCACGATGCGATGAAGCCGGCGATGCTGGCGTTCGCCGATGAACACTTCGACGTGCTGGCGCGCTTCGGCGAGCGCGTCGCCACCGGTACCACCGGCCAGCGCTTGAACGAGCTGGCCTGGAGCCGTGGCTGGCCAGCGGATGCGGCGTGGGTGACGCGCTACCAGAGCGGCCCGATGGGCGGCGATGCGCAGATTGCCGACCGCGTGCTGGAAGGCCGTTGCCAGCGCGCGATCTTCTTCGAGGATCCGCACGTGGCGCGCCAGCACGAAGCGGACATCCAGCTGCTGGAACGGGCGGTGACCACGGTGACCGATCAGGCGGTATGCATCACTGCACCGCGCGTGGCGGCGCGGTGGGCGGAGGCGGCGGTCTTGCGCGCGGGTCGATGAGGTTTGCGGCCAACGGCTGAGCCCCTCGTGGCGCAGGGGCACAATCAAAAGCCGCGCTTGGCCGGGCGGGTGGGCCATGCAGGGGACGCTGCAAGTACATCCATGTAAGCTCGATGGCGCCATCCATGGCGCCAACGCCCCTGCATGGCCCACCCGCCCGACCTCAGACAGTTTCCGTGCTGACACGGAAGAGAAAAGGAAGAGCAGGAGCAAAGCGGGTCGCGCGCTGTGCGCGCTTCTGTAGAGCCGAGCCATGCTCGGCTGCTCTTGGTCGCGATGGCTGAATATCCACGCCGTGCGCGATAGCCGAGCATGGCTCGGCTCTACAAAATCACAGCGCTACAGCAGCTGCCGAAGCATTGCTTTCAGGCGTCGCCCTTCCAGCTGGAAGTAGTCGCGCTGCTCGCGCCAGTCGGGGAAGCGTTGTTCCACTTCGTGCCAGAACGCGGGCGAGTGGTTGGCCTGGATCAGGTGGCAGAGTTCGTGCACCAGCACGTACTCGAAGGCGGCGGGACGGCCCAGTACCAGTGCCAGGTCCAGCGCCATGCTGCCGTCGGGGGCCAGCGAGCCCCATTGCGAGGACATCACCTTCAACCGCAGGCGGCTGGGCGCGCGCGGCAGGCCGGGCAGGTACTTCGGCAACCAGCGGCCGACATCGGCGCGGGTCTGTGCTTCGTAGAATTCGCGCAGCAGGCGGCGCAGGGTCGCATCGCCGCCCCGGCTCGGCCATTGCACACAGGCACCGTGCCCGTCGATTTCCAGCCGCGCGTAGCGGCCTTCCTGCCAGCGCAGTGGCAACAACTCGCCGCGCAGCGGCAGCACCCCTTCAACGCCGGGCTGCAACGCGGCGGGCAGACCATGCCCCTGGTAGTGGCGCAGCTGCAGCCCCAGCCATTCGCGATGCAGTTCGAGGAAGCGCTCGCCCATCACCAGGCTGGCACGCGGCGGCAACGTCAGTCGTGCGCCGCGCTCATCGACGCTGAGCTTGATCCGGCGCGCGCGCGGATCACGCACGCGCAGTATCTCGATCTCGACATCCTCCAGGCGCAGGCGAACGGTGTCGCGCTGCACGGTGGCGGGTGGGACCGGCGAGATCAGGCGGCGCAGCAGACGGCTCATGGTCCCAGCATAGCGCCGTGCGAGGCCGCCGGATGACCGGCGGCCGACGGCCTGCCTGTTCAGTCAGCCTTGCTGAGCTTGAAGGCTTCTTCAAGCAGCAGGAACAGGCGACGGATCTCCGCACTTTGCAGGGCGAAGCGGGCGTCGAACTCGGCACGGCGGCCGTCTTCGTCCGCATGTTCCAGCTGGTCCAGCGCGCCGTCCAGGAACTTCAGCTTGCGCACGATCAGGTCGTCGCCCAGCACGAAGGACAGGTTGTCCTCGAACACCAGGGCCAGCTTGGTGACCTGCTTGCCGGCATCCAGATGCTTGTCGATCTCGTCGCAGCGCAGTTCCTGGTGCTGGCACTTGACCACCGCGCCGCCTTCCACCGGGTCCTTCATCTCGCACTCCTCGCCCAGGCTGAAGCCGGTGGGCAGGGGCTCGCCGGCGATCCAGCCGGTCAGGATCGAACGCGGCGCGACTTCGGCGTTCAGCGGCATCGCCGGGAAGCTGCCGAGCAGGCCGCGGATGTCGGACATGAAGTATTCGCCGGTCTTGCGGCTGGAGGTGTCCACCGCCACATAGCCGTGCAGCTGGTCGATGAAAGCATCGTTGCGCGAGGACTTCACGAAGGCGCGCGGCAGCAGTTCATGCAGCAGGTCGTCCTTCATGCGCTTGCGCTCGCGGCCACCGGGGCGGCGGCCTTCCTTCTCTTCGATCTCCTCCAGCTTGCGCTCGAGCAGGTCGTTGACCACCGCGCCGGGCAGGATCTTGTCCTCGCCACCGACGGTCAGCCACAGGTGTTCGGCAATGCGGTGCGAGAGCACTTCCTTCTCTTCGCGGCCGAATGGCGAGATGAAACCACGCGAGTTCATTTCCAGTGCGCCCACCGGCTTGAGCAGGGCGTGCGGCAGCAGGGTGTCGACTTCGGAAAAATCAGTGGCAGTCGGGAAGCGGAAGAACGTCAGGTTGCGAAAGAACATGGAATTCCGGTGTCTGAAGAAGAAGGGCGCCCGACCTTAAACGGCAGGCGTCTCGGGAACTGCGTCGGCCGGCCAGGCATCGGCATGCGCCGCATCGCCACGGCGGCCCAGGGCCATGAAATCGAACAGGGCGGCATCGGCCAGCTGCGCAGGTCGCACGTCGGCCATTGCACGTGCGATCTGTTCAATGCGCCCCGGATGGTCCTGGTCCCACTGCTTGAGCATCAGGCCGACCTGCCGACGCTGCAGGTTTTCCTGGCTGCCACACAGGGTGCAGGGAATGATCGGGAAACGGCGGGCCTGCGCGTACTGCGCGATGTCGTGCTCGCGCACGTACGCCAGCGGGCGGATCACCACGTGCTGGCCATCGTCGCTGAGCAGCTTCGGTGGCATGGCGGCCAGCTTGGCGTGGTGGAACAGGTTCAGGAAGAACGTGGCCACCACATCATCGCAATGGTGGCCCAGTGCGATCTTGCTGAAGCCATGTGCCTTGGCGTGGTTGTACAGCGCGCCACGGCGCAGGCGCGAGCACAGCGAACACATCGTGCGGCCCTCCGGGATGACCCGGCTGACCACTGAATACGTGTCCTGCTCGATGATCTGGTACGGCACGCCCAGCCCGGCCAGGTACTCCGGCAGGACGTGCGCGGGGAAACCCGGCTGTTTCTGGTCCAGGTTCACCGCCACCAGTTCGAACGGCACCGGCGCCTTTTTCTGCAGCTGCAGCAGCATGTCCAGCAGGGTGTAGCTGTCCTTGCCGCCGGACAGGCAGACCATGACCTTGTCGCCCGCTTCGATCATGCCGAAGTCGGCGATGGCCTGGCCGACCTGGCGGCGCAGGCGCTTGCCCAGCTTGTCCGCCCCGAGCCCGTCCACGCGCGGATCGCGCGGAACGCGCTGCGGGGGATCGGGCAGGGAGATCACGGCGGACATGGCGCCATTCTACCGGCTTGTGGCAGCCCGGACCCGGGGTCGGGATTCCCCTCTCCCGGCAGTCATCGTCGCTGTGTATGCTCGGAGACCGTGGACACCTACAACCCCGCCGAAATCGTCGAACACCTCGTCGCCCTCCGCGCCGAGCACCGGTCGCTGGATGAACAGATCGCGCGCATGGCCGCCAACGGCGAAGATGAGCTGGAGTTCAAGCGCCTGAAGCGGCGCAAGCTGCAGCTGAAGGACTGCATCACCAAGCTGGAAAGCCTGCAGATTCCGGACGAACCGGCGTAACCGGTGGCCCATCCACGCATGGCGTGGATCTACTGGCCTACGCCGCCCCGAACGCCGATGGCACAGCGGCAGCCTATGGATCCACGCCATGCCGGGAAGTCCCGGTAGATCCACGCCATGCGTGGATGGGGGCCTGCATCAACGCGGCAGGGCCAGCTCCGCACTCCAGGCCGCCTCACCGTCCACGGTCAGGTCGCAGCGGCGCACGTTGTCGGCACCGGAACAGCGCAGACCCAGCGGGTGCCCGTACCAGTCACCGGCAAGACCCTGGCGAGCGGCGGATTCATCACCGCTGATGCGCACCTCGCCGGCCAACCATAAGCGGTAGCGCACCGGTTGCCCGGCCTCGATACACAGGCGCACCGGCGCATCGGCCAGGCGCCCGGGCAGGTTGTCGTCCACGCAGGCTTCTGCAGCCTGCGCCGAAGTAGCCGCAAGGCCTCCGGCCGCGATCAACGCGGCCAGGACCGACAGTCGTCGCAGGTTCAATCCTGCGGTGCCGGTTCGTCCGGGCGCGCCGCTTCCGGGCTGACCCGTTCGATGGTGTGGCGCAGTTCGCGGCCGAGGATGAACTTGGCATCCTTGGCCCAGGCGTCCAGGCGCTCGTCGAACAGCAGCTTGCTGTTCTCGTCCGGCCACACCAGGCGCAGCTCGCGCAGCTTCTGGATGAAGCCGCGGAACAGCGACTTGTCGAAGAACTCCGGCGCGGCCGGTGCATAGAGCAGGCTCAGGCGCTGTGCGGCCTGCTGGCACAGGCTTTCCAGCTCGGCGGCGCCGAGCGTGCCCGGACCGTTCTTCACCAGCACCGAAATGGCGATGTAGTAGCGCTCGAATGCCTGCTGCAGCGAGTGGCCGATCGCGCGCAGGCGGAACACTTCGTCGGTCTGCCCGGTGTTGCGGGCAAGGATGCCGCCGTCGTCTTCGTTGACGTTCTGCAGCAGGCCCTCACGCACGAACACGTCGATGGTCTGGTCGATGCGCTGGGCGAACTCGTCCTCGGTCCACGGCAGGAACAGTTCGGCCTGCAGGAACGGGTACACCGTGCGGCCCAGCTGCACCAGGCCGGTGCGGCTCATGCGGCGGTTGTTCTGGAAGCAGCAGGCCACCCACGACGATGCGGTGAACAGGTGCACCACGTTGTTGCGGAAGTAGCTCAGCAACACCGCGGTATCGCCGCTGACGCTGAGCACGTCGCCCAGCGGGTGCTTGATGCGGGTGAGGACGTTGATCTCTTCGGCGTGGGCGATGATCCGCTCCGGCGAATGCGGAGTCACCGTCACCCGGCCCGAATACGGCATTTCCACCAGCAGGGTCTTGCACAGCTCGATCTGCGCGATCAGGTCGGCCTCGCCCATCGCATGCTTGGGCGTGGACAGCAGGGCCAGCGCCAGCAGGTTGATCGGATTGACGTCGGCCGCGCCGTTGATGCGCACCTGGATGCGCTCGGCCAGGGTATCGACGGTGGTCGACAGCCACGAGGGCTTCTCGTCCTCGGACACCGCCTCGCCACCCCACTCCGGAGCCTTCTCGGCCAGCACATCGTTCAGCGCGATGGGTTCGCCGAAGTTCACCACCACCTGGCCGTAGTTCTGCTTGAGCACCTTGGGGATGCCCCACAGCAGCTGCCAGATCGATTCCTTCTCCTTGGGCCGCCCGGACAGTTCATCCAGGTAGCTGCCGCCCTCCATCAGCTTCTCGTAGCCGATGTAGATGGGCTGGAACAGCACCGGCTTGCGCGGCTGGCGCAGGAACGCGCGCAGGGTCATCGAGATCATGCCGCCCTTGGGCTGCAGCAACCGGCCGGTACGCGAGCGCCCGCCCTCGACGAAGTACTCGATGGAATAGCCGCCGGCGACCAGCTGCGCCACGTACTCGCTCAGCACCGCCGAATACAGCGCGTTGCCGCGGATCGAGCGACGGATGAAGAACGCACCGCCCTTGCGCAGCAGGGTGCCCACCACCGGCAGGTTCAGGTTGATGCCGGCCACGATGTGCGGCGGCACGATGCCGCGGTCGTACAGCAGGTAGGACAGCAGCAGGTAGTCCATGTGGCTGCGGTGGCTGGGCACGTAGACCACTTCGTGGCCCGGCGCTGCGGCCTTGAACTTGTCCAGGTGGTGCACCAGCACGCCGGCGTAGATGCGGTTCCACACATGGCTGAGCATGAAGCTGGCCGAGCGCACCACCGGGCTGGAATAGTCCGCGGCGATTTCCCAGGCGTAGGCGTGCGCCTTCTTCCAGGCATCGCTGGTTTTGCTGTTGTCGCGCTTGGCCTGCGAGGCGATCGCCTCGCGCACCGTCTCGGCGGCCAGCACCTGGTCCACCAGCAGGCGCCGGGTCGACAGGTCAGGACCGATCACCGACTCGCGGATGCGGCGGAAATGGGTACGCAGCACGCGCTGCAGCTTGCGCACCGTACGCTCGGGCTCCAGGCCCTCGTCGACCGTGCTGCGCAGCGAGATCGGCGGTGCGAAGCGGACGATGGTGTTGCGGCCGTTCAGCAGCAGGCCGAGCAGGCGGCGGAAGCGGCCGACCAGCGCCCAGTTTTCCGAGAACAGCACGGCGAACCAGCCGCTCTGCTTGTCCGGGGCGCGGCCGACGAAGATCGACACCGGCACCAGGTGCACATCCAGGTCGTCGCGCACGCGATGGGCCTGCAGGACCTTGGCCAGCGAATCGGAATGGGTCTTGGCGCCGCGCTGCTCGGGAATCAGCGAGTTGCTCGAGCTGCGCCGCGACAGGGCCAGGTAGGCGCGCTTGCGGCCGGTGGGGTCACCGGCCAGCGGTACCAGCGGCGACGGCAGGCCGGCCTGGCGGCAGGCCTTGTCCAGGATCAGCGCGTTGGACAGGCCGTAGTCTTCCAGCACGTACATGACCGGGCGGCCATCGTTGTACTGGCCCGGGTCTTCCGGCTCGATCTTCAGCGACAGCCAGGGTTCCACCAGGCGCCCGAGCAGGCGCGCCCACAGCGGGCGGCGGCCGGCAGGACGCGCGTGCACAGGCGTCGCCGCCGGCGGCGTGCCGGCGTCGGTCGAGGGGGACGCCGGCGCCGTGTCGGCGGGCGTCGGCTGGGATTCTTCGCCGGGGAACGGCAGCGGGTTCTGTTTCGACATCGACGTCATTATGGCTTAGCCGATGGCGTTGCCGCTTCCCCATCGGTTGTCGGGGCGGGCACAGGGTCCGGAGCGGCAGCAGCGCGCGCCGCATCGGCCTGCCGCAACAGGGCATCGGTATCGGCCAGGGTGCGGGTCAGGTACCAGTGGCCCTCGCGCCGGCTCAGCGGCACCTGCACGGTCATCGCGCGGCCGGCGAGCTCGTACTGCAGGCGCACCAGGGCATTGTCGCCCTCCACCGACAGCAGCTCACCGCGCACGCTGCGCAGCGCCTCGTCCACGCCCAGGCCATAGCTGGCCAGCACCGCCTTCAGCGTGTGGATGAACGGCGCCAGCTGCTGCAGGCTGCCTTCCATGCCTGCGGCCTGCAGACCGGCATCGTCCTGGAAACCCACCTGGGCGGCGGCGCCGACGAGGGCGGCGATGCTGCTGCGGGCTCTGGCGCGGTCGCTGATCGGGGCATCCTGCGCCCAGGCGGCCAGGGTCTGCACCAGCTGGATGTAGTGCGCCTGCTGGCCGGGCGTATAGCCCTTCTGGTGCCGCAGGTACTGCACACCGAAGTTGCCCATCGACTGCGCGGCCTGGCGCACGGCACGGGCCTGGCCGGCCAGCTGGCGGTCGAAACTGCGCTGCAGCTGCACGCTGGCACCGGGCTCACGCAGCGCCGCCAGCATCGGCAGCAGCTGGTCGCCCAGCGGCAGTCCGGTCAGCGGCCACTGGCTGTGGCCGTCGGCCCAGGCCTGCTGCAGGCGCTGGTACTGGCTGGGGGGCACCGACAGCTTTGCATAGCCGACCAGGTCGTCCTCGGCCAGCCGTTGCGCCATCGCCTGTACCGCAGCGACAGGTTCAGCCGGCGCGGCGGCCGGATCACTGCCGGATTCACGGCACGCGGCGATGGCCAGCAGCAGCATGGCCGCCAGCCCCCATCCCCGCGCAGACCTTCCTCGCATTACCACGCTCATGCAATCGGACTCCCCGGACCGGTCCGCATCTTGCGGCCTGCGACGTGACAGCGGCAAGCCGGGGCGTCACGGTTTCTGCCATGGCGCGCACTGCGCGGTGGATCCACGCCCCGCGCCGATGGGCCCTTGCCGCACCCGGCGGATAAAAAAAGAGCCCGGACCACAGGGATCGCAGGCTCTTCAAACCGGCGCAAGGCCGGTGGACAGTGTTGTGGCGCATGTCCGGCCCGAAGACCGGATGGCGGCGATCCTACGCTGCCCGTAAAGTTAACGCAACACATGATGAAATGTCATTCAACTCATTGATTTTATTGAATCAATCACGTTGCCAGACTGCTTCAATGAAATCTACGGCATGTTTTTCGGCGATTCGGGCATAAACGCCGGGGTGGCCGGCCAACGCGCAGCCTTCGCCCCAGCTGACAACACCGAACTGGGTCCAGCCCTCGCGCAGGCGCAGCAGCAGCGGACCACCGGAATCCCCCTGGCAGCTGTCGATCCCTTCGCGGCCGGCGCAGATGACCTTGCCGCGTGCGAGCTCGCCTCCGTAGGCCTGCTGGCATTCGGCGAAGGGCACGAACGGGGTCTGCACCGTCTGCAGCTGGGTGGGATAGAGCCGTTCTTCACTGATGTCGGTGTCGCCCCAGCCGATCACCGTGAACTCCCGGCCTGGCTTGAGATAGCCGGCATCGGGCCGCAACCGCAGCGCGACCGGCTGCGCATCGGCCAACGGTGCGCTGAGCTGGATCAGGGCAACATCATGTTCCAGCGTGTTGCCGCTGTTGAACGCCGGGTGCACGTGGATGGCCTTGACGTTGGATGCATGCGCGGACGGTTCGGTGGACAGCCTGGTGACATTGCCCAGTACCGCGATCGAGGCGGGCGAACTGCCCTGCACGCAGTGCGCGGCGGTCAGCACCCAGGACGGTGAGATGAGCGTGCCGCCGCAGAAGTGCCGGGTGTGGTCGGTGTCGCCGTAGGAGATGCCCTGCAGGCTGACCATGAACGGGTAGTCGCCCGGCTTGGCATCCTCGCCGCCGATGATGCGCGGTGCTTCGCGGGGTTGGGGTGCAGCCGTGGCGGGAAAGACGATGGCCGCCGCCAACAGGCCGCCGAACAACAAAGAGGTGCTGCGATACATATCCGTGTATTCCTCTGTCGATGGTTGGTACCGGCACGGCCGCGGTCCGTGCTGGTGCATCGATTGATAGAGGGCGCTCCACGCTTACAGCGCGATGCGGCGCACAGTTTTCCCGGCTGGGGTCGGGTGCGTCAGGGCAACAGGCACAAATGCGAACGCCATCCCGCATTCGACGGGATGGCGTTCGTGGTGCCGGCGTGACCGCCGTGGGGGCGGGGCTCAGCGCGCGGCCAAAGCCGTCGCGATTTCCTGCTGGATCGCCCGTGCTGCAGCCTGCGGATCGGACGCATGGCGGATCGGACGACCGACCACGATGGCATCGGCACCATCGGCAAACGCCTGCGCCACACCCACCGTGCGCTTCTGGTCATCGCCGACCGGGCCACCGGGGCGGATGCCCGGGCAGACGATCGAGAAACCGGCGCCGGTCGCGGCGCGGATCGGGCCGGCTTCCTGGCCGGAGGCGATCACGCCGTCGATGCCCGCGGCCTGTGCGGCCAGCGCGCGTTCGACCACGACCTCCACCGGCTCGCGGTCGATGCCCATCTGCGCCAGGTCCGGGCGGCCCATCGAGGTCAGCACCGTCACCGCCAGCAGGCGCATGTCGCCGCTGTTGGCAGCCGCGCAGGCCTCCATCATCGCCGGGTGCCAGCCGTGGATGGTGGCGTAGCTGACGGGCCACTGCGCCAGGCGCTTGATCACCGCCGCGGCGGTGGCCGGGATGTCGAAGAACTTCAGGTCGACGAACACGCGCTTGTCGCGGCGTGCCAGTTCGTCCAGCACCTGGAAGTACTCACCGGAGGCGAGCAGTTCCATGCCGATCTTGTAGAACGCCACGCTGTCGCCAAGGCGGTCGACCCACGCCAGCGCCTGCACACGGTCAGGCACGTCCAGCGCGAAGATCAGGCGTTCGTCGTCACGCAGCGGCAGCGGGGCGCGGCTCACGGCGCGTAGTCCAGCGCGGCACGCTTGGCGTCATGACGGGCCTGCCGCGACTGCGCGTAATCGTTGTTGAACTGCGCCGGCTCGAAGCCGCCGTAGGTCGGGTTCGGCAGCATCCACCAGCGCTCGCCGAACCAGTCGTGATACTGCTGCAGCAGCGCGTCGCGGCCATCGTTGGTGTTGGCGGTCACTTCCACGAAGTCACCGAGCTGGTCGCCGAACTGCATCAGCACGCGGTACTTCTGCCCGGCCAGGCGGCGGCGGCAGTTCTTCTCGCTGCCGGCCTGCTCGCACCCTTCAACCACGGTGCCCAGACCGAGGAACACGCTGTCATCGGCCACCGGCAGGCCCTGCTCGCGCAGGTTGGCCAGGGTCGCGTCCTTCAGGTGCACGGCGCGGTTGGAGATGTACAGCAGGGTCACGCCCTTGGCATTGGCAGCCTTGGCGAAATCGACCACGCCGGGAATGGCCTTGGCCTTCTTTTCGGCCACCCACTGGTCCCAGCTGAGTTCGTCGTATTCCTTGCCATCACGCACCAGGCGCGCCTGGTAAGGCGAGTTGTCCAGCACGGTCTCGTCCACGTCCAGCACCACGGCCGGCTTCAGGCCCTTGGCCTCGTTGCCGCGCTCTTCCGGCACCAGCGCGTCCCAGTGGGCTTCCTTCAGCGCAACGTCCAGATGGTCAGCGGCGGCACGGTAGGTCTGCTCGGTGATCGCCCTGTATTCCTGCGCGCGCTGCATCCACAGCACGGCATTGAGGTTGTCGTTGGCGGTCGCGTCCAGCGCGCCGTCGGCCTTGGCGGCGGCGGCCGGGGCTTGCGGGGTGGCGGCTTCGGCAGGCGCTTCCACGCGCTTGCAGGCGGACAGGCCCAGCACCGCAGTGGCGAGCAGGGTCAGGGACAAGGAAACGGGACGACGCATGGATTCACCGGCGATCAGATATACCGGCCCATTTTACCGGCAAAGGCGCCGCCGGGACGGCTATGCTTGGCGGTTGACACGTTGTCTTCCGGAAGCCGCCATGACCGAACCTGCCCAGACCCCCGACGTTCCGCTGCTGGATGCCGTACAGGCGCGCCTGCTGGGCTGCCTGGTGGAGAAGGAAGCCACCACCCCGGACACCTACCCGCTGACCGTCAACGCCGCGCAATCGGCTGCCAACCAGAAGACCGCCCGTGAGCCGGTGATGAACGTGAGCGCCGGCAGCGTGGAGCATGCGCTGCGCCAGCTGGAGACCCTGGGCCTGGCGCGCCAGCACTTCTCCTCGCGCGCCGACCGTTACGAGCACCGCCTGCAGAGCGCGCTGGACCTGACCCGGCAGCAGACCGTGCTGCTGGCCCTGCTGCTGCTGCGCGGGCCGCAGACCCTGGGCGAACTGGTCACCCGCGCCGAGCGCCTGCACCGCTTCGCCGATGCCGACGAAGCCCGCCACGCCATCGAGCGCCTGCAGCAGCGTGCCCTGCTGGTGGTGCTGCCGCGCGCCAGCGGCCAGCGCGAAGACCGCTACATGCACCTGCTGTGCGGTGAAGTGGACGGCGCGGCATTGGCAGCGAAGTACGCCAGCAGTGGCGGCGGCGCCGAGCCGGCCGACCCCGGCCTGGCCGAGCGCGTGGCGCAGCTGGAAGCGGCAGTGGCCGAGCTGCAGGCCCAACTGGCCGGGCTGCGCGGCTGAACGTCCATATCCTGCCGGTGCAGTGCCGACCAACGGTCGGCACCCACCGCGGACGGGCGGAGTGGCCGTTTGCATCTGTCAAACGACACACCAGGGTGTTTGCCGTCAGCAGCCACCAACTCTCAGACTGCCGTCGCAGTTCTGCAGCCGTGCGACGTTGCTTTTGCTTCCCTGATAGAGGGGATGGCCCATACTGCCATCGTGGCGGCAGCAATCGGCGGTGATCTGGCAATAATTGTTGCCAAAGTCCTGGGCGTTCGTGAGGCGGCAGGAGCCGCTGGCACCCGATTGATTGAACGCGGCAGCGCAGGATTGCGTGCCCATCATCATCAGCGGTAGTCCATTGGATTCTTCTGCCGACACGGATGCACTGGCCAATGCAGCAAACAGGCCGAAGGTGATGATCGAAACTTTCATGGGTGCGTACCTTCTGTTGATCCCGCGGATTGCGGATCACCAGTTGGGCACACCATGCGCAAGCCCTGGGGCGAACAACTTCACTATCCGGCGATTTTGCAACGTTTCTGACGAACCGCCTGCATGCACCGTGCTGCTTGATCTGCAGTGCACTGCACTGCATTGCAATCAATCCGGTGCACCCGGAGTGGCATACAAGCGGCTCAGGCTGTCGATGCCCGGCAGCTGGATGACCCCGCGCTCGTGCATGCCCAGGCCCAGCAGCACCTTCGCCGAGGCGATGTTGTCCAGATCGGTGATGCCGTAGAGATCCATCAGGCCCAGCGCCGTGCGCGCGTGATTGAACACCGCCCGCGCTGCCTCGCTGGCATAGCCCTGCCCCGCGAATTCCGACAGCACCGCATAGCCAATATCCGGTCCCGGCAGGCCATCACGCCGCACCAGGCCGGCATTGCCCAGCCAGGCGCCATCGGACAGCCGCTCGATGGCGTACATGCCGAACCCGTTCAAGGCATAGCTGTGCAGCACGCGCAGCGCGATGTACTCCCGCGCCTGTTCCTCGCTGTGCACGTTGCGGTCGCCGATGAAGCGCACGAAGCCTGGATCATTGAGCAATGCCAGCATCGGCGCAGCATCCCGGTCTGGTTCCAGGCGGCGCAGCCGCAGGCGTTCGCTTTCGATGGGATGCATGGGTGGGCTCCGGAAGGAATACCTCGATTTTGCAACGCCAGCGCCCGCCGTGCAGCACGCTCAGGCCAGGTGGGCCACTACGATGCCCAGCCTAGCCACATGCCCCGTCACGCTGGCCGAACAGGATCGGCCAGTAGCGCACGCACAGGCGATGGACGCATGCGGCGATCAGGCAGAACCCCATGCCCATCAGCGCCAACAGCAGCGGTGCGCCCCAGCGCAATCCCGGGTGCTGGATACGAGCCTTGGAAGGCATGCCGCCGGGATATAGCACCTGTACCTGTTCGCCGACCACGTACAGTGGTGCCCCGGTAGCAAAGGACGCGGTGAACTGAATCATCTGCCCCTGTGCGGTCTGGAACCTCACCACCGGGCGATGCAGGGTGATGTCACGTGCGGGCATCCCCTCCATTTCCGACCGGGCATCCTCTGCCTGGACGGCCACCACCGTTCCGGTTACGGAAACGGCCTTGCGCGCGAAACGCTGGACGTCCACGAACAGCCAGGCGGCGGCCAGAAGGATCAGCAGGCCCACGGCAAAGAAAAACAGCAAAAAACATCTGAGGAGGGTGGGCATGGTGCTGGCCGGGTTGATCGATCAGCGTGCCGGTGCCGGCGCTGATCGAATGAAGGAAATATCGACATGGTAGTAGCGCGGATTGCCCGGCATGACATGGACATCCAGTTCACGCCCACTCACCTGTGCACGGGGATCGGCCCAGAGATACGCACTGTGGAAGACATGCCATCGAGTGGTTTCAGGATCGCGCCAGGCGCAGACGATGACGAACGGATGCCTTCCCCCCGAGAATACTCCGCGATCGCGCTTGATCGCCCGGACCTTGGCTTGCACCCGTGTCCCGTGGCGAAGGAGCTGCCTGCGCCGCCATGCCCTCGCCGCCTGCGGCAGGTGCAGAATTCCCACCCCCAGCAAGAATGGGCCGCCGGTCACTCCCAGTATGACGCTCAGGCCCCAGGGTGATGAGAGCGAACGCACCAGGGCCTTGTCCGGGCGGTCCGGCAGGTACAGCACATCTACATGATCGCCCGTCATGTAGGCACGATGGCGGGTACGACCTGCGAAGAACCGCATCACTTGCCCGCTGCTAGTAGTGAAGTCCACCCAGTACAGGAACTTCACCCCTGAAGTGCGCGAACCACCGCGATCAACGCTGACGGCATCCACATGGGTGATCCTGCCATCGGCAATGACCGCCCCATCGAGGAAGCGCCTGGCCCCAACGTAGGCCAGAAGCGCTGAAACAAGCAGGACCAGGCCCAGCCCGAGGAAGGTACGGGTGAGAACAGCAGGGATATCGTTGGACACGATGAAAGACACGGTGCGCACTTCGGGTGCGCTCACACTAGGCCTTAACCCGATGCAGGCTCAAGGCCAGAAGCGTCAATCGGACGGATTGGAATACCGCTTTAGTGGCTTTTCGATCCTCAATCGAACAGCGCCTCGATCGCGGCCAACCCCGCCGTCGCGCGCTCCTTCTTGCGCGCCGCATCCGCCACCGGATCAGCGCCATCGCGCTGGATCTCCTCGGCCGGGATCTCCTCGAAGAAGCGGCTCGGCTTCAGCCGCACATGCTCGCCGAACTTGCGGGTCAGCTTGCTGTAGCTCATCCACAGCTGGATCTTGGCGCGGGTGATGCCCACGTACAGCAGGCGCCGCTCTTCCTGCAGATTGCCCTCGTCCAGGCTGACCTGGTGCGGCAGCACGCCGTCCTCGCAGCCGACGATGAACACATAGGGGAATTCCAGGCCCTTGGAGGCGTGCATGGTCATCATCCGCACCTGGTTGCCGCCCTCGTCCTTGTCGCTGCGCGACAACAGCGCCAGCTGGCCGGCCAGATCGGCCGCGGTGGCACCACGCGGGCCACCCTCGAACCACTGCGCCAGTTCTTCGATGTTGTTGGCGCGACGCTGGTAGCTGGCTTCTTCCTTGGCCTGCTGCCGCAGCTCGCTGAGCAGGCCCGATTCCTTGGCGACCTTGCGGATCATGTCGCCGGAGCTGATCTGCCGCGTCTGCGCGCGCAGGTCACGCAGGATGTCGGTGAAGCGCGCCAGGCTGTTGGCCGCGCGCGGTGGCAGCTGCTGCAGCGCGCCGATCGCCTCGGCGGCCTGCGCCATCGGCATGTCCTTTTCCGAGGCCAGTTCGGCCAGCTTGGCCAGGGTGCCGGCGCCGACCTCGCGCTTGGGAGACTGCACCGCACGCAGGAACGCGGTGTCGTCGTCCGGGTTCACCAGCAGCCGCAGCCAGGCCAGCGTGTCCTTCACTTCCTGGCGCTCCAGGAACATGGTGCCGCCGGTCAGGTGGTAGGGGATGCGCAGCAGCTGCATGGCCTTTTCCAGCGGACGCGACTGGAAGTTGCCGCGGAACAGGATGCAGAAATCGCTCCACGGCACGTTGCGCGTCTGCGCTACGAACGCGATCTCGGCGGCGACCTTCTCGGCCTCGTGTTCGCTGTTGCGGCACTCCCACACACGGATGCGCTCGCCATCGGCCTGGTCGCTCCACAGTTTCTTCAGGTGTTCGTGCGGATTGTTGGCGATCAGCGCGTTGGCCGCGCGCAGCACGCGGTTGGAACACCGGTAGTTCTGCTCCAGCTTGATGATTTCCAGCGCCGGGTAATCGCGCCCCATCTGCTGCAGGTTTTCCGGGTTGGCACCGCGCCAGGCGTAGATCGACTGGTCGTCATCGCCCACGCAGGTGAAGTTGCCCTTGTCACCGGCCAGCTGCTTGAGCAGGCGGTACTGCGCATCGTTGGTGTCCTGGCATTCGTCGACCAGCAGGTAGCCGATGCGCTCGCGCCAGGCCAGCGCGATCTCCGGGTTCTCTTCCAGGATCTGCACCGGCAACCGGATCAGGTCGTCGAAGTCCACTGCGTTGAACGCGCTCAGGCGCAACTGGTAGCGCTCGTAGATGCCGGCCGCTTCCTTCTCGCGGTTGCTGCGCGCAGCGGCCATCGCCTGCTCCGGCGACAGGCCGGCGTTCTTGGCGCGCGACACCAGGTTCTTCATGTCCTCGATGTCGTCCGGCTTCGCGCCGTACATCAGGTCCTTGATCTGCGCGGCCGCGTCATCGGCATCGAAGATAGAGAAACCGCGCTTGAGCCCGACGGCGGCATGCTCGATCTGCAGGAACTTCAGGCCCAGCGCATGGAAGGTGCAGATGGTCACTTCATCGGCATCCTGCTCGCGCAGGCGCTTGGCCACGCGCTCGCGCATTTCCTTGGCCGACTTGTTGGTGAAGGTGATCGCGGCGATGCGCTTGGCCGGGTAGCGGCCACAGCCGATCAGGTGGGCGATCTTTTCCACGATCACGCGCGTCTTGCCGCTGCCGGCGCCGGCGAGCACCAGCAGCGGTCCTTCGATGTGGAGGACGGCGGCAGCTTGGGGGGGATTGAGACCGTGCATTGGGGTGCGATTGTAGCGGGCGTTGGTGGCGGCCACAGCCGCCGGCCGGTGGGCTTGCTGAACGGCTTCGGCCGGCGCCGGGTGGCGTCGTACAATCGGCCGATGGCCAAGCTCTATTTCTACTATTCGGCGATGAACGCCGGCAAGACCACCACCCTGCTGCAGAGCGCGCACAACTACCGCGAGCGCGGCATGCGCGTGGCGATCCTGACCCCGCGCCTGGACGACCGTGCCGGCGCGGGCGTGGTCGCCTCGCGGATCGGCCTGCGCGCCGACGGCATGGCCTTCGAACGCGACACCGACCTGCAGCAGTGGGTCAGCCAGGATCTGCAGGCCAACGGGCCGCTGGGCTGCGTGCTGGTGGACGAGGCGCAGTTCCTCAGCCGCAGCCAGGTCTGGCAGCTCAGCGAAGTGGTCGACCAGCTGCGCATCCCGGTGCTGTGCTACGGCCTGCGCACCGATTTCCGCGGCGAGCTGTTCGAGGGCAGCCAGTACCTGCTGGCCTGGGCCGACGAGATGCAGGAGATCAAGACGATCTGCCACAGTGGCAAGAAGGCGACCATGACCGTGCGCGTGGACGAACATGGCCATGCCGTGCAGGACGGCCCGCAGGTGGAGATCGGCGGCAACGAGCGCTACGTGTCGGTCAGCCGCGCCGAGTTCAAGAAGATCACCCGTGGCGAGGGGCGGATCGATCCGGCGCAGGCACCGCTGCCGCTGTAGGGCATGGCATCCAGCCGTTTACAAGTGGACGGCTACCTGCCTAGGCTGCGGCAACGTCTGCTGCCGAACTGGAAGTCCGCCATGCGTTCCGCCCTGCTGTTGATTCCCCTGTTGTTCCTGCCTGTACTTGCCGTCGCCTCCGGCCAGGGGCCCGCCGCTCCGCTGGATGATGCGGCACTGCTTGGCGCCGGATTCCTGGACGGGCATCCAGACATGAAGTTCCGGCAGTGGGGCATGGATGCGCTGCAACGCGGAGACGCCGAAGCGGCGATGGACAACTTCCGCAAGGCTGCCCGCTACGCCGACAAGCCTGCGCAGGGGTTGCTGGGCGAGATGTACTGGTACGGTGTCAAACGTGCTGCCGACCCGGTCATGGCCTTTGCGTGGATGGATGTCGCGGCCGAGCGCGGATACCCGTTGATGCTCGAGCTGCGCGACAAGTACTGGGCAGCACTGCCGTTGGAACAGCACGATATCGCACGAGCGCAGGCGCTGCGGCTGCGCGATGAGTACGGCGATGCAGCGGCTCGCCCACGCCTGGCCGCGGAGCTGCAGCGAGGCAAGCGTGCGATGACCGGGAGCCGGACCGGCTCACTGTCCAACAACGTCGACATCGTCTACATGGATGGAGGCGTGAGCCGAACCATCAAAGCCGACCGCCTCTACGATCCCACGTACTGGGATCCAGACCGCTATCAGCGCTGGCAGGACGAGAACTGGATGAAAATACGTCGCGGCACCGTGGAAGTCGGCCTGCCGACCCAGACGCCACCTCCAGCGGCAACCGAGGGCAAGCCATAACCCAAGGTGCCGGCAGCAAGCCGGCACCCTGCATCACTCAGTACAACGTGCGCTCCGACGCACCAGCCGGCGGCGGGGTGTACTGGTACAGCCAGGTTTCGGTGAGGGTCTTGCCGCCACTGCGCAGGTACAGGCGGATGTCGATCTGCTCGCTGCTGCCCTCCGGCGGCACCAGGTCGAACATCGCGCGGTAACCCTTGATCTCGCGCAGCGGCCGCGCCGAGACGATCTCCACCCGGCCACGGCTGGTTTCGACAACGGCTTCGACGTCGGCCTTGTCGATCAGGCTGGCCAGTTCGCCGCCTTCGAAGTCGACCGCAAAGCGCCACGAGAAGTACTCGCGCTTCTTGCCGATCACCCCGCCCAGGCCGGTGCGGCTGGCAACGCAATGGGCCAGCGGCGTATGCGCCGGCGGCTGTGCACCCCAGTACAGGCGGTAGCCAACCAGCAGTTCCTGGCCCGGCTGCGGCTTTTCCTTCGGGTTCCAGAAGGCCACGATGTTGTCGAAGGTTTCATCGACGGTGGGAATCTCCACCAGCTGCACCGAACCCTCGCCCCAGTCGCCCTTCGGCTCCACCCACAGGCACGGACGCTTCTCGTAGAACACGCCGTCGTCCTGGTAATGGTCGAAGTTGCGGTCACGCTGCAGCAGGCCGAAGCCACGCGGGTTGCGGTCGACGAACATGTTGAAGCGCAGGTTGCGCGGGTTGACCAGCGGCCGCCAGATCCATTCACCAGCGCCGGTCCACAGCGACAGGCCGTCGGTATCGTGGATCTCCGGGCGCCAGTCCCAGCCCATGCGGCGGTCGTTCTCGCCTACCTGGTACATGCTGGTGCACGGGGCGATGCCCAGCCGCTCGATGGTCTTGCGCGGGTACAACGCGCTGTCGATGTCCATCAGCAGCACATCGCCGTTGGTGACGGCGAAGCGGTAGGCACCGGCCACGCTGGGCGAATCCAGCAGCGCATAGACGATGATGGTGTCCGAGTCGGCCGCAGGCTGTTCCAGGTAATAGGCGATGAAGTCGGGGAATTCCTCCGGCTTGCCCATGCCGGTGTCGATGGCCAGGCCACGCGCGGACTGTCCGTACTGGCCTTCCTTGCCCACTGCGCGGAAGTAGCTGGCACCCAGGAACGCGGCGAAATCGCGGTCGGTGTCCTTGCGCGTGTTCAGCCGGAACCCCGCAAAGCCGAGGTCGGCCGGCAGCTCACCATTCTTCAACCCGCTCTTGCCGTAGTTGAACGCGGCGCCGTCATAGGCCAGTTCCTGCGCCTTGCCGTCGACCACGTCGTACATGCGCACGGGCGAATGGAAGTACAGACCCAGGTGGAAGAACTTGGCCTGGAACTTACCCGGCTGGTCGGCCCACAGGGCGTGGTCCTGGCGATAGCCGATCGACTGGTACTGATCCCAGTCCAGCGCCTCCAGCTTGCCCGGCAGCACCCGCTTGTGGCTCTGGTAGGGCGCCTGTGCCAGCGCGCGCGCCTGGCCCTTCAGGGTGGCGAAATCGAACGGCTGCGGCTGGCCAAGCCGGCGCAGCCCAAGCTGGCCACTCTTGCTGGCCGCACAGGCCGGCAGTGACGGCAGGCCGAAGGCGGCCAGGGCCAGGGAGGCATTGCGGATGAAGTCGCGTCGTTGCATGCAGGCGCGGGAGCAAAGGGAAGGTCGGCCATCATAGGCAGACAAACGTTAACGGGCAGCGGTGGACTCGATACCCTGTTCAGCCTGCGCCAATGCCGCAAGGCGGGCATCAAGCTCGTGCAGGGCCGGTGCCTGCGGACCGCGCTGGGCCAGCAGCAGCTGCCGTGCCTCGGCCAGCACGGTGCGGGCCTGCGCGATCTGGCCGGCCTGCTGCAGGACCTGCCCCTGTGCCAGCAGCGCCTGCGGCAGCAGGGCGACGTGATCCGGTTGGCGCCAGATCGCCACCGCGCGGGCATAGTGTGCTGCTGCTGCCGAGGGGTCGCCGCTGGCGCTGGCCCACTTCCCCAGCGCGAACTCGCCGTAGCCGATCTCGCGATGGTCCGGGCCCAGGGCGCCGAGCAGCTGGGCCTGCACCTGCCGCAGTTCCTGGCCGGCCAGCGCGTGCTGGCCACGCTGCAGGGCCAACAGCGCGCGTGCGCGGCGAACCACCAGTGCCTCCGGGTGGCGCGGTCCCCATGCCTCCTGTGCCGCCTGCCAGGCCAGCTCCAGTTCGGCCGCTGCCGCCTGCGTGTCGCCCTGCCGGGCCAGCACATCGCCCAGCTGGCGATGCAGGCTGATCACCTGCGGGCTGCTGGCGTCGGCGCGTTGGCCGAGCAGGGCCAGCGCCTGCCGGTACCCCGCCAGCGCGGCCGGCAGGCGTCCGGCGGTGGCGTCCAGGGCGGCCAGATCGGCCAGTGATTCAGCACGCCCGAAGCGCTCGACCATCCCCTGGTGGCGCAGCGCCAGCGCCTGCTGGAACGAACGTCGCGCCGCATCGGCGTCACCCAGTTGGGCCTGGCAACGCCCAAGCTGGCTGTGGAACTCGGCCACCGCCGCCGGCAATGCCGCCGCCTGGCTGGCCGCCAGCGGTTGCAGTGGCTGCAGGTGCGCCAGGCACTCGCGTCCACGACCGAGCATGCGCAGTGCGCGCCCGCGCTGGGTAACCGCCTCGATCTGCAGCGCCGGCGGCACCTCGCCCACCTCCTGCAGCAGCTGGCGCTGCTGGTCCAGGGTCTGCAGCGCCAGCTGGTAGTCGCCCAGGCCGATGCGCAGGCGGCCGATCACCCCTTGCAGCTCGGCCAGCGCCAGCGGCTGGTCAGCCAGTTCGGCTTCGCCCCGTTGCTGGCCGGTGGCCAGCAGCTGCGGCACGTCGAAATGGCCGTGGCGCTGGCTGGCCGCCTTGTCGAACAGGCCAACGGTGAAATCCTGCATGGCCTGCGCACGCGCCATTTCCGCCCGCGCCTGGCGCAGCTGCCACAGGGCGAAGGACGTGGTCCCCAGCAGGGCCAGCGCGGCCAGCCCGGCCAGCGCCACGCCCCAGCGATGGCGGCCCACGTACTTTCGCACCCGGTAACCCACGCCCGGCGGACGCGCCTGGATCGGCTGCCCCTGCAGGTAGCGGCGCAGGTCGCCGGCCAGTGCTTCGGCCGAGCTGTAGCGCTGCTGCGGGTCTTTCTGCAGGGCCTTTTCCAGCAGCACGTCCAGATCGCCACGCAGTCGCTTGGCCTGCCGCAGCAGCGCCCGTCTCGGTGCCCCCGGCTCGGCGGCCAGCCGTTGCAGCAGCGCCGAGGCACGCGGTGCCTGCACATCCAGGATCGAGCGCTCCCATTCCGCATCGCTGTGCCGGCGCAGGCGATAGGGCTTGTGCCCGGTGACCACCTCGAACAGCACCACGCCCAGCGAATAGACATCGGTCAGGGTCGTCACCGCCTCGCCACGCACCTGCTCCGGCGCGGCGTAGTGCAGGGTGAACGCGCGGATTTCGGTAGCCGGATGGGCCGCGTTCGGATCGTCGTGGTCGAGCAGCTTGGCGATGCCGAAGTCGAGCAGTTTCACCGTGCCATCGGCGCGTACCAGGATGTTGGAGGGCTTCAGGTCGCGGTGCACCACCAGGTTCGCATGCGCATGGCTGACCACCGCGCAGACCTGCAGCATCAGCTGCAGCCGCGTTTCCAGCGGCGGTTGCAGGCGCCGGCAGTAGTCGCTGATCGGCTCGCCTTCCACGTAATCCAGCGCCAGGTAGGGCTGCCCGTGCTGGTCCACCCCGGCGTCCAGCAGCTGTGCCAGGTGCGGGTGCTGCAGGCGGGCCAGGATCTGCCGCTCGCGGCCGAAGCGCTGGCGCAGGCCGGGATCGGCGACGCCACTGCGCAGCAGCTTCAGCGCGACCTGGCGCTGGTACAGGCCATCGCAGCGCTCGGCCAGCCAGACCTCGCCCATGCCGCCTTCGCCGAGCGGATGCAGCAGCCGATACGGCCCGACCTCGCTTCCGGCGCGGCCTGGCGGTGTAGCGGTCCACAAGGGCTGGGCCATGAACTCGTGGCTGTCGGCTTCCTGCTGCAGCAGGCGTTCCAGTTCGCGGCCCAGCGTCGGGTCCTGCGCGCTCACGCGCTGCAGGCGCAGCTGGCGGGCGGCGGGTGCCAGCTCCAGCAGCTGGTCCAGCCAGGACGACAATTGCTGCCAGCGGGCGGTATCCATGGTGTGGGTGGCGGCGACTCAGTCGCTGCGCATCGCGGCCAGCAGGAACAGCCGCGCTTTCTGCCAGTCGCGGCGGATGCTGCGCTCCGAGCGCTGGCTCAGTTCGGCGATCTCCAGTTCGGACAAGCCGGCGAAGTAGCGCAGCTCCACCACCTTGGCCAGGTGCGCATCGACGGCCTGCAGGCGTTCCAATGCAACATCGAGGGCCAGCAGATCCTCGTCCAGGCGCACGCCGCTGCTGCTGTTCTCGGGAATCTCGGCCACCCGCTTGAGGTCGCCACCGCGCTTGCGCGCCAGCCGGTTGCGCGCGTAATCGACGACCACGCTGCGCATCGCCGACGCCGCATAGGCGAAGAAGTGCGCACGGTCCTCGAAACGCGCCGCACCGCGGCTGCCCAGCAGTTTCAGGTAGGACTCGTGGACCAGCGAGGTCGCATCCAGGGTGCGTCCCTGCTGCCCGGCCAGCTGCCGCCGGGCCATGCTGTGCAGTTCCTGGTACAAGGTGGTCAGCACACGGTCGAGCGCGGCGCGGTCGCCACCGCGCGCAGCATCCAGCCATACGGTGATATCCGGGCCTTCGTCCATCGCCAACGCTCCCCCGCAGCGGATGTCGGCTGGACTATAGCGCTGCGCGTGTGCAGCGCATGAAGACGTTCAGCGCTGGCAGCGGCTGCACCACACGCTTGCCCGCTGGCCGATCATGGCGTGCTTGAGCGGGCGGCCGCAGCCGGGGCACGGCAGGCCATCGCGGCCATAGACCAGCAGCTCCTGCTCGAAGTAGCCCGGCGCGCCGTCGGGGCTGATGAAATCGCGCAGGGTGGTACCACCGCGGGTGATGGCGTAGTCCAGCGTTTCCTTCACTGCCGTGGCCAGCCGCCGATAGCGCTCGCGGGTGACCTTGCCGGCCTCGCGCAGCGGGCTGATCCCCGCCTTGTACAGGCTCTCGGCGGCGTAGATGTTGCCCACCCCGACCACCACCGCCTGGTCCATCAGGAAGGTCTTCACCGGCGCGCTGCGGCCGCGGCTGCGGGCAAACAGGTAGTCGCCGTCGAAGGCGTCGTCCAGCGGCTCCGGGCCCAGCCCCTGCAGCAGCGGGTGGATCTCGCCGGCCGGCTGCCAGAGCAGGCTGCCGAAGCGGCGCGGGTCGTTGAAGCGCAGCAGGCGGCCGTTGTCCAGGCTGATGTCCACATGGTCGTGCGCGCGCAACGGGGTGTCGCCGGGCAGCACGCGCAGGCTGCCGGACATGCCCAGGTGCAGCACGGCGCTGCCGATGGCGGTATCCAGCAGCAGGTACTTGGCACGGCGGCGCACCTCTTCGATGCGCTGGCCGGGCAGCAGCTCGACCACTTCCGGTGGAATCGGCCAACGCAGGTCGGCACGGCGCAGGATCACCCCGTGCACGCGGCGGCCCTGCAGGTGTGGCGCCAGGCCACGGCGGGTGGTTTCTACTTCGGGCAGTTCGGGCATGGGACGATTCTATGCCCGCTCAGCGCGGCGGTGCAGCCAGTTCCCGTGCATCCAGGAATCCGTCACCGTTGGCGTCCTGCTTGTGGAAGCGCTGCACGATCACCTGCCGCTGCTGTTCGCGGGTGATGGCCCTGCCCTTGCCGCCGGGCAGTTCGTCGGCGGTCAGCACGCCATCGCCGTTACGGTCCATGCGATCGAAGGCATACAGCATCCACTGCAGGTACTCGGCTTCACTGACCTTGCCGTCGCCATCGCTGTCCATGCGCTGCAGGTAACTGGCAGTGTCGCTGACCTGGGCCTGCACGGCAGGTGCGCACACGGCGGCCAGCAGCAATGCCGTCAGCGCAGCCCTCATCCGCCCACCAGGGTGTAGCCCTTCAGTCGCGCGGCATAGGCCTGCAGCGCGGCGATGCCGCTTTCCTCGGCCTCGCGGCACCAGGCCTGCAGTTGACGCAGGCGCTCGGCGGCATCATGGCCGCGTGCTTCCAGCAGCGTCGCCAGGCGTGCGCGGTATTCCACCAGGGTGCGGATGCGCGGGCGCTGGGCGACCCATTCGCTGAGCTGGGCGCGGCTGTCCGGCTTCAACCAGCGGCCGTCGTTGACCAGGCCACGGCGCAGCCGGCGCGGCAGCAACCGGCGCAGCTTTGCACCCGCGTATCGCGCTTCTTCGCGCAATGCCGGCATGAACACGTTGCGCTGGTAGTCGGTCATCGCCTGGAAGCGATGCGACAGCAGTGCCTTCAGGGTATCGGCGTCGGGCACGGCGATGTTGGGGCGCACGTCCATGGCCGGCGCGACACGCAGGACCTTGGCCAAGCGCAATGCCTGCAGCAGGCGGATCGCACTCCAGCCGATGTCGAATTCCCAGCGCCGCATCGCAAAGCGCGCCGAGCTGGGGAACGCATGGTGGTTGTTGTGCAGTTCCTCGCCACCAATCCAGAACGCCCACGGCGTCAGGTTGGTGGAGGTGTCGGCCGACTCGTAGTTGCGATAGCCCCACCAGTGGCCCAGGCCATTGACCACGCCGGCGGCCCAGAACGGGATCCACGCCATCTGGATCGCCCACAGGGCGACGCCCGGCAGGCCGAACAGCACCGTGTTGATGGCAAACAGCAGCACCGGGCCGAGGGTTGCGTACGGGGTGTACAGGCGGCGCTCGATCGCGTCGTCCGGAGTGCCGCGACCGTACTGTTCGATGTCCTCGCGCATGCCGCGTGCTTCGCGGTACAGCTCCACGCCGCGCCAGAACACCTGGCCGATGCCACGGGTAACGGGGCTGTGCGGGTCGTCCTCGGTTTCCACCTTGGCGTGGTGCTTGCGATGGATCGCCACCCACTCCTTGGTGATCATCGAGGTGGTCAGCCAGGTCCAGAAGCGGAAGAAGTGCGCGACCACCGGGTGGAAGTCCACGCCCCGGTGCGCCTGGCTGCGGTGCAGGTAGAGGGTGACCGAGAAGATCGTAAGCTGGGTGAAGACCAGCAGCACCAGGGCCAGCTGCCACCAGCCCAGGCCCAGTACGCCACCGGTCAGCAGGGACATCAGGGCATCAGGCATGGCGGCTCTCCAGAGCGACACAGGTATGGAAGACATCATGGGCGCTTGCGTTGCAAACTGCACCTTGCACCGCTGGATTGGCAGCGCCATTCCGTGGCTTCGTTCACAGTTGGGGACCCGTGTTGTCGACCCTTGATCCGCGCATCCGCGCCGTAGACCCCGCCCCATCCGCCGGGGACCTGCCGCCCTTGATCGAACTGGACCGCGCCAGCGTGATGCGCGGCCAGGTGAAGGTCCTGCACGGGCTGAGCCTGCGCATCGCGCAGGGCCAGCACACCGCCCTGCTCGGCCCCAATGGCTGTGGCAAGTCCACCTTCATCAAGCTGATCACCCGCGAGCTGTACCCGTTGGCGCAGGCCGACGGCACGGTGGCGGTGAAGGTGCTGGGGCAGAACCGCTGGCAGGTCGACCGGCTGCGTTCGCAGCTGGGCATCGTCACCGGTGACCTCAGCAGCAACCTGGCCGACATGCCGGGGCTGACGGTGGAGCAGGCGGTGCTGTCGGGGTTCTTCGCCAGCTACATGGTGCCGGCCTTCCGCGAGGTCACCACCGATATGCGCATGCGGGTGGGCGAGACCCTGGCGATGACCGGTGCGTCGGGCCTGCGTGAGCGTGCCTACGCCGAACTGTCGGCCGGCGAGACCCGCCGCGTGCTGATCGCCCGCGCGCTGGTCAACCGGCCGCAGGCGCTGCTGCTGGATGAACCCTCCACCGGGCTGGACCTGGTAGCCCGCCAGCAGTTGATCGCCACCATGCGCGTGCTTGCGCAGCAGGGCATCACCCTGGTGCTGGTCACCCACCACATCGAGGAAGTGATTCCCGAGATCGAGCGCGTGGTGCTGCTGCGCGACGGCCGCGTGGTGGCCGATGGAGCGCGCGCCGAGCTGCTGCGCGACGAACCGCTGTCGGCCGTGTTCGGCGGCGCGATCACGGTGGTGGAACAGGAAGGACGGCTGACCGCGTACGCGGGGTGACACCGCGTCTGTGGCGGGCCGGACGTCCGGCCCGCCACGCCCTGCTTCAGAACCGCAACGCCAGCGCGCGCGACTCGATCGGTGCCATCCGGCTCTGGTCCTGCAGCTGCAGGTCGCGCAGTTCATAGGGCGCACCGAAGCCGGCAGGCAACGCGGCCTGGTCGAAGGGCAGTACCAGCGCGCCGCGGCCCGGGCCATCGAACCACGCTGCGGCATGCGCCTGCGCCACCGGCTGCAACTGGCCGTTGGCTGCGGTGGCATACAGGGTGCCGCGCGCCTCGTAGCGTCCGGCGGCGGCCACCTGCAACGGCAGACTGACCTGGCGGCTGGCCGGGTCGGGGGCGGCCTGGCCGGTGAAGCGTGCGGTTGGCCGCGCCACGGCGAAGGCGACCTTGCCATCGCGCAGCACGCCGTCGGCCTGGGCGAACACCTGCAGTTCCCACAGGCCCTGCGTGTTGCTGGCCTCGGCCGGAATCCTTACCTGTGCACGCAGGCTGCCATCGGTGGTGCGCAGCAACCGCTGCGGCCAGCTGCGGCCATCGGGTGCGACCAGCAGCGCTTCGCCGCCGAGGCTGTCACGCCGTGTGCGCAACGCCGACGCGCTGGCACCGTCTTCCAGCAGACGCGCTTGCAGCTGCACGTTGCCTCCGGCCAGCACCTGCGTCTGGCTGGCCTGCACTTCCAACCGCAGCGGGCTGTTGGGCTCCAGCACCTGCACCACATAGCGGCCCTGCGCCTGCGCGCTCTGCAGGCGGTAAGCGCCGGCCGCGCTGGTGGTGCCGGTGCGCAGCATGCTGCTGCCATCACCGACCGGCATGCCCGCATCCTGCAGCTGGCGTGCGTCGACGCTGCGCGCGACGCTGCTGCGCCCCGCCGGATCACGTACCTGCAGCGAGCTGGCCGGCAGCGCGCGGGCGCCCGGCGCCGGGCTGAGCTGGATCACCGCATCCGGTGCGCTCAGTGGCAGTTCCAGGCCGCGCTGCAGTTCGGCAGCGTCGACCTGCTGCCAGTAGCTGCGGCTGATGGCGGCCTGGGGACCGGGAGCCTGCAGTGGCTGTGCCGGGTCCAGCGCCCAGGCGAAGGCCAGCGGCGCGTGCTCGCTTTCATCGGCAGGCAGCGGCGCGGCAACCAGGCCGGCGGGAATCTGGTCGCCAGCGGCAACACGCAGCGGCTGCGCGGCCTGCGCCGATGCAGTGCAAAGGACCGCCAGCACGGCGGCAGCCAGCAAGGTGGAATGGATCGTCATGGTCATCTCCCTCACTGGGTCAGGTCGTTGCGCAGGATGCCGCCGAGGCCGAAGCACTCGCGGCGGCTCTGGTTGTGGCTGAGCGGCTCGGCGCCCTGAGTGCGCGCCTTGTCGGTGAACCACAGCGTGCCGGCTGCCTTCTGGCTGCTGCATTCCAGGAAACCGTCCGAGCACGACGACAGCCAGTTCTGGGTGAACTCCAGGCCGACATTGGCGGCATAGCCACCGCAGTAGCTGTTGCTGTCCCACACCGCCGACTCGACATCGCTGCCGACCACTGCGCGGAACGGCTTGGGCAGGGCCGGGCGGCCGGCGGTGCCGTACAGGTTCTGCGCGTTGTAGGTGGCCATGTGTCCAACCTGCTGCATGCGCACGGCATCGCTCTTGTAGCCCAGCAGCCAGCCCAGCGAGGTTTCGAAGGTATTGCCGTTGAGCACGGCGTCGGCCAGCGGCGTCCCTGCCGAGGAGGGCGCCAGCGCAGTGACCTTGCGCACCCGGTTGATGATCTTCGGGTAGCGGCTGTCGTAGGTGGGGTTGGACAGGATCCAGCGCATCACGTTGCCGCCGTTGGAATGGGTGATCACCACCAGCTGGGTGATGCCACGGCTGTCGATGAAGCCGGTGAGCTGGTTGGCGAGGCAACCGGCCGCTTCCGGCTTCCACATGTACTGGGTGAAGTCGCAGTTGATGACTACGTAGTTGCTGCTGTTCGGCAGACCCTGGCGGACGGTGTCGATGATCGCCGGCTGCCAGTAGTCCTGCGTGGCATTGGTCTGCGCGCCGGTGCCATGCACGAAGGCCACGCCGTAGACGTCGGCGGCCTGCGCCGGGGCGGTCGCCAGCCCCAGGACCAGGGCCAGGACGGTACTTCCTGTTGCGGTGCTGCGCATCGCTTCTCTCCCTTTCAGCGGATCCCCCCGGCCCGGCTGTGACCTGATGCTCGTGGCGGCAGCGCGTGAAAGTCCGTGCGCTGCGCCCGGATTCAGGAGATTGCCGACACTTGATGACTGTTTTCATCCAACCCAGCGGGACCATGCCGGGTCTGGCCGTATGACCGATGGACGCTGCGGCCGGCAATCGAGGCTGCGATCATGGCCGGCGAGTTCCCTGCCCGAGTCTGCCCATGTCGTCGATCCTCCCCCCTGCCCGTCCGCTGCTGGGCCTGGCCATCGCGTTGTCGCTGGCCGGCTGCGCCGCCACCACCGCCAGCAAACCGACCGCCGTCGAAGCCAACGTCACCACCAAGGCCGTGGGCTACCTGGACAAGACCGCAGTGCCGGCCAGCATCGATCTGGTGCCGGCACCACCGGCCGCCGGCTCGGCGGCCTTTGCGCTGGACGAGCAGGTCAGCCGTGAAGCACGCGCGCTGCGCGGCAGCCCGCGCTTCGCCCAGGCCGGTGTCGATGCCGAACTCGGCTTCCCGGAAGGCGCCAACCACTTTTCCTGCGCCGCCGACATCGACGTCGATGCAGTGAAGACCCCGGCCCTGTACCGCCTGCTGGAGCGCAGCCGCATCGACGCCAGTGCTGCCACCAAGGCTGCCAAGAACAAGTACCAGCGCCCGCGTCCGTTCATGGTCAACGGCGAGCCGACCTGCTCGCCGAAGGATGAGGAGGGGCTGCGCAGCAACGGCTCCTACCCGTCCGGCCATACCTCGATCGGCTGGGCATGGGCATTGATCCTGTCGGAGATCGCACCGGACCGCGCCGATGCCATCCAGGCACGCGGCCGCAACTACGGCGAGAGCCGCCTGGTATGCAACGTGCACTGGCAGAGCGACATCCTCGAAGGCCGCTTCATGGGCGCCGCCGCCGTGGCCCGCCTGCATGACAACGCGGCGTTCAACAGCGACCTGCTTGCCGCGCGCAGGGAGATCGCTGCTGCGCGCAAGGCCGGCCTGCATTCCAGCCGCGACTGCGCCACCGAAAACGCCGTGCTGAAGGTGCGCCCGCAGAGCGCCTTGTAATCCACCGCCGCTGCGCTCGCCGGGCATGGCCCGGCGCTACCGGGCGCGACGCATGGGTAGCGCCGGACCGTTCCCGGCGGACGCGAAAAACAGAAGGGCCGGCATTGCGCCGGCCCTTCTTCATTGCATCACTGCTGCAGCCGCATCAGAACTTCGCGGTGAACTCCACGCCCCAGGTACGCGGCTCGTTGAGGAAGCCGGTCAGGTTGTTGAAGTCGATCGCGCCGACCACGCGGGTCTGGTTGGTCAGGTTGCGGCCGAACACGGCCACGTCGTACTGGCCGTAATCCCAGTTGTAACCCAGGCGCAGGCCACCTTCCAGCGAACTGCGGCCGCGGAATTCCGGCGACTCGTAGATGAAGAAGTTGACCGCACTGCGGTAGGCCCAGTCGGTGTAGGCATACAGCTCGCTGCCATCGCTGAGCGGGAAGCCCACGCGCAGGGTCGCGTTGTGGATCCACTTCGGTGCCTGCGGCAGCGGATTGCCGTTGACCAGCGCATAGGTGCCGCCATTGATGACCGTGGTCGGGTCGGTGATGGTGCAACCGCCGCCACAGACCGCCACCGCCAGGTTCTTGTCCTTGATCTCGGTGTCGTTGTAGCTGCTGCCGAAGGTCAGCAGCACGTTGTCGGCCAGGTAGGCTTCCAGGTCCAGCTCCACGCCCTGGCCGATGGTCTTGTCGGCGTTGAGCAGGGTGGCGGTGTTGTTGGTGCCACCGACGGCAATCAGCTGCTGGCCGTCCACGTCATAGCGGAACACGCTGAAGCCCAGGCGCGCACGACGTTCGAACAGGTCGGCCTTGATGCCGGCTTCGTACGAAATCACCTTCTCCGAATCGGCCTGCGACAGGCCCGGTGCGAACGCCAGGCGACCCTGGATCGACGGTGCGCGGAAGCCCTTGGCCACGCGTGCATAGGCATTGACGTTGTCGGTCAGCTTGTACACGCCGCTGACATCCCAGCTGACGTCGTTGACGTCGGTGTTGGCCAGGTACGGACCGCTGACCGGGGTGCCGAACGGCACGGCCTGCAGCACGCTGGCACTGAAGTCCTTCTTGTCCTGCGTATAGCGCACGCCGGCACGCAGCTTGAAGCGGTCGGTGACATCGAAGTCGCCCGAAGCGAACACCGCCCATGCCTTGTTGCGCTGCTGCTGCACGACGTGGCCGGTCTGCGGGTTGCCCGGGGTCAGCGAGTCGTAGTTGAAGTTGTTGATGGTGACGTCTTCATCGAAGTAGAAGACGCCGGCCTGCCAGTCGAAGCGGCCCCATTCGTTGGATTCCACGCGGAATTCCTGGGTCCACTGGCGGTGGTGCGGCAGGCCGTCGGCGGACTCGGACGAGAACGGAATCAGGCCCGGGCCGGAGTTGCCTGCGCCGAGGAACGCGGCGCCGTAGCCACCGTCGATGTCGCCGCGGTTGAGCGATTCGGCGGTCTCATAGCCGGTGATCGAATGCAGGGTCACCGAACCGAGGTTCCACTGCAGGCGCGCGCTGCCGCCCCAGGTTTCCAGGTCGGAGAAATTGACGCCGTCGTTGGCGACCTTGTCGCGGTCGAAGTTCTCGACCAGCGCGTTGCCGCCCTTCTCGATGATGTTGGCGCGGAACAGGCGCGCGGTGCCGTTGAGCTTGCGCTTGTGCAGGTTGAACAGCGCTTCGAAGTCATCGCCTTCGTACAGGAACTGCACGCGGCCGGCGGCTTCGTCATAGCCTTCAAAACCACTATTGGGCGCACCGGCACGGGTGTTGTCGACCCAGTCGTCACGACGCTGGTAGATGGCCGACACGCGTGCGGACCAGCGGTCGGTCAGCGGGCCGCCGTAGGCGCCCTGCACGTTCCAGCTGTTGTAGCTGCCATAGCCCACGCGCACGTAGCCATCGGCATCCTGCGACGGCCGCGCCGAATCGAACTTGACCACGCCAGCCGGGGTGTTGCGCCCGAACAGGGTGCCCTGCGGGCCGCGCAGCACTTCCACGCCGGCCAGGTCGAACAGCGGGAAGCCCTTCAGCAGCGGGCTTTCCTGCACCACATCGTCGTACACCAGCGAGACCGGCTGCGATGCATTGAGGTCGAAATCGGTATTGCCCAGGCCGCGGATGTAGAAGCGCGGGAAGGCACGGCCGTAGGACGACTCGATGTTGAGGCTCGGCACGCGCGCAGCAAGGAAGCGGATGTCATCGCCCGCCGAACCGAGCACGTCGAGCTTTTCGCCCTGGATCGCGCTGATCGCAACCGGCACGTCCTTGGCGTTCTCGACACGACGCTGTGCAGTCACCTGCAGCGCATCGAGGGCGACCGGATCCTTGGCGGCGGGGGTTTCCTGGGCGGCTGCTACCAGCGGCAGCAGGGCGGAAAGAGCGACAACGAGCGGGCGCGCGACCGGAGAGCGGCCACGGGAAGTACGGGTCGGAGACATGGCGGTAGGCTGTGTTTGGAGGGGTGGTAAAACGGCGCTACCAGATAATTGTTGCAATACAGCACCTCCCTCGCAAATGCCGATCGTTCATGGCCGCCTCGCGCGCCGCCGGACGCTGCCGCTAGACTCGGGGTTTTTCCCCGCAACGGACCTGCTGCGATGACCCAGTGGTACTTCCATGCTCCCGGCCAGGCCGACCGTGTCGGTCCGTTCGACGAGGAGGCCGCGCGCCGCTTTGCCCAGGCCAATCCGCGCGCGCTGGCCTGGTGCCAGGGCATGACAGGGTGGACACCGGTGTCCGAAATCGCCGCCCTGCAGCAGGCCGGCACCGGCACCGCGGCTCCGCCGCCGATGCCTGCAGTCACCCCTGCAGTCGCAACAGCGTCAACCGGTGGCCGCGCCGACCGCATCGACTTCCGCATCGTCGGCCATGAAATGCAGTTCGTGGAAATCGAGCTGGATCCCGGCGAAGGTGCGGTGGCCGAGGCCGGCGCGCTGATGTTCAAGGATGCCTCGGTGCAGATGGACACCGTCTTCGGCGGCGGCGCGCGCAGCGGCCAGAGTGGCGGTTTCATGGACAAGGTGATGGCGGCCGGCAAGCGCGTGCTGACCGGTGAAAGCCTGTTTGCCACCGTCTACACACAGACCGGCCAGGGCCGCGGCAAGGTCGCTTTCGCCGCGCCCTATCCCGGCATCGTGCTGGCGATGAAGCTGGACCAGCACGGCGGGCGCCTGATCTGCCAGAAGGACAGCTTCCTGGCCGGCGCGCGCGGCGTGCAGATCGGCGTGCAGTTCCAGCGCAAGATCATGACCGGCCTGTTCGGCGGCGAGGGCTTCATCATGCAGAAGCTTGAAGGCGATGGCTGGGTGTTCATCCATGCCGGCGGCTGCGTGGTCGAGCGTGAGCTGGCCGCCGGCGAACGCCTGGACGTCGATACCGGCTGCATCGTCGCCTACCACCCGACCGTGGACATGGACGTGCGCCGGGTCAAAGGCATCCGAAGCGTGCTGTTCGGTGGCGAGGGCGTGTTCCTGGCCACCCTGACCGGGCCAGGCAAGGTCTGGCTGCAGTCGCTGCCGTTCTCGCGCCTGGCCGGCCGCATGTGGATGGCCGCGCCGCAGGGCGGCGGCAAGAGCCGCGGCGAGAGTTCGCTGCTGGGCTGAGCGGGAAGTCTGGACGGCTGGTAGTGCCGGCCGCTGGCCGGCAACCCCGGCAACCCATGCATCCCAGCGATTGCCGGCCAGCGGCCGGCACTACCCAGTCGGCGGCAGGCGATTTCATGAATGGGGAGCCGGCCCACCCTGCCCGGCCTGCCACGCCTTCGGTATGCTGGCGCCCTTTCCTGAATCCGGCGCCGCGAGCGCACTGCCGATGAGCCTGTTCCGCCCCCGCGTGCTGCTGTCCGTCGCCCTGCTCGGCCTGCTGGCCGGTTGCGGTGGTGAAGAGGTCCGCCCCACCCCGCCCGCGCAGCCCACCGTGGTTCCGCAGGCCAAGCCGGTGAAGATCGGCATCGCACTCGGCGGCGGCGCGGCCAAGGGCTTTGCGCACATCGGCGTGATCAAGATGCTCGAGGCCAACGGCTTCGAACCGGTGGTGGTGTCCGGCACCAGTGCCGGCAGCGTGGTCGGCGCCCTGTATGCCAGCGGCATGGACGCCTTCCAGATGCAGAGCAAGGCGGTGGCGCTGGATGAAGCCAGCATCCGCGACGTGCGCCTGTTCTCCGGTGGCCTGGTGCAGGGCCAGAAGCTGCAGGACTACGTCAACGAACAGGTGGCCAACCGCCCAGCCGAGCGCCTGAAGAAGCCGTTCGCCGCCGTCGCCACCCAGCTGGAGACCGGCGAGCGTTCGATCTTCGTTCGCGGCAACGTCGGCCAGGCGGTGCGTGCTTCCAGCAGCATCCCCGGCGTGTTCGAGCCGGTGAAGATCGGTGGCCGCAACTACATCGACGGCGGCGTGGTCAGCCCGGTGCCGGTGGATGCCGCACGACAGCTCGGTGCCGAGTTCGTGATCGCCGTGGACATCTCCAGCAAGGCCAGCGGCAAGGCACCGACCGGCATGCTCGGCATCGTCAACCAGTCGATCTCGATCATGGGCCAGCGCCTGGGCGAGCAGGAACTGGCGCGCGCCGACATCGTGATCCGGCCGAAGGTGCTGGACATCGGTGCTGCCGATTTCAGCCAGCGTGGCACGGCCATCCTGGAAGGCGAGAAGGCCGCGATGGCGGCGATGCCGCAGATCCGCGCCAAGATCCAGCAGCTGCAGAAGGCCCGCGCCG
Organism: Stenotrophomonas sp. OVS01A; assembly: GCF_019969775.1. Lineage (NCBI taxonomy): Bacteria > Pseudomonadati > Pseudomonadota > Gammaproteobacteria > Lysobacterales > Lysobacteraceae > Stenotrophomonas > Stenotrophomonas sp. OVS01A. The sequence goes on along the minus strand of NZ_JAHXYV010000004.1, from coordinate 121,553 downwards.
CCGCATTGGCACCGGCACCGGTGGCTGCGCCCAAGTGCGACGAGCCTTCGCGCCTGGGCAAGCTGATGGGCCGCAAGGAAAAGTGCTGACGCGCGGCGCTTGAACGGCCGCCGCGGTCAGCGCCGCGGTGGCGGGTAACCACTGGCCAGGCGTCGCTGCCGGCGCCGCTCATCCACCGCCCGGTCATGCCGCTGTGCGCTCAGCTGCAACTGCTCCATCGCGTCCCCCGGCAGCCACAGCTGTTGCTGGGCACGGGTGATCGCCACATAGGCGGCGCGCACCGGGCTGTGCAGCGCGCGCGCATCATGGCCGCTGTCGAAGCAGCACGGCGCCATGGACACGGTAGCGAACTGCAGGTTCTTGGCGTGCTGGGCCAGGCACAGCACGACGCTGGCCTCGTCCGCATCGACCAGTTGCCCGAGCAGGCGCTGCAACGCCGCAGCATCGAAGCCACCGGCAAACAGCGCGGGAATGTCCGCCTGTCCACGCTTGGCACAGACCTGCACGAAGCTTTCCCAGCGTTGTCCGGGGCCGCCAGCGGCGGCGCTGCGCCAGGCGTCGATCGGACCGTCCACCTCTTTCAACAGCGCCTGCCGCGACGCAGGATGCAGATGCACGCGCGCGCCGCGCGCAACCAACTCGTTGGCTTCCAGCAGCATCCGCCACAGGCTGCCGTACAGGCGGGCGCCGGTGCTGGGCACCACCGACCAGTCATCATAGCGGCGCAGCCCGGTGGCGCGGTCGCTGGCCCCCACGAAAGGCGCCGGTTCGCCGAGATCGTCCAACGCCAGTGACTGGTTGACCAGCGCATCGACCTGCCGCCCTTGCCGCACCGACTGGTGCATCTCCAGCGTTTTCGCCGATGACCAGCGCTGTACGCGTCCGCTCAGCCGTTGATGCGGATCGCCCAGGCTGACCACGCCGGGCGCGTGGGTGGCCAGCAGCTGTTTCCATGCAGGGCTGAGATCGTGCGCCTCATCGACCAGCACCATGCCCAGCGACACTGGCAGCGGCACAGCACGCAGGGCCAGCCATTTGCCGATGTGTCCGGCATCCAGGCGCAGGCAGCCACCCTTCTGCACGACCGGATCGAACATGCAACGCCAGACGAACTCCGCGGCCGCGATGAACGGCGTGGCTTCCAGCTGCGCTGCGCCCAGCGAGCGCTGGAAATGCCAGGCCTGCAGGCTCGGCGCTGACGACGCGCACCACCGGTTGATGGCGTCCAGGGCGATCATCAGGACCTGGTCCGGCCGGCGTGCACCGATGTCCGGCAGGCCGAGGCGGGCGGCCGCCTCGCGCAGGGTCAGCGTGCTCTGCCGGTAGGTCGGTACGAAGCCACCGGTCAGGCCGTTGGCGGCGGCATGGCGGGCGATCGCGTTGGCGAACTCGATCTGGGTCAGCAGGCGCGTGCCGGCGTCGGCCGGCAGCCGCGCGCGGAATGCCTCGACCTGGCCACGCGTGGGCGCCACGTAGGTATAACGGCCCGGGCGAGCCTGCAGCAGCGCCAGCACCAGATGGCCCTTGCCGGTGCCGGCATAGGCCTGCAGGTCGATCAATTCATCGGGATTGGCCGCGATCGCACGCAGCACGCGTGCCTGTTCGGAAGTGAACAGGCCGTTGTGCTGGGTTGCATGCGTGGTCTGTTCGTCATCGCCGGTGTCTTCGTCATCGCCTTCGGCCAGCGATGTCGCCGGAAAGTGGATCGTGTGCTCTTCCAGGGTGATCCTGCACGCCGTCTGGAAGTCCGCGCCGGGATACGCATCCGGCGATGCAGCCAGCACCGCCTCCATCACCTCGTCCGGTGCCAGCAGCACGTCCTGCGCGGCCAGCACGCCCAGCCACGCCTCCAGCGCCCGCGCGTCCTGTCCAGCGCTGGCCGCCAGCTGCGCCTGCGCAGCAGGGCCGTCATCGGCGGCGAACAGCGCACAGGCGTCGTGCAGCAACCGCTGCAGCTGGGTGGCCGGTGGCCTCTGCCGGCGGCACAGCATGGCCACCAGCAGGCCGGCCTGCTCCAGCGGTGTGTCCGGCGGCGTGCCGTCGCTCAGGTGCCGCAGCAGGCTCTGCTCGCGCAGCGGAAGGAACAACGGGGAAGACGTCGGGGATGGGGTATCAGACATGCCGGAGCCAGAGGGAATCACTGCGCGGCCTGCGTGTGCACGGCCGCCGCGGGCCACGATGCTCGGCCAGCCCGCGCGCGCCGTCAAACATCACCGCGGCCGCCGGTTCATTCCAGCTGCGACAAAGGCAATGCCTGGAAACCCTTCACCGTGCGCAGCACGAAGCTGGAATTGGCATCGGCCACGCCACCGGCGTTGAGCAGCCTGTCCAGCAGGAAACGCGAGAAGTGCTCCAGATCGCGCACATACACATGCAGCAGATAGTCCATGTCGCCGGTCAGAGCGTGGCAGGCCACCACTTCATCCCAGGCCTGCACGCTGTCGACGAAGTGCCCGATCGCGGCCTGGTCATGCTTTTCCAGCTGGACGCGCACGAACGCCTGCAGCCCCAGACCGAGCCGGCGTGGCTCCAGTCGCGCGCCATAGCCGACGATCACCCCTTCGCTTTCCAGCCGCTGCAGGCGGCGCAGGCAGGCCGACGGCGACAGGTTCACCCGCGTCGCCAGCTCCGCGTTGGTGGCGCGACCATCACGCTGGATTTCAGCCAGCAGACGTATATCCGTGCGATCGAACTGGACTTCTCCGGCCATTGTTGCCCCGCAACATGGTGAGTACGCAAGGATATTGCGCCAACAAGGTCAATCCGCGCAACTTTTGCAACCCTGTTGCGCGCCCCCTGCCCTAGCATCGTGGGTATCCCGTCAAGGAGTCTTCCATGGACCTCGCCCAGCCCCGCCGCGTCGAACACCAGCAGACCGACAAGGGCTATGTGCCGGTGTACACCACCGCGCTCGTCGAGCAGCCGTGGGACACCTATACCGCCGACGACCACGCCACCTGGAGCACGCTGTACCAGCGCCAGCGCGAACTGCTGGTCGGCCGCGCCTGCCAGGAGTTCCTGGATGCGCAGGACGAGATGGGCATGAGCGCGCACATGATCCCGCGCTTCGACCAGCTCAATGAAGTGCTGGGCGCGGCCACCGGCTGGACCCTGGTCGGCGTGGAAGGCCTGCTGCCGGAACTGGATTTCTTCGACCACCTTGCCAACCGCCGCTTCCCGGTGACGTGGTGGATCCGCCGCCCCGACCAGATCGACTACATCGCCGAACCGGATCTGTTCCACGACCTGTTCGGCCACGTGCCGCTGCTGATGAATCCGGTGTTCGCCAACTACATGGAGGCCTACGGCCGCGGCGGCGTCAAAGCACATGCGATCGGCCCGGAGGCGCTGCAGAACCTGACCCGCCTGTACTGGTACACGGTGGAGTTCGGCCTTATCGACACGCCCGAAGGCATGCGCATCTACGGTGCCGGCATCGTCTCGTCGAAGGGCGAATCGCTGTACTCGCTGGAGTCGGCCGCACCGAACCGCATCGGTTTCGACCTGCAGCGGATCATGCGCACGCGCTACCGCATCGACACCTTCCAGAAGACCTACTTCGTCATCGACAGCTTCGAGCAGCTGATGCAGGCGACGTCGCCGGACTTCACCCCGATCTATGCCGCGCTGGCCGACCAGGCGCACCTGCCGGCCGGTGACGTGCAGGCCGACGACCGCGTGTTCCAGGCGGGTACGGGCGAAGGCTGGGCTGATGGTGGGGATGTGTGAGGCGACAGCCGAGGTCCGGCTAAACTTCAAAAGCGTCTGCAGCTTTTGAAGATTAGGGGGCCAATCCTGGGTCTCCGCTATCCTGCACGGCATGACTGATGCATTTGCTTCGCTGCGCGTAACCGACGTCGCCTTCAACGACGACTTCATCCTGATGACCCTGGCCGATGGCCGCCGCACCCGCCAGCCGTTGCGCTGGGCGCCCGCGCTGTTCGAGGCCACGGCTGAACAGCGTGCGCAGTGGGTGCTCACGACCGATGGGCTGGGCGTGAACTGGCCCGCGCTGCTGCCGGCGCAGGAACGCGGCGTGGTCGATGTTCCGAACCAGGTGTGGGATGACCGCTATGAAGCCGCGCTGGCGCGCCTGAAGGCGGCCGCGTGGTCGCTCGATGCGCTGTCCGATGAAGACCAGCAGCTGGTGGCGCTGTGGCGGATGGAAGCGGACATCAACAACGGCGGCTTCATGCAGTTCCTGTGCAACTGGGGCGACCCGACCTGCCAGCTGGCGCTGCGCGCATTGCAGGCGATGGGCGCAACGCAGACGCACGCGATCCTGGCCGGCATGCGTGGTCTGCTCGACCGGCTGGAAGACGACCCGGCGATCAAGGAACTGACCGACCTGTATGGCGCGATGACCGAGCAGGAGCAGGAGGCGCTGCATGCCTTCGAGGACGACTATTACGCCCGCCCGGAAGATCTGGCCCGGCTGGGCTTGAAGCATTTCGGCCCGGAGCCGTTGTAGAGCCGAGCCCACGCTCGGCTGCGTTTCTCTTACCGCGGATACGCCAGCAGCACCACCAGATCCTCATCACCCACCTGCTGCAGCGCATGACTGCTGCCCTTGCGCGTCAGCAGCGCATGCCCCGCACGCACGTCGTGCTGTTTTCCATCCAGCACATAGCTGCCCTGCCCGCTCACGATGTAGTAGATCTCATCCTTGTGCTGCGGATGCAGGCCGATGCCCGCGCCCTTGTGCAGCACGCGCTTGCGCAGCACGAACGGCAGGCCCTGCGCATCGGCGAAGAACGGGTACGCCGTGGTCGGCCCGCCGCCGCCATGTGGGCCCGGTTGCGCGCGCGCCAGCGTGTCTTCGTGCACCACCTGCGAGGCACGCGCAGGATCGCCGCCCTGCCCCACCCCCATCACATCGCAGTCGATATCGCGCACCAGTGCAGGCTGCAGCGCCGGCAGAACCTGCACCGCCTCGCGCAGCACCAGGCACGCCACGGCATTCGCACCGGCCACGCTGAAATGGGTGCCGTCGGCCTTCTTCTGCTCGGGCACGAACAGGAAGTACGGGCGTGCACCCTGCTCGCCCAGCGCGCGGATCCAGCGCATGCTGCGGTCGTTGAGGTCGATCAGTGCCACGTGCTCGCGTGTGGCCAGCTGCTGCATCGCCAACGTGTAACGCGCGTGCGTATCCAGCAGCGAACCGAAGTCGTACAGCAGCCGTGCCACCGGCGTGACCAGCACCGGCGTGGCACCCTTGTCACGCGCCAACTGCACGTAGCGCATCAGCATCCGCGGGTAGTCACTGTCCGGATCGGTATAACGCGTCCGGTCTTCGAACTTGGCATCGTTGTGGCCGAACTGGATCAGCAGCACGTCGCCGCGACGCAGTTCGCGGCCAATCGCATCCAGGCGTCCTTCGTCGATGAAGCTGCGCGTGCTGCGCCCACCCTTGGCGTGGTTTCGCACTTCGAAGCGCGCCGGATCCAGGTAGCTCTGCAGCGCCTGGCCCCACCCGGCCTGCGGCGCACGCTCGGGCCCGTATTCGGCCGCAGTGGAGTCACCGGCAATGAACAATCGCACCGGCGCCGCATGCGCGGCGGCGCTCGACAGCAGCAACAGCAACAACAGCTTCCGCATGGCCGGGCCTTGGTAGTGCCGGCCGCTGGCCGGCAATTTCATGGATGCGTTGAGCGTCGGTGGAAATGCCGGCCAGTGGCCGGCACTACCGAAAACCAAGCATTACCGCGCCAGCCAGCCACCATCGACCGGCAGCACCGCACCGTTGATGTAATCCGACGCCGACGAGGCCAGGAACACCGCCGCGCCGGCCAGATCTTCCGGCGTACCCCAACGGCCGGCCGGAATGCGCTCGAGGATCGCCTTGTTGCGGTCCTGGTCGGCGCGCAGCGCGGCGGTGTTGTCGGTGGCCATGTAGCCCGGTGCGATCGCGTTGATGTTCACGCCCTTGCCCGCCCACTCGTTGGCCAGCAGGCGGGTGATGCCGGCGATGCCGCTCTTGCTGGCGGTGTACGACGGTACGCGGATGCCGCCCTGGAACGACAGCATCGAGGCGATGTTGATGATCTTGCCGCTGCCCTGGGCGATGAAATGGCGGCCGGCGGCCTGCGAGATGAAGAAAGCCGACTTGATGTTGACGTTCATCACGTCGTCCCAGTCCTGCTCGCTGAAGTCCACTGCGTCGGCGCGGCGGATCAGGCCGGCGTTGTTGACCAGGATATGCAGACCGCCCAAGCCTTCGAGCGTTTCGCGCACCACGCGCTCGACCGGCTCGATGCTGATCAGGTTGGCTTCCACCGCCAGGCAGCGGCGGCCCAGCGCGGTGATCTTCTCGATGGTTTCAGTGGGCGGGGCGATGCCGGCCACGGCGACATCGGCGCCTGCGGCAGCCAGCGCCACCGCGATGCCTTGGCCCAGGCCGGTATTGCCACCGGTTACCAGAGCGACTTTTCCTTCCAGGCTGAAGGGATTGGTCATTGCGTATGCGTTCCTTGGTAGAGGCGTGCGTGATGCGGGGCAGGTGGCCACCGGCACGGCGTGCGCGGTGGCCGCCCGGCGCTTACTTGAGCTGGCAGATGTCCAGCACGTGCATGTCGGTGTAATCCAGGTTCTCGCCACCCATCGCCCAGATGAAGGCGTAGTTGCTGGTGCCGGCGCCCATGTGGATCGACCACGGCGGCGACACCACCGCTTCGTTGTTCTGGATGACGATGTGGCGCTGTGCGTCCGGCTCGCCCATGAAGTGGTAGACGCGGTCGCTGTCGCCCAGGTCGAAGTAGAAATAGACCTCGCTGCGGCGGTCGTGCAGGTGCGGCGGCATGGTGTTCCAGACGCTGCCCGGCTTGAGTACGGTCAGGCCCAGCAGCAGCTGCGAGGACTGGCAGGTGGCCGGCACGATGTACTGGTAGATGGTGCGCTCGTTGCTGGTTTCCAGCGCGCCGCGATCCAGTGCCACCGCGTCCTTGATCGACAACTGCCTGGTTTCAAAGCGCGCATGCGCCGGGGTCGAGGCCAGGTAGAACTGCGCCGGGTTGGCGGCGTCCTGCGAAGCGAAGACGACGTCCTTGCTGCCCATCGCCACGTACAGGCCATCCTTCGGCCCCAGCGTGTACACGGTGCCATCGACGGTGACCGTACCGGTGCCGCTGCCAACGTTGATGATGCCCAGCTCGCGACGCTCCAGGAACGGATGGCCAGCGGCCGACGCCGGTTCGGTCTGCGCCGGCAGCGACAGCGGGCCGTTGACCGGCGCCGCACCGCCCAGCACGAAGCGCTCGTAGTGGGTGTACTTCAGGGTCACCGCATCGGCGTTGAACAGGCCATCGAGCAGGTACAGCTCGCGCAGCTGATCGTTGCTGGCGCCCTTGATGGCGTCGGGATGGGTGGCGTAATGGGTCTTGCAGTACATGGCTTCTCCAGAGCAGGGGGCGGGCCGATGGTTCGGCCCCGGCACGGTTCACGGTCGATTCTAGCCAGACAGGAAACCGGTGTCATTTTGCGCTGCACGATGGTGGTTGGACGGCATCGGCAGGTGCGATCGATGGGGGGAGGGCGGGTGGAGTGTCACGAGCGTTGGTCGTGACCTACCGGACTGATCCGTGAAAGGTGTCACGACCAACGGTCGTGACGTACAGGATTGATCCCTGCGGGATCAATCCTCGGGAGGTTGGCAGGAATCGCGCACGATCAGGTGCGGGCGCACGCTGGCGATCTGCAGCGCAGGCTGGCCTTCGGGCTGGATCAGCATGGCCGCAGCGGTGCGGCCGGTGTCGCGGGTATGCCGGCGCACCGAGGTCAGCGACGGCCACAGGCGCGAGGCCAGCGGGCTGTCGTCGTAACCGACGATCGACAGCTGGCGCGGAATGTTGATGCCCGCACGCAGCGCGACCTTGTAGATACCGGCGGCCATTTCATCGTTGCCGGTGAAGATCGCCGTCGGCCGGCGCTTGCCCAGCAGCAGTTTCTCGGCGGCGGCCACACCCGATTCGAAGGTGTAGCCGGCCTCGATGATGCGATCCTTCGGCAGCTCGATGCCACGCTGCGACAGCGCCTCGATGAAGCCGGCGGTGCGTTCGTGCGCCGAGCGGTATGCACTGGGGCCGGTCACCAGGGCGATGTCACGGTGGCCCAGCGAAAGCAGGTAGTCGGCCGCTTCGGCGGCGCCATCGCGGTCGTGGGTGACCACCATCTGCGAGGTTTCATCCAGCGGCAGCGCAGCCACGCGGGTGAAGCGGCAGCCGATCTCGTCCAGCATGTCCGCCAGCGCCTGGTCTTCGGACGCACGCGGCACCAGGATCACCCCATGCAGCTTCTGCTGCTGGGCGAAGCGGCGCACGCCGTCGATGTAGCCCGGGCTGCGGCTGTCGCAGGGGTGCACCACCAGTTCGAAGCTGGAGCCACGCAGCGCATCCAGCGCGCCGTACTGCATGTCCACGATGTACTGCGCGGTGGGGTTGTCGTAGACCATGCCGATCAGGAACGAGCGGCGGAAGGCCAGGCCACGGGCCAGCGGGTCGGGGGTGTAGCCGACTTCGCGCATCAACGCTTCCACCTTGTCGCGCGTGTCCTTGCGCACCAGCGGCGAGTTGTTGATGATCCTTGAAACCGTTTTCTTGGATACACCCGACAGTCGCGCGATGTCGTTGATCGTGGCTGCCTTGCCCTTTGCCAATGCCGGCGTAGCGGCATCGTTCTTGTTGCGCACTGACATGTAGTGAACCCGATAAGCCTGGGGATTCCAGCGCGCGCTCAGTCCAGCGCGCGATAGCGGAAGCTGCGGAAGGTTACCGCACCGTTGCCGGCCGCATACAGGGCCGGTTTCAGTGCCAGGAACTTGCCGGCCACATTGTGATGGTAACCGGACACTTCCATCTGAACCGGATACTTCTGCCAGGTCTGGCCATCGGCACTGGAATGGATGGTGACGATGTGGCGGTTGTTGGTCACCCGCAGCCAGAGCCGGCCGCCCTTGGCGCTGGCCGCCAGCCGGGTGGGCCGCTCCTCGCCGTAGCGGTGCATGACGAACTGCTCGCCGTTGCTGCCCACGCCCACATACAGGCGGTCGCTGTAGAACAGCAGGGCACCGCCCACCGCGCCGGGGGCGATCTCCATCTGCACCTCGAACTGGTAGGCCGGATCCCCGGCAATGGTCGTCAGCGGCGAGGCGTCGCGCGGCGTGCTGCCCTTGCCCTGCAGTACCAGGCCATCACCGCTGAAGCGCAGGCGCCGGTATTCATCCAGCGCCGGGTTGAAGAACGCCCACTGCGGGCCCAGCGTACGGCCGGTGAAAGCATCCGACAGGGCCATGCCGTGCGGTGCCAGCGCGCTGCCCGATGGCTTGCGCAGCGGCTGCCCGAGATCGCCGCCCTTGGCCACGAACCAGCCATCGGCGGTCCATTCGATCGGTTCCAGCAGCGCCTGCCGGCCCAGCGTCCAGAAGCCGTTCTCGTAGCCGTGGTACATCATCCACCAGCGGCCGTCGGTGCCTTCGATCACCGTGGCGTGGCCACGCGACCACCATGGTTCAGCGGCCGACCGGGTGCGCATGATCGGGTTGTTCGGCGCGTTCACCCACGGGCCGTGGATCGAGCGCGAGCGCGCGGTGATCACCATGTGCCCGGTCGGCGGGCCGGCGGTGCCGCCCACCGCAGTGGTCATGTAGTACCAGCCATCGCGGAAGTGGATCTTCGGGCCTTCCTGCGCGTAGGCCTCCACGTCCCAGCTTTCCGGGTAGCGCCAGCCGTCGTACACATGCTTGGGCGTACCCACCACGCTCAGGCCGTCATCGGCCAGCTGCACGTAGTCGCCGCCGCTGAGGAACAGGTAGCGCTTGCCGTCCTCGCCAACCGCGTGGCCGGGGTCGATGTAGCCACCCAGGCCGATGTCGATCGGCGCACTCCACGGGCCCTTGATGTCATCGGCCCAGACAACGAAGTTGCTGCGGCGCTCACCGGTGCGCGCCGGGAAGTAGATGAAGTAGCGGCCCTGGTGCTTGACGATGTCCGGCGCCCAGATCGCACCTACGTTCTGCGTGATCGCATGGCCGAGCGGCTGCCAGTTGACCAGGTCGCGCGAGTGCCAGATCGGCAGGCCGGGGTAGGCGTCGAACGAAGACAGGGTGAGGTAGTAATCCTCGCCGTCCTTCAGCACCGACGGATCGGGCCTGTCACCGGCCAGCACCGGGTTGAGGAAGGTACCGTTGCCAAGGTCGCCCTGGCGCTGGTGCTCGATGCCGCGCTTCCACTGCGCGGGCGCGGGGTCGGCAGCCAGGGCAGGCAGCGCGGCCAGCAGCAGGCCGAGCAGGGCGGTTGCAGCAGTGCGGTGCAGCGTCGGTGTCATGTGATTGCCTCCGCTCATCAGGCGCGCAGCGCGGCGGGCAGCCACAGCGACAGCGACGGGAAGAAGGTGACGATCAGCAGCACGCCCAGCGCGGCGAACCAGAACGGCCAGATCGTGCGCATGCTCTGGCCGACGCTGATCTTGCCGATGGCGGTTCCGATGAACAGCACCGAGCCCACCGGCGGCGTGACCAGGCCGAGGCCACCGGTCAGCACCAGCACCAGGCCGAAGTGGATCGGATCGATGCCATAGGCCTTGGCCACCGGCAGGAAGATCGGCGTGCAGATCAGGATCATCGGTGCCAGGTCCATGAAGGTGCCCAGCAGCAGCAGCATCACCACGATCATCAGCAGCACCATGAACTGGCTGTGCGCGAACGACTGCAGGAAGTCCACCGCCGCCGCAGGCACCTGCAGGTAGGCCAGCAGCCAGCCGAACACCGCCGCGGTGGCGATCACGAACAGGATCACGCCGGTGCTGCGCGCGGCATGGATGACGGTGTCGAAGAACTCACGCCAGCGCAGCTGCCGGTACAGCACGGTGGTGACCAGCAGGGCGTAGACCACGGCGATGGCCGCGCTTTCCACCGCAGTGAAGATGCCGGCGCGGATACCCACGAAGATCAGCGCCACCAGACCCAGGCCGGGCAGGGCGGAGACGATGCGCAACAGCACCGCGCGCCAGCCCGGGAATACTTCCACGCCATAACCACGGCGACGCGCGACCACGTAGCCGGTGATCATCAACGCCAGGGTCATCAGCAGCGCCGGCACGATGCCGGCGGCGAACAGGTCGGCGATCGACAGGCCACCACCGGCGGCGGCCGAGAACAGGATCAGGTTGTGCGACGGCGGCACCAGCAGCGCCACCAGCGCAGCGGTGATGCTGACGTTGACCGCGAAATCGCGGTCGTAGCCGCGCTTGACCATCTGCGGAATCATCGTGCCGCCCACCGCCGACACATCGGCGATGGCCGAGCCGGATACACCGCCGAAGAACAGCGAGGACAGGATCGAGACCTGGCCCAGGCCGCCGCGCATGCGCCCGACCAGCGATGACGCCAGGGCGATCAGGCGTTCGGAGATGCCGCCGCGCATCATGATCTCGCCAGCGAAGATGAACAGTGGAATGGCAATCAACGAGGCCGAACCGGTACCTGCGGAGATCTGCTGGACCATCACGATGCTGGGAATGTCCAGGTAGAGCAGGGTGGCCAGCGCAGCGGCGGCCAGCGCGTAGGCCACCGGCACGCCCAACAGCAGCAGCGCGGCAAAAACAGAGAACAGGATGGTGATGCCCATGGATCAACGATCTCCTTCAGCGTCGTCGGCATCGGCTGCCGTGGCATGCAGCGCTTTCCACGCACGGTTCAGCGCGAACAACAGCATCAGCGCACCGCCCACGGCCAGCGGCAGGTAGTTGATGCTCTGCGGCAGGTTGGCGCCTGCGGTCTTGATGTCCATTCCATCGAGCAGCAGGTCGGCCGACCAGAACGCGATGAAGCCGCCCAGCACGGCCACCACCAGCTGGGTGAACACATCCACCACCCGGCGCAGGCCGGCGCCCATGTAGGCGTGCAGCAGGAAGAAGCCGAAGTGGCGATTGGTGTGCACGCCGCAGGCCGCGCCCAGGCTCATGGCGGTGGCCAGCAGCAGCAGGGTCACCGGCTCGGTCCAGCTGGGCGAATCGTTGATCACGTAGCGGGCGAACACCTGCCAGCCCTGCACCACCACCAGCCCCAGCAGCGCGGCCACGGCAACATGGATGGCGATGTCGGCGATGCGGTCCAGCAGGCGTTGGCCGGGGCCGGGTCCGGTGGAAATCGTCGTCTCGGTCATGGCAGTGTCCTCAGGCGGCGGCACGGATGCGGGCGACCAGCGCAGCCAGCTCGGGTTGCTGCAGGTACTGCTGCAGCAGCGGCTGGGCGGCGGCGCGGAAGGCGGGCAGGTCCACCTCGTTGGCTTTCACGCCCGAGGCCAGCACCGCGCGGCGCGCAGCATCTTCGGACGCATCCCATTGCTCTCGCATCACCTTCACCGAGGCGCGCGCGGTCTCCAGCAGCAGCTGGCGGTCGGCCGGCTGCAGGCGCTCGAAACTGGCGCGCGACATCAACAGCACGTCCGGCGCATACGAGTGATCGCTCTGCGACCAGTAGTGCGCGGCCTCGAAGTGGCGGCTGGAGTGGAAGCTGCGCATGTTGTTCTCGGCGCCGTCGATCATGTGCGTCTCCATGCCGGAGAACGTATCGCCCAGCGACATCGGCGTCGGGTTGGCGCCGAGCAGGCGCATCAGCTGGATGAAGATGTCCGAGGACGCCACACGCAGTTTCAGCCCGTGCAGATCACCGGGCTGCACGATCGGATGCTTGGTGTTGTAGAAGCAGCGTGCGCCGGAATCATAGATGGCCAGGCCGACCAGGTCGCGGCTCTCGAAACCACGCAGGACCGCATCGGCAATGCCGCCATCCAGTGCGGCGCGCTGGTGCGCCACCGACTCGAACACGTACGGCAGGCACAGCGCCTGGGTGAGCGGGAAAGCGTTGTTCAACGCACCGGCATACACGCGGGTGATGTCGATGGCACCGAAACGGGCCATGTCGATCGCTTCCGATTCGCGACCGAGTTGGCCCGAATGGTATTGCCGCAGGCGCAGGCGACCGTTGCTTTCGCGCTGCAGGGTTTCGCCGATCCACTTCACCGCGGTCACGGTGGGATAGTCGGCCACGTGCACGTCGGTGGCCGTCAGCAGCTGGCCGCCGTCGATGGCATCGGCGGGCCCGCGGCCACAGGCCGCGAGCATCGGGGTGGCCAGCGCAGCAGCGCCGCCGGCCAGGAAATGTCGTCGTGTGATCATCTGCGCCCTCCCGCGCGTGTTCACCGGATCGTGCGGCGGTTACCCGGCCGGCACGGCCCTGCAGGCAATTTCGCCGAAGCCGGCAAACCGCACCAGCGCCGTCTGCCCCACGGTGATGTCATGGATGCCGGTGGCGTTGCCGGTGGCGATCAGGTCGCCCCGTCGCAACGGCCGGCCGCGCAGCGCCGAACGGGACAACGCGAACGCATACGCCGCGCGCAGGCCGCCGGGCAGCCGGGTGGCACCACCCGTGCCGACCACCTCGCCCTCGATCAGGGTTTCGGCGCGCAGGTCGGTTTCGTCGCGGGCGGTCCAATCGGCAATCTCCGGCCCCAGCACCAGGCCGTTGTTGTTGCCGAAGTCGGACACCACCACGCGCGGGCCGAGTTCGTTGATCGTCGCCAGCGGGCTGCTGGCCACTTCCACGCCGATGTACAGGCGCGCCGGCAGCGCTTCAGCCTGCTCGGGCGTCCAGTGCAGCTGTGCGGCGGGAGCGTCCTCCAACAGCTCCAGCACGTACTCCGCCTCGACCGCGCCGAAGCCGCCGACGAACACCGGAATGTCCACTGTTCCACCGGTGGCATTTTTCAGCTGACGCGAGAAAACCGGGCCCAGCAGGCGGTCGTCTCCGGACGCATCGCGGCGCTCGGCAGCGATGTAGCCGACCTTCCAGCCCACCACCTGGTCATCCCAGCTGGTAATGGCCAGATCCTGCACCTGGTAGGCAGCCACCAGGTCAGGCGGGACAAGGCCCGGGAAGCCGGGCAGGGCCTGGCCACCGCGGCGCGCGGTGGTGAAAGCGTGGGCGATCGCGGCCGCATCGTCCGGCGCCGGCGTCTGCCCATGTATGCCGTGTTCGTTGCTCAAGAACGGTCTCCCTCTGGCGTTGTTGCACTGCCCATCGACAGCGTCTGCAGGAGGTGTATATGGTAAACCGGTGTCATCGTGCAAGCCGCAGCGCATCACGAGCGCTTGCCGGTGACCTCGGCCACTCTGTTGTCTCCCCGTTGGAGCCCTTTCCACATGCGTTTTTCCCGTGTGCTGTTGTTGCTGTCAGGCCTGCTGCTGACCATCCCCGCATCCGCGGCCGATGTGCCGTTGCGCGCAGGCGAACACCTGGGCCAGGAGCTCGCCGGCGAGCAGTTGCCGCTGTGGCCGGCGGGACAGGTCCCCGGTGAAACCGGCACTGCGCGGCCGGCGCGCGTGGTCGAGCGCAGTGATGACCCGGCCCACCCCGATCGCTTCATCGACCAGGTCGATGCGCCCTACCTGCTGGTGCACACGCCGGCCCGTGCCAACGGCCGCGCGCTGCTGGTGATTCCCGGTGGCGGCTACCAGCGCGTGGTGATCGACAAGGAGGACAGCGCGCTGGTGCCGGAGTGGGTGGACCGTGCCGGCTACACCCTGTTCGTGCTGCGCTACCGCCTGCCGCAGGCCGGCCGCGACCGCCAGGCGGCACTGGCCGACGCGCAGCGCGCACTGCGCGTGGTGCGCGACCAGGCCGCACGGCGCAGGCTGGATGCCGACAGCGTGTCGGTGATGGGCTTCTCCGCCGGCGGCCATGTCGCCGCACGGCTGGCCACCGGTTTCGATGCGCCGGTCTACCCGCCACGCGATGCCATCGATCGCCTCAGCGCGCGTCCCGCACGCGCGGTGCTGGTGTATCCGGTGATCGACATGGGCACGCATGCGCACAGCGGCTCACGCGGACGCCTGCTGGGCGAGCAGCCCGATGCGGCGTTGGCCGCGCAGTATTCGATGCAGCAGCACGTACGGGCGGACATGCCGCCGACGCTGCTGATCCATGCCAACGACGATCGGGTGGTCAACGTGCACAACAGCGAGGTGATGGCGCAGGCACTGGCCAAGGCGGGTGTCGAACACGAGCTGCACCTGTTCGCTCATGGCGGCCATGGCTTCGGCATGCGCATGCCGCCTGATTCAACGCTGGCCGTGTGGCCGCTGCTGGCACAACGTTGGCTGCAGGCGACGGAGGCGGCACATTGAACCAGGGGGATGCCAACCTGCAGCGCCGTCGTTTCCTGCGCGACAGTGCACGCTGGGCGCTGGCCACGGCCACCCTCGCAGCGCTTCCTGCCGCCGCGGCGCCTGGGCCACGTGATGCCACACAGGTGGTGGCACGCCTGCGTGCCGGCCGCGTGCGTGGCCAGCGCGAGCACGGCGTGCACGTGTTCCGTGGCCTGCGTTATGGCGCTGACACCTCCGCCTACCGTTTCCAGCCGCCACGGCGCGAGACGGGCTGGCGTGGTATCGCCGACGCCCTGGAATACGCCGCATCTGCGCCACAGAGCGGAGCGGACGGGCCGGGCAGCGAAGATTGCCTGTTCCTCAACGTCTGGACGCCGGCACTGGGCGACGGCGGCAAGCGGCCGATCCTGGTCTACATCCATGGCGGTGGCTTCAACAACGGCTCTGGCAGCGATCCGCTGTACGACGGCAGCGCATTGTGCAGACGCGGCGACGTGGTGGTGGTCACCGTCAATCATCGCCTGAACACCTTCGGCTACCTGTACCTGGGCGCGCTCGGCGATCCGCGCTATGCGGCCTCCGGCAACGTCGGCCAGCTCGACCTGGTGCAGGCGCTGCAGTGGGTGCGCGAGCATGCAGCGGTGTTCGGCGGCGACGCCGGCAACATCACCGTGTTCGGGCAATCCGGTGGCGGCGCCAAGATCGCCACGCTGATGGCGATGCCCGCAGCGAAAGGCCTGTTCCAGCGCGCGTGGACGATGAGCGGGCAGCAGGTGACCGCCGCCGGTCCACGTGCGGCGGCGCAACGGACTTCGATTGCGATGGAAACCGTGGCCGCGCGCGACCTGCAGGCGTTGCTGCGACTGCCGGCGACCGAGCTGCTGGCCGCCACCCGCGCACGCGATCCCTCGCGGGTGGAAAGCAGCGCGCTGTACTTCGGCCCGGTACTGGATGAGGTGGTGCTGCCGGTGCACCCGTTCTGGCCACAGGCACCGGCGCAGTCCGCGTCGATTCCGATGGTGATCGGCAACACCCGCGATGAGACGCGCGCGTTCCTTGGCAACGACCCGGCCAACTTCACGCTGACCTGGGAGGATCTGCCGGCGCAGCTGGAGAAGCAGCAGTTCGTCGATCTGCTGCCCTCGGTAGTGATCGCAGAATATCGACGCCTGTATCCGCACTACACGCCCTCAGAGGTGTTCTTCGCGGCCACCACCGCCGGCCGCTCGTGGCGTGGTGCGGTGGAGGAACTGGAAGCACGCGCTCGGCAGACAACCGGGGCCGCACCCACCTGGGCCTACCAGCTCGATTGGCCATCCCCGGTGGAAGACGGACGCCTGCGTGCCTTCCATACGCTGGATATTCCGCTGGTGTTCGACAACGCCGGCCTGCCGGGCGCGCGTACCGGCGGTGGTGAAGACGCCCGAGCACTGGCAGCGACGATGAGCGATGCGCTGATCGCCTTTGCGCGTACCGGCGATCCCAATCACGCGGGAATGTCGCAATGGGCTCCCTATGGCGTGCCACAACGGCAGACGATGGTGTTCGATCGCCACAGCCGCGTGGTTGACGATCCACGTGCCGGCGAGCGTGCGCTCTATGCAAAAGTGCCGTTCGTGCAGCGCGGCACGCAGTGATGACACCGCGGTGCAAACATTCTGTTAACCCGCCTCGGCTAGAGTCGGTTCATGGAAGCGATGTTCACGCCACCGCCGTTCACCGGCCGCGAGCGCTTGATTGCAGGGATTGATGCCGCCGTCTGCCTGGTCGATCCGCAGGCGATCACCGGTGCGCTGCAGCGGGTGCTGCGTGAAGCCATCGTCGATCCGCTGATCGAGCTGCCGCCCTGCGTACGTCGCCCCGTGGACGGCCATTACGCGCGCCGTGAACTGTACCGAAGCGCCACGCTGGGCTACAGCGTGATCGCGATGTGCTGGGGCCCGGGGCAGGGCACGCCACTGCACGACCACGATGCGATGTGGTGCGTGGAGGGCGTGTGGCAGGGCGAGCTGATCGTGACCCCGTACGCGCTGCTGGAACAGCGTGGCGAGCGTCACCGCTTCGCTGCGCAGGACAGGCTGTACGGGCACCGTGGCAGCGCCGGCAGCCTGATTCCGCCGCACGAGTACCACACACTGCGCAACGCCAGCGACGAGGACGTGGCAGTGTCCGTGCACGTCTACCAGGGCGTGATGGAGCGCAGCGCGGTGTTCGATCCGCTGGATGACGGCTGGTACCAGCGCCGGGTGAAGGTGATGGAGACCGAGGCGTCCTGATTGCGTTCCGCCGGGCATGGCCCGGCGCTACCAGGGCTTGTGCCCAACCGATTCAACCGAGGCGTCCTGATTGCGTTCCGCCGGGCGTGGCCCGGCGCTACCAGGGCTAGTGGGCAACCGATTCATCGGTAGCGCCGGGCCATGCCCGGCGGAACGCGGAATTCATCGCGGCACATCCACCACATTGTTGAGCCGCGTGACTTCCTCTCCGCCATCGGCCAGCGCAACACGCACGCGCAGGCCGCCGCGTTCCCCTGCCGGCAACGGCAACGACACCACCGCCGTCTTCGGCAGCAGGTCGGTCGGTGCTGCGATCGCTGGCACTTCGGTGCGTGCGATCTCGCGGCCCCGCGCATCTTCCAGTATCGCCACGCCCACACCGCTGGCCACATGCCCAAGGCCGTGCACGGTCACGTGTACCTGGCGCCCGTCCACCCGCACATCGCCACGGCCCACTCCCAGGTCCGGACGCATTTCCACCGGCGTGCCCGCAGACACACGCTCGAATTCGAAGACTTCGGTGCGACCCGGCTGGAACTGCATCGGTACCGACGCACTCGTCTCCAGCTGCACCGTGCGCTCGCGTGGCCTACCGTCAATGCGGCCATCGCCATCGGCGTCCATGCCACTGCGCACGCGCCAGGAACCGCTGCCCACGTTCCAGCCGGTCATGTCGGCGGCGATCAAGCGCGCGCCGAGGTTGTGGCTGGTGATCGTGAAGCGCTCACGCGAGGGCGCATGCACCAGCAGTGCAACCTGTTCCGCGGCGCCCTCACGATCGAAGCGCCAGCTGACGGTGTGCCCGGGCCAGCTCTGGTTGCGCTTCAGGGCGATGCCGCCCAGCCGCGCACGCTGCAGGAACTCGCTCGGTGCTTCCACCCGGTCGGACCACCAATGGCCCTCGGTGTTCATGTACGCGCGTTGTGCCTTGGCCTGCAGGCCCTCGGCATGCAGCGCGTCGATGTACTTCCGCTCGCCGCTGGCCTGCCATGCCATCAGGCTGGCGAAACCGGTCTTTCCGGCATCGGCATCGGCGGTCAGCAGCGGGTACCAGTCCTGCTGCCGGCCAAGTGCCTCTACATAGTTCTCGCCAAGGTTGGCCAGCGCGCCGGGGCCGCCGCGCTGCACGCGATAGTCCAGTGCCTGCAGGTACTTCGCATCACCGGTCCAGCGCCATGCCGCCCAGAAGGTGTGCATCGTGTCACCGCTGCCGGAACCGTTGTTGAGTTCGCCGCCGCGGGTCGCACCCGTGGCCCAGTTGATCTCGTTGGGCAGGGTGAAGCGGCCCTTGTCGTCGGTGCCCGCGTGGGCCAGATAGCCATCGGCCAGGCCGATCACCAGCCGGCGCCCGGTCGGGTCGGCGTTGTACTGGCCCAGCAGGAATGCCGGGTGCAGCACCGGGAACGAATACGGCTTCTGCCACTGCCAGTTGGGTTCACGGTAGACCTTGTTGCCACCGAACCAGTTGCTGGAGAACAGCACATGGCCCTGCGGGTTGCGCAGGATGATGCGCTCGTCGAACGCCTTCACCGTTTCCATCAGCCGTTCCAGGGTCAGCGGATCGCCCCAGTTGAGGTACAGCATCGCGCTGTTGGTGTTGATGCCTTCCTCGTAGGCATGCAGCTCGTCGGTCTCGATGGTGCTCAGGCCATTGCTGAACATGCCGTTGCGGTACACCGCGTCGGACAATGCGGTCAGCGAGGCATTCAGACGGTCCGGCTGCACGCCCATCAGGGCAAGGCCGGGCCACTGCTGGGTCAGGTCGGAATCATCGGAGATGCCACCACCGAAATCGCCGTAGGCCACCTGCCGCTGATCGATCCACCAGTCGACGAACTGCCGCACCTGCGCCAGGTCCTGCACCTGGTGGAAGGCCCACGCCGGTACGCCCTTGGGCACCTCCGGCGCGGTGTACGGCGGGCGGCCCTGGCTGTTGTAGCTGATGTAGTTCCAGTACAACCGGCCCAGTTCGTGGTCCGGGTCGACGCGCAGCAGATCGCTCAGGTCCGCGTAGACGCGCGCGTACAGGCGCTGGCGCTTGGAGGTGGTGTGTTCCTCCACGAGGAAACCCCAGTTGTCGCGCACCTGGTTGAAGCGGTCGGCCACATGCTCCTTGAGCGCATCGGCGCGTGGCTTGAACACCAGCCGCACCTGCGCACCGTCCAGTGCCTTGGCGTCGAAGCCGGGCGCAGCCGAGGCGATGCTCAACCACAGGCTGTCGGCGGTGAGGATGCGGTCGCGCAGGTCCAGCCACAGCGTGCGCTTCTGCCCCGGCTGTACCGAGACCGATACATCGATCATGTCGCGCGCCGGCCAGATCGGATCCTTGATGCGGAGGTTCAGCGCGATCAGGCCATCGTGCGTGGCCGGCAGGTCGAGCGCGGGAATATCGATGGCCACGCCATCCAGGCCGTCATGCATGTTCTCCCAGCTGTAGGCCCAGCTGCGGATCAACGGCTGGTTGGCCGGCGCATCGCCCACGCCGGAGGGAATCAGCACGTGCACGATGGGCTTGGGCTGCGTTGGCAACGAATCGGCCGGGCGCCGGCGCGAGCCCGCCCCCTTGGGCAGCGCCATCACCGTGCTGCGTTCGGCCGCCGGGTAGCGGCCTTCGATGTAGCGGCGCAGTGTGTCCAGGTTGGTGTAGTCCGGCAGTGCCTGGCTGTCGATGACATAGGTCTGCTTGACCGTGCCGTCGGGCTCGGCACCTTCGCTCACGCCATACGCCCAGATCTCCTGGATCGGCGTTTCCTGTTCAACGTTGCTGAAGCGCAGCACGCCACCGGTCTGTGCCGGGATGTCGTCCACGCTGCGCACCACACCCTGCGGACGCGTGGCCAGCACCTGGGTGGCGTGCGCGGCATCGCGGCCATGGGCCAGCGTGCCGAAGGCCGCGCCGCGGATCTCCACCCGGTTGACGGTCTCGCCGGCCGGCACGGTCAGGTCCAGATGCTGGCCGCTTTCCACATACGTGTTCCAGTCCGGCAATTGGAAATAGTCGTTGCGGCCGGGCAGGCGCGAGCGGTTGTAGACACCGGGCCAGGTGGTCTCGGCGATGCCGTCGGTGGCCTTCCACATCCACGCCTTGAGGTCGCGGGCATCGTCGAATTCGATCTTGCGGATGCGCGTGCTGGCTGCGGTCAATGGCGGTGGCGGCGCGCCTTCCCAGCCGAAGCGATGGCGCCATGCACGGTCATCGGCAGCACTGGCAACGGCGCTTTCGGCGGCCTTGCCGCGCGCGAGCGCACTGACGGCCGCAGCATCGAGCATGCGGTCATACACGCGGATGTGCTGGAAATCGCTGCCACGCAGGAAGTTGTAGCGGCTCTGCACCTGGTAGGGCGCCATCACCCGCCCGGCCAGGCCGAGCTGGTCCAGCGCGGCATCGTAATCGCCGCTGGCCTGCACACGCTCCACCTCGCGGCCATCGATGAACAGGCGTACGCCCTGGTCTTCGTCCCAGGCAAAGGCCAGGTGCAGCCATTGGTCCGCACGTGGCGGCGTGTCCATGCGGAACGACACGCGCGTGCGGGCGAGGTTGGCATCGGTGACGAACGCATCGAAACCATGCCCGTTCCAGTCGATGCGCAGCCAGGCCATGTCCCAGCTGCTGTGGTCGGCATAGCCGACGCGGAAGATCACGAACGGTGCTTCACCCACCGCGTAGCGCGCGCGCCAGTCGAAGGCGAGGGTGCCACGCTGGGCGAGGATGTTGCCGGGTGCATCCCAGGCCAGCACGCCGTCGTCCTGCCACTGGATGGCCTTGCCGCGCGTTCCGTCGTCGACGATGTCGACCTTGTCGCGGAAGTTCGGCACCGCCTCACCCTGCGCCACCACGGCCTCAAGGCCTTTGCCGGCATCGACATGGAACAGCAGCGTGGGCGCATCGGCGGCGGCCGTCGCGGGGCCGGCAGCCAGGGCCACCGCCAGCAACAGGCAGCGGGACAGGGTCGAGCGGTGCGGCATCAGGCGTTTCCTTTCAACGGGCGACGGCCGGCGAGGGCCGCCGGACCGTAGCAAGGCCACGCCGCGACGGCACCTTGCGGCGCAGCAGCGGTCGTGGCGAACGACGGCGTGCCGGGTGGCACGCCGTCGGCGTTGCTCAGAACTTGTAGCGCAGCCCCAGCAGGTACTGGCGGCCGGTCTCGGTGTACTGCAGCGGCAGGCGACCGGTCAGCGGCGAGTACACCCACTCGTCGGACGCTTCGTTGGTCAGGTTGATGCCTTCCAGGCTCAGTTCCAGCTGGTCGCTGATCTTGTAGCGGATGGATGCATCGAACACCGTGGTACCGGTCATTCCGTGGTAGCCATCGAGGTTGAAGCCGGTTTCCTGGCCCGGTGCCTGGGTCAGGTAGTCATCGCGGTTGGTGGCCGAGATGCGCCCGGCGAACTTCTCGCCTTCATAGAACAGCGTGGCGTTCCACGACGACTTCGACAGGCCGGTCAGGTCGGTCTTCATCACCGGCTGCCCGGCCGCGTTGATGTACTGGATCTTCGATTCCACCCAGGTGTAGTTCAACTGCATGCCCAGGTTGGCCCACTTGCCCGGCAGGAAGGTGAAGGGCTGGGTGTAGTTGGCCTCCACGCCGTGCAGTTCGCCGCCCGGGGTGTTGACCGGCTTGCTGTAGGTGAAGTCATCGGTGGCCGAGGCGCCGGTGCCGACCAGCAGCGAAGCCGGCAGGCCGCTGTCACTGTACGGACGCACTTCGCGGGTGGTCTGTACGAAGCTCTCGATGTCCTTGTAGAACAGGCCGATGCCGGCCATTGCGCCCTCGGCGAAGTACCACTCGAAACCAAGGTCGACATTGGTTGCGCGGATCGGATCCAGCATCGGGTTGCCGCTGGAGATGGTGCGTGCACCACCGGCCACGGCCACTGTCGCGCCCGGGGTCAGGCTGCCCAGCCCCGGACGGCTCATCACCTTGGCCGCACCCAGCCGGATCAGGAAGTCCGGGGTGACTTCCGCCACCAGGTTGAACGAGGGCAGGGTGTCATCGTAGGTACGGCTGACCGTGGTTTCGACGGTGCCGTTGGCCAGCGTCGACTGCCCGGTGGCCGACTGCTTGGTGCGCACGTAGCGCACACCGAAATTGCCCGACAACGGCAGCGAGCCCAGTTCGGTGGAGAACTCGCCCATCAGGTAGGCGCCTCGGTCCTTCTCTTCGACGCTGCGCACGTTGTTGGCGCGCGGGGCGACGGCGAAGGTGCCGCTGTTGCTGTAGATGTCGAGCTGTTCGGCGATCGCATCCAGGTCCGGCACGACCCAGTTCGACGGACTACCGTTGATGCCCTTCAGTCCGGCCTGCTCGGTCAGGTTCACCGGCACGATCTTTGTGCCGCCGGCGAAGTTGGGCACGGCCAGTTCGCTGGCGCGGCGCAGTTCGACGGTCTTGAACGTGTAGTCCTTGGCCAGCACACCGCCCTTCAGGCGGAAACCCGGGCTGATGTTCCAGTTGAAGTCGATCTGGCCGGTGTCGAAGTCGTTGTCCACGTACTGCGGACGCAGGCGGATCTCGGCCAGTTCCCAGCCGTTGGGATTGGTCGGGTCGATGCCGTAGTTGAGGATCGGCGCACGGCTGTTGCCACGGTAGTCGTAGCTGTAACCGTCGACGTCGTACTTGTCCATGATGACGGTGGTCTGCACCGGGTTCTCGTGCTTGGAGCGCGAGATGCCGATCTTGCCGGACAGGGTGAAGTCATCACCGAAGCGATGCTGGCCGTTCAGCGCGATCTGCTTGAACTCGGTGCTCCACTCGTCGTGGCGGTTCTCGGTGCGGATGTCGACGTTGTCGAATTCGCCGTAGAGCAGTGCGTTGTCGCGGATCTCGCCGTTCTTGACGATGGTGGTCGGCTTGCCCGACAGGCGTGCGCTCGCATTGGCGCCGCGGCTGAAGGAAATCGCCTCGATGTAGTGCTCGTCACGCGTTGCGTCGATCTTCGAGTACAGCGCATCCAGCGAGATCTCGGTGGCGTCGTTCGGCTTCCACTGCAACGAACCGGTCACGCCCAGACGCTTCTGCTCATGCTCCATCTGCACGTAGCGCGGGAAGCGCGGATGGAACACATCGGCGCCACGCGCGGCGGCGAACGGCGAGGACGCGGCGAAGTTGCCGTTGCTCGGGCCGTTGGCCCAGCGACCGGTGTTGGAGCCTTCCTCCAGCGCCTGGCGCTCGGAATAGGCCACCGACAGCAGCGCGCCGAAGGTGCCATCGGCGAAGGTGTTGGAGATCAGCGCGGCAATGCGCGGGTCGGCCTTTTCGGCCATCGCGTTGTAGCTGGCCTGGCCACTGGCGGCGAAGGTGAACCCGTCGTAGTCGAACGGGCGCGCGGTGCGCAGATCGACGGTGGCGCCCAGCGAGCCTTCCTCGACGTCGGCCGAGGCGGTCTTGCGCACCAGCAGCTGCGAGAACAGGTCCGAGGCGAACACGTTGAAGTCGAAGCCACGGCCGCGGTTGGTGCCGCCGCTCTGGTCACCGGCACCGACCGTGGTCAGCGCTTCCATGCCATTGATGCGCACGCGGGTGAATTCCGGACCGAGGCCACGCACCGAGATGTTGCGGCCTTCGCCGGCCTCGCGGGTGATGACCACGCCCGGGATGCGCTGCAGCGACTCGGCCAGGTTCAGGTCCGGGAATTTGCCGATGTCCTCGGCAACGATGGCATCGACCACGCCGGCTTCGCCGCGCTTGATGTCCAGCGCCTTCTCCACGCTGGCGCGGTAGCCGGTGACGGTGACCGTATCCAGGTCGGTGGCGTTCGGGTTGGCGCTCTGCTGCTGCGCGCCGGCGTTGCCTGCCAGGGCCAGTGCGACGGCCAACGCGAGCAAGGTAACCGGTGTCTTTTTTTCATGGTTCCGAGAATGCATGCCTTTCCCCTCTCCCAAAGGTCTGGTATCGCGGCTGTTTCAGCGGGATGACACCGCTGGTCAGGCCGGACGTTAACAGCACGTTCCCGATCCGGCATCTTGCACCGCAACAGATCTGAAATGTCTCCAAGACGCTTGCAGGACAATGCTTCCAACAGTTTGGTAGGCTAAGGGCAAGGATGGGCGGGATTGAAATGACACCGCTAGCCAATTCCACGCCCCACGCGTGGTCCACTACCACGCCGCCCAGTGTCACATGCGGGCGGCACGCGTGAAGGAGCAGAAATGGGTCGTATCGTGTGTTTCGGGGAACTGCTGCTGCGCCTGGGTGCGCCCGGTCGCGAACTGCTGCTGCAGTCGCCGCAGCTGCAGGTGCATGTCGGCGGTGCCGAGGCGAACGTGGCTGTCTCGCTGTCCCGCTTTGGACATGACGTGGCCATGGTCAGCACCGTCGCCGGCAACGCGCTCGGCGCGCATGCGCTGGCCGAACTGCGCCGGCATGGGGTCGATACGCGCGGCGTGCGCGAAGATGCCGAAGGCCGCATGGGCCTGTACTTCCTGACCACCGGCGCGGTGCAACGGGCCAGCGAAGTGGTCTACGACCGTGCCGATTCGGCATTCGCCAACAGCACCGCCGCCGACTACGACTGGCCCGCATTGCTGCAGGGCGCACAGTGGCTGCACCTGTCCGGGGTCAGCCCGGCGCTGGGCGCGGACGTGGCGCAGGCCACCCTGGCCGCAGCGCGCGCTGCGCGTGCACTGGGCGTGCGCGTGTCCTTCGATGGCAACTTCCGGCCGAAGCTGTGGCAGCGCTGGGGTGGCGATGCGCGGTCGATCCTGCACGAACTGTTCGCGCAGGCCGACATCGTCTTTGCCGACTACCGCGATATCGAGGTCATCCTCGGCCAGCGTTTCGAACAGGCCGACGTGGTCGCGCGCGTGGAAGCGGCGGCCGCGGCCGCGTTCGAAGCGTTCCCGCAGCTGCAGTGGATGGCCTGCACCCAGCGCCAGACGCTGAGCGTGGACCACCATGCGCTGGGCGCGCTGCTGCTGGGCCGCGATGGCACCCGCGCACAGGCCCCGGTACGCCAGCTGCAGGGCATCGTCGACCGCATCGGCGGCGGTGATGCCTTCGCGGCAGGCATCCTGCATGGCATCCTGTCGGCCTTCGATGCCGACGCCACCGTGCGCTTCGGCCTGGCCGCCGGGGGCCTGAAGCATTCCATTCCCGGCGATTTCAATCCCGTCAGCGAAGCTGATGTGTTGGCCCTGGTGGGCGAGGAGCGATTCGATGTCCGGCGCTGATCCACGCGTTCGTGCGGTACTGAAACTGGCACCGGTGATTCCGGTGTTCACCCCCGATGACATCGACGATGCGGTACAGGTCGCGCAGGCGCTGTTCCGTGGCGGGCTGCCGGTGATCGAGGTGACCCTGCGCACGCCGCGCGCGCTGGAAGCCATCCAGGCGATGGTCGAGGCCGTGCCGGATGCGGTGATTGGTGCCGGCACCGTGCTCGATGCCGCGCAGATGCAGGCGGTGAAACAGGCCGGCGGCCGCTTTGCGGTGTCGCCCGGGGCGACCCCACGGCTGTATGCCGCCGCGCGCGATGCCGATCTGCCCTACCTGCCTGGCGTGGCCACCGGTTCGGAGCTGATCGTCGGCCTGGAACACGGCCTGGATACCTTCAAGTTCTTCCCGGCGGTGCAGGCCGGCGGTGCGGCGATGCTGTCGGCGTGGCACGGCCCGTTCGGCGATGTGCGCTTCTGCCCGACCGGCGGCATCAGTGCGCAGACCGCCAGCCAGTTCCTGCATCTGCCCAACGTGCTGTGCGTGGGCGGTTCGTGGCTGACCACCGCCGCGCTGATGCAGACCCGCGACTGGGACAGCGTCGAGCGCCTGGCACGCGAGGCCGCGGTGCTGGCGGGCTGATCCGTCGGCCCCTGCTGGAGCCGGGCACAGACCCGGCGCCAGCGCATCCGTTCAGCCGCGTGGCGTACCCAGCCGGCGGTACAGGGTGCTGCGGTTGATTCCCAGCCGCTTGGCGGCCGCGCTGACGTTGCCCTGGCACTCGGCCAGCGCCTGGCGCATGGCCGCCTCGGCGATCTCCTCCAATGCTCCGCTGGCAGGCACTGCTGGCGCGGTGGACGTACCAGCACGCACGTCCGCGGGCAGCAGCTGCGGGCCCACCGGTTGACCCGGCTCAGCCAGTGCGGCCAGCGTGCGCAGGCAGGCACTCAGCTGGCGCAGGTTGCCGGGCCAGGCATGGGCGGCCAGCGCCGCGCGGGCCTGCGACGACAACGCATGGCCCTGTCCCAGCTGCTGCCACAGGGCATCCACCACGGCAGCGCGATCGGGGTGCTGCCGCAACGGCGCCAGGGTCACCACGTGGTCGGCGATGCGGTAATACAGATCCGCACGGAAGCGACCGGCATCCACCGCCTGCGGCAGTTCGCAGTGGCTGGCGCAGACCAGTGCGAAATCCAGTTTCACCGGCTTGCCGCCGCCCAGCGGTGACAGCTCGCGTTCCTGCAGCACGCGCAGCAGGCGCGGTTGCAGCGCCAGCGGCATGTCGCCGATCTCATCGAGGAACAACGTACCGCCCTCGGCCTGCCGCAGCAGGCCCGGGCTGCCCTGCCGGCGCGCACCGGTAAAGGCACCCTCCTCGTAGCCGAACAGCTCTGCTTCGATCAGCCCTTCCGGCAGCGCCGCGCAGTTCACCGCGACGAAGGGCTTTCCCGCACGCGTGCTGCGTGCGTGCAGTTCCCGCGCGAAGACTTCCTTGCCGGTGCCGGTCTCGCCCTGCAGCAGCACCGGCAACCCGGCCTGCAGCACGCGTCCTGCGGTGGCCAGTTGTTGTTGCTGCCCGCTATCGAACAGTGGGCCCTGCGCACTCGCCGGCAACGGCGCGGTCGGTCCAGGCGTAGCCACACTGCGTCGCGACGCACGGGCCTCGCGCACGCCGTACAGACGACGGCCCTGGCGATCAAGCAGTACGCCGTCATCTGCCAGCCGCGACAGCGGTTGTTCGAACAGCGCTTCGTACGGCGTGCGGCCGATGTCCTGGCGATCCAGCCCGAACAAGGCAAGGCCGGCACGATTGGCCGCGACCAGGCGACCGCCGCGGAAGCCGAGCACGCCTTCGCGCGCACTGCCCAGCAGCGCGGGTTGATGATGCAGGCGCAGCAGCTCGCAGTCGGCCAGGCCGTCGGCGAAACCGCGGTGCTCGATCTGCGCTACCGCCTGCCGCACCAGCGCCAGCGCGTGCACGTGTGGCAGTCGCGCGTCGCCGGACACATCGAGCACACCCAGGCATTGCCCGTAGGGATCCAGGATCGGCACGGCCGAACAGGTGAGGATGCCGTGCGGGGCGAAGTAGTGCTCGCCGCCACGCACCTGCAGCGCGCGCCCGTCCACCAGCGCGGTGCCGATCGCGTTGGTGCCGACCGTGCCCTCGTCCCAGCGCATGCCCGGCATCAGCGCGACACGACCCGCCTTGTCGAGGAAACCGGCACTGCCTTCGGCGTCGAGGATCCAGCCGTCTTCATCGGTCAGCAGCACGATGCTGCCGCTGTGGGTCATTTCCGCCGCCAGTCCGTCCAGCTCCGGGCGCGCTTGTCGCCACAGGCGCTCGCGGCGCTGGCGCAGTTCGCGCAGGCGGTTGTCGGTCAGTGGTTCGGCGGCCGGCTGCGCATCCACCAGCAGGCCGTGCCGTTGGCAGCGTTGCCAGGAATGCAGGATCGCCTCGGGCACCGCGCCGACGGGCGCAGCGCCGCGCTCGAAGAAACTGCGCCGGGCACTTCCCAGGCGGGGATCGGGAGCAAGCGGGGACACCGGCAGCCTCCTGTGTCGCACATTGCGACAGTTGTTGCGGGACCTGTCCCGATTAACAGCACACCCCGCGTCGCCCTGCAACGGCCGCGCCTGCTGCGCTGCCGCAGGGTGCGCGACAGGATGACCGACAGCCGGGCGATGAAGGCGTGATGCAGCGCAGCAGGCCACAGTTGGCATCGTCTTTGCGCCTGTGGATGCACCATGCCCACCACAGGAGCCGCCATGAACGCCGTACCGTCCACCCGCCCGCATGCCACCGATCCGCGCTCCCTGTTCAAGCCGCGCTATGGCAATTACATCGGTGGCGAATGGATCGCCCCGCGCAGCGGCCAGTACTTCGACAACATCTCGCCGGTGAACGGCCAGGTGTTCACTGAAGTTGCCCGCTCCAACGCCGAGGACGTCGACGCCGCTCTCGATGCCGCGCACGCCGCAAAGGACGCCTGGGGCCGCACATCGGCCGCCCACCGTGCGCTGCTGCTCAACCGCATCGCCGATCGCATCGAACAGAACCTGGAACTGCTGGCCCACGCCGAGACCTGGGACAACGGCAAGCCGATCCGCGAGACGCTCAACGCCGACGTGCCGTTGATGGCCGACCACTTCCGCTACTTCGCCGGTTGCCTGCGTGCGCAGGAGGGCAGCCTGTCGCAGATCGACGACGACACCGTGGCCTACCATTTCCACGAACCGCTGGGCGTGGTCGGGCAGATCATCCCGTGGAACTTCCCGCTGCTGATGGCGGCCTGGAAGCTGGCGCCGGCGCTGGCCGCCGGCAACTGCGTGGTGCTCAAGCCTGCCGAGCAGACCCCGGCGTCGATCCTGGTGCTGATGGAAGTGATCGGCGACCTGCTGCCGCCGGGCGTGCTCAACGTGGTCAACGGCTTCGGCCTGGAGGCGGGCAAGCCACTGGCCAGCAGCCCGCGCATCGCCAAGATCGCTTTCACCGGCGAGACCTCCACCGGCCGCCTGATCATGCAGTACGCCAGCCAGAACCTGATTCCGGTGACGCTTGAGCTGGGCGGCAAATCGCCGAACCTGTTCTTCGCCGACGTAATGGCCGAGGACGATGATTTCCTCGACAAGGCGGTGGAAGGTTTCGTCATGTTCGCCTTCAACCAGGGCGAGGTCTGCACCTGCCCGTCGCGCGCACTGGTGCAGGAATCGATCTACGAACGCTTCATGGAGCGTGTGCTCGAACGCGTGGCGGCGATCCGCCAGGGCAATCCGCTGGACCCGAACACCATGGTGGGTGCGCAGGCATCGGGCGAACAGCTGGAGAAGATCCTGTCCTACATCGCCATCGGCCGCGAGGAAGGCGCCGAGGTGCTGATTGGTGGCGACAAGGCCGCGCTCGGTGGCGACCTGGCCGGCGGCTTCTATGTGCAGCCCACCGTGTTCAAGGGCCACAACGGCATGCGCGTGTTCCAGGAGGAGATCTTCGGGCCGGTGGTGTCGGTGACCACATTCAGGACCGAAGAAGAAGCACTGCAGATCGCCAACGACACGCTGTACGGGCTGGGTGCCGGCGTCTGGAGCCGCGATGCCGCGCGGCTGTACCGGGTGGGCCGCGCGATCCAGGCCGGGCGGGTATGGACCAACTGCTATCACGCCTACCCGGCGCACGCCGCGTTCGGCGGCTACAAGCAGTCGGGCATCGGCCGCGAGAACCACCGGATGATGCTCGACCATTACCAGCAGACCAAGAACCTGCTGGTCAGCTACGCACCGAAGAAGCTCGGCTTCTTCTGAGGATTGATCGGGATCAAGGCGCGGGCATGGGGCCGGCGCCATCCTGTCTGCAAGCGCACTACGGAGAAGCACGCATGAACAGAACCATGAAGGCCGCCGTCGTCCGTGAGTTCGGCAAGCCGCTGGTCATCGAGGAAGTCGTGGTACCGCGCCCGGGGGCGGGCGAGGTGCTGGTCAAGATCGAGGCCTGTGGCGTCTGCCACACCGACCTGCACGCCGCCGAGGGCGACTGGCCGGTGAGACCGAACCCGCCGTTCATCCCCGGCCACGAGGGCGTGGGGCACGTCGTGGCCGTGGGAGGCGGGGTAGGGCACATCAAGGAAGGTGACAGGGTCGGCATCCCCTGGTTGTACTCGGCGTGTGGCCATTGCGAACACTGCCTGGGTGGCTGGGAAACGCTGTGCGAAACGCAGCGCAATACCGGCTACTCGGTCAACGGCGGCTTCGCCGAGTACGCATTGGCCGATGCCAACTATGTCGGCCTGCTTCCGAAGGAAGTGGGCTTCGTGGAGATCGCACCGGTGCTGTGCGCCGGCGTCACCGTGTACAAGGGCCTGAAGGTCACCGACACCAAGCCCGGTGATTGGGTGGCCATTTCCGGTATCGGCGGCCTCGGCCACATGGCCGTGCAGTATGCCCGCGCGATGGGCCTGAACGTGGCAGCAGTGGATGTGGACGACGCCAAGCTGGCCCTGGCCAGGCGCCTGGGCGCACAGGTCACCGTCAACGCGCGCACCACCGATCCGGCCGCGTTCCTGAAGAAGGAGATCGGTGGCGCGCATGGTGCGCTGGTCACCGCGGTTTCGCCCAAGGCCTTCGAACAGGCGCTGGGCATGGTCCGTCGCGGCGGCACGGTCTCGCTCAACGGCCTGCCACCGGGCAACTTCCCGTTGGACATCTTCGGCATGGTGCTCAACGGCGTCACCGTACGCGGTTCGATCGTCGGCACCCGCCTGGACCTGCAGGAATCGCTGCAGTTCGCCGCCGAAGGCAAGGTTGCCGCCACGGTCAGCACCGACCGCCTGGAGAACGTCAACGAGGTGTTCGCGCGCATGCACGCCGGCACCATCGAAGGCCGCGTGGTGATCGACTTCGCTGCCTGACCCCCCTGTGCATGGCCGCCGTGTCCGTTTCCCTCTCCCACGGGCACGGCGGCCATGCCGATCTGCCGGCAGCGCCGCGCACCCCGGCGGCCGTACAATGCGCGCATGCCCGGCACGCTCAAGACCGTCTTTCTCTCCCTGCTCGCGCTGATCGGCGCGCTGCTCGCGCTGGCCCTGGTCAGCAGTGCCGCGGGCTGGCTGCCATCGCTGCTGCGCATGACGCCGGAAAGCGAGGCCCAGCTCGGCTGGGACCTGGCATTCACCGTGCTGGGTGGCATCGCCGCCATTGCCTTCGCCACGTATTACGCGCCGTGCTGGCCACGCGCGCATGGCACCTCGATCTGGTCACTGCTGGTGCTCGGCGCGGGCTATGGGCTGTGGGTGATGGGCGGCGACTTCCCGCACTGGTTCGTCATCGGCCTGCTGGTCTCGCTGCCGGTGCAGTTGCTGCTGGGCTGGTGGTTCGGCCGTCGCGCATCGCGCGATCGGCGCTGAGCGGATACCGGTAGTGCCGGCCGCTGGCCGGCAACCTCGATGATCCTGCAGTTGCCGGCCAGCGGCCGGCACTACCACTGCAACGTCGCTGTTTCAGCCCGTGAATGTCCAGACATAGGCAACATCGGCAACCGCTGCTTCAACGCGTCGATGCCCGGATACGGGTAGTGCCGGCCGCTGGCCGGCAAGCCCAGCAAACCTGCAGTTGCCGGCCAGCGGCCGGCACTACCGCTGCAGCGTCGGCAGCGTCTGCTTCAGCGCGTCGATGCCCTGCCACGGATCCGCCTTCAAACGCTTCGCCCGTGCCAACGCCTTGTCCATCGGAAACGCATCGGCCGCGCTCACGCGCGCCAGCTCTTCCCAGCGCAGCGGCACCGCGACTCCCGCGCTCTCCCGCGCGCGCAGCGACCACGAGCACACGCTGGTCGCTCCCCGTGTATTGCGCAGCCAGTCGATGAAGATCACCCCGCTGCGTTTGGCCTTGCTCATCGTCGCCACGTAGTGGTCCGGCGCCTGTTCGGCCATCGCCTGCGCGAACGCTTCGCAGAACGCTTTCGCGTCGTCCCAGTCGGCTGCGGGTTGCAGGGGTACCACCACATGCACGCCCTTGCCGCCCGACAGCCGCACGAAGCTCTGCAGCCCGGTTTGCTGCAGTCGATCGCGCACATCGCGCGCGCCGCGCTTCACGTCGGCCCAGCTCACGCCCTCACCCGGATCAAGATCGAACACCAGCCGGTCGGGATGTTCGGGATCGGCCACCGTCGCGCCCCATGGATGCAGTTCCAGGGTGTTCATCTGCACCAGCTGCAGCAGGCCGCGTTCGTCATCGATATAGACGTAGTCCTCGCGCCCGCTCTTCTGCTGCAGCGGCACCGCATGCACCGCATCACCCAGGCCCTGGCCATGGTGCTTCTGGAAGAAACATGCCTTGCCTACGCCGTCGGGACAGCGCAGCAGCGACAGCGGTCGCCCACTGATTTCCGGCAGGATCCAGCGTGCCATCTGCCGGTAGTAGTCGGCGACGTCACCCTTGCTGAGCTTCTTCTTCGCAAACACCACGCGCTCGGGATGGGTGATGGCAACGTCGTCGCCGTCATCGGCCGGTGTTGCACTCATCGCCAGGTCCTCCTTCTTCTTGTCACTGCGCAGCCGCTTGAAGCTGGCCTGGCGCAGCAACCCTTCCTTTCCCCAGCCGCGGAACGCGACCTCGGCCACTGTCACCGGCTTGACCCAGCGCACGCTGGCCGCACGCAACGGCACGTGCGCCGGCAGCTCCAGCACCGCCTCCTTCACCGCCAGCGGCGCGAGCGTGGCCGCCAGCGCACGCAGCCCCTCATCGTCGAAGCCGGTACCGACGCGGCCGACATAGCGCAGGCCGCCCTTGTCCGGCGTGGCCAGCAGCAGCGAACCGAATCCCACCCGCGAGCCTTTGGGTGCGGTGTGGCCGATGATCAGGAATTCATCGGTGTCCTCATGCTTCACTTTCACCCAGCTGCGTGCGCGGGTGTTCACGTAAGGCGCATCGACCTGCTTGCTGACGATGCCTTCGAAGCCCGCCTTGCCGCTGGCTTCGAACACGGCAGGGCCGTGGTCGATGACGTGCTCGCTGAAGGCCAGCGTGCCAACTGTATCGCCGATCAGTTCCTTCAGCAGTGCCTTGCGTTGCAGCAGCGGCGCACGGCTGATGTCGACCCCGGCCACGCCCGGCAGGTCGAACACGATGTAGCGCAGCGGTTGCTTCGAGCTGCCGTCGATCACCCGCTGCAGCGCGGCGAAGTCGCTGCGGCCGTTGTCGTCCAGCACCACCAGTTCCCCGTCCAGACGCGCATCGCGCACCGGCAGCGCCTGCAGCGCCTGCACCACTTCGGGAAAATCGGCAGTCCAGTCCAGGCCATTGCGCGAGCGCAGCGTCACCTCACCTTCGTGCAGATCGGCCAGCAACCGGTAACCATCCCACTTGATCTCATGCAGCCAACGCTCGCCATCGGGCGCGGTGTCGCGGTGATCGGTGAGCTGTGGCTTGAACTGGTGCGGGTAGCTTCTGTCGCGCGCCTCGTCCAGCTGCAGCGCGCGCGCATGCCAGCGTGCATCGGCCTTGCGTGGGTGTGCGGCACGTGGCGCTGGAGCCGTCTTCTTCGCTGAAACCCGGGACCTCTTCACGGATTTCAGTGCTGGCGTGTGCAGCAGATCGTCCGCCTCCGCATCCCGCGCCTGCGCGTCATCTCGCTTGATCAGCAGCCACTGCACCTGGCGGCCCTTCATCGCCGTGCGTACCAGTTTCCAGCCACCGGCCAGGCGCTGCCCGTGCAGCACGAAGTCGATCTTGCCCGCCGCCAGTGCTTGCAGCGGATCACCTTCGCAGGCCCAGCTGCCGTGGTCGAACACATCGACGTGGCCGGCGCCGTAATGGCCTTCCGGAATATCACCTTCGAAGCCGGCATAGGACAGGGGATGGTCTTCCACCTCCACCGCCAAGCGCTTCTCACCCACCCGCAGCGACGGCCCCTTCGGCACCGCCCAGCTTTTCAGCACGCCATCCATTTCCAGGCGGAAATCGTAGTGGCGGCTGCTGGCGTGGTGCAGTTGGACCACGAAGATCGGCCGCCGCTTCGGATTGCCTCGTGCCGGTGCATCGTCCGGCTCCGGGGTCTGTCCGCTCCCCCCGCCCAGCCGACGCTTGCGGCGGTACTGATGCAACGACATGGCTCAACCTGCCTTGCGTCGCGCAGGGGTTTTCTTTGCCGCCTTCTTGGCGGCCTTTTTTGCCGGTGCCTTCTTCGCCGCTGCCTTCTTCGCTGGAGCCTTGCGCGCGGCCGCCTTCTTCGCCGGCGTGCGCTTGTTGGCATCCAGGCTCTTCTGCAGCAGCGCCATGAAGTCCACCACGTTGGTGGTTGCGTCCTCGCGCGGTGCCGGCTCGTCCTCCACCTGGGTGGTGCCGCCCTTGGACTTGATGCGCTTGTTCAGCACCTGCTGCAGGCGTTCGCGGAACTCATCGTGGTACTGCGAAGGATCCCAGTCACCGGCCATCGACTCGATCAACTGCTCGGCCATCGCCGTTTCCTTGCTGGTGATGCGGTAGTCGGCAAGCTTTCCACTGGGCAGCTTGTAGTCGTCAGGCTCGACCAGTTCCTGCGGATAGCGCAGGATCATCAGCACCAGCGCGTCATCGTTGGGCATCACCGCGCACAGGTACTCGCGCGTGCGCACCACCACCCGGGCGATACCGACCTTGCCAGTGCTGCGCAGCGTTTCCCGCAGCAGCACGTAGCCTTTCTCGGCCTTTTTACCCGGCACCAGCAGATAGGGCTTCTCGTAGTAACGCGGGTCGATCTGGCTGGCGTCGACAAAGGTTTCCACCTCCACCGTTTCATGGCTTTCCGGCGCCGCCGAACGGATATCGTCTTCCTCCAGCACGACGTAGCTGCCCTTGTCGTACTCGTAGGCTTTGACGATGTCCTTCCACGGCACTTCCTCGCCGGTGTCGGCGTTGACCCGTTCGAAGCGGATCGGTTTGCGATCGCGCGAATCCAGCATGCGGAAGTGCAGGTCGACCTTGCGCTCGCCGGACATCAGCGAGACCGGTACGTTGAGCAGGCCGAAGGAAAGCGTACCGGTCCAGATCGGGCGGGCCATGATGCGCACCTGTGTTTCAGCAGGGGTAGCCAGCTTCAGCCGGCTACCGTGAAACAACCGTGTCGGCCACGTGCAGACCATGCGGTAGTGCCGGCCGCTGGCCGGCAGCTCGTTGAATCCAGGCGATGCCTGCCAGCTACCGGCACTACTGCAGCAGCGGCCTCACCGCAGCGGCGGGGATATGGTCCAGCGCGCGCCAGGCATCTTCCACCACCGGCTGCGCCTGTGCCCAGTTCAGGCGCGACTGTCCGCGCATCTGGTCCCAGTGCTCGGCCAGTTCGCCACTGGTATCGGCCTCACCGCCACGCGGCCAGTCAGCGGCATGGGTGGTCAGCGCGAAGGCGTACACCGGGCACAGATCGCGCCAGTTGCGATGCCCCTGCCCGCGGCGTTCCTCGTAGTCGCTCAGCATGTACTGCAGGTAATCCTGCGCCACCGCCTGCGGATCCTCCAGGCGGCGCGTCCGGCGCTGCGTGCTGCGCTGGCCAAGCGGATCCAGCAGGGCGTTGAACACGGACGGGGCGGGGCGTTCAAGACGGGGCATGGCCGGCTCCTGCAGCAGGGCGGGTGGGCAGGAATACGCGCGCCGCCGTTATCCAGTCGTGACAAAGATGTTCATGACGCCAGGTTCGCAGTGGCTTTACTTCGTCCGCGCTCTAGTGGAGGCCTACCGGAGGAACGCCCCATGACCACCACCCGTGACCCCCTGCGTGAGAACCACACCCCCGAGCCGGGCGAGCAGCGCGGCAAGCACGATCTGGCGGACGCCGAGGACCGTGGCGCCGGCATGTCGACACCGGACGAAGGCGTACTGCCCGTCGTGCGCCGGCCTGAACAGGCCGCCCAGGACCGCAAGGACTGCGGTGACCGCAATCGCGGTGGCCAGGAAAGTCCGCTGAAGCGGCGCGAGCGCAAGCAGCACGCCAGCGACAACCAGGACGAGGCGCTGGAAGAGACCTTCCCGGCCAGCGATCCAACCTCGCCGTTCGTGCCCGCCAAGGCCCCGGATTGATCGGTAGCGCCGGGCCATGCCCGGCGGATCCGTCACGTCCGTGCTGCGCGCTCGCCGGGCATGGCCCGGCGCTACCGGGGCCCGCCTAACGCCATGACCACTGCAGTCCAACGCTGGCGCGGCGGTCCGGCCCCGGTTCAAAGAAGCGGCCGTTACCGTCATTGACGATCACCGAGCCGATGTAGCGCTGGTCCAGCACGTTGTCGATACGTGCGAATGCGCGCAGGTCACCGGCCTGCAGCATCCAGCGGCGACCGGCTTCCAGGTTCAGCAGCGCGTATCCCGCTGCGCGCTCGGTGGCGATGTCATTCACCATCACGTCGCTGCTGGCGGCCGCTTCCAGCGCCCACTGCCACTGCCCCGGCGACCACTGCAGGCGGGCATACGCCTGCTGCCGGGGCACGCCGGGCAGGCGGCTGCCAGCGGCAACCACGGTGTCGGGCACTGCGCAGTTGCTGGCCGCACAGGCCAGATAGGGCGAACGCACCTGCGCCTGCAGCCAGGTCCAGGCCAGCTGCAGCTCCAGCTGCTCGGCCAACGGCTGCCGGTACTGCAGCTCCACACCCTGGCGGCGGGTACGGCCGATGTTGCGGTACGTGCTGCGGCCGTTGGTGTTGCTGGCAACGGACAGCTCATCGTCGGTATCTGCACGGAACAGGCTGATATCGAGCTGTCTTCCATCCTGCGCATGCCATTTGCTGCCCACTTCCACGCTGCGGCTGCGGGCGGCCGCCAGATCCAGCGCCAGCCCGGCCTGGCCGTCGGCGCGGTAGCCCAGCTCGTTGAACGTCGGGGTTTCGAAGCCACGCCCGATCGCCGCGTGCAGGCGCCACTGCGGGCTTGCCTCGAAGCTGACACCCGCCACTGGCGTGGTGGCCTGGTAGCGACGGCGACCACTGTCGTCCGGGTTGCGCCCGACGATGTAGCGATCATCCGATTCGAAGCGCACCGCGCTGTGGCGCACCCCGGCCAGCAGCGACCAGCGCGGGCTCCATTGCCACCACGCTTGGGCGAACTGGTCCACGTTCTGCACGATGTCGATCTGGTCGCGACGCAGGCGGCCGCGTACCCCCACGGTGGTGCCGACGAAGTTCTCGTAGCCGGTGCGGTGCTGGCGCTGGCGATCGGCATTCACGCCCACCACCAGGTCCAGCGGGCGCCCCCACAGATCGCCGTTCCAGCCCCAGCGCGCGTCCAGCCCGCCGTAACCGCCATCCAGGTCGATCACGCCACCGGCGTGCAATGGGTTGGCCTGCGGTCCCGGCGGAATCGGCAGGTACTGGGTCACCGCGCGCTGCCCGGCATAACCCATCAGCTGCCAGCGCTGCGCACCGGCTTCACGGGTCCAGCGCAGGCCTGCCTGCTGCTGGCGCACCGATTTGCGGGTGTTGTACTGCTCAGCCACCGCCGTGGCCTGGCGTGGATCGGCCGCCACCTGCGCGCGGGTCAGGCCCAGCGGGTCCTGCGCGTTGGGCGCGTGCAGCGCATTGAGCAGCAACTCCAGGCGGCCGCTAGCGAGCTCGGTGCCAAGGCGCGCGTTGAGCGATTCACGCCGCGCGCGGCTGTGGTCACGCCAGCCATCGGTGCTGAAATGGTTGGCGGCCACGTTGTAGTCGACGCCAGGGCCCGCCCCGCGCAGCTGCGCGCCGACGCTGAGCGTGTTGTCGGCACCGGCATTCACCCGCAGCCGCCACGGGTCACCGGCCTGGCCCTGCGCGCTCCACACCTGCAGCACGCCCCCGGACGAATTTCCATACAGGGCCGAGAACGGCCCGCGCAGCACCTCGATGCGCTCGGCACCGAGCAGGCTGGCGTGCGACAGCTGGCCCTGACCATCGGGCATGGTCGCCGGCACCCCATCGATCAGCACCCGCACCCCGCGCACGCCAAAGGTCGAACGAGCGCCGAAGCCACGGATCGACAGCTGGGTGTCCTGCGCGAAGTTCTGCCGGTCCCGGGCCAGCAGGCCAGGCACTCCGCCCAGCGCCTCGGACAGCTGCGTGCCCGGGCCGGTACGGTCGGCGTCGATCCACACCGTATCCAGGCTGGCGGGCAGAGCGAAGGGGTCGACGCCGGGCACCCGCGCGGCCTGCACCTGCACCGTCGGCAGGGCGGTCGGCAATGGCTCGGCCGTCACCGTCAAAGGCAGCAGCAGCAGGGTGGAAAGCGGCAGGCATTGGCGTCGTGCGCTGGGATTCATGATTCAGGTTGATGGATCGGGCGGCAACGCACGCCATGGTACGGGCAGGCGGATGACGATGGCGGCGGCCAGCCCCGGCAGGCTTTGTTACGATGGGTCGGTTTCGGCCGACAGGCCGCAAGCCGCGTGGCGCAATTCCTCCCCCTTTCCGTCTACCGAACGAGTACCGCCGTGTCCTTCTTTGCAAACGTGGAACTGGTCCCAGGCGACCCGATCCTGGGCCTGACCGAGGCGTACAACGCCGACAGCCGCCCGACCAAGGTCAACCTGGGTGTGGGCATCTACTACGACGAGAGCGGCCGCATTCCGCTGCTGCGCGCCGTCAAGCAGATCGAGCAGCAGCTCGCCAACGAAGCCAAACCGCGCGGCTACCTGCCGATCGATGGCCTGCCGGCGTACACCCAGGCCACCCGTGAGCTGGTGTTCGGCAAGGATTCGCCGCTGCTGGCCGCCGGCCGCGTCACCACCGCCCAGACCGTCGGTGGCAGCGGTGCGCTGCGCGTCGGCGCCGACGTGCTGAAGAAGCTGCTGCCGCACGCCACCGTCGCACTCAGCAACCCGAGCTGGGAAAACCACCGCGCCGTGTTCAGCGCCGCTGGTTTCGAGGTGGTCGATTACACCTACTTCGACCCGACCACCCATGGCGTCAACTTCGACGGCCTGCTGGCCGACCTGGGCAAGCTGGAAGCGGGCACCGTGGTGCTGCTGCACGCCTGCTGCCACAACCCCACCGGCGCCGACCTCACCGTCAGCCAGTGGAAGCAGGTCGCACAGCTGCTGAAGGACCGCCAACTGTTCCCCTTCATCGACATGGCCTACCAGGGCTTCGACAAGGGCATCGAGCAGGACGGTGCCGCGGTGCGCATCATCGCCGAGGCCGGCATCGACAGCTTCATCGTCGCCAACTCGTACTCCAAGTCGTTCTCGCTGTACGGCGAGCGCGTGGGTGCGCTGTCGATGGTCGCGCCGACCGCCGCTGACGCCAAGGCCGTGCAGTCGCAGGTCAAGCGCGTGATCCGCACGATCTACTCCAGCCCGTCCACCCACGGTGCTGCACTGGTTGCCGGTGTGCTGAACAATCCGGAACTGCGCGCGATGTGGGAGCAGGAGCTGACCGAGATGCGCGAGCGCATCCACGCCCTGCGCCAGGGCTTGGTCGAGAAGCTGGCCGCCGCTGGCGCCCCGCAGTTCGGCTTCATCAACGAACAGGCGGGCATGTTCTCGTACTCCGGCCTGAGCCGCGAACAGGTGGAGCGCCTGCGCGACGAGTTCGGCATCTACGCCGTCGGCACCGGCCGCATCTGCGTGGCCGCGCTGAACCAGAACAACCTGGAATACGTCGCCAAGGCCGTGGCCACCGTCGCCAAGGGCTGATCGACCGCTCCAGCAAGCTGTGGAAGCAAAGGCGCCGAAAGGCGCCTTTGTTTTTGCTCCTGCCTTGCCACCCCCTCCGCGCTCGCGGCCAACCCTGAAGCGCGCGGGAGAGGGAGGCAATGCAGGACCGTTGGCGCCATGGGCGCGAGGCATGCCTCGGGCGGGTTGGGCAGGATGCCCAACCCCGGTCTTGCCGTGTGCGCAGGACAGCGCACACGAGCAAGGCGCCATCGAGCTTACATGGACGTACTTGCAGCGTGTCCTGCATTGTCTCCCCCTCCCGCGCGCCTCGACGAAGGGAAGGCGCCACGACCGCAACGCCTCTGGAAACGATTACGCCTACCCCCGCTCACCCACGCGCCAGTCAGACCAGCGACAATAGGCGTTTTCCCGTTGCCGAGACCTGCCCGCCCATGTCCCGTACCTCGTTGACCCGCTTCCTGATCCAGCAGCAGCACGCCGGCCGCATCAACGCCGACCTGCGCCAGCTGATCGCGGTCGTCGCCCGCGCCTGCACCAGCATCTCCATCGCCGTCAGCAAGGGCGCCCTCGGTGGCGTGCTCGGCGAGGCCGGTACCGGCAACGTGCAGGGCGAAGCGCAGAAGAAGCTGGATGTCATCAGCAACGAGATCCTGCTGGAGGCCAACGCCTGGGGTGGCCACCTCGCCGCCTGCGCATCGGAGGAGATGGACCACAGCCAGCCGGTGCCGGACATCTATCCGCGTGGCGATTTCCTGCTGCTGTTCGATCCCCTCGATGGCAGCTCCAACATCGACGTCAACGTCTCCGTCGGCACCATCTTCTCGGTGCTGCGTTGCCCGACCAACGTCGAACTGCCCGGCGATGACGCCTTCCTGCAGCCGGGCAGCAAGCAGATCGCCGCCGGCTACTGCATCTACGGGCCCAGCACGCAGCTGGTGCTGACCGTCGGCCACGGTACCCACGCCTTCACCCTCGACCGCGAAACCGGCGAGTTCCTGCTGACCACCGAGAACATGCAGATCCCCGCGGCCACCCAGGAGTTCGCCATCAACATGTCCAACCAGCGGCACTGGGAAGCGCCGATGCAGGCCTACGTGGAAGATCTGCTGGCCGGCAAGGAAGGCCCGCGCGGCAAGAACTTCAACATGCGCTGGATCGCCAGCATGGTCGCCGACGTGCATCGCATCCTGACCCGCGGCGGCATCTTCATCTACCCGTGGGACAAGAAGGAACCGGGCAAGGCCGGCAAGCTGCGCCTGATGTACGAAGCCAACCCGATGGGCCTGCTGGTGGAGCAGGCGGGCGGCGCTGCCTGGACCGGTCGCGAGCGCATCATCGATGTGCAACCCGACCAGCTGCACCAGCGCGTGCCGGTGTTCCTCGGTTCGCGCGAAGAGGTCGCCGAGGCCGTGCGTTATCACCAGGAGCATGACGCGAAGAGCGTCTGACAGCGGCCATCCCTACAGCGGTCATGGCAGATTGATGACATGACCGCAGGGTGACAGCAGCAGCTGCAAACGGCACCATCAAGCCCTTGCCGTCGAAGGAATGCACGCATGCACGAGCCGGGCCCGGTCGATTTCATCGAGGTCATCCACAACGCCGTCCCCAGCGACGTGTGCGCTGCGATCGTCGCGCGCATGCGTGCAAGCAAGAGCCTGAAACCAGGCGCAGTGGGCAGCGGCGTGTTCCCGGAACTCAAGCACAGCAAGGATCTGCGGATCAGCGGCGTGGATGGCTGGCAGGATGTGGACCAGCAGCTGCAACAGGCGGTATTTGCGGGTCTGCAGACTTATCTACGCCGTTATCCACAGGCATTGATCGCGCCGTTGATGTTGCAGATCCAGGACAGCAACGGCCAGCCGCGACGCCTGTCGGCCGAGGATTTCCCCGACATGGCGCCGGAGCAGCTGGCGGATCTGGCGCGCACCTGCCTGCGCCCGGGCGCGATCAATCTGCAGTGGTATGCGGCGGGCGAGGGCGGTTACCCGTACTGGCACTGCGAGCTGTACCCGAAGGACGCGCAGGCCGAGACCCTGCACCGGCATGTGCTGTGGACGCTGTACCTCAACGACGACTTCGAAGAGGGCGAAACCGAGTTCCTGTTCCAGGGGCGGAAGATCGCACCGCGTACCGGCAGTCTGCTGATCGCGCCGACTGCGTTCACCCATACCCATCGCGGCAACCGGCCGCAGGGCGGCGACAAGTTCATCGCCACCAGCTGGATCCTGTTCCAGAGCGCGCAGAGATTGTTTGGTGGGGGCTGAGGCACAGCACCACGCCGCGACCGCGACGACCTAGAACAAACTCCCCTGCGGCGTATCCACTTTCGGCGGCAACGGCTTCTCGAACCGGCTGCAATCCAGCTTCGGCCAATGGCTGTTCTGTGCGTTGAAGCCCAGCCGCTTGCGCGCCAGCTTGAAGCGGTTGTTCAGCAGCTCTGCGTAAACACCCTGGCCGCGCATGCGCGTGCCGAACTGACTGTCGTAATCCTTGCCGCCGCGCAGCTGCTGGATGGTGCTCATCACATGCGCGGCGCGATCGGGATGATGGGTATCGAGCCAGTCGCGGAACAGCGGTGCCACTTCCAGCGGCAGGCGCAGCAGCACGTAGCCTGCCGTGCTGGCGCCGGCATCATGCGCGGCTTCCAGCACGGCTTCCAGTTCGCTGTCGTTGAGCCACGGAATCACCGGCGCAACCATCACGCCCACCGGAATGCCCGCCTCGTGCAGGCGCTTCATCGCACGCAGCCGCGCATGGGGTGCCGAGGCGCGCGGCTCCAGCTTCGCCGACAGATGCGGATCCAGCGATGTCACCGAGAAATGCACGCTGACCAGATTCTCCGCCGCCAGTGGTGCGAGCAGATCGATGTCGCGCTCGACCAACGCGTTCTTGGTGATCAGCGAGAACGGATGCTTCGTCTCCAGCATCACTTCGATCAGCTGGCGGGTCAGCTTGAACTTGCGTTCAATCGGCTGGTACGCGTCGGTGTTGATGCCCAGCGCGATCGGCTGCGGCACGTAGCCCGGCTTCGACAGTTCCTTGCGCAGCAGCTGTGGCGCGTTGGTCTTGGCAAACAGCTTGGTCTCGAAGTCCAGGCCAGGCGACAGGTTCAGATAGGCATGCGAAGGGCGGGCGAAGCAGTAGGAGCAGCCATGCTCGCAGCCGCGATACGGATTCACCGATTGGCTGAAGCCGACGTCCGGGGAGTTGTTGCGGCTGATGATGCTGCGAGCGGTCTCCGCGCGTACTTCGGTGCGCAGGCGCGGGGCGAGGAACTCCTCGCTGTCGTCCACTGCCCAGCCGTCGTCCACCGCTTCGCTGACGGTGCTTTCAAAACGCCCCGCAAGATGGGACGTGGAACCCCGGCCCTTGATGGCGGCCTGGGCGTTGCGAGGGGGGTGCTGCATATTGCCCTCCGGCCGTTACGGGCTATTAGTATTATTGCTAACCACAGGCAGCGCAAGCGGCCAGGATTCACGTAGCTGTAGGCGCGCAGGCACTTGGGAGCGCACGTTGACCCCAGACTTGTCCACAGGGTCGTCTGGCTTGGGACCGGGCACGCGCCATCGCCGCGGCAGGCCAGCATGGGCCACGGGTGTCTCAGCAGCTGCGATGGGAAGATCGGCTACAGGGGCGCTTGCCAGGCCGGAACACGGGGACCTGCCGCACGTCTTCGGGCTTCAACCCAGCGGGGAAGCCCCACGCACTGCTAAAGCAGTGCCAGGTAGCCCTTCACCGTGGCATCGAGGCCGTCGTACAGCGCCTCGCCGATCAGCGCGTGGCCGATCGACACCTCCAGCACCTTCGGCACGGCGGCCAGGAAGTCACGCAGGTTGTCCTGCGACAGATCGTGCCCGGCATTCACACCGAGGCCGACGGCCCGTGCACGGCGCGCGGCGGTGGCGAACAGTTCCAGCATGGCGCGGGCGTCGCCGGCGGCATGGGCCTCGGCATACGGGCCGGTGTACAGCTCGATGCGGTCGGCGCCGACATCGGCAGCCTGCTCCAGCAGCGGGTTGCCGGCATCCACGAACAGGCTCACCCGGCATCCCATCGCTTTCAGTTCGGCCACCAGCGGGCGCAACCGCTGCGCATCGCGTTCGAAGTCGAAGCCATGGTCGGAGGTGATCTGGCCATCGCCATCGGGAACCAGCGTGGCCTGCGCCGGGCGCGTCTGCGCGCACAGCGGCAGCAACCCGGGGTAGCCCTCACGTGGCGGCGCGAACGGGTTGCCTTCGATATTGAACTCCACACCACGGGCACGGGTCAGCGCCGACAGCGCCAGCACGTCCTCGGCGGTGATGTGGCGGCGGTCGGGCCGCGGGTGCACGGTAATGCCATGCGCGCCGGCATCCAGGCAGGCCTGGGCGGCACGCACCACGTCCGGTTCGGCACCGCCACGCGAATTGCGCAGGACGGCGATCTTGTTGACGTTGACGCTGAGCTGGGTCATGGAACGGGACTACGGGGAGTGAGAGGGAGGGTCGCTGCCGTCGGCCGGAGCAACCTTGGCCTGCTCGCGCAGACGCCTGAGTTCATCGCTGTCCACCAGTGTCGCCGGATCACGCTGAAGGTCGCCGAAGCGTGCGGCGTATCTCCCGCGCACCCATGCCAGCAGGAAGGCGAGGGTGCCCAGCAGGGCCAGTGACATCAGGCCCATGTTCGGTGTTTTCAGCGCAAAGGCGAAGCAGCCCAGCGCCAGCAGCAGGTACAACCAGTACATTGTCAGTCTCCCCGGGCCACCGCCGCAGTGTAGCGCTGCCTCACAGCAGCGGCGAGGCCAATCGCGCGAAGGCTTCGGGCAGCCGGTGCAGCCACAGCGAGCGTCCTGCCTGGTCATGTACACGGGTGGCACGCTCGAATTCGGACTGCAGCAACGTAGACAGTTCCGCCACCCGGCCACGATCGCTGATCATCATCGACAGCTCGAAATTCAGGCGGAAGCTGCGGTGATCGAAGTTGGCGCTGCCGACGATGCAG
The DNA here is from genome assembly GCF_019969775.1 of Stenotrophomonas sp. OVS01A. Classification (NCBI taxonomy): domain Bacteria; kingdom Pseudomonadati; phylum Pseudomonadota; class Gammaproteobacteria; order Lysobacterales; family Lysobacteraceae; genus Stenotrophomonas; species Stenotrophomonas sp. OVS01A. The sequence continues at coordinate 76,887 of NZ_JAHXYV010000004.1, read as the reverse complement.
ACATCGTCGTCGGCAATGAACGCCTTGGTATGCAGCATGCGCGGGCCGTACTCGTAGATCTTCACTCCCGCATGCAGCAGCTCGTCGAAATAGGAGCGTGCGGCCTGGGTCACGAACCAGGAGTCGCTCATCTTCGGCACCAGCATGCGCACGTCCAGGCCACCGAGTGCGGCCGAGGTCAACGCCATCCGCGCCGCTTCGCCGGGTACGAAGTAGGGGGTGACCAGCCAGACCCGCTCACGTGCTTCCTGGATGGCGGCCACGTGCAGGCGATGGATGGTCTCCCATCCCGAATCCGGGCCGGACACCAGCACCTGCGCGTTGATCGCGCCGTCGCCGCGCAGGGGCATGTCGCTGGGCCACAGCCGGGCGATATCGAACCGCGAGTGGTCCTGGCCGCTGGCGTACAACCAATCCTCGGCGAACACCAGCTGCAGGCTGCGCACCACGTGCCCACGCAGACGCATGTGCAGATCGCGGTAAGCATCCGGGTTGCGGCTTTCGTCTTCGTCGTCGGTGATGTTGATGCCGCCGGTGAACGCCAGCCGGCCATCGACGATCACCAGCTTGCGGTGCGTACGCAGGTTCAACCAGGGTCGCTTGAACGGCTTCAGCAACTGCCGCGGATGGAACCAGATCACCTCAGCGCCGGCGTTCAACAGCGGCTGCAGGAAGCGCTGACGCACGGCCGAAGAACCTACCGCATCCAGCAGCAGCCGCACCTGCACGCCGGCGTTGGCCCGTTCCACCAACGCATCCCGCAACGCGGTGCCGGCGTGGTCGGGATTGAAGATGTAGTACTCCAGGTGCACATGGTCCTGCGCCTGTGCCACCGCTTCCAGCAGCGCGGCGTAGGTGGCCGCGCCGTCGACCAGCCAGGTCACTTCGGTGGCTGTGCTTGGCGCCAGCCCGGTGGTCGCCTGCGCGATCTTGGCCAGTTCGGTGCAGTCGGCATCGGGCGGGCAGACATCGCTGTAGTGCTCCATGCCCGAGCGCGCGCGACCGCGCCGCAGCCGTTGCCGCTTCACCTTCTGTGGGCCCAGCAGGTAGTAGATGAAGAGGCCGAGGTAGGGCAGCAGCGCCAGCGACAGGATCCAGCTCAGCGTGGCCACCGGCTCGCGCTTCTGCAGCATGATCCAGCCCGTCAACGCCAGCAGATACAGCAGGTAGGCCACCGCCAGGATCGTTCCCAGGTGGGCGATGCCATCAAGCCAATGGCGCACGGAATCGAAGAGGGCGAGCATCCGCCGATCATAGCGGGGACAGGCACCGGCCAGAGGCATTCATTGCCAACGGCGTTGCCGGGAAGACGCCTGCACGCACAAAAAAAGACGCCCCTGTTTCCAGGGGCGTCTGCAGTCGCGTCATGACTGATGTATTGCGGTGTAGCGATTTACTGCTGCACGAAGCCGATCTTCTTCATCTGAGCATTCTTCGCGGCGGCCAGAACCTTGGCCATCACGTCGTACTCCGAATCCGGGCTGGCATCGATCCGCAGTTCCGGCTGGTTGGTCGGGTCACGCTGGACCTCCTGCTCCATCCGCTGCTGCAGTTCGTGCGTACCGATCGGGCTGTTGTTCCACGAGACCTGGTTGCTGGCGTCGATCTTCAGTTCGATCGGCGGCGGCGGTTCGACCAGCTGCGGCGGTGGGTTGAGCACGCGCTGCGGCAGGTCCACGGCGATCGGGTACGTCATGATCGGCGCGGTCACGATGAAGATGATCAGCAGCACCAGCATCACGTCCACGAGGGGCGTGACGTTGATGTCTGCCATGGGGCCTTTGCCACCACCACTACTGAATGCCATGGCTTATTGCCCCTTCTCTTTGGTCGCCACGAAGCCGACGTCCAGCATGCCCTGTTCCTGCGCGACCTTGGTCATCTCGTTGATGACACGCATCTTGGTGGTGCGGTCACCACGCAGGTTCAACGGCGGCTGCGGGGTCTGCTGGGCGGCGGTCGCCAAGCGCGACTCGAGGGTCTGCTTGTCGATCTCTTCGTCGTTCCAGTAGATCGAACCGTCTTCCTTGACTGCCAGGGTGATGGGACCCTTGCGGTCATTGGTGTCGTCCGGCTTCTGGACCAGATTGGCCTCCGGCAGATCCACCTTGACCTTGTGGGACATCAGCGGCGCCGTGATGATGAAGATGATCAGCAGCACCAGCATCACGTCCACGAGGGGCGTAACGTTGATGTCGGCCATGGGGCCGCCGCTGTTACCACTACTGAAAGCCATAACGGGCTCCGTCTAGATCTTGGTGACTACGTTCTCGCGGGTACAGCGCGTCGCAATTAGCGGACGCGCGAACCGGTGGCGAAGAAGTCGTGCAGGTCGTGCGCGAAGGTATCGAACTTGCTGATGGTCGCGCTGTTGATCTTGCTGAAGAAGTTGAAGGCGAACACGGCCGGGATCGCGACGAACAGACCGATGGCGGTCATGATCAGTGCTTCACCCACCGGGCCGGCAACGGCGTCGATCGAAGCGGAGCCGGTGGCACCGATCTTGATCAGCGCGCCGTAGATGCCCCACACGGTACCCAGCAGACCGACGAACGGAGCGGTTGCACCGACGGTGGCCAGCAGGGTCATGCCCGACTGCAGCTTGTTGCTTTCGCGGGTCACGGCCTGGCGCAGAGCGCGGTCGACGAACTCCGAACGGCTCAGGTTCTCACCCACGCCGCCGACAGCGCCGCCTTCAGCACGCTGGTGGTGCGCAGCAGCCTGTGCAGCGTCCAGTGCGATCTTCGAGAACGGCTCCGAAGCCGGCTGCTCTTCCATTGCACGGATGGCGTCCTGCGCGTTCGGGGTATCCCAGAACAGGCTGACGACGCGATCAGCGGCGCTCTTCAGGCGGGTAGCACGGAAGATGTTGATGACGGTCCAGTACCAGGACATGGCGGACATGACGACCAGGGTCAGCAGCACGACCCAGGAAACCGCGAAATCACCCGGCTTGGTGGTCATTTCGTGGATCAGATGCTCGAAGCCCATCTGCGACAGGGCGTTGGACGGATTGCCCCCGGCAGCAGCGGCGATGAAAATTTCCTGCAGCATGACGCTTACCTTTGTTGTGTGTGGTGATAAAGGGTGTAGCTAAGCTAAACAATCGAACTGGAGGCGAGGGTGGCCAGGCGGCCACCCGGGCGCATCAGTTCAGCGCAAAGTTGACCGGGACGCGGACGCGGCCAGCAGCCTTCTTACCGCCAGCTTCGGCGGCGTTGAAACGCCACTTGCGGGCAGCTTCCATCGCAGCACGGTCCAGATCGCGGTTACGGCTGGACTTTTCCACCGTGACATTGGTGACGTTGCCGCTGGCATCGACATCAATGATCAGGATCACTTCGCCCTGGATACCAGCGCGGAAGGCGGCCGGCGGATAGCGCGGCGGATTCATGGCCTTCGACGAGATGTCCACGCTGGCCTCGATCGAGGTCGGCGGTGCCGGCGGCGACGGCGGCGACGGCGGGGTGACGATATCGTTCGGGCGCGGTTCCGGCACGTCGACGACCGGCGCCTGCGGCGGCGGCGGGACGGGCGACGGCTTCGGCGGCGACAGATTCTTCACCGGCGGCGGCGGGGTGTCCTGCGGCGGCGGCGGCGGCGGCGGCGGTGGCGGCGGCGGCGGTGCGTCGACGATGGTCACCATGACGTTGCGCTCCTTCTCCGCCACGGCCTTGGGAGCCACGGCAGGAATCAGGAGCATCATGAAGGCGGCCAGATGCAGGGCGATTACAAACGCGATACCGACGATGCGAGGCCAGCTCAGCCCCTTGTCATCGGGTTGTTCGTACCGGTGAACGACTAGTTGTTCCGTCATGCGCCAAGAGCTCAATAGTGGGGCCGGAATCCCGGGGGCGGGATCCCTGATCAGCGGTGCATGACACCGCAGGAACCTCCAAGCTTATACCAATCCTGAGCGCTTGCGCATCAACTGGGCAGGCGTTCAGGCGTTATTCCTACTTACTTCAGGTTGATGATTTTCTTGGCATCCGCCTGGTTCTTCACGCCCTTCGCCAGCGCCTGCTGGGCGGCCTGCTTGGCCTCCGGGACACGACCTTCACTGTGCAAAACGCGTGCCAGATTCAGGTAGGTCTCACCGTCCTTGGAGAGCGGGGCGGCCTTCTGCCACGCATCGATCGCCTGCGGCACCTGGTCGGAGTAGTAGTAGGACTGGGCCAGTGCCAGGTAGACCTGGTAATCCGGCTTCAGGATGCCCTTCTGCAACCCCTCGTTGATGACCGCGATGACGTCCTTTTCCTTGTTCTCGGTGTTGGCATAGATCGAGTACAGCTGCTTGTACTCGCGCTCTTCGGTGAGCTGGCCGCTGCTGCGCAGCTTGTCCATCACCGCGGCGGCCTTCGGCATCTGGTCGGCCTGCATGTACATGTTGGCCAGGTTCAGCTGCGCTTTCTTGTCGTTCGGGTTCTTGGCCGCCAGTGCCTCGGCGGCCTGCACGGCCTCACCGGTCTGGCCGGCTTCGGACAGTGCGGCCATCAGCAGCTGGTTCCAGTTGTCCTTCGGCTCGGCAGCGCCGGCGATGGCCTGCTTCAGCACCGGGATCGCTTCCTGGTAGCGCTCCAGCTGGTACAGCGCCTGGCCCTTGATGATCAGCTCTTCCGGCTTGGTCGACTTGCTCTCGGCGAAGTACTTGTCCAGGGTCGCCAGGCCTTCAGCGGTCTTGTCTTCCTGGATCTGCAGCTGGCCCAGCATCAGCATCGACTGGAAGTGGCCGTTGTTGTCCAGGCCGTTGAACTGCAGCACCTGCTTCAGGTACGCGATGGCGGCTGCGGTGTCGTCGGTCTGGTAGGCGGCCTGCGATGCCAGCTGCGCGGCCAGCGACTTGTCGTACTCGTTGGCGCCGTCGGTGGCCAGGATCTCGTCGGCCAGCGTGCGGGTCTCCGGGAACTTTTCCTTGTTGTAGCTGTCAATCATCTTCTGCAGCTTGCTGCCCAGCTTGGCCGACGACTTCGCTGCCGGTTCCTGGCGGGTCGCGTTCGGGAACAGCACTTCGGCCTTGGCCTGCTTGCCGCCACGGTTGCCACGCTCGGACGAACGCGAGGACTGCGCGAACGCGTCGGTGACCACGGCGCCGGTCAGGGCAGTGGCGATGAGGACGGAAAGCACAGCTTTGTGGTTACGGAAAATCATCGTTCACCTCGATCGAACCGCCGGTAGCGGCAAAGTCGGACTGTCAGAAAAATCTGAGCCGCCAAACGTATCAGAAACAGATGGCGTGAGAAATCGTTTTATGTGCTGCAATACAGCATGAATCTGCGCACTCAGCCACACTTTGGCCGGCGTCCGGCCGCCTGCGCCTGCTGGTAGACGGGGCCGAGCGCTGGCACATCACGCTGCAACTCCCTGATCCGATTGGCTGGATCGGGATGGGTCGACAACCATTGCGGGCTGCGACCGCCACTGGCGGCCATCATGTTCTGCCACAGATCGACGGCCTGGGCGGGGTTGAATCCGGCCTCGGCCATCAACCGCTGACCGATCACGTCAGCCTCGCTCTCCTGGGTGCGTGAGCCGGGCAACAGGAACGCGGTCTGCGCCCCCATCCCGCCCAGCTGGTTGACCGTACTGGCTGCGCCTTCGCCGCCATAGGCGCCGGCCAGCGCGCCCAGCACCGCCAATCCGGTCTGCGCGCCCATCTGCCGGGTGATGCGTTCTTCGTGGTGGCGGGCGATCACGTGGCCGATTTCATGGCCGATCACCGCTGCCAGCTGATCCTGGTTCTTGGCAACGCTGAAGATGCCGGTGTTGACCCCGACCTTGCCGCCGGGCAGGGCGAAGGCATTGGGTTCCTTGTCGACGAACACCGCCGTTTCCCACCGTACGCCACGGTACTGAGGCGGCAGCTGTGCGACGAGCGCGTTGACCACGCATTGCACGTAGCCGTTCTGGCGCCCATCGCTGCTGATCTTCTCTTTCTGCTTCGTTTCGGCGAACGCCTGCGCACCCAGCTGGTCCAGCTGCGCCTGCGACACACCGCCCACCATCTGCCGACGGCCGGTGGGCGAAGTGGTGGTCGCGCAGGCGCTGACCAGAGTGGTGATGACGATGGCCAGCAGCAGTTGTTTCATGGACCCACCCCCGTGTTCAGAAGCCCAGTGTGTAACGGGTCTGCTTAATCTTTCGTCAAGCGGACAGAGCCTTACGTTGCCCCGAAAAACACCAGGGCCGCAAGCGCCACGGCATTGTTCAGTGCATGTGCGGCGATCGCCGCCCACAAGGTGCCGGTGCGGCGGTACAGCCAGCAGAACGCGGCGCCCATGCCGCCATAGACCAGCCAGAGCTGGGCAGTACCGAGCAGGGAGTTCTTGCTGACCCCGGGCACTTCATGGACCAGGGCAAAGGCCAGGCTGCTGAGGACAATGCCAAGCCATGGACGCCCGGCCTGCCAGAGGCGCCCGAACAGGACGCGACGGAACAGCAGTTCCTCGTAGGCGGGTGCCAGCACGATTGCAAACAGCGCCAGGAATACAGGGAAACGCGCAATCGCGTTCTGCATCAGTTCGAGATTGGTGGGAACCGGCTCGATGCCCATCTGCTTGGCAAGGAAGGCAATGCCGTTGCTTCCCAGCACGATCAGCAAGGCGACCAGCAGAGTCCAGCCCCAAGTGGAAGGTCGCTGCAGAGCCTGGCGCGAATGCTGGCGCTCGGCGGCATTGGCAGGGCGACGCCAGAAGTAGACCAGCAGGGCCGCACCACCGGTGGCGATCAATGCCATCAGGATCTGCCCCAGCGCACCGGGTTGGCCAACAGAGGCGATAGTACCGGCGGCAGCGCCTTGCGCATTGGCCGCGCTGATCTGCAGGCTGCGGTAGAGCCCCCATATCGCCCCGCAGACGACACTCAGGCCGAACAAGGCGACTGTCGCGATTCCCAGATCGATGAAGAAGCCCGCCAGCGGCGAGGAGGCGCGGGGCGTGACAGTAGCCGGTGGAACCGGCGGCGGAGCGGAAACCGGGGCGGAAGCGGACATCGATTACCTGCGATCAAGGGACAAAAGCCGGCGCGCCTCCCCGCGCGCCGGCCACCATCCGATTGTGTCAGATATCCAGGTTGGCGACCTTCAGCGCGTTGTCTTCGATGAAGTCGCGGCGCGGTTCGACCACATCCCCCATCAGGGTGCTGAAGATCTGGTCAGCGGCCACCGCATCTTCGATACGCACCTGCAGCAGGCGACGGGTATCGGGATTGACGGTGGTGTCCCACAGCTGTTCCGGATTCATTTCACCCAGACCCTTGAATCGCTGGATCTGACGGCCGCGCTTGGCTTCGTCCAGCAGCCAGTTGCGGGCCTGCGCGAACGATTCGACCTCGATCGACTTGGCGCCACGGGTGATGACCGCGCCTTCGCGGACCAGACCGTGCAGCAGCTGCGCTGCCTGGTGGATGCCACGCAGCTCGCCGCTTTCAAGCGCGGACAGCGGCAGCACCTGGATGTGCTGTTCGCCCATGTGGCTGCGCGTGACCAGCACCGCAGCCGGACGCTGCTCGTTGGGCTCCTGCAGTTCCAGGGTGAAACGGGCGCTGCCGAGGTTGCCCTGGTTGAGGTGCTTGGCCAGCGCGTCCAGTCCTTCCCCGGGACCTGCGTTGCGCAGGTTTTCCAGCTCCAACGGCATGAAGTCGACCAGCGCTTCGAGCAGGTTGCGGTCGTAACGATGGGTATTGCGGTTGATCGTGTCCTGCGCGGCAGCGTAGGCGAGCAGCAGCTTTTCCAGCGCCACGCCATCGATCGGCGGCTCGCCGCTGGCCGGCACCAGCCCCGCGTTCTCCACTGCGCTGCTGGCCAGATAGCTGTCCAGCGCCGGATCGTCCTTCAGGTACAGCTCCTGCTTGCCCTGCTTGATCTTGTACAGCGGCGGCAGGCCGATATAGACATAACCACGCTCGATCAGCTCCGGCATCTGACGGTAGAAGAACGTCAGCAGCAGGGTGCGGATGTGCGCGCCGTCGACGTCGGCGTCGGTCATGATGATGATCTTGTGGTAACGCAGCTTGTCCGGGTTGTACTCGTCGCGACCGATGCCGGTGCCCAGCGCGGTGATCAGCGTACCCACCTGGTCGGACGCCAGCATGCGGTCGAAGCGTGCACGTTCCACGTTGAGGATCTTGCCGCGCAGCGGCAGCACCGCCTGGTTCTTGCGGTTGCGGCCCTGCTTGGCCGAACCACCTGCGGAGTCACCCTCGACGATGAACAGTTCGGACAGCGCCGGATCCTTTTCCTGGCAGTCGGCCAGCTTGCCCGGCAGGCCGGCGATATCCAGCGCACCCTTGCGGCGGGTCAGGTCGCGGGCCTTGCGCGCGGCTTCGCGGGCACGGGCAGCGTCGACGATCTTGCCGGCGATGGCCTTGGCTTCGTTCGGGTTTTCCTGCAGGAACTCTTCCAGGCGCTGGCCGAATGCGCTTTCCACGGCCGGGCGCACATCCGAGCTGACCAGCTTTTCCTTGGTCTGGCTGGAGAAGCTCGGGTCCGGCACCTTCACCGACAGCACCGCGATCATGCCTTCGCGCATGTCATCGCCGGTCAGGTTGATCTTGGCCTGCTTGGCGATGCCGTTCTGCTCGATGTAGTTGTTGAGCACACGGGTCAACGCGCCACGGAAGCCGGCCAGGTGGGTACCGCCGTCCTTCTGCGGAATGTTGTTGGTGAAGCAGTACATCGTCTCCTGGTAGGAATCGGTCCACTGCAGCGCCACTTCCACGGTGATGCCGTTGGATTCGCCGGTTACCGAGATCACGTTCGGGTGCAACGGCGTCTTCAACTGCGCCAGATGCTCCACGAAGCTGCGGATGCCGCCCTCGTAATGGAAGTCGTCGCGACGGCCATCACCACGCTCGTCCACCAGCACGATCTTGACGCCGGAATTGAGGAAGGACAGTTCGCGCAGGCGACGGGCCAGGATGTCGTAGTGGAATTCCACGTTGTCGTGGAAAGCCTTTACCGACGGCCAGAAGCGCAGGGTGGTACCGCGCTTGGTGCTGGGACCGACCTGCTTGAGCGGATGCAGTGCTGCGCCGTCGGCGTATTCCTGCTGGTAGTGGAAACCGCCCTGGTAGATATCCAGGACCAGCTTCTGCGACAGCGCGTTGACCACGCTGACGCCCACGCCGTGCAGGCCGCCGGAAACCTTGTAGCTGTTGTCGTCGAACTTGCCGCCTGCGTGCAGGACCGTCATCACGACTTCGGCTGCAGACACGTCGCGGTCGAGCTTCTTGCTCATCTGCTCGTGCTTGCCCGTCGGAATGCCGCGACCGTTGTCGGACACTCCGACCGAGCCGTCGGCATGGATCGTCACCGACACGTGGTCGGCATGGCCGGCGAGGGCTTCGTCGATCGAGTTGTCGACGACCTCGAACACCATGTGATGCAGGCCGGTGCCGTCATGGACGTCGCCGATGTACATACCTGGGCGCTTGCGGACAGCCTCCAGGCCTTCCAGGGCCGTAATGCTGTTGGCGTCGTAGTTGCCGTTGTTTGCCGGGGTGTTCTGTTCGTCGGTCATTGCGCTTGCCGTAGGCTCCGCAGGTCGGACACCGCTTTGAGCGATGTGCCGAGAATGAAGGGATAGCAGCCTGAATTATACCAGCCGGGGCTGAGCGGCCTTGCCGTGCCCACTATGGCACAGCCACGATCTGTGCATGTTCCACGTGGAACCGGGTGATGTTGCTCAGAGTCTCCAGTGCTGCAGGCGTTTCTGTTGCAGTGATGAATATCTGCGCCGGTGCCGCCAACAGGCGGTGCAGTACCCGGGCCTGGTGGGTGCGATCCAGCTCCGAGGCCAGATCGTCGAGCGCGATGACGGGCCACTCGCCACGCTGCTCGGCGTAATCCTCCGCTTGGGCCAGTAGACAGGCGAGGGCGGTGAGCTTGGCCTGGCCGCGTGACAGCGCATCGCGCCCCGGGATGCTCTGGAACGCCACGCTCCAGTCCGCCCGGTGTGGGCCCAGCGAGGTGTAACCCGCCTGACGGTCGCGATCGCGCGCCAGCAGAAGGGCATCTGCCAGCGGAACCTCGTGCCGGCGCCAGCCGGGACTCAGATTCAGGCCCACGATTCCCAGTTGCGGAGCCAGTGCCTCGGCCAGGGCGATGGTTCGGGACTGCAGCCGCTCCAGGTAGTGCTGCCGACGACTGGTCAGCGGTTCTCCCGCCTCGGCCAGCTCGTGATCCCAGGTATCGAGCATCCGCGATGGCCCGCCCTGCTTGAGCAGGGCATTGCGCTGCTTCAACGCGCGCGAGTAGCGCCGCCACAAGGATAGGAAGTCTGGTTCCACGTGGAACAGGCCCCAATCCAGAAAGCGCCGACGCGGCTCGCCACCACCACTCACCAAGGCGTGACTGCCCGGTTCAAAGGTCACCACAGCCAGGGCGGCACACAGGTTTCCGAGTTGGGCGACGTCTTCGCCATCCAGCCGCCCCTTCCACTCCTGCCCGCTATGCCGCAACCCGGCTTTTCGCCTCTGCACGGACAGATCACCGCGTTGCTCGTCCCATTCCACGAAGACTTCCAGGGCTTCATGGCCCTGACGCACCAGGCCATCGCGTACCCGCCCGCGGAAACTCCGCCCATAGGCCATCAGATGCAACGCTTCCAGGACGCTGGTCTTGCCAGCGCCGTTGTCACCGGTCAGCAGATTCACCCCTGGCTGGGGCGACAGCTCCACCGCATCGAAACGACGCAAGTGGTGGAGGGCAAGACGACGAATCTGCATGGGATGCGACAGACCATCCGCACATGGCGGTAGAGGGGCGGGGAATCACCCAGCTTACTGCATTGGGCAAGCCAGCCAGCGTAGATCGGACGCGGACCGGCATCAGCCGGGCGATAGCAGCCTTGGAGAACACGTTCCACGTGGCGGAGGCCTGCCGGCATGGAGGCGGCCGGAGACAGTGGCCGAAATCGTTCAAATCCGGCAGGAAGCCAAGGCTCAAGGCGTCCAGATTTCGCCATTCCGAAGACGGTTTCCCCGGCTCATGGCCTGACTCCACACCGAGATTGCAGTCAGTGCTCCCAGATTTCTTGAAATCTGCGACCAAGGCCCCTGCCAGGTTCCACAGATTTCAAGAAATTCAAAGCGGCAGTTCCACGCAATCCACAGCGGGTCTGTATGACTTATACACAAGGTGTGGGCGAACTGTGGATAAAAAAGGCATTTTTCCTCGGCTGTAAAACTATCCACAGGTTCCCCCCCAGGCTTGATGGCCTATATACAGGGGGTTTCAGCCCTATAAAAGCTTTTTAAAACAGACACATAGCCTACTTTTACATGAAATCTGGCCCTACCATCACCACCAAGCTTTTGATTTATACCCAGATTTAGAAGCTAGGGAAGCGCCGAATTCCTACGAACGAGGCCTGTGGACAGAGAGGTCAGCACGCAAGCGGAAGCCGCTGGATCGGATCCCGCTGCGTGCTCCTATCCAACGTGTCTCGTCATCTCAGCATGTGGATTCCACAGCTGGCTTCCCGGGATCGTGGGTTCCATGCGCCGACAACCCATCAGGGCAACGCGGATGCTCTCATCGGCAAGGAGCGACGATGGCGGCGGTAGCATTCGCAACGATGCTCCACGTGGAACAAAAAAAGACGCCCGGGAGATCCCGGGCGTCCATGTGTTCCACGTGGAACGGCGCAGCTGTCAGAGACGCAACGGCATCACCACATGACGCGACTTCTCGCTGCTGGATTCGCGCACCAGCGCCGAGGAATTGGAATCGCGCAGCTGGATGATCACTTCTTCGTCGCGCAGGGCGGAGAGGGCATCCAGCAGGTAGTTCACGTTGAAGCCGATGGCCAGGTCGCTGACCGTGGTGTCGGCCTCGATCTCTTCCTGGGCTTCTTCCTGCTCCGGGTTGTGCGCGCTGATCTTCAGGTTGCCCGGCGAAACTTCCACGCGGATGCCGCGGTACTTCTCGTTGGACAGGATCGCAGCACGCTGCAGCGAGGCACGCAGTGCTTCGCGATCAACCTTCACCTCGCGGTCGGCACCAATCGGAATCACTGCCTCGTAATCCGGGAAGCGACCGTCGATCAGCTTCGAAGTGAAGGTCACATCGTCGCGCTTCACGCGAACGTGGCTACGGCCGACTTCCAGTTCGATCTCGCGATCACCGCTTTCCAGCAGGCGCTGCAACTCGGTCACGCCCTTGCGCGGCACGATGATCTGGCGCTTGGAACCGCTGGGCTTGGCCAGATCGGTTTCGCACAGGGCCAGCCGATGACCGTCGGTGGCGACAGTGCGCAGCGCATCTCCGCGCAGGTCGAACAGCAGGCCGTTGAGGTAATAGCGCACGTCCTGCTGGGCCATCGCGAACGCAGTGCGCTCGATCAGCTCCTTCAGGGTTGCTTCGCCGATCGCAACACGCTCGGTGGCTTCCACTTCGTCCACCGACGGGAAGTCGTTGGAGGGCAGGGTGGCCAGGGTGAAGCGGCTGCGTCCTGCCTGCACGGTGATCTTGTCACCGGTCTGCGAGACGGTGATCCGGCTGCCATCAGGCAGGGCGCGGATGATCTCGAACAGCTTGCGGGCGGGAATGGTGGTTTCGCCGTCCTGGGCATCTTCAACCGCGATCCGCGACACCATCTCCACTTCCAGGTCGGTACCGGTCAGCGACAGCTGGCCGTTCTGCACCTGCACCAGGAAATTGGCCAGAACCGGAAGGGTCTGGCGGCGTTCGACCACGTTGACGACCTGTGCCAACGGCTTGAGAAAGGCTTCGCGCTGCAGTGTGAAACGCATGTGGTTCCGTGCCCCTATGCTTTAAAAAAATGTGGAATAAATCAAAAGCTTGGTGGTGCTGGTAGAGCCAGAATCGCTGGAAAACACAGCTAAGTCTTTGTAAACAAAAGGGTTTCAGGCTTCGAAACCCTCTGCATTACCAGCCCCCAAGGGGTGGGGAAAGCTGTGGATAAATCTTCCGGGAAATCCAATGGCATTTTTATCCACACCCTGTCCCGCGCTTGCTACCGGATTCTGCACCGTTTTATGCGGTGACGCCTCATCGGCGTACGTGCATCATTCGCTCAGCTTCCGGATCAGCTTGTCCCAGTCCTCGCGGAGCTTGCCGTCGGCTTCCATCAGGGTGCGGATCTGCCGGCAGGCATGCAGCACCGTGGTGTGATCGCGACCGGCAAAGGCGTCGCCGATTTCGGGCAGGCTGTGTTCGGTCAGTTCCTTGGTCAGCGCCATGGCAACCTGGCGCGGACGGGCCAGCGACCGGGTCCGACGCTTGGACAGCAGATCCTTGATCTGCAGCCCGTAGTAATCGGCAACGGTTTTCTGGATGTTGGGAATGCTGATCGCCTGCTGCTGGGCGCGCAGCAGGTCGCGCAGGGTTTCCTGGGCGAATTCGGTGGTGATCGCACGGCCGGTGAAATTGGCGCGGGCGGTCAGGGTATTCAGCGCACCCTCGAGGTCGCGCACATTGGAGCGCATCTTCTTGGCAATCAGGAACGCAACGTCATCGGGAATCTCGGCACCACGCTCGCGGGCCTTGGCCAGCACGATCGCAGCGCGGGTCTCGAAGTCCGGCGGCTCGATGGCGACCGACAGGCCCCAGGCAAGCCGCGACTTCAGGCGCGCTTCCAGGCCTTCGACTTCGCGCGGATAGCGGTCGCAGGTCAGGATGATCTGCTGCTTGCCATCGAACAACGCGTTGAAGGTGTGGAAGAACTCTTCCTGGGTGCGATCCTTGCCGGCGAAGAACTGGATGTCATCGATCAGCAGCGCGTCGACCTGCTGGAACTGGCGCTTGAACTGATCCATGGTCTTTTCCTGCAAGGCCCGGATCATCGCGCTGAAGAACTGTTCCGAACGCAGGTACAGCACCTTGGCGGCCGGATTGGCCTGACGCATCGCGTTGCCGGCGGCGAACATCAGGTGGGTCTTGCCCAGGCCGGTGCCCCCGTACAGCAGCAGCGGATTGTGCGCGCGGTCGCCCGGCTTCTGCGCCGCCTGGAATGCTGCGGCCAGGCCCAGCTGGTTGCTGCGGCCTTCCACGAAGTTGGCGAAGGTGTAGTGGTTGTCCAGGTTGCCGGCAAAGGGGACCTGCGGCTGCACCGGCGCCTGCGCCGAATGGCTGGAAACCGGCGCGATCTGCGCGTCCACGGGCCGCGGACGCGAGCCGATTTCAAGAAATACGTCGCCGAAACCGGCAAAGTGGGTGACCAGCTCGCGGATCCGCGGCAGGTACAGTTCGCGCACCTGATCGACAATGAAGGCATTCGGTGCATACAGCACCAGGCTGTCAGCGCGCAGATCTGCCTGCAGCGGCTTCAACCAGGTGTGAACATCCTCGGGCGGGAACTCCGCCTCGAGTCGCTCGAGACTACGTGACCAGGCATCCATCAGCAATAATTGTCCGGTGGCCGATGCATAGGCGCGAAAAGGCGCCCAAACACAGGCCTGAAAGGGGGGAAATGGATGGCTCAGCCTACCACCGAGCGCCCGCCTTCGGAATGCTTGTCCCCTACTTATTCACAAAAAGATCCACAGCTATTGCACAGCCCGGTGAATTGGCGTAGCAGACAGGGGTTGACGGGAGGGGGGACACCTCTCTAAAATTTCCGGTTCTTTCCGTCCCATTCATACGAGAGGCCCACATGGCCACCAAGCGCACCTTCCAGCCCAGCAACCTCAAGCGTAAGCGCGACCACGGCTTCCGTGCCCGTATGAAGACCGCTGACGGCCGCAAGATCCTGTCGCGTCGCCGCGCCAAGGGCCGCAAAGTCCTGAGCGCCTGATTGCCATGCCGCATCCAGCGGCAGACGCAATCCATTCGACAGTGAATACTGCAGACCCGCGCAAGCGATTCCCTCGCTCTGCGCGGGTTCGCACGCGTGCCGAATATTCAACGGTCTTCAACGGCGCCCGCCGTGTGTCCGATCCGCTGATGACCCTGCACTGGCTACCGGCTGACCGGCCGGCCAGGCTGGGTCTGGCGGTTTCCCGCAAGGTCGATCCTCACGCCGTTGGGCGTAACCGGATCAAGCGCGTCCTGCGCGACGCCTTGCGTCAGACACGAACCGACATACAGCCAGGCGACTTCGTCGTCGTGGCTCGTACTGCTGCGCGTCATGCCAGCAACGAAGATATCCGCCAGGCCTTCCTGCGCCTGCTGCGGCGCCTGCGCGCATTGCCCGCGCCGGGCGTGGACGGCACAATGCCGCCGCCTGATGGCATTGCCATTTCCTCCGTCACCGAGCCGGCACCGCGTCCCGGCCCCGCTGAGCCTGCCTGCTGATGAACCAGACCCGTGTTTTCCTGATCTTTGCCTGGCTGATGGTGGCCGTGCTGCTGTGGATGGAGTGGAGCCGTGAGAAGTCCGCCCCGACCCCGGCGCCGACGACCAGCTCGGCCCCGGCCGCCGCCCAGAGCGTCCCCGGCGCGTCCCCGGGCAGCATCCCCAGCGCGCAGGTTCCCGGTGCCCCGGGTCAGGCCGCTGCACAGGCCCAGGCCAGCGCCACCCCGTCCGCACAGTCCGTGACCATCACCACCGACGTGCTGCGCCTGAAGCTCGATGGCGGCCGCGTGCTCGACGCCGAACTGCTGCAGTTCCCGCAGAGCAAGGACGAAGGCAGCCCGCCGGTGCGCCTGCTGACCGAAGATCCCGCGCATCCCTACAGCGCGATCAGCGGCTGGGCCAGCGAAGACAAGAACACCCCGGTGCCAGGTGCCGACGGCTTCAAGCTGGTCGGTGACACCCGCGACTTCGTGCTGGCCAAGGGCCAGAACGAACTGCAGGTTCCGTTCGTATGGACCGCCGACAACGGCGTGACCATCAAGCGCACCCTGATCGTGGGCCGCAACGAGTATGCGATCCGCTTCAAGGATGAAGTCAGCAATGCCGGCGCCGCGCCGTGGAACGGCTACGTCTACCGCACCCTGGACCGCAGCCCGACGATCCTGTCGCGGAGCATGACCAACCCGGACTCGTTCAGCTTCAACGGTGCCACCTGGTACGACAACGACAAGAAGTACCAGCGTCGTGCGTTCAAGGATTACTTGGACGATGGCGCGCTGAACCAGAACATCACCGGCGGCTGGCTGGCGATGCTGCAGCACCACTTCTTCACCGCCTGGATCCCGCAGAAGGACCAGACCGCACACTACGTGCTGTCGCAGGTGGCCGGTCGTGACCTGATCGAAGCGCGTGGCCCGGCCTTCACCGTGGCCCCGGGCCAGTCCACCAGCACCGAGGCCCGCCTGTGGGTCGGCCCGAAGCTGGTCAACCTGATCGCCAAGGAAGACGTGCCGGGTCTGGACCGTGTGGTCGACTACAGCCGCTTCTCGATGATGGCGGTGATCGGCCAAGGCCTGTTCTGGGTGCTCAACCAGGTGCACAAGCTGGTGGGCAACTGGGGCTGGGCCATCGTCGGCCTGGTGGTGCTGCTGAAGATCGTGCTGTACCCGCTGTCGGCGACGCAGTACAAGAGTGGCGCCAAAATGCGTCGCTTCCAGCCGCGCATCGCACAGCTGAAGGAACGCTATGGCGATGACCGCCAGAAGTTCCAGACCGCGATGATGGAGCTGTACAAGAAGGAAAAGATCAATCCGATGGGCGGCTGTCTGCCGATCCTCATCCAGATGCCGATCTTCTTCGCCCTGTACTGGGTGCTGGTGGAATCGGTCGAACTGCGCCAGGCGCCCTGGTTCGGCTGGATCCAGGACCTGACCGCCCGTGACCCGTACTTCATCCTGCCGGTGATCAACGTAGCGGTGATGTGGTTCACCCAGAAGCTGACGCCGGCACCGGGCATGGACCCGATGCAGCAGAAGATGATGCAGTTCATGCCGCTGGTGTTCGGCGTCATGATGGCCTTCATGCCGTCCGGCCTGGTCCTGTACTGGGTGGTCAATGGTGGACTGGGCCTGCTGCAGCAGTGGTGGATGACCAAGCGCCACGGCAGCGATCCGGTGCCGGCCACGGCAGCCACCGCTCCGGCCAAGAAAAAGTAAGGCGCGTCTGCGCCGACGGGTAGAGCCGGCCGCTGGCCGGCCGGCCCAGCAAAGGCCCGCCGCAAGGCGGGCTTTTCGCATGCGGCGTTAGAATCGCCGGCACACCATTCCCCTTTGTTCGAGTCCGCCATGCCGCGTGCGCCGTCGTTCCGCCTGCTTCTGCCCAGCCTGCTGTTGACCCTGCTCGTGGCTGGCTGTGGCGACAAGGACGCGCAGGCACCGGCGGCGGTTACCCAGCCGAGCGCACAGGCTGCCGCTGCCGCCGACCCGGCCGCCGCGCCGTTGCTGGGCGCATTGCAGAAGCAGCTCGACGGCTATCGACGGATCATCGTGCTGCTGGCCGATGAGGAACAGCAGTCCGCGGCCGATCGCACCACCTCCACCCGCATCGGCCAGCAGCTGTTCCACGATGGCCTGGAACAGCGCGGCGCCATTGCCACGCAGTTCGACACCCTGCTGCGCGGCACCAGCCCGCAGCGCTTCGCTACCCTGGGCGCGGTGCTGGATTACATCGAGTCGGCGCCCGAACTGTTCGATGCCGATCGTCTGGCGTTCCGCGAGGTGCTGCGTGACCTGCACGAACGCATCGGCGCCGATTCCTCGTTGCCGGCGGTGAAGCTGCACCAGCGCATCGGTGAAGATCTGGAGGCGCTGGACGAGATCGAGCGCAACTACAACCAGGAACTGACCCGCATCTTCAGCCGCTTCGAGCGCACCCGTGCCATCGAACTGAAGCGCGAGAAGTGGGACGACTACATCGCGCACCTGCACAAGGACTACAGCCGCGAAGCGATCCTGCGCGACTACGGCGTGATCGAGCCGTACCCGATGTCGATGAAGGACAGCGACCGCGAGATCTTCGGCCGCGATCTGCCGCCGAAGACGGTGGTGCTGACCTTCGACGATGGCCCGCACAAGGCCTATACCGATGAAGTGGTGGCCATCCTCAAGCGCTACGACGTACCGGGCGTGTTCTTCGAGGTCGGCCGCAACCTGGGCAAGGTCGACACCGACGGCAAGGTCCGCCTCGGGCCGATGGCGAAGATCAGCCGCAACCTGATGGAAGAGGGCTACGCCGTCGGCAACCACAGCCTGACCCATGCGCAGCTGTCGCGCACCACCGGCGATGCGCTGCGCCAGCAGGTGCTGGACACCGACACCCTGCTGAAGGACGTGGACAGCAAGCGCGCGCCGCTGTTCCGCTTCCCGTATGGCGCACGCAACGCCGAAGGCCTGCAGCTGCTCAACGAGGCGGGCCTGAAGTCGATCATGTGGAACATCGATTCGATGGACTGGGCCGACCCGGTGCCCGAATCGATCGTGCAGCGCGTGCTCGACCAGGTGAACAAGGAGCAGCGCGGCATCATCCTGTTCCACGATATCCACGACCGCGCGGTGAAGGCACTGCCGCAGATCCTGGACCGGCTGATCGCCGACGGCTACCAGTTCGCCGGCTGGAATGGCCGCGACTTCAGCGTCGCCCGACCGCGCAAGGGCAGCGACCGCGATGCCACCGTCACCACCGGCTATGAAAAATCGTGGGCGATCGTGGTCGGCATCGACAACTACGCCAAGTGGCCGAAGCTGGAATACGCCAGCCACGATGCCCAGGCCGTGGCCGATACGCTGACCGGGCAGTTCGGCTTCCCGTCCTCGCAGGTGATCGTGCTGAAGAACGAGCAGGCCACCCGCAACAACATCCTGGCCGCCTTCCACGACCGGCTGTCCGACGACCGCACCGGCAGGAATGATCGCGTGTTCGTGTTCTTCGCCGGCCACGGTGCTACCCGTCAGCTGGCATCCGGGCGCGACCTCGGCTACATCATTCCGGTTGATTCGGACCCGAAGGAATTCGCCACCGATGCCATCGCGATGACCGACATCCAGAACATCGCAGAGAGCATGCAGGCCAAGCATGTGATGTTCGTGATGGACGCCTGCTACAGCGGCCTCGGTCTGACCCGCGGCGGCCCGTCGTCCTCGTCGTTCCTGCGCGAGAACGCACGTCGCAGCGCGCGGCAGATGCTGACCGCCGGCGGTGCCGACCAGCAGGTGGCCGATGCCGGCCCGAACGGCCACTCGGTGTTCACCTGGGTGTTGCTGCAGGCATTAGCTGGCAAGGGCGATCTCAATGGCGATGGCCTGATCACCGGTACCGAGCTGGCCGCCTATGTGGCGCCGGCGGTGTCGGCGGTCTCGCAGCAGACGCCGGCCTTCGGCAGCCTGCCCGGCTCGCAGGGGGGCGAGTTCGTGTTCCAGGTGCCGGACAGCCAGGAATACCTCAACGCCGATACGCGCCAGCTGACTGCCGATGCGATCGCCCTGAACAACAAGGTCGACGCTGCCCAGGACGCCAAGAACAGTGAAGCGCCAGTGACCGTGGCCGACCTGCAGGGCGGCAAGGCCAAGCTGGTGGTGCCGACGGCCGGACCGGCCTCGGACCGCCAGCGCTCGCAGCAGGCCAACGACCGTGGCCTGCAGCTCTACCGCGAGAAGCGCTACGACGAAGCCGCCGTGCAGTTCGCCGAGGCGCTGAAGCTGCGCCCGGATTTTGCCCAGGCGGCCAACAACCTCGGCTTCGTCTACTACCGGCAGCAGCGCTACGCCGAAGCGGCGCGCTGGCTGGAGAACACGCTGAAGATCGATCCGTCGCGCGCGGTGGCCCATCTCAACCTGGGCGATGCCTACTTCCATGTTGGCGACAAGGCCAAGGCGAAGCAGGCCTACACCACCTACCTGGCGCTGCAGCCGCAAGGCAGCGGTGCGACGCAGGCGCGCGCGCAGCTGGAGAAGCTCTGAGCGATGAACGATATGAAGCGCACCGAAACCATCGTGGCCATTGCCAGCGCACCCGGTGCGGGCGGCGTCGGCCTGCTGCGCCTGTCAGGCCCACGCGCCGCAGCGATTGCCAACGCACTCGGCGCACCGACGTTGCGCCCGCGCCACGCGCACTACGCGCGCCTGCGCGATGCAGACGGTGAAGTGATCGATGATGGCATCGTGCTGTGGTTCCCGGCGCCGAACAGCTTCACCGGCGAAGAAGTGGTGGAACTGCAGGGCCATGGCAGCCCGGTACTGCTGCAGCAGCTGGTCGCACGCTGCATCGCATTGGGGGCGCGGCAGGCGCGGCCCGGCGAGTTCAGTGAGCGCGCGTTTCTCAACGGCAAGCTCGACCTGGCACAGGCCGAAGCCATCGCCGATCTGATCGCGGCCGGGGACAACCGAGCGGCGCGCGCAGCACGACGCTCGCTGGACGGTGTGTTCTCGCGCCGCATCGAGGCGGTGGTCGAACAGCTGGTGCTGCTGCGCATCCACGTGGAAGCAGCCATCGATTTCGCCGACGAACCGCTGGACACACTCGGCGGTGCACAGGTGCGGCGTGGCCTGGAACAGGCGCGCAGCGATCTGGCCCTGCTGCGCCGCGACGCAGAGCGTGGCCGTCGTCTGCGCGATGGCCTGCATGCGGTGCTGATCGGCCCACCGAATGCCGGCAAGAGTTCGCTGTTGAACGCGCTGGCCGGCAGCGAGCGTGCCATCGTCACCGACATCGCCGGCACGACCCGTGACACGCTGCGCGAGACCATCCGCCTGGATGGGCTGGAACTGACCCTGGTCGATACCGCCGGCCTGCGCGATGGCGGCGATGCCATTGAACGCGAAGGCATGCGTCGCGCGCGCGCCGAGATCGAGCGCACCGACCTGGCGTTGATCGTGCTGGATGCACGCGATCCGGCAGCCGGCGAAGCCGCGATCGGCGAAGCGGTACTGGCGGTGCCGCACAAGGTCTACATCCACAACAAGTCGGATCTGTTGGATGCGATGCCGGTGCGGGACGACCCGGACCGCGTGTTCGTCTCCGCTGCCAGCGGCGCGGGGCTGGACGAGCTGCATGCGCGCCTGCGTTCGATCGCTTCGGCCGGGGCAGGGGAGCAGGTGGAGGGCGAATTCTCCGCACGCACCCGCCACGTCGATGCGATCGAACGCGCACAGGAACACGCGCAGCGGGCGGATGGCGAGCTGGTGCACGAGCACCTGGAGCTGGCGGCCGAGGAGCTGCGTCTGGCGCACGACGCGCTGGGCGAAATCACTGGGCAGATGAGTGCCGATGACCTGCTGGGCAGGATTTTCTCCAGCTTCTGCATCGGCAAGTAGTGCCTTGGTAGAGCCGGCCGCTGGCCGGCAATCCAGCCAAACGAGCTCCTCGGGGTGAGATCCCCGAAGGGGCTTTGACCCCACAAAATGACGCGATCGTCCCAATATTCCAGAACCTTGCCGGGCACGCTTGAGTACCTGCTCCGACCACGCTAGCGTGAAGGAAACTCTGGCAAAGGAACTGCAGATGCATCAGGACCATGTTTCTTACGTCCACTTCACCAGCCCGGCGCAGCTCACCCGTGCACTGAACTCGCTGGCGGGCATCATCGAAGGGATCTCCATTGATGGGGAGATCAACGCCGATGAACGCCGCTTCCTGGCTCATTGGATCCAGGATCATCTTCATCAGCGCCAACAGCACCCCTTCACCGAACTGATGCCGGTGGTCGAGCGCGCGCTTGGCGAGGGCCGCATGGACGAAGATGCGGTGGAAGACCTGCGATGGTTGATCGACCGGATGCGTTCAAGTGATCGGGTCAACGCTACTACGGCCGATCTCCAGCGGTTGCATGCTGTGCTGGGCGGCATCATCGCTGACGGCCGCGTTTCGGAAACCGAGTTGCGTGGCCTCTCGGACTGGATGGAAGAGCATGTCCATCTGCAGGGATGCTGGCCTTACGATGAAATCGGACACCTGGTGGCCAAGGTGCTGACTGATGGCGTGGTGGATGGCCAAGAACAGGATCTGCTTCGCCAGTTCTTCAGCGAGTTCATCGCCTTGGGCGACGACCGCACCCTGACCGATCCGTCGTTGCAGATCGCCGGAAGTCTGGTCGGGCTTTGCGCGGTGGCTCCCGAAATCCATTTCGAAGAGAAGGGATTCTGTTTCACGGGTGCTTCGTCCCGAGGGTCACGCGCCGATATCCACGCGCTGGTGACGGCACGAGGAGGACGGGTGCACAGTGCACCATCGAAGAAGGTGGACTACCTGGTGATCGGCGCTGAGGGAAATCCCTGCTGGAGTTACGCCTGCTACGGTCGCAAGGTGGAACGCGCAGTGGAACTGCGCAAGGAAGGACTCCGGATCATGATTGTCCATGAGCGTGATTTCCACGACGCCTTGGTTGACTGAGGATGCCGGGTCGGAGCCCCTTCGGGGATCCGACCCCAGCTCCCCCAACCTGTCACATTCCCGCCGCATACTGACGCCCATCACAAACCGCTTGGGGAAGTTGCAGTGAAGTCGTGGGGTCGTGCGTTGCTGTTGTCGCTGGCCGTGGCACCATCGGTGGCCATGAGTGCTGAATCCTCCCCTCCGGCCGCACACAAGGTGTCGGTCTACGGCCACCGCGGTGCAAGCGCGCTGCTGCCCGAGCATACGCTGGCGGCCTATGCGCAGGCCATCGCCGACGGTGCCGATTACATCGAACCGGACCTGGTGATGACCAAGGACGGGGTGATGGTGGCCCGCCATGAGAACGAGATCGGTGGCACCACCGATGTGGCCGAGCACAAGGAATTCGCCAAGCGGAAGACCCGCAAGGTCATCGACGGGCAGACGGTCGAAGGCTGGTTCACCGAAGACTTCACCCTGGCCGAGCTGAAGACGCTGTACGCCCGCGAGCGCCTGCCGGAGTTCCGCAGCACCGCCTACGACGGCCAGTTCCGCATCGCCAGCCTGGACGAGATCCTGGCGTTCCTGGTCCAGCAGGCCGGTCGTGCCAACCGTGGCATCGGCCTGGTGCCGGAGATCAAGCACCCGACCTACTTCCAGTCGATCGGCCTGCCGATGGAAGACACGCTGCTGGCCGCGCTGCGCGGCAACGCCTATACCAACGTCGGCCCGGTCACCATCCAGTCGTTCGAGACGGCCAACCTGCGCTACCTGCGCGGCAAGATCCCGCGTGGCAGCAACATCCGCCTGCTGCAGCTGCTGTGGAAGGGCGATACGCAGCCGGCCGACATCGCCAAGGCCGGCGGCGCGCTGACCTATGCGCAGATGATGACCCCGGCGGGGCTGAAGGACATCGCGGCCTATGCCGACGGCATCGGCCCGGAGCTGCGCTCGATCATCCCTCTGGATGCCAACGGTGCGCTGGGCACGCCGACGGCGCTGGTGCGCGATGCGCACGCGGTGGGCCTGATGGTGATTCCGTACACCTTCCGCCCGGAGAACCACTTCCAGGCCAGCAACCTGCGCAAGGGCGCGGACAATGCGCGCAACGCGGAGGGGTCGATCGCGGAGATGCGTGCCTACCTGGCGACCGGCATCGATGCCTTCTTCACCGATGACCCGGCATTGGGCCGGCAGGCGGTGGATGGAATGGGCGCGGCGGCGAACGCGGCGGACTGACCGGCGTCAATGCCGCCGGGCATGGCCCGGCGCTACCAGAGGCATCCAGAAGCGGTAGCGCCGGGCCATGCCCGGCGTATCCACCCGATCAACCGCGCGGGTCTTCCGGCCGGCGGAACGGGATCACCACATAGTCCTGCCCTTCGCGCGGCTGCCACAGCACCGGCACGCGCTGCGGTGACGGCGGCTCGAGTTCGTCATCGGCCAGCGGCTCGACCTCGTCTTCCTCTTCCTCCCAGCTGTAACGCGGGCGCGGCGGCAGCGGGTCGGCGTTGCGGAATAGCAGTGCGGCGATGATGCCGGCGAAGGCTCCGCCCATGTGCGACTGCCAGGACACACCGTCGGCATGCGGCAGCACGGTCATCAACATGCCGCCGTAGAACAGCATGCCGATCAGCCCGGTGGCGATCGCCGCGCGGTCGCGGCGCAGCAGGCCAAGGCTGGCCAGCAGGAACATCAGGCCGTGGGTGACGCCACTGGCGCCGAGATGGAAGCTGCCGGGGTTGCCGAGCATCCACGCACCGATGCCCGAGCCCAGCCACAGCAGGGGCAGGGCGCGCAGCGTGGCTTTGGGATAGACGCTGCCGGCCAGGGTGCCGAGGATCAGGATGGCGAAGCTGTTGGCGGCAATGTGTTCGACCGAGCCATGCAGCAGCGGTCCGCCGATCAGGCCGAGCAGGCCCTTAGCTTCCAACGGTGCGACCGCCCAGGGCCGCCAGTCGAAATGGTCCTGCAGGGCGAACACGGCCACCAGCACCAGCACGGCGGCCAGGCTGGCATTGAAGGCGCGCAGGATGCGCGTGCGGTCGTTGCGGGCGGCCGGCGCGTCGCCGGCGGGCAGGGGCGCGTTCGTGTTCATACCCTCAGCAATGGCGGTGGCCGGCGCGAAACCAAGGCCACCGCCGCGGGAGAGTGGCTGCGACCGGCGGGACAATCCACCGGCCGCAGCGTTCAATCGGCCAGGATCAGGCGCCGCCTTCCTTCGGCGGGTTCTTCAGGCTCAGCACCACCGTGGCGGCGATGATCACCGCGACCACGCCCAGCGAGATCGGGGTCGGGATCTTGAACAGGTCGATGATCATCATCTTGATGCCGATGAAGGCCAGCACCAAGGCCAGGCCGTACGGCAGCAGGTGGAAGCGGTCGGCCATGCCGGCCAGCAGGAAGAACATCGCACGCAGGCCGAGCACCGCGAACACGTTGGAGGTCAGCACGATGAACGGGTCGGTGGTGATCGCGAAGATCGCCGGGATGCTGTCCACCGCGAAGATCACGTCGGTCACTGCGATCAGGATCAGCACCGCGAACAGCGGGGTGAACCAGCGCACGCCGTCGCGCTTGACGCTCATCGCGTTGCCTTCGTAGTCCGGCAGCAGGCGCAGGTGCTTGCGCATCCAGCGCAGGGCCGGGTTGGCTTCCAGGTCAGGCTCCTGGCCCGCGGCGAACCACATCTTCCAGCCGGTGAAGAGCAGGAAGGCGCCGAATACATAGAGCAGCCAGTGGAACTGGGTGATCAGCACGCTACCGGCGAAGATCATGATCGTACGCAGCACGATCGCGCCCAGGATGCCGATGATCAGCACCTTCTGGCGCTGTTCCTCCGGCACCGCGAAGTAGCTCATGATCATCAGGAAGACAAAGATGTTGTCCACCGCCAGCGCCTTCTCGACCAGATAGCCGGTCAGGAACTCCAGGCCGACCTTGTTGGCCACGACGTGGCCGGCGGTCTCGTTCAGGTAGAACCAGAGGCCGCCGTTGAAGGCCAGCGCCAGCGCGACCCAGCCGATGGACCACCACAGGGCTTCCTTGAAAGTGACCTTGTGCGGGCCACCGTGGCGCATCAATACGAGGTCGACCAGCAGGGCGATGACCACCACCGCTGCGAAGCCGCCCCACAACCACAAATTACCGATCGTCTGCATGGGTTTGTCCGTTGGGAAATGAAAAATGCCTCAAGCCGGACGGCGAGGATCTGCAACGGAGGATCGGGAGGGGATCCAGGGACAGAGCTTCGCCAGTACGGCGAAGGTCTCGCTCGCAGTTCCGATGGGCCGGAACTGCCGTTGCACCGGAGCCTGCGGGCTCGAATTGACGGCGACAACGTCTGGGAGCTACTCCCCTTCTGCCGCCGATTCTGCGGCCTGGCCGGGCCGGCGTCAAATGCTGGCCGGGGTCGGATCCCCGCAGGGGGCTCCGACCCCATTCCCACAACGACCAAGGGGTCAGAGCCCCTGTGGGGATCTGACCACGGCGCCCGGTTTACAATAGGTGGATGAATACCCCCCTTCCCGTTGTCCGCCTCAAGAACGCGTGGCGTTCCAGCCACCCGTGGATCTTCCAGAAACTGGTCGAGAAGCCGACCGTCCGGCCCAAGCCCGGCTCCCTCGTCGATGTCGTCGGCGTGGATGGCGAGTTCATCGGCCGTGGCTTCTACAACGGGCATTCGCGTATTGCTGTACGCATCCTCGAAACCGACCCGCAGATCCCGCTGGATGCCGGCTGGTTCTCGCGCAAGATCGCCCAGGCGGTGTCGCTGCGTCGTGAGGTGCTCAAGCTCGATGCGGTGTCCGACGCCTGGCGCGTGGTGCACAGCGAGGGCGATGGCCTGTCCGGCCTGGTGGTCGACCGCTACGGCGACCTGGTGGTGGTGGAGTTCTTCGCCGCCGGCATGTTCCGCCATCGCGAATGGATCTACGACGCCCTGCGTGAACAGTTCCCGGGTTGCCGCTTCCACAGCTTCGCCGACGAACACGTGCAGAAGCAGGAAAGCTTCGATTTCCACGGCAACACCACCACCGAAGCGTCGGTGATCACCGAGTACGGCATCAAGTTCCGCGCCGACCCGGCCGGTGCGCACAAGACCGGTTTCTTCGCCGACCAGCGCGAGAACCGTGAGTGGCTGAGCCAGCAGGTGGAAGGCAAGAGCGTGCTCGACCTGTGCTGCAACACCGGCGGTTTCGCCGTGTACGCGGCCGCGCGCGGTGCATCGGAAGTGGTCGGCATCGACATCGATGAGGACGTCATCCAGATCGCCAAGGGCAATTCACGTCTGAACAACGTGCGCCCGAAGTTCGTCCAGTCCGACATCTTCCCGTGGCTGCGCGATGCGGCCAACCGCGGTGAGCAGTACGACGTGGTGATCCTGGACCCGGCGAAGATGACCCGCGACCGCGACCAGGTGATCACCGCGCTGAAGAAGTATCTGGACATGAACAAGCTGGCGCTGGGCGTGGTCAAGCCCGGTGGCCTGTTCGCCACGTTCTCCTGCACCGGCCTGGTGGCCGAGGACCAGTTCCTGGACATGCTGCGTCGTGCGGCGTACTTCTCCGGCCGCACCATCCAGATCCTGAAGGTGGCCGGCGCCGGCCCGGACCATCCGTTCATGGCCCACGTGCAGGAATCGCGTTACCTGAAGGCCGTGTTCTGCCGCGTGGTGGACTGATCTACGGGGTGTGGAGCCGGGCGATGCCCGGCTCCCCCACACAGCGCCGAAGACTGCCCCCGCGCGCCAGCCTCAGGGCTGCGGGGGTGGCGGCGCAGGAACCGGCTGCAGCTGCTGCAGCAACCCGTTGATCACTTCGGACCTGCGCCGCAGATGGTGGCCGAGCATGATCGCCACCGCACCCAATGCAAGCAGCGTCGGTACCGCGAGCAGCGCGAGCACCCAGCCGACGTCGAACAGAAGCCAGCCCAGCAGACGCTGGCGATGCCATCGCTGCGACCGTTCAGAGCGGGGCAGCCCTGCTGCCTTCTCGAAGCGGGACTGCATTGCCGGCGATACCGGAACACCGATGTCTTCGCCATTGGCCAACGCACGGGCAGTGGCGACCACGGCCGACGAGGCGACGCCGTAGGGAAGCTCCTGCTGTGCACGCAGATAGGCCTGCCACTGGGGGCTGAAGCCGCTGAAGTCTGGACTGGCGATCAGCGCGTCCAGCTGGCGATAGTCGAGGCGATCGCCCTGGCCGATGGCGGGTGCGGTGATGCCCATGCTTCCCCAGGCACCGCACAGCAGCATCGAACCCAGCGCGAATGACCAGGCGAAGCGGCGAAGGCGATGGCGGCTGAGCAGGTCGCGCACGCCGAAGAACATCCACACCAGCAGCAAGGGGGTCATGACCAGCAGGATGAGCAACTGCCTGCCCGTGTCCTTCGATCCATAGCCGGCCGGCACCTGTGCCCACGACGGGGGGCCCAGCTCGGTGCCGGTAAATGCCAGCGCCATGCAGGACAGCGCCGTTGCCGCCAGCGGAAGGCAGGCCAGGCCGAAGACCCGCAGCAGCGAGGCCCGCCGGTAGAACGCGCGCAGGCCCGGAACAGCCTCCACCCGCGCCTGCAGATCCGGCGGGATCTGCAGCGGATCGCGTACCGGCGCGCTCATGCCGGCACCGCCGATGTGCGCAGCAACTGCTGCAGGGCCTGTTTCAGCTGGTCCTGTGCCTGGGCCGCGCTGGCGATCATCTGCGGGCTGGCGTTGTCGCTGTTGTGCAGCGCCTGGATGGTCTGGCGCCAGATCGGCAGCAGGATCTGTACCGTCTCGCTGTAACGGTCCAGCAGGTCGATGGCATGGCTGCGTGCCAGCTGCACCTGCATCCGGCTCATCGAATGGCTGGCCAGCAGCGCGGTCAGGTTGGCTACGCGGCGTTGCAGCCGCTCGACCGGACGGTCGAGCACCGGCGCGCCATCGTCGCTGTCCAAGGCCGCTGGCAGCTCCTGCAGGAACTGCACGCCTGCATCGATGTACACCTGCAGTCGCACCCCCTGCACGTCATGCTCGAGCAGCTGCGCATCCAGTCGATCGACGCTGGCCCGCACGGCAATGGCTTCGCGCTCGATCCTGGCCAGGACATCGCCGTTGCTGCCCATGGCAATGCGACGGCGCAGGCGTTCTTCGATATCGGCACCGGTGAACCGCTCCCACCATCCCGCGCGCTGCAGCAGCGCATTGGGATCGTGTTCGGACAGCCGGCTGACCAGTTCGGCAAGCGCCTGGGCCAGTGCGCTGGCGCTGCCATCCTGCCAGGCCGGCTCGGCGCTGGCGCTGGCCAGGTCGGCCGGGCCATAGCGGCCGATGTCGGTACGCCCGGCAAACAACGTTGGCAGCACATCACGCTTGAGCTGTTCGACGGTGACCGTGCTGGCGGGGAGGGGGGCCTGGCCCTGCGCGGGCAGCGCTGGAGGCTGGGAGTTCGACATCGATGCTTCCATTCCATGGTCGACGCAGCACGCGGTGCTGCACGCTGATTTATCGGCTGCCGGCGAGTGTAATGGAGCTGGCGGGTCAATACGGCACTACCGGCGTTGGCCGTCGCGGCGCTATGGTCGTGTCCTTCCCATTGCCGGTGGATGCCCATGCCGTCGTTGCGTCGTCTGTCCCTGCTGCTCGCCCTGGCGCTGAGTGCGCCGCTGTCCGCCCATGCCATCGACTTCAGCGCGCAGGAGCTGGCCCGTGCCAAGGCACTGCAGCAGCGCTTGCTGACCCTGGACAGTCATCTGGATACGCCGGCCAATTTCGGCCGCACCGGCTTCGACATCGAGCAGCGGCACGACCGCAATGCACTCTCGCAGGTGGACTACCCGCGCATGGTCGAAGGTGCGCTTGATGGCGGCTTCTGGGCGATCTATACCGACCAGGGCGACCGCACGGCCGCCGCGCATCTGGCCGAGCGCGACCACGGCCTGCAGCGGTTGCTGGAGATCCGGCAGATGCTGGCCGCCAATCCCGAGCGCTTCGCATTGGCGCTGACCGCCGATGACGCGGCGCGGATCAAGGCCGCCGGCAAGCGCGTGGTCTACATCAGCATGGAGAACGCCAGTCCGCTGGTGGCCGATCCCAGCCTGCTGTCGTTCTATCACCGTGCGGGCCTGCGCCTGCTCAGCACCGTGCACTTCGCCAACAACGAGTTCGCCGATTCGGCCACCGATCCCAAGGGGGCTGAATGGAAGGGCCTGAGCCCGGCTGGCAAGGACCTGGTGCGCGAGGCGGTGAAGCTGGGCATCGTCATCGACCAGTCGCACGCCTCCGATGCCGTGTTCGACGATCTGCTGGCGATGATGCCGGTGCCGTTCGTGCTGTCGCACAGCTCGGCCAAGGCGGTCTACGACCACCCACGCAATCTTGATGACGCGCGCCTGCGCAAGCTGGCCAAGGCTGGCGGGGTGATCCAGGTGAACGCGTACGGCGGCTACCTGATCGACACCGCCAAGTCGCCCGAGCGCAAGCAGGCCGAAGAAGCCCTGAGCAAGCAGCTGGGTGGCTGGGAAGGCATGACCATCGAACAGGGCGTGGCGCTGCAGAAGGCCGAGCAGGCACTGGACCACGAACACCCGGTGCGCCACGCCAGCCTGGACGACTTCTTCGCCCATTTCGAGCACATCCTGAAGGTGGTCGGTCCCGAGCACGTCGGCATCGGTCTGGACTGGGATGGCGGTGGTGGCCTGAGCGACCTGCCCGATGTCAGCCAGCTGCCGAAGATCACCGCGTGGCTGCTGCGCAAGGGGTACAGCGAACAACAGATCGCCGCCATCTGGGGCGGCAACCTGCTGCGGGTGATGCGCCAGGCGCAGGACTACGCGGCAAAGCAGGGCGGTTAGCCGCCCTGCGGTAGTGCCGGCACGACCCAAAGACCGCCGGGCATGGCCCGGCGCTGCCTTTACCGGCCGATCAGCGCGTTGCGACGGCTGTAGGCGAAGTACAGCACCAGGCCGACCACGTTCCACGCCAGGAAGTACAGCTGGGTGGTGTGCGGCAGGCTGATGAACAGGTAGATGCAGCCCAGTGCCGCCAGCGGGCCGACAATGAAGGCCAACGGCGTGCGGAAGGTGCGCTCGCGGTTCGGCTCACGCACGCGCAGCACCACCAGGCAGATGCCAACGGCGGTGAACGCGGCCAGGGTACCGGCGTTGGCCAGTGCGGCGATCTCGTCCAGGCGTGCAACGCCGGCCAGTGCCGACACCACCAGGGCGGTGAACAGCGTGGTCGCCACCGGCGTGCCGGTACGTGCGTTGACCTTGGACAGGCCACGCGGCAGCAGTCCATCGCGGCTCATGACGAAGAAGATGCGGCTCTGGCCGTACAGGAAGGCCAGCAGCACGGTCGGCAGGGCGATGATCGCGATCACGCCGATCAGCATCGCGGCGGTGGGCTGGCCCAGCTGGCGCATGATCAATGCCAGCGGCTCGGCACTCTGGCCGAACACGGTGTAGCTCATCGCACCGATCGCAGCCAGCGCCACCAGCACGTACACGATGGTGCAGCCGACCATCGAGCCGATGATGCCGATGGACAGGTCGCGCCCGGGGTTCTTGGTTTCTTCGGCGGCGGTGGAGATCGCGTCGAAGCCGTAGAACGCGAAGAAGATGATCGCCGCTGCCGCCATCACGCCGCGCTCGACGCCATCCGGGCCCAGCGTCTTGGCGAATCCGTAAGGCATGAACGGCTGCAGGTTGTTGGCGTCGAACGCCGGCAGGGCCACCGCCACGAAGATCGCCAGCGCGATCAGCTTGAACACGACCAGGATCGCGTTGAGGGTGGCGCTTTCCTTGGTACCGGCCATCAGCATCAGGGCCACCAGCCAGGTGATGACGATGGCGGGCAGGTTGATCATGCCGCCATCGACGTGCGGGCCTGCCGCGAGCATCGCCGGCAGGCGCAGGTCCCAGCCGAACTGGGTATGTACCCATTCCAGGAAGCCGACGAAATAGCCGGACCAGCCGACCGCCACGGTACTCACCACCAGCGAGTACTCCAGGATCAGGCTCCAGCCCACCACCCAGGCAAACACTTCGCCCAGGGCACTGTAGCTGTAGGTATAGGCACTGCCGGCGGCAGGCATCATCGTGGACAGCTCTGCATAGGCCAATGCCGCGCAGGCACACACCGCGCCGGCGATGGCGAAGGAGATCAGCACGGCCGGGCCAGCGCGGTCGGCACCCACGCCGATCAGGGTGTAGATGCCGGTGCCGACGATGGCGCCGATGCCCAGCGCGATCAGGTGCGGCCAGCTGAGGGTCGGGACCAGACGCCGGCCGGCTTCATGGACGGTGACGGAATCTAGGGACTTGCGCCGGAGCAGGGACATGCAGGCCTCGGAAGGGGTGACTGAGAACGACAAGTCCCCGAGTGTGACCGAACGCAGCGCAGCATTGCCACTGACGGGGGTCATGGCCGACACAGCGCGCGCTGGACGCTGGACACTCTGCCGGAAACGGCACAAACGGCCTCAGCGCAGGCGCCTACCAGTGACAGCCGTCGTCCTGGAAGGCGTTGACGTCTTCGTCGAAGTCCGTGCGGCGACCGTCCCGGGCACGCACGTAGCTGAAGCTGTAGATCCGTGCGCCCTGCGTGCTCAGTGTGTAGTGACCGTTGATGCGACCGTCCACGCGCTCTTCCCAGACGGTGTCGAACTGGTAGGGGCGGTCTTCGTCCAGCACCGTGGTCTGTTCGGAGACCCGCCGCAGCGGCAGGCGCTCGCTGTGCCCGGCATAGCGCACATCGGCGCGGCCATCGTCCAGCCAGCGCCATTCCAGGTGGATCGTGTTGTCGCGGCCACCGCTGAGGCAGCGGTGGTCCGGTGCGGCCGTGGCCGGTCCACTGGCAAGCAGCAGCACCAGGGCTGCTGCGACCGCGAGCGTTGGTGTTGCGGCCATGGCGCTTTTGTCCAACGAGGGGCGCCAGCATAGCGCGCCCCCGCTGTTACCTGCCCAGCGCGCGTGGCTGCAGACGCGTACCACCGCTCATCAGCATGCGTGGCAGCGGCATCTGCAGGAAGTCGTGCGGGAAGGCAGGCGCGACCGCGCTGATCGCATCCAGCCGTGCCAGCGCCTCAGCCGGCAGCGCCAGATCCAGCGCCGCCAGGTTGTGTTCGAACTGGTCCAGGGTGCGTGCACCGACGATCGGCATGGCCCCGGCCGCGGGTCGTTGCAGCAGCCAGGCCAGAGCGACCTGCGCAGCCGAGTGCGACAGTTCCGCCGCGACGGCAGCGACTTCCCCGGCGATGTTCAACGAACGTGGCGTCAACGCGCCATTGATGAGGGCCACGTTGCGCCGGGAACCGCCCGGCGTAGCCTCCGGCGGCTCGGCCGTGGTGAGATCAGCCGCGCTGTACTTGCCGGTCAGCACCCCGCTGCCCAGCGGCGACCACGCCACCACGCCCAACCCGAGCGCCTCGGCCATCGGCAGCAGCTCCTGTTCGACGCTGCGCTGGATCAGGCTGTATTCGATCTGCAGGGCCACCAGCGGCGCCCAACCGCGCAGGTCGGCCAGGGTCTGCATGCGGGCGATCTGCCAGGCCGGCGTGTCCGAGATGCCGGCATACAGCACCTTGCCGCTGCGCACGAGATCGTCGAAACCGCGCATCACCTCGTCCACCCCGGTGGTGTCGTCCCAGGCGTGCAGGTACAGCAGATCCAGGTAGTCGGTGCCGAGCCGGCGCAGGCTGTCCTCCACCGAGCGCATCATGCTCTTGCGGTGGTTGCCGGCGTTGTTCGGATCGCCGGGCACGGTCGCCAGGGTGTACTTGCTGGCGATCACCAGCCGTTCGCGGCGGCCCTGGGCGAATCGCCCGAGCAGCGTCTCGGCGCTGCCATTGGTGTAGTTGTTTGCGGTATCAACGAAGTTGCCACCGCGTTCGACGTAGGCATCGAAGATGCGGCGGGCCTCGGCTTCGTCCGCGCCCCACCCCCAGTCGGCACCGAAGGTCATCGTGCCCAGCGCCATCGGGCTGACACGCAGGCCGGAGCGACCGAGCAGGCGGTAGTGATCAAGTGACATGTGGCATTCCATTGGAGGAGGCGGTGTGCCGCCGGGAGGGAAAGCATCCGTCCGATGATCCTGTGGATAAACTGGACACAGCCGAACTGACAATGAAGGAAGGCTTCACAATGGATCCCTCCGCACCGCTGTCGGCGGTGGTCGCGTTTGTCCACGTAGCCGACCACGCCAGCTTTACCCGCGCCGCAGATGCGCTTGGTGTCTCGACCTCGGCACTGTCACAGAGCGTGCGCGCGCTGGAAGCGCGGATGGGCGTGCGCCTGTTGCAACGGACCACGCGCCGGGTGGGCCTGACCGAGCACGGTGCGCGCTTCCTGCAGCGCGTACGTGGCGGGCTGGCACAGATCGAATCGGCCTTCGAAGACCTGGACAGCGCGCGGACCGTGCCGGCCGGTCGGCTGCGCATCACCCTGCCACGCATCGTTGCCGAGCGCCGGGTCCTGCCGGCGCTGCCGTCCTTCCTGGCCCGGTATCCGCAGGTGGAGGTGGAACTGTGCGTGGAACCGGCGTTGACCGATCTGGTCGCCGAGGGTTTCGACGCAGGCATCCGCCTGGGGGAATCGTTGGCGCAGGGCATGATCGCGGTGCCGATCGGGCCGCCCGAGCGCCAGGTGGTGGTGGCCACGCCGGGCTACTTCGCGCGCCACGGTGTGCCGCAGAGCCCGCAGGAGCTGCAGGGCCACGACTGTATCGTCCATCGCCGCGCCAATGGCCGGCTGATGCCCTGGGAGTTCAGCCGTGAGGGGCGTGACCTGGACGTAGCCGTCGAGGGCCGGCTGGTGTTCAACGATGCCGAACTGGCCTATGCGGCGGTGCTGGCTGGGCTGGGCATGGCGCAGGGGTTCGCCTCACTGGTCGCCGACGACCTGGCTGCCGGCCGCCTGCGCAGCGTGCTGGAGGACTGGCAGCCGCCGTTCCCCGGCTTTCATCTGTACTACCCGGCGCGCGAGCATATGGCGCCCAAGCTGCGGGTGTTCATCGACCACCTGCGCGCGGCCTGCCAGGCCGACGGGATCTCAGCCGTTCAGGCCCAGGCGGATGCCGAAGCCGACCAGGAACAGGCCGGCCACGCGCCGTAGCGCATCGCTGACCCGCGGGTGCTGGATCAACCGGCGGCGGGCCAGGTTGCCGACCCAGATCAGCAGCGAGCAGTAGGCGATGCTGACCACGAAGATGATCCCGGCCAGCGCGGCGAACGTAGCGATGCCCTGGTGGGCCTTCGGGTCGATGAACAACGGCAGGAAGGCCATGTAGAACAGGATCGCCTTCGGATTGAGCAGGCTGACCAGGATCGCCTGGTGGAAGTAGCGTCCGTGCTGCATGCGCACCGGGCCAACGTCGGCACCGTCACCCTTGGGCGTGCGCAGCAGGCTGATGCCTACCCACACCAGATACGCCGCGCCCAGATACTGCACGGCATGGAACACCGTCGGATTGGCCTTCAGCAGCGCGGCCACGCCGGCCAGTGCCAGCCACATCAGGATCTGGTCGCCGACCAGCAGGCCGGCCAGCGCCGTGTAGCCGCCGCGCACACCGCCGCGACCGGTAGCGGTCAGCAGGGTGAAGGTGCCCGGCCCGGGCAGCGCCAGAAACACCAGCACAGCGAGCAGGAAGGTCCACAGATCCTGGATGCCCATCCACGGCATGGCGCGACTCTCTTACAACGGGGGAGCGCCATTGTCGGCCAGTGCTGGCGCAGGCGACAGGGGCGTGTCGCCATTGCCGGGCATGGCGGACAGCAGCGGTTGCAGA
The DNA here is from genome assembly GCF_019969775.1 of Stenotrophomonas sp. OVS01A. Classification (NCBI taxonomy): domain Bacteria; kingdom Pseudomonadati; phylum Pseudomonadota; class Gammaproteobacteria; order Lysobacterales; family Lysobacteraceae; genus Stenotrophomonas; species Stenotrophomonas sp. OVS01A. The sequence continues at coordinate 41,947 of NZ_JAHXYV010000004.1, read as the reverse complement.
TGCTGGCGCAGCTGCGCGTGCAGTTGCCGCACTGCCGGTGAGAACTGCTTGCGATGGGGGCAGACCAGCTGCAGGGGAATGTGGCTGCCGATGCCATCCAGCAGCACCTGCAGGCGCCCTTCCAGCACGTCGTCGCGGACGTCCAGCCAGGACTTGTAGGTGATGCCTTCGCCGGCGACCGCCCAGCGCCGCACCACGTCGGCGTCGTCGCAGACCAGCGGCCCGCGCACCGGGATCACCACGCGGCGCCCCTCAATCTCGAACGACCAGCGATCGTAGGCGCGGCCGCCGAGCTGGTAGACAAGGCAATCATGCTCGCGCAGATCTTCCAGGCGGCTGGGCGTGCCACGCCGCCGCAGGTACCCGGGCGACGCGGCCAGCACCCGCCGGTTCTGTTCCAGCAAAGGCAGGGCGACGTAGCTGGCGTCGTCGAAGTGGCCGATGCGGATGGCCACGTCGACCGGGTCGCGGAACACGTCGGCCACTTCGTCGGACAGGCGCAGGTGCAGGCGCAGCCGTGGATGCGCCGCGCGGAACGCGGTCAGCCACGGCAGCAGCAGGTTGCGGCCGAAGTCCGACGGCGCCGACAACTGCAGGGTGCCGTGCAGTTCGGCGTCCTCGCCCTGCACCCGCGCCTGGCCTTCGCGCAGGGTGCTCAGAACCTCCTGTGCGTAGGGCAGATACAGCGCGCCTTCGGCGGTCAGCCGCAGGCTGCGGGTGGTGCGTACGAACAGGCGCAGGTCCAGTTCGCGTTCCAGCCGTGCCACCGCCGCGGCAACCTGGCCCGGCAGCAGGTCGGCCTCGCGCGCGGCCTGGGAGAAGCTGCCCAGCGCGGCGGTACGGACAAACAGCTGCAGATCGTCGAAGCGGACCATTTTCATTGCTGCAGTGAAAGTGTTGACCGATTCTGCGCCTTTCCGCCCCCCTGCGCACGGCGCATGCTGTGGTCTCTCCTCCCTGGATATCCCCCATGCGTGCCATTGCCTACACCCAAGCCGGCCTGCCGATCGACGACCCGCAGGCCCTGATCGATCTCGACCTGCCCCTGCCCCAGCCGGGCCCGCGCGACCTGCGGGTGGCGGTGCGCGCGGTGGCGGTGAATCCGGTCGACACCAAGGTGCGGCGCGGCGCCGCCACCGACGGCCCGCGCGTGCTGGGGTGGGATGCGGTCGGTGTGGTCGAAGCGGTCGGCAGCGAGGTAACCCTGTTCCAGCCCGGCGATGCGGTGTACTACGCCGGTGTGATCGATCGCCCGGGCAGCAATGCCGAGTACCAGCTGGTGGACGAGCGCAGCGTTGGCCGCAAGCCGGCCAGCCTGGACGATGCCGCCGCTGCGGCGCTGCCGTTGACCGCGATCACCGCATGGGAACTGCTGTTCGACCGCCTGCGTATTGCCGAAGGCGGCGGCGAGGGCCAGACCCTGCTGGTGATCGGTGCAGCGGGTGGCGTGGGTTCGATCCTGGTGCAGTTGGCGCGCCGGCTGACGAAGCTGACGGTGATCGGCACCGCCTCGCGCCCGGAGACCCAGGACTGGGTGCAGGCGATGGGCGCGCACCATGTGATCGACCACACCCGGCCGCTGGCCGAGGGCCTGGCCCGGCTGGGCATCACCCAGGTGGACCATGTGGCCAGCCTGACCCACACCGACCAGCACTACGCGCAGCTCGTCGAGCTGCTGGCGCCGCAGGGGCAGCTGGGGCTGATCGATGATCCGGGCCAGATCGATGTGATGGCGCTCAAGCGCAAGGCGCTGTCGCTGCACTGGGAATCCATGTTCACCCGGCCGCTGTACAGGACCGCGGACATGCAGCGCCAGCACGAACTGCTGAACCGGGTGGCCGATCTGGTCGATGCCGGCGTGCTGCAGACCACGCTGGGCGAGCACTTCGGGCGCATTGACGCGGCCAACCTGCGGCGCGCACATGCGCTGCTGGAGAGCCACCGGGCCAAGGGCAAGATCGTGCTGGAAGGCTGGTAACGCCGGGCCAACCCAGCCTCTGACCTTCATCCACGCATGGCGTGGATCTACTGCAGATCGCGGAGATCCGTGAAAGGCGGGGTGGCATGGGTTTGCGGGACCGCAGGCGCCATGGATGGCGCCTACGAGCCCCCATGGACGGGTTTACGGCGTGTCCCGCAAATCCATGCCATCCCGCCATCCCACGGAACGCCAGCTCTTGATGTTGACGTTGCCTCTGCGGGTGCAGGGCGCCGCCCTGCCGGCCCTCCTTACGCCACGCCGTTGTCCACATGCTCGGCGAAGCCGGGCCGGGGGCGCAGGCGTTCGAACCAAGCGCCTACGTGGCGCAGCACAGGTTTGTTGCCGGGGGTGCTGCGCCAGCGCTGTGTCGACAGGCCGAGGACGATGTCGGCCAGGCTGAAGTAGGTGCCCGCCACGTAGGCATTGCTGGCGGCAAGCTGGTGGTCGAGCACGGTCATCAGGCGGTTCCATTGTTCCAGGCTTGCCTCGGCGCGTGCGTCGTCCGCGAAGTCGGGGTGCTGGCGCACGCGGGCCATGAACACGTGGCGCCAAGCGCTGTTGAGGTCGCTGGCATGCCAGTCCATCCACTGCTCGACCTGGGCACGGGCTTGTGCAGCGGCCGGCAGCAGATCGTCTCGTGCCTGCCGGGCGGCCAGGTAGCGGCAGATGCTGTTGGACTCCCACAGCACGAAGTCGCCATCGCGCAGCACCGGTACCTGCAGGTTGGGATTCAGCGTGGACAGCATGTCCGGCGCAGGTGCCGGATCATGGGAGAACGGCAGATCGAGTTCGGCGCACAGCCACAGCACTTTGCGCACGTTGATCGAGGTGGGCTTTCCGTAGAGAACAAGCATGGGCGGGTCCGTCGTGGTCCAACCAAGGCTAGCGCAGCGGGGCTACACTGGCCGCATGAACATCGAAGTCCTCATGATTGTCGCCGTGGCGCTGCTGCTGGCGACGCTGATGGTGCTGGTGCTGTTGTGGCGTCGCGCATCCACCAGCACACCCGCTGCCGAAGTACAGCAACAGCTGGTTACCGAACGCGAACAGCATCGCCTCGCGCTGGTTGACGCCGGCCAACTGAGAGGGCGGCTGGAAACCTTGCTGGCGGAGCTGGAAAGCGAGCGCGGCCGAAGCCAGCAGCACGCCCAGCTTGTCACTACCCTGACCGCACGCGTGGAGCGGGAGGCCGCGTTGGCCTCCAGTCGTGAAGCGATGTTGGCCGAGCGCGAAGCTGCCTTGGCGCAGGTACGGGCCGATCTGGCCCAGTCCAGCACGGAGCTGCAGCAGGCGCAGCAGCGTTACCAGCAACTTCATGGCGAACACGCGCGCGCCCTGGCCAACCTGCAGCATTCCGAACGCGCCAGTGCCGAGCTGCGCAGCTATCTGGATACCGCCAAGGAAAAACTGTCCGGTGCCTTCGCGGAACTGGCGGGCAAGGTTTTCGACGAACGCGGGCAACAGTTCGAAAAGAACGTGCGCCAGGCCACGGTGCAGTCACGCGCGGACATCGAAGGGCTGCTCAAACCCTTTGCCGACAGGCTGGGGGATTTCCGCAACCGGGTCGACACGCTGTACGGGGAAGAGGCGCGGCAGCGTGCCAGCCTGCTTGGCGCGGTGGGCGAACTGAAGACCCTCAACCAGGACATGGCCGCACAGGCCTCGGCGCTGACAAATGCACTGAAAGGCAGTGCCAAGGTACGCGGCGACTGGGGTGAGCTGATGCTCGACAACGTGCTGCGTGGCTCAGGCCTGGAGGAAGGCGTCCACTACCAGCGGCAGAAGCACGCGGTGGATGATGAGGGCGCGCGCCTGCGGCCGGACGTGGTGGTGCAGTTCCCCGATGAGCGCAGCGTGGTGATCGACAGCAAGGTCAACCTGATCGCTTGGCAGGAGGCGATGAATGCCGCCACGCCGGAACAGTCCGAAGATGCACTGCGCCGCCATGCGGTGGCGCTGCGCCAGCACGTCAAGGATCTGGGCGAAAAGAACTATCCGAAGGCTCTTGGCAGCGAGACCCTGGATATCACCATCGCTTTCGTTCCCATCGAAGGCGCACTGTCGGCGGCACTGGGCGCAGATGGGGCATTGCAGGCTTATGCCTTCGACAACCGCGTGGTGTTTGCCTCGCCCAATACGCTGATGGCCCTGTTGAGGGTGGCCGAGCGTCTGTGGACACGTGACAAGGTGCAGAAGCAGGCATTGAAGATCAGTGAAGCCGGTGGACTGGTGCTGGACGCCCTGACCGGATTCCTGCAGGACTTCAATGCCATGGGCAGGAAGCTCGACGATGCAGGCAAGGCTTACGCCGACGCGCGCAACCGCCTGATCGATTCGCCGCAGTCAGCCATCAGCCGTGCCCGCCGACTTGCCGAACTGGGCAGCAAATCAAAGCGCGCGTTGCCCCCTGAGCTGACCCCCGATCCGTTGCAGCAGTTGACCTCTGCCGACGGAGAGGAAGACGGCAACGCCGGCTGACACGCCACCTGCATCGCCGGGTGCGTATGCTGGCGCCGTCCTCACTGACCAGGTACCGCCATGCGCCTCCGATTCCTTGCCAGCGCTGCCCTGGGCGTGCTGCTTGCCGCCTGCAGCAGTGCACCCCCGGCCAGTGACGATGCAGGCGCGGCAGCCACGGTGGCCGACAGCCCTGAAGCCGCTGCAGCCTATGAAGAAGCACGCGATGTGGACTGCCGCGCGGCGGGCGGTACCCTGCAGCCGTTGGGCCGCCTGCAACGGGTGCAGTGCGTTATTCCCTATGCTGACGCGGGCAAGTCCTGCAGCAGCAAGAGCGACTGCAGCGGCCAGTGCCTGGCGTCCGCCGAGGTGACCGCAGGCGCGGTGGCAACCGGCACCTGCCAGCGTGATGTCAGCCAGAACTTCGGTTGCCGGCAACGCATCGACGGTGGCAAGGCACAAGGCACCCTCTGCGTGGATTGAAGGTAGTGCCGGCCGCTGGCCGGCAGCTGCACGACCGTTCCCGAAGATTCATGAGGTTGCCGGCCAGCGGCCGGCACTACCGGTCACGTGCGGTACGTTGCAGCTGTTGGGCCGCCTGCAACGGCCAGTGCCTGGCGTCTGCCGAGGTGACCGCAGGCGCGGTGGCAACAGGCACCTGCCAGCGTGATGTCAGCCAGAACTTCGGTTGCCGGCGACGCATCGACGGTGGCAAGGCACAAAGCACCCTCTGCGTCGACTGACGGTAGTGCCGGCCGCTGGCCGGCAGCTGCACGACCGTTCCCGAAGATTCATGAGGTTGCCGGCCAGCGGCCGGCACTACCGGTCGCGTGCGGTACGTTGCAGCCGTTGGGCCGCCTGCAACGGCCAGTGCCTGGCGTCCGCCGAGGTGACCGCAGGCGCGGTGGCAACCGGCACCTGCCAGCGTGATGTCAGCCAGAACTTCGGTTGCCGGCAACGCATCGACGGTGGCAAGGCGCAGGGCACGATCTGCGTGGATTGAAGGTAGTGCCGGCCGCTGGCCGGCAGCCTCATGAATCTTCGGGAACGGTCGTGCAGCTGCCGGCCAGCGGCCGGCACTACCGGTCACGCGCGGCGGTATGCTGGTGGGCCTTTCCCCACTGTAGCCGGAGCCCCCGCGTGAGCACCTCGATCCAGGATATTTCCCTCACCACCATCGACGGCCAGCCGTCCTCTCTTGCCGACTACCAGGGCAAGGTGCTGCTGCTGGTCAACGTGGCGTCCAAGTGTGGCCTGACCCCGCAGTACGAAGGCCTGCAGGCGCTGTATGCGGAAAAGCACGCGCAGGGGCTGGAAGTACTGGGCTTCCCGGCCAACAACTTCCTCGGCCAGGAGCCGGGCAGCGAGGCGGAGATCCAGCAGTTCTGCCAGCTGACCTACGATGTGAGCTTCCCGATGTTCGCCAAGATCAGCGTGGCCGGTGAAGATACCCACCCGCTGTACCAGCAGCTGACCGCCGCGCAGCCGCAGGCGATCGGTGAAGGCCCGCTGCGCGAGCGCCTGGCCAGCAAGGAGATTCCGATCCACCCGGCACCGGCGGTGCTGTGGAACTTCGAGAAGTTCCTGGTTGGCCGCGATGGCAAGGTCATCGCCCGCTTTGCCCCGGACGTTGCCGCCGATGACGCGCGCCTGCGCGAAGCGGTCGAGGCGGCGCTGGCGGCCTGAAGACGACGTGCCAACCAAGGTTGGCACCTGCCGGTAAAACAAAAAACCCCGCCGAGGCGGGGTTTTTTCATGCGTTGCCGGCAGCGGTCAATTGGTCCACTGCGGCATCGGCATCGCATCGACCGGGATCGGCGAGTTCGCATCGTCGCTGCCACGCTCGCGCTTGCCACGCAGGTCGTTCTCGATCTGGTAGTTGCGGCGCTGCATCCAGGCATCGCGGACCAGGGCGTATTCGTCCACCGCGGTATCGCGCAGGTCGTCGATCGCCAGCAGCTGCGCGCGGGTATCGACCAGCTGCAGGCCCTGCAGACCGATGCGGTACTTGTCGCTTTCGATGCGGCGGATCGGCGACAGCGGGATGTCACCGGCCAGGCCGAACACATCACGCACGGTACGCGGGCCGAAGAACGGCAGTTCCACGTAGCGCGAGCGACGCCAGCCCCAGGCCCCCAGGGTCTGCCCGAAGTCCTCGTTGCGTCGCGGCACCATCGCCTTGCTGGCCGGGTCGAACAGGCCACCGATGCCCAGCGTGCTGTTCATCAGGAACCGGCCCAGGCTGTCCCAGGCGTCGCCGGGGCGGCCCTGCAGCAGCTGGTTGGTGATGGTCAGCGGCGCACGCAGGTTGCTGAAGAAGTTGCTCACGCCGGTACGGGCAAAGCGCGGCACCACGTGGGTATAGGCGGTTGCCAGCGGGCGAGCGATACCGCGGTCGACGGCGTTGTTGAACCCGTGCACCTTGCGGTTGAACGGTTCCCACGGGTCGTACGCGGTAGTGCTGGTGGTGCTGCCATTGGCGCCGTACAGCGCGTCGAAGTCGTCATCGCCGCCCGGTGCGGCGGCGGTGGCATCACTGCCGGTTGCACCCTGCGAGGCGGTAGCCGGTGCCGGCGCGGCCGCAGCAGGTACGGGGGCGTCGGCTGCGACGCTCGCAGCAGGCGCATCCGCACCAGCAGCGTTTTCGACCGTGGTGGTGTTCGTCGCCGGCACCACGGTGTCGGCGGTCGGCGCGTCGCTGCGCGCCGGCTTGCCGGCACAGGCGCTGAGCGCGGCGGCCAGGAGGATCAGAGGGAAAACGCGCACGACGTTCATGTCAGCTCGCAGCAGAAGTAGCGTTGAAGTCCAGGTCGGGCGACAGCCGGTAGGCCGCGCTCAGCTCGTTGTAGCCGGCGGGGGCGCCGGAGATTGTCAGCGGATGGCCGCCCTGGCGCGCGCGTGCGGCCAACTCGGCCAACAACGCCAGGCCGGCGCTGTCCACGCGCTCGACCTCCGCCAGTTCCAGCCGCGACAGCTGCGCAGGCAGGGCCTGCAGTTGCGGCCACAGCGCGATCACCGCTGCACGGTCGAGCACCCCGCGCAGGCGCAGGGTGTCACCCTCCAGCAGCGCCAGCGCCTTATTTGCCATTGCCGGCCGGCCCAGCCTGCATGCTGCCGCTGCGCAGTTCGGTGGCCACCTGCTTGATGCCCTTCTGTCGCAGCGGGGCATCGAACTGGTTGCGGAAGGTCTGCACGTAGGAGATGCCTTCGATGTTCACGTCGAAGATCTTCCACTGGCCGCCTTCGTTGCGCATCCAGTACTCCACCGGCGTCGGCTCGCTGCCGGCACGCACCAGCTCGGTGCTCACGCGCACGCCGCGGTTGCCCGGCAGCGGGCTTTCGCCCTTCAGGCGGAAGCTCGGCTTGCCCTGGATGTTGAGCAGGGTCGAGCCATAGCGCTGCATCAGGTTGTCGGCCATCGCATTGGCGAACAGCTTGATGTCAGCGTCCGCAGCGCCGCGGGCGTGCGTGCCCAGCACCAGGCGCGCGGCATAGTCGCGGTCGAAGGTGCGGTTGAGCTCGCTGTCGATATAGCTGCGCAGGCTGGCCGGGTTGCCGCTGAATTCGGCACGGCGCTGCTGCAGGGTGGTGAGGATGCGCGTGCTGGCGTCGATCACCACCTTGCCGGCCTGGCCCTGGGGGGCGGCAGCAGCGGGGGCGGCAGCCTGTGCCTGGGCCAGGAACGGAGTGGCCAGCAGCAGCGACGAGGCGAGCAGGGCCGGGATCAGTTTCATCTTCATGGTTGCGGTTCCGTTGCAGGCGCCTGCGCGCCATCGTTGGGCTTCGGAGCAGCGCCGCCACCGGCGCCGCCACTGAACATGTATTTGCCGACCAGCTGGATCAGGTCCACGGCCGGCTGGGTGAAGACGATCTCTTCGCCGGGCTTGAGCACGTCGGGATCGCCGCCGGGCTGCAGACCGATATAGCTCTCGCCGAGCAAACCACTGGTGAAGATGCCCGCCGAGGTATCGGCCGGCAGATCCTTGACCTTGCTGTCCATGCGCAGGGTCACGATCGATTCGAACTTCACCGGGTCCAGGTCGATCGCTGCGACCTGGCCGACGGTGACACCACCGATCTTCACCGGCGCCTGCTTGCGCAGCTGGCCGACCTGGGAGAAGCGTGCCTTGAGTTCATAGCCTTCGCCACCCCAGCTCCAGCGCTGGTTGGTCGAGGCCACGGCCAGCACCATCAGCGAGGCCAGGGCCAGCAGCAGGAAGGCGCCGACGGAGAATTCGAGTCTGGGACCGCGGATGGCCATGTGGATTACCTGATCAGTCGTGGTGGCCGCGCGCCGATGCGCACCGCCGATGGAGGGGTTAGGTGAACAACATTGCCGACAGTACGAAGTTGAACATCAGCACCAGCAGCGAGGCGTTGACCACCGCACGGGTGGTGGCGACGGACGTGCCTTCGATGGTCGGTTCGGCGTGGAAGCCGACATAGGCGGCCACCAGGGCCGCGGTACCACCGAAGATCGCCGACTTCAGCATCGCCACGCCGAAGTCGTCCCAGAAGTCCACGCTGCCACGCAGCGCCGACCAGAACACGCCGTTGTCCAGGCCCAGCACGTGCACGGCTTCGAAGTAGCTGGCACTGATCGCCAGCGAACAGAAGATGCCGGTCAGCAGCGGCACGGTCAGTACCGCCGCCCAGAAGCGCGGTGCCACGGCCTTGGCCACCGGGTCGATGGCCATCAGTTCCAGCGCCTTGATCTGGTCGGTGGCGCGCATCAGGCCCAGCTCGGCGGCGATCGAACTGCCGGCGCGGCCGATGAACAACAACGCGGTCAGCACCGGTGCCAGTTCGCGGTACAGCGACAGGCCGAGCAGGGTGGACAGCGCGTCGGCCGCACCGAAGGTGGTCAGCGTGCGGTAGCCCTGCAGGGTCAGCACCAGGCCGACGAAGGCGCCGCCGACGGCAATGATCGGCAGCGAGCGCGCACCGATCTTGTAGATCTCGCGGGTCAGCTCGGCCAGGAAATCACGGGTCGGCAGCGAACCGCGCAGCACGGTCAGCGAGAACAGGCCGGCACGACCCAGCGAGCGGGTGGCTTGCACGAACGGCATCAGGCAACCCTCGCGCGCGGTGCGGCATCAAACGGGATGGGACCATCGGGCTGGCCATGCAGGAACTGCTGCAGCAGCGGGTCCTGGCTGGTCTGCAGCGCCTCCGGCGTGCCCTGGAACACGATGCCGCCATTGGCGATCGCGATTACCTGGTCGCAGATCGGCAGGGTCTCGTGCACGTGGTGGCTGACGATGATGCTGGTCAGGCCCAGGCTGTGGTTGAGGCGCTGGATCAGGGTCATGATCACCCCCGAGGCGATCGGGTCCAGCCCGGTCAGCGGCTCGTCGTAGATCATCAGCGGCGGGTCCAGGGCCAACGCGCGGGCCAGTGCCACGCGCCGGGCCATGCCACCGGACAGCTCACGCGGCCAGGCATCGGCGGCGGCCAGCAGGCCGACCGAATGCAGCTTCATCTGCACCAGCCGGCGCAGCACCGGTGCCGGCAGGCGGGTGTGGGTGCGCAACGGCAGGGCGACGTTCTCGGCCACGGTCAGGTCGGTCAGCAGGCCATTGCCCTGCAGCAGTACGCCGACGCTCTTGCGCATCTCCAGAAGCTCGGCGGTACGCTGCGGGATGGGTTTGCCGAACAGGGTGACGTCGCCTGCAACCGGACGCAGTTCGCCGGTCAGCGCCGCCAGCAGGGTCGACTTGCCGCTGCCGGACGGACCGAGCACCGCGGTGATGCTGCCCTTGGGCACCTGCAGCGAAACGTCGCGCAGGATCGTGCGCCCGCTCCGGTCGATGCGGACGTTGGACAACTGCACCAGACTGGGAGTGGAAGCCGACATGGGCACCCTTAACGTTTTTTCGACATTGAAGCATCGGGTCAGACTGCTGAACATAAGCAGACTGGACGGTGCAGTATTGTTGCACGGCCGGACCGTCGCCAGACCGGGACAATTCCGAAAACGACCGGAACAATCCGTCGCGATCACCGTACCCCGGGATTGAATAAGGGCGGGTGTGCTGCACACTGTGCACGATGAGTGACCCGGGCAGCGACTTCCGCCTCTACCATTCCAATTCGCTGGACGTGCTGGCTGCCCTGCTGGCGCGCAACGTGCGTGTGCCGGTGCCGGGACAGCCGCTGCTGGCGCCGGAGGTGGTGCTGATCCCGCAGGTGGCGATGCGGCGCTGGCTGCAGGCGACACTGGCTGCCGAGTATGGCGTGGCCGCCAACCTGGAATTCCTGACCCCCGGTGAGTTCGTCGCCCGTGCGTTGAACGCCAATGTCGAGGGCGAAGCCGACGACCTGGACGCGGCCGCCCTGCACTGGCGCCTGTACCAGGCCCTGCGCGATCCGCAGCTGCTGGCGCAGCCACCGATGCGCGCGCTGCAGTCCTATCTTGCCGGGGGCGACGCGCTCAAACCCTGGGCCCTGGCCGGCGAACTGGCCTCGGTGTTCGAGAAGTACCAGGCCTGGCGCCGCGACTGGCTGCTGCGCTGGGAAGCCGGCGCCGACGCGGCCGATCCGCAGGCCATCCTGTGGCGCAGCATCGCCGCCGGCCACGGTTACCGCGCGCGCCGCATCCAGGCGTACCTGGACCGCTTCGAGGGCGCCGGCCAACCGCTGCCGCAGGGCCTGCCGCCGCGGATGTCGGCGTTCGCCACCCTCAACATCTCGCCCGACGTACTGCGGGTGATGGCCACCCAGTCGCGGGTGGGCGAACTGCATTTCTATCTGCCCACGCCGGTGCAGTCCTACTGGGGCGACCTGCAGACCCTGGCAGAGCGCCTGCGCAGCGGTGCGCCGGACCCGTTCGGCGAGGCCGCCGGCGAGAACCGCCTGCTGGAAGCGTGGGGTGCGGCCGGCCGCGATTTCATGGCGGTGCTGGGCAGCTATGAAGTGGTGCATCCGGCCGGCGAGATCGCGGCTTATTCCGACCCCGAGCAAGACACGCGGCCGACGATGGACCAGGGCGGGCTGTCCGACAGCCTGCTGCATCGCCTGCAGCGCGACCTGTTCCACCGTCGTGCCTTGCCTTCCGGTGAACTGCGCGATGGCCTGCGCAGCGACGACCCGAGCCTGCAGGTGCACGCCTGCCACACCCGCCTGCGCGAGCTGCAGGTGCTGCACGACCAGCTGCGCAGCCTGCTGCAGGACCCGCGCTTCGACCCGCCGTTGCAGGCGCGCGAGATCGCCGTGCTGGCGCCGGACATCGATCCGTATGTGCCCTATCTGGAAGCGGTGTTCGGCGGACGCGGGGGCGAGGACGAACACATTCCCTACGCGCTGGCCGACAGCAGTCCGTTGGCTGGCGAGCCGCTGGCCGACGTGTTCGTGCACCTGCTTGGCCTGCCGATTTCGCGCTTCGGCCTGAACGAGGTGCTGGATCTGCTGGCCAGTGCACCCCTGGCCGAGGCCGCCGGCCTGGAAGCGGTGGACTTCGACCGACTGCATGGCTGGCTGCAGCAGGCAGGCGCACGCTGGGGCCTGGATGCCCAGCATCGCGACCAGCTGCAGGCCCCCAGCGATGACGCCTACACCTGGCAGTTCGCGCTGGATCGCCTGCTGCTGGGCCACGCCACCGGCAGCGAGGTGGATCTGGTCGGGGTGGCTCCGTGGATCGAACTGGAAGGCGGGGCGCTGGATGCGCTGGACCGGCTGCTGCGCCTGCTGCGCGTGCTGGCCGTCTACCAGCGCCGGCTGGGCGAACTGTTGACCCCGGCACAGTGGCGGCAGCGCCTGCTGTCGCTGCTCGATGCCCTGCTGCCGACACCACCCAGCTCGCCCAACAGCCAGCGCGCGCTGGAGCGCCTGCGCAAGCTGCTCAACCAGTTCGCCGAAGATGCGTACAAGGCCGGGTTCGCCGATGGCGTGCCACCAGAGGTGGTGCGTGCGCACTTCGCCGGTGCGCTTGCCGAGGCCGATACGCGCGCGCCGCTGCTGACCGGTGGCATCAGCTTCGGCCGCATGGTGCCGATGCGCCTGCTGCCGTTCCGGGTGATCTGCGTGCTCGGCCTCAACGATGGTGATTTCCCGCGTCGCGACCCGGCCGCCGGCCTCAACCAGCTCACCGCCGAACTGGATACGCCGCGCCGCCGTCCCGGCGACCGCTCCACCCGCGAAGACGATCGTTTCCTGTTCCTGCAGTTGTTTGCTGCTGCGCAGGACGTGTTCTACCTCAGCTACCTCGGCGCGGACCCGCGCGATGGCAGCGTGCGCGAACCCTCGGTGCTGGTCAGCGAACTGATCGATGCCGCCGCGGCCTATCACCTCGATCCGTCGACCGCCACGCGGGACTTCACCGTGCGCCACGCGCTGCAGCCGTTCTCGCCGGCCGCCTTCGGTGACGGCGATCCACGCCGCTTCAGCTACCGCCGGCAGTGGCACCCGGCCGCCGGGCGGCTGGGCGGGCAGCGCGGCGGCCTGCTGCCGTGGTTCGACGCCGCACTGCCGCCGCCGGTGGACGACGCGGTGGAAGAAGAGGTCTCGCTGGAGAGCCTGCGTCGTTTCCTGTGTGATCCGGCCGGGCAGTTCCTCGCACAGTCGCTGGGCCTGCGCCTGGCCGACGACGTCGAGGACGTCGACGACCTGGAGCCGCTGGTGCTGTCCTCGCGTGGGGCGGAGAAGCGCAGTGTGCAGCTGGCCGTGGTGCAGGCCACCTTGGCCGGTGACAGCGAGCCGCTGTACCCGCGGCTGCGCGCACGCGGGCTGCTGCCGTCGGGCATCCTCGGCGAGCGCCAGTTTGAAGTGGAGCGGCTCAAGACCCGCCCGTATGCCACGGCCATGCTGGGCTGGTTGCAGGGCACGCCGCTGGAGAGCCGCCGCTATGAAGTGGAGATCGACGGCGTTCGCCTGCATGGCCGGGTCGGTGATCGCCATCCCGAAGGCCTGGTGCGCCTGCGCGCCGGCGCCCTCAACGGCAACGCGGTGATCCGCCAGGGGCTGGACTGGCTGCTGGCCAACGCCGCCAGCGATGCCTTGCCGCTGGTGCAGTTCTACGACGGCGGTGATGCCGGCCCCGGTCCGCATGCATTGCCTGCCTTGACCGTGCCCGCAGCACGCGCGGCATTGCGCGCGCTGCTGCAGCTGCGCCAGCGTGGGCTGCGCGAACCACTGCGCTTTGCGCCCTATACCGGCTGGGTGCTGTTCAACGCGCCGGTGGAAAAGCAGCGCAGCGAAGGCTGGAAACAATGGCATGGCAGCGACCGCAGCTGGGGTGAAGCCAACAGTGATGCCTGGCAGCTGCTGCTGCGTGGCGCCGACCCGTTCGCCGACGACGTCAGTTACGCCGACCTGCTGCGCAACAGCCAGGTGGTCTTCAGCGCCGTGCGCGAAGGGCGCGGCTTCGGCAATGATCCACAGGCGGGCCACGCATGAGCAGCGGTGCCGAGGGCGCTACCATCAACACGCATTGCCCCGACCCTTACCTGGCGTTGCCGCTGCACGGCACGCGACTGATCGAAGCCAGTGCCGGCACCGGCAAGACCTTTACCCTGGCCACGCTGTTCACCCGTCTGGTGGTTGAGCAGGGCCTGCGTATCGGGCAGATCCTGGCGGTGACCTTCACTGACGCCGCCACCCAGGAACTGCGCAAGCGCATCCGCGAGCGCCTGGCCCTGGCTGCGCGCCTGGTCGATCTGCCGCCGGGCGACGATGAAACACCCGATGCGCTGCTGACCCGGCAGGTGCTGCAACGTCATCTGCAGGACGGCACGGAAACCGCAAAAGCGTTGAAGCGGCGCCTGCAGGTAGCCGCCGACGAGATCGACCTGGCTGCGATCTTCACCATCCACGGCTTCTGCACCCGCGTGCTGCGCGAACATGCGCTCGAAAGCGGGCATACCTTCGACCCGCCCGAGCTGTTGGCCAGCGATCGCGAGCTGCTGGAAGAGCTGGCGGCCGATCTCTGGCGTGTGCATGCCAACGACCCGGCAACGCTGGAACCGCTGACCTGGTTGTGGTCCCACCCGGATGCGCTGGCGGCTGACCTGCGCGCGCTGCTGGCATCGCCACCGCTGCACCCGCCACTGCAGCCGCTGGCCGTGGACGATCCGCGCCCGGCGCTGCAGGGCACGGCGGCGGAACTGTCGATGGCCGTGCGCGAGCATGGTGAGCGCTTCTTCCTGGACCTGTGCGAAGCGGTCGACAACAAGTGGATCAACGGCGTTTCCTACAAGCTGGGCTGGCTGCACCCGCTGGGCCGGCAGCTGTTGGGCTGGGCCGAGCGCGGCGACGCAGCCGAACTGCTGTCCAGCGACCGCTTGCCGGCGCTGCTGCCCGATGCGCTGGTGGCCAAGACCAACAAGAAGTCCGCCGACCGCACACCGTCCTCGCCGCTGCAGGCACCGCTTGAGCGCTACGTGGCACTGCTGGCCCAGCGCGAACAATGGCTGCGTGCCACGGCACTGAACTTCCTGCACGCCCTGCGCGAGGAAGCCACCCAGCGCCTGTCCGTGCTGAAGCGCATGCGTCGCGTGCAGACCTACGACGATCTGATCGACGGCGTCGCCCGCGCGTTGGAAGGCCCGCAGCGGCTGGCCCTGGTCAAGCAGCTGCGGGCGCAGTACCGCATCGCCCTGGTCGATGAATTCCAGGATACCGATGACCGCCAGTGGGGCATCTTCCATACCGTGTTCGGCGCCTCGCCGGAGGTGGACGAACTGGGGCTGCAGCCGGCGCTGTTCCTGATCGGTGACCCCAAACAGGCCATCTATGGCTTCCGCGGCGGCGACATCCATACCTACCTGAAAGCCAAGCAGGTGGCCGAGCAGGCACCGGCGCTGGACCAGAACTTCCGCTCGCGCCCGGCCGTGCTGCGCGCGCTGCAGGCGCTGTATGACAACGCTGGCGAAGATGCCTTCCTCGAACGCGACATCCGGTTCGAGCCGGTGCGGCCCGGTGGCGTGCGTGTCGATGAGGACTACCTGCGCGATGGCCGGGCCGCACCGGCGCTGACCCTGCGCCTGCTGCGCAGCGACGGTGAAAAAGCCCTTGGCGCCGATGCGTCGCGCGACGCGGCGACCCAGGCCTGTGTGGCCGCGATCCACCAGATCCTGCTGGAGGCGCGTGCCGGCACCGCGCTGCTGCGTGGGCGCCCGGTGCAACCCGGCGATATCGCCGTGCTGGTGCGCTCGCATCGCGAAGCCACGCTGGTGCAGCGTGCACTGGCCGCAGTCGGCATTCCTGCGGTGGCGGCCGGCAAGCAGAGCCTGTTTGCCACCAGCGAGGCCCGTGACCTGCGTGCATTGCTGCTGGCGTTGCTGCAACCGGCCGACGAAGGGCGACTGCGTACTGCATTGGCAACGGTACTGCTGGGGCAGCGCGCAAGCGCGATTGCCAGCATGGAGCGTGAGGGGGACCTGCAGCGCGGGTTCCAGGCACAGCTGCTGCACTGGCGCGAGCGCTGGCAGCGTGGCGGCCCGTTCGCGGTGGTGGCCGATGTCTGCGCCGCGCAGGGCGAGCGCCTGCTGGCACTGATCGACGGCGAGCGGCGCCTGACCAACTACCTGCAGCTGGGCGAACTGCTGCAGGAAGCCTCCGCGCAGGCACTGGGCATGCACGGCCTGCTGGACTGGCTGCAGGGGCAGATGGCCAATGCCGACCAGGATGACGAGCAACAGCTGCTGCGGCTGGAGTCCGACGCGCGACGGGTGCAGATCATCACCCTGCACAAGAGCAAAGGCCTGGAATACCCGCTGGTGTTCCTGCCGTTCGTGGGCATCGATGGCGGCGCGCCGAACACCGCCACGCACTGCACCGTGCACCTGCAGGGTGAGCGCCAGCTGCATTGGAAGCTGGACAGGGACGACGCCTGGGACGCGGCCAGCAGCCAGCGCGAGCGCGAACAGCGTGCAGAAGACGCGCGCCTGCTGTACGTGGGCCTGACCCGCGCCGAGCATGCCTTGTGGATCGCCACCGGCGATCTGGCAGGCCATGCGAAGACCCGCCTGGCCCCGCTGCTGGGCGACCTGCAGGCGCTGCGAGCGCACGCGGACGTGGACCTGGATGACAGTGCGCCGCCGGGCCGCCTGCCGCAGCTGCTGGCCGAAACCGAAGGTGAGCTGCCTGCGGTGCGTGCCTTGACCCGCCGGGTGCCACATGACTGGTGGGTCTACAGCTTCACCCAGCTGGCGCATGCCGACGCTGGCAACGGCGACGATATCGAAGCGGCGGCCACCGAACTGCCGGCACCGGCTGCCGACGAACCCGCCGGTGCCGAGCTGCCGCTGGAACCGGCGCTGCCGGACGCTGCCGCAGAAGACACTGCGCCGCCGGATCCGCGCTTCATGGGCAGCCGCTTCGGCAATGTGCTGCACGATGCACTGGAGAACGTCGACTTCGCACTGTGGTCGCACTGGCAGCCGCAGCAACCGGCACCGGAGGGACAGGCCGACGTGCTGCGCCGCTCGCTGCACGACGAGGGCTATGCCGACGAGGATCTGGACGATGGCGTGGCGGTGCTGGTGCCGCTGGTCGGCCACACCCTCACCGTACCGTTGCCCGAAGGCGGTGCGCTGTGCAGCGTGCCCGAGCATGAGCGCCGGGCCGAAATCGAGTTCCACTTCGCCATCGAGCCGACCGCAGTACCGGTGCTGCTGCAGCTGCTGCACGAGCACGGCATCTCCAGCGCACGGCGCGGTTTCGGCCTGCGCAGAAGGCTGGAAGGCCTGATGACCGGCAAGATCGATCTGACCTACGTGCGCGATGGCCGCTGGTATGTGCTGGACTACAAATCCAACCGGCTGCCGGGTTACAGCCCGGACCTGCTGGAGATCGCCATGCGCCACAGCGAGTACGACCTGCAGGCGCTGATCTATACCGTGGCCCTGCATCGCTGGCTGCGCTTCCGCCTGGGCGCGGCATACGACTACGCGCGCGACATGGGCGGTATCCGCTACCTGTTCTGCCGGGGCCTGGATATTGCCGGCAATGGCGTGCACGTGCAGCGCTTCGCGCCTGAGCTGGTGGATGCGCTGGATGCCTTGTTTGCGGGCGGCGAAGCAGCCCAGGCCGAGATGGCGGCGCGCGCGCGCGGAGAAACCGCATGAACCTGCTGCGCGATCTGCATCGCAGTGGCCAGCTGCGCACCCTGGACCACGCCCTGGCCATCAGCCTCAAGCGCCTGCGCGAAGACACGCCGGACGACGTGGCACTGGCCGCCGCACTGGCCTCGCTGGCCGTGGCGCAGGGGCACGCTGGCTTCGATCCGCGCCAGCCCCAGCGCGTGATCGATGGCATTCCGGCATGGCCCGAACCTGCGCAGTGGCTGGCGCAGCTGCAGGCCTCACCCTGGGTGGCGACCCCGCAGGATGCCGGCGCCGCCGCCGCGGAAGCGCCGCTGGTGCTGGAGAACGGTCTGCTGTACCTGCGCCGCTACCGGGAATACGAGCGGCAGTTGGCTGTCGGCCTGCAACGCATCGGCCGCCATCCGCTGCCTGCACCGGACATGGCCGCCGTGGCGCCCCTGTTCGCGCGTCTGTTCCCGCACGCCGCAACGGGTGAGGACCACCAGGCCCGTGCGGCTGGCGTAACCCTGCGCCACCCGCTGGCCCTGGTCACCGGTGGGCCCGGTACCGGCAAGACCACCACCATCGCCCGCCTGCTGCTGCTGTTGGCGGCACAGGCGCAGCACCAGGGCCTGCCCGTGCCGAAGGTGGCGTTGGCCGCACCCACCGGCCGCGCTGCCGAGCGCATGGCCGAAAGCCTGCGCCTGGCCGTACAGCGGCTGCAGGAGCAGGGGCTGGACCCGGCGCTGTGCACCGCGCTGCCCAGCACAGGCACCACCCTGCATCGCCTGCTCGGGGTGATTCCCGATTCACCGCGCTTCCGCCATCACGCCGACAACCCGTTGCCGGTGGACGTGGTGGTGGTCGACGAAGCTTCGATGATCGACCTGCCGCTGATGGCCAAGCTGGTCGACGCGATCGCCAGCGGTACCCGCCTGATCCTGCTCGGCGATCCCGACCAGTTGCCGTCAGTGGAAGCCGGTGATGTGCTCAGCGCCATCCTGCGCGCCAGCGGCGATGGCATCGGCACCCGTGCCGACGATGCGCAGGCGCTGCATGGACTGCTGGCAGCGGCGACGCTGCAGCCGCAGGCACCGCCGCGCGCGTTCGCAGGTCGCCGCGTGCAGTTGCAGCGTGGCTACCGGCAGAGTGATGCGCTGGACCTGGCGCCGCTGGCGCAGGCCGTGCGTGGCGGTGACAGTGGTACCGCCCTGCGCCTGCTGCGCAGTGGCGGGCTGGCTGGTGTCCGCTTCCATGAAGGCGAGGCGGACCCGTTGCGTGGCCAGCGCGAGCATCTGCTCGACCACTGGCGCGCACTGGCCGACGCAGTGGACCCGGCGCAGGCACTGCAGCAGGCCGGCCGCCTGCGCGTGTTGACCGCACTGCGCGAAGGCCCGCAGGGCGCGCGTGGCCTCAACAGCCGCATTGAACAGCTGCTGGCTGGCAACACCCCGGGCTACTTCCAGGGCCGGCTGCTGCTGATCACCGAAAACAGCTACCGCCACCGCCTGTTCAACGGCGATATCGGCATCTGCCTGCGCGATGGCACCGGTGCGATGGTGGCCTGGTTCCCCGGCGAGACCGCCGACCAGCCGCGCGCCTTCCACCCGGCAGCGTTGCCCGCACACGAGAGCGCGTTCGCGATGACCGTGCACAAGGCGCAGGGTTCGGAGTTCGATGAGGTGTGGTTGCAGCTGCCGAGGCAGGACAGCCGCGTGTTGTCGCGCGAACTGGTCTACACCGGCCTGACCCGCGCCCGCCAGCGCCTGCAGGTGGCCGGCAGCGCCGAGGTGCTGGAGGCGGCATTGAAACGACATGCCAGCCGCCTTGGTGGCCTGGCCTGGCGACTGGGTGCGGAAGAGGTAACCGAGGAACCGGCGCGCTGCGAAGAACCCACCGTGCAAGGCACGTTGTTCTAACGCCGCCCTTACCATCACGTCGGTCACCTTCTTCCACGCATGGCGTGGATCTACCGTGTCGACCAAGGTCGACACTCACCAGAAGCAGGACATGCCATTCCGACAGATCGCGGAAACCTGTCGAAGGCGGGGTGGGTCCGGTTGCGGGGGCGTGAGCGCCATGGATGGCGCGACCGAGCTTACAGGGACGTACTTGCAGCGTCCCCCGCAACCGGACCCACTCCGCCATCCCAAGGATCGCCCGCTTTTGCCGTTGCCGTTGCCGTTGCCGTTGATTCGGCGGGTGCAGGGCGCAGCCCTGCCGCCAAATCTATTCCGGCATCAACACCAACCCATCCGGATACACGATCGCCGCTTCATCCGCACTGACATCGAAGAACCCCACGCCGTGCTTCTCGGCCAGGTCCTGCACCCGCCCATGCGCGCGCTCGGCCACCGAGTACGCGAACGCGCCATAGATCACATGGCGGCCGATGCTGTACTCGGTCACCTCGGCGCGATCATCATCGTCATTGCTCAGCGGGCCGTTCATCGGCGGAAACTCCTGCGCCATCTCCGCGAACCATGCCTGCAGCGCCGGGCTGCTGACCGCCGGGTCGTCGTACTCGTGGCTCTCGCCCCACTGCGCCTGCTTCTCGAACCAGGCGATGAACGCCGCCGCTTCACGCGGGGCGACGCTGGCCTCGAACACCATCATGTCGTAACTCATTGAACCGTCCTGTTGCCGTGGCGTAAGGACGCCGGGCATGGCCCGGCGCTACCGGATGACGATGGTAGCGCCGGGCCATGCCCGGTGGATCGCATCAGACGGACGGCGCTGCGGTGTCCGCCAGTCCCGGCGCCAACGCCTTCGCTTCCGGGAACAGCGCAAACCGCAGGCCGACCAGGCCCATCAGCGCCTCGTCGCGCGCCTTGCAGGCGGCCACGCTGCCAACCCGTCCCAGCGAGGTGTCCAGCCGTTCGCGCAGCGCCTCTGCCGCCACAATCGGCTTGCGTGCGGCGATCTGCCGCCGATAGTGCACGGCCACTTCCTCCAGGATGTGCTCGACCGCCTCACGGCTGCGCTCCGGCAGCTCCAGGCGGGCGCGGCGCAGCTGCAGGATGTTCAGGCCGATGCGCGCCTCGTTGAGCATGTCCACCGAGGCGATGTCGCTGCCTTCCGGGGTCGCCGCCAGGCGCGGTGCCAGCAGGCCGAGCAGATCCAGCATGCGCGCAGCGAAGCGCTGCCGATCCTGCTGGCCACGGCCTTCGGCCGCTTCGGCCAGGGTGGTCCAGCCCTGCCGTACCAGCCGGCGCGCGGTCCATTCGGCACCCACCGAGCGGAACAGCCGGGTCATCACCACCGCAAAGCCAATGCCGATGAACATCGCGATCGACGAGTTGGCGAAGGTCTGCACGTTGGCACTGTAGGTGTTCTGCAGGCTGAGCAGCGCAGCCAGGTTGACCGTCAGCGGCAGCGCGAACAGCGCGCTCTTCGGGTGGTGCAGCAGCAGGCCCAGTGGCAGGAACACCACTGCCAGCACCAGCGCCAGCAGGCCGAAGTCGTGCACGGCGGGGAACACGCCGAACAGGTACACGCCGGCCACCAGCGAAGCCACCATCGCCCACACCAGGAACGAGACCATGCTCGGCGCCGGGTCGTCCTGTGCCGCGAAGAACGCGGCGGTCACCGCGGCCATCATCGCGCCGTTGCCACCGCCCTCCCAGCCCAGGCCGATCCACAGCACGCAGTAGCTCATCAGCGCCACGCCGGCGCTGAGCGCGGAGAACAGTGCCATGCCGTAGTCGACGTGCTTGTCGGTGGCGGCGCGTTCGGTGCGGATGCGGTAGTGCGCACGGTCCAGCGGCGCGGTGCCCTGGTCGATCGCGTGCTGCAGGGTGCGGCAGTCCTGCCACAGGTCCACCAGCTCCTCCAGGCGCAGCAGCAGGCTGGCCAGCTGCAGGTGCTGCAGATCGCGGTCCACCTGTGGCTTCAGCGCACTGATGCGTGCGCGCAGGCGCGCGTAGTCGCTGGCACTGGATGGCGTGTCGATCCAGTCGTGGATGTCATCGACCAGCGTCGGCAGGCCCTCGGGCAGGGTCTGTCCATCGCTGCGCAGCGCACTGAGGCGGTCGGCGATCGATGACAGCACCGGCAGCAGCAACAGCATGCGTTCGCGCAGGCGCTCCATCGATACGGCCGCGCCGGCATGGCGTGGGTCATCGCGGCGCAGGAACTCGATCAGTGCCTCGAACTGCACCAGGTCGGCGGCCAGCCGGTTGCGTGGGGCATGCGCGCGGCCGCGCTCGAGGATCTGCCGGCACCACTGCGCCGCGTCCTCCATCCAGTTGCCGATGCGCGCGCCGAGCATCGGCCGCACCGAGGCCGGGAACAGCAGCGAGGCGAACAGCACCGCTACCACCGTACCGAGGATGATCTCCTCGCTGCGCGCCACCACGGTGTCGAAGATGGTCTCCGGCGAGGTCACCGCCGGGAAACCGATGAATGCAGTGGTGTAGCCGGCCAGCAGGAACGCGTAGCCACGTGGGCCACGGTTGAGCAGGGCCAGGAACAGGCAGCCGGCCAGCCAGATCGACATCGCTGCGCTCAGCACCAGCGGCGTTTCCACCAGGGCGGGCAACATCAGCAGGGTGGCCAGGCCGGCGGCCAGGGTGCCGAGGATGCGGTACACGCCCTTGGCCCGGGTCGGGCCCAGCAGCGGCTGGCTGACGATGTACACCGTGCCCATCGCCCAGTACGGGCGCGACAGGTTGCCGGCCATGGCGATATACAGCGCGACGATCGCTGCCAGGTAGGTCTTGATCGAAAACAGCCAGGCCTGGCGGTCGGTCAGCCCGTTCATCGCTTACCTCGCCGCCGTCGGCGCAGCTGCAGACGCGGCACTGTCCTGCCAGCCACCGCCCAGTACCAGGAACAGGTGGATCTGGTCGCGCGAGACCTGGGCTTCGGCCGCGGCCAGGGTGGCATCGCTGCTGGCCAGGCTGCGGTCGGCATCCAGGCTGGACAGGTACGGCGTGCGGCCACCCTGGTACAGCCGGCGGTTCTGCTCTGCGGCCATCGCAGCCTGCTCCTGCGCCACGCGCAACGACTGCAGGCGGCGCAGATCCTGCGCATAGCGGTCCAGCGCGGTCTGTGTTTCGCGCAGCGCCTGCAGCACGGCGTGGTCGAACTCGGCCAAGGCGGCATCGGCGCCAGCCTCGGCGGCGTGGATGCGTGCATGCGTGCCCGAGGACGGCAGCGTCCACGAGATCAGCGGGCCGAGCGACCACTGCTGGGTCATCGGCTGGCCGAAGTCTTCCAGCAGGCCGGCGGCGCCGACCGAAGCGCCCAGGCGGATGTCCGGGTACAGCTCGGCAGTGGCGACACCAATCCGCGCGGTGGCCGAGGCCAGCTTGCGTTCGGCCTGGCGGATGTCGGGACGGCGCTGCAGCAGCGCGCGGCCCTCACCGACCGGCAGCGGCTGGGCAAGGGTGGGTGCGTGCGCGCAGTCGATCACCCCGGCCGGCAGCTGGCCCGGGGTCTGCCCAAGCAGTGCCGCCAGCGAATAGGCGGCGGCCGAACGCTGCGCCTGCAGCGGGGGCAATGCGGCTTCCAGCAGCGCGACCTGTGCATTGGCGCGCGCCAGTTCCGGCGGCGTGCCGCGGCCTGCGCTGATCAACCGCTGGGTGACCGAACGGCTGCGCTGCTGCAGCTGCAGGGAATGCTCGGCTACGTGCAGTTCGTGGTTGGCGTGGCAGATCTCCAGGTAGCTGTCGGCCGCCTCGGCCACCACGCTCACCTGGGCCAGGTCACGTGCAGCGGCCACCGACTGTTCGTCGGCGCGGGCTGCTTCGGCACCGCGCTTGAGCTTGCCGAACAGGTCGAACTGGTAGCTCACCGCGAACTTGCCGTCGGCCAGGTTGATCACCGGCAGCTCGTGCTCCTGCAGGAACGACTCGGCCGACAACTGTGCGCGGCTGACGCCGGCTTCGGCCTCGTACTCGAAGCCACCGGCGTCCATCGCCTGCTCGTACACCGCAGCAGCGCGGCGCAGATGCGCGTCGGCAGCCTTCAGTTCGACGTTGTCGCGCAGCGCCTGGGTGATCAACCCATCCAGCACCGGGTCGTTGTACAGCGACCACCAGCGTGCCGGCAGTGCCTGGTTGGCAGCCACTTCGGGGTTGTGGGTATCGATGAACGCGGCATTCGCTTGCGGCCGCTTGAACGCCGAGCCCTCGGGCAATGCGTAATCCGGGCCGACGGTTCTGCACGCAGCCAGGCTGGCCAGCGCGACGATCAGGCCAAGGCGGGGCAGGGCGGCGTTCACAGGCCCGCCTGTGTCGGCGCAGCGCCGGCCTTCTTGTTCTGCACGTGGCGGCCGGTATCCACGGTCACCGTGGCGGTGCGCCCGGCGATCAGCTCCACGCCGGCAGGCACCTCGTCGATGGCGATGCGTACCGGGATGCGCTGCGCCAGCCGCACCCAGTCGAAAGCCGGGGTCACGTTCGGCAGCAGGGTGCTGCCATTGCTGCGGTAGCGATCCTCGATGCCGGCGGCGATGCTCTCGACATGGCCGTGCAGAGGGGTGTCCTCGCCCATCAGGCGGATGTCCACGCGCTGCCCCGGGGCCACGCCGCGCAGGCGGGTTTCCTCGAAGTAGCCATCGATGCGGAACGAACCGGTATCCAGCAGCGCAAGCACCGGCTTGCCGGCCACCACGTAGTCGCCCACGCGCATGGTGCGGTCGTTGACCCGGCCATTGGCCGGTGCACGCACTTCGGTGCGGGCCAGGTTGAGTTCGGCCAGGTCGACCGCGGCCTGTGCGGTGGCCAATGCGGCCTGTGCGGCCTGCAGCTTGGCCCGGCGCACTTCGGCGTCCTCGGCGGCGACCAGATCCTGCAGGCTGCGGTCGCGTCCGATCTCACGGCGCAGCTGCGCGACCGATGCCTGGCGTTCGGCCAGGCTGGCGCGGCTCTGCTCCAGCGCGATGCGGTAGCGCGCGCGATCGATCACGAACAGCAGGTCGCCCTTTTTCACTGCCTGGTTGTCGGCTACCTGCACCGTTTCGACCAGGCCGGACACATCCGGCGCCACCTGCACCACGTCGGCGCCGACGTGGGCGTCGCGGGTCCACGGCTCATCCATGTAGTAGACCCACAGCTGGCGCAGCACCAGCAGGGCGACGATCACGGCTGCGCAGGTAAGCAGCACCGGCAGGGTCTTCTTCACGATCTTGTTCACGATTGCATCCAACGCAGGAGGTGGAACAGCAGGCCCAGCACGATCCCGTACAAGGCCAGGTTGAACAGCGCCGGGTGCCATACGTGGCGATAGGCACCGGCACGCTGCAGCAGCGCGTGCAGGCCGCTGTTGACCAGGTAGGCCAACACCATCAACCCGAGCAGGGTCGGGACGAACACTCCGTGGAGACTGAATTCACCGGGCATCGGTAGGGGCGGGGACGGTAGGGGAAGGGGAGGTGGAACAGGACAACGGCAACGGGCAAAAGCCGCTGGCGCATGCACGGCAGCGGCGGTATTCACCGACAACGGGCTTACGTGATGCGGTCGGCAGCCTCGGCCAGCAGGCGCCATGCCTTCAGCACGGCATGCAGTTCATCCATGGAAAGCTCGCCGAACACGTCCTGGCGCAGGCCGATCAACTGGTCTTCCAGTTCGCGCACCAACGCCTGGCCTTCCTCGGTCAGCCACAACAGGTTGGCGCGGCGGTCGCTGGCATCGCATTCGCGGCGGACCAGCCCACTGGCGCAGAGCTTGTCCAGCAGGCGCACCAGGGAAGGGCCTTCCATGCCCAGCTGCTGCGCCAGCGCGACCTGGCGGATGCCACCGCCGGAGCGGCCGATCATCAGCAGGGGCATGGTGCAGGCGGTGGAGATGCCGTAGCTGCCCAACCGGCTGTCGGCCAGGCGCTGCCACTGCCGCCCTGCGTACAGCAGGCCGGAGCTGAGCTGCATCTGCAGCACGGTGCGCTCGTCGAGGGGTCGGTCCATAAGTAATAGATAGGATACTACTAATTTCATTCCTATCAATAGGTTTTGCTGAATGGGTGAGGTGTATTGAGGAAAGCGTTGCGCCTGCTGGCTATCGGCTGGGGTGGCGGAGGGCCGGGCGGGGTAGGGCACGCTGCAAGTACGTCCCTGTAAGCTCGATCGGCGCATCCATGCGCCTCACGGTCCTACCCCGCCCGGCCCTCCGCCACCCCCCACATCCCGCGGGCGCGGAGGGTTGGCTCTTCAAGAACAAGAGCGGTAGCGCCGGGTCATGCCCGGCGGCTCCTGGTGGCACCGCTCCGCTCGCCGGGCATGGCCCGGCGCTACCAGAGCACTCTCCGAAGCCATGAACCCCAGCTTTTGACCCCCGCTTTCGGGCGGACCGGCCGCGCCCGCAGGAAACCGTCGGAGAGGCGGAGGGGCAGGCAGGGCAGGACCGTCCACGGCATGGATGCCGTGGACGAGCCTACAAGGACGTACTTGCGGCGTGTCCTGCCCTGCCTGCCCCTCCACCTCTCGCCCAGCAGCCTTGAGGCGCCGCAGGGGATCCCCCGATGAACCGTCCCCAGAGGACGACCCACCCCCCGGTCGGGTACGATGCTCGCCCCCCGTTCGGGCGCTGTATGCAATGAGCAAGAACAACGAAAAGGCCGCCCCGCAGGGCGAAGTGACCCAGGTCCAGGCCGAGGATGCCGTGCGCACCCTGCTGCGTTGGGCCGGTGAGGACCCGACCCGCGAAGGCCTGCTGGATACCCCGCGCCGCGTGGCCGAAGCCTATGGCGACTGGTTCAGCGGCTACCGCGACGACCCGCGCGCCTACATGGAACGCACCTTCGAGGAAGTGGCCGGCTACGACGAACTGATCGTCCTGCGCGACATCGAATACGAAAGCCACTGCGAGCACCACATGGCGCCGATCATCGGCCGCGTGCACGTCGGCTACCTGCCGGCCGGCAAGGTGGTGGGCATCAGCAAGCTGGCACGCGTGGTCGAAGCCTACGCCCGCCGCTTCCAGGTGCAGGAAAAGATGACCGCGCAGATCGCCCAGTGCATCCAGGACGTGCTGCAGCCGGTCGGTGTCGGCGTCGTTGTCGAAGGCGCCCATGAGTGCATGACCACCCGCGGCATCCACAAGCGCGGCGTCAGCATGGTCACCTCGAAGATGCTGGGCAGCTTCCGCGAGGATGCCCGCACCCGCGCCGAGTTCCTGCGCTTCATCGAAGTGGGCGGCAAGCGCTGAGCGCCGTCGCCTCCCAGTGGCGGCCGCGCGTGGCCGCCGCTTTCGCCGTGCCTGCGCCGCGTCTTTGCGCGCGCGCTGGCCGCCGCGCCCTTCCGACCGATCTCGCTGCATGAAGCACCGCGAACGCATCACCCGTTATCGCCACCTGCGCGAACAGCCGCAATGGAAGCTGCTCGCCGCCGACCACGCACCGGAAATCATCGGCCTGCTGCAGGGCCTGCTGATGGACGGCGATCGCACGTTGCCGGCATCGGTTCTCAATGAGCGCCTGCAGCGTGCGCTGGACCAGCTCAACGGCGACGAGTTGTCGCGCGAGCTGCCGCGGACCGCGCAGGCCTACGTCGCCCATTGGCTCGCGCAGGGCTGGCTGGAACGCCGGCTGCCTGAAGGCGCCGACCAGGAGCAGTACGAGCTCTCGACCCAGGCGCTGCAGGCGATCCGCTTCGCCGACAGCATGGAGCAGGCCCGCGTGGCCGCCACCGAGAGCCGTCTGGCACTGGTGATCGAGCAGCTGTCGCAGCTGGCCGCGCAGACCGAGGCCGACCCGGACGCACGCCTGTCCGCACTACGCGACGAGCGCGATCGCATCGATGCCGAGATCGCCCGTGTCAGCGCTGGCCGCGTGACGGCCCTGGACGGCAAGCGCGCGCTGGAACGTACGCGCCAGATCATCGGCTTGGCCGACGAGCTGACCGAAGACTTCCGCCGCGTGCGCGACGACTTCGAACAGCTCAACCGTGATTTCCGCGAACGCATCATCGATGACGAAGGCGAGCGCGGCGACGTGTTGTCCAAGCTGTTCGAAGGCGTGGACGTGATCGGCGAGAGCGACGCGGGCCGTAGTTTCCAAGCGTTCTGGCGCCTGCTCAACGACGCCGAACAGAGCGCCCAGCTCGATGCCGCGCTGGAGACGCTGCTGGCCCGTGGCTTCGCCCGGCGGCTGGATCGCAACGAGCGCAACTTCCTGCGCGGCTTCACCAGCACCATGCTCGAACGTGGTGGCCAGGTGCATGACGTGCTGCAGAACTTCGCGCGCAGCCTGCGTGGTTTCGTGCAGAGCCGTGGCTACCTGGAACAGCGCCGCCTCAACCAGCTGTTGAAGCAGGCTCAGTCCGAAGCACTGGCACTGCGCGATGACTTCCCGGCGCAGCGCGCCATTGGCCGCGACCTGCAGCTGACCACCAGCCGCCTGCGTTCGTGGTCGCAGTGGAAGCTGCACGACCCGCGCAGCGCGCAGGTCGATGGCAACGTCGAATACAACGATGCGGCCAGCATCAGCCTGGAAAGCGTGGGCGATCTGGTGGCGTCGTCGGAAATCGATTTCCGCACCCTGCGCCGCGACCTGCACGACCTGCTCGACAGGCAGCCGAAACTCAGCATTGCCCAGGCCCTGTCGCAGCGCGAAGCGCCGCAGGGGCTGGGCAGTGTCATCGGCTACCTCTCGCTGGGCACGCGCTTTGGCAGCGTGATCGCCGGCGAACAGGAGCTTGCCGAATGGCGAGGTGGCGACGGACAGATCCGTCGTGCCCGCATCCCGCTGGTTTGGTTTACCCAGGAGAGACGCCATGAGCTGGCATGAAGACCCCATCGACGCACCGCATGCCGACCTGGCCGAAGACGCTTACCAGGCCGAGCCGGTGGCGACCGTGGCCCAGCCCCGGCGCGGCAACGACGTCTACTACATGGGCGATACCGGCCGCCTGCCGCTGGATGCGCGCCGCGCGCTGTGCCAGCTGCTGATCGGCCCCAGCATCGACCAGCTGCGTCACGCCAAGCTGTGGCCGGCACTGATCCGCAGCGAAGCCGGTATCCGTTCGGCGCTGTCGGACCTGTTCCTGGAACTGGTGCTCGACCGTGACAGTGGCGTGGCGTTCACCCGCCAGGCCGACACCGAAGATGTCGATGCACCGGTACTGCTGCGCACCTCGCCGCTGACCTTCATCGATTCGGTGCTGCTGCTGTACCTGCGCCAGCAGCTGGGCGAAGCCGATGCGCGTGGCAACCGCGCCGTGGTCGCCGATGCTGAAATGGCCGAAGCACTGGCCATCTACGAAAAGAACCTGTCCACCGACCGCGCCGGCTTCAACCGCCGTGTCGCCTCGGCGGTGCAGAAGATGAAGGACAACCACATCCTGACCCGCCTCGGCGGCCAGGAAGATCGCCACGAAGTCTCGCCGGCGTTGAAGCTGCTGTTCTCCGCCGAAGACGTATCCCAGCTGTCGGCGGTTTACCGCCAGCTGCGCGAAACCCCGGCCGCTGAAGCCTGAGAGACCCGAGCACCGCATGGCCATTTCCAAGCACACTCCCGCCCTGTTCAACGAAGGCCTGCCGGACCCGCGCCTGCAGCAGTTCCGCATGCGCCGCCTGCAGGTGCACAACTGGGGCACCTTCAACGGCCTGACCGAAGTGCCGATCGCCGAGCGCGGCTTCCTGTTCGTCGGCCGCTCCGGTTCGGGCAAGTCGACCCTGCTCGATGCCATGTCCGCCCTGCTGACGCCACCGGCCATCGTCGACTTCAACGCCGCAGCGCGTGAAGCCGAACGCAGCGGCCGCGACCGCAACCTGGTGTCCTACGTGCGCGGCGCGTGGGCCGACCAGCAGGACAGTGGCACCGGTGAAATCGCCACCCAGTACCTGCGCAAGGGCGCGACCTGGACCGCGCTGGTGCTGGAGTACCGCGCCGGCGATGGCCGCGTGGTCAGCCTGGTACGCCTGCTCTGGATCGCCGGCAGCAGCACCTCCGCCGGTGACGTGCGCAAGCACTACATGATTGCCGAGCGTCCGTTCGACATCGCCAAGGATCTGGGCGGCTTCGATCTGGACCTGCGCAAGCTCAAGCAGAAGTTGGCCGACGTCCATCACTTCGACACGTTCTCCGGCTATGCCGAACGCTTCCGCCACCTGCTCGGCATCGACAACGAGATGGCGCTGCGGCTGCTGCACAAGACGCAGTCGGCGAAGAACCTGGGTGACCTGAACGTCTTCCTGCGCGACTTCATGCTCGACACGCCGAAGACCTTCGACGCTGCCGAACGACTGGTCAGCGATTTCGCCGAACTCGATGGCGCGCACCAGGCCGTGGTCACCGCGCGGCGCCAGGTCGAAACCCTGCAGCCGGCGCGCGAACATTACAGTGACCTGCAGGCGATGAGTCGCCGTCGCGGCGACGACGAAGCGCTCAAGCTCGGCATCGACAGCTTCCGCGAAAGCCGCCGCCAGTTGCTGATCGAAGCACGCCTGCGCGAGATGGACACGCGCGATCGTGGCCTGCTGGGCGAAGAAGCGCAGCGTCGCGCGGCGCTGGACAACCACACCGAACGACTGGCCGAGCTGGAACTGCAGCGCCGCCAGCAGGGTGGTGAGCGCATCGAGGAACTGGAACGCGAGCAGGGCCGCGCCGAAGCCGAACGTGATCGCCGCCTGGCCAAGCAGGCGCAGGCGCGTGACGCCGCACAGAAGCTGCAGGCCGCGCTGCCCGAGGATGCACATGGCTTCGCCGAGCTGGTCGAGCAGGCGCAGTCCGAACTGGAAGACCGTCAGCGTGCGTCGAGCGCCCTGGACGACGCCATCAGCGAACGGTTGGGCGGCAAGCGCGACGACGAGCGGCGCTTCTCCGAAGTGCGCGGCGAACTGGAGGCGATGCAGCGCACACCCTCCAGCATTCCTGCGCCGATGCAGAAGCTGCGCGCACGCCTGGCCGAAGAAACCGGCATCTCCGAAGCCGCCCTGCCGTTCGTCGGCGAGCTGATCCAGGTCCGCTCGGAAGAGCAGAGCTGGCAGGGCGCGATCGAGCGTGTGCTCGGCGGCTTCGCGCAGTCGCTGCTGGTCGACGACAAGCATTACAACGACGTCGCCGAATGGGTGAACCGCACCCACCTGGGGATGCGCTTCACCTACTACCGCGTGCGTCGCAACGATGATGCGTTCGCCCGCGAACCGTCCGCCAAGTCGCTGCTGCACAAGCTGGAACTGCGCGATCACGTGTTCGAAAGCTGGCTGCGCCGCGAGCTGGGCAAGCGCTTCGACTACGAATGCGTGGACGCCAAGCAGCTGCGCAACGTCGACCGCGGCATCACCCGCGAAGGCCAGGTCAAGCATCCGGGCGATCGCTTCGAGAAGGACGACCGCAGTGCGGTCAATGATCGCCGCCGCTGGCTGCTGGGCTTCAGCAACCGCGACAAGCTGGCCGTCTTCGAGAAGGAAGCCCAGGAGCTGGCCGCCCGTATCGCCAGCTGCGATACCGACATCGCGCGCCTGCGCAGCCAGCGTGACCGCGACAACGAACGTCGCCTGGCCTGCCATCAGCTGGTGGGCATCAGCTGGAACGAAATCGACGTCGCCGCGCCGCAGCAGCGCCTGGCCGACATCGAGGCCAGCCTGCACGCCCTGCGCGAAGGCAATGCCGACCTGGCCAGGATCGCCCAGCAGATCGACGCCACCCGCGCCGATATCGAGCAGGCCCGCCGCACTTACGAAGACACCCGCGTCGAGCGCGGCCAGCTGGTGCGCGAACGCGACCGCCTGGACCGTGCCCGCCAGCAGAGCCGTGCACTGGTCCTGCCAGCGCTGGCCGAAGACCAGGAAGCCGGCTTGGCCGAGCGCCTGCAGGAGCAGGGCCCGCTCAGCCTGGAAACGCTGGAAGCGCACATGCGCCAGGTCAGCAACGCGCTGAACGAACAGCTCTCGTCTTCGCAGCAGGACGTCAACCGCATCGAGAACCTGCTGCTGGGCTGCTTCCGCCGCTTCATCCAGCAGTGGCCGGAAGAATCGGGCGACTTCACCGTGTCGGTGGCCTCGGCCGAGGATTTCCTCGCTCGCCTCGAACGCCTTGAACGCGATGGCCTGCCGCAGCACGAAGAACGCTTCTTCGACCTGCTGCAGAACCAGAGCAAGAACAACCTGCTCGCGCTGCAGCGTCACAGCGCCGAGGCCCGCAAGTCGATCGGCCAGCGCCTGGACGAAGTCAACGCCAGCCTGGAGCAGGTGCCCTTCAACCGTGGCACCCTGCTGACCATCGAGCTGAACGACCGGCGCCTGCCGGAAGTGCAGGAGTTCCACCAGCAGCTGCGCGAGGTGTTGTCGCAGCAGCAGACCGAGCAGCGCGACCTGGCGGAAACGCAGTTCACCGTCCTGCGCCAGCTGGTCAACCGCCTCGGCTCGCAGGAAGGCGAAGACAAGCGCTGGCGCGAAGTGGTGCTGGACGTACGCCTGCACGTGGAGTTCATCGGCGTGGAGCTGGATGTGGAAACGCGCCAGCAGGTCGAGATCTACCGCAGCGGCGCCGGCAAATCCGGTGGCCAGCGGCAGAAGCTGGCCACCACCTGCCTGGCGGCGGCGCTGCGCTACCAGCTCGGCGGCGCCGACAGCCAGCTGCCCAGCTACGCCGCAGTCGTGCTCGACGAAGCCTTCGACAAGGCCGACAACGAGTTCACCGCGCTGGCGATGAACATCTTCGACAACTTCGGTTTCCAGATGGTGGTGGCCACCCCGCTGAAATCGGTGATGACGCTGGAACCGTTCATCGGTGGCGCCTGCTTCGTCGAGATCAGTGGCCGCCACGATTCGGGCGTGCTGCTCATCGAGTACGACGAAGAAGGCAAGCGCCTGAAGCTGCCGGAGCGCAGCCGCCAGCAGGCCGACGAACCGGAAGAAGCCGAAGCCTGACCGCTCTGGAAACGCCGTGCCAACCAAGGTTGGCACCTACCGGGTCATGAACCCCGATAGTGGTAGTGCCGGCCGCTGGCCGGCAACCGCATTCACGCACTGCGGAACGTATCCCACGCCATCCGCGCGATCAGCACCACCACCAGGCCCACGAACAGTTTGCGGATGAACGGCGTGCCGCCCTTCAGCGCCAACCGCGTGCCCACCACCGAACCGATGATATTGGCCGCCGCCATCGGCAGCGCGAACAGCCACAGGATGTTGCCGGTCGGTACGAAGAACGAGATCGCTGCCACGTTCGTCGCCAGGTTCACCACCTTCGACGCAGCCGACGCACGCAGGAAGTCCAGCCCGAAGAAGCGCACGAACAGGAAGATCAGGAAGCTGCCGGTGCCGGGCCCGAAGAAGCCATCGTAGAAGCCGATCGCCGCACCGATCGCCAGCGCGATCACCAGCTCGCGTCGGCCGATGTCCTGCGGCCGGTGCAGCGCGCCGAAGTCCTTCTTCCATAGCGTGTAGGCCAGCATCGCCACCAGCAGCACCAGCACCAGTGGCCGCACTGCGTCCTTGGGCAACAGGCTGACCGCCGTAGCGCCAAGGAAGGAGAACACGAAGGCCGTACCGGCGGCGAACAGCACCGGCTTCCACGGGAAGCGCACGTTGCGCGCATAGCGCCATGCCGCTGCGCCGGTGCCGAACATCGAGCTGAACTTGTTGGTGCCAAACAGCATCGCCGGGGTCTGCTGCGGCAGTACCGTGAACAGGCCGGGCAGCTGCACCAGTCCGCCGCCGCCCACGGCCGCATCGACCAGGCCGGCAATGAAGGCGATCACCACCAGCCACCACAACTCAGGAGGAATCAGTTCCAGCACGGCGATCGATCGAAGTGGGGGCGCGACAGCATACGCCTGTCACATTGCCGCCGCCCACGCGACAATACCCGCATGAGCCGAACCGCCCCCGATCCCTGTCCCTGTGGCCTGGCCGCCGACTACGCTGCCTGCTGCGGTCGCTTCCATGCCGGCGACGCCGCGCCGGATGCCGAGCGCCTGATGCGCTCGCGTTACAGCGCCTATGTGCGCCACCTGCCGGACTACCTGCGTGCCACCTGGCACCCGGACACCCGTCCGGCAGAACTGTCGCTCGATGATGCCCCCGGCCAGCGCACCCAATGGCTGGGCCTGACCGTGCAGGACCACCAGGTGACCGGCAGCGACAGCGCCGAGGTCCGCTTCACCGCCCGTTACCGCGTCGGTGGCGGCAGCGCGGTGAAAATGACCGAGCACAGCCGCTTCCTGCGGGTCGAGGGTCGCTGGTACTACCTCGACGCCGTCTGAGCCTGGCTGCCGCGCACGGCCAGCACGCGCTGGCCGCCATGCGCGCACACGCGGTTGCGGCCTTCCTCCTTGGCCGCATACAGCGCCTGGTCGGCCGCTTTGACCACCCCGGCAGGGCGCCGATCGACCCGGCTGTCGGCCAGGCCGATGCTGACGGTTACCTGCACCACCGCACCGCCACCGCCGCGCCCGCGCTGCTGCTGGCCGAGCGTATCGTCGCGGGTGCGCGTGCTGCGGTCGCGCAGTTGCATGCGGCTCTGCTCGATGCCCTGTCGCAGCGCCTCCACCGCGTCCACGCAGGCCGATGCCGGGCGGTCGAGGAAAACCACGGCGAATTCCTCGCCGCCATAACGGAACGCACGGCCGCCGTCGCCCACCCGCGACAGCCGTGAGGCCACCAGTTTCAGCACGTCATCGCCGGTGTCGTGGCCGTGGGTGTCATTGAATTTCTTGAAATGATCCACGTCGATCATCGCGATGCTGTAAGTGCCGGTGGCGCGCTTGAGGGTCTCGTTGAACGCACGGCGACCGGGCAGGCCGGTCAGCTCGTCGCCGAAGGCCATGTGGAAGGACTCCTGCAGGGTCGCGCCCAGCATCAGCAGCAGCGCCGCTACGCTCAGCGCCGGTAGCAGTGCCGGCTGCAGGAAGATCCGCGGCAGCATCCACCACAGGCACAGCAGGGCCAGCAGCATCGCCGTATGCAGCGGCCGCGGCTGGCGCCACGCCTGCCATCCCAGCGCAGCGGTGGCCAGCAGGAACAGCACGGCAGGCAGCTGCGCCAGCGCGTTCCAGTCGCTCGGTATCCAGGGGAAGTGCCGGTTCGACAGCAGGTCGTGCATGCCCTGCGGCTGCTGTACGGCAAGCAGGATGAAGATCGCCACCGCAACACCACTGGTCGTGGCCCTCAGCAGCAGGTCCTGGCGGCGGCGGCCACGTTCGGGCCACAACGCATGGACGGCGAACAGCAACGGCAGCCAGGTCGAGATCGCGTGGAAGCGCAGTGGCGTCAACGCCGTCACCCGGCCCTCGCGCAGGTAGTGCCCAAGGTCCTGGTGCAGCACCGCGAAGGCCAGCGCCACCAGCAGCAACAGGCACAGCGTGCGCACCTGGTTGTACAGCAGCGCCAGCCCTGCACCCAGGCAGGCCAGCAACCACGGCAGGATGCGCTGCCCGGCGCGGCCGACATCATCGCTTTCCAGGCTCACCCACAGCACCAGCGCGACCAGCACGGCGGGCAGCACGAACAGATAGTGCACAGGCTGTCGAAGCGGATGATGGGACACACGGAATTCCAGCGCGGTCACGACGCGGCCGCAGCACTGCCGTTAGCGGCGCAACGGTGCCCTTCTTGAATGCGCGCGCCCTGATGTGAACACCGCGGCACCGGGCCATGACATTGCGCTCACCGGCCGCGGTCGAAGCTGGTCGCATGGACAGCGTACCCGCCGCCGTCGCTGCCCCGCAGCGTGACCTCGCCCGCCACTTCACCCATGTGCGGGGGCGCAGCGTGCAGCTGGCCGCACCCCTCAGCCCGGAAGACGCCCTGCTGCAGAGCATGGCCGATGCCAGCCCGGCCAAGTGGCACCTGGCCCACACCACCTGGTTCTTCGAACGCTTCGTGCTGGCCAGCCAGCCCGGCTACACACCCTGGGATCCGGCCTGGGACTATCTGTTCAACAGTTACTACAAGAGTCTCGGCCCCGCCCACGCACGGCCTCAGCGCGGGTTGCTGTCGCGGCCCTCGCTGCAGCAGGTCCACGCCTACCGCCAGCATGTGGATGAGCAGGTGCTGGCAGGACTGCGCGATGGCGATCTCGGCAGCGACGCCCTGCAGCACCTGCAGCTCGGGTTGCAGCACGAACAACAGCACCAGGAACTGCTGCTCACCGACATCAAGCACGCCTTCTGGTGCAATCCGCTGCAGCCGCCGTACCGCGAAGACCTGCCCATCGCCGTCAGCGCCCTCGGCACGCAGGGTTGGGTCGAACAGGGCGAACGCATCGTCAGCATCGGTGCGTCCGCCTGGCCGCAGTACACGGCCTTCGCCTATGACAATGAATCGCCCGTGCATCGCGTGCTGCTTCCCGCGCATGCCATCGCCGAACGCCCGCTCAGCAACGCCGAGTACCGCGCCTTCATCGACGCTGGCGGCTACCGCGATCCGCGCTGGTGGCTGAGCGAAGGCTGGGCGCTGCGCGAGGCCGAGCAGTGGCAGCATCCGCTGTACTGGGATGACGACCTGCTGCGCGAGTTCACCCTCGGCGGCTGGCGCGAGCTCGATCCGCATGCGCCGGTCTGTCACCTCAGCTACTACGAAGCCGATGCCTGCGCCCGCTGGGCCGGTGCCCGCCTGCCCACCGAATTCGAATGGGAAGCGGCCGCCGCCACGCAGCCGGTCGAAGGCCACTTCGCCGATGACGACCATCTGCACCCGATGGCAGGGCAGGGCGATGGACTGCGCCAGTTGTTCGGCAACGTGTGGGAATGGACCAGCAGCGCCTATGGCGCCTATCCCGGCTTCCGTCCCTTCGCCGGCAACCTCGGCGAATACAACGGCAAATTCATGTGTGGCCAGTGGGTCCTGCGCGGTGGCAGCTGCGCCACGCCGCGCGGCCATGTACGGGCCAGCTACCGCAACTTCTTCATGCCACCGGCGCGTTGGCAGTTCTCAGGCCTGCGCCTGGCAAGGGATCTTTCATGAGTACCGTCCAGGATGCGCTGCAGGCGCTGACCGACCTTACCCCCGGCCGCCAGCAGATCCTTGCCGACGCCGTGGCGGGGTTGTCGCACGCCTCACGGCAGCTGCCTTCCAAGTACTTCTACGACGCACGCGGCTCGCGCTTGTTCGAGCAGATCACCCACACCCGCGAGTACTACCCCACACGCACCGAGCTGGCCCTGCTGGACCGGGTGTTGCCGGAGATCGCGCAGGCGGTGGGGCCGCGCGTGCATGTGGTCGAACTGGGCAGCGGCAGCGGCCGCAAGACCGCGCGCCTGCTGGCTGCCCTGCAGGACCCGGTGGCCTACACACCCATCGAGATCTCGCGCGCGGCGTTGCTGTCCAGCATCGACCATCTGGCCCCGGCGCTGCCGGACGTGGAAATGCTGCCGGTGTGTGCCGACTTCACCCGCCCTGTGCAGGTCCCCGCGCCAGAGCGGCCTGCCGCGCGCCGGCTGCTGTTCTTCCCGGGCTCCACGCTGGGCAACTTCGCCGATGAGGATGCGATCGCGCTGCTGCGCGCAATGCGTCAGACCATGGGCAAGCACGGCCTGGCCCTGGTCGGCATCGATCTGCACAAGGACCCGGCACTGATCGAAGCCGCCTACAACGACGCCGACGGTGTCACCGCCGCCTTCACCCTGAACCTGCTGGCGCGTCTCAACCGCGAGGTCGGCAGCGATTTCGATCTCGACGGCTTCCGTCACCGGGCCCGTTACAGCACCGCGCGCCTGCGCATCGAAACCGATCTGGTCAGCCAGCGCGAGCAGGACGTGCATCTCGACGGCCGCACCTTCCACTTCAGCGCTGGCGAACCGATCCGCGTGGAGTACAGCCACAAGTACACCGATGCCAGCTTCGGCCACCTGCTGCAGCAGGCAGCGCTGGAGGTGGCGGCATCCTGGAACGCGGACGATCCCGCCTATGGCCTGCGCCTCCTGCGCCCCTCACCCTAGGCACAGGTGGTACCGGCCGCTGGCCGGCAATCTGGACCAACCTTGCTCTCCCTCCGCGTTACCATGGCTGCAGCACCGGCAACACGGAGGACGCCATGCCCATTCTGACCACGCTCGGCCTGGCCGCCGCGCTTGCCATGCCAGCGGCCGCGCCGCCGGCAGCAGCGGCAACCGCTGATCCCGCGTTCGCCCGCTGCATGGCGGGCCTGCAGGCGACGGCTGCCAGCCAGGGCATTGCCGCTGACCGCTTCAATGCGATCACCGCCGGACTGCAGCCCGACCCTACTGTGCTGCCGCTGCTCGATGCGCAGCCGGAGTTCACCACGCCGATCTGGGACTACCTGGCCGCACTGGTCGATCGCCAGCGCGTGGACGACGGTCGCGCCATGCTGCAGCAGCACCGTGACCTGCTTCAGCGCGTATCGGCGCAGTACGGCGTCGATCCAGTCACCATCGTCGCCGTATGGGGTGTAGAGAGCGACTACGGCCGCGTGTTCGGCAAACGCCCACTGCTGCAGTCGCTGGCCACGCTGTCCTGTGCCGGCCGCCGGCAGCCCTTCTTCCGCGGCGAACTGCTGGCGCTGATCAAGCTCATCGACCAGGGCGACCTGCAGGCGCAGGGCCTGACCGGTTCCTGGGCCGGTGCCTTCGGCCACACCCAGTTCATGCCCAGCACTTACGCACGCATTGCCGTCGATGGTGATGGCGATGGCCGCCGCGATCTGGTCGGCAGCATTCCCGATGCATTGGCTTCCACCGCCAACTATCTGAAGCGTGCCGGCTGGCGAACCGGCGAACCCTGGGGCATGGAAGTCCGTGTCCCCGCCGGTTTCAACGCCAGCCAGGCGGGACGCACCCAGCGCCGGTCACTGGCCGACTGGCGCGCACTGGGCGTGACCGGCCTGGACGGTAGCGCGCTGGCACCGTCCGGCCTGCCCGCCGACGCCCGCGCCGCGCTGCTGCTGCCGTCCGGGACAAAAGGCCCGGCGCTGCTGGTGTTCCGCAATTACGACGCGATCTACAGTTACAACGCGGCCGAGAGCTATGCGCTGGCCATCGCCACCCTGGCCGACCGCCTGCGTGGCAGCAACGGCCTGGTCACCGCCTGGCCAACCGATGACCCTGGCCTTGGCCGCGACGAGCGCCGCCAGCTGCAGACCCTGCTGCTCGCGCGCGGCCATGACATCGGCGCCGCCGATGGCATGATCGGTACCGCCAGTCGTCGTGCCATCCAGGTCGAGCAGCGTCGGCTCGGGTGGGCCGACGCCGACGGTCGCGCCGGCCAGCGCATCCTGCGCGCGCTGCAGGCACAACCGCAGGCACAACCGCAGGCACAGGCGCCAGCCGCGCCGACCCGCTTCAGCCTTCCCAACAACTACAGTGCCGTGCAGTCGCCGGCCATCCGGAGTCGATCCAGCGTGCAACAGATCCAGGGTGTCAGCAGTGGCCAGTTCCAGGGACTCGACGCCTGGCTGGTGGAAACTCCCCAGGCCACCGCCGCGATCAGCGTGTTCGGCGGCCAACTCCTCTCGTTCGTGCCCAAGGGCCAGCCCGATCTGATGTGGCTCTCGCCCAAGCGTGCCGCGCTGCCCACGCCGATCCGTGGCGGCAGCCCGGTGTGCTGGCCCTACTTCGGCCGCCAGGGGCAGGGCGACGACGTGCCCGCCCACGGTTTCGTGCGCACCTTGCCCTGGGAACTGCAGCAGGCGCGCCGGCTCGACGATGGCAGCATCGAGCTGACCCTGGCCCCGCCGGCGTTGGACAACCTCGGCCTGCGCCTGACCATGACCGTCCGTGTCGGCCGTGAACTGCGCCAGCAGCTGGTCACCGAGAACACCGGCAAGGCTCCAGCCACCATCACCCAGGCGCTGCACAACTACTTCCGTGTCGGTGACGCCAGCAAGGTCGATGTCGACGGCGTCGACGGCCTGGACTACCTCGACAAGTTCGAGAACTACGCCCAGCCGCGCCGCCAGCAGGGCCCCTGGTCGCTGCGCGATCCGCGTGACCCGGGCCGCAGCGACCGCATCTACACCCAGGCCGGCGGACACTATGTGCTGCGCGACCCGGTGCTCAAGCGCCGCATCGACCTCCGTACCGAAGGCAGCCGCTCGCTGGTGGCATGGAACCCTGGCGCCGAAGGTGCCGCCAGGATGGCCGATGTCGGTGACGGCTGGCGCGACTATGTCTGCCTGGAAGCGGCCAACGCCGGGCCCGATGTGGTCACCGTGGCACCGGGCGGGCGTCATGTTCTGCTTCAGATCCTGTCCAGCGCGCCGCTATAGCGGGCTTCCCCTTTGGCACGGATGGCCAGCATGAGCACCCTCGATCCGCAGACCTCGCCCGGTAGCGAGAACCCCTATCTGGCGCCCGGCGCTGACGCCGATGTAGGCACTGCACTGGAAGATGCCGACTACCTGACGCTGGTGGTCGGGCCCAATGCCGCCGCCTACCGACGTTTCTGGCATGTGGACAGTGCACTGCCGAAGCCTCCGCGCCGCTGGAACTGGCCCGCCTTCCTGTTCGGCACCCTGTGGATGGTGCATCGCCGGATGTACCTGGCCGCCATCGGCTTCTACCTGGTCACCACGCTGCTGCCGATCCTGATGCTGCTGGCCGACGCGGGCATACCGCAGATCGCCTTTGGCATGCTGCTCCCGCGTATCGCCCTGGCCATCTTCGCCAACGCCCTGTACCTGCGCCATTGCAGCCGTCTGCTGGCGAGGGTGCAGGCGACCCACGCCGGCCAGCCGAACCGCATCCGCGCCGAGCTGCTTCGCCGTGGTGGCACCCGCGCCTCGGCCGTGGTGGTCTGCCTGGGCCTGATCTACGCGCTGCGTTACATCACCCAGGGCCTCCTGCAGACCTATCACTGAGCCGGCGAACGCGGCCGCAGCACCCACAGGCAGATCGTTCCGGCGACCAGGCCCCAGAACGCAGAACCGACACCGGCCAGCGTCATGCCCGAGGCGGTCACCAGGAAAGTGACCAGCGCGGCCTCGCGGTCGCGCTCCACTGCCAATGCGCTGGCCAGGCTGTTGCCGATGGTGCCGAACAGGGCGATGCCGGCCACACAGGCCACCAGTTCCTTGGGAAAGGCAGCGAACAGGGCCGCTACAGTGGCCCCGAACAGGCCGATGACGATATAGAAGGCGCCGGCCGCCATCGCCGCCGTGTAGCGCCGTGCCGGGTCTTCGTGGGCATCACGGCCCATGCAGATCGCCGCGGTGATGGCGGCCAGGTTCAATGCGTAGGCACCGAAGGGCGCCAGCAGCGTGTTGACCACGCCGATCCAGCCGATCACCGGTGACACCGGCGCGTCGTAGCCGGAGGCGCGCATCACCGCCACACCGGGAATGTTCTGCGACGCCATGGTGACCACGAACAGGGGCAGGGCGATGCCGACCATCGCCGTCCACGACAGCGAGGGAGTGACCCATTGCGGTGCCGCCAGTTGCAGGTGCACCTGCTGTGCATGCAGCAGCCCCTGGCTGGCAGCGATGGCGATGCCGACCAGCAGGGTGGCGATCACCGCATAGCGGGGGAACAGGCGGCGGCCCAGCAGCCACGTAGCGAACATGGCCAATGCCAGCACGCGCTGGGTGTTCATCGCCACGAACACGTCCAGCCCGAAGCGCAGCAGTACACCGGCCAGCATGCCGGCGGCCAGGGCCATGGGCACGCGTTTCATCAGCCGGGCGAACACTCCCGAGAAGCCGGCGAGCATGCCCAGCACTGCCGCAAGCAGGAACGCACCGGTGGCCTCGGGCAGAGAGGCGCCACCCGCACCGACGACCAGCATCGCCGCCCCAGGCGTCGACCATGCGGTGACCACCGGCACCCGGTAGCGCAGTGACAGGCCGATGCAGGTCACGCCCATGCCCAGCCCCAGCGCCCACATCCACGAGGCGATGTGGGCCTGGTCGGCACCCACGGCCTGCGCGGCCTGGAACACGATCACCGCCGAGCTGGCGAAGCCGACCAGCACGGTGATGAAGCCGGCGACGATCGCCGGCATCGAAAGATCGCGCCACCATCCCTGTCGTACCGTCGTGTCCATCGTCTTCCTTCCTGTATGCATCCCACTATAGATAGCGCCTGCGGCGTTGACCGCGCAACGCGCGGGCAACGCCGCCGTGATCGTTGCACGCCC
This sequence comes from Stenotrophomonas sp. OVS01A, assembly GCF_019969775.1. Classification (NCBI taxonomy): domain Bacteria; kingdom Pseudomonadati; phylum Pseudomonadota; class Gammaproteobacteria; order Lysobacterales; family Lysobacteraceae; genus Stenotrophomonas; species Stenotrophomonas sp. OVS01A. The sequence goes on along the minus strand of NZ_JAHXYV010000004.1, from coordinate 509 downwards.
GTTGTGCATGCAGCAGCCGATGCGTTGTCATGCTCCTGAAAAAAATGTGTTGACGAATTCTGCAGGATCTCTAGAATTCGCTCCCTTGCTGCAGCGCGGCGACTTCTTCGGAAGCCGGCAACGCGAAGAGCAACGCCACCACCGCCGGACGAGATCATCGAACGAAGGTGTTGACGGACTCGAAAAGTCCGGCATAATAGGCGGCTCGCAACGACGAAAGGCCCTCGGGCCCAACGACGAAGCAGCATCGGCAACAACGTCCACTTCGGTGAGACGGCCTTGAAAAAAGGTGTTGACGAAGCGGAAAAGCCGGCTATAATGGGCGGCTCGCTACGAAGGAAACTTCGCAGCACACGGGAACGGCGCTGAGGCCACTTCCCAGGATCTTTGAAAGTATGCGCAGGTATCTTGTGAAGGCGCCTGCAGGAAGGATGATTGTCCATCTTGCAGACGTTTGATCAAGCAACTATTAATTGTTTTAAAGCAAGCGATACGTTGCCAGAATCATT